>CAVWBQ010000041.1:0-17897 GCA_963753225.1 uncultured Actinomycetota bacterium | reverse complement strand
GCTCGCTGAGTTCTCGAGGGCCGGTCCTGCTCGCGGGGTTACGTTCCCGCGGCGGGGCCGGCCTTCTTGTTGTTGTCCAGCATCTTGTCGTAGTCGTCCTCGGGCAGGCCCAGGTCGACCCGGAGCCGGTAGCGCAGCCGGAGCAGCAGCCGGAGCTCGTCGCGGTCGTCGCCGCGCAGGCAGGCGTCGACGCCGGCCGTGGCCCAGTCGAGGGCGGCGGGGAGGTCGCCTTGCTCGGTGAGGAGTTCGGCCACCAGGTCGCAGGTACGCGGCTGGGAGCGGGCACCTGACTCGCGCACCTCGCGGAGCAGGGCGTCGGCGTCCTCGTTGCGCCCCAGGGCGAACATCGCCCGGGCCAGCGGGACCCGCGGGTCGTCGGAGGTGGCTCCGCGATCGGCGATGGCCTTCTCGAACTGATCGACGGCTTCGGCCGGGTCGTCGGCGAGCAGCCACTGCTCTCCCGCCCGCATGTGCGCCTCGGCGCGGGAGATGCCGCTCGGGGTGGCCTGGGCCGCCAGCCGGCTCATCCGGACCGCGGCCCGCTTGTGATTGCCCGTCCTGGCGGCGTTGACCTCGATGGCGTCAAACAATTCGCCGGACAGCACGACCACGTTGTCCACCCTACCCACCGATGCCGTGGACAACCCGGGCGTCTTTCCTTTTCGTCGCTTACCGGCGGGTCCGCTCGAGAGCGTCCCAGAATCCGCGGCGCAGCGCGTGCCGCACCTCGTCGTGCAGCAGGAAGTCGATCGGCAGCGCCGAACCCTGAAGCAGCCGCGCCTCCAGGTCCGACGGCATGCGCGGCTTGCGGGCCAGCACCGCCTCCAGCCACAGCGCCGGCGCGTCCCTGGCCACCGAACCGCCGAACTCCTGGCCCTCCTCGTGCGCCGCCTGCACCGCTTCGGACAGCGAGACGCCGGGCGTGGCGTTCTGGGCCTGGTAGGGGGACGGCGCGGCCGGGTTCACCACCGGCTGCGGGCCGCTGTAGGGGGCGCTGCGGGCCGAGTTCTGGCTCTGGCCCGGGATCTGGCCTTGCTGGCTCTGGAGGCCGTGCTGGACCTGGCTCTGGCCCGGATTCTGGCCCTGGGGGCCGTGCTGGACCTGGCTGCCGGGGGGGCGCGCGGACGGCAGGCGGCGCAGCTGGCCGGGGAGCTGACTGGGAAGCTGGCCGGGGAGCTGACTGGGAAGCTGGCTGGGCGCGGGCTGGGTGGCGTCGGGGCCTGGCACGGGCTCCGGCGTGCCCTGCGGCGCCTGAGGTACCGGCGACACGGGAGGAACCAGGGATCCCGGCCCGGCGGGCGGGGCGTAGGCCGCGGAGTCTTCGACGACGCGGGCACGCACGGCGGGGTTCTGCGGGGCGGGCGGGACCGGTTCGGGGCGGTTCCGCGTGCTGGCGGACGGCGCGGCGTAGATGTCCGGCCGGGACGTGAGGTCAGGCCGCGATGCGATGTCCTGCCGCGCCGGGATGTCCTGCCGCGCCGGGATGTCCTGCCGCGCCGGGATGTCCTGGCGCGATGCGATGTCCTGGCGGGCGGCGGGCGGCGCGTCGCCGTTGACGGCCGGCGCGGTCCGCTCCTCGCGCGCCCGGTCGTCTCGTGCCCGCTCGTCCCGGGTCCGGTCGTCGCGCGACGTCGACCTGGGCAGCTGCAGCGCGGGCCGCTGGTATTCGGCCACGACCGGCGCCGTGTAGATGGCCGGGGGAGCGTGATTCCCCGACGTGGCGGGCGCCTGCTGGTAGGCAGCCGCGGGCGCGGTCGAGTGGCCGTTGGCCAGCGGCCGGACGGCGGCGAGGTCGCCGCCCTCGTCCGGGTGAACGGGCTCGGCCCCGGCGACAAGCTCCACGTAGGGCCGCAGGTGGTCGCCGCTGATCTCGATGATGTCGTCGGACTCCTGGCGGAGCGCCCGGGAGATGGTCCAGTTCCCGTCGACCGCGATGTGCACCAGGGTGACCCGCATACCCAGGTCCTGGACGTCGGCGATGACCTGGGCCAGGTCCTCTTCCGCGCTGACCACGAGCGCGTCGCTGATCGCGTTGTTGCGGGCCAGCGTGGTCAGGTCACGGTGGATCTCGGTCTCCACGCCCTCGCGGCGGCCGGGGCGGATCTTCGCCACGCGGAGCTTGATGCCCGGCACGTCGGCCAGCGCGTCCTGCTCGGCGGTACGGCGGCCGTCCACGGTGGCCTCGTACCAGTAGCAGCGCAGCACCGGCAGGCCCGAGCGTTCCCTGGCCAGGCTGGACAACAGCTGCAGGAGTCCCTCATAGTCCCATGAGACCGATTCGGCCCGGCGCGTCCCGTGCACAGCCATGGCACCATCCGCGAGCACGTAACCAGCGTCAACGAACAGCGCGCAGCGATCCACGGCCCCACCGTCCTTCCCTCGGCGCGTTGGCCAGCTCATAAGCACCGATGGCCCTAAGACTAGTGAAGTAACCTTCCCGCGGATGGCTTTCCGCGCATTCCCGCTGCCTAGAGCCCATTAGTCACGTCCCGAACCTACGTCACTCAGGCCTCAGCGGACGCAGAAGCTACCGGCGGGTGGCTGCCTCGCGGGAGGGTGTTGTACGCCGCGGTGTCTCCGGCCCGCGGCTGGCCGCGATCAGGTCCGCGTCGCCCGGGGGTAGGGGTTCCGCGGACCCGCCGAGGCGCAGGGGTTCCGCGGACTCGCCGGGGTCTCTCGGCCTGGGCACCGCGGGTGCGGTCCGGGTTTCGCGGCCACGTCTGCGGGCAATGGATCCCGGGGGCTCTCCATTACTCACCGTCCTTGATTGACTCCGAATAGTTACCCGAGGAATCCTGGCTCATACGGCGTCATGCCGGGACGGGTTTGCCGTCACTACCTCGGAATCGCGACCATCCGAGCGGAAGGAGCCGACCGCCACATGGAGCCTGACCGGGAAGATCGCTCCGCCGGGCCAGCTTGTCTCCGGGACGACCAGCTCCGGGACGAATGGCGCCGGCGCAGCCTGGCCACCGGCTGGTGCATGCCCGACGACTGGGACAGCGAGGCGGTCGGCGAGGTCCTCGTCGCGTGCCGGAACCGAGCACTGGCGCGCGGTGAGGCTGGCCTGGCCGCGGTCGGGGCCACCCCCCTGATCGCGGCCTGCGCCGGCCTGGGCCGGTCCCGGGCGCGGGCCGGTACGCCAGGCTGCGGCGGAACATCCAGGGCGCGTTCGGCACCCAGATCCGCATGACCCCTTTGCCCGGGCGGCTCACCGAGGCGCTTCGCCTGGTGGACGAGCTGGCCCGCTGAGCCCCGCCGGCGCCGGGACGCCAGTTTGAGGGGGACTGGACAACCGGCGCCGGCGGGCCATCGCCTAGGATCGCGAGCCGTGAGCGACGACCGGGCCGAACTCCTCGCGGCGATCAGGGCCAAGGCCGTGGTCCGGGGCGACTTCGTGCTCTCCTCCGGGCAGCACGCCGACGTCTACGTGGACCTGCGCCGGATCCTGCTGGACGGGCGGGTGGCGCCGCTGGCCGGGCGGGTCATGCTCGACCTGACCGCCGACCTGGCCTACGACGCGGTCGGGGGGCTCACCCTGGGCGCCGACCCGGTGGCCACCGCGATGATGCACGCCGCGGCCGCCCGGGGCACGCCGGTGGACGCGTTCGTGGTGCGGAAGAAGGACAAGGAGCACGGCACGCAGCGCCGGATCGAGGGCCCGGACGTGGCCGGGCGGCGGGTGCTCGCGGTCGAGGACACGTCCACCACCGGGGCGTCCGTGCTGGCCGCGGTGGAGGCGCTGCGGGAGGCCGGCGCGGAGGTGGCCGGCGTGGCCGTGCTGGCCGACCGGGGCGCCCGGCCGAACGTGACCGGGCGCGGGCTGATCTACCGGGCCGCCTACGAACTAGCGGACCTCGGCATCTGATGAGTGATTCCTGATCGGGTTGCAGGCCCAGGCCGTGCTGGCCGGGGTGCCCGGTGCGGATGTTCGCGGTGAGGCAGGCAGCGGCGGAAGATCCGGGTGGATCGGGGCTCCCGGGTGGTTTTTGTGCACTATGGTGCCCCCGGGCTCACCCGGAAGCCCGAATCCACCCCGTAAGAACCGCGATCGCCGTACTGGCGAGCGAATAGAGGTGCGGGAGAGGCTGACGGCGCTGATGCAGCCCTCATCCGCGGCCCGGACCAGGGTGATCCGCACCGCCCGGCCGGAGGCTGTCCAGGCCGTGAGCCGCACCCCGGCACGCCGCACTCACCTGAATCAGGAATCACTCATTTAGCCGGCCCGGTGCGAGTGCGGCCGGGGCCGCTCGCCGGTACCGGCGGCGTCTGAGGTGCCGGGGACGTCAGCGGTGCCGGGGACGTCAGCGGTGCCGGGGACGTCAGGGGTGCCGGGGGCGTCTGGCTGGCCGGGGCCGGCCGCCGCACCCGCGCGCTTGACCTGGTCCTCGCGCCGGACCGCGCGCCAGCGGTAAGCGATGAAGCCGACGATGGCCAGGACCACCAGGGCGAACAGCACGTAGCCAACGACCGCGAGGCCGTGGCTGACGCTTTGCCAGGTGCTGCCGAGCGCGTAGCCGATCGAGGAGAGCGCGGCCACGTAGAGGACCGTGCCGATCAGGCTCAGGATCCCGAACTTGCCCGCCGGGACGCGCACCAGGCCGGCGACGATCGAGGTGAAGGCGCGGACGAACGGCAGCATGCGCCCTACCGGGATGGCCCACATCCCCCGGCCCTCGAGGAAGCGCTCGGCCCGGCTCACGTCCGACTCGGTCACCAGCACGTAGCGGCCGAGCTTGGTCACCAGCGGCCGGCCGCCGATCCGGCCGACCGCGTACGAGGCGTAAGAGCCGGCGAGCTCGGCCAGCGTGCCCAGGATGATGACCAGGGCGAGGTTTAGATGCCCCTGGTACGCGAGCACCCCGGCGAAGCCGAACGTGATCTCGGACGAGATCGGGATGCACGCCGCCTCCAGGAAGGCGAATAGGATGAGCCCGGCGTATCCCGCCGAGGTCAGGAAGCTCTCCATAGGCTTCCTGTTGTACCTCATGCCCGGCCATGCCCGGTGCATCTTCACGCGCGCTTCATGTCTAGAGTTGTCAGGCCCAAGGTCCCTACAGAGATCCAAGCCTGCGTGTCTAGAGTGGGGTCAATCTAAGCCGAGGAGTTATCGTCATGCCAATCGCGACCCCAGAGATCTACGCGCAGATGCTCGATACTGCCAAGCAGCGGGGCTTCGCGTTCCCCGCCATCAACTGCACCTCGAGCCAGACGCTGAACGCCGCGCTGCGTGGCTTCGCCGAGGCCGGCAGTGACGGGATCGTCCAGATATCGACCGGCGGCGCCGAATACCTGTCGGGCCCGGTCAAGGACATGGTGACGGGCGCGGCGGCGCTGGCGGACTTCGCGCACGTGGTCGCGGCCAAGTACCCCATCCACATCGCGCTGCACACCGACCACTGCCCGAAGAACAAGCTGGACGGCTACATGCGCCCGCTGGTAGCGCTGTCCAAGGAGCGGGTCGCCCGCGGCGAGGAACCGCTGTTCCAGTCGCACATGTGGGACGGCTCGGCCGTGCCGCTCAAGGAGAACCTGGAGATCGCGACCGAATTGCTGGCCGAGTGCGCGGCCGCCCGCATCGTCATGGAGATGGAGATCGGTGTGGTCGGCGGCGAGGAGGACGGCGTTGTCGGCGCGATCAACGAGAAGCTGTACACCACGCCGGAAGACGCCCTGGCCACCGCCGAGGCTCTCGGGCTCGGCGAGCACGGCCGGTACATCCTGGCCGCCACGTTCGGCAACGTGCACGGCGTCTACAAGCCCGGGCACGTGAAGCTGCGTCCGCCGGTGCTGAAGGAGATCCAGGACGCCGTGGGCCAGAAATACGGCCAGGAGAAGCCCTTCGACCTGGTCTTCCACGGCGGGTCAGGTTCGGCGCTCGAGGAGATCAGGGAGGCCATCTCCTACGGCGTGGTCAAGATGAACGTCGACACCGACACCCAGTACGCGTTTACCCGGCCCGTCGCGGACCACATGTTCAAGAACTACGACGGCGTGCTGAAGATAGACGGCGAGGTGGGCAGCAAGAAGGTGTACGACCCGCGCAGCTGGGGCAAGGCGGGCGAGGCGGGCATGGCGGCGCGGGTCATCCACGCCTGCGAGGACCTGCTGTCGGCCGGCCACCAGCTCGGCTGAGCCACGAGACTGAGCCACGAGACTGAGCCAAGGGACACGGATGGAACGTCAGAACCTGCTGGGCGAGCCGCCGGCCACCTACCTGCTCCCTGACGCCGAGGCGGACGCGGCGCTGGCCGCGGGCGAGGCGCCGGAGAAGGTGGCGGCGCGGTTTCCGTCCTACTCCGCGGCCTGGGCCGCGCTGGCCGAACGTGCGTACGCCCAGGGCGACGCGGTCACGGCCTACGCGTACGCGCGGACCGGCTATCACCGCGGCCTGGACCAGTTGCGCCGGGCGGGCTGGAAGGGCCATGGCCCGGTCCCGTGGGAGCACGAGCCGAACCGCGGCTTCCTGCGCGCCCTGCACATGCTGGGCACCTCCGCCGCGGCCATCGGCGAGGACGACGAGGCGGAGCGCTGCGCGCAGTTCCTGCGCGCCAGCAGCGCCACCGCCGCCGCGGTGCTGGCGACCGAAAAACCGTGACGTGTGCGCAAAGGCGCCATTTCCGGCGTCTTTGCGCACACGATGATACGAACGGGACAAGGGCAGAGCCGGGCGAAACGGTCGCGAAGGGCTGGGTTGCCTGGCGGTTTTGCGGGTAGCCTCAGAACGCAAGAGTCCCCCTGCCGCGCTTGCGCCTGTGCGGGGGCTTCCTCATGTGAGGCCGAGGGGAATACCGCATGCCCGCGATCGTGGTTGTCGGGGCTCAGTGGGGTGATGAGGGCAAGGGCAAGGCCACCGACCTGCTCGGTGACCGCGTTGACTACGTGGTCAGGTACCAGGGCGGGAACAACGCCGGGCACACGGTCGTCATCGGCGACGAGAGCTACGCCCTGCACCTGCTGCCGTCCGGGGTGCTGTCGCCGAACGTCGTCCCGGTGATCGGCAACGGCGTGGTAATCGACCCGCAGGTCCTGCTGGACGAGATCGACGGCCTGGCCGCCCGCGGCGTGGACTGCTCCAAGCTTCTCGTCTCGGCGAACGCCCACCTGATCACGCCGTACCACCGGGCGCTGGACAAGGTCACCGAGCGGTACCTGGGCAGCGCGCGGATCGGCACCACCGGCCGCGGCATCGGCCCGGCCTACGGCGACAAGATCGCCCGGACCGGGATCCGCGTCCAGGACCTGTTCGACCCCGGCATCCTGCGGCAGAAGCTCGACCTGGTGCTGCGGGAGAAGAACCAGATACTGACCAAGGTCTACAACCGGCGCGGGATCGAGGCCGAGGCGATCGCGGCCGAGTACGAGCGGTACGCCGAGCGGCTCCGCCCCTACGTGGCCGACACGACGCTGGCCCTGGGCCGGGCGCTGGATCAGGGCAAGGCAGTGCTGCTCGAGGGCGCCCAGGCCACCATGCTCGACGTGGACCACGGCACCTACCCGTTCGTCACCTCGTCCTCCCCCACCGCGGGCGGCGCCTGCGCCGGGGCCGGCATCGGCCCGACCCGGATCTCCGACGTCATTGGCATCGTCAAGGCCTACACGACCCGCGTCGGCGAGGGGCCCTTCCCCACCGAACTCCGCGGTGAGGAGGGCGAGTGGCTGCGCAAGGCGGGCGCCGAGTACGGCGTGACCACCGGCAGGCCGCGCCGCTGCGGCTGGTTCGACGCGGTCATCGCCCGGTACGCGACCCGCGTGAACGGCATCACCGGCTACTTCCTGACCAAGCTGGACGTCCTGTCCGGCCTGGACCAGGTCCCGGTCTGCGTGGCCTACCAGGTGGACGGGAAGCGACACGACGACATCCCGATGACGCAGACCGACTTCCACCACGCGGTGCCGGTCTACGAGTACTTCGACGGCTGGTGGGAGGACATCTCCAAGGCCCGCTCGTTCGACGAGCTGCCGGCCACCGCGCGGGCCTACGTCAGCGCCGTGGAGGAGATGATCGGCGCCCCGGTGTGCGCGGTCGGCGTCGGCCCGCGCCGGGACCAGACCCTCCAGATCAGGGATCTGCTGCAGGATGGCTGACGAGCCGGGGTCACCGTCCGGGTCGCTGCGGCCCGGCTACCCTGTCCGCACCGAGCGACTGCTGCTGCGCCCGCTGGCCATGGCCGACGCCGACGCCCTGCTCGCTTACCGCGGCCGGGACGATGTCAGCCGGTACGTGCCGTTCGAGCCGATGAGCCGCGACGACATCGTCGAGCGGATCGCGGGGCGGTGGGCCCGCACGGAACTCACCGATGAGGGGCAGTCGCTCACGCTCGGCGCTCAGCTGGCCGAGACGGGCGAGCTAGCGGGTGACGTCGTGCTGTTCTGGCACAGCCGGGAGCACGCCGGCGGGGAGCTCGGCTACGTGTTCAATCCCTCCCTGGGCGGCCACGGCTACGCGACCGAGGCGGCGAGCGCGATGCTGCGGCTCGGATTCGGGGCACTTGGCCTGCATCGCATCGTCGCGCGGATCGACGAGCGCAACGAGCCGTCGCTGCGGCTGGCCAGGCGGCTGGGCATGCGGCAGGAGGCCCGCCTGGTCCGCAACGAGCGCTTCAAGGGCGAGTGGAGCACCGAGGTCGACTTCGCGATGCTCGCCGATGAGTGGTACGGGCTGAGCCGCCGGTAAGCTCCTGGCGTGCGCATACTCGTCATCGGGTCCGGCGGCCGCGAGCACGCGATCGTGCGTGCGCTTAGCGGGGACGACGTCCACGCGGCCCCCGGGAATCCGGGCATCGCGGCCGTGGCGCAGACGTATCCGGATACAGCGCTGAGCCCCGCCGGGATCCTGGCCCTGGCCCGCAAGCTGAGTCCGGACCTGGTGGTGATCGGCCCGGAGGCGCCGCTGGTCGCGGGCGCGGGCGACGCGCTGCGCCAGGCCGGTTTCTGCTGCTTCGGGCCCAGCGCGGCGGCGGCCATGATCGAGGGCTCGAAGTCCTTCGCCAAGCAGGTGATGACCGAGGCGGGCATCCCGACCGCGGCCTCGCATCTCTGCGGCACCCCAGGCCAGGCGGACGAGGCGCTGGCCGCGTTCGGCCCGCCCTACGTGGTCAAGGACGACGCCCTGGCCGCGGGCAAGGGCGTGCTGGTCACCGCGGACCTGGCGGCGGCCAGGGCGCACGCCCGGGCCTGCGGCACGGTGGTGATCGAGGAGTTCCTCGACGGCCCTGAGGTGTCGCTGTTCGCGGTCACCGACGGCGTCACGGCGGTGCCGCTGCTGCCCGCCCAGGACTTCAAGCGGGCCGGGGACGGCGACCAGGGGCCGAACACCGGCGGCATGGGCGCCTACGCCCCGCTCCCCTGGGCCCCGCCTGACCTGGCCGGGCAGACGATGGCCGAGGTCATCCAGCCGGCCGTCGACGCGATGCGCCGCCGCGGCACGCCGTACCAGGGCCTGCTCTACGCCGGGCTGGCCCTGACCGGGGCCGGGCTGCGGGTGGTCGAGTTCAACGCCCGGTTCGGCGACCCCGAGACGCAGGTGGTGCTGGACCGGCTCGATCAGGGTTCCAGTCCGCTGGCGCCGCTGCTGGCCGCCGCGGCGTCCGGGGACCTGGCCGGCGCCGCTCCCCTGGGTTGGCGACCCGGCGCGGCGGTCGTCGTGGTGATCGCCGCCGAAGGCTACCCGGAGGACCCGGTCAGGGGCGACAAGATCACAGGCGCCGAACGAGCCGGGGTGTCACGCCCGGACGCTGGCGGGGGGCGGGGCGGGTCCGGACAGCCCGGGTCGTCCGACGCCTACCTGCTGCACGCGGGCACCGCCAGGGACGCCGAGGGCGCCCTGGTGGCGGCGGGCGGCCGGGTGCTGAACGCGGTCGGCTCGGGGCCTGACGTCCCGGCCGCGCGCGCCCGGGCCTACGAGCTCGCCGCCACGGTCTCGCTGCGCGGCGGCTGGTACCGCCGGGACATCGCGGCGCGCCGGAAGTAGGCCCGGAAGTAGGCCCGGAAGTAGGCCCGGAAGTAGGCACTGTGACCGAACCGGACGAGCCAGGGGACCTTCCGCTGCGGGTCAGCACCCTCGAGTTGTTCTTCGACCTGGTCTTCGTCTTCGCGATCACCCAGCTGACGGGGATCCTTTCGCACGAGGTGACGGTCGAGGACGGGTTCCGGGTGCTGCTGATCTTCGGCGCGCTGTGGTGGATGTACGGCGGGTACGTCTGGCTGGCCAACGCGCGCACTCCGTCGCGCACCACGGAGCGGCTGCTCATGCTGGCCGGCATGGCCGGGTTCCTGATCATGGGGCTTAGGGAGGGGCCGCCTACGGGCTGTGGGCAGCCGCGCTGGCCGTGCAGGTGCTGTCGCCGTTCGTGCTCCCGGTGCGCGGCCGGTTCGCCATCCAGCCCTCGCACTTCACCGAGCGGCACGGCGCGCTGGTCATCATCGTGCTCGGCGAGTCGGTGGTGGACATCGGGATCGGCGCCGAGGGGCACGCGGTGACCGTCTCGCTGGCCCTTTCCGCCGTGCTGGGGCTGGCGCTGACCGCGGCCCTGTGGTGGGCCTACTTCGGCGCGGAGGACGACGAGCGGGCCGAACGGGCCATGGTGGCGGCGGATCCGGCCGTCCGGCCTGCGCTGGCGCTGGCCGCGTACTTCTACGCCTACATCCCGATGCTGCTCGGGATCGTCGCGCTGGCCTCCGGGGTCAAGCAGGCCATCGTGAACACCGGGAGCACGCTGCCGGCCGGGCCGTGCGTGGCCCTGGGCTGCGGCGTCGCCCTGTTCCTGGCCGGCAGCGCGGCGTTCAGGCACGCGCTGCGGATCGGCCCGGAGCGATACCGGCTGGCCGCGGCAGCGCTGGCGCTGGCGGCCTCGGCGGTGGGCGTCACGCTGAGCGTGGCCGGTGAGATGACGCTGCTGACCCTGATCGTCGCGGCGGCACTGGCCGCGGAGCGGCGGGCGGCGCTCACGCTGGAGCGGCGCGCGTCAAGGTGAGCCGTGCGGTGATCGCCGGGCCCTCGCGCTCGAGCCAGGCCACGGCACGGGGCAGCTCGTCCTTGGCGCCCTGCTCCCAGAGACGGCGGAAGACCGGGTCGGCTTCGGCGGCGGCCCGGGCGGTGGCGTGATAGCGACTGGCCACCCACAGAGCCATCGGCATCACCTGCTCCCGCAGGCCCGCGTCCATGCCGTAGGCGTCGGCGAAGACCGCGGCCCGGTGCGCGATGTCGGCGTCGGCGAAGCCGGGCGCCCGGTCCACCGGATCGCGCAGCGGCGCCCACCACCACAGCGCGTTGACCAGGTTGTAGAGCCGGGTGGTCGGCTTGGCCAGGTCGAAGTCGATGAGCGCGGCGGGCAGCCCGTCGCGGAAGACCACGTTGCCCGGGCAGTAGTCGCGGTGGCTGACCAGCTCGGGCGCCCCGTCCGGTCCCAGCGGGGCGGCGTTTCCCGCGCCGGGCAGGCCGCCCCAGAACCGCGTCCGGCGGCGGTGTCCAGCCCGCCGACGCCTCGTGCAGCGCGCGGATCAGCCGGCCCAGCGCGACCAGGACGTCGTCCCCGGCGGTTTCCGGTGGCAGCGGCTCGCGCGGGACATCCCCGGGCACATAGGACAGCACCTCGCGGCCCTGCTCATCCACGCCGAGAGGGACGGGAGCGGCGGTGAAGCCCGCCCGGTGCAGGTAGGCGAGGTAGGCCTGGATGGTGGCGGTGAACGGGCGGACCGGGCGGCGGACCGTGTCCCCGATCCGCACGATGCCGGCCGTGACGCCGTCCCCGACCAGCGGCTCACCTTCGGTTTCTGTCACCTTCACAAGCGTAGGCGCGGCCCCGATAGCGTGGAGGCATGATCGAGCGGTACACGCTGCCCGAGATGGGGCGGGTCTGGAGCGACGCGCACAAGTACGAGCTGTGGTGCCGGGTGGAGGTGCTGGTCCTGCAGGCGCAGGCCCGGGCGGGCACCGTGCCGGCGGAGAGCGTGAACCCGGTCCGTTCGGCCCCATCACCGACTCCCGAAGCGGTCGCGGCGGTCGAGGCGGTCACCGATCACGACGTGATCGCCTTCCTGACCGCCTGGGCGGATAACACCGAGCCGCGGTCGGCCGCCGCCTGGGTGCACTACGGCATGACCTCCTCCGACCTGCTCGACACGGCGCTCGCGGTCCAGCTGGCCGAGGCGAGCGACCTGCTGATCGCCAAGGCGACCCGGCTGGTCGGGGTGCTGCGGGACCACGCGCTGGCGCACCGGGACACGCTGCGGCCCGGCCGGACGCACGGCATCCACGCCGAACCCGATGTCTGGGGGCACCGGGTCGCCGACTTCGCCTTCGCCATGGCGCGCTGCCGGGACCGTCTGGTCCGGGCGCGGGAGGCGGTCGCGGTCGGCACGCTGTCCGGGCCGGTCGGCAGCTACTCCAACATCGACCCGGCCATCGAGGCCGAGGTCATGCCCGCGCTCGGGCTGCGGGCCGCGGACGTGGCCACCCAGGTGGTGATGCGGGACGGGATCGCCGAGTGGGTGAGCGCGCTGGCCCTGGCCGCCACCGTGTGCGAGGCGGTCGCGCTGGAGGTCAGGCACGGGCAGCGGACCGAGGTGCGGGAGCTGGCCGAGCCGTTCCGTTCGGGGCAGAAGGGCTCCTCGGCCATGCCGCACAAGAAGAACCCGATCCGTTCGGAGCGGATCAGCGGGCTGGCCCGGGTGGTGCGCGGCTATGTGACGCCGGTCACCGAGGGGATCCCGCTGTGGCACGAGCGGGATATCTCACATTCGTCCGTGGAGCGGATAGCGCTGCCGGACGCCGCTATCGCCACCGACTACCTGCTGCACCTGACCACCGGGCTGATGTCGGGACTGAGCGTGGACGCGGCGCGGATGCGGTCCAACCTGGACCTGACCGGCGGCCTGATGTACTCCTCGGCGGTCCTGCTGGAGCTGGTCAGCGCGGGTATGTCGCGTGAGGACGCATACACCCTGGTGCAGGCGGCGGCGATGGAGACCTGGGACGAGGGCACGCCGTTCCGGGACACGCTGCGCAAACAGGCGGCGACACGCGGGATCGTGATACACGAACGGGCACTGGACTCCGCATTCAGGCCGGAACGGTACGTTGCGCGCCTAGCTCCAGTCTTCGAGCGCCTCGCCGGGCTAAGCTAGCGCCCATGACTCTGGGACCCGAGACGAGTTACCGCGTGCACGGAGGCACTCCGCTGCACGGGACGGTTTTCGTGCAGGGCGCGAAGAACGCGGCGCTGAAGATGATCGCCGCGTCTCTGCTCACCGGTGATGGCCACACGGTGCTGCGGAACGTCCCGCCCATCGAGGACGTCCGCCGGGCCGTCGAGCTGGCCGAGGCGGTCGGCGCGGTCGTCGAGTTCCACGAGACCGAACGGACGCTGGTCGTCGACGCGTCCAACCTGACCAGCCCCGTGCTGCCGGCCGAGATCGCCCGCCGGTTCCGCAGCTCGGTGCTGTTCGTGCCGGCCCTGCTGCACCGGTTCGGCGAGGCGGTGATCGAGGGCGTCGGCGGGTGCAACCTGGGCAACAGGAACCTGGACTTCCACTACCGCGGCTTCGCCCGGCTCGGCGCGGTCGTGGACGAGGGCGACTCGGTCATCCGGATCAAGGCGAGCAAGCTGCAGGGCGCGCACCTGTACCTGGATACGCCGTCGCACACCGGCACCGAGAACCTGATCATGGCGGCGTGCCTGGCGCCGGGCAAGACGATCATCGACAACACCGCGCAGGAGCCCGAGGTCCTGGACGTCATCGCGTTCCTGACCAAGATGGGCGCGCGGATCACCGGCGGCGGCACCGGCTTCATCACCGTGCACGGCGTGGACGAGCTGACCGCGGTCGAGCACACCGTGATGGCGGACCGGATCGACGCCGGCGTGTTCGCGATGGCCGCGGCGATCACCGGCGGGGAGATCAACCTGGTGGGGGCCTCGCTGGACCACTTCGGGGTGGTCCGGTGGAAGCTGGAGCAGATGGGGGTCAAGTTCGGGACCAACGGCGCCGTGGTGTCGGTCCGGATGGACGGCCCGGTGCGCCCGATCAACGTCATCACCAGCCCGTACCCCGGGTTCGCCACCGACCTGCAGTCGCCGATCATGGCGCTGGCCTGCCTGGCCGAGGGCACCTCGTACATCCGCGAGACGATCTTCGACGGGCGGTACACGCTGGTCGGCGAGCTGGTCAAGATGGGCGCCCCGGTCGAGCTCGACCGCGGCGCGGTAGTGGTGCACGGTCCTTGCTCGTTCACGGGGGCCGAGGTGATCGCGCACGACCTGCGGACCGGCATCGCGCTGGTACTGGCCGGGCTGGCCGCCGAGGGCGAGACGCTGGTCACGCCTTGCTACCCGATCGACCGGGGGCACGCCAACATCGCGCAGCGGTTCAACGCGCTGGGCGCGGACGTGACCGCTGTTACCACCTGAGCATTCCTGGGTATTCAGCTGCTTATCTCGCTTGTTCTGCGGCATGACAAAATGCCCACGTTGCCCCCGGACGAAGAGGAAGCACGATGGAGCAGCTGACGACGACGCGCATCGGCATCGAGCCAGGCCTTGGCCTTGTCGGCCGGTTCGGTGACACGGTCATCGTGATCCCTCGCGGCGAGGCGGGCGTTAGCCCGGCCTCGGGCGGGGTCATCCAGGAACTTCTCGGCCTGGCCGCCGAGGTCGGTTCCGACCGCCAGGCGCCGGCCAACGCGATCGCGAGCCGCCTGGCCGCCTGGGTCATCGGCCACATGTCGGGGGACGCTCCCGCGTTCGGGATCGTGGCCCCGATGCGCGATGGCGTGGTCATGTTCCTGCGTGGCGCGGTGTGGTGCACGATCACCGAGGGCGGCGCGACCCGCGAGGTATCCGGAGAGCAGGCCCTGACCTGGGTCGACCTGATCGTGCCCGGCACGTTCGAGTGGCTGGCGATCGGCAGCGCGCCCGGCCGGCCGGTGCAGGCGGACCCGCTGTCCGACCTGAGGGCCGGGGTGGTGCCAGGACAGGGCTTCGTGCTGAGCCGCACGGCGGGTATCCCCGGACTGGAACCGGCTGCGGCCGCTGTTGCCCCCGAAGCCGGTGCTGCCCCGGAATCCGGTGCTGGCATGGCTTCCGGTGCTGGCATGGCTTCCGGTGCTGGCATGGCCGGCTCCGCTGGGTACTCCGCTGGGTACGACGCCGTGGGCGCGTCCGGGCCGGAACCGGCCGACCCTGGCTCCGGCGGCTTCGCGTGGCCGTCGGCCGAGGAGCTACCAGGGCAGGAAGCGGACCAGCCGCAGGAGCCCTGGGCGCTGCGGGCCGAGGCCCCGAACCATCAGCCGACGATGGTCGTGCAGACCGGCGAACACGAGGAGATGCTCAGCCGGGCCGAGTCAGGCCTGGCTGAGTCAGGCCTGGCCGAGCCGGACCGTCCGTTTGAGGACGACGGCCCGGCCGTCGCGCACCCTGGGACACAGCTGTCGTCCCCGGCAGTCCAGCCCACGACCATCGCGCCGGTGCCACCCCGGCCGACGGCGGCGCCGCGGCCGCTGGGCGTGCTGACATCGCAGGAGACACCACCGATCGTGCTGGACCGCGTCTACGTCCTCGGCCGGGAACCGCAGCAGGATCCCGCGGTGGAGAGCGGGGAGGCTTCACCGGTTCAGCTGCAGGACCCGGACCACGTGATCTCGCGGGTACACGCGTACGTCTCGGTCGAGAATGGCATCGTGCTTGTCCGCGACGCCGAGTCCATGCACGGGACCTACTTCAGCCCGCCCGGAGGCGAGCAGTGGACGCGGATCGGTACCGAACCCAGCCCGCTCCCGCCCGGCTGGAGCTTGCAGATCGGTCCGCAGGTTTTCACCTTCGAGGCGACCGAGCTCGACGATGAACGCTGACGCCGGCGGTGGCTGGCAGGGGAGGGTCGCCCTCGGCCGCGCAGGCCCGGTAGCGGCATGCGGGTCCTCATCCTCGGCGGCACCCTGTTCATCGGCCGGCGGATCGCGCGCGAGCTGCTGGCCCGGGGCGACGACGTGCTGGTCGTACACCGGGGCAAGACCGAGCCAGCCGAGCTTTCCGGCTGCGCGCATGTGCACGCCGCACGCTCCGCGCTGGCCGAGGTGGCCGACCAGCTGCGGGGCTTCCGGCCCGACGCGGTAATCGATACGCGGGCGATGACGGCGGCTGATGCCGGCGCAGTGCTGCCGCACCTGCCGGACGCGCACCTGGTGCTGCTGTCCAGCATCGACGTGTACCGGGCCTACGAGCTGTTGCTGGCCGGGCACGGCGGCGAGCCGGTGCCGCTGACCGAACAGTCCCCGGTCCGTTCGGAACGCTACCCGCTGCGTGACTTGCTGCCAGGGCTGGGCGAGCACTACGACAAGCTCGACGTGGAGCCGCTCTACCTGTCGCGCGGCGGCACTGCGCTGCGGCTCTCGATGATCTACGGGGAACACGACGGGCAGCGGCGGGAGGAGTTCGTGCTGCGGAGGGTTCGGGCCGGGCGGCTCCAGATACCGTTCGGCCCCGGCACCTCCCTGGACACTCGCTGTTATGTGGGCGACGTGGCCACGGCCGTGCTGGCCGCGCTGGACCGCCCCTCGGCCGCTTCGGGCCAGGTGTTCAACGTCGGCGACCTGACCACCGGCACGGTGCGGGACTGGGCGCTCGCGATCGTGGCGGCGGCCGGTTCTGAGGCCTCGCTGGTCACGGTGCCCGAGGACCTCGTGCCCGCGGATCTGGAAGACACCCGGAGCATCGCCCAGCATTTCCTGGTGGACAGCCGCAAGGCGGCCACCGTGCTCGGCTGGCGTCCTTCCGACCCGGCCGGGACTATCCCGGTGTCGGTCCGGTGGCACCTGGCGAATCCGCCGACCGCGGTTGACGAGGACTTTTCCGCCGACGACCGGGCGCTGGCCGCGGCTGCTGGGAGCTAGGCGGCAGGCCGGACAGGCTATCCCCAAGGCACAGTCCCGTACGGCACCGTGGCCCGGGCTTGTGGGGGCGGTGAGCATCGGGTACTGCGTTCGTGGGGTCGCCGGAAACCGGCGGGCAGTGGTGGTGTCGGTAGCCGCGGGGCGTGCCGGGGCCGTTACCCGGCCCGGGCGGGGGGTCCGTGGCTGTGCAGTACTTTCGTCTTGTCCTTGTTCCAGGCGGTCGTCGTCCCGTCCGGGTTCAGGACGAGGGTCCAGCCCTGCTGGTGGATGACGATCTGGTGGTGGAAAAAGCACAACAGGACGCAGTCCCTGGTGCTGGTCTTGCCGCCGTTGGCCTTGTGCTTGGTGTGGTGGACGTCGCAGGCGGAGGCGGGCTGGTTGCACCCGCCTGCCCACCGGCACTTGCGGTCCCGCAGCACCACCGCGTTGCGGATCCCGGCGGGGATCGACTCGGCGTACCCGATGTCCAGCGGCAGGCTCGGCCCGCCCAGCCGCGCGCCGAGCTGCCGCCGCCGCAAGAACGACGCCAGCCCGCCCGGACCGGACAGCAGGTCCACCGCCTTGCCGATGACCGCCTGCTCCAGCGCCGCCCACGCCGCCGTCCTGTCCGGAGCCGCCGGGGTGCCCGGAGCCGCCGGGGTGCCCGGAGCCGCCGGGCCCGGGGCCGGGGTGTCCGGGTGTCCGGCGTCGCCGATCCGGCGGTGCCGGTCCAGTTCCACGCACAGCCGGACCAGGTTTTCCAGGGCGTCGATGTTCACGTCGCCGGTGACCAGCGGGGCCATCGCCGCGTCGCACGCGATGCCCTCGGCGGCGTCGCCGTCGAGCCAGGCGCCGCCGTCGCTGCCGGTCTCGGACGCGAACGCCCGGCACCCGGCCCACCGCTCCCGCACCCGCGCGGTCCACTGCTCCTGCAACGCGGAGTCGCCGTCGAGCAGCAGCAGGTCCGCCAGCGACAGGTGCACCCAGGCTTTCACCGGCTGCCCGGCCCGCCCCGGCACCAGGTCACTGG
>CAVWBQ010000040.1:0-93597 GCA_963753225.1 uncultured Actinomycetota bacterium | reverse complement strand
GATCACCCAGCTGACGGGGATCCTTTCGCACGAGGTGACGGTCGAGGACGGGTTCCGGGTGCTGCTGATCTTCGGCGCGCTGTGGTGGATGTACGGCGGGTACGTCTGGCTGGCCAACGCGCGCACTCCGTCGCGCACCACGGAGCGGCTGCTCATGCTGGCCGGCATGGCCGGGTTCCTGATCATGGGGCTTAGGGAGGGGCCGCCTACGGGCTGTGGGCGGCCGCGCTGGCCGTGCAGGTGCTGTCGCCGTTCGTGCTCCCGGTGCGCGGCCGGTTCGCCATCCAGCCCTCGCACTTCACCGAGCGGCACGGCGCGCTGGTCATCATCGTGCTCGGCGAGTCGGTGGTGGACATCGGGATCGGCGCCGAGGGGCACGCGGTGACCGTCTCGCTGGCCCTTTCCGCCGTGCTGGGGCTGGCGCTGACCGCGGCCCTGTGGTGGGCCTACTTCGGCGCGGAGGACGACGAGCGGGCCGAACGGGCCATGGTGGCGGCGGATCCGGCCGTCCGGCCTGCGCTGGCGCTGGCCGCGTACTTCTACGCCTACATCCCGATGCTGCTCGGGATCGTCGCGCTGGCCTCCGGGGTCAAGCAGGCCATCGTGAACACCGGGAGCACGCTGCCGGCCGGGCCGTGCGTGGCCCTGGGCTGCGGCGTCGCCCTGTTCCTGGCCGGCAGCGCGGCGTTCAGGCACGCGCTGCGGATCGGCCCGGAGCGATACCGGCTGGCCGCGGCAGCGCTGGCGCTGGCGGCCTCGGCGGTGGGCGTCACGCTGAGCGTGGCCGGTGAGATGACGCTGCTGACCCTGATCGTCGCGGCGGCACTGGCCGCGGAGCGGCGGGCGGCGCTCACGCTGGAGCGGCGCGCGTCAAGGTGAGCCGTGCGGTGATCGCCGGGCCCTCGCGCTCGAGCCAGGCCACGGCACGGGGCAGCTCGTCCTTGGCGCCCTGCTCCCAGAGACGGCGGAAGACCGGGTCGGCTTCGGCGGCGGCCCGGGCGGTGGCGTGATAGCGACTGGCCACCCACAGAGCCATCGGCATCACCTGCTCCCGCAGGCCCGCGTCCATGCCGTAGGCGTCGGCGAAGACCGCGGCCCGGTGCGCGATGTCGGCGCCGGCGAAGCCGGGCGCCCGGTCCACCGGATCGCGCAGCGGCGCCCACCACCACAGCGCGTTGACCAGGTCGTAGAGCCGGGTGGTCGGCTTGGCCAGGTCGAAGTCGATGAGCGCGGCGGGCAGCCCGTCGCGGAAGACCACGTTGCCCGGGCAGTAGTCGCGGTGGCTGACCAGCTCGGGCGCCCCGTCCGGTCCCAGCGGGGCGGCGTTTCCCGCGCCGGGCAGGCCGCCCCAGAACCGCGTCCGGCGGCGGTGTCCAGCCCGCCGACGCCTCGTGCAGCGCGCGGATCAGCCGGCCCAGCGCGACCAGGACGTCGTCCCCGGCGGTTTCCGGTGGCAGCGGCTCGCGCGGGACATCCCCGGGCACATAGGACAGCACCTCGCGGCCCTGCTCATCCACGCCGAGAGGGACGGGAGCGGCGGTGAAGCCCGACCGGTGCAGGTAGGTGAGGTAGGCCTGGATGGTGGCGGTGAACGGGCGGACCGGGCGGCGGACCGTGTCCCCGATCCGCACGATGCCGGCCGTGACGCCGTCCCCGACCAGCGGCTCACCTTCGGTTTCTGTCACCTTCACAAGCGTAGGCGCGGCCCCGATAGCGTGGAGGCATGATCGAGCGGTACACGCTGCCCGAGATGGGGCGGGTCTGGAGCGACGCGCACAAGTACGAGCTGTGGTGCCGGGTGGAGGTGCTGGTCCTGCAGGCGCAGGCCCGGGCGGGCACCGTGCCGGCGGAGAGCGTGAACCCGGTCCGTTCGGCCCCATCACCGACTCCCGAAGCGGTCGCGGCGGTCGAGGCGGTCACCGATCACGACGTGATCGCCTTCCTGACCGCCTGGGCGGATAACACCGAGCCGCGGTCGGCCGCCGCCTGGGTGCACTACGGCATGACCTCCTCCGACCTGCTCGACACGGCGCTCGCGGTCCAGCTGGCCGAGGCGAGCGACCTGCTGATCGCCAAGGCGACCCGGCTGGTCGGGGTGCTGCGGGACCACGCGCTGGCGCACCGGGACACGCTGCGGCCCGGCCGGACGCACGGCATCCACGCCGAACCCGATGTCTGGGGGCACCGGGTCGCCGACTTCGCCTTCGCCATGGCGCGCTGCCGGGACCGTCTGGTCCGGGCGCGGGAGGCGGTCGCGGTCGGCACGCTGTCCGGGCCGGTCGGCAGCTACTCCAACATCGACCCGGCCATCGAGGCCGAGGTCATGCCCGCGCTCGGGCTGCGGGCCGCGGACGTGGCCACCCAGGTGGTGATGCGGGACGGGATCGCCGAGTGGGTGAGCGCGCTGGCCCTGGCCGCCACCGTGTGCGAGGCGGTCGCGCTGGAGGTCAGGCACGGGCAGCGGACCGAGGTGCGGGAGCTGGCCGAGCCGTTCCGTTCGGGGCAGAAGGGCTCCTCGGCCATGCCGCACAAGAAGAACCCGATCCGTTCGGAGCGGATCAGCGGGCTGGCCCGGGTGGTGCGCGGCTATGTGACGCCGGTCACCGAGGGGATCCCGCTGTGGCACGAGCGGGATATCTCACATTCGTCCGTGGAGCGGATAGCGCTGCCGGACGCCGCTATCGCCACCGACTACCTGCTGCACCTGACCACCGGGCTGATGTCGGGACTGACCGTGGACGCGGCGCGGATGCGGTCCAACCTGGACCTGACCGGCGGCCTGATGTACTCCTCGGCGGTCCTGCTGGAGCTGGTCAGCGCGGGTATGTCGCGTGAGGACGCATACACCCTGGTGCAGGCGGCGGCGATGGAGACCTGGGACGAGGGCACGCCGTTCCGGGACACGCTGCGCAAACAGGCGGCGACACGCGGGGTCGTGATACACGAACGGGCACTGGACTCCGCATTCAGGCCGGAACGGTACGTTGCGCGCCTAGCTCCAGTCTTCGAGCGCCTCGCCGGGCTAAGCTAGCGCCCATGACTCTGGGACCCGAGACGAGTTACCGCGTGCACGGAGGCACTCCGCTGCACGGGACGGTTTTCGTGCAGGGCGCGAAGAACGCGGCGCTGAAGATGATCGCCGCGTCTCTGCTCACCGGTGATGGCCACACGGTGCTGCGGAACGTCCCGCCCATCGAGGACGTCCGCCGGGCCGTCGAGCTGGCCGAGGCGGTCGGCGCGGTCGTCGAGTTCCACGAGACCGAACGGACGCTGGTCGTCGACGCGTCCAACCTGACCAGCCCCGTGCTGCCGGCCGAGATCGCCCGCCGGTTCCGCAGCTCGGTGCTGTTCGTGCCGGCCCTGCTGCACCGGTTCGGCGAGGCGGTGATCGAGGGCGTCGGCGGGTGCAACCTGGGCAACAGGAACCTGGACTTCCACTACCGCGGCTTCGCCCGGCTCGGCGCGGTCGTGGACGAGGGCGACTCGGTCATCCGGATCAAGGCGAGCAAGCTGCAGGGCGCGCACCTGTACCTGGATACGCCGTCGCACACCGGCACCGAGAACCTGATCATGGCGGCGTGCCTGGCGCCGGGCAAGACGATCATCGACAACACCGCGCAGGAGCCCGAGGTCCTAGACGTCATCGCGTTCCTGACCAAGATGGGCGCGCGGATCACCGGCGGCGGCACCGGCTTCATCACCGTGCACGGCGTGGACGAGCTGACCGCGGTCGAGCACACCGTGATGGCGGACCGGATCGACGCCGGCGTGTTCGCGATGGCCGCGGCGATCACCGGCGGGGAGATCAACCTGGTGGGGGCCTCGCTGGACCACTTCGGGGTGGTCCGGTGGAAGCTGGAGCAGATGGGGGTCAAGTTCGGGACCAACGGCGCCGTGGTGTCGGTCCGGATGGACGGCCCGGTGCGCCCGATCAACGTCATCACCAGCCCGTACCCCGGGTTCGCCACCGACCTGCAGTCGCCGATCATGGCGCTGGCCTGCCTGGCCGAGGGCACCTCGTACATCCGCGAGACGATCTTCGACGGGCGGTACACGCTGGTCGGCGAGCTGGTCAAGATGGGCGCCCCGGTCGAGCTCGACCGCGGCGCGGTAGTGGTGCACGGTCCTTGCTCGTTCACGGGGGCCGAGGTGATCGCGCACGACCTGCGGACCGGCATCGCGCTGGTGCTGGCCGGGCTGGCCGCCGAGGGCGAGACGCTGGTCACGCCTTGCTACCCGATCGACCGGGGGCACGCCAACATCGCGCAGCGGTTCAACGCGCTGGGCGCGGACGTGACCGCTGTTACCACCTGAGCATTCCTGGGTATTCAGCTGCTTATCTCGCTTGTTCTGCGGCATGACAAAATGCCCACGTTGCCCCCGGACGAAGAGGAAGCACGATGGAGCAGCTGACGACGACGCGCATCGGCATCGAGCCAGGCCTTGGCCTTGTCGGCCGGTTCGGTGACACGGTCATCGTGATCCCTCGCGGCGAGGCGGGCGTTAGCCCGGCCTCGGGCGGGGTCATCCAGGAACTTCTCGGCCTGGCCGCCGAGGTCGGTTCCGACCGCCAGGCGCCGGCCAACGCGATCGCGAGCCGCCTGGCCGCCTGGGTCATCGGCCACATGTCGGGGGACGCTCCCGCGTTCGGGATCGTGGCCCCGATGCGCGATGGCGTGGTCATGTTCCTGCGTGGCGCGGTGTGGTGCACGATCACCGAGGGCGGCGCGACCCGCGAGGTATCCGGAGAGCAGGCCCTGACCTGGGTCGACCTGATCGTGCCCGGCACGTTCGAGTGGCTGACGATCGGCAGCGCGCCCGGCCGGCCGGTGCAGGCGGACCCGCTGTCCGACCTGAGGGCCGGGGTGGTGCCAGGACAGGGCTTCGTGCTGAGCCGCACGGCGGGTATCCCCGGACTGGAACCGGCTGCGGCCGCTGTTGCCCCCGAAGCCGGTGCTGCCCCGGAATCCGGTGCTGGCATGGCTTCCGGTGCTGGCATGGCTTCCGGTGCTGGCATGGCCGGCTCCGCTGGGTACTCCGCTGGGTACGACGCCGTGGGCGCGTCCGGGCCGGAACCGGCCGACCCTGGCTCCGGCGGCTTCGCGTGGCCGTCGGCCGAGGAGCTACCGGGGCAGGAAGCGGACCAGCCGCAGGAGCCCTGGGCGCTGCGGGCCGAGGCCCCGAACCATCAGCCGACGATGGTCGTGCAGACCGGCGAACACGAGGAGATGCTCAGCCGGGCCGAGTCAGGCCTGGCTGAGTCAGGCCTGGCCGAGCCGGACCGTCCGTTTGAGGACGACGGCCCGGCCGTCGCGCACCCTGGGACACAGCTGTCGTCCCCGGCAGTCCAGCCCACGACCATCGCGCCGGTGCCACCCCGGCCGACGGCGGCGCCGCGGCCGCTGGGCGTGCTGACATCGCAGGAGACACCACCGATCGTGCTGGACCGCGTCTACGTCCTCGGCCGGGAACCGCAGCAGGATCCCGCGGTGGAGAGCGGGGAGGCTTCACCGGTTCAGCTGCAGGACCCGGACCACGTGATCTCGCGGGTACACGCGTACGTCTCGGTCGAGAATGGCATCGTGCTTGTCCGCGACGCCGAGTCCATGCACGGGACCTACTTCAGCCCGCCCGGAGGCGAGCAGTGGACGCGGATCGGTACCGAACCCAGCCCGCTCCCGCCCGGCTGGAGCTTGCAGATCGGTCCGCAGGTTTTCACCTTCGAGGCGACCGAGCTCGACGATGAACGCTGACGCCGGCCTGGCCGGCAGGGGAGGGTCGCCCTCGGCCGCGCAGGCCCGGTAGCGGCATGCGGGTCCTCATCCTCGGCGGCACCCTGTTCATCGGCCGGCGGATCGCGCGCGAGCTGCTGGCCCGGGGCGACGACGTGCTGGTCGTACACCGGGGCAAGACCGAGCCAGCCGAGCTTTCCGGCTGCGCGCATGTGCACGCCGCACGCTCCGCGCTGGCCGAGGTGGCCGACCAGCTGCGGGGCTTCCGGCCCGACGCGGTAATCGATACGCGGGCGATGACGGCGGCTGACGCCGGCGCAGTGCTGCCGCACCTGCCGGACGCGCACCTGGTGCTGCTGTCCAGCATCGACGTGTACCGGGCCTACGAGCTGTTGCTGGCCGGGCACGGCGGCGAGCCGGTGCCGCTGACCGAACAGTCCCCGGTCCGTTCGGAACGCTACCCGCTGCGTGACTTGCTGCCAGGGCTGGGCGAGCACTACGACAAGCTCGACGTGGAGCCGCTCTACCTGTCGCGCGGCGGCACTGCGCTGCGGCTCTCGATGATCTACGGGGAACACGACGGGCAGCGGCGGGAGGAGTTCGTGCTGCGGAGGGTTCGGGCCGGGCGGCTCCAGATACCGTTCGGCCCCGGCACCTCCCTGGACACTCGCTGTTATGTGGGCGACGTGGCCACGGCCGTGCTGGCCGCGCTGGACCGCCCCTCGGCCGCTTCGGGCCAGGTGTTCAACGTCGGCGACCTGACCACCGGCACGGTGCGGGACTGGGCGCTCGCGATCGTGGCGGCGGCCGGTTCTGAGGCCTCGCTGGTCACGGTGCCCGAGGACCTCGTGCCCGCGGATCTGGAAGACACCCGGAGCATCGCCCAGCATTTCCTGGTGGACAGCCGCAAGGCGGCCACCGTGCTCGGCTGGCGTCCTTCCGACCCGGCCGGGACTATCCCGGTGTCGGTCCGGTGGCACCTGGCGAATCCGCCGACCGCGGTTGACGAGGACTTTTCCGCCGACGACCGGGCGCTGGCCGCGGCTGCTGGGAGCTAGGCGGCAGGCCGGACAGGCTATCCCCAAGGCACAGTCCCGTACGGCACCGTGGCCCGGGCTTGTGGGGGCGGTGAGCATCGGGTACTGCGTTCGTGGGGTCGCCGGAAACCGGCGGGCAGTGGTGGTGTCGGTAGCCGCGGGGCGTGCCGGGGCCGCTTACCCGGCCCGGGCGGGGGGTCCGTGGCTGTGCAGTACTTTCGTCTTTTCCTTGTTCCAGGCGGTCGTCGTCCCGTCCGGGTTCAGGACCAGGGTCCAGCCCTGCTGGTGGATGACGATCTGGTGGTGGAAAAAGCACAACAGGACGCAGTCCCTGGTGCTGGTCTTGCCGCCGTTGGCCTTGTGCTTGGTGTGGTGGACGTCGCAGGCGGAGGCGGGCTGGTTGCAGCCGCCGGCCCACCGGCACTTGCGGTCCCGCAGCACCACCGCGTTGCGGATCCCGGCGGGGATCGACTCGGCGTACCCGATGTCCAGCGGCAGGCTCGGCCCGCCCAGCCGCGCGCCGAGCTGCCGCCGCCGCAAGAACGACGCCAGCCCGCCCGGACCGGACAGCAGGTCCACGGCCTTGCCGATGACGGCCTGCTCCAGCGCCGCCCACGCCGCCGTCCTGTCCGGAGCCGCCGTGCTGCCCGGAGCCGCCGGGGTGCCCGGAGCCCGGAGCCGCCGGGGTGCCCGGAGCCGGGGTGCCCGGGGCCGCCGCGCCCGGGCGGCCGGCGTCGCCGATCCGGCGGTGCCGGTCCAGTTCCACGCACAGCCGGACCAGGTCTTCCAGGGCGTCGACGTTGACGTCGCCGGTGACCAGCGGGGCCATCGCCGCGTCGCACGCGATGCCCTCGGCGGCGTCGCCGTCGAGCCAGGCGCCGCCGTCGCTGCCGGTCTCGGACGCGAACGCCCGGCACCCGGCCCACCGCTCCCGCACCCGCGCGGTCCACTGCTCCTGCAAAGCGGAGTCGCCGTCGAGCAGCACCAGGTCCGCCAGCGAGACGTGCACCCAGGCTTTCACCGGCTGCCCGGCCCGCCCCGGCACCAGGTCACTGGCGACGAGGCGCCGCATCGCCTCGGCCAGCGCGTCGTGATACCGCTGCTCCTTCGTCCGGTCATCATCTTTCCCGGCCGGGGCGCCCAGCGCGTCCAGCACCCGCCCGACCACCTCCGCGCACTCCGCCGTCAGCTCCCCGTGCAGCACCCCGGCCCCGCCGAACGTGGTCGCCAGCTTCAGCCCGCGGTCGGCGAATCCCGGCCCGGATCCTCGATCGGGCAGGTCCCCGCGGGCCCGCTCGTACATCTGCGCGAACAGCCCGGCAAGCTCCTCCAAACCCAGCCCTGCCGCCGCGGCCGCCAGCAGCAGCTCGTCGGATTCCTCCCGGAACTTCTCCGGCAGCCGCCCGGTCCACAGGCAGATCAGCCGCCCGACCGATTCGGAGACCTGCCGGGCGGCCAGCGCCGCGACCACCTGTCGGGTGGGTGCGGGTCCGCTTCGCCCAGGCGGCGTGCCCGACCGCGGCGCCCCGGGTGATCCCGGTCCGGTGCATCAGCCACGACACCGCGCTGTACTCCGCGTCACCGGCGCAGCCCTGCCCGGCGGTGAACCCGGCCAGGATCGACGCCCGGGCGGCGGTGGCGACCGCGCCGACTTGCTCGAGTTCGCGCAGGCACTCCGCCTGGGTCGCGGTAGATAGCTGGTTAGCGTCGGCGGCGGCCAGGTAGCCCAGCCCGGCGCGGACCATGTCCAGCGCCTCACGGGCACACGCCGGGGCAGTACCCACCGGGGTCACCTCCCTCTACCGGGGCTTGTCGCTACTGCCGCTCCTGCTCTCCTTCCCGGAAACATCTCTAGGATCTGATTTCGATTCTACCGCCGGGCTACGACATTTCCCGGGAGAAACGCGCCGCTCCGCGAAATAGGTACACATGGTTGAAATGGGGTTTGTGGTGCCATGAGAAAGCCGATAAATGTGACTCTCTGCTGGAACTAGCTGGCGGGCTGGCTTGCATTGATCTGGAAGACGAAGTCTCTTACGGCCGGGAAGGCGAGGTCCGGGCGGTCGCGGAAGATGGTGTGGCGAGCACCGGGAAGCGTCACCACGCGGGTGGTCTCGGCCGGCAGCCGGCTGGCTAGCTCCTCGACTACGGGCAGCGGGCAGACCGGGTCGTCCTCGCCGGCGAGGACCAGGACGGGGCACCGGACAGCGCCGAGCAGGCTCCAGGGATCGAAGCTTGAGACCTCGTGGCTGTCGTAGTGCGCGGCAACGTCCGGGTTCCTGATCATCCGGGCCAGGAACCGGCGGGACTCCTCGGCCCAGCCCGGCGTGGCGCTGTAAAGCGGGTAGCAGACGCGGGTGAACTCAGCCTGGAGATCCTCGGCGTCCGCGGCGTAACCGCCCCGGCGGTATGTGCGGATGCGCTCGATGATGGCGGCCGCCTCGGGGCCGCCGACGCGGCCGAACGCCTCGATGAGTCGCGGGTCGTTCCAGTGGCCACCAGTCGTGTTGGCCAGGATGATGCCGCCGGGGTGATCGGGAAACAGCGCCGCGTAGGTGAGCGCGACGTCCCCGCCGAAGCTGCTGCCGAGCACGACCGGCTTGCGCAGCCCGAGCGCGTCGCACAGCCGCCTCAGGTCATCGGCCCAGCTCCGCATGTTCCAGGATCCGGCGCTGCTGCGGTCGCTGCGGCCGTGGCCGCGCAGGTCGAAGTACAGCACCTGGAAGTCCTCGGCCAGCGGCCCCAGGGCGGACTTCACCGTCATGTGATCCAGGCCGGGACCGCCGTGGACCGCCACCACGACCGGGCGCTCTACGGTCGTGTCTCCCTGCGGGATGACCGACGGCCCGGACACGTCGAACCACAAGGACACATCGCCGAGGCTGATACGCATGCGACCTCCATGACATCTGCGGGCCGGGCTCCGAGGTCCACGCTAATCCCAATGGCGAGCTTGCGGCCCGCTGCTGGGCGGTCCGCACGGCCTCGATCACCAGACGACGCGCTGACCTTCACGATCCCTGGTGACATGCCGCCAGGCCTGCGCCCGGCCAGCAGGATGGCGAGTGGCAGCCCGTCATCGCGCGGACCGGTCGACACTTTCCACGTCCCGGCGGGTGAGAGGTGCACCCGCTGGCGGCTCAGTGGCCCCGTATCTAGGGGTTTTCCCCGGTGTCAGAGGTAGCGAACGGGAAGCCCTCCGGCCGGGCCAGGGGAACCTGGCCGGGGGGCGCCCTGACAACACCCATCGTCACCGGAGGATGCCCGGCGGAATCTCGCGATGTACTTTGCTCCCATGGTCAAGGAGGATCCTGAAGCGCTCCTGCGCGCGATGGTGGCTCCGCTGAGCAGGGCGCGGCGCGACGAGCCGCTGCCTGGTGTCCCGTTCAGCCGGGAGGCGGTGGCCAACGCTTTCGTGATGCTCGGGCTACTGCCGGAGGCGCGGGCCGAGGAGATCCTGGCCGAGTACCGGCCGGAACTAGAGGCCAAGGGTTTCCGGCTGGGGGTGCTGACCGGTGAGTTGAGCGTGCGGCCGGGCGCGCACGGATATCAGGACGCGCTCGCGGCGAGCCGGGACGACCTGACCGGGATTCCGCTCGCCGTGGCCGTGGGCCCGGTGCCAATCGCGTTCGGCGACACGGATCTGGTGCTGACCGGGGCGACGCTGACCCGGGGAGGGGTGAAGCTGCGCTTGCGCGCGGTCATACCGGATCCCGGTGAGCCGCCTCGGCGCCCCGTCCGCGGGCGGCCAGGCATGCAGCTGGCCGAGGAGATCAGGTTCGAGCGACCAGGGCAGCGGTTCGCCGCAGAGGTCAGGTCCGGGCTTCCGGTGACCGACGACCTGGGCCGGGCGTACCGGCTGGGCCCGGTGAACTGGGGTGACGCTCCCGGGGAGCCAGGGCGGCGGCGGTGGCAAGGCGAAACGCTGGCGGAACCGCAGCCCGGGCCTGCGGCCGGCTTCGCGGTGCGCTGGCTGGAGTTCGCGGTGGCGGAGAGCCAGCCCGTTCGGGTCGGCATGCCTCCTCCCGCGCCGGCCGACACGGGTCCGGCGGAACCGCGGTGGCCGACGCCGGCCGAGGGGTACCTGGCGGAGCTAGCATCCGTCGCGTCGGTGTCGATCGCCACCGGCGAGGCCACGGTGGAACTCGACACCGCGAAGATCGTCGCCGCGGTAGCCGACGCGCTGCTGTGGACCGGGGCGCTGCCGCCGGACAGCGCGGTGCTCGCCGAGCGGCCGGCGCCCTTCGGCTGGCAGGAGGAGCTGGCGGAGCTGTGGGGCCGGCAGGCGCTGCGGCGGGCGCGCGACGGTGAGCCGGCGTGGGCGGGACTGGCCGTCGGCCTGCCGCTGCGGCGGGCCACGGCGGTGATCGAGAGCATCGCCGCGCACGACGGCCTGGTGTCCATCGAGCTGTACGGGCATCCGTGGGTGACCGGCGAGTACTGGCCGATGATCGCGCCGAGTTTCCAGGTGCGGGCGACCGATGACACCGGCGCGGAGCACCGGGGCATGCCCGGCAGCGGCGGCGGGTCACCCGAGGGCAGCCGCGGCTTCTGGTTCTGGCCGCCGGTGCCGCCGGCGGCGAAGCGGATCCGGGTGACCGTCAGCACGCTGTGGGAGGCCGCCTGGGCCGAGCTCGATATCCCGGGGCGATCCGGTTAGCCAGCTTTAGGGCCCAGCTTTTTAAGGCAGATTGCGGTGCGGGTAGGCGCGGGCCACGGCCAGGAAGGCGTCGTTGGCTTCGGCGTCGCCGATGCTGACCCGGGCCCCGTCGCCCGCGAACGGGCGGATGGCGATGCCTTCGTCGAAGCAGGCCGCGGCGAAGTCCAGGGTGTGCTCGCCCAGGCTCAGCCAGACGAAGTTGGCCTCGGTGGGGGGAACCGCCCAGCCGTCGGCGATCAGCGCCTCGCGCACCCGGGTCCGCTCCTTGACGGTGAGCTCCACCCGCTCGAACAGCTCGTCCTCGGCGGCCAGCGACGCCACAGCGGCGGCCTGCGCGATGCTGTTCACGCTGAACGGCAGCATCGTCGCCCGGGTCGCGGCCGCGACCGGCTCGTGCGCGATCATGAATCCGGTGCGCAGGCCGGCCAGGCCGTAGGCCTTGGAGAAGGTGCGCAGGACCGCGACGTTCGGCCGGTCGCGGTAGAGGTCCAGGCCGTTGGGCACGGCCTCGTCGCGGATGTACTCCCGGTAAGCCTCGTCGAGCACGACCAGGCAGTCGCCGGGCACCTGGTCGAGGAACGCCTCAAGCTCGGCGGCGTGCACCACGGTGCCGGTCGGGTTGTTCGGGTTGCAGACGAGGATCAGCCTGGTGCGCGGGGTGATCGCGGCCGCCATCGCGGCCAGGTCGTGGGTTTCGTCACGCAGCGGGACCCGGACCGACTCCGCCGCGACCAGGTTGGCAAGGATCGGGTACGCCTCGAAGGAGCGCCACGCGTACATCACCTCGACGCCGGGCTCGGCGAGCGCCGCGAAGAGTTGCTGGGATACTCCGACCGAACCGCACCCGACCGCGACATGCTCCGGCGGCACGCCGAATTTCTCCGCGATGGCCTGGATCAGGGCCTGCGCGCCGTTGTCCGGGTAGCGGTGGACCGATCGCGCCGCCTCGGCGATGGCATCCACCACCGAGGGCAGCGGCGCGAAGGGAGTTTCGTTGGATGAGAGCTTGTGCGTCTTTCCGCTCGAGCTGACCGGTGTCCGGCCCGGCTTGTACACGGGAAGGGCATCGAGGGCCGAACGGAAACGTGGTGACGCGTCAGTCATGTCACCAGTTTGCACCAGCGGTCAGACCAGGCCAGCCGTGGACTAGGAGAGCGACTGGCGGGCGTACGCGTAGGCCTGGCCGGCCAGTTTCTTCGCGCTCGCCTGCGAGGCGTCGGGGCCGACGATGGTGACCGCGCCCACGAAGCCGTCGGCCCGGTAGACCACCGACCAGACGTTCACCTGGGAGTAGCCCGCGGTCTTGACGTTCAGCGCCCGGGCCTCATTGCCCAGGCTGGCGACCCGGGCTTCCTTCACCGAGTAGCGGAAGGTCTTGCCACCGACCGTCGCGGTGTAGTGCTCGCAGCCGGCCGGCAGCGTGTTGGCGATCGCCGACGAGGCGACCTCCGGCGTCGCCGAGACGAGCACCTCGGACACCCCGTCGCGCCCCACCCGGAAGGTCACCACGGACGCGGGGGCCCTGGTGAACGCCGCCGAGTTGAATCCGGTCACAGTGGCCTGCGCGCACCGGGCCGGCCTGACCTTGACGCCGCGCATGGTCTGCTTGCTCGTATGCACGTCCGGCAGCGCCCCGTAGTTACCGGCTTCGGCGGGCGCGGCCGGGCGCGCGCCGTCCACCCTGGTCAGCAGCGCGCCCTTGAGCTGGGCGGCGGTCAGGCTCAGCGCTTGCCCGGTGGCCGTGGCCACCCCAGCCGTGTTGGTCGCGCCGGCCTGGCTGGTGCCGGCCGAGCCACCGCAGCCGGCTACGGCGGTGGCGCCCAGCAGGGCCAGTGCGGTGGAGGCCAGCGCGGGTCGATGCCAGTGACGTTCGGACATGGATGAACCCTTCTCACGCTAAGAATTTTTCCGGACTCGAAGCGTGACATTAGCCTACGTGGAGTGATCAGAACGGTGCTTTGAGTAAACGACTCGCCGAGCCGCGGGTCAGGTGGGGGGGCGGGTGCCGGGGGGGCGGGCGGCCTCGCGGCGGCGCCAGTCGGGGGGCAGGGCGATCTCGAGGACGTCGTCGACGGTGATCACGCCGAGCAGGCGGTGCGCGTCGTCGACGACCGGGATCGTGATGAGGTTGTAGTCCGTCATCAGCACGGCGACGTCGGTGATGTCGGTGTCGGCGCCCACCCGGACCGGGTTGGTGTCGCAGACCTCGATGAGGGCGGCGTCCTGGTCGGCCTGGATCAGGGTGACCAGCCGGGCCACGCCGCGCAGGCAGCCGTCCTCGTCGACGGCGTGCACGCTGGTCAGCGCCTCCGGCTGGAGCAGCGGGGACTCGCGCACCCGGGCCAGCGCGGTCCGCACGGTGGCCACGGCGGGGAGCGCGATGAAGTCCACCCCCATCAGGCCGCCGGCGCTGGTGCTGCTGAAGCCCATCAGCGTCAGCACCTTCTTCCGCGGGCCGGGCGGCAGCAGGTCGAGGACCGGCTGCCTGCGCTGCTGCGGCAGTTCGGCGATCGCGTCCGCGGCGTCGTCGGCACGCATCCGGGCCAGCACGGCGGCGATCTCGAAGTCGGTGCGGGCGCCGAGCAGCCGGGTGGCCAGGTCATCGTCGAGTTCCTCGAACACGTCCGCCTCGAGTTCGGGGTCGGCGCGCACCCGGCCGAGGATCTCGGTCTCCTCTTCGGCCGACGCGTTCTCCAGCAGGTCGGCGATCTGGGCCGGCTTGAGCCTGCGGATGCGGGCGAACGGGCCGCGCAGCAGCGCGCTGCCGACGTGGCCGATCAGCCACTCGAAGTCGTGCCAGTCCCGGGCGCCGCCCCGGCCAGCGCCCCGGCCAGCGGGAGCCTGCGGGGCGCGCAGGCCGAACATCCGGCGCGGGCGGGTGTCCACCCCGGCGACGATCCACTCCGGGCCGGCCCGGGCCAGCTCCAGATCGGCCGCGCGGACGAGGCGGGCCTTGGGCACGTCGATGAGCCGGTGGCCGAGCACGTCGGCGCGGAGCAGCACCTCCCCGTCCCTGCGCTCGAAGTGGCGCAGCGAGAGCCGCGCGCTCGACAGCCGCAGCGGGTCGCCGTCGAAGCTGCTCACCTGGTCGATTGGTACGAATATCTCGCGCCCGCCGACCGCGGCCACGAGTCCGGTGACGAGCGGGTAGTCCGCGCCGCGGAGCCGGACGATGACGTCGGCCAGCCGGCCGAGGGACCCGCCGCCACGGTCGGTGACCGGCCGCTTGAGCAGCCGGGACAGGCGCAGCCTGGCCTGGTCGCCCGGGCCGGCGGCCGGTGTTGGGCTCATGAGGGACAAGCCTAGGGTTATGTCGCAGGCGACAAGGGAAGTCCTCTTTCAGGCGGGCCACGACGGCCCCGGGTCGCGCCGCCGTTCGCGGGCCGCCGTTCCGGCTACACCGATTGTGGTGGTATGAAGTCCATGGCGCCCAAAAAGCGATAGTCCGGACGAAAGGCGCAGATCAGTGGCCACGCGTAAGGCGGTGGGCCTGCTCGAGAGAAGCGCGGGCCTGCCAGACACATTCTGGTACTCGACCAAACGCCGTCTGCTCGGCCCGCCGCTGGTCAACCAGGACCTCGGGGAACAGCGGCTGTCCAACCCGCTTGCCCTCGGCGTGCTGTCGCCGGACGGGATCTCCTCCTCGGCCTACGGCACCGAGGAGATCCTCATCGCGCTCGTGCCCATCATCGGGCTGGCCGCGTTCACGCTGCTCCTGCCGATGACGCTGGTCATCCTCCTGGTCATGGTGCTGGTCCTGCTCTCCTACCGCGAGATCGTCATGGTCTACATCAGGCCGGGCGGCTCCTACGTGGTGGCGCGGGAGAACTTCGGCCCGCGCATCGCCCAGGTGTGCGCGGTGGCGCTGCTCATCGACTACGTGGTGACGGTGGCGGTGCAGACCGCGGCGGGCACGGCCGCGGTGGCCTCGGCTATCCCCGCGATCGGCCCGTACAAGGTAGAGGTCACCGTCGGCGTGGTCCTGCTGATGGCCTTCGGCAACCTGCGGGGCCTGAAGGAGGCCGGGCGGGCGTTCGCGGTGCCGACCTACCTGTTCTCGGGCGTGGTGATCGCGATGATCGTCACCGGGCTGATCCGCGACCTGATGGGAAACCTGGGGCAGTACGACCCGCAGGCGCTGCACGGCGCGTACCACATCGGCTCGAGCTCGGCCGGGCTGATCAGCGGGGTCATGATCTTCACCCTGCTGCGCGCGTTCGCCAACGGCGGCGCGTCGCTGACCGGCATCGAGGCGGTCTCGGACGCGGTCGGCGCGTTCCGGCCGCCGGAGGGCCGCAACGCCCGCAAGGTGCTCATGACCGAGGGCGCGATCCTCGGCGTCCTGATCGCCGGCATCTCCTGGCTGGCCTACCGGACCCACGCGACCCCGCGCACGGCCGGCTACCCGACCGTGCTCGCGCAGGAGGCCCAGATCGTCTTCGGGGCCGGGTTCGTCGGACATGCCTTCTTCTACCTGCTCCAGGCCGCGACCATGCTCATCTTGTACACCGGGGGTAATACCAGCTTCAACGGCTTCCCGTTCCTGACCAGCTACGTGGCAGGCGACTCGTTCCTGCCCCGGTGGCTGCTCAAGCGCGGCCACCGGCTGGTGTTCTCCAACGCGATCATCTTGCTGACGATCGTGTCCATCGCGCTGCTGATCATCAAGGACGCCGACGTCAACAGCCTGGTCCCGCTGTACGCGATCGGCGTGTTCACGGCGTTCTCGATGGCCGGCTTCGGCATGGCGAAGTACCACAGCAGGCACCGGGCCCCGGGCTGGCGGCGCCGCATGATCATCAACTTCTCGGCCGGCGTGATGACCCTCATCGTGGTGGCCGTGTTCGCGATCGTGAAGTTCACCGAGGGCGCCTGGGTGGTCGTGATCCTCTTCGCGATCCTGGTCCCGGCGCTGATCAGGATGAACCACGAGTACGCCGCGGAGACCGAGGTGCTCGAGACGATCACCGAGAACCAGCCGCCGCCCCCGCCGCACTACGCCCGCCGCACCGTCCTCGTGTTCGTGGACGACTTCGACCTGTCCACGATCGCCGCGCTGCGGTACGCGCGGAGCCAGCGGCCCACCAGCATCCGCGCGGTGCACTTCGTCATCGACAGCGTCCGGGCCGACAAGCTCCGGGAGAAGTGGACCCGCGCCGACCGGGGCGTCACCCTGGACTTCATCGACGTGGCCGACCGCAGGCTGACCCGGGCCGCGGCCGAACTGGTCGAGCGCGAGATCGCCGACCCGGGCACATACGTGACCGTGGTGCTCCCCCGGCGCAGCTACTCCGCGCTGCTCGGGCGGCTGCTGCACGACCGGACCGCGGACAAGATCGCCGCGGTGGTGAGCCGCATCCCGCGGTCGGCCGCGACCATCATCCCCTACGACGTGGAGAGCCGCGTCCAGGTGCTGCAGGAGCGCCACGCGGCCACGATCGCGGCCGGGTCGGCGGACGTCGCCGACCAGCAGGTCAGGACCGAAGCGGCCGAGGTGGCGGATAAGCACGCCACGCCGAACGGGGACAAGCCGCCGGCCAAGGCCCGTGGCCTGCTCAAGCGGCGCGAACCGGAGCCGTGCGGGCCCGACGGCCTGCCGCTGGAGGTGCCGTCGCAGGCCGCCGGCGTCATCCCGATCGGCTCGCTGTCCGCTCCGGGGCGGGCCGTCGTGGAGGGCAGGATCCGGGTGGTCGAGATCAGGCCGGTGGAGCGGAACTCCGTGCTGGCCTGCGAGATCTCGGACGGAACGGGCACGCTTACCGCCCTGTTCTACGGCCGCTCGCACATCCCGGGCATCGTGTGCAGCGCGCGCGTGAGGTTCAAGGGTACGGTCGGCTTCAAGGACGGTCATCCGGTGATGATCAACCCGGCCTACGAGCTGATCTTCCCGGCGGTGTAGCGCTCGCGGGGTATAGCCCCCGGCGGGCGGTGAGGCGGGCGACCCGGCCCGTTCCGGGTCAATCGTCTCCTCCCGGCTCGTTGGACACGTGCGGGACGATCAGCTCGTACGCGGGATTGACCATGACCGGAACCCCGCCCTTGATCCCGACCTGGCCGCGGAACCTGACCCGGGACCCGCACATCAGGCCGGCGATCCGGGACCGGCCGTAGAACAGCGCGGTCAGGTCGCCGGTGGAGTCGCAGATCTCGCAGGCCAGCACGGAGTTCCGTTCGACCGAACGGATCTCGACCACCCGCACGCGGCCCTCGACGGTGAACTTGCCCGGCTGGCTGATCGAGCCGATGGGAGCGGCGCCGGGTGCCGGGATCGGCCGGTCGTAGCTCCCGGCGCCGGGCAGCGGCTCGGGCATTTGCCCGGCCGGGGTGGCGGCGGCCGCCGGAGGGGTGGCGGCCGCCGCGGCCTTCAGGTGCTGCTGCTCGCCGTGCCGCTGCTCGCCGTCCTGGGGCGGGCCGGGGATGGGGGTCAGCGACGCGGGCGCCTTCCCGTCCCGCGCGGCCTGGCGTCGCTGCAGCACGTGCAGCCGGTTCTGCACGTCGAACGGGATGATCGTGGCGGCGGCGTTGGGCACCCGGCTGACCACCCCGGCGATCTTGTCCGCGGTGCGGTCGTGCAGCAGCCGGCCGAGCAGCGCCGAGTAACTGCGCCGGGGCAGGATCGCGGTCACCTGGGTGCCGGGTGTTTTCGCCTCGTGGCTGACGAGGTCGGCGGCGCACCGGGTCAGCCTGCGGTCGGGGCAGTCGATGAAGTCGAGCGACACGCTGCGGTCCGGCAGCCAGGCGGCGCGCAGCCGCTCGGCCTGCTCGCTGTCGATGACGAAGTGCACCGCGCGGACCGTGGTGGGCCGCAGGCTCTTGGCGTACCGCAGCGCGGCCAGGGTGGCCAGGTCGAAGTCGTCGACGAAGACGATGACGACGCGGCGGGTGTAGTTCGGCTGTCGCTGGGGCTCGCCGGAGGCCCGCCGTACGCCGATGTTCTCCAGGACCCGCGACTCGGTGCGGTACTGCCGGTTCAGCCGGATGAACGCGAAGACTCCGATCGGGAAGACGATAAGCACCAGCCAGGCGCCCTCGGTGAACTTCACGATCGCGAAGATCAGCACGACCAACGCGGTGTAGATGCCGCCGGTGAGGTTGATGACCAGCCTGCGGCGCCATCCCGGCTCCCGCTGCCGCAGGTGGTAGCGGACCATGCCGAAGCCGGCCATAGAGAACCCGGTGAACACGCCGATGGCGTAGAACGGGACCAGGTTGTTGGTGTTCGCGCCGACGGCGAACAGCAGGGCGAGCGCCAGCACGGTGAGCACGATGATGCCGTTGGAGAACACCAGCCGGTGGCCGCGCTTGCTCAGCCAGCGGGGCAGGAACGAGTCCTCGGCCACGAAGCTGGTCAGGAACGGGAAGCCGCTGAAGCTGGTGTTGCCCCCGGTGAACAGGATCGTGATGGCCCCGGCCTGCACCAGGTAGAACAGGATCCGCCCGGCGATGGAGTTCCCGAACACCAGGTCGGCCTCCTGGGAGACCACCGTGGGGACGCCGTAGACATAGGGGACCGCGTGGGTGATGTGGGCGATCCAGGAGATGCCCGCGATCAGGAACATCACGATGGCGCCCTGTATCTCCAGGATCCGCCGGGCGTTGCGGCCCTCGGGCGGGCGGAGTGCACTCACCGCGTTGGACACCGCCTCGATCCCGGTCAGCGAGGACCCGCCGTTGGCGAACGCGCGGGCCAGCACCAAGATGGCGGCGAAGGCGATCAGGGTACCGGTGTTGTGCCCGATCGGGACGGTCCCGGAGTGCCAGGTGACCTGCCCCAGGCCGCTGCCGAAGATCTCCCGGGCCAGCCCGACGATGATCATCAGGCCCACCGACGCGGAGAACAGGTACGTCGGCAGCGCGAACGTCCTGCCGTTCTCCCGGACGCCGAGCAGGTTCACGTAGCACATGAGCAGCGTGGCCGCGACCGTGATCAGCAGCAGGGTGGCGGTGTCTCCCAGCGGCCTGGCCAGCGCCGGGAACGTGGACAAGATCGCGGCGCTGCCCGCCGAGTTCTGCACCGCGACCGTGACCACGTAGTCCACCATCAGCGCCACGGCCGCGACCTGGGCGACCCGCGGGCCGAAGTTCTCCCGGGCCACCACGTAGGAGCCGCCGGCCCGGGTGTAGACCGTCACCACCTCGCGGTAGGACAGCACGACCAGGAAGATGCCGAGCAGGATCACCCCGGTCAGCGGCATCAGCAGCGTGAACGAGACCAGGCCGAAGAACGGCAGCAGTTCGTGCAGGATCAGCTCGGAGCCGTAGTTCGCCGACGAGATCCCGTCGCAGGACAGCACGCCCAGGGCCAGCGGCTTGGACAGCCGCTCCTCCTTGAGTTGCTCGGTGACCAGCGGCGGGCCGAGCATGCGGCGCTTGACGGAGTACCAGAAGGTCTCCGGGAGCTCGTCCGCCTGGCCGCCCGCGAGCAGGCCGGCCGCTTTCCGCACGGCCACTAGGCTTCCAGCTCCGCTCGGGGCGCTCGGTTGCTGATCATGTCTCACGACGCTATTCGCGCTGGTCGCACGTTTCCGTATGCGCGCCGTCAAGCTTTGCGAGCGGGGCGTTAAGGATCCGTTAGGAAGGCTGGTGCTGCCCGTCCAGGGGGCTGAAATAGCTATCGAGATGAGATACCGGTTTTCCGAGCGCGCGATGCCGGCGCCCTACGCCCTGCCGGCCGGCTTCGCCATGTTCCTGGCCGTGGGCACGCTAGCGGCCGCGCTGCACGGCCGGCTGCCGGCCACCGGGGTGCTGATCGCCTGCGCTGGAGTGGCTTGCGCCGTGTCGTTCGTGGCCGAGCCGGTCGCGTCGGTGCTGCTGGCCGGCATCGGCTGGCTCACCGTGATCGGGTTCTCCCGGCCGCCCTACGCGCAGCTGCGGCCCGCCGGGCCGGCCGCCGTGCACGCCGCGGTGGTCGTGGCCGCGAGCGCGCTGGCCGGCGCGGGTCTCGGCCTGGTGTTCCGCTGGTACTGGCGAAGGCTCACACTGGTAAGCATGGGCAGGACTACCGGCATGCGGCGCGGCGCCTCCGATGAGGGCCAGCCCGACGCCGCGTCCGGTGCCGCGATCGGCGTCGGGCGGCGGCTGGCGGGCGTGCTGCTGGCGGCGGTCCTGCTTCCGCTGCTGACCGTGGTCCTGGCGGCCGGGCGTGAGCACCTGAACCTGGCCGACTTTGTTTTGGTTTACCTGGTCGCGGTGGTGGCCATCACGGTGATCGGGGGCTTCTGGCCCGCCGTGCTCGCCGCCGTCGCGGCCAGTGTCCTGCTCAACTGGTACTTCACCGTGCCGATTCACACGTTCACCATCCAGCAGCCGCGCGAACTGCTGGCGCTGCTGCTGTTCGTGACGGTCGCGGTCGCCGTCAGCAGCGTGGTCCACCTGGCTGCCCGGCGCGCCGTGCAGGCCGCCCGGGCCCGGGAGGAGGCGGCCGCGCTGCTCGAACTGGCGCAGACCGTGCTGGGCGGCGCCGACTCCCCCGCGGCCGTGCTGGAGCACCTCACCAGGACCCACGGCGGCCAGGCCGAGCTGGCCGAACGGGTGGGCGGCCGGTGGATACGGGCGGCCTCGAGCGGTGTCGACGGGGTTCTGGTCGCGGCCAGCCGCATCGACATCCGCGACGACCTGGCCCTGATGGTCACCGGGCAGGCCCCCTCGGCCACGCCGGCCCTGCTGGCCGGGTACGCGGCCCAGGCGGCGGCCGCGCTGGACCGGGAGCGGCTGCGCACCCAGGCGGCCCAGGCCGAGGCGCTGGCCGAAGGCAACCGGATGCGGACCGCGCTGCTCGCCGCGGTCAGCCACGACCTGCGCACCCCGCTGGCCTCGATCAAGGCCTCGGTCAGCAGCCTGCGGCAGACCGACGTGGAGTGGTCCGAGGCCGACGAGGCCGACCTGCTGGCCACCATCGAGCAGAACGCGGACCGGCTCGACGCGCTCATCGGCAACCTGCTCGACATGAGCCGGCTGCACACCGGGTCGCTGCAGCCGTTCCTGCGCCCGACCGCGATCGACGAGGTGGCGCCGGTCGCGATCGGCGGGCTCGACGACTCCCTGCGGCTGGAGATGGCGGTGCCGGACGGCTTCCCGCTGGTGCTCGCCGACCCCGGTCTGCTGGAGCGGGTCCTGGCCAACCTGTTCACCAACGCGCTACGGTACTCACCCGCCGGGCGGCCGCCCGAGCTGCACGCCTTTCTCGAGGGGAGCGCGGTGCGGCTCGAGGTGGCGGACCACGGGCCCGGCGTGCCGGACGAGCTGAAGGAGCGCATCTTCGAGCCGTTCGAGCGGGTCGGCGACCGCCACCCCGGCGTGGGGCTCGGGCTCGCGGTGGCGCGCGGTTTCGCCGAGGCGATGGGCGGGCGGATCGGCGCGTTCGACACCCCGGGCGGCGGGCTGACGGTGCGGGTGACGCTCCCGGCGGCCGGCGCGGACCGGACCGCGCTCGGTACTCCGGGGCTGGGTACTCCGGGGCTGGGTGCTCCGGGGTTGGGCGCTTCAGGGCTTGCCGGCTCATGACCCGGGTGCTTGTCGTCGACGACGAGCCGTCCATCTTGCGCGCGCTGCGGATCAACCTCAGCGCGCGCGAGTACGACGTCAGCACGGCCGTCGACGGCACCACCGGGCTGGCCGCCGTGGCCCGCGACCGGCCCGACGTGATCATCCTGGATCTGGGGCTGCCGGACATGGACGGCACCGAGGTTATCCACGGCGTCCGCGGCTGGACGACGATCCCGATCATCGTGCTGAGCGCGTGGGGCCAGGAGAGCCAGAAGGTCGCCGCGCTCGACGCGGGCGCCGACGACTACGTGACCAAGCCGTTCGGCATGGACGAACTGCTGGCCCGGCTGCGGGCGGCGGTCCGCCGGGCGGCGCCCGCGCCGGACGAGCCGGTGGTCGCGACGGCCGACTTCACCGTGGACCTGGCGGCGAAGCACGTGGTGCGTGCGGATGGTTCGGCCGTCCGGCTGACCCCGACCGAGTGGCAGGTGCTGGAGATCCTGGTGCGCAACAGCGGCCGCCTGGTCACCCAGAAGCAGCTCTTGCGGGAGGTCTGGGGGCCTTCGTACGAGACGGAGAGCAACTACCTGCGGGTGTACCTGGCGCAGTTGCGCCGCAAGCTGGAGCCCGAGCCCTCGCGGCCGCGGTACCTGCTGACCGAGTCGGGCATGGGCTACCGGTTCACGTCGTAGTTCGGCGGGGATTGCGCTCGCTGTTGTTACTCGGTAGTAATGGAATGGGTTTGCTGCTGGCCGGTGCGCGTTTTCTTAGGAGGCCGTCGTGAGTACCTATGACCTGTATACGACGCCGGTGGACAAGGGCACCTGGGACGTCCCCTCGACCGGGGCGGCGCGGTTCTCCTGGGAGTACGACGACGGGCGGCAGCGGCTGCTCGACCTGTACCAGCGGGGCAAGGACAAGCAGTGGGACGCCGCCAAGCGGATCGACTGGGACCTTCCCGTGGACCCGTGCAACGTGATGGAGACGTCCGAGGAGTTCTGCCCGATCTACGGCTCCCGGCAGTGGGAGAAGCTGTCCCAGCCCGAACGCGACGAGCTCGGCAAGCACCTCGGGTCCTGGCTGTTCAGCCAGTTCCTGCACGGCGAGCAGGGCGCGCTCACGGTGGCCGCGCGGATCGTGGAGTCGGTGCCCGACATGGACTCCAAGTTCTACGCCGCCACCCAGGCCATGGACGAGGCCCGGCACGTCGAGCTGTACCAGCGGTTCATCCGCGACAAGATCGGCCTGTACTACCCGGTCAACGAGGACCTGGCCCGGCTGCTCGCGGACGCGCTGAGCGACTCCCGCTGGGACATGCCGTACCTGGGCATGCAGGTGCTGATCGAAGGGCTGGCGCTGGCGGCGTTCGGGGTCCACCGCGACATCACCGCCAACCCCCTGGTGAAACAGGTCCTGGCGTATGTGATGCAGGACGAGGCGCGGCACGTCGCGTTCGGCCGTCTGGCGCTGCGGGACTACTACGCCTCGCTGACGGCGGCCGAGCGAGCCGACCGCGAGGAGTTCGTCGTCGAGGGCTGCTACCTGATGCGGAACCGCTTCCGCGCCCAGGAGGTCTGGGAGCGGATGGGCTACGACGTGCAAGAGTGCCTGGAGTTCACCGAGCACTCCCCCGTGCAGCAGGCCTTCCGCACCCTGCTGTTCAGCCGGATCGTCCCGTGTGTGAAGGACATCGGGCTGTGGGGCGAGAAGGTGCAGCGCGCCTACGCGGACCTGGGCGTGCTCGACGCGGCCGCCACCGATCTGGAGGCGCTGATGCGCGACGACGAGAACATCGCCGAGCGCGTCGAGCAGGAGCACGCCGCCGAGTTCGCCGCCCGCAAGGCCGAAGTCGGCGCTGCCATCGACTCCGCCGCCGAAGCTTAGGCGGCCGGAGCCGGGGCGCCTGGGGCGGCGGGGGACGCTGCGAGCGCCTGGAACGCCGGAGGGCTCCTAGAGCGCTGCGGATGCTGCGGATGCTGCGGATGCCGGGCTGGCGGAGTGGCCTATGGCCACCTCTGCCCCAGAAAGCGCACGGGCATCAGCTCGCCAGCTGGGCGAACCGCCACGATGTGACATCGTGACGGTTGGGCGGGGCCGGTAGGAGAGGGGGTGCGGGGTGAGGGTGCCCCTGCCCCCAATAGATGGGGGCAGGGGCACCTTCACCCCAATCCGGACGGCGGGCGCGCCGATGCGACTGTGAGGCCCTGGTGCGGCTGTGAACGGTGAGGGCGGCGGGGTTACCAGCGCGCGGTCTTGTTGAAGCGGGGCTTCCAGACGGCGCGGTAGAGCAGGCGCAGCGGCGGGGGCAGGGTGCGCAGGGTGGCGGCGGCGCCGCCGTCGGCGCCGTCCAGCATCCAGGCGAACATCTCGCCTCCCTCCGACAGCCCGTTCCTGCGCGCGATCTTGAAGCCGACGCCGCGCCATTCGGCGGCGGTCAGCGCCACGCCGATCAGCGGCAGGCCGTCCTGCTCCTCGTGCGCGAGGTGTCCGGTCAGCGTGCTGACCAGGGCGTCGATGACGTCGGCCAGGGAGTCCTCGCCGCGCTGCGCGAACGCGGCGTCCACCGCGGCCAGCAGGGGGTCGATCCGCTCGTGCTCCTCCTCCATCGCGTCCAGCACCGACAGGGCGTTCTCGCTGTGCGCCAGCCGCGGCCGCAGCACCGGCCAGATGACCTCGTCCTCGGCGGTGTGGTGCAGGTGCAGTTCGCGCTTGAACAGCTCCCAGCCCGCCTCCACCGACCGGCGCCTGGCCGGGTCGGACAGGTCGGCTGCGGCGGCCGCGCGGACCAGCCTGGTCAGATCGCGGCGGAACGCGTCGTGCGCGGCCAGCATGATGGTCAGGTCGGCGTCGCCGGTGCCGTGCCGGGCGGCGTCGGTCCCGGGCAGGTTCTGCGTGGTCATCGGTTTCCCTCCGTGGTGTTCGTCTCCCGGGCCAGCCTGGTGATCTCCTCCAGGGTCCGGATGGTGGTGCCGAGGTCGGCGCGGTCGATGGTGGCCAGCATCGGCCCGGTGACCCGCGCGGACGTGGCGAGGACCTGCTCGCGCAGCGCCCGGCCCCGGGCGCTGAGTGCGATAAGACCGTCGCCGTCGCTGGTGGCCAGGCCGGCCGCGACCACCTCATCGGCCAGCCTGGCCGCGGCCGGGCCGTCCAGTTGCAGCCAGTAGCTCAGGTCGGCCTCGTAGGCCTCCCTGGCCGGGTGGCCGTTCATGGCGTTGAGCCGCTGCAGGCCAAGCCAGAGGAGGTAACTAGTCCCCGTTCCGGCCAGGATGCCGGTCAGCAGCCTGGTCAGCGAGGCCTGGGCCTGCCCCACCGCCTGCCCGATGAGCGGCAGCGGGCCGGCGTCTTTCCCCGTAGTGGTCATGGTGATGATCCCCTCGTAGCGGTTAACCCGACTCTTAGACGGATTGCGTATCGGCGGTGTGACCGCGTTGCATTCCTTATGTTTAGGAAAGCTATCATCTTAGGATGCTATTGTCTAGAATTACTAGATATCAGGTCTCCTAACGGACTCGGTGACGGCAGGCGTACCATGCTGGAGCGCGGCTGGGCCGGAGCCCGGCTGGGCTGGAGCGCGGCTGGGCCGGAGCGCGGCTGGGCCGGAGCCCGGCTGGGCCGGAGCTGAGCGGGTAGAGCCAGGCAGGAGGCGGGCGGTGCCGGACGACGGCGAGCAAGGCATTCCGGAGGCGGGCACGCCGGAACCGGACGCGGCCGGACGGGACGCGGCCGGACGGGGCGCGCCGGAACGGGGTGCGCCGGAACGGGGTGCGCCGGAACGGGGTGCGGCGGCGGCAGGGAGCCCGGCGGAACGGCAGCGGCTGGAGGGGGAATTCCTGCTGGCCATGCGGCGGAACGGGTCGATCATGCAGCTGCTCGGGCAGGTTTCTGCCGAGCGGATCGGGGTCAACGTCACGGACCTGAACTGCCTGAACATCGTGGCGCTGGCCGGGCCGATGACGGCGGGCGAGCTGGCCCGGGCGACCGGGCTGACCACGGCGTCGATCACCGGGGTGCTGGACCGGCTGGAGGAAGGGGGCTTCGTCCGGCGCGAACGCGACCCGAAGGACCGGCGCCGGGTGATCGTCACCCTGAAGCCGGGGCCCGGACTGCGGGAAATCGGCCCCACCTTCGGGCCGCTGGTCAAGGCGTGGCGGGCCGTCGCGGCCGGCTACTCGGACGAGGAGCTGCGGCTGCTGCTGGACTTCCAGCGGCGGTTCGAGGACATCGTGCGCGACCAGCTGGCCAGGCTCCGGGGCGATCTTGAACGGGGGGCCAGGGGGTAGGTCGCGCGGGGGCGGGTACGCACTAATCGTGCGGCAATCCCTCCTCCATACGACCCGGCGCGCGGGCAAGGCCCGCAAGGGCGCCCTGCTGTCCCGGCCGGCCGCGCTGGCCGAACGCATCGAGCGCGCGCGCGCCCTCGACCCCGTCATCGGCGGCCTGTCCGACTCCGTGGTGCGCGCACTGCCGGCCGGCCCGCGCACCGACGCGCTGCACGGCGTGCCGTTCGGCCAGCCGGCGCATCCCGCGCTGGTCCGGCTGCCGCTCGGCTGCTGGACCTCGGCGGTGCTGCTCGACCTGTTCCGCGGCACCGACCGCGCGGCCGCGGTGCTGATCGCGGCGGGCGTCGCGGGCACCGCGCCGGCGGCGGCCACCGGCCTGGCCGACTGGTCGGCGCTGCACCAGGATCAGCAGCGGGTCGGGCTGGTGCACGCCACCTGCCAGGCGGGGGCGGCCACCTTGTTCCTCGGCTCGCTGGCCGCCAGGGCCGGCGGGCGGACCGGCTACGGCCGGGTGCTGTCCGCGTCCGGGCTGTTCATGGCCACGGTCGGCGCCTACCTGGGCGGGCACCTGGCGCTGCGGCTGGGCGCGGGCACCAGCCACGCCGAACAGGTCAGCCACCTGTCCGGGCTGGGCTGGCACGACCTGTGCGGGCTGTCGGAGCTGCCGGACCGGCGCCCGGCGCGGCGCCAGCTCGGCTACCTGTCCCTGCTGGTGTACCGGCAGGGAAGCGAGGTCAGCGTGCTGTCAGACCGCTGCTCCCATCTCGGAGGACCCCTCCATCAGGGCCGGATCGTGATGGAGCGGGGCACTGCCTGCGTCACCTGCCCCTGGCACGGATCCACCTTCATGATCAGCGACGGCACCGTCGTGCACGGGCCCGCCACTGCCCGCCAGCCATCCTTCGAAACTCGCGTGACGGCCGACGGGCGCGTCGAGCTGCGGCCCCGGCCCTAGCCGGCCGGGCCGTTAGCTTCCTGGGTCCGGGCCGCGGCGGCGTTGCTGAAGAAGCCGCCGATGCCCTCCAGGGCCTTGCCGATCTCGCTGGGCACGATCCAGACCTTGTTCGCGTCGCCCTGGGCGATCTGCGGCAGCATCTGCATGTACTGGTAGGCCAGCAGGCGCTGGTCCGGGTTGCCCTCGTGGATGGCCTTGAACACGGTGCTGATCGCCTCGGCCTGCCCGCGCGCCCGCGCCGCCTGGGCCTTGGCCTCGGCCTCGGCCCGGAGCACGACCGCCTCGGACTCGCCGCGGGCCTTGAGCACCGCCGCCTGGCGCTCGCCCTCGGCGGTCAGGATGGCCGACTGCTTGGACCCCTCGGCGGACAAGATGGCGGCGCGCTTGTCCCGGTCGGCGCGCATCTGCTTCTCCATCGAGTCCTGGATGGAGCCAGGCGGCTCGATCGCCTTGAGCTCGACCCTGCCGACCCGGATCCCCCACTTGCCGGTCGCCTCGTCGAGTTCGGCGCGCAGCTCGCTGTTGATATGGTCACGCGAGGTGAGCGCGTGCTCGAGCTCCATGCCGCCGACCACGTTGCGCAGCGTGGTCACGGTCAGCTGCTCCACCGCGGTGATGTAGTTGGCGACCTCGTAGGTGGCGGCCCGGGCGTCGGTCACCTGGAAGTAGATGACCGTGTCGATGCCGACCACGAGGTTGTCCCGGGTGATGACCGGCTGCGGCGGGAAGCTGACCACCTGCTCGCGCAAGTCGATGAGCGGGCGGAGCCGGTCGACGAACGGCGTGACCATGTTCAGGCCCGCGTTCAGGGTGCGGTGATACCGGCCGAACCGCTCCACGATGCCCGCCGTGGCCTGCGGCACGATGCGGATCGACCGGCTGATCACCAGGACCACGAGCGCGACGAACACGATCAGCAGGATCGTACCGACCAGGGGGCTCATGACTGCCTCACTCCCGCGCCCGGAGGGGGGTTCCGGTGGTTCGCCGGAGTTCCCGGGCTCGTCTGCTACGTTACCGACCGCGAGCGAGTTCGGCTAGCAGACAGCGACTGCGCTACCACGGAGGGTTGACACCCTGGCACCCTACTAAGCGTGCACGCGCAGTCCACCTCGACTGCCGGTGCTCGATCTCCAGCTGGACGCCGAAGCAGCGGGACAGGTTCCGCGCGGTGAAGACGCCCTCGATCGGCCCGGCCGCCAGCACCGAGCCACGGCGCAGCAGCATGGCGTGGGTGAAGCCGTCCGGCACCTCTTCCACGTGGTGGGTGACCAGCACCATCATCGGCGCCTTGGGGTCGCGGGCCAGGGTGGTGAGCCGCCGGAGCAGGTCCTCGCGGCCGCCCAGGTCGAGCCCGGCGGCCGGCTCGTCGAGCAGCAGCAGTTCCGGGTCGGGCATCAGCGCCCTCGCGATCTGCACACGCTTGCGCTCGCCCTCGGACAGCGTGGCGAACTTGCGCCTGATCAGGTGGGCGCAGCCGAGCGCGTCGAGGATCTCGACCGCGCGGGTGACGTCGGCGGAGTCGTACTCCTCCTTCCACCGGCCCAGGATGGCGTAGGAGGCGGTGAGCACCAGGTCGATGACCTTCTCCCCCGGCGGGACCTGCTCGGCGATCGCGGCGCTGGTCAGGCCGATGCGCGGCCGCAGATCGAAGATGTCGACCTCGCCGAGGCGTTCGCCGAGCACCTCCACGGTGCCCTCGGTAGGGAACATCAAGGTGGCGGCGACCTGGAGCAAGGTGGTCTTGCCCGCCCCGTTCGGCCCGATCAGGATCCAGCGCTCATCCCCGTGCGCCGTCCAGTCCACGTTGCGCAGCAGGACCGCCGCGTCCCGCCGGACCTCGACGCCCCTTAGCCGCAGTACCTCATCGGACATCAGGCTCCCTTTCTCCGCACCCGCCGCCGAGACCGAACCTATGCCACAGCACCCCCCTCAGCCCAGCCAGATCGACGGTTAGGCCGGCCACAACGGCGGACTGTTTGAAAATCTCGCCTGGCGAGAGGGCCATTTTGTCGGATTGTGTAGCACGTGTGGGTTTGTGAGCGCCTCGCAAAGTAGATTCACCGGGATCGCATGACGGACCGAGCGGAACGCGCTAAGCTGCCTGCTTTGCTTAGCGTACTGAAACGGTCGCACAGAGTGATCTAACGAGAAGGAGCGGGATATGCCCAAACGCATCCGGATCCTGGCATGCAGCTTTGCCCTAGGCGTGGGAATGCTGCTGCTGGGTACCACGGCTGCGCACGCGACGCCGCAGTCCGGTGCTCACGTGAGCGCCGGGGTTTCCGTGGCCGGCCAGCCCGGCGGGGGTAACAGCCCATCGCCGCCTGGTAGGTGCGGCTGCCACCACAGGCCGACACCGACACCAACCCCGACCCGGACCCCGATGTGCGGCTGCCACCACCACAGGCCGACCCCGACGCCGACACCGACACCGACACCGACCCCGATGTGCGGCTGCCACCACCACAGGCCGACCCCGGTTCCGAGTTCGGCTAGCCCGACGACCGCACCGCCTACGCCGCTGACTACGGTCAGCGCCAGCGCGACGGCGGCCCCGAACGGCGGCGCCAACACCGGCGGAGGCGGCAGCATCGGCGGTGGCGGCCCCAACGTGCCGCTGGTCGCGGGCGGCGCCGCCCTAGCGCTCGGCTCGGCCGGCCTGGGCCTGTTCGCCTACCGCCGCTACCGCAAGACGACCGCTTAGACGTTGTCCGGTCACAAGCGCAAGGGCCGCTTGGCCCTTGGCACCGCCCTCGCCGCCACCCTGGCGTGCGCGGGCGGTGCCAGCGTGGCCGCGTTCGGGGTATTCGACGGCACCCCGGCGCTGGCCGGCGCGACCTACATCCCGCCTTCGATCACGACCGTCGCACCGCGGCTGGCCAGTGATCCGAGGGCGAAACCGCTGGCCCGTTCGGCGCCCGTCGAAATCCGTATCCCGGGGATCGGGGTGGACGCGCCGGTCATGCCGGTGGGCCGGGACGCGGACCGGACAGTGCAGGTTCCGCCCCTGGCGGCGCACAACCTGGCCGGCTGGTATCGGTACGGCCCGTCGCCCGGCCAGCGCGGCCCGGCCGTCATCCTCGGCCACGTCGACTCGGCCACCGGCATCTCGGTGTTCTACTACCTCAAGAACATGCACGCCGGGGACAAGGTGTACGTGACCCTGGCCGACGGGAAGGTGGCCGCGTTCGCCGTGGACGGCCTGCAGAAGGCGGCCAAGGACGCGTTCCCGACCGCGTTCTGTCTACGGCAAGGCCGCCTACCCCAGCCTGCGGCTGATCACCTGCGGCGGCCCGTTCGACGAGGCCACCGGCCACTACGTGGACAACGTCATCGTCTACGCGCACCTGATCGGGAATTAGCCGCGCTCGTGCCTGACCGCGACCAGCGCGGCCTGGGTGCGGTCCTGCACGCCCAGCTTGGCCAGCACCGAACTCACGTGGGCCTTCACCGTCTTCTCCGAGACGGTGAGCGCCCGGGCGATCTCCCGGTTGGACCGGCCCTTGGCGATCTCGGCCAGCACCTCGCGCTCCCGGCCGGTGAGCGCGTCCAGGCCGTCCACCGGGTTCCAGCCGCCGCCGTTGCGGACCAGGGAGCCTGCCGCCTCCTGTGCCAGCAGCAGGTGCCCGTCGTACACCGAGCGGATCGCCCGGACCAGCGCGTCCGGGTCGACGTCCTTGTACACCACCCCGGCCGCGCCCGACCGAAGGGCCAGGCTGGCCGAGGCGGGTTCGGTGGCGCTGGTGAGCACGAGCACCCGGGCGGTGCTCTCCTTCGCCTTGAGCTCGGTCAGCACCGCGATGCCGTCCATGCCGGGCAGCTTGAGGTCGAGCAGGACGACGTCCGGGGTGAGCTCGGCGGCCAGCGCGAGCGCGGCGGGGCCGTCGCGGGCCTCGCCGGCCACCTCGATCCCTTCCTGCACCTCGAGCAGCACCCGCAGGCCCCGCCGGACCACCGGGTGGTCGTCCACGATCAGCACCGAGATGGGTTCCGTCATCTGGCTGCCTTCCCCGGGACGGTCATCCGCACCGTGGTTCCCTCCGGGCTGGACCTGATGGCCAGCTTCCCGCCGGCCGCCGCGGCGCGCTCGCGCATCGATCGGAGCCCGAGCCCGAGGCCGCCGACCGGAGCTTCGGGGTTGAATCCGCGGCCGTCGTCGGACACCTCCAGCACGACCTGGCGCGGCGTCTTGCTGAGGGCGACGCGCACCCCGGAGGCGCCGGCGTGCCGCAGCGCGTTGTGCAGCGCCTCCTGCGCCACCCGGTAGAGCGCGGCCTCGGCCTTGGAGTCCAGCGGCGGCAGGCAGGCGGCGGAGAACGTGACCGGGACGCCGTGCGCCCGGCCGGCCAGCACCGCGTACCGGCGCAGGGATTCGGCCAGCCCGGCCGCCTCCAGGTCCGGCGGGGCCAGGCCGTCGATGACCGCGCGGAGCTCGGCGTGGGCTTCGGCGCCGAGCTCGCCGACCACGTCGATCTCGGCCAGGACCCGGGTGGCGTCGACCGGTTCGCGGCCGGCCAGCACCGCGGCGGCCCGGGCGTGCGCCCGGATGCTGAACAGCTTCTGGCTGACCGCGTCGTGCAGGTCGCGGGCCAGCCTCGACCGTTCCTGCATGACGGACAGCTCGCGGCTGCGCTCGTACAGGCGGGCGTTGGTCAGCGCGATCGCGGCGTGCGCGGCGAACAGGGAGAGGATCTCCTCGTCGCGTTCGGTGAACCCGCGCTTCTCGGCGGCGGCGGAGAGCTTGTTGGCCGCGAAGATGATGCCGAGGACCCGGTCGCCGTCCCGGACCGGCACCCCGAGGAAGTGCGACATCTGCGGGTGGGCGGCCGGCCAGCCCTCGAACCTTGGATCCTTGCGGATGTCCGCGAGCCGTTCCGGCTTGCCCTGGTTGAGCAGCACGGCGAGCATCCCGTGCCGGCGCGGCAGCGGGCCGATCGCCGCCCATTCTGCGTCGCTAACCCCGTCCACCACGAACTCGGCGAACGAATCGCCCTGGTCGGGCACGCCGAGCGCGGCGTAGCGCGCGCCGACAAGGGACCGCGCCGACCGCACGATCACCTGCAGCACGTCGCGGACGGACATCTGCCGGGTGACGGACAGCACCGCCTGGCTCACCTGGTACAGCTCGTCGAGCCCTTCGCTCACCTGACAGACGTTAGCTCGCGTGACCGGGGGCTCGCATCGGGCACGGGTCGTAGGACTATTGGCGCAGGACGCGCGGGGCTGGCGGCCGATGTGCCCGGGCGCGGCGGTGCCTAGCGTCGTTGACATGAGCGATAACCGGACAGCCATCATCACGGGGGCCTCCCGCGGTCTCGGCCGGGCCCTGGCGGCCGGCCTGGCGCGCGAGGGCTTCGATCTCATCATCGACGCGCGGGACGCCGCCGCGCTGGACGCCGCCGCGGGGGCGCTGCGTGCAGACGGTACTGTCACCGTTACGGCGGTTCCCGGGGACGTCACCGACCCGGCGCACCGGGCCGCGCTGCTCGCGGCGGCCCGGGCCGCGGGCCGGCTCGACCTGCTGGTCAACAACGCGGGCACGCTCGGGGCCAGCCCGCTGCCCGGGCTGGCCGACTACCCGCCGGACGAGCTGCGCGCCGCGTTCGAGGTGAACGTGATCGCGCCGATCGCGCTGACCCAGCTGGCGCTGCCGTTGCTGCGGGCCAGCGGCGGCGTGGTGCTGAACATCACCTCGGACGCGGCGGTGGAGGCCTACGCGGGCTGGGGCGGCTACGGCGCGGCCAAGGCCGCGCTGGAGCAGGCCTCTAACGTGCTGGCCGCCGAGGAGCCGACGCTGCGGGTCTGGTGGGCCGACCCCGGCGACCTCCGCACCGACATGCACCAGCTGGCCTTCCCCGGCGAGGACATCTCGGACCGGCCCGAACCCTCCTCGGTCGTGCCCGCGTTCCTCAGGCTGGTCACGCAGCGACTGCCCAGCGGCCGGTACCGCGCCGCGCACCTCATGCCGGTGACCTCATGAGTAGCACGATGACGGCCCTGGAGGAGTTCACGCTGCCCGCCTCGCTGGAGGCGCACGACCCGCCCGAGGCGCGCGGCTTGCCCAGGGACGGGGTGCGGATGCTGGTCAGCCGCCGGGCGTCCGGCGAGATCAGCCACCACGGCTTCGCCGGGCTGCCCGGCCTGCTGCTCCCCGGCGACCTGCTGGTGATCAACACCACGGCCACCCTGCCCGCCCGGGTCCGGGTCTCGGCCGAGCTGGCGGTGCACTTTTCCGGGCCGCGCCCGGACGGATCGTGGCTGACCGAACTCCGGCGGGTCACGGGGAAGACCACGGTGCCGAACGGTCGCGGGAATCCCGGCCAGCGCCTGGCCCTGCCCGGCGGGGCGGTGCTGACCCTCGAGGGGCGGGTCACGGACCGGCTCTGGCGAGCCAGGCTCTCGGTCGCCGTTGTACCGTACCTACTGCATTACGGCAGTCCGATCCGGTACTCCTACGTGCCGCGCGAATGGCCGCTGTCGTACTACCAGACGGTGTTCGCGCAGGACCCGGGAAGCGCCGAGATGCCCAGCGCCAGCCGCCCGTTCTCGCCGTCCGTGGTCACCCGGCTGGCGGCCAGGGGCGTGCTGATCGCCCCGCTCACCCTGCATTGCGGGGTGTCCTCGCTTGAGGGCGACGAGGAGCCGTACCCGGAGCCATACGACGTGCCGCCCGCAACGGCCGAACTGGTCAACCACGTGCGGGCGCGCGGCGGCCGGGTCATCGCCGGGGGCACCACGGTGGTCCGCGCGCTGGAGACCGTGGCCACACCAGATGGGCGGGTGAAGGCCGCGGCGGGCTGGACCTCGCACGTGGTCACTCCGGAGACCGGGGTCAGGGCGGTGGACGGGCTGCTCACCGGGCTGCACGAGCCGCGCTCCTCGCACCTGCGGATGCTGGCCGCGTTCGCCGGGCCCGGCCTGCTGGCCCGGTGCTACCAGGCCGCGATCGGCACCGGGTACCTGTGGCACGAGTTCGGTGATGTTCACCTGCTGCTGCCCTGATGAAGGGCCTATTCGGGTAGCCTGGCGCCGCGATGAATACTCCGCGGACCTCGCTGCTGATCACGCTGACCGGCCGGGACCGGCCGGGCGTGACCTCTAGGCTGTTCGGCGCCCTGGCCAGGCACCCGCTGTCCGTGCTCGACGTCGAGCAGGTGGTGATCCGGGGCCGGCTGGTGCTGGGCGTGCTCCTCGGCTGCGACGAGCCGCCCGACCTGAACGCCATCCACGCCTCGGTCAACGCGCTGGCCCGCGACCTGGACCTGGACGCGGAGATCACGATGGGTTCGGCGCCGTCGGGCGAGACGGCCCGGGTCGGGCGGCTGCACGTCACCCTGCTGGGCAGCCCGCTGGCGCCCGCCGCGATCACCGCCATCGCCGGGCAGATCGCGGCCAGCGGGGCCAACATCGACCGCATCGGCAGGCTGGCTCAGCAGCCGGTGACCTGCATCGAGCTGGACGTGTCCGGCGGGGACCCGGCCATGCTCAGGGACGACCTGGCCCGCGCCGCGGTGCAGCACGGCATCGACGTGGCGGTCCAGCGCGGCGGGCTGCACCGGCGGGCGCTGCGGCTGATCGTCATGGATGTGGACTCCACCCTCATCCAGGACGAGGTGATCGACCTGCTGGCCGGGCGGGCCGGCTGCGCCGCGGAGGTGGCCAAGGTCACCGAGGCCGCCATGCGCGGCGAGCTGGACTTCACCGCGTCGCTGCGCGAGCGGGTGTCGCTGCTGGCCGGGCTGTCCGCCGGGGTGCTGGAGGAGGTCCGGGCCGGGCTGCGGCTGACCGCGGGCGCGCGCACGCTGATCGAGACGCTCAGCGGCCTGGGCTACAAGTCGGGCATCGTCAGCGGCGGCTTCATCCAGGTGATCAGGCCGCTGGCGGCCGAGCTCGGGATCGACTACGTGGCCGCCAACGAGCTGGAGATCGCCGGGGGAAAGCTAACCGGGCGGCTGTGCGGCCCGGTGATCGACCGGTCAGGGAAGGCGGACGCGCTGCGCCGCTTCGCCGCCGAGGCCCGGGTCCCGCTGTCCCAGACGGTCGCGGTGGGCGACGGCGCCAACGACCTCGACATGATCACGGCCGCCGGGCTCGGCGTCGCGTTCAACGCCAAGCCGGTGGTGCGGGACGCGGCCGACACCTCGCTGAGCGTTCCCTACCTGGACGCCATCTTGTACCTGCTCGGCATCTCCAGCGACGACGTGGCCCTGGGAACGCACTGAGCCCTGGGAACGCACTGAGCCCCGGGAACGCACTGAGCCCCGGGCTTGCTTGAAACCCGGGGCTCAGGCTGGTGGTTCGGGACCGTTCTGGCCGTTATTCGGTGTGCTTGACGGCGGGCTCGCGCTCCGCGGTGTCGTCCGCCGCGGCGGCGGGGGTAGTGGTGGTGTCGGGAGTCGCGGCGGCACCTTCCACCGCGGGTGAGACCGCGCCGGTCACCTCGGTGGCCGCCGGGGTCTGTTCGCCCATGCCGTGCGAGCGGCGCTTGGAGATCACGATCGCGGCGACGATGACGATCACCGCGCCGATCGCGACGCCGACCCGCAGGCCGGTGTTGCCGCTGTACTTGACCACGCTGGTGGCGATGAGCAGGGAGACCAGGTTCATCACCTTGATCAGCGGGTTGATGGCGGGGCCCGCGGTGTCCTTGAACGGGTCGCCCACCGTGTCGCCGACGACGGTGGCGGCGTGCGCCTCGGAACCCTTGCCGCCGTGGTTGCCGTCCTCGACCAGCTTCTTGGCGTTGTCCCATGCGCCGCCGGAGTTGGCCAGGAACACCGCCATCAGCACGCCGGTCGCGATCGCGCCGGCCAGGTAGGAGCCGAGCGGCTGGTAGCCGAGCGCGAACCCGACCGCGATCGGGGCCAGCACCGCGAGCAGGCCGGGGGTGATCAGCTCGCGCAGCGAGTCCTTGGTGACGATGTTGACCACCCGGCTGTAGTCGGGCTTCTCGGTGTAGTCCATGATGCCCGGGTGGGTGCGGAACTGGTTGCGTACCTCGAGCACGACCCGCTGCGCGGCCCGGCCCACCGCCATGATCAGCAGGCTGGCGAACAAGAACACGATCGAGGCGCCGATGATGACGCCGACCAGGACGTTCGGCTTGGCCACGTCCAGGCTGAAGCTGGTGGCCGCCTTGCCGGTCAGCGCCGACTCGACCGAGGTGCGGAACGCGCCGAACAGCGCGGTCGCGGCCAGCACCGCGGTGGCGATCGCGATGCCCTTGGTGATCGCCTTGGTGGTGTTGCCGATCGCGTCCAGCGTGGTCAGCGCCTGCGCCGCGTCGCCCTCGACGTCGCCGGACATCTCCGCGATGCCCTGCGCGTTGTCGGTCACCGGGCCGAACGAGTCCATCGACACGATCACCCCGACCGTGGTGAGCAGGCCGAGGCCGGCCATGGCCACCGCGAACAGCGCGATGGTGGCGTTGCCGGTGGCCAGCAGGTAGGAGCCGAACACCGCGCCCGCGATCAGCAGCGCCGAGTACACCGCGGACTCCATCCCGATGGACACGCCGGAGAGGATGACCGTGGCCGCGCCGGTCTCGCTGCTCTGCGCGATGTCCTTGACCGGGCGCCGGTTGGTCTCGGTGAAGTACCCGGTCAGCAGCTGGATGGCGCTGGCCAGCACGATGCCGATCAGGATCGCGCCGAGCGCGATCCACCGCGGGCTGCCGTTGTAGGCCGCGATGGCCGAGTCGGTGACGCCCTTGAAGCTGCTGAAATGCGCGGGCAGGAAGGTAAAGCAGGCGATGGCCACGCCGATGGCCGAGATGATCGCGGAGATGAAGAAGCCGCGGTTGATCGCGGTCATCCCGCTGCGGTCGCCCTGGCGCGGCGAGACCGCGAAGATGCCGATGATCGCGGTGAGGACCCCGATGGCCGGCACGATTAGCGGGAAGACCAGGCCCTTGTCGCCGAACGCCACCTTGCCCAGGATCAGCGAGGCGACCAGCATGACCGCGTACGACTCGAACAGGTCCGCCGCCATGCCCGCGCAGTCGCCCACGTTGTCGCCCACGTTGTCGGCGATGGTGGCGGCGTTGCGCGGGTCGTCCTCGGGGATGCCCTGCTCGACCTTGCCGACCAGGTCCGCGCCGACGTCGGCGGCCTTGGTGAAGATGCCGCCGCCGACACGCATGAACAGCGCCAGCAGGGCCGCGCCGAAGCCGAAACCCTCCAGGACGCTGGGCGCGTTGCTCTTGTAGATCAGCACCACCAGGGCGGCGCCGAACAGGCCCAGGCCCACGGTGAACATGCCCGCCACGCCACCGGTGCGGAACGCGATCCGGAACGCCCTCCGCTCGCCGCCCTCCCGCGCCGCGGCCGCCACCCGGACGTTGCCGCGGGTGGTCAGCGTCATGCCGACAAACCCGGTCACCGCCGAGAACAGCGCGCCGACCAGGAAGAAGATGCTCCGGCCCCACTGCACGCTGGCGCCGTCGGCGGGCAGCACGAGCAGCACGAAGAAGATGATGACGACGAAAACGCCGAGGGTCCTGAACTGCCGACGCAGGTACGCCGCGGCGCCTTCCTGCACCGCCTTGGCGATTTCCTGCATCCGCTGGGTCCCCTGGCTGGCCGCCAGTACCTCCCGCACCAGCACGCCGGCCACGCCGAGCGCGAGCAGCGCGACGACGGCGACGATGATGACCCAGGTCAGGTTGGAGCCGCTCACGCTGACGGGGTTCACCGCCAGCGCAGAGACATGCCTGATCATTCGACCTCCTGGAAAACCGAACGGAAGACGTTGCCGATCGGGATTAGACGAGTGGCCGGGAGTCTACGCACGCGCGGACCGAACCACTAACACCAGACCGCTCCTAACAAATCCGTGACTCTCTCGTTATCGTCACGACATGCCAGTGTAATGGTTGGCCGTGGGGTGACATGCAGCGCGTGCCGTGCCCCGGGGCGGGCACGGCACGCATGCGGACTGACGGGGACGGCGCCCGGGTACCCCGGGCTCAGCCGGCCGTGGTGGCCGACGGCCAGCTCATCCGGACACTCACGCCCGAACTCGTGGACGAGACGTGCACGTCATCGGCCAGTCCCGAGATCACGGCGAGCCCGAAACCAGCCGGGATGCCGGCGTCGTCCGCGCCCTGGACCATGGCGGCGATGCCGTGCCCGTTGGCGCCGGTGCTGGTGCCGGGCAGCGCGGACGTGCTCGTGGGGGCATGGTCGCTCACCACGACGACGAACCGCTCTCCCTGATCGGTCATCTCGATCTTGACCGGCTCGCCCGGGCAGTGCCGCCGGTGCGCCTCGACCGCGCGCGAGCAAGCCTCGCCCACGGCGAGGCGCACCTCGTCGAGCAGCGCTTCATCCACCCCGCTCCGCCGCGCGACCGCGGTGGCGACCAGCCGCGCGGTGCGGACGTGCGCGGGCAGCGGGGTGAAGGTGACTTCTACGGTGGCCATCGGCTCGGCAGGGCCCTGGCGGGCGTTACTTCTCGAGCTTCTTGGCCGCGATGGCCCCGTCCACCGTCTCGTGGATGCCGAACACCTTCGTCAGCCCGGTGATCCTGAAGATCTTGAGGATGCGCTCCTGCGTGCACACCAGATCCAGGGAGCCGTCGTGCGCGCGCACCCGCTTCAACCCGCCGACCAGCACGCCGAGTCCGGTGGAGTCGAGGAACTCGACCTTCTCCATGTTGACGACGAGCTGGTAGTTGTTCTTGTTGACGAGATCGATGAGCAGCTCACGGAGCCGAGGGGCCGTGTAGACGTCGATCTCGCCCTCGACATCGACGATCTCGATGCCGTCCTTGTTGTAATGACCCAGCTTCAGATCCACAAATCCTCCAGCGCCATGCACGGCGTTATCTCATCGTCCCGCACTAGGCGCGGGGCTCACTAGCAGAGCCTAGGGCGTGGTCGTCTGCGGCATTCAACCACGCTCCGGTGTCATGTCTATACGAAATCATGCCTCCCGGCACCCCCTGACGGGGCGACACACGGGAAAATCTCCGAGCATCGCCGGCCGGGATGTCACACTGATATGGCTGTGTCGACCTTGACCCCCCTTCCCCCGGCCGACCCGGTTATGCGTGCGGCCGCCCCAGCGGCTGGCGACGCGGGCGGGGCCGGGAACCGCGCCCTGGGCATCCTGCTCGACGACCCGGGAGCGGGCCGCCCCGTGCACGTCGAACACATCCCGGCCCGGGCCGGCCGGGAGGTGCCGTGGCCCTCGTGGGTGCCCGCGCCGGTGGCCGAGGCCTTCGCGGGCCGGGGCATCCGCGCGCCGTGGAGTCATCAGGCGCTGGCGGCGGACCACGCGCGGGCCGGCCGGAACGTGATCATCTCGACCGCCGCGGCGTCCGGCAAGTCGCTCGGCTACCTGCTGCCCGCGCTCACCGCCGTGCTGGCGGGCGACACCGTGCTCTACATCACGCCGACCAAGGCACTGGCCTGCGATCAGCTCCGGTCGATCCGCGCGCTCGGCCTGCCCGGGGTGCAGGCGGCCGTCTTCGACGGCGACTCGACCCGGACCGAACGGGACTGGGCGCGCAGCCACGCCCGCTACCTGCTCACCACTCCGGACATGCTGCACCGGTCGCTGCTGCCCCGGCACAACCGCTGGTCGGGATTCCTCAGCCGGCTGACCTACGTGGTGGTGGACGAGTGCCACGGGTACCGCGGGGTGTTCGGCTCGCACGTGGCGCACGTGCTGCGGCGGCTGCGCCGGGTGGTCGCGCATCACGCTCCCGCCGATGCCGGCGGACGGCCGCGACCGGTCTTCGTGCTCGCCTCGGCCACGGTCGGGGCGCCGGGCGCCTGCGCCCGGCTGCTCACCGGTCTTGACGCCGAGGAGGTCACCGAGGACGGCTCGCCGCGCGGGCCGCTGGCCTTCGCGCTGTGGGAGCCGCCGCTGACCGAGTCCCGCGGCGAGACGGGCACGCGGCTGCGCCGCACCGCCACCGCGCAGGCGGCGGACCTGCTCGGGCGGCTGGTCAGGGAGAACGTCCAGACGCTGGCCTTCATCAGGTCCCGGCGCGGCGCCGAGGCGGTCGCGCTGGCCGCGCGCCGGTCGCTGGGCGCCGCGGGGCCGGCGGGCGCAGGGGATGCCGCGGGCGCCGGGAATGCCGCGGGCGCCGGGGACGCCAGGGTGGCGGCCTACCGCTCCGGGTACCTGCCCGAGGACCGGCGGCGGCTGGAGGCGGCGCTGTCCGACGGGAGCCTGATCGGGCTGGCGACCACCACCGCGCTCGAGCTCGGGGTCAACATCACCGGGCTCGACGCGGTACTGATCGCGGGCTGGCCCGGGACGTTCTCGGCGTTGTGGCAGCAGGCCGGCCGGGCCGGGCGCAGCGGGCAGGCCGCGGCCGCGGTGCTGATCGCCAGGGACGACCCGCTGGATACCTACCTGGTGCGGCACCCCGAGATCCTGCTGCGGCACCCGGTCGAGGCCACCGTCATGGACCCGGACAACCCGTATGTGCTCCGCCCGCACCTGTGCGCGGCCGCCACCGAGCTGGCCCTGACCGAGCAGGACCTGGACATCTTCGGCCCGGCGGCGCGGCCGGCGGTGGACGACCTGACCCGGGCCGGGCGGCTGCGCCGCCGGCCTGCCGGGTGGTTCAGCATGCGCCGGGACGCGGCCGCGGCGCTGGGGCTGCGGGGTGCCGGGCTGGCGCCGATCCGGGTGGTGGAGCGGGCCACCGGCCGGCTGGTCGGCACGGTGGACGAGCCCTCGGCGCACCTGATCGTGCACGAGGGCGCCGTCTACGTGCACCAGGGCGACAGCTACCTGGTCCAGACGCTGGACCTGGCGGACCGGGTCGCCCTGGTCGAGCCGGGCGAGCCCGGCTACACCACCGCCGCCAAGACCGCGACCGAGGTGGAGATCCGCGGCGAGCTGCGCAAGGCGGCCTGGGGCGCCGCCGCCGAGGTCACGTTCGGCGACGTGCAGGTGACCAGGCAGGTCGTCTGCTTCACCAAGAGGTGCGCGGATACCGGCGCGTCGCTCGGCGAGACCCCGCTCGACCTGCCCCCCCGGCACCTCGTGACCCGGGCGGTGTGGTGGACCCTGTCCGAGGAGGCGGCCGGCGCGCTGGCCGGCGCGGGCGTCGACCTGGGCGGGGCCGCGCACGCGGCCGAGCACGCCTCGATCGGCCTGCTACCCCTGTTCGCCACCTGCGACCGCTGGGACATCGGCGGGGTCTCCGCGGCCAGGCACCCGGCCACAGGGAAGCTGACCGTCTTCGTCTACGACGGGCACGACGGCGGCGCCGGGTTCGCCGAGCGCGGCTTCGGCGCCGCCGCGGAGTGGCTCAGCGCTACCAGGCAGGCCATCGCCGGCTGCGACTGCGAGGCCGGCTGTCCCTCCTGCGTGCAGTCGCCCAAGTGCGGGAACGCCAACCACCCGCTATCCAAGCGTGGCGCGGTCGCCCTGCTGGACACGCTGCTGGCGAACGCGGGCTGAGACCCGGCCCCTTAGTACCTGCCAACCCGGGCGGCACAAATAGGAGGCGGGCGCCGCCGGGGGGGAGAGCGGCGCCCGCGCGCACGGTCCGGCCCTGGGGGGGAGGCCGGCTCCGTCCTATCTGTAAGGATAGCTGCAAAGTGCCCCCGTATGCGACCACCAGTGTCGGTTTCGCGACGACTAGTTGTGAATCCGCATCAGGTTCTCGTTGCAGCGTAACCCAGACCGATTACAACATAACCCGGAGCACCCTTGCTAGGGGCTCTGGCAGATTCCTACCCGAAGGTAGCTCCGCCCTGTTCCCGGTGTATCACACTGTAAGAGACCGATGTCCAGGACGGCCATCCCGCCCGCGACACCGGACACTGTCCGCAAACAACGGCGAATAACGTCTCAGCCCTCCTGTCCAGCCTTAAAGCCGCCGGCAGCCGGCTACCGACTTCGCGGGGCCGGATCGGCGAGTCACTAGTTAACGGCATGTGATCGGGGAAACTGATTGAGATCACGAATTGATCACGTGCCAGGGCTATCCAGGCCGGTGTTTTCGTCGTAGAAAGGTGCTACGGACGTTGAAGCGTCCGGGCACGGCAGCTAGGTACCCACGCGCGACCAGCCGCGGGAGGCGTGTCAGGCCAGGCAGGACCGGTAGCGCCGGCCTGGCCGACAGAGAAGGTGCACGCTTGGTAGCCCGGCCTGACGTGGTTTCGCAGCGGCGCCCCGGCCAGGGGCGCCGCTCGCATTTCCGGGACATCGCATCCGCCCCCGGTTTCCCGGCTCGGTTCCGGCCGGGTTCCGGTTGGCGCGGTTTTTCTTGCGCACTTGCGTTTTCTTGTGCACTTGCGCCGGGCTGTGACGTTATAATCCGGCGAATCGCTACACATGGGTGTAAATACCACAAGGTTCCCAAGTCGCCAAATGGGGCCGGAGTACCGGACCGGCGTCGCGAGCGGTATGCTCGCCGCCGCGGCGCGGTACCCGCGGTGCTGACCCTTCACGATCAACAACGCTAGCCTTGGACCTTGCCGAACATGAGCAGCCCCGAGGAGCAATCGGACGCGGGTACCCAGAGCCGTGCGGGAGCGCGGATAATGGTCCGCATACGAGGGAGATGGACGGGATGGTCCGCAGCGAAGTGCCGGAACCCGCCGGCGACGGCCAGTCACTCGGCGACCTTGTCGCCCTGGCCGCCAAGGACGTGTCGCAGCTGATCAGGTACGAGATCGACCTGGCCAAGACCGAGCTGATGGACGACGTGCAACGGATCGGGCTGGCCGGGGCGCTGGGCGTCGTGGCCGCCTTCGTGGCGTGCCTGGTGCTCGTCCTGCTGTCCATCGCCCTGGCGTTCGGCCTGGTCGCGCTCGGTATCTGGGACTGGGCCGCGTTCCTCATCGTGGCGGGCGCCTACGTCCTCTTCGCGGTCCTCGCGCTCGGGATCGCCTACCTGAAGCTGCGGCGGATATCCGGCCTGAGCAAGACGCGCCAGACCGTGACCGAGGGGCTCGGGATGCTGCGCCAGAACGGCCAGCAGCCCGATGGCCAGCAGCCCGATGGCCAGCGCCCCGAGATCGCCGCGCCCAAGACCAGGTGAGGTGACCGTTATGACCGGCGGCACCGACGCCGTGGTCCAGATCGGCGGTCCCTGGGCGCACAGGTCGGTCTCGGCGAACGGCACCAGGTTCCACGCCGCCGAGGCCGGCGACGGGCCGCTGGTGCTGCTGCTGCACGGGTTCCCCGAGTTCTGGTGGACCTGGCGTCACCAGCTGGCGGTGCTGCCCGGAGCGGGCTTCCGCGTGGTCGCGGTCGACCTGCGCGGCTACGGCGGCAGCGACAAGCCGCCGCGCGGCTACGACCTGGTCACGGCGGCCGCCGACGCGGCCGGCCTGGTCCGGGCGCTGGGCGAGGCCAACGCGATCGTGGTCGGGCACGGCCTGGGCGGGCTGGCCGCCTGGACGCTGGCCGCGTATTACCCCAAGGTGGTCAGGCGGCTGGCGGTGATCTCGATGGCGCATCCGCTGCGGATGCGCGCCTCGGTGATCACCGACCTGCCTGGCCAGGGCCGCCGCAGCGGCTACGCGCTCGCGTCCCAGCTGCCCATCTGGCCCGAGCGCCGGCTGCTGAAGGACGGTGCCTACCAGGTGGGGCGGCTGCTGGAGAAGTGGTCCGCACCCGGCTGGCCCGACCCGGAGACCGAGCAGATCTACGCGCGGGCCATGCGGATCCCGTCGGCGGCGCACTCCGCCCTGGAGTATCACCGCTGGCTCGCCCGCAGCGGCGTGCGGCCCGACGGCCTGCGCTACGCCCGGCACATGCGAACCCCCATCGCGGCCCCGGTGCTGCACCTGCACGGCGCCCTGGACACCTGCGTGCTGCCGCAGACGGCGCGTGGCGCCGGGCGCTACGTCGACGGCCCGTACCGCTGGCGCGTGATCGACGGCGCCGGGCACTTCCCGCACGAGGAACGCCCGGAGGTGCTGAACACCGAGCTGCTCGGCTGGCTGGCCGACCCGGAACCGGAGCGGTGACTCGGGCCGCATGAACCGGGACCGTGACCCGGCCGGGCGCCCGCGCAACGCGCGCCCGCGCGACGGCCTGGGACGGCCGCTCGACCATTGCGCAGGAACCGCGGCTTCCGCGGCAGACCGGATCCCCGACGACCTGGTGATCACCGGGGCCGAGGCGGCCGTGCTGGCCGACCGGCTGCTCCGCGAGGGGCGCCCGTTCCACGCGCACGAGGTCCTCGAGGCGGCCTGGAAGTCTGGCCCGGCGACCGAACGTGACCTGTGGCAGGGCCTGGCCCAGATCGCGGTCGGGCTGACCCACGCCCGTCGCGGCAACGCCCGCGGCGCGGTGGCCCTGCTCGGCCGGGGCGCCGAGCGCGTCCGCGCCTACACCGGCGGTGCGGGCTCCCGGCGGGCGAAGGGGCAGGCGGGCAGCCCGTTCGGTATGAATATTGCTTTTTTCCTGGCGGCCGCGGACGACCTGGCCGCCCGTATCGGGCGGGACGGCCTCGGCGGGATCCCGGCCGCCGACCTGTCCCCCGGGCTGCTGGCGGGCGCCTGAGCTCGCGGGGCTAGATCGATGACCGGTTATTCGGCGCAGGTCGGGGCGTATCGCGACACGCCACCTGGTGGTCCGTGACTGGCGAGCGGAGAGTGTCCAAGATCGGCGTGTCTACACACGTCTGACCTTGGGAGTCATCGTGATCGCCGACCTGGACACTCTCCTGACCGCACTCTACGTGGAGCTGACTGACCGCATCATCCCCTCGCTGGGTTTCACCCGGTCTGGGCCGGGCAAGCCGCCTGATGTCACCGACGCCGAGCTGGTGTGCCTGGCCGTGGCGCAGGTGCTGCTGCGCTATGACGACGAGCGGCACTGGCTGCGCGCCGCGCCCAGGCAGGTCGGGCACCTGTTTCCCCGGCTGCTGGGCCAAAGCGAGTACAACGACCGGGTCAAGGCCGCCGCGCCGCTGATGGAAGCGGCGCTGCGCTGGCTGGCTGACCACACGCCAGCCAGCGCGGACCTGCTGCGGCTGATGGACGCCACCCCGGTCCCGTGCGGCCAGTCCGCCGTCACCGCGAAGCGCTCTGACCTGTACGGCTGGGCGGGGTACGGCTACTGCCCCAGCCATTCCCGCTGGTACTGGGGAGCCAAGCTGCTGCTGATCGTGACCTGCGAGGGGACCGTCACGGGTTTCTGCCTGGCCAATCCCAAACTCTACGGCGAGCGTGAGCAGGCCCGGCAGATGCTGGAACACCAGCCGGCGAACCGTCCCGCGCCGGGAACCGCCATCGTCACCGATAAGGGCCTGTCCGGCGAGGACACCGAGGCGTTCTTCGCCGGCCCGGACCTGAACCTGGCCCTCATCCGCCCGGCCCGCAAGGACGAGGAGCCCCGGTCCTTCCCGAATTGGCTGCGGCAGCGCGTCGAGGCCATCATCTGGGCCCTGAAGAACCAGCTCGGCCTCGAACGCCACGGCGGCCGCGTCCCGGCCGGGCTCTGGGCGCGGATCGTCCAGCGCCTGCTGGCGCTCAACGCCGCCATCTGGTTCAACTGGCAGATCGGCGCCCCGGTCAAGCGCTCCTTGATCGCCTACGACCATTGAGCTGCTCTTATTTCCCGGTCATCGATCTAGTCGCAGCCCATAGTGGAGACGGGGATGGTGGACTGCTCGCCGGCCTGGGCGTCGGCGTGCACCTGGGCGGCGGTGAGCGCGAAGCCGGTGTCCTTGACGCCGACGGCGGCGGCGAATACGACGCCGTAGACGGTTCCGTCGGGCGACAGCAGCGGGCCGCCGGAGTTGCCCGACTCGACCAAGGCCCGGATCTCGTAGATCTGCCTGGTGACCGTGGAGGTCTGGTAGATGTTCGGCCCCTGGGCGTTCTGGATGCCGCCGATCCTGGCGGGCGCGGCGTGCAGTTGCGACGCGTCCAGCGGGTAGCCCGCTACCACGGCGTTGTCGCCGGGGTTGGCCTGGCCGGCGAACCGGAGCGGGGGCAGGTTAAGCCCGGGCACGTACAGCACGGCCACGTCCACCTGCGGGTCGAAGAACACCACGGTGGCGTCCAGCGTCTGGTGGCCGGCGGTGACCGTCTGGTGCTGCGTTACCCCGGCCACCACATGCGCGTTGGTCATGACGTGGTTCGGCGAGATGACGAAGCCCGAGCCCTCGATGGAGCGCTGGCAGCTCGGCGCTATCCCCTGCACCCGGACGACGCGGTTCTCGGCGGAGCGGAAGCCCGCGCTGTCCACCACGTTCGGGTCGGGGGCCGGGATGGAGAGGATGCGCTCAGCGCCGATGCCGCTGAACACCTGGGCGTAGGTGCTGTTGCTGGCGAGCAGCCGGCGGAAGTCGCTGAACATCGTCTTAGCCGGGGTGGGCATGAACTTGTCCAGCGTCTGCAGCGCCAGGGAGTCGTTCACCTGCTGGTCGACCACGGGGAACGGGGACCCGTTCAGCACCGAGCCGACCACCCACGCGATCAGCAGCACCGAGACCATGCTGATCACGGACCCGCCCACCGAGTCCATGACGGTCGCCGAGCGCCAGGTCACCGTGGACCGCATCGCGGCGCCGATGGAGGAGGCGATGAACTGCCCGATCACGGCGAAGCTGACGAGCAGGATGACCGCGACGATGTCCTGCTGGGTCTGGCCGCCGACCAGGGCGCGGGAGATGGCCGGGCCGAACTCCGCGCCGAGCAGCGCGCCGCCGACGAAGCCGAAGAAGCTGAGCGCGCCGACGATGAAGCCCTGCCGGTACCCGGACACGGCGAACGCGGCCACGATCACGATCAAGATGAGGTCGAGCACATCACCGCGCACGAGCTAACGGTATAGCGTTTTCGCCGCCTTCAAGCCCGCGAGGAACTTTCACAAGTCGGCGACGACGCTGATATCCCACGGCTTCTCCCAGCCGCCCAGGGCGAGCAGCCGGTCCACCAGCGCGGCGGTGAAGCCCCAGATGAGCAGCCCGCGGACCCGGAACGCGGGACTGCTGCGCCCGGTGGGCATCCGCAGCATCAGGCGGGCGGCGGGATCGGCAAGTTCGGCCACGCTGACGCGTTCCACCGCGGCCACCTCGCCCGCGTCGACGGGCGCCACCGCGGACGGCTCGCGCCACCAGGCCAGCACCGGGACGACCCGGAACCCGGTCCGCTCGATGAAGACCTCCGGGAGCGTCCCGACCACGTTGACGCCCACGGGATCCAGGCCGACCTCCTCGGCCGCTTCCCGCAGCGCGGCGCCGACCGGGCCGCCGTCGCCGGCGTCGATGACGCCGCCGGGGAAGGCCGGCTGGCCCGCGTGCAGCCGGAGCCCGTCGCTGCGCTGGATGAACAGCAGGTCGGGTCCGTCCGGGCCGTCGCCGAACAGGACCAGCACCGCTGACGGCCTGCCGCCGGTGGCGGGCGGCGCGAGCGGCGGCGGGACCTCCATCGTCCCGGCCGCGTCAGCCAGCCGGAGCAGCCATGACGGGGCCGGCTGGGCGGGGCCGGCTCGGGCGGGGCCGGCTCGCGGCCCGGGGTCACGAGAACGGGCCGGGCTTGACGAGCTTCGCGGCCACCTTCGGGTCGGTGGGCCCCTCGCCGAAGGAGGGACACAGGTGGGCCAGCCCGCACGCGCCGCAGGCCGGGCGGCGCGAATGGCAGACTCGCCGGCCGTGCCAGATCATCCGCTGCGACAGGTCGGTCCAGTCCTTGCGCGGGATGAGCGTGGCCACCTGCGCCTCGACCTTCACCGGGTCCAGGTCCGTGGTCCAGCCGAACCTGCGGGCCAGCCTGCCGAAGTGCGTGTCCACGGTGATGCCGGGGATGCCGAAGGCGTTGCCGAGCACCACGTTGGCGGTCTTGCGACCCACGCCGGGCAGGGTGACCAGGTTTTTCAGCCGCCCAGGGACCTCGCCGCCGAACCGCTCGCAGAGGGCCTGCCCCAGGCCCATCAGGCTGGTGGACTTGGCGTGGTAGAAGCCGGTCGACTGGATGATCTTCTCGAGCTCCTCGCGGTCGGCGCCCGCGTAGTCCGCGGCCGTGGGGTAGCGCGCAAACAGTGTCGGGGTCACCATGTTGACGCGCTTGTCCGTGGTCTGCGCGGACAGGATCGTCGCGACGAGCAGCTCAAGCGGTGTGGCGAAGTTCAGCTCGGTGTACACGTCCGGGTAGATCACGGCCAGTTCGCGGGCAATCCGGCGGGCGCGCCTGACCAGCGCGGTATGCGAGGGGGGCTCGGCGGTCACCATTCCAGCTTAGAGCCGCTATGACGCCGGCGGGCCGGGGGTCGCGGTGTCCGACGGGGACGCCGGAGTCGCCGACGGCGATGGTGCGAGCGAGGAGGCGGACGGCGACGGGTGCGGGTGCCTGTGGCGCCGCGGCCGGGAGCCGGAGCCACCGCTCGGCGGCGCCGTCCAGGTGACCTGGACCAGCTGGGACGCGGACGCGGACGACTCGAAGGACAGGGTCGCGCTCCTCGCCGCGCTGCCCCGGGTCACCGTCACGGTGAGCGTGACGCTCTGCCCGGCGGCCAGCGTGCCGGACGTGCTGCTGAGCTCGACCTGGTTCGGCGCGGAACTGCTGGCTGACCAGCCGACCGGGCCGTCCATCGCGGTGAGGGTAATCTGTCCGGTCGTGCCGGAGCCGAGGTTGACGCTGCCCGCCGAGAGCTGCAGCGTGCCCGGCGAGGCGGGGGTTCCGCTCATGGCCGGGCCGTCCTGCTGGCCCGCGGCGCCCTTCCGGGTGGCCGGGGCCCCGGCGGGCGGCAGCGGCTGGGTGGCGGCGGTGAACAGCGCCTGGTTCCGGCTGGCCGCCGCGCTGACCAGCAGCGGCGGAGTAGGCAGCCGGGGCCGCGAGAGCCGGGCGGCCTCGTTGCCCGACGAGACCGGGCCCGCGGAGCCCGTGCCGGACGCCTGCCGCACCGTCCCGGTCACCGTGCCGGTCGCCGTGCCGGTCACCGGGCCGGCCGCCATCGCGGGCGTGAGCTCGCGGACCACGACCGGCGGGCGCGACGAGCCGGCCATGGCAAAGGCCGAGGTGATGACCACGGCCGAGGCGACCGCGCCGATCCCGGCGGCCACCAGGCTGGTCCGGCGGGCCCGGCACGACCGCGAGGCGGCGGGCCGGGGTGCCGGGGCAGGCAACGCGGCGGGGAAGGGCCCCGAGGTCCGGGCGACTGGGCGGGGCGCCGGGACGACCGGCCGGGGTGCCGGGGCGGGCGGCACGGGACGGACGCGCGAGGGCAGGGGCGCAACGGACGGCGGGGGCTGGACGAGCGCGGCCAGCGGAAGGTCGACCGCTGGCGGCAGTGCTGCGGGAGGCACGGCCGGGACGGCGGGCTCGCCGGGGGGTGAGGTGGTGAGGGAGTCCAGCAGGCCGGCGCGTGCCTCGGGTGACAGGGCGGGGGCGGGAAGCAGGGAGAAGACCCGCGCGGCGGAGACTTTGCGCGGGCGGACCTCGGCGCAGGTCTCGCAGCCGGCCGCGTGGTCGAGCACGCGGTCGCGGAGCTCAGGCGTCATCGTGCCGGACCAGCCGGCCAGCACTTCGGCGCGGTCCGGGCAGGGGTGGCCGCGGCGGGCCAGTATCTCGGCGCCGAGGTTGCGCTCGAGGCTCTGCTTCGCCCGGGCCAGCAGCGCCTGCACCTGCTTGGCCCGCAGGCCGAGGACCTGGCCGGGATCCACCTCGTGCCTGGTGTGAAGCTCGAGCGCCTCGAACTCGGCCGGGTCCAGGCTCATCGCCGCATTCCACGCCATCAGACGGTGGCCGGCATCATTGCGGCCAAGGCAGACCGGCGCCTCGTCGGCGTCGGCGGCGGGCACGGGCCGGCGCTGGCCGCATTCGGCCCGGGCGAGCGAGTAGAGCCGCGAGCCGGTGACGTCCGCCGGCGCCGCGAGCAGGGTGTCGCGCAGGGCGATCTGGGCGGATTCACGGCTTCTGAGCATGCTCCAGCAGTAGAGGAAGAGCCGGTCAGCATGGGTCTCAATGAGTTCAGCGGCCGCGCTCTCGGGGTAATTCATGGCCAAGAAGGTAGAGCAAGACAACTACTCTCAGCTACCTATTCAATGCAACGCGTGTTCAAACCACTGCTATTTCCTTAGTGTGCGGATACGGGATGTACGGCACATCTGTCCTGTTCGTAACCGCCGGGGGCGAGGCGGGCGGCTAGCGGGGCGCTCAGGCGGTCGGTTGGGTCGACGTGGCGGCCGAGCACCACGACCGCGACATGCCGGGCGCCGGCGTGCTTAAGCGCCGCGGCCGCTGACTGGGCACTGGCACCGGAAACCCAGGAGTCGTCGAGGAGCAGGACACTGGCTCCCGGCCCAGTCCGTTCGGCGGTAAACCGGTCCGGATTGGGGTCACGGCCCTGCTCCCCCGGCCTGATGACCAGCCTGGTCACCGGTAGCCGCAGATAGGGGGCGGCCATCTCGAGCAGCGGGTGCGGTCCCGGGCGGCCGCAGCCGGTCGGCACCACGGCCAGGCGGCCGGGGGCGGGCATGCCCGCGTGCCGCCACACGCAGCGGCCGTGGTCGTGCAGGAAGGTGAGCAGCAGGGCCAGCAGCGCACGCCGCGCCGCCGGGTCCGGCGGCCGCCAGGACTTGTAACGCCACAGGCCGGCCGCGAACGCGGTGCCCTTTACCGCATAGGAGATGGGCACCACGGCGTCGGCGAGCAGACCCCGGCCGAGCAGGTCGTGCTGGCCGCACTGGTAGCAGCGGGCGAACCCCGGGCGGGCCGGGCCGCGGCAGACCGCGCAGATGCCGGGGCGGCCGGCCCGTTCGGGCGGATAGATGATCAGCCGGCGGCGCAAGGTGAACCAGGCGGCGGCGCCAGTCGTTGATCCGGGCATGAGGCGATGGTAAGGACGAGCACCGACAAGCGCGGGCCATGACCAGACGCAGCCGGTGACGGCACCGGGCGAAACTTGCTCATAGAGCAGCCTGGCACCTCCTGATGCGGCAGAATGAGGCCTGCCAGGAAGGCGGCCGGGCCCTGGCGCGGCATCTTTGACTGCCTGACGTGACTGCCTGATGTGACTCATGGCGAGGATTCTGCGTGACCGACAGGAGGGACACGGCATTGCCTGCTGCGAGCCAGCCGGGGTCCCGCGCGGACCGGATCATGTGGGCCGTGGTGGACGTCGTGCGCCGGCACTGGATGTTCTGGCTGCTGCTGGCGGGCGGGCTGGTACTGCGCGCCATCGCCCAGGTCGCCTATGAGCCCGCCCTGCTGTTCATCGACTCGAAGAAGTACATCTTCGGCACCGATTTCAACAACACCATCTGGGGCTCGTTCGACCCGCTCGGCTACTCGCTGCTGGTCCTGCGCCCGGTCCTGTTGTTCGGCCGCAGCCTGGCTTACGCGGCGCTGGCGCAGCACGTCCTGGGCGTGGCCATGGCGGGTGCACTGTACGCGCTGATGGTGCGACGCGGCGTGTACCGATGGCTGGCGGCGCTGGCCGTGGCGCCGGTGCTGTTCGACGCCTACCAGCTGAACGCCGAGCAGACGATCATGCCGGACGTGCTGTTCGAGACGCTGCTCGTGGCCGGGATCGTGCTGCTGCTGTGGCGGCCCAGGCCCGGGCTCTTCCTGGTCATCCTGGGCGGCCTCGCGCTCGGCGCGTCCGCCCCGGTGCGCCAGGTGGGCGAGGCGCTGATCGCGCCCGCGCTGATCTACGTGGTGTTCGCCACGCAGGGCTGGTGGCGGCGACTGCTGCACGGCGCGGTCCTGACGGCCTGCTTCGCGCTGCCGATCGTGGGCTACATGGGCTATTCCGCGGTGATCATGCACTACGGGTTCGAGCTGTCCAATATGGGCGACGCGTACCTGTACGGGCGGGCGGCGCACGCGGCCGACTGCGCCACGCTGAAGATCCCCGCCAACGAGCGGCCGCTGTGCCCGAACGCCTCGACCTCTGCCACGCTGGGCGTGGACGGGCTGGTCAACGCGTCGGAGTCGCCGCGGGTGCTGTACCAGCCTGTCAACATCCAGCTGGGTGTGCTGATCGACACCAACCCGTGGCAGAAGGCGCTCGCCTACAGCGTGCTGAGGCAGCAGCCGATGCGGGTGGCCGGCGACGTCGCGCGTGACTCGGTGAAGATCTTCGCGCTGACCAGGAACACCGAGCAGGGTGACACCCAGATCTCGCGCTGGCAGTTCCAGTTCGGCTACCCCTACTACCCGCCCGGCCTCACCCGGCACGGCTGGAACAGCGCGAACAAGGTCTTCGCCGCGGCGGGCGGCGGCGGGCACGCGCGGGTGCACTGGAAGGCCGACATCGCGCTGCGCTACTACCAGCTGCACGGCGGCTACACGCCCGGGCCGGTCTTCCTGTTCGGGCTGCTGGCCGGGATCGCCGGGATCTTCACCTTCCGGCGGCGCCGTGATTCCGGGCCGGCGCTGGCCTGCCTGCTGATCACCGGGTGCGCGGTGGCCGTTCTGCTGGGCGCGGACCTGTACGAGTTCTCGTGGCGCTACCAGCTGCCCGCCCTGGTCACGCTGCCGGTGGCGGCGGCGTTCGGGATCACCGCGCTGGTCCGGTTCTTCCGGGTGCGGCGGCAGGGCGGGGTGGCGGCCGGTGTGGCCGGCGCCGACGCCGGTGCGGGTGTCGCTGAGGTGGCTGGGGCAGCCGGGTCGGGCTCGGCGGCCTGGTCCGCGCCGACCGAGCCCGCCGAGGCCGGCGACGAGCTTGCGGTGGCCGGATCCGAGCAGGCGGCGCCCTAGCCTCATGCCGGCTCAGGACGACGACGCGGATATTCGCATGCTCGCCTCGGGCGTGGTCTACGAGGACAACTGGATGCGACTGCGCCGGGACGAGATCGAACGGCGTGACGGCTCCCGCGGCACCTACGCGTTCGTGCAGAAGCCCGACTTCGCGCTGGTCATCCCGGCCGAGGATGACGGCTTCCACATGGTCGAGGAGTACCGCTACCCGATCGGGCGGCGCACCTGGTCGTTCCCGCAGGGCGGCTGGCCGCACGGGGAGACTGGTGAGCCCGGGGAGCTGGCCCGGCTCGAGCTCGCGCAGGAGACCGGGCTGCGCGCCCGCGAGCTGGTTCGGCTCGGGTGCCTGCACACCGCGCACGGGATCACCGATCAGGCCGGGCATTACTTCCTGGCCACCGGGCTGGAACCGGGGGCGCCGGAGCGGGAGTTCGAGGAGCAGGACATGCGTCAGGCCTGGGTGCCCCGGGCCAGGTTCGAGGAGATGATCGGCGAGGGCCTGATCACGGACGACTCGACCGTGGCCGCGTATGCCCTGCTGCTGCTTCGCGAGCGGGGCCGGGGCTGAGGCTTTTCCGCGTTCGGCCGGGCCTGTGCCTTTTGGGTGCGGGTGCGGGGTGGTTGACTAGCCAGGGCGGGGGTTGGGCTGATATCGCTTACCGGTAGAGGGAGTGTCGTCATGAGCCGATACGCGCAAGAATTCCAGCGGAGCCTGGCCGACCCGGAAGGGTTCTGGGGCGACGCGGCCAGGGACATCGACTGGTACCAGGCGCCGACGGTGGTGCTTGACCGCTCGGGGGCGCCGTTCTACCGGTGGTTCGCCGACGGGGTGATGAATACCTGCTTCAACGCGGTGGACCGGCATGTGCGCGATGGCCGCGGCCTGCAGCCCGCGCTGATCTACGACAGCCCGGTGACCGGGAGCCAGCGGACGTACACCTATGCCGGGCTAAAGGACGAGGTGGCAAGGTTCGCCGGGGTGCTGCGCGGCCTGGGGGTGGACAAGGGCGACCGGGTGATCGTGTACCTGCCGATGATCCCGGAGGCGCTGATCGCCATGCTGGCGTGCGCGCGGATCGGGGCGGTGCACTCGGTGGTGTTCGGCGGGTTCGCGGCTCCCGAGCTGGCCACGCGGATCGACGACGCCGAGCCGAAGGTGATCGTCTCGGCGTCCTGCGGCATCGAGGGCAGCCGGGTCATCGAGTACAAGCCGATCCTGGACCGCGCCATCGACCTGGCCAGCCGCAAGCCGAAGCACTGCGTGGTGCTGCAGCGCCCGCAGGCGACCGCGGCGCTGACCGAAGGCCGCGACCTGGACTGGGCCGAGGCGGTGGCCGGAGCCGAGCCGGCGGACTGCGTGCCGGTGGCGGCGACCGACCCGCTGTACATCCTGTACACCTCGGGCACCACGGCCCGGCCCAAGGGCGTGGTGCGGGACAACGGCGGGCACGCGGTCGCGCTGCGCTGGAGCATGCGGGCCGTCTACGACACCCATCCCGGCGAGGTGTTCTGGGCCGCCTCCGACGTGGGCTGGGTAGTCGGACACTCCTACATCGTCTACGCGCCGCTGCTGACCGGGTGCACCACCGTGCTGTACGAGGGCAAGCCGGTCGGCACCCCGGACGCGGGCGCGTTCTGGCGGGTGGTGGCCGAGCACAAGGTCAAGGCGCTGTTCACCGCGCCGACCGCGTTCCGCGCGATCAAGAAGGAGGACCCAGCGGGCGAGCTCACGAAACCATACGACCTGTCCGGCTTCGAGTACCTGTTCCTGGCGGGCGAGCGGCTCGACCCGGAGACCTACCGCTGGGCGGGCGAACTGCTCGGCATCCCGGTCATCGACCACTGGTGGCAGACCGAGACCGGCTGGCCCATCGTCGCCGACCTGATGGGGCTCGAGCCGATGCCGACCAAGCCCGGGTCGCCGACCATGCCGGTGCCCGGCTACGACGTGCGCGTCCTCGGCGGCGACGGGACCGAGGCCGACCCCGGCGAGACCGGTGACATCGTGGTCCGGCTGCCGCTGCCGCCGGGCTGCCTGCCCACCCTGTGGCACGACGACGAGCGGTTCGTGGCGTCGTACCTGTCGGCTCATCCCGGCTACTACACCACGGGCGACGGCGGATACCGGGACGGCGACGGCTACGTGTACGTGATGGGCCGGGTCGATGACGTGATCAACGTGGCCGGGCACCGGCTGTCCACCGGGCAGATGGAGGAGGTGCTGGCCAGCCATCCGGCGGTGGCGGAGTGCGCGGTGATCGGGGTGAGCGACGCCACCAAGGGCCAGGTGCCGCGCGGGTTCGTCGTGCTCAAGGCCGGGGTCGGGACCGAACCCGCCACGCTGTCGGCCGAACTCGTCCAGCTCATCCGCGACCGGATCGGGGCGGTCGCCGGGCTGCGCCGGGTCGACGTGGTGGCCGGCCTGCCCAAGACGCGGTCCGGCAAGATCCTGCGAAAGACCATGCGCGGGATCGCCGACGGGATGGACGAACCAGTCCCGTCGACGATCGAGGACCTGACGGTGCTGGACGCGCTGCGCCCCGTCCTGTCCGGCGACTGAGGTCAGCCGCAGGAACCAGCGGCGGCAAGACGCTGATCGCGCCGTTCCCTCTCGCCACCCAGATCCGCCACCTGTGGCGGTGAGGAATGGGTCGATGGCACATTGGTCCGGTTCTAGCCGGACCAACGGCACTTCGACCCAAGGGGAGGCGGGCGGAGGGGGCGGCGGCGAGGCTGGTGGGACGGGTGCGGTGTATGGGTAGCTTGTTACTTCAGCAGGGGGGCGAAGAGGTCGCCGTGGGCGGCTACGCGGTCCAGGGTCTGGCCGGCGGTGAAGAAGAGGTCCTGGGGCTGGCGGCAGGCCTCTACCTCGTCCCAGGTGACGGGGGTCGAGACGGTGGGGAACTGGCGGGCTCGCAGCGAGTAGGGCGCGATCGTGGTCTTGGAGCCGTTGTTCTGGCTCCAGTCGATCAGCACCTTGCCGGTGCGCAGCGACCTGGTCATCCGGGACACCGCGAGCTGGGGCTGCTCGCGTTCGAGCCGTTCGGCGTAGGCCCTGGCCTGGTTGCTGGCCTGCTCCGAGGTCACCCCGGAGATCGCCGCGTACAGCTGCAGGCCCTTGCCGCCTGAGGTCTTGGCCAGCGGGACCAAGCCGTCAGCTTCCAAGATGGGGCGCAGCGCCCCCGCCACCCGGCAGCAGTCCGTGATGTTGGCCGGGGCCCCGGGGTCGAGGTCGAAGACCAGCAGGTCGGGCTCCCGGACGCTGGGCATCCGCCACATCGGCACGTGCAGCTCGAGGCCGGCCAGGTTGGCCGCCCAGATCAGCGCGGGCAGGTCGTCCACGACCAGGTAGGTCACGGTGGTGCCGCGGGCCCGGGAGCTGTCCGACTCCACGGTGGCGGTGCGGATCCAGTCCGGGCGGTGCGCGGTGACATGCTTCTGGAAGAACGCCTCACCGTCCACGCCCTCGGGGTAGCGCTTGAGCGTCAGCGGGCGGCCCGCGATGTGCGGCAGCAGCGCGGGCGCCACCCGCTGGTAGTAGTCGAGGACCTCGGCCTTGGTGAAGCCGCTGTCCGGGTAGAGCACCTTGCCCAGGTTGGTCAGCGTCAGCGTCCGCCCGTCCACCTGCACGGGCACCTTGACCTCAGTGTTCATCGGAATCAGGGTTCACGGACCACGTCCTCGGGGTTCTTGTCGTCGCGCAGGCCCTTGTACACCGGCGCGCGCATCCGGCCCGCCCGGGTCCACCTGTCGAAGGCCACCTCGATCACTAGCCGGGGCTGTACCCAGACCGCGGTGCGGGCATGCTCGGGCGGCACCGGCCCGTCGAACGGCGAGTCCGGGCGGCGCAGCAGCTCCAGCCGCTCCCCCAGCATGCGCAGCGTCTCGACGCTGAACCCGGTGCCGACGTGACCCGCGTAGATCAGTCCTGAGTCGTCGTTCACCCCGATCAGCAGCGACCCGACCTGGCCGGTCCGGTTGCCCTTGCCCGGCTTGTAGCCGGCCACGACGACCTCCTGGCCCAGGTGGTTCTTGATCTTGCGCCAGTTGTCGGTCCTGGTCCCGGGCAGGTACCTCGAGTCGAGCCGCTTGGCCACCACGCCCTCCATGTGGTGCTCGGCCGAGACGGCCCTCACCGCCTCGAAGTCCTCGCCGGGGAAGGATGGCGGGGTCTGCCAGTTCGGGCCGGCCAGGCCCAGCTCGTCCAGCAGCGCGCGGCGGTATCGGTACTCCAGGTCAAGCAGCGGCCTGCCGTCCAGCTGGAGCAGGTCGAAGACCAGGTAGGTGACCGGGTTCTGGCCGGCCAGCAGCCTGGCCTGGGATGCGTCGCTGACGTGCATGCGGGACTGCAGCGCCTCGAACTCGGGCCAGCCGCCCTCGCCGAACACCACGACCTCCCCGTCGAGCAGCAGCTGTTTATGGCTGGTCGCGTGGCCCAGGCCCGTGAGCTCCGGGTAGGCGACGGTGATGTCCCGTTCGGTCCTGGACTCCAGCCGGACCTGGCCGCGCTCGACGAAGGCCAGCGCCCGCACCCCGTCCCACTTCATCTCCAGCGCCCATTTTCCGTCGTCCGGCGGTGGCGTGCTCCAGGACATGGCCAGCATCGGCCGCAGCCCCGGCGGGAGCGGCTGGCGCTCCCTGTGCATCATCCACTGCTTCCCCCCGGTCTGGAACAACGTGTATCCCCCCGTAACCCGTTGCCCGTACAGCCTGACCTTGACCTCGCCCTTCGCCCACTTCAGCGTCTCGTAACGGCCGGAATCCCAGATGGTGACCGAACCGGCCCCGTACTCCCCCCGCGGGATCTGCCCCTCGAAGCTCCCGTACTCCAGCGGGTGATCCTCGGTGTGCACGGCCAGGTGGTTGACGGCCGGGTCGTCCGGCACGCCCTTCGGCACCGCCCAGGACACCAGCACCCCGTCGCGCTCCAGCCGCACGTCCCAGTGCAGCCGCCTCGCGTGGTGCTCCTGGATCACGAACGTGCCGCCGTCCGGGTTCTCCGCCGCGGGAGCAGGCTCGGCAGGCACGGGCTCAGGCGTCCGGACGGCATCTCGCTTGTCCCGGTACGCCTGGAGTTTGTCCACGTCACCCTGTCTACCCGGATTAGCCGGCACGGGAACGGGCAGCCCGGTCCGTTCGGATCAAATGACCTGGGCCGTTACATATGTTTCCTACATTGCCCAGTTGTAAATTAACGTAGTAGGGAATGTGGTGTTCGGCGGGACACGACGAAGGGAGTACCCGGATGGGCCTGAGCCTCTATGTCGTCCTGGGCAGTGCGGTGGTCGGGTTGCTGGTCGGGCTGACCGGAGCCGGCGGCGGCGCGCTGATGACGCCGATGCTCATCCTGCTGTTCTCGGTCAAGCCGGCCGCGGCTATCTCCAGCGACCTGGTCGCGGCGGTGGTGATGCGGCCCGTCGGCGCCGCCGTTCACCTGCACAAGGGCACGGTGAACCTGCGCATGGTCGGGCTGATGACGCTCGGCTCGGTGCCGATGGCGTTCCTCGGCTCGTTCCTGCTCAAGCAGATGGGCGACAGCTCCTCCGACCAGAGAGAAGTCGAGATCGCGCTGGGCGCGGCGCTGCTGGTCGGGGCGGCCGCCATGGTGCTGCGCTACGTGCTGGACCGGCGGTCGGGGCGCAAGCGCACCGGTGCGATCAAGCAGGTCACCCTGCGGCCGGTGCCGACCGTGCTGATCGGCATGGCCGGCGGGCTGATCGTCGGCATCACCTCGGTCGGCTCGGGCTCGCTGATGATCATCTTGCTGCTGTTCACCTACCCGCTGCTGTCCGCGGGCCAGCTGGTCGGCACCGATCTGACCCAGGCGGTGCCGCTCACCGCGGCGGCGGCCCTCGGCGCGCTGACGTTCGGGCACGTGGAGTTCGGCGTGACCGCGTCGATCATCGTCGGCAGCGTGCCCGCGGTGCTGATCGGCTCGCTGCTCTCCTCCCGGGCACCGGACAAGTACATCAGGCCGGCCATCACCTTCGTGATCTTCGCGTCCGGGCTGAAGTACGTGGGCGTGCCGACGTACCCGCTGGGCTTCGTCATGGGTGGCATCCTGCTGGCGGGCGGGGCGTACTGGCTGGCCGTGCTGCGGCCCCGGCGGCTTCGCGGTCGCGGGGAACCCGCTCCGGCCCTCGCCCCGGCGGCTGTTCCAGAAGCCGCTGGGGGAGCGCCCGAGCGGGCGGAAACGCCGCTGGACGACGTGCCGGTCAGGTGAGCGGTCAGCCCGCGTACTTCTGGATCAGCGCGCCGAGGTTCGGCAGCGCCGCCGTGACGTGCTTGGCCGCTCCGCCGCGGACGGCGCGGTAGGCCTTGAGGATCGCGGCCCGCTGAGAATTCGCCGCATGCTCGTCGGTCACCGACAGCAGCGCCTCGGACACCTCGTCGCCACGCTTGGCCAGGTAGTCGCCGAACTCGCCGGCGCCGGAGGCCGAGAAGTCCGCCCAGAACGGCTGGAGCTTGTCCGCCATCTCCGGGACCAGGGTCTCCACCATGGACTGCAGGTAGCCCGACGCGAACGTGCTGGCGGTCTTGTAGGCGAGCTTGACCGCGGTACCGGAGACACCGGACTTGGCCGAGACCTCCTGCTGGATCAGTGTCAGGCAATCCGCGGTGACTTGCGGCTTAGTGTCGGGCGTAAGCAAGATCTCCTGCAGCGTGGCAGCCATGGGCGCGTTCTCCTTAGTCAACAGCGTGTTCCGGGGAGGCCACGCGCCAGGCCTTAGCCGCCCAGCTCCCCCCCGGGCCGCACCACGCTAGCGCACTTGCATGCCGTCCGTTACCAGAGTTTTCTCACCGTTACCTGGAGCGCCATGCGGCGGGCAAGCAAGTGAACTGGGCCGGATCGGCCGAGGGCGCGCCTACAGTGGTCAGCGTGACCGAAACGTGGCAGGTGGAACCTTCCGGGGCGCTGCGCGGCGATATCCAGGTGCGCGGGTCGAAGAACGCGGTGACCAAGCACATGGTCGCGGCGATGCTGGGCGACGGGCCGAGCACGATCAGGAACGCGCCGGAGGTCGGCGACGTCGACATCACGGCCGCGATGCTGGAGGCCATCGGTTACCAGGTCAGCCGGTCCGGCGGCGACGTCACCGTCGCGCCGAACGGCACGGTGGAGCCGCGGGTGCCCGAGGCGTTCACCGGGCTCAACCGGATCCCGATCCTGATGATCGGGCCGCTGCTGCACCGCACCGGGGAGGCGTTCGTGCCGCTGGTCGGCGGCGACCCGATCGGGCGGCGGCCGGTCGACTTCCACGTTTCCGCCTTGCGCGCCCTGGGGACCGAGGTCGAGACGGGGCCGGCCGGGATCATTGCCCGGGCGTCGCGGCTGCACGGCGCGCGGATCGACCTGCCGTACCCGAGCGTGGGCGCCACCGAGACGGTGCTGCTGTCCGCGGTGCGGGCCGAGGGCAAGACGGTGCTGCGCAACGCGGCCACCGAACCCGAGGTGGTGGAGCTCGCCCTGTTCCTGCAGCGGATGGGCGCGCAGATCGAGCTCAGCCCGGACCGGCGGATCGTCATCGAGGGCGTGCCGCGGCTGCGAGGCGCGTCCCGGTGGCTGGCCGGCGACCGGCTCGAGGCATTCTCCTACCTGGCCGCCGGGCTGATCACCCGGGGCGAGGTCCGGGTGCACGGCTGCCCGCAGGACCGGCTGGTCACCGCGATCACCACGCTGGCCAAGATGGGTGCGCAGATCGACATCACCGACGAGTGGATCACCGCTTCGGCGCCGTCGGGGCTGCGCCCGGCGGCGGTGCACACCGACACCCACCCGGGGTTCATGACCGACTGGCAGCAGCCGCTGATGGTGCTGTTCACCCAGGCCGAGGGCATGTCCGTGCTGCACGAGACGGTGTTCGAGAACCGGCTGGTGTACGTGCCCGCGCTGAAGCAGATGGGCTGCGAGATCGAGACGTTCGCGGCCTGCCTGGGCGGCGAGGCGTGCCGCTTCCACGACACGAACTCGGTGCATTCGGCGGTGATCAGGGGGGTGTCCAAGCTGCGCGGTGCCGACGTCACGCTGCCGGACGTGCGGGCTGGGTTCTCCGCCGTGCTGGCCGCGGCGGTGGCCGACCGGCCGTCGGTGCTGCGCGGTATCCATCACATCGAGCGCGGCTACCACCGGCCGTTCGACCAGTTCGCCTCGCTCGGCCTGACCATCCGGCGCGGCTGAACCCGTCCGGCGCGGCTGAAATCCTGCTCCGGATGACTATCCTGCCCGTATGACCACGGCTTTCGTGCTCGGGGGCGGAGGCCTGCTCGGCGCCCACGAAGTCGGCATGCTGCGCGCGCTCGCCGAGGCGGGCGTCCGGCCCGACCTGGTGGTGGGCACCTCGATCGGGGCCCTGAACGGCGTGCTGGTGGCGGCCGACCCAGCCGACGCGGCCAGCCGGCTGTCGCGGATGTGGCAGGGCGAGGAGCTGCGGCTGGCGTTCAGCGAGAAGCTGTTCGGCCGGGCGGCGCGGCTGGTGCGTTCCGGGACGCACCTGCACTCGCTGGAGCCCCTGCGGCGGATGCTGGCCGGGCTGCTGCCCGGGGCTGGCTTCTCTGATCTCGAGTTGCCGTTCCAGTGCGTAGCGGCCAACATCGAGGGGGCCACCGCGCGCTGGTTCTCGTCAGGGCCGGTGGTGCCAGCGGTGATGGCCTCGTGCGCCGTACCGGGGCTGCTGCCGCCGGTGGAGATCGACGGGGCGCACTATTTCGACGGCGGACTGGTCGACTCGATCCCGGTCGGGCGGGCGGTCGCGCTCGGCGCTTCCACGGTTTACGTGCTCCAGGTAGGACGGATCGAGAGCCCGCTTGCGGTGCCGCGGCGGCCGTGGGAGGTGGGCCTGGTCGCGTTCGAGATCGCGCGGCGGCACCGGTTCCACGAGGAGATGTCGTCGCTGCCAGACCACGTCCGGGTGCACGTTCTGCCGACCGGCGGGGACCGGCTCCCGCCCGGCCGGGCACAGTTTCGCTACCGGGATCCCTCCAAGGTGGGGCTCAGCATCGAGCGCGCCTACGCCGCGTCGGCGAGCTACCTGGCCGCGCCGGCTGCCCACTGAGCCCTGTTCGGGACGGGGCGCCCGTCGCGGAAGGGCTCCTACCTCGGACGATGTGGCATCTCGTCCGTTTCTGTCCGCATATGGGGTTGCATCGCTACGGTAGTGGCATGCACGACCGTGAGGTCGTCGCGGCCATCGTGGCGGGCGATCCCGCAGGGCTCGCCGAGGCGTACGACAGGTACGCGACACCGCTGTACAGCTTCTGCCGGACGATGCTGCGCGAGCCCGCCGACGCGGCGGACGCCGTGCAGGATACGTTCGTGATCGCGGCGCCCCGGATGTCAGGGCTGCGCGACCCGGAGCGGCTGCGGTCCTGGCTGTACGCGGTGGCTCGGAACGAATGCCACCGGCGGCTGCGGGTCGGCAGCCAGCACGCGTCCATCGAGGAGGCGCCGGACGTGACCGACGAAGCCGCCGACGTCGCCGCTGACGTGGAACGGGAGGACCTGCGCGCCCTGGTGCGCGACGCGCTCGGCGGGGTCGGGCCGGCCGAGCGGGAAGTCCTCGAACTGCAGCTGCGGCAGGGTCTTTCCGGCGGCGAGGTGGCCAGCGTGCTCGGGATCTCCCGCAACCACGCGCACGCGCTGCTGTCCCGGGCCCGCGACCAGCTAGAGACCTCGCTCGGGGCGCTCATGGTGGCCAGGACCGGGCGCCAGGACTGCCCGGAGCTTGACGCGATGCTCCAGGACTGGGACGGCGTGCTGACCGTGCTGGTGCGCAAGCGGGTCAACCGGCACGTGGAGCGGTGCCGGGTCTGTTCCGGGCGGCGGCATCGGGAGGTGTCACCGGCCACGCTCCTCGGGATCGCGCCGATCACCGCGCTGCCGCTGATAGCGGGGGGCCTGCCGGCCGGCTTCCGGGACCAGGTGCTGCGGCTCGCCACCGGGAACTCCCCCGCCGCCGTGGCCCATCGGGCCGGCGTGGCGAAGACCTCGTACTCGTTCGGCCACAATGGGTTTCCCCGGCCCCTTCATCAGCCTGGTTCGCCGTGGCTGCACGCGCGGCCGGTCCATGCCGGCGCGGTGGCCGGCACCGCAGCCGCGGTAGCGGCGGGCGTCACCTGGATCGCCGTGTCACCGCACCACGGCGTGCCGCCGGCCGGGGCCGCGGCGCCGAGCGTGACCGGCAGCGCGAACCCGGCCCTCGGCAAGGACGGCCATACCGGGCCCCACCGGGCCGGCGCTACGGCCAGGGCCAGTGCCACGGCGCCGGCCGGCGTGCTGCAGACGGCCACCGGCCCCGGCGCGGTGCGCCCGACGTCGAGCGTGACGGCCGCGCCCTCGCCCGCGGGCGCGAGCACCGGGGCCGCCAGCCCGGGTGCGAGCACCAGCAGCAGCGACGCACCGGGCACCGGGACGCTGAGCGTCAGCCCGGCCACGCTCAACGTCGTGCCGCCTGCCAGCGGATCGATCACCCTGACCGCGTCCGGCGGCGACGTGAACTGGTCGATATCCGAGCCGCCCGGCCTGGAGAAGAAGGTCGTGGTGGCGCCGATGTCCGGCACGCTGGCGGCGGGCCAGAGCACCACGGTCAGCGTCACCGTGCAGGGCGCGGGCAAGCCGCGGGTGCACCTGACGTTCAGCCCGAGCGGCGCGATCGTGACGGTGGTGATCAGCTGAGCCGGCCGCGCGGCTAGGGCTTGCGTCCTACTCCGCCGTAGTTGGCCAGGTCGCGGCCGGTACCCGGGTCGCCAGCGCCGGCCCGCCACCGGTGCAGCTGCACCACGCCGGGTTCGGTCAGGTCCAGGCCGGCGAAGAAGGCGGAGACCTCGTCGTGGCTGCGCGCGGTGAGCGGGACGGCCACGTGCTCGTTGTAGTTCCGCATGGAGACGGCCATCTGCTCGGTGGCGACATCGCTGGCCGGGTGCGCGATCGTGAGGTAGCTGCCCGGCGGCACGGCGTCGATCAGCCGGGCCACGATCGCGGCCGGGTCGTCGGAGTCCGGGATGCAGTGCAGCACGCCCAGCAGCATGACCGCGACGGGCTGGCCGAAGTCCAGGATCCGGGCCGCCTGGGCCAGGATCGACCCGGTGTCGCGCAGGTCGGCGTCGATGTAGGCGTTGGCGCCCTCGGGGTTGCTGGCGAGCAGGGCCCGGGCGTGCAGCAGCACGATCGGATCGCTGTCCACGTACACGACGCGCGCCTGCGGCGCCACCCGCTGGGCGACCTCGTGCGTGTTGTTCGCCGAAGGCAGCCCGGTCCCGATGTCCAGGAACTGCCTGATGCCCGCCTCGGCCACCAGGTAGTGCACCGCCCGGCCGAGGAACGCCCGCTGCGCGCGGACGCTGACCAGGATGTCGGGGAAGGTCTGCATGACCCGTTCGGCCGCCGCCCGGTCGACCGCGAAGTTATCCTTGCCCCCCAGCCAGTAGTCATACACCCGCGCGATATGCGGAACTCTGGTGTCGACCGACACGCTCTCGCCCTCGGGCTCCAGCCCGCCCATCATCCCGGCCGTCCTTCCGGTTTGACATCACGTCCCGGTAAGCCTCCCGCACTCTGCAAACGAGTGCAACCCGGCACAGTCCGGGCTGTTCGGGGCGTGGGCGGCGTTTCCGGGGGAACGCGGGCGGGACAGGGTCTGGCGCCGATGAGTTCGGGACGGCCCGGGCGTCACAATTATCAGGCCCGCAACCGGAGGGCACCGGACTGGCGGCACAAAGGGAGAACCATGGGACAACCGGTCGTTCACTTCGAGATCATCGGGAAGGAACCGGCCAAGCTCCGCAGCTACTTCGGTGAGCTGTTCGGGTGGGAGTTCGACACGAGCTCTCCGGTCGCGGAGGCGGTGTCGGAGCCGGACGACTACGGCTTCGTGAACCGCAACACGACGAGCGACGGGACCGGGATCCCCGGCGGCGTCGGCGGCGGGGCGAGATACCCGGCCCACGCGATGTTCTATGTCGGCGTGGCCGACGTAGAGGCTGCCCTGCAGCGCGCCCAGCGCCTGGGCGGGAAGCGCGTGATCGGCCCAGAGCGGGCACCGTCAGGCCTGGTGGTCGGGCATTTCACCGACCCGGAGGGCAACCTGATCGGCGTAGCCGGGGCCAGCTAGGCCAAGGCCCAGATGGTGGTGCGCTTGATGTCGGTGTCCTCGGTCGCGCGCTGCCCGGGAACGTCGTAGGCGGCCAGCGGCGTCAGCCGGTCGCGCGGCAGGTAGGCGCGGCCGAAGTCGGCGGCCAGCACGGCGGCGCCGCGGGCTCGGCCGCGGCTGGCGAACCGCATCACCCGGGCCGCCAGGTCGCGCTGGTAGAAGGCGTCGGCGGCCAGCACCAGGCCGGTGCCGGGCGGCGGAAGGTCGTCGTGGTCCAGGACGTCGGCGCAGACGGCCCGCACCGTGACGCCGTTGGCGGTCGCGTTCGCCTCGATGGCCGCGGCAGCGAGCGGGTCGATGTCGTAGGCGGTCACGGCGGCCGCCCCGGCCATGGCCGCGGCGATGGCCACCAACCCGGAGCCGGAGGCGATGTCGATCACGTCCCGGCCCCGGACGGTCTCCGGGTGGTCGAGCAGGTAGCGGGCCAGGGCCTGCCCGGCGGCCCAGGCGAAGGCCCAGAACGGCGGGTCCAGGCCGGTCCGCCCGGAGGTTTCCTCGGTGCGCTGCCACAAGCTGATCGGATCGCCGGCCTGGCGCAGCCGGATCTCGGGCACCAGCGGCACCGGCATGAGCCGGGTGCCAGTCACGATGAGCCGCAGGCTCGACACGTCCTCGGCCATGAGATCCTCCGGAACTAGGGTGGCATGCGGGCCGGGAGAAGGGAGCCACCGTGGACTATGTCGGGTACTTCGAGTGGGAGGCCGCCGCTTTCGAGGCGGCGGCGCGGCGGGCGGCCGGGGCGCGGGCCGCGCCGGACGTCCCGTCCTGCCCGGAGTGGGTGATGACCGACCTGGTGCTGCACCTGGGCATGGTGCACCGGTTGGTGGCCCGCGTGGTGGGCGAGCGGATGCAGCAGCCCCCGGCCCGCGGCGACCGGTCCTGGCTCGGGCTGGCCGAGGAGTGGGCGGGCTGGCTGCCTCCCGGCCGCGCGCCCCGGCAGGATCCGGTGCCGGCAGGGCTGCTGGACTGGTTCAGGGCCGGGGCGGCCCAGTTGGCGGAGCGCTTCCGCGCGACCGAACCGGGCGAGCGGGTCTGGACCTGGTCCCGCGACCACAGCGTCGGCTTCTGGCAGCGGATGCAGGCGATCGAGGCCGCAGTGCATCGGTGGGACGCGGAGAACGCGGTGGGGACGGCCGGGCCCCTCGACGCGGCGCTGGCTGTGGACGCGATCGGGCAAACCTTCGAGGTAATGGCGCCCATGCGGCGGGCCATGGCCCAGGCGCCCCCCGGGCAGGGCGAGCGGTTCGCGTTCCGGCGCACGGACGGTCCGGAAACGTGGACGGTCTGGTTCGACGGGGAGGCGGTACGGCCCGGCGGCGAGGCGGTGCGGCCCGGCGAGGCTGGCGGCCAGGACGACGGCCAGGACCAGGGCCGGCCTGGTATCGAGATCTCGGGCACCGCGTCCGACCTGGCGCTGTTCCTCTGGCAGCGGCCGGTGACTGGCCGACTCGACGTGCAGGGCGACAAAGTCCTGCTCGACCGCTACTTCACCCTGGTACCGCCGGTATAGAAGCTGGCCGCGCGCGGGCCTTACGACCCGGGTGGACGTGACGTAGGGCCCCTACGCCGCAGGCGCCGCTAGACGAGGCTGGGGAGCGAACAGTCCCCGTCTGGCGGAGGTGAGCGAGTATGACAACCGCGAAGGGGCCAGCTAGCAGCCAGCAGGCGCGGCATGACCTGCCGGAAAGGGAGGCCGCGGCGGCCGGATCAGGTACCCGCGAGCGCGCCCTGCACACGCTCGGCCCGTCCGAGTGCTTCGACCTGCTCGAACCAGGCGGCGTGGGCCGCATCGGGTTCGCGGCGGCGGACGGGATCATGATGCTGCCGGTCAATTTCGCGGTAGCCGGGAAGACCATCGTCTTCCGCACCGCACCGGACACCCTGCTGGCGGTGTACGCGGACGGTCTGGTTAGTTTCGAGGCCGACCACCTCGACGAGGCGCTCCGCACCGGGTGGAGCGTCCTCGTGAACGGGCGCGCGCACGCGGTCACGAATGAACGCGAGGTGAGACAACTCGAGGTGGGGACGCACCTCGAGCCATGGGTCGCCGGTCCGCGTGACGTATACGTGCGGATCACGCCGACCCGGATCAGCGGACGGCGGCTCTGCCTGGTGACTGGTTGATCAGCCCGCTACGGCCCGCGCGAGCGCGGGCGGCGGCTTAGATGATGCCGTCCTGCAGGGCCAGGACCCCGACGCCGCGGCCGCGCAGATCTCCGCGCAGGTCGCCGACGCCGACGACGCCCGGCAGGCGGCCGAGTCCCTGGCCGCGCGGGAGGCGGCGGCCCGGATCACCGCCGAGGCACGTGCGGACGAAGCCCGCCAGCTGGCCGAAGCGATGGCCGGGCAAGCTGAGGCGTCCCAGGGCGACGCAGAAGCTGCCCGTACCGACGCCAGCGCCGCCCGGAACGAGCTCCGGGACCGGATCATCGAGCACGAGGCAGCCCGGCAAGCCATCCGCCAGGAAGCCGACCAGGCCATAGCCGACGCGCGGCAGCAGGCCGAGGCAGCCATCAGCCAGGCCCGCGCCGAGGCGGACAAGGTCATCCGGCAGGCCCAGGCTGACGCTGACGCCGCGGTGAGCGCCGCGGAGGCAGACAAAGCCGCGGGCATCGCCGCGGCCGAGTAGCGCGCGAGCCGCGCCGAGGCACAGGCGCAGGAGGCGATCGTGCAGGCGCGGGCCGAGGCCGGGGCCCGCGTCCGCGCCGCCGATGACGCCAGGGACCAAGCGCTCGCGCAGGCCGCGCAGGCCGACCAGCGCGCAGCCACCGCAGAGGCACGCGCCGACGCCGCCCGCGCCGAGACCACGCGGGCCCGTGAGGACGCGGCCCGCGAGCTCGAGCAGCTGCGCACCGACGCGGCCCGCGAGCGGGACGAGCTGCGGGCCGCGCTGGAATTCCGCGCCCAGGCACTCGAGGAGTCACGCGGCGAGTTGCGCGCCCGGGCCGAGCGCGCCGAGCGTGACCTCGACGCCGCCCGGGCCGAGCTGGCCCGCCTGCGCCAGTAGGCGGAGAGGCCGGCCGCTCCTGGCGCAGGCGGGAACCCGGTATGGCACGAGGACAACCAGGACCCGCCCAGCCCGGGAAGGACAGCTGGGCGGGTCCCCCTGAGGGGCTACATCAGGACTTGCGGCGCGCAGCTCACCGGCGGGATTGACAGCCCGCGGCCCGCGGCCGCGCAAGGGCCCGCTCCGGTCCGGGGTGAGCCTCGCCGTGTCAGGCGTTACACATGACCCGGATAGTCGTGGATCATGGGGCCCCCTGGGTGGTAGCGCGGGTAGAGCCTGGTGACCCAGAGGGTTTGCCGGGCCGGGAGGAGTTCGGCGTGCTCAAGCTCGAGGTCCTGCGTCGTCACGGCAGGCGCGGCGGGCGTCATGGCAGGTACAGCGGACATGGGGAGCCTCCTTCGAGGGCGGGCCGCCTGGTCCCGGGGGCGGGGGGCAGGCCGGGATTGTCGTGCGGGCGGGGTTTACCAGCTACGGAACTGGCCTTGCAGGGTCCAGAACGCGGCCAGCCCCGCCAGGGCCGCCAGGCCGGCCGCGCCGGCCAGGAGGCGGCGTGGCGGACGGCCGGCGGACCAGCGGCGGCCGAGGGCGGTGACCCGCCGTGCCAGCCCCGTCACGACGTAGAGCGATCCGGCGAGCGACAGGGTCACCAGCGCGATGCCGATCGCGTCCACTGCGGCCATCGCGTAGCGGTGGCCGTGCACGGCGGCGGTCATGAGATGGGCCTGCAGGCTGGCTGAGCGCCACAGCGCCCGGTCGACCGCGGGCAGGTACAGCATCAGGTACCCGATGCTGAGCAGGAGCAGCGGGATGACGCACAGCACCCAGGTGGTCACCATGATCCGCGCGCGGCGCCGCAGGCCGGTGACGCGCGGGTCCTGGCGGCCCCGGGGCAGCGCGCTCTTCACGATGGGGGCGACGCGGGCGAACAGGTCCGGCACGCCGATCAGGTCACTGAGGATGAAATAGCCGTCGAAGCGGACGAACGGCATCAGCTGTTCCAGCATCTCCAGGTGCGTGAAGGCGATGACAAGGAGCAGGACCTCGGACGAGGTAGCCGCGTAGATCCCGGCCAGGGCCAGCATGAAAACGGCGTTGAAGTACAAGCCGCCGAGGTCGGTACGCAGGCGCCCGGCCCGGGACAGCCGGTAGGAGTCGGTGACGTTGGTGAAGAACGCGGGCCAGACCAGGTAGATGCCGATCCCGATCTTGCCGGGCCGCGCGCCGCCGTAGCGGCAGCCGGCCGCGTGCCCGCACTCGTGGAACACGGCGGAGACCAGGGACAGGCCGAGCACGATCAGCAGCTCCACCGGGTCACGCAGGACCTGCCGCAGCCCGCCGCCGAGGCCGTGGACGGCGAACAGCCACCAGTCCACGGCCACGATGCTGACCAGCACGGCCACCACGACGGGTCCGCGGAACAGCGGTGTCAGCAGCGCCCCCGCGGCGTTCGACGCGCGCTCGGACAGCAGTGTGCCCCGCGCCCGCAGGGCGAGCAGCGGGTTGGCCTTCGGCGCGGCAGCCGGAGCTTCCCCATCGGCGACGACGCCCAGGGGCAGCAGCTTGGCGGTGATGAGATAGCGGACCTGGCCGGCGGTCAGGGACCGGCCGAGGTCGCCGCTGACCAGGCCGGCGATAGCCTCCGGGTCGCGGGAACCGTCGATCCGGCAGGCCACCCGGTACAGCAGCGGTGACATCTGGATGACCTGGCCGTCGGCCCGCCGCACCAGCGACAGCGGCTGGGCGTAACCGGAGCCCTGGTACTCCCCGAGCAGCTCGACCCCGTCGGCCAGCCGGGGCACCTGACCCGGCCCGGGCGGATCCGCCGCGGGCAAGGCGGGCGCCGCGCGCCCGGCGGTCACGTGCCCTGCCACTGCGGTCACGGGTCTGCTCCTCCCTCGTATGCATGCTCACCACCCCGGCGCCGGAAGTAGCCGGAGGGCCGCCCGGGAACCCATGGGCGGCCCTCCTTGCCTGCCGTGCAGCCCCCTCAGGCGATGCAAGGCAGGGCACCGGGGCTACAGGGCCAGAAGGGTGTTGCCCACGCCGTTGAACGCGGAGACGTTGATCAGCCCGAACTGGCTCGTGTTGCCGATCACGTTGGTGATGCTGGAGCCGCTGTGGCGCGAGCTGCCGCAGGAAAGGGTTTCCCGGGCGGGGAGCAGCTCGGCGGTCTCGAGCTCGAGCTCCTTCATCGTCACGTCAGTGGACATGGTGCCTCCTTGGGCGATCCCCCCCGGGCCGGGCAGCCCGGGGATTTACCTGCCCGGCACCCTGTGGCGCCGGGACGCGAGTCCGGTGTACGCTATTTGCCAGACGTACTGTACGGTCACCACCGTACAGTACCCGTTCCGGGATAGTCAATGCCGGCGAGTCCCGGCTAATCCCGGGGAATCACGACAGCACCTGCTCAGAGGAAGGCGGGTTAGGGTTGGTGGCCATGACCACGCAGGCGGCGGGGGACGAGCAGAACCCCGCCGCGGAGCAGCCGCGCCCCGCCGCGGAGCTGGAGCCCGCGCTCAACCCGCTCCAGCGGCTGATCCAGCAGCGGCTGCGCGAGCGGGGCTGGTCCTACCGCGAGGTCGCCCGCCGCGGCGGGCTGCCGCACTCCACCGTCCACACCCTCGCCTCGACCCGCAACCTGGCCCGCCCGCCGCGCCCGGCCACGATCGACGCGCTGGCCAAGGGCCTGGACGTGCCGGTCTCCGCGGTCCGCGCCGCCGCCGCCGAGTCCACCGGGCTGCACTACTACGACCAGGCCCCCGCCGGGCCGCAGAACCCCGGCGACCCGGAGCGGGAGCTCCTGATCGCCAGCATCGACGAGCTGACACCCGACGACCGGCGCCACGTGGCCGCGCTGGTCGAATCGCTGCGGAACAGGACCACGCAGGAGCCGCAGGACCCGTTAGCGTCCCCGGCCCGGGGCGGGCCCGGGCATCCGCCCGGCCCGCCCCGCGGGCACTTCTATCCCATCGGCAGCCCGGCGGGCACGCCGAGCTGGTCAGCCAGCTCCTGGTAAGGATCCTCCGGCAGCACCAGCCGGGCCGCCCGCAAGATCGCCCCGGGATCCCCGCCCGGCGGCCGCAGCACGTAGACCGTGCCGTCATGCGGGCACTGCGTCACGACGACCCGGTCATAATCGGCCACCACGATCGGCCAGCTGGCGGGCATGCCCAGCTGCCCGGCCAGCTCCCGGTAGAGGCCCTCGGATAGCACCAGCCGGGCCGCCCGCAAGATCACCCCGGGATCCCCGCCCGGCGGCCGCAGCACGTAGACCGTGCCGTCATGCGGGCACTGCGTCACGACGACCCGGTCATAATCGGCCACCACGATGCTGGCCTCCTCCGTGGCGGGACGCCCCGGATCCGGTTCCCGGCCGTAGCGCGGCCGCGGCACGGGCGCCGGCTCCCGGGCCTGCTCCGGCACGGCCGCGGCCCGGGCGGACGCCCGCCGGCGATGGCGCCGGAACACCAGCAGCACCGGCTCGGCCAGGAACGCCGCCCCCACGACCAGGCCGGCGGCCAGCAGCATGGTCTTCAGCCACCCCGGCATGCCGCCGGCGGCTGGCGCGCCCGTTCCCGCCGGCGCGCCCGTTCCCGCCGGCGCGGGACGGTTCCCGCTGCCCGACGGCGGCGGCGGCGCCGGGTGCAGGCGGCGGCCCGGGCCCGGCGCAGATTGCGCCGGCGCTGCAGGCCGCCGGACCGTCAGCACTATCCCGGCCCGGATGACATCCGGATCAGAGCCGATGGCCCGCCGGTTGGCCGCGTACAGGGCCTGCCAGCCGCCGGGCACGGCGAACGTGGCCGCGATGCCCGCCAGGGTGTCACCGGCTGCGACCGTGTAACGGGCCGGAGCCGCCCGGCCGGGCAGCACCAGAACGGTGCCAGCGCGGATCACATCCGGGTCAGGGCCGATGAGCGGCCGGTTGGCCGCGTACAGCGCCGGCCAGCCACCGCGCACGGCGAACCGCGCGGCGATGCCGGACAGCGTCTCACCAGGCCGCACGGCATACCCCGAGACGGGACGCGCCACCGTCTTCGGTGCCGCGGCCACGCTCAGCGTGCTGGCCAGGGTGATCTGAGTAGTACTACTCGCAGTGCGGATGTTCGCCTGAACCGGGGGGACAGATCCCTTCATGCCGGCCGCCACCAGGACGACCAGGATGCTCCAGGCGAGCACGGCGCACGCGGACTTCAAACACGCATGCACGTATGTGCCTTTCCTTCCGAGGGGGATTCAGCGCCCGAACGCTGCTGGCCCGGACGCACAGAACGGACCGATTGGAAGGAAAGGACTTAAGCGGGCGGCACCTCCGGCAGGTAGGAACGCCAGATCGGTACCGCAGCGGCACGACGCGCCAGCCGCAGCAGCACCAGCGAGACCAACGCGATCAGGGCAGCGCCGATACCACCCCGCGCACCGCCCCCGCTGTGCCCGCCGCTGCCGCTGCCGCTGCCAGCGGCACCATTCACGCCGCCGGTCGCGTTCGGCCCAGCGGGCAGCCCGGACGTGGCCGGAGCCGGCGACATCGGCGCACCGCCGCCACCTGCTCCCGCTCCCCTACCAGGCAGCGACGACAAGCCAGCGCCCGGCGCCGGCGCGGCAGTGCCAGCGGCCGACCCGCCTCCAGGCTGAGACGACCAGCCCGCGCCCCCCGTGCTAGGGCCAGACCCGCTCGGCGGCCCAGCGGCCGGAGCCACCACGGGCGTCACCGCCGACACGACCCCCACCGCGGAGGTGACCGGGGCCACCACCGACGTCACAGCCGACACGACCGGGGCCACCGCCGCGGTGACCGGGGCCACCACCGACGTCACCGCCGACACGACCGGGGCCACCGCCGCGGTGACCGGGGCCACCACCGACGTCACAGCCGACACGACCGGGGCCACCGCCGCGGTGACCGGGGCCACCACCGACGTCACAGCCGACACGACCGGGGCCACCGCCGCGGTGACCGGGGCCACCACCGACGTCACCGCCGACACGACCGGGGCCACCGCCGCGGTGACCGGGGCCACCACCGACGTCACCGCCGACACGACCGGGGCCACCGCCGCGGTGACCGGGGCCACCACCGACGTCACCGCCGACACGACCGGGGCCACCGCCGCGGTGACCGGGGCCACCACCGACGTCACAGCCGACACGACCGGGGCCACCGCCGCGGTGACCGGGGCCACCACCGACGTCACAGCCGACACGACCGGGGCCACCGCCGCGGTGACCGGGGCCACCACCGACGTCACCGCCGACACGACCGGGGCCACCGCCGCGGTGACCGGGGCCACCACCGACGTCACAGCCGACACGACCGGGGCCACCGCCGCGGTGACCGGGGCCACCACCGACGTCACAGCCGACGCGACCGGGGCCACCGCCGCGGTGACCGGGGCCACCACCGACGTCACAGCCGACGCGACCGGGGCCACCGCCGCGGTGACCGGGGCCACCACCGACGTCACAGCCGACGCGACCGGGGCCACTGCCGACGCGACCGGGGCCACCACCGACGTCACAGCCGACGCGACCGGGGCCACTGCCGAGGTGACCGGGGCCACCGCCGACGTCACAGCCGACGCGACCGGGGCCACCACCGACGTCACAGCCGACGCGACCGGGGCCACTGCCGAGGTGACCGGGGCCACCGCCGACGTCACCGCCGAGGTGACCGGGGCCACCACCGACGTCACAGCCGACGCGACCGGGGCCACTGCCGAGGTGACCGGGGCCACCGCCGACGTCACCGCCGAGGTGACCGGGGCCACTGCCGACGCGACCGGGGCCACTGCCGAGGTGACCGGGGCCACCGCCGACGTCACCGCCGAGGTGACCGGGGCCACTGCCGACGCGACCGGGGCCACTGCCGAGGTGACCGGGGCCACCGCCGACGTCACCGCCGAGGTGACCGGGGCCACTGCCGACGCGACCGGGGCCACTGCCGACGCGACCGGGGCCACTGCCGACGTCACCGCCGAGGTGACCGGGGCCACCGCCGACGTCACCGCCGAGGTGACCGGGGCCACTGCCGACGCGACCGGGGCCACTGCCGAGGTGACCGGGGCCACCGCCGACGTCACCGCCGAGGTGACCGGGGCCACCGCCGACGCGACCGGAGCCACCACCGACGTCACCGCCGAGGTGACCGGGGCCACCGCCGACGTCACAGCCGACGTGACCGGGGCAGCGGACTTAGCTGGGGCCACCGCCGAGGTAACCGGAGCCGAGGCCGAGGTGACCGTTGACGTGACCGGGGCCACCGCCGAGGTAACCGGAGCCACCGCTGAGGTGACCGGAGCCGCCGCCGACGCGGCAGCGGTGGAGGGGGCCGGAGCCGCCGGGGCAGGGCCGGCAGACACGGCCGGGGCCACCGCCGAGGTGACCGGGGCCACCGCCGAGGTGACCGGGGCCACCGCCGACGAGGCCGGGGTCGGGGCCGTGGTGGACTTAGCCGGGGCTGAGGGGGCCGGAGCCGCCGGGGCAGAGTTGGCAGACACGGCCGGGGCCACCGCCGTCACCGCCGACACGGCCGGGGCCACCGCCGAGGTGACCGGGGCCGAGGCCGACGAGGCCGGGGCCGTGGTGGACTTAGCCGGGGCTGAGGGAGCCGGAGCCGCCGGGGCAGAGCTGGCAGACACGGCCGGGGCCACCGCTGAGGTAACCGGGGCCACCACCGAGGTGACCGGAGCCGGAGCCGTGACCGGGGCCGGCGAGGTAGCCGGGACAGAAGAGGCCGGGGCCGTGGCGGACGCGGCCGTCGCGGTGACCGACGATGCGGCAGAAGCGGCAGCTGACGGTATGGAGGCTGACGGCGCGGAGGTTGCTGCGTCCGCCTGACGTGAGAACGCCAGCAAGATGATCAAGATTCCGGCAGCCAAGATCGCGCCTTGCACCGCTCGGTGAGCGATGTGACGCAAGATCGGCTCCGGCATGAGCAGCTCCCACCCACCGGGGAAGACCGGACGCGGGCCGAAATGCCCACCACCAAAAGCCCGAAACGTGCAGCCACAATATATTTCAGGCCATTTCGTAGCGGTCACCCGGAACCCGGGCGTTTGCGGAGTCTCCCGCAAACGTACGTACCGTACGTCCATCACCGTACATTATGGACCCGGCCCGGACAAGGGCGGCGATAACGCGCGTGGAGCCCGGCCGCCATCCGCTGCCGCCCGGAGGCAATTAATCCTCGATAGCGGTGATTATCAAGGATTATTCGGGACAAGGTCCCGTCATGGGAAACAGCCGCCCCCCGGGACCGGCGCTGGTAGCCGACGCGGCCGACGCCGATCCGGTAACCCTCCTGGCGCTCGCCTGGCTTTCCGTCAGCTGGTCGGAGAACACCCGCACCGCCTACGCCCGCGACATCGGCATCACGCCGCAGCGGCGGCCCGGCCGCGCGCCGTCATGGCTGGCCTGGTGCGGACAGCAGGGCGTGCACCCGGTCACCGGCGTCACCGGGCTGCACGTGGCCCGGTACGCCAGGCAGCTGGCCGACGCGGGGCTTTCGGAAGCCAGCGCGGCCCGCAAGCTCGCTGCCATCTCGAGCTGGTACGCCTGGCTGGCCCGGCGCGGGCACATCAGCACCAGCCCGGCCGCCGGCATCGCCCGGCCCCGGGCCACCCCGGCCGCCCCGCCCGCGCCGGGCCTAACCCAGGCCCAGGCCCTCAAGCTCCTCCGCGCGGCCGATCAGGCGCCAGGCCGCCATCGGGCCCGCACCGCCGCGCTGGTAGCCCTGCTGCTGTTCACCGGCGCCCGCCTCAGCGAGATCATCGGCGCCGACATCAGCGACCTCGGCACCCACCAGGGCCACCCGGTGCTGTGGGTCACCCGCGGCAGAAGCCGCCGCCAGGGTCTGCCGCTACCTGGCCCGGCCGCTGCCCGGCTAAACGCCTACCTCTCCGGACGCCCCGGCCCGCAAGACGTCCCCGTGCTGTTCGCCACCGGAACCGGCAGACGGCTGTTCCCCGCCGACGTGCGGCAGACCGTACGCCGCCTCGCCACCCGAGCCGACCTGCCAGCCGACCTGGCCAGCCGCCTCGGGCCCCGCACGCTGCAGCACACATTCGCCGCACTGTACCTGCAGGCAGGCGGATCGCCCAGCGACCTGCACAACGCCATGGGACACACCGACCCGCGCACCACCCGGCAGTACATCCCGGCCGGGCAGCACGGGCCGCCGCCGCCCCGGTCAGCCCGCCAAGCCCAGGCCACGGCGCCGTGGCCCCCGGGCAGACCTCACTGCCGCGCCCGCCGGCCTCAGCGTGCCGCCGGGCATACCGGGCGCTTATCACGGGGCCGGGTGGCGAGCAGGCGTGACCTCGGCAGCCAGTCCTACGACCCGGCAGCGAGGCCCCGCGGTATCCATGGCCCCATCTACTGCACCTACTGCCACTACGAGCGGGTTACATCAGGCCCATCTTCCGAAGCGACTCGGACAGCGACCCCGAGCGGTCCAGGCCCTTCAGCGAGTCGACCTCCCATGGCGGCGGACGCCCGGGCGGCATCTCCGGAGGCGGCCCGAGTTCACCGGCTGCCATCCGCCGCTCAGCATCGGCGGGCCGTCCTCGGCCGCCATGAGGACCGCGAACTCCACCGCCGCCGCGAGCGTCATGGCGGCGCCGCGATGCCGGGCGGCGGCGAGCTGCTGAGCATCTAGCGCACGCCTGGCCTCGGCCAGCGCCTCTCGCGGTCCCGCGCTTCCTGCGGCGGTTCGACCAGCCCGGCCGCCTGGCCCTGTGCCGTCCGCGCCGACCATAAGGTGACCGCCTCGGCGGGCCACCCGGTCTCCGCGCACAGGTAGCCGTACTGCTCGAGGATGTCGATCATGCGCAGCGGATAGCCGCCGCAGTACACCGCGAGCTCGGCCGACTCGCGCAGGCGGGCCCGGCGGCGCGCTGCAGCAGGGCGTAGCCCTGCACCCCGCGACCGCGGACCAGCCACCATGGGGCCAGCGCCAGGGCGAGCCTGAGCGCGCTCGGCGGGTCATGGTCCAGCGCCCAGGCCAGGCCCTGATGCACGACCGCGTCCTCGCGTCCAGCCAGAGCGCCGCGGACAGCTCCTGGTCGCGGCGGTCCAGCTGGGCGACGGCCTGTTCGGCCACTGACAGGGCGTGCGCCGCCAGCGCGGTGGCGGCCGCGGGTTCCTCGCCCGCCTGCCCGAGCTGCCGCGGGCCGTACTCCCGCAGGGTCTCCAGCATCGAGTAGCGGGACCGTCCGTCCGGGCCGGCCGCGGGCGGCACCAGCAGCGAGCAGTCGACCAGGCGCAGGACCGCGGGCCCGGCGTCGGTCCCGGCCACGGCTTCGGCGGCATCCAGGCTGAACGGGCCGGGGAACACCGACAGGCTCCGGAAGACGCGCTGCTCGGGTTCGGTGAGCAGCTGGTAGCTCCAGTCCATGGCGGCATCGAGCGACCGCTGCCGGGCCGGCGCGGCCCGGTTGGCGCTGACCAGCAGCCGGAAACGGTCATCCAGCCTGTCCAGCATCGGGCCGAGGCCGAGCGCCTCGACCCGGGCGGCGGCCAGCTCGATGGCGACAGGCATCCCGTCCAGCCGCTGCACCAGCCGGGCCACGACCGCGCCCGCCTCGCCGTCCAGCGCGAGGTCGGGGTCGAGCTGACGGGCCCGCTCGACGAACAGCGTCACCGCCTCCGCCTGGGCCCGGAAACCCGGTACATCAGGGTCTTCGGGCTCGGAGGGTCCATGGCCGGCACGAACGCCGGGTCGGCGACCGCGGCCAGCTCCGCGACCCAGACGCCGTCCGCGAACCGCCCGGCGACCTGCCTGAGCACCTCGTCGGCGAGCCGTGTCTTGCCCACCCCGCCCGGGCCGAGGCCAGGCGAGAGCACCTGCCGCGGCAGGCCCGCGCCGCCCGCCGGGCCCCTCAGGCCGCGGCGGCACGCCGGGCGAGGCCGTCGACGAAGATGTCGAGCAGCAGCTCGAACCGCTCGTCCGGGTCGGCCAGCGCGAACTCGCCGGCCAGCGCCGTCATGTTCGGGAACGCGGCGGCCGGGAGCGAGGTGATGTAGTCGCGGGCCATCTCCGCGGCTTCCTGCAGGTGGGCCGGGTCGCGGTTCGGGGCGCCGCCGTCCTCCACCCCGGTCTCGTCCACGGTGAAGCCGTTCACGGTGGCGATGAGCACCAGGTAGCCCTGCACGGCCAGCCGCGGCGGCAACCCGCCGGCCCGCAGGATCGCGAGCACGCGCTCGGAGTACTGCAGCGCGTTCGGCCCCATCGGGATGCGGCCGATCGAAATGCGCACCACGTACGGGTGGCGCAGGCTGACGCGGCGCTGATGCCGGGCGACCTCCTTGAGCTGCTCCTGCCAGCGCGCGGGGTCGGGGTCGGGCACCTGCTGCTCGCCGATGATCTCGTCGAGCACCAGGTCAAGCAGGCCGTCCTTGCTGCCGACATGCCAGTACAGCGACGCGGCGCCGGCCCCGAGCTCGTCGCCGAGACGCCGCATGCTCAGCGCGGCCAGGCCCTCGCGGTCGAGCAGATCTACCGCGGCCTTCACGATCGCCTCCCGGCTGATCGGCTCGCGCCGCCGCCGGGCCGGCCGGTCGGGCAGCCGCTGCCAGGGCGGCGGCGGGATATCCGGCTTCGTCGTCATCGGGGCTCCTTTTGCGTTCTCTAACACTGTACCAGTTATCGAACGGTGTTTGACTGGACCAACGATCGAGTGATAGAACACCGTTCGACAGTTGAACCTGGTTCGAGTTCAAGGGGAGTTCGTAATGACCACAAGCCACGCGGCCGTTGCCAGCGGCCACGAGCCAGTGCAGGCAGGCCCCGTGCTGAATGGCCCCGTGCTAAATAGCACTGGGCAGGCGCGTTACCCCCGCCGCTGGCTCGGCGCGATCGTCATGATCACCGGAGCGCTCATGGACATGATCGACGTGACGATCGTCAACGTGGCGCTCCCCTCTATCCGCCGTGACCTGCACGCCAGCGCCACCCAGCTGGAATGGGTGGTGTCCGGGTACATGCTGGCGTTCGCCGCGGCGCTGATCATCGCCGGGAACCTCGGCGACAAGTTCGGCCGCAAGCGCGTGTTCCTGTCAGGCGCCGCGCTGTTCGGGCTGGCCAGCCTGGCCGCCGGCCTGTCCGGGTCCGGCGCCGAGCTGATCGCCGCCCGCGTCGTCCAGGGCGCCGCGGCCGCCGCCATGGCGCCGCAGGTGCTGGCCACGTTCCGGGTTATCTTCGGCCGCGAGGAACGGGGCAAGGCGTTCGGCATCTACGGGGCGATGCTCGGCTTCGCGTCCGCGATCGGGCTGGTCCTCGGGGGCGTGCTGACCGACGCGAACCTGTTCGGCTGGGAATGGCGTTCGGTGTTCTACGTGAACGTGCCGGTGGCCGTGGCCGCGCTGATCGCCGGCGCCCGCTACGTGCCCGAGACCAGGGACCCGGACGCCCGGCGGCCGAACGCGAGCGGCGGGGTGCTGCTGGCCGGCTCGCTCGTCGCGATCGTCTACCCGCTACTCGAGGGCCGTCAGCTCGGCTGGCCCGCCTGGGCGTGGCTGCTGATGGCGGCCGGGGTGGGCGGCCTGGTGGTGCTGGGACTGATCGAGGCCCGGCGGACCTCGCGTTCTGATCAGGGTCCGGCTCCCCTGCTGCGGGCCGCGCTGTTCCGGGTGCCGGCGTTCGCAGCCGGGATGGGCGTGCAGCTCGCCTTCTTCGCTGGCATGCAGGGCTTCTTCCTCGCCTTCGCGCTGTGGCTGCAGGCCGGCGAGCACTTCTCGCCGCTGAAGGCCGGGATTACCGCGGCAGCGTTCAGCGTGGGCAGCTTCATCGCCGCGCCGGTGGCGGTGCCGCTGGCGCGGCGGGCCGGCCGGCGCATCTTGGCCGGCGGCGCGGTGCTGATGGCGGCCGGCATCGGCGGCGTGGCGCTGGCGGCCCCGCACGTCGGCCTGAACGGCAGCCCGTGGCCGATCGTCCCAGGCCTGGTGGTGGCCGGCGCGGGGCTGGCCCTGCTGGTCATCCCGCTGGTCAACGTGGTGCTCGCGGCGGTCCCTGCCGAGGTGGCCGGCGGCGCGTCCGGGCTGTTCAGCACGGCGCAGCAGCTCGGCGGCGCGCTCGGCGTGGCGCTGCTCGGCTCCGTGTTCTTCGGGTACCTGAACGGGCACTCGTTCGAGGCGGCGCTGGTGCACACCGCGCCGTACGCGATGGGCGCGTTCGCCCTCTGCGGCGTCCTGTCGCTGCTCCTGCCGCGCACGGCGGTGTCGGAGGAGGCGCTGACCGAGTCCTGAATTTTCGGGGCAGGCCGGCCGCTGGTCAGATGACCGGCGGCCTGCCTTTTCCGGTGCCGAACGGGAGTTGGTTTCTCCAACCAGTGATCGGAGTAGGGCCGTGGCTGAGCGGGCGCACTTCGGTGCAGCCGTGGCGCGCGTACAGGCGGCGGGCCTCGACCAGGTCGCGGCGCGGTAGTACCGGCTGGCGACGTGCTGGCGTTCACAGTCATGGAGCGGTTGCGACGACGACCACCCGGTAGCCGACCAGGAGCGCCCGCGCGCCGGCCGCCTTGGCCAGGTGCGCGAACCTCTTGCGGTGCGTGTCTATCGAGCCGCTGACGAAGCCCCCGCCGTGGAGGCAGAGAAGTACCCGGCCCGTTCGGCTTCGCCCGCCTCGGTCTGCAGGTAGTCGACCTCGCCCGGTTCGACTGCTTGCTTGGCATCGCGGTCCTCCTTTCCTCGGGCGTGCAGACCGCCCGAGGCGGGAAGGAACCTCGGGTGATCAGGGGTCGAGGCTGCGGCCGCCGTCGACCACGATGCGCTGGCCGATGACGAAGCCGGCACCGTCGGAGGCGAGGAAGCTCACCGCGTGGGCGATGTCGCCGGGGGTTCCCATCCGCCCGGCGGGCACCGAGGCGAGATAGGCCCGCCTGATCTCGTCGGGGACGTCCGCGTGTCGTTCCACCGGGATGAAACCGGGGGCGACCGTGTTCACGGTGATGCCGAACGGGGCGAGCTCACGAGCCCAGCTCCGGGTCAGGCCGATCTGTGCGTTCTTCGCGGCGGCGTAGGCGGACCGCCCCGGCGGCGGCCGGTGGGCGACCTCGGAGTCGATGTGCACGACGCGGCCGTACCGCCGGGCTTGCATGCCGGGTAGGACGGCGCAGCCGAGCAGCACCGGGCTCTTGACGAAGAAGTCCAGCTGGGCGACGTGGTCGGCCCAGCCCACCTCGGTCACCGGGGCCTCGGGCTGCGGGCCGGTGGCGTTGAGGACCAGCACGTCAACCGGGCCGAGCGCGCCGGTGATCGCGGCGACAAGCCCGGCGACCTGGTCCTCATCGGTGACATCGGCGCAGAATCCCTCGGCGGTGCCGCCGTCGTCACGGATGGTCCTGGCGACGGCCGCTACCCCGTCGTCGCCGGTTCGGCCGTTGACCGCGACGGCGAAGCCGTCGCCGGCTAGGCGCCGGGCGATCACCGCCCCCAGGCCGCGCGAGCTTCCCGTCACCAGGGCGACGCGCCCGTGCGTCACGTGGCCGGCGCGTCAGCGGCTGCCGGTGATGTAGTCGGTCAGATGCGCCCGCTCGGTTTCGAGCTCGTCGATGCGGTTCTTGACCACGTCGCCGATGCTCACGATCCCGTGCAGGGCGCCGTCGACCACAACCGGCGCGTGCCGCACCCGGCGCTCGGTCATCATGCGCATGACCTCGTCGAGCGAGGTCTCTGGCGTGATCGTGTGCACCTCGGCCGTGTAGATGGCCGTGACCGGCTCGGACATCACCGCGGCGCCTCGCTTGGCGAACGCCCGGACGATATCCCGCTCGCTGACGATCCCGTCGATCGAGGTGCCGTCGTGAGAAACGACGACGGCGCCGATCCGGTGCTCGGCGAGCACCTCGAGCAGACGGCGCACCTTGGTATCCGGAGGGACGGTGACAACTTGAGTGCCCTTACCGCGAAGTACATCGGTGATACGCATGTGGCCTCCCTGGCGCCGGTACGGGTCCTGACGGTGTACCCGCCGGCGCCGCAGGCTATTACTCCGCGCCGGGCGCTAAGATCGCCGCTATGTCCGGGGATGATCTGCCGCAGCTCGATACCCGGCATGCCCATCTGGCCCGGGTCTACAACTACTGGCTGGGCGGCAAGGACAATTTCGCCGCCGACCGGGAGGCGGCCGAGCAGGCGATCGCCGCCAACCCGGGGATCAAGACCGACGTGCGGGCGAACCGGGCGTTCCTGGCCCGGGTGGTGCGTTACCTGGCTGGCGAGTGCGGCGTCCGCCAGTTCCTCGACATCGGCACCGGGCTGCCGGCGGCCGGCAACACCCATCAGGTGGCGCAGCAGGTGGCCCCGGACGCGCGGATCGTCTACGCCGACAACGACCCCATCGTGCTGCTGCACGCCCGGGCCCTGCTGACCAGCACCCCCGAGGGCAGGTGCGACTACGTTGAGGCGGACCTGCGGGACACCGCGGCCATCGTGCGGGAGGCGTCGCGGACGCTGGATTCCGGCGCGCCGACCGCGCTGATGCTGCTGATCATCTTGCACCTGATCCCCGACGACGACGACCCCTACGGCATCGTGGGCGAGCTGATGAGCGCCCTGCCGTCCGGGAGCTACCTGGTGCTGGCGCACCCGGCCAGTGACATCCGCGCGGCGCGGATGACGGAGATGACCAGGCGGATGAACGAGCGGATGAGCGGTCCGCGCGCCACCATGCGCGACCGGGCCGCGATCACCCGCTTCTTCGACGGGCTCGACCTAGTCGAGCCGGGCGTGGTCCAGCCTCAGCAGTGGCGGCCCGAGCCGGGAGTGCTCAGCCCGCCCCAGGTCACCGCGTGGTGCGGAGTGGCCAGGAAACGGTAGCCGGAGGACGGGGGTTGCGGCCGGGGCCGGGCTGTGGTCGGCTGTCGGCTGGGGGCAGCCTTGTTCCCGGAGGGCAGACAGATGAAGGTCAGCCTGTTCGAGCAGGTGCCGTACCGGTATATGCCCGAAGGCTTCGAGAACCAGCACAACTCCGTCGTGACAGCGCCCTACCAGGTCGTCGAGCCGGCGCGGATGACCGAATCGATCTTCTCCGCCTACGCCGAGCTGCTGCACGGGGCGCGGGCGGGCTTCGACGGGGTCTGCGTGACCGAGCACAGCCAGTCCTCGTACGACATCTCGCCCAACCCGACGCTGCTAGCCTCCGCGGTCGCCTGCGCGGCGCAGGCCGAGCAGCTCGACGTGGCGATCACCGTGCTCGGCCGCTCACTCGGCAAGACCCGCGAGCCGCTCAAGATCGCCGAGGAGTACGCGCTGCTCGACTGCGTCAGCGGGGCCGGCTGATCGCCGGCTTCCCGGTCGGGCTCAGCTACGACGCGAACCTGAACGCGTCCCTGCCCGCGATCGAGACCCGCGAGCGCTACCGCGAGCACCGCGAGCTGATCCTGAAGGCGTGGTCCGAGCCGCGACCCTTCGCCTGGAACGGCCGCTTCGAGAAGTACGGTCAGGTGAACCTCTGGCCGCGCCCGATCCAGCAGCCGCACCCGCCGATCTGGATCCCCGGAACCGGCTCGCCAGGGACGCTGCGGGACATCCTCGCCCGCGACTACGTCTTCGTGTATCTGAGCTGGGACGGGCCGAAGCTCACCGGACGGCAGGTCTTCGACCGCTACTGGGATCTGGCGGAGGAACTCGGCCGCGACCGCAACCCGTACCGGCTGGCCTTCCTCCAGGTGGTCGCCGTCTCCGAGACCGACGAGCGGGCCGAGAAGGACTACGCGAAGCACCTCGAGGCGCACTACCGGTCGGGCCTGGGCGCGATCCCGCACACGGCCATGGCGGTGCCCGGTTACGCCGAGCCCGCCGCCATCGAGGGCATGCTGCGCAGCTCGGGTCCGGCCGGGATGCTCTCGCGGATGAAGACGGCCACGTATTCCGAGATCGTGGACAGCCAGGTCGCGATCGTCGGCAGCCCGGCCACGGTCGCCGACCAGATCGAGGCGTTCGTGCGGGAGTTCCGGATCGGCAACCTGCTGGTGATGCTGCAGAACGGCTCGATGCCGCGGGACCTGACCGAGAAGAACATCTCCCTGTTCGCCGAGGAGGTGCTGCCGCGGCTGCGGCCGATCTGGGACGCCGAGGGCTGGGAAAACCACTGGTGGCCGCGCGCGCAGGGCGCCGCGGATGCCGCGCATGCCGCGGGCGCCGTCGGCGCGGCGGCCGGAGGGCAGGCGTGATGACGGCGGAACCGGCCCCGGCCGCCGTGCGCGACGAGACGGTCGAGGTCTGGGACAACCGGCTGAGGCTGCACGTCAAGATCGCGGGCGACGGGCCGCCGCTGCTGTTCTTCCACCCGCTGGCGGGCCTGACCTGGCAGCCGCTTCTCGACCAGCTGGCCCGGCAGCACACGGTGTACGCGCCGGAACATCCCGGCACCTCGCCCGGCGACCCGCAGGCGATCAGGGAGGTGCAGACGTACTGGGAGCTGCTGCTGGTCTACGAGGAGCTGATTCGCAAGCTCGGGCTCGGGCTTGGGCTCGGGCTTGAGCGCCCGGCGGCGCTCGGCCAGTCGTTCGGCGGCATGGTCGCGGCCGACCTGGCGGCCAGCTTTCCGTGGTTGTTCGGCCGGCTCGTGCTGCTGTCGCCTCTTGGCCTGTGGCGCGACGACGATCCGATCCCGCTGATGGAGATGGTGTCAGGGCCGCCGGCGGACGTGCCTCAGTACCTGTACTTTCACCCTGAGAGCGAGGCGGCGCAGGCCGCTCAGGCGCTTCCCGGCGATCCGGGGCAGCTCGCGAAGGCGATCGCGCAGGCAACCTGGAACGTCGGCTGTACCACGAAGTTCGCCTGGCCGATCGCCGACCACGGCCTCGGCCGGCGACTGCACCGGATCCAGGTGCCGACGCTCATCGTCTGGGGTCGCGAGGACGCGCTCGTCCCGGTGGGGTACGCGAAGGAGTTCGGCAGCCGGATCGCGGGAAGCCGGGTCGAGGTGATCGACGACTGCGGGCACGTGGTCCAGGCCGACCAGCCCCTGCGCTCGTGGACCGCGATCGACGGGTTCCTGGCCGGCTAGAGCGAGTCCTTTTTTGATGGCGGGCGGCCGGGCTGCGACGGGTGCGCTGCGCGAGGCCAGCGGGCGGAGAGCCGCCGCGCGCGCTGGGCGGGCGCATGGCTGGGCGGGGCGTAGCAGGGGGCGGCACGTAGCCGGGCGGGGCGTAGCAGGGGGCGGACCGGCTCTAGCGGGTGCGGAGGAAGTCGAGCACACGGCGGGTGAGCAGCGCGGTGGCGTCCGGGTCGTATGAGGGCAGCGAGGTGTCGGCGAAGTAATGCTGGTCGCCGGGGTAGAGGAACAGCTCGGCGTCCTTGGCCTGATCGACTAGCTCGCGGGCGGCGTCGATGTCGCCTTCGCCGACGAAAATCGGGTCGGCGTCCATCCCGTGTATCTGCGCCGGCACCCCTTCGGGCCAGCCGGGGCCGAACTCCGAGACCGGGACGCAGGAGTAGAACAGCAGCGCGCCCCGCGCGCCCGGCCGGTTCTGCGCCAGCATCTGGGCGGGGAGCACGCCGAGCGAGAAGCCCGCGTACACCAGCTCGGCGGGCAGCCCCTCGACGGCGCGGGCGCCGCGGCCGAGGATCTCGCCGGGGAAGCCGAGCTCCTGCGCGTAGCCCATGCCCTCCTCGATCGAGCCGAACGTGCGTCCGTCGAACAGGTCGGGCGTGTGCACGGTGTACCCGGCGCGGCGCAGCTCGTCGGCGAAGGCTACGACGCCGGGGGTTAGTCCTTGCGCGTGATGGAAGAGAACCACCTCGGCCATCTGCGTACCTCCCGTAAAGGCGTGTTGTCCCGAGGCTACGGGCTTTCCCCGATCAGGAGCCGAGGTAACGCAAGACGGCCAGGACCCGGCGGTTGTCGGTCTGGCAGGCGGGCAGGGCGTCCGGGCGTCCGGGCGGGGTGGGGCGGATTGTCGGTGGAGGGCCTTACGGTCGGGCCATGGCTAATTTCGCGGTGAGGCTGGTGCACGGGCCGAACTGGGATCCGGGGCGCCCGATCCGGAGGCAGGACGGATGGGGTGAGCACGCGGCGTTCATGGACGGGCTGGTGGACGACGGATTCATTATCCTGGGAGGGCCGGTCGGCGAGGGCGAGCAGACGTTGCACGCGGTCGAGGCCTCGGACGAGGACGAGATCAGGGCGCGGCTGGCGCTGGATCCGTGGGCTTCGGCCGGGTTGCTCAGGATGGGCCCGATAGAGCGCTGGGCGCTGTGGCTCGACGGCCGGGGGCTCGACGGCCGGGGTTAGGCCGCGCGGGCGGTGCGGGAAAGGTGCATCCGCCGGGCGCGGGGGAGGCACGCCGGCTCGGCGCGGACGGCGCCGGATGTACCGGCGACGGCCGCGCGGGCCCAGCGCATCCGTCGCACCGCGGTCTCCGGGTGCTCGCCGTAGGCCTGCGCGACCCGCGCCGCGCAGCCCCGGATGCCGAACGCCGCGACCGCCGCCGCGATGGCCTGGTGCACCTGTGCGGGGCTGGGCTCGTCGGAGCGCTGCAGCGGCGATGCGAACAGCGCATCGGCCCGGGCGGCGCTGATGGTGAGGTCGTAAACCGGTGACCGCATCATGGGCCTCCTTGACTGAGGACACTTCCGGTATATGCCTTGGGTCTGACATTTCCGGTGCCCGGATGCCGGCCCGTAGTCGAGACGCCGCCGCGTCGGCGAACTCATCGGCCGCGCGGGGTCTTACCAGCCGAGTTCGGCGAGGCGGTCGTCGTCGATGCCGAAGTGATGGGCGATCTCGTGCACGACCGTTCGGCGGACCTGGTTGGCGACCTCGAGTTCGGTACGGCAGATCCTGCAGATCTCACGGCGGTAGATGGTGATCCGATCGGGCAGCACCCCCGCATAGTCCGAGGTCCGGCTGGTGAGCGGGATGCCCTCGTAGAGCCCGAGCAGGCCGGGCGGGCCTGGGTCGTGCTCGACGGTCACCGCGACGTTGCGCATCAGCCGGCCGAGCTCTTCGGGCAGCCCGTCCAGCGCCGCGACGACCATTTCCTCGAAACGGCCTGGCTCGACGTCGATCATCAGTCCCAGCGCCGTGCGTTGCCGTCGCCGAGCTCCCCCGGCCGTTCCGGGATCACGCAGAAGACCAGGCCCGCGGGGTCGCGCATGAGCTGCCAGGAGTGCGCCTGACCGGCCCGTTCGGCACCCAGTTTTTCCAGCCTGGCCACTTCGGCGGGCAGGTCGTCGGTGTGGATGTCGATGTGCACCCTGGCGTGGCCCTCGCCGAGCCGCTGGATGAGCAGCCCGATGTCCTGGCCGGGCAGCATGGCGCCGTGGTACTCGGGGTGCTGGACGCCTTGCGTCAGCGGCTCGCCGACGGCCGCGTTCCAGAACGCCAGCTCGCGATCGTGGTCGGCGGGCGGGACATCGATCACGACCTTGGACAGACGGCTGTAGTGGGCCACCAGGTAAGCGTACGGTCCGCGGGAGGTGTCACAAATTGACCGGGCCGGTCCGTCATGGGGGTGAAACCGAAAAAAGGAGATCACCATGGACGCACGGCTCAACTTCCTCGGTAACCCCGTCTCGGCGAAGTTCATCAAACACGTCAACGCGGCGAGCGCGGCCGTGATGAACTCGGGCCTGCCAGCCGCGACCGCGGCGCTGGTGGAGATCCGGGCCAGCCAGATTAACGGCTGCGGCTTCTGCACCGACATGCACACCAAGGACGCCCTGCACGCCGGGGAAAGCCAGCAGCGGCTCAACCTGGTCGCGGCGTGGCGGGAGGCAACGGTCTTCACCGAGGCCGAACGGGCCGCCCTCGAGCTTACCGAGCAGGGCACCCGCATCGCCGATGCCGCGGGCGGCGTCTCCGACGAGGTCTGGGCGAACGCCGCCAAGCACTACGACGATGATCAGCTCGCCGCGCTGGTGTCGCTGATCGCCCTGATCAACGCGTACAACCGGATGAACGTCATCGTCCAGCAGCCCGCCGGGGACTACCAGCCCGGCATGTTCGGATAACCGCCGATGCGCGTAGGCCAGGGGCGGGACGACCGATCCTGCCCCGCTGGCTGGCGGGCGTCTTGCCGGTCAGGCGGGACGCCGGTAGGCGGCCATCCGGGTCACGTTGTCCTCCGTGACCTGCTCGGGAAGATGGATCCAGCCCGGGAAGCGCTTGCCCGCGACGTGAACTCGCACGAGCGGGTGGAAGGTCTGCCGGTCGATGCCGTCGTAACCATGGCGCACGACCGAGTTGTACACGTCCCCCGATATGACCAGGATGAGCGGGCCGGTCGCATCCCGGAGGGCCCGCTTGACCCGAACCGCGTCGAGCAGGCGGAAGGCGACATCCAGCGCCTCACCGAAGCATCCGTTGGCGTCATAGTGAACCTCGCCGGCGTGCATGACGACGCGGATCCGCAGTTGCCGTTCAGGATGGCTGAAACGAGGAAGGCTGGCGTTGTAGTCGGCGAGGAGCCGGCTGAGGACCGGGACTGCGCGGTTCAGCAGCAGCGCCTTGGGCGCCTGGTCAACCGGGTGGATAAGGGCCAGGATGCCATCACCCCGGTCGATGAACTGGTCGCGATGGCTCGTGCTGATGCCCGTCAGGCGCAGCGCCGCCTCGAACAGCTCGTAGATCTTGTTCCGCAGTTCGCCCTTGATGGGATTGGGCCGGCTGGTGGAACGCTCGATATCCAGCGCCAGGATGGCACGGTAACGCGGCAGGCCAGCCGCCAGGACCGGTTCCATTCTCATACCAGCGCGCCGTTACGGTTTAGCGGTGCAGTTGCCGGTATCGCCGGCCTGATCCGACCGTTTCCACGCCGAGCTGGCGACAATTGTCAGCGACAGGAACTGCCTGGCCGGGCGCGGCTGAGCGTATCGGGACATCGATCCTCCCTGTGGGGAGCTAATGGGCGCGGAGGCCGCGGCCCGGATCCGGGCTGACGGCGACAGGAAGCTCGTGACGAGTCCAGCGGATCGCGCCGGACGTTACGAGACCGATGAGATGGACGCCACGGGACAGGTGGGCCAGCGGGCTTCCCGGCTCTGCGGGGGCGCCGCGGTCCCTGATGGTGGTCATCGCTTCTCCTGCGTAGACGGCGGGTGCGACAACTGCCACCAACGTCATTGTCGGTGTTTGTCCTACTAGGCTGATGCTTCGTATGACAACTGACGTAGGCGTATACCCGTGTTTGACAACTGTCATGCGTGCATTAGCGACTTTTGTCGGCTACGCTGTCGGTAACGATCTTTGGCGGTCGTGTACCCGTCGAAGAAGGGAAGATGGCCGAACCACTGGACCCTGCCGCTCTCGGCGTGGCGTCCGCTCTGAAGAGCCTGCGGACGCGGGCTGGCCTGCGGGAAGATCGGCTCCACGGCACCGAGCTGGCGCTGGACACGCTGACCGGACTGGATAGTGTCCGGGCGCTGATCAATACCGGAGAATCCCCGGAACGAGCCATCGTGCACGCCGTTCGCGCGGCCGCCGGCACGCTGGAGCCGACGATGAGCATCGTCGCTGACGCGAGCCTCCGCCTGGAGTTGTCCGCCGACCTGGTGCCGGACACCGATCTATATGCGCAGGACCTAGGCCAGCGCCGGGAGGCCCTGCTGCGGAACTGGGACCGGCTGCATGAACTGCGGTCTGCGCCCCCCGGTAAGGCGCCCTCGCCCCGCGCGCTGCGGCTGGAGGTGGAGGCCGAAGCGCTCACGGCGCTCGCGATGGCGCTGACCTGGGGCACCAGTTCCGGTGCGCCTGCCGAGGCCGGGCCGGGGCCGAACTGGCTGCGGACGCGCGGATCGCAGTCGGATGTCTCCGTGGTCAGCCCGGCGGAGCTGGGGGTCTTCGGCGCTGAACTCACCAAGACCCTGGCCATGCGGCGCAGGACCATCGAGCAGGCCGCCGCGAGGCTCTCCGTCCCGGCCGCGGAAGTCACGCGGTGGGCCACAGGCGAGGATCTGCCGTCCGAGCGGAATGCCCGCCTGCTGGACGAATATCTCACGGCCCGGGGCGCCATCCAGAACCTCGCTATCGAACTGCTGCCCGGGCCGGATCGCCGTGCCCCCGGGCCGCCGGCGACGACCCTGCTGCAGGCGTTCCAGAACGTCGCCGCGGCACTGCGGGGCTGCCTCGTCGCCGATGTCGACGGCCGACCGATGGGATGGCCGCGGGACCTGCGCGAACTACCAGAACTACCGGGTGAGGCGACGCCGACGTCCACCGCCTACGGCATCAAGGCGATGCTGCTGCTTGAGGACGGCCTGGCGGCCGACCTGGTTCCGGTCGCGGACAGCCTGCGGAAGATGTCGCTTCGCGGCGGCGGATACGCGGGCCGCGAGCAATCCGGGCCGCGTCCGGAGGCAACCGCGGCGGTGCTGAACGCACTGCGCCGGATCGCCGCCACGGAAGACTTCGACGCTCACATCGCCCAGATGGAACGGGGCCTGGGCGACTTCGAGAAGGCCCGGCCCTTCATCCTCACCACGATGCTGGAGACCAGCCTGCTCATCAAGCCCGGGACCGGGCTCGTGGAGGTCCTGGTCGACAGCCTGCTGGCCGCGCGCAGGCCCTATAGCGACGCCCTGCTGTGGCCGGAAAAGGCCGAGCCGTTGCTCATTACCCCCGCTCCGTCGGTGGCGCATACGGCGCGCGCGGCCTGGGTGCTGGCCAGCGTGCAGGCGATACAGCCGTCCAGCCAGGTACAGGAGGCCCTGGAGCAGGCCGTGGCCTGGCTGGTCGAGCAGCGTGATCTGCACAACGCGTACGAAGCCACCGAGCGGCCGGTCAACGGCGGGCTCGAACTCGTGCACATCCGGCACTTCACGGCCGCGTGGGTGGTGAAGGCCCTGGTTTCGGCGGGCATTCCGGCCGCGCACCCGTCGGTGAGCAACGCGGTGGCCCAGATCTGGAGCAGCTACGGCGGCGATACCGCGGCCCTGTGGGCATGGGACAACGGGGACCTGCCGATCTGGATGACCTTCGACGCCATCGATGCGCTCAGGCTCGCGAACCTGGCCGTCCCAGCCCGGCCGGGCTGGTCTTCGTCGTTATGACACGGGCACGATGTGACTGAAACGAGCGCTACTCGACCACGCGAGGAATCAATGCAATTATGACCCAGTGGGGAAACCGCGATGGTGATATCGGACGGCGCAATAGCAGCGGGCACTTCCTATGCCCCCGCTATCTTCGGCCTGGTAGGGTCGCTCATCGGTGGATTTATCGCTGGCAGTGTCAGCCTTTTGGTTGCGCGGCAGGCGCGAGCTGCCGCTGAAGGTGCCTGGATTCGGGATAATCGGCGCGAGATCTACGACCGGCTCCTTACATGCGCCGAGAGACTGCTCCATGCCTGCGAGGCGTACCAGCAGGCTCGTGGAAGCAAGGAGACTGTGAAAGCGAGCGTGGAGTCGGCTTTCACCAACTTTTTCGAGGTCTACGGTGTGGTCCAGACCGTTGCGAGCATGCGCCTGGTGAAAGTCACCCGCGTTCATGCGTATCGGTTGTGGGAGTTGAAGGCAAGCCTGGACTCGACAAGCGTCATGGGTCCAGAGAATTTCGCTCTTGTCATAAACCTTATCCGAGATGCTCGCCACAATGTGATCGACGCTATGCGCGCTGAGCTTGGGCTAGACGGCGGTATTCGCCCGGAGACGGATTACAACCCGTTCGCTGGGACCGAGTTGGAGGAGAAGTACGCAAAAGCTGGACGCACTCGGCCCGGACCATGGCCATTCCCGTAGAGATAGCCGCGACACCCATATGACCAGATTGGCTAGGTTCCAGCACAGCGTCGCTGATCATCTGTACCGCTTGGCTTCGGAACGGGAGTGCGGCGAGTTTCGCGAGTGACCCGATGGCAAGGCGTCCCGACCCAACCCGTTCCGCGATCATGACATCAGCACTTCCCGCAGAAACCTAACCGCCCTGATCACAATATCGAAATCCTTGACGGTAAAGAGCTCACTTCCCGCCACGCGTCCCATATCTTAATCATACGTAGTAACGAACACCTTTCCCACCCCAGGCAAGGCGCTAAGCTCTCGCGCCGTAACTGGTGCGAGGCATATTCGGCGGGGCCGCCACCGGCTAGCCATCCCAAATCGAAAGGCACCTGTTCGGCCGTGCGGACGAAAGTACCCAATGGGAATTCGGACCCACTGACCTACTTTACAGTCTAAAACTCAGCAACACTCTGATCGACTACCGAATACTCGGGTACACCTGTGGGTGGGCACTTTCTGGTTCGGAGGGACGCTCGTTGAACGCTGGCGGAACCCTGGTTGAGGCTGTGGATACGCCACTGTCGGCAGGGCCGAACGCTGAGATCCCGTCGGTCGACTGGTGGATGACCAGTCGCTGCAACCTCGCGTGCGACTTCTGCTACGGGCCCGTGCCGGGCAAGGATCCGGTCGAGCGTCGGCCCGGGATTCTCCAAGCGCTCGCGGCGTCCTCCACCCGCGTGGTGACCCTGTGCGGCGGTGAACCACTCCTGATCCGCAGGGTGGGCGAATACGCGACCACCTTCAGGCAGCGCGGCAAGTCCACCGTGCTCAACACCAACGGCGAACTCCTGCGCAGGCGCATTGACCAAGGGCTCAGGCTGGCCGACTTTGCCTTGGTCGGCATCTCCATCGACGGCTCGACGGCGGAGACTCACCGCGCGATGCGCGGGGCGAAGGCCGATTTCGACGAGGTCATCGAGGCGATCAACCTCGTGACGAAGGAACCTGATGTCCGCCTCAAGCTAGCCACCGTGGTAAGCGCGGTGAACCGGGACGACCTGCCCGCTCTGGCGAAGACCATTCGTGATCGCAGCCCGGACATCTGGCGTCTGTACCAGTACAGCAGCCGGAGTGACGGTGACCAGAACCACGGCCAGCGAAGGCACTGGCTTGCGGACGACGAGTTCGGGCACCTGGCCGACGAGGCCGCGGCCACTGCTGCACCAGTGCCGACGGCACCATCGACCGAAGCCGAAACGCAAGGCTGCCTCATCGTGGACCCGGCCGGCAACGTTAAACAGCCATCCGCTTCGAGCTACATACACTACGGGAACTGCATTGAGGAACCGCTGGACGATATCTGGGCGAGAATCCCGGCACAATCCACCATACTCAGCAACAAGCGCTGGCTCTCGGTACTGACCCGCTGATGACCCTATCCCACCAGGTCAGCGGCCGCGTTGAAGAGTGAGTACCTCAGTCCGGGGCGATCCAGCCGACGGGTTCGGCGGCGTCGCGGAGTTCGGCGGCGCGACGCCAGGCGGTGATCAGCCGGCGTTCGGCCCTGAGCTCCATCCGCCGGGCCCGGCGCAGCGTGCGCAGCCTGCGGGCGCATCGCAGCTGCTCGGCCAGCTTGAGGTGGCCGCGAGTGCGCTCGGCCGCGAGCTGTTCGGCGGGATGCATGGCTAGCCCGCGGGCGGGGCGTCGGGGCGGGTGAACGGCAGCTGGTCTCGAAGACCTGCTGGGCCACGTCGGCGATGTCGTCCACTTCGTTCACCCATACCTCGCGGTTGGATCCCGTGACGGCCCGGTAGCCCCGCTCGTCGATCCACCGGACCAGGTCGTGGTACACCACCGGGAAGATGCTCGCGGCCGGGCCGCTGCGGCGATGACGACCACGCCCATGGCCGGAACCTTCTTGATCACGATGTCGTCGGCTGGCATGGCACCCTCCTGTGCGATGTGGCGGAGCCGCGCTTCGATCCCGAGCAGCTGGTCGGG
>CAVWBQ010000039.1:0-39635 GCA_963753225.1 uncultured Actinomycetota bacterium | reverse complement strand
GCCTGGACGTGCTGCGCCGGGTACTCGACGCCTCGGCGACCGCGCTCACCACTGTGGCCATGCGGCGGGTCAGCCCCGACGGAGGAGGCTCGCTGCTCGGCACGCTGCGCGAGGCCGGGGTGCGCATCCTGCCGAACACGGCCGGCTGCCACACCGCCAGCGAGGCCAGGCTCGTGGCCAGGCTGGGCCGGGAGGCCCTGGGCACCGACTGGGTCAAGCTCGAGGTGGTGGCCGACGACCACACGCTGCTGCCCGACCCGGTTGAGCTGCTCGACGCGGCCCGGCTGCTGGTCGCCGACGGGTTCACCGTGCTGCCCTATACCAACGACAACCCGGTCCTGGCCCGGCATCTCGAGCGGGCGGGCTGCGCCGCGGTCATGCCGCTCGGCGCGCCGATCGGGTCCGGCCTCGGCATCCGCAATCCGCACAACATCGCGATGATCATCGAGCAGGCGGGCGTTCCGGTCGTCCTGGACGCGGGGATCGGGACGGCCAGCGACGCGGCCCTCGCGATGGAGCTTGGCTGCAACGCGGTCCTCATCGCCTCCGCCATCACCAGGGCGGCGGACCCGGAGCGAATGGCCACCGCGATGCGGCTGGCGGTGGCGGCTGGCCACGCCGCCCGGACCGCGGGACGCATCCCGCGCCGCTGGCACGCCCGGGCGTCCAGCCCGGTGGGCGGACGGCCGGAGCTGCCGTCGTGAACGCCCGCGTGCCACGCGTCCTCACCATCGCGGGGGTGGACTCCGGCGGCGCGGCCGGCGTCGCGGCCGACCTGAAGGCCTTCGCCCGGTGCGGCGCGCATGGCCTGGCCGCCATCGTCGCCCTGACCGCGCAGAACACCGTGGAGGTCCGCGGCATCCATGAGGTTCCGCCGGACTTCGTGCGGGCGCAGATCGATGCGGTCCTCGACGACATCGGCGCCGACGCCGCCAAGACCGGGATGCTGTTCTCCGCCGAGCTGATCGAGGCCGTCGCCGAGACGCTGGCGCCGCGCGGCCTGCCGCTGGTGGTGGATCCGGTCATGCTGGCCAGTTCCGGCAGCAGGCTGCTCCGCCCGGACGCCGTCGGCACGCTGGTCGGGCGGCTGTTCCCGCTGGCCACGGTGGTGACGCCGAACCTGCCTGAGGCCCAGGCGCTCACCGCTATGGTGACCGAGGACCGCGCGGCGCTCGCCGAGCGCCTGGTGGCGATGGGAGCACGCGCGGCCCTGGTCACGGGGGGCCACGGGGCCGAGCCCGTGGACCACCTGTTCGACGGATCACGGCACATGGCGATCCCGGTCGCCCGGCACGGCGTCGCCGCCACCCACGGCGCCGGATGCACCCACTCGGCGGCGCTCGCGGCCGGGCTGGGGGCGGGGCTGCCGCTGGACGAAGCGGCCCGCCAGGCCGCCGTGATCGCCGGCCAGGCGGTCGAGCACGGCCTGCCCTGGCTCGGGGCCGGCGAAGGTCCCGTCCACGTCCTGCACGAGTACCGCGCCATGACGGTCCCGGCAACGAGAGAGACCACGCGATGAGCGACAGTTTCAGCGCTGAGCTGTGGCAAGGGGTGGCCGGGGTCTACGACGCGATCCTGGCGCACCCGTTCCTGACCGGGCTGACCGACGGCAGCCTGCCGCATGACGCCTTCGCGTTCTACGTCGTGCAGGACGCGATCTACCTGCACGGCTACGCCCAGGCCCTGGCCGCCGTGGCCAGCCGGGCCCCCGCGCCATCGCAGACCGAGATGTTCGCGCGGCACGCGGCGGACGCGATCGCGGTCGAGAAGACCCTGCACGGGTCGCTGCTCACCGACCTCGGCATCGATCCGGTGGCCGCGGAGCAGGCCGAACCTGCCCCGACGAACCTCGCCTATACCAGCTATCTGCTCGCCGCCGCGGGCAACGGGTCCTACGCGGAGGGGGTCGGTGCGGTCCTGCCGTGCTACTGGATCTACTGGGAGGTCGGCAAGGAGCTGCTGCGCCGCGGCTCGCCCGACCCCCGCTATCGGCAGTGGATCGACACGTACGGGAGTGAGGAGTTCGGCGACGTGGTGCAGGCCGTGATCGACGTGACCGACGAGATGGGTCCCGGTCTAGGAGCAGCCGAACGAGACCGGGTTCACCGCCACTTCCGTAACACGAGCCGCTACGAGTGGATGTTCTGGGACATGGGTTACCGCAAGGAAGCCTGGCCCGTCTGATCTGCGTCTGTGGCCGGAGCTTACTCTTCGGTGGGCGCTCCGAGGTGCTGCGGGGCGTGCGTGTCCTGGTCCGCCGGCACCTCGGCCGGGTCGGTCTCGGCGCGGTCCTGGCGCAGTGAACTCAGGACAGTCCTGCGGCCGGCGTGAGAGTGCTTGCCGGCGTGTCGGTCCTGGGCTGAGCGCTTGTGTCGGGCAGAATAGAACAAGGTCCCCTCCATGTATGAGATGCAGGGGACCTCGCCTGGCCTTGCCGCATCAAGTCAGCCAGTTGCCTGGCCTTCCCGGCGCGGACACGCCGCCCGCCAGAGCCAGGAACCCGCGTTAGGCTCAGGTTGCCCTGCTCCTCCCACGTCCCGGAGTCGCCCCCGGGCAGTGCCCGTTTCTAACGGTGAAAGCATTTCTACTGCCTCGGCGCGCGCCCGCACAAGACCCGCGCCGCATCTTTTTCCAGCTATTTTCCTGTCCACAGGAAGTCCACAGAATACGGTTGGTTATCCGCATTTCGTCGTGGTTTTCCACCGCCTTTTGCACAGGTCATCCACAGGTTACCAGGCGTTACGCGGCGGAACGCTGAGTTGCTCCGATGCTGTACTACCTTGTTTCCGCAGGCTTTTCTTAATTCGATTTTCCTGTTTTCTTACGTGTACGGCCGGGATTATCCGCGAAATTCCGGCTGGCCTTTCCTGCGGCTCCGTGGCCTACCCGGGCAGCCGGACGCCGAAGCCGGTGGCGGCCAGCTTCAGCAGGACCTGGCCGGGGGCCAGCAGGTCCGCGACCTTGGCCGCGCTGAGCTCCTCGAGCTGGCCCAGCCGCACCACGTAGGCGTCGGAACCCTGCCGGCGGGCGTGGTTCAGCGCGATCGCGTTGGCCCATACCTTGGCCCGCGCCTCGCGCAGGAAGCGCTGGGTGCCGAGCCTGTTGAATGGCCTGAGCAGCCGGTCAAGCAGGGGAGCGGGGCCGGAGGTCCTGGCCAGCTCGTCGTCCTCGGCGCCGACCCGGGAGGCGAGCACGCCGTCGATCGCCTGGTGGTCGGCCTCCCGGCGGGCCAGCAGCGTCGCGTCGCCGAACTCCTCGTCCGTAATCACCGCCAGCAGCGCCTGCGGCAGGTCGTAGTTGATATGGGCGTTCATGCCGAGCAGCACGTGCCGGAGCGCGGGCAGATCGGCGGGGGCGCCGAACGCGATCTCCCAGGGCCGCGTCGGCCGCCGGCCCGCCAGCGAGGTCTCCAGCGCGTCCAGGTAGAGGTCGGCGAACGCCACGTCCCACCGTTCCACCCACCCGGGATCACTGAAGCCGCCCCGCTTGATCTCGCCGGCCACCGCGATCGTGGTCCGCTGGTAGGTGGCGTGGAAGTAGCGCCGCTGGTCGCCTCCGGCCTCCAGCGGGCCGAGCAGGGCCGCCATCCGGGCGATCAACTCGTCGATCACGGCGCCATTATGGCCGGCCACGGCCGCCGCCTGCGCGGATGGAGGCCGCGGCCGACGTGGCGGCCGCGGGATCGGAAGAAGTGTTCCGAGGACTTGTCGAAACGACCCTTTCGAGAGTAGTCTTTCGAAACATGACTTCCGAAGACCAGGCCGAGCCTCATCCGCGTGACGATCACGAGCAACTCGACCTGACCGACCCGAAGGCCATCCGGGCGCTGGCCCATCCGCTGCGCTGGGCGCTGCTCGAGGCGCTCGGGCACGCTGGGACGCTCACCGCGACGCAGGCCAGCGAGATGCTCGGCGAGTCCCCGGCGAACTGCGCCTTTCACCTGCGGACCCTGGCGAAGTACGGTTTCGTGGAGGAGGCGGGCGGCGGCAAGGGCCGGGAGCGTCCGTGGCGTCAGGCCTACGGGCGCATGAGCTTGCGGACCCGGCCGGGGGATGCGCAGTTCACGCTGGCCAGCGAGGCTCTCGGCCAGGTGTGGCTGGACCGGGTGCTGAGCCGGGCGCGCCGCAGTCTCAGCTCGCTAGCGTCGTGGCCGGCCGCCCTCGAGGACGACCTTGGCGGCTCCGTCAGCATGGTCTACGTGACGCCGGAGGAGGCCAGGGAGCTTCACGCGGTCCTGATGAAGACGTTCGAGCAGACGATCAGCCAGGACCACCGGTTTACCGAGCGCAGGGACCCGGCGCGCCGCCCGCCGGGCGCCGTGCCTGTCGAGTTCGTGCTGCTCGGGTACCCGATCCTCGACTCACCGCCGCTGCCGGGCGGCGGCGACGGTGCCGGTGAGGATGGCGCCGGTGACGATGGCGCCGGCGACGACACGGACGCCGGTCCAGGGGGCTGACTCCGCGGTCCCTGGCCCGCCGAAAATGTCAGAACCCCGTCGGCATAATGACGGGACCGGGTAACCCACAGACACCCGTCAGGGTAGCCCCGCGGAGGCCGCCCCGAGCCAGGGGCCTGACCAAAATTCGAGATATATCTTGACAAGCGCCAAACTCAAGATACATCGTAATTAGTACGCGTCCTCAGTATGCACTGAACATGCACTGAACATGCACTGAACGGCACCAGGAGGCATCATGCATCCGGAAATAGCCAAGACCCTGGTCGCGCAGCACCGCGATGAGCTGGTGCAGGACTCAGCGTCCCGCCGCCACGCTGGCCGCCGTCACCGGTTCCCCCGGTGGCACGTCAGCTGGACCCGTACCGTGCTGGCCCCTGCGGGCGCGAACCGCGCCGGCCAGGCCGGCCGGCGCGGTTCGTCCCTGGTGATCATCATCTCGGCCCATCGCTCGGCCTGACGCCACCGGGAGCGGAGTCAGTCCGTCCGGCTGTCCCTGGCAGCCTCGCGTACCGGGACGGCCGCGGGCGCCGCGACGCAGCCGACCAGGTCGCCGTCAGATCCGCCTAGCTCCCGGCCGGACACGGCCAGCTCACCGGGCCGCACGGCCAGCTCACCGGGCCGCACGGCCAGCTCACGCTGACGGCGCAGGCCGCTGAGCGCGACCAGCGCGCCGACCGCGGCCACGACCGTGATCAGGACAAGCGCCGGCCGGTACGCGGTCAGCGTGGCCGCGGGGGAGGCCAGCCCGGCCGCGCCGGAGGCGTCGACCACGGCGGTGACGATCGCGAGCACCACGGCGCCGCCGACCTGGAAAGACGTCTGGAACAAGCTGGCCGCCAGGCCCTGCTCGGCGTCCGGGACCCCCGCCGTGGCCGCGACGGTGAGCGAGGAGAAGCCGAGCCCGAAGGCCAGCCCGATAAGCAGGGTCGCGGGCAGCATCACCGCCGGGTAGTCCGGGCGCACGCCGGCCCGCAGGAACACCACGTACGCGATGAGCAGGCAGGTGAAGGCCAGCGCGGTGAGCGGCGCGGGCCCGTACCGGCCGAGCAGCGGGCCCATCCGGGTGGACAGCAGGACGACCATCAGCCCGGCCGGCAGGAACGCGAGCGCGGTGCCCACCGCCGACCAGCCCGCCATCGTCTGCAGGTACTGAGTGACCAGGAACTGGAACGAGATGTAGGTGCCGAACAGGGTCACCGCGCCGATGTTCGCGCGCAGCAACGGCCGCGAGGCGAAGATGCCGAACGGCACCAGCGGGTCGCGGCTGCGCCCCTCGATCGTGGCGAACATACCGAACAGGACGGCGACGGCCGCGAACGACCCGATGGTCCTGGGCGAGCCCCAGCCCGCCTGCTGGGCGGAGACGACCGTGTAGACGAGCAGCAGCATGGCCGCGGTGATGGTCAGCGCGCCGGGAATGTCGAACCGCCGGCCGGCCCGCGCCACGCGCTCGCCACGCGGGATGAACCGGATCGCCGCCAGCAGCACCAGTGCCGCCACCGGGGCCGGGACCAGCAGCGTCCACCGCCAGCTGATCTCGGTGAGAAGGCCGGAAAGGACCAGGCCCAGCGAGAAGCCGCTGGCGCCGAAGACCGTGTACACGCTGAACGCGCGGTTCCGCATCGGGCCCTCGGGGAACGTGGTGGTGAGCAGGGACATGCTGGCCGGCGCGGTGAACGCGGCCGCCACGCCCTTGACGAAACGGGCCGCTATCAGCAGCCCGGGGTCGCTGACGAGGCCGCCAAGCACCGAGACGAGGGCGAAGACGGCCAGCGCGACCAGGAAGACCCGCCTGCGGCCGAGCAGGTCCGCGGCCCGGCCGCCGAGCAGCAGCAGCCCGCCGTAGCCGAGCACGTAGCCGCTGACGATCCACTGCAGGGACGAGGTGCTCAGGCCGAGGGCCGTCCGGATGGACGGCAGGGCCACTCCGATCATCGAGACGTCCAGGGCATCAAGGCACAGCGCGCCGCCGAGCACGATCAGGATGGCCCACAGCTGCGGTGTCCAGGCCTGGCTGTCCCCGTGACGGGCATCGGCATGAAGTGCTTCGGATGAAATCATGAGCCAAACTATATGTATGTGCAAGCACTAGATGCAAGAACAATTAATGCGCTTGCAAATATCTAGGCCGCGCGCTACGATGCGGTCGTGAGCATGACGCAGGACAATGTGGTGACCGCCTGGCGGGAGATGTCGGCCTGCCACGCCGCCGCGTGCGCCGCGCTCGAGCGCGAGCTCGGCGAACGGCACGGGCTGGGGATCAGTGACTTCGAGGTGCTGGAGCGCCTCGCCGAGAGCGAGGGGCGCAAGTTCCGCGCCCAGGACCTCGCCGAGGCCGTGCACCTGAGCCAGAGCGCGCTGTCTCGCCTGGTAGACCGGCTGGCCCGGCACGGCCTGGTCGAGCGGTGCGGCTGTGACGTGGACCGCCGCGGCGTCTACGTGGTGCTGACCGAGGCGGGCCAGCGGCGCCACGCCGAGGCCGTGCCGACGCACCGGGACGTGCTCGCCCGCCATCTGCCTGCCTCAATGCTCAGCGCGGCGAGTAGCGGCAGGTAGCGCCCCCCGGTTAGGGTTAGTCCGTCCAAAACGGGCTTGTTAGGGTCATGCCCGGCGCGGACGCACTGGTGGGGGGAGCGGAGATGAACGATGCCTGACCGGCCGGCCACATTGCGAGACGTCGCGGCCGCGGCTCGCGTGCACCCGGCCACCGCCTCCCGCGCGCTCAACCCCGAGACCCGCATCCTGGTCAGCGAGGACACCGCGCGCCGGGTGACCGATGCGGCCGCGAGGCTCGGCTACCGGCCCAACCCGGTCGCCCGGAGCCTGCGCACCCGGCGCTCGCACACGGTCGGGGTGCTGATCCCCGACCTTAACAACCCGCTGTTCCCGCCGATCGTGCGCGGCCTGGAGGACAAGCTGGCCGCCGCGGGCTACGTCGCGCTGCTCGGCAACACCGACGCCGACGCCGGCCGCGAGCGCACCCTGTTCGAGCAGATGCGGGCCCGGCACGTTGACGGTTTCGTGCTGGCCACCGCCACGCTGCACGACCAGCTGCTGGCCGACGCGGCCGCGGCGGAGGTTCCGGTGGTGCTGATGAACCGGCTGGCGCCGGATTACAGCTTCCCCTCGGTCTCGGTCGACAACGAGCAGGGCGCGCGGATGGCGGTTACCCACCTGGCCCGGCTCGGCCACACCAGGATCGCGCATGTCGCCGGCCCGCAGGAGGCATCCACCGGCATCAGCCGCCTGCGGGGGTTCCGGGACGGCATGGCCACCCACGGCCTGGCGGTGGACGAGGACCTGATCGCCTACGCCACCAGGTACACGGTCGAGGAAGGCGCCCGCTGCTGCGGGGAGCTGCTGGCCCGGCCGGGAGACTTCACCGCGGTGGCCGCCGCCAACGACATGCTGGCGGTGGGGTGCTACTCCGCGCTCGACGAGCGGTCCCTGCAGTGCCCCGAGGACATCTCGGTGATCGGCTTCAACGACATGCCGTTCATCGACCGGCTGCGGCCGCCGCTCACCACGGTCCGCTTCCCGCACTACCAGCTCGGCACCGAGGCCGCCGAGCTGCTGCTCGAGCGCATCAGCGGGAAGGAGGGACCGGTCAAGATCCTCTACCTGGCGCCGGAGCTCGTCGTGCGCGGGTCCACGACCGAACGCGCGGCCGACCCGGCCGACCCGTCCCATCCGGCTGCGTACCGCGCCCTCTAGCAGGCCAAACCCGCAATCGACGGCTAACGGCTACCCGGCCGTAGGGCACCCTGGAGCAGGCCCGTCACCGCTGCTCCGCGCATGTCCCCGGCCGGACGGCGGTCCGCCGGTATATCCGCGAAGCGATTTGATGCGGCTTGGTAACAGGTTGGGCACCCGGCATTGACAAAGGAGCGGCGCGGGGACCAATGTCGGGGGGTGCAAACGATTGTGACCAGATTGCCGTAGCTGGATTTGTCGTGCACCGAGGGAGGGACCTGGCAACATGGCTGGACGTGATCATACGCACCGGCTCGGCTGGCTGGGCGTCGGTCGCATGGGCGTGGAGATGGGGCGCCGGCTTCTTCGGCCGGCTGTGATCTCGCCGTCTTCAACCGCACCATGGGCAAGGCCGAGCCGCTGATCCGGCTGGGCGCCAAGCCCGCGGGTAGTGCCGCGGAACTGGCGGTCAGGGACATCGTCTTCATCACGGTCGGCTCGTCGGACGATCTCATTTCCGCGGTGCTGGGCCCGGACGGGCTCATGTCAGGTCCCGGGGCGGCCCCCCGGGTGCTCGTCGATTGCTCGACCGTATCGGCCGAGGCCTCAGCCCGGGTGCGGGCTGAGATCGCCGGCCGCGGCACGGCCCTGCTGGCCGCGCCGGTGATGGGCAATCCCAAGGTGGTGCGGGCCGGGAAGATGACGGCCGCCGTCTCCGGCCCGCGCGACGCGTTCGACCTGGCGGAGCCGTACCTGGACATGCTGGGCCGCGGCGTCACCTACGTGGGTGACGGCGAGGAGGCCAGGACGGTGAAGCTCTGCCACAACCTCATCCTCGGCGTGGTGGCCCAGTCACTCGCCGAGATAACGATTCTGGCGGAAAAGAGCGGGATCAGCAGGCAGGCGTTCCTCGAATGCCTTAACAAGAGTGTGATGGGTTCGCTGTTCACCGGCTACAAGACGCCGGCTTACGTGAACCTCGATTTCGAACCTACGTTCACCGCGACGCTGCTGCGCAAGGACTTCGATCTTGGCCTGGCCGCCGCGCGGGAACACGAGGTGCCGATGCCGGTCGCCGCGGCGGTCCACCAGCTGATCCAGGGTCTGGTCGGACGCGGGTACGGCGATGCCGACTTCGCCGCCCTGCTGCAGCAGCAGGCGGATTCCGCGGGCCTGGCGCTCGTCAGCGAGCACGCGGATGTGTCCGACGGGCTCGGCACCAGCGAAACCTGATCCGTGACCATCCCGTACGAGGAGAAAGGAGGCCCCGGGCGTGAGATCCCACCCCGTCTGGCTCTCCAGGCATAACCTCGCCCTGAGCGCGGCAGCAGTCCTTTCGGCCTGCCTTGTGGCGGCTTGCAGCAGCGGCAGCAGCAGCAGCACAGGAGCCACGAGCAGCCCGAGCCCGACAAACACCAAGCCGATCACGATCGGCGCGTCGCTGTCGCTGACCGGCGACTTCTCCGACGACGGCCAGGCCTTCGAGAAGGGCTACCAGCTGTGGGCCGCCGACGTGAACGCGCAGGGCGGCCTGCTCGGCCGCCAAGTCACCCTCAAGATCCTCAACGACAACAGCTCGCCCACGCAGGTACAGACGAACTACCAGACCCTGTTCGCCTCCGATAAGGTAGACCTCGCGTTCGGGCCCTTCTCCTCCCTGCTGACCACGCCGTCGGCATCCGTCGCGGCACGGTACGGCTATGCCCTGGTCGAGGGCGCGGGCGGGGCGCCGTCGGTGTTCGCGAGCCCGGCCAACCAGACGGCGCACAACGTATTCGACGTCAGCCTGCCGATCGTGGACGAGCTGATCCCGTTCGTCAACTGGGTCGCCTCGCTGCCGCCCGGCCAGCGGCCGAAGACGGCGGCCTATCCGATGGCCGACGACCCGTTCGCAGACCCGCCGGTGCAGCTCGCCCAGCAGAGGCTGCAGGCGCTCGGAGTGAAGACGGTGTACTCGAAGATCTTCCCGGCCGAGAACGCCTCGTACAAGCCGGCCGCCGACCAGGTGGCCGCCACCGGCGCGCAGGCCGTGGTGCTCGGTTCCACCGACGTCCCGACGGTGTCCGCGTTCATGCAGGCGTTCGAGCAGCAGCACTACAACCCGAAGATGTTCATCTGCGCGGCGGGCCCGGACCAGGGCGCCGCGTTCACTTCCGCGGTGGGGAAGGGCAACGCGACCGGGATGATGGTGCCCAACGGCTGGTACCCGGGCTACCCGAACCCGGCCAGCCAGAAGATGGTGAACGAGTACGTGGCCAAGTACGGCGGATCCCCGTCGGACGTCAACGCCGACGTGGCCGAGGCCTATTCGGTGGGTCAGGTGATGGCCCAGGCGGTCACCGGCACCAAGGGCACCGACAACGCCAAGATCATCACCTACCTGCACAGCGGCGTGACGCTCAGCACCGTCCAGGGACCGGTGAGGTTCGACAACTCCGGCCAGAACTCCAGCGCCGCGGCGTTCACCTTCCAGTGGCAGCAGCAGGGCACCGCGTACAAGCAGGTCCTTCCGGTCAGCGCGACCGGCTCGGTGGCAATCATTAACCCCAAGCCGAACTGGACCAGCTAGCTCGATGGCGCGTCAGATCTACCAGGCTATTGTCGATGGCATCCTCGTCGGCGGCGTCTACGCCCTGATGGCCGTCGGCCTGACGCTGATCTTCGGCGTGCTCGACATCATCAACATCGCCCAGGGTGTCCTGGTCATCCTGGGCGCTTATCTCAGCTACACGCTGTCGGTCCGGATCCATCTCGACTTGTTCCTCGGGCTGCTGATCACCGTCCCGGCCATGTTCGTGCTCGGCGTCGCCATCCAGTGGGCGTTCATCCGGCGGCTGCGCGGCCGGGAGCGAACATCGATGACGCTGCTGGTCACCTACGCGGTCGCGCTGATCATCGAGGGGATTCTTTACGAGATCTACGGGCCCAACCCCAAGCAGCTCAACGCCTCGTACGTACAATCCAGCGTGCACGTGTTCGGCTTCTACCTGTCCTACATCTACATCTACGGCTTCGCGCTGGCGCTGGCGCTCGTCGCGGCCATCTACGCGCTGCTGTACCGGACCAGGTTCGGGCGCAGCGTGCGGGCGACGATGCAGGACGAGACGGCGGCGCGGCTCATCGGCATCGACGTGAACCGCGTCGCCGCGCTCACCTTCGGCGTCGGCGTCGCGGTGACCGCGGCCGGCGGGATGATGTTCGGCGCCACCAACGCCTTCAACCCCAACAGCGGCTACGACCTGATCTCACGCCTGCTGGCGATCATCATCCTGGGCGGTCTTGGCAGCATCGGCGGCGCGCTGGCCGCGTCGGTCTTCATGCTCACCCTGGAGTCGCTGGTCACCATATGGTCGCCGGAGTGGGCGATCGTCGTGTTCTACGCCGCCCTGGTGCTGGTGCTGCTGATCCGCCCGACCGGGTTCTTCGGCCGGCAGCCGGTGCGCGCGCAATGACCGGCCCGATGAAGGGCACCGTGAGCAGGCGGCGCGCGGCGGCCGGGCTGGCGCTGGTCCTCCTGGCCGCGGCGGCCATCGTGTTCCCGGTGGTGTTCAGCAGCCCGGTGGTCACCAACTACGCGGTCTACGCGCTGATCTTCGTGGCCGTGGTCACCGCCTGGAACATGTTCTCCGGCTTCTCCGGTTACATATCGCTCGGCCAGGCGGTGTTCTTCGGCAGCGGAGCCTACGCCGTGGGCATCGCGGCCAAGGCCTGGCACATCAACGGCGTCGGCGTGTTCGCGCTGCTGCCGCTGGCCGCCGCGGTCGGGGCGGCGATCGCGGTGCCGTTCGGCCTGATCGCGCTGCGGGTGCGCAGGCACACGTTCATCGTGGTCACGATCGCGGTGTTCTTCATCTTCCAGCTGATGGCCTTCAACCTGAACTCTTTTACCGGCGGCACCATAGGGATGTCGGCGCCGTTCCTGCCCTGGACGCCGACGGCCTTCAACGACCGCTTCTACTACATCACGCTGGCCTGCGCGGTGGCCGCGGTTGTCATCGCGGTCCTGGTCCGGCGGTCCAGGGCCGGCTTGCAGCTCCGGGCGATCAGGGACGACGAGGACCGGGCGCGCGGGCTCGGGGTGCGTACCATGCGGGTCAAGCTGGCCGTGTTCGTGCTGTCCGCGACGATCACGGGCCTGGTCGGCGGGGTGTGGTTCCTGTACCTGACGCAGGTCCTGCCGCAGTCGGGCTTCGACCCGCTGTTCGACCTGTCGCTGGTGCTGATGGCGTTCCTTGGCGGCCTCGGCACGATCTCCGGCCCGATCATCGGCGCGCTCATCATCGAACCGGGCCAGCTCTACCTGACCATCAGGTACACCAACGGCTATCTCAGCGAGATCCTGCTCGGCGCGCTGTTCCTGCTCATCGTGCTGTTCGTGCCGCGCGGCATCGTCCCGACGGCCGGCGAGTGGCTGAGACGGCTGCGGACCCGGGGCCGTCCCGCCGTCCCGCCGGTGCCCACCGCTCCGGACCCGGATCCGGCCAGGTCAGGCCTGAGCGGCGGGACCAGATGACCGCACTGCTGCGCACCGAGGGCATCCGCAAGGCCTACGGCGGCGTGCACGCGCTCGACACCTGCACGGTGGAGGTCGAGGAGGGCACGGTAGCGGGCCTGATCGGGCCGAACGGGTCGGGCAAGACCACGCTGTTCAACGTCATCACCGGGTACGCCAAGGCCGACGCGGGCCACGTGTACCTGGACGGCAGACAGATCACCAACGTCTCCCCGGACAGGGTCTTCGCCCTGGGGATCGGCCGCACCTTCCAGCTGACCAGGATCTTCGCCAGCCTCACCGTGCTGGAGAACATGCTGGTGGCGTCGCCCAACGGGCGCGCCGCGGCGCGCAGGCGCGCGATGGAGCAGCTGGACTTCCTCGGCATCGCCGGGCACCACGCCGAGCTGGCCGGCACCCTGTCCTACGGCCAGCGCAAGCTGCTGGAGCTCGCCTACGTGCTGGTGGCGGACCCCGCCGTCATCCTGCTCGACGAGCCGGCCGGCGGCGTCAACCTATCGCTGGTCAACCACATCGCCGACCGGATCCGCGAGCTGAACGCGGCCGGCAAGACCTTCCTGATCGTCGAGCACAACATGGAGTTCGTGATGGGCCTGTGCGACCAGGTCACGGTGCTCGACTCCGGGACCGTGGTGGCCAGCGGCCCGCCCGGCATCATCAGGACCGACCGCCGGGTGCTCAACGCCTACCTGGGTGAGGACCTGGACCCAGCGGAGGACGAATGACCGAGACCGGGGCGGGCACCCAGGCCCGTTCGGTACTGAAGATCACGGACCTGGTGGCCGGGTACGGCGGCGGCGACGTCCTGCGCGGGGTGTCCCTGGAAGTTGCCGAGGGCGGCATCACCTGCGTGGTAGGGCCGAACGGGGCCGGGAAATCCACGCTCATGGCCGCGATCAGCGGCCTGCTGCGGCCGCGCCTGGGCTCGATCGAGCTCGACGGCCGGAACCTCGCCGGGATGTCGCCGCGCCAGGTGCTGCGGCTCGGCGTGGTGCAGGTGCAGCAGAACCACAGCCTGTTCCGCGACATGACGGTCCGGGAGAACATCGAGCTCGGCGGCTACATCCTGGGCGAGCGGGCGCTGACCGCGCGCCGGATGAGGGCGGTGTTCGAGGTGTTCCCCGACATCGCCGGATGGGCGGGGAAGAAGGCGGGCAGCCTGTCCGGCGGGCAGCAGCGGCTGGTGGAGTTCGGCCGCGCGCTGATGCTGGAGCCCACGCTCTTGCTCCTGGACGAGCCGTCGATGGGGCTGGCACCGAAGATCCTGCGGACCGTGTTCACCGCGATCAGGCAGATGAACGCGGCCGGCACGACGATCCTGCTGGTCGAGCAGAACGCCCGGGCCGGCCTGCGGCTGTCCAGCCACGGCGTGGTGATGGAGAGCGGCCGGGTGCGGCTGTCCGGCACCGGGCGCGAGGTGCTGGAGAACCCCGAGATCGGGGCGCTGTACCTGGGCGGCGCGGTCGGTGCCGGCTAATCCTGGGCCGGCTAGATGAGTGATTCCTGGTTCAGGTGAGTGCGGCGTGCCGGGGTGCGGCTCACGGCCTGAACAGCCTCCGGCCGGGCGGTGCGGATCACCCCGGTCCGGGCCGCGGATGAGGGCTGCATCAGCGCCGTCAGCCTCTCCCGCACCTCTATTCGCTCGCCAGTACGATGATCGTGGCTCTTACGGGGTGGATTCGGGCTTGCGGGTGATTTTGGGGCCCCGGGCTCAACGGGTCGTTGCAACACTGCCGGACGAGTCCTAGTGCCCGTGCGTCGGGCCGCAGGACCGGTGACAGCGCGGACGCCAGCTCGACGACCGCCGCCCGCGCGCTCGCGTCCCGCGGGACGCGCCCGGATCGGGGAAGCCTGCACCCTGATCGCCGCGGGCCGCGCGCTGCAGTTGCTGGCCGAGCCCGAGTTCGCGGACGGCACGATCAGCCCTGGGGAACTGACCGCCCGCCAGGCACTCTGGGCAACCGCTGAGCTCACGCCATGCCGGTACGACCTTGAAGCCGCGCGCCTGCGCGCGGCACCGGGCGCGGACGAGGAACTGGCGCTCGAGCCGTCCGTCACCCCGCCCAGGGCCGGGTTCCGCGCGATGCCATGGGAGCGGTTCACCGAGGGCGGCACCGGACCGCATGCCCGGCTGGCGCGAGTTCCGGAGTCCGCGTCGGCGCCGTACTGCTGGCCGCTGCTGACTCACCTGGCGCACCCGCTCGATAACCGGCAGTTCGCCGTGGGACACACGGGTCTCCGCCTTGATGAGATGATCGCGTCCTGGCACCTGCTCTGCCCGCATAACCCGGAGCTGGTCGCCGCTCACCTGCTGAGCCCGCTGTCCGACGGGCTGGGGCCGGGTCGGAACGCCGCGGGCACGGCGGTGCGAGGGCTAGCGAGCCTGGCCGGAGAGTTCGGGAAGATATGCCACCTCGTACTGGTCACGGGACTGTCCGCGGCCTCGGCCGAGGTCCGGATCGCGGCGGCGGACGCCTCGGGCACGCCGCGCCGGATCCGGTCGCCTCGGCAGGCATCGCGCAGGCCTGCCTGACGGTGACGGTGGCTCTGCTGCCCGCTAAGCCAGCCGGCTTGCACCTGCTCCTGGAACTGGCCGCCCAGGCAAGCACGGTGTCCGGGCTGCCGGAGCTTCCCGCGCCGGTCGCTGCGTTCGCCCGGAGCAAGGGAACGTCGAAGCTAGCCGAGGCCGCCCGCCGCCTGACCCGGCTGGGTTAGGACAGGTTCTAGTCCCGCTTGCGGGCCAGGGTCAGCCCGTCGCCGATGGGCACCATGACCAGGTCTACCCGGTCGTCCGCGGCGGCGTGGTCGTTGAAGTTCCTGACCGCGATCACCAGCGGGTTGTCGTTGCCCGCGTCGATCACCCGGCCATGCGAGAACGTGTTGTCGACCATGATCAACCCTCCGGCCCGCACCCGCGGCACGACCTCGCGCCAGTAGCCGAGGTAGCCGCCCTTGTCGGCGTCGATGAAGGCCAGGTCGAAGATCTCCTCCTCCGGCAGGAAGCGCAGCGTGTCGATGGCCTGCCCGAGCCGCAGCTCGATCCGGTCGGACAGGCCCGCCTTCTCCCAGTACTTCCTGGCCACCGTGGTCCACTCCTCGCTGATGTCGCAGCACAGCAGGCGTCCTTCGGCGGCTAGGCCACGAGCAATGCAGATGGAGGAGTAGCCGGTGAAGGTGCCGACCTCGACCGCTGAGGTGGCGCCGGTCAGCTGGGTGAGCAGCGTCATGAGCGTGCCCTGCTCGGGCGCGATGGCCAGCCCGGTCTCGGTCGGGAACAGCTCGGCCGTCTCGTTCGCCAGCTCGCGCAGCACCGCGTCCGGCGGGCTGCTGTGCGCGCTGAGGTACGCGTTGAGATGAAGGCTGATCTGCTCGGTGCGCTGGGCCATGGGACAACGCTATAGGTAGGACCTTCCCATCCGCGAGGTGGGAGCCCGTATTATCTACTTTTCCGATCGGATATTAGGCATCGTCAGTGGTACGGGCGATGCGGGATGGGGGCATCGTTGAGCTGCTGGTCGATGTCGACGAGGATCGCGTCGCCATCGATCCGGCAGGCGTAGACGGGCAGCGGAGGTACCACGGGAATGCCGATGGACTCGCCGGTGGTCAGGTCGAACCGGGAGTTGTGCGACGCGCAGACCAGGGTGTCGTCGTCCTGCACGGTGCCCTCGTGCAGCGGCTGCTGCTGGTGGGTGCAGGTGTTGTGCACCGCGCGGACATCATCGTCGTCCAGGCGCACCAGGCAGATCGGCTCCCGCAGCCCCTCGACGAACAGGGTCTCGCCCGGTTCCAGGTCGTCGAGGTTGGCGACGATTTCAAAGGCCATGACTATTTCCTTCCGTTGGCAGGTCGGCGCCGGGGGGCGGGCTGGTTACCGCGTACCTCGATCCAGCCGTTGCGGACCCTGGTGCGTATCACGGGCTGAGGCTGATGGGACGGGCCGCGCCGGACGGAGCCGTCGGCCAGGCAATACTGCGATCCGTGCAGCGGGCACGTCACGGTCAGGCCCTCGACGAGGCCGCGGCTGAGCAGGCCGGCCGCGTGGCTGCACAGGTTGTCGAGCGCGTAGAGGGTTCCGTCGTGCCGGTACAGCAGGATCTGCCGTCCGTCGGCCTGCACGCCGGTGGGCACGTCGTCCGGCAGCCCGGTCTCCTCGATCGCCCGGACCCAGCGCCGCGGCCCGTCGGCCCCGGCTACCCGGCTGACCATCACGGCCTTGGCGAACACCAGGTGGCCGCCGAGGTAGGCGGCGGTGCCGGTGACGGCCAGGCCGGCCGCGCCCAGCCCGCGGGCCGTGCCCCGGTGACCGGCCAGCCTGGCCGCCAGCGACATGCCGTGCAGGCCGAGGGCGGCCGTGTTGAGCACCCCGTGGAACAAGCCGACCCGGCGGTCCTGGTCGTCGCTGACGGTCCAGTCGACCACGCCGGTGGCCGCGGTCGCGACCGCGGCCGCGATGCCCGCCGCGGTGAGCAGGCCCGCCGGGTCGAGGCCGCCTTCGGGGGCCGGGTCGCGATCGGTGAGGTCCAGGAGCGCGGATCCGGCCCAGAACCCGATCGGCAGGTCGGACAGGGCCGGGTGCAGCGGGTGACCGAGCCACCGGCCGCCGTGCATCAGCTCGATGACCGGGTTGCCCTGGTACCTTTCGCGCCACGGCGCGAGCACGGCGGTCAGCTGGTCGTTCAGCGTGCGGATCCAGCCCCAGCCGTCGATCAGCTCGACCAGGTCGTGATGCCAGTTCTCCACCTGGGCCAGCCCGGACGCCGACCCGAAGACCCCGGAGAACCGGGCGAACCGGGCGGGCTGGGCGGCTGGCGCCGGGCCGTCGGACTGGCCGGTCTCTGCTGACATGAAGTCCTCCGCGGTGACATCAGCGCGTGCTCGATCCGGGCATCGTTGCGCGGAGCGTACCCCGTCCAGCCCCCTATCAGCGTTCCATGCTGAGACACCCGGCACCGGGGCACCGGGACGGTAGTGCCGCCGGGGACCTGCCGGCTGCCTGAGATCGACTGCCGGCTTCCGGTGCCAGAATGCCGCCGGAAATTGCCTTCGGCCAAAGCAAGCCGTTCAAGCAAAACGATCATTGCCGAACCCGCGGGGTAATTTGTGCGCGCTAACAATCGGACCCCGCCCGGCCCAGAAAGATCAACTCGCCGGGTTCTTGATCGTTCCGCGATTCTGAGACATAAGGTGAAATAAGGGGAACGAGTGGTCTATGCTAGAGCACGCCCGGTGGTGATGAGGCGGAACCTACCCGCAGTAACCTCGGGGATGTACGGGGAGTATTCGTACAACTACGAATTTGTGTGAATACTGAGGCGAATATCCCATTGGGGTGGCGGGTGCATCCCGGTGCGGACACTATTGCTTCGGACGGTCCGCGGCCGCCGCGCAATTCCGCGGGGGTGGGCCGTCATCACATTGACGGCGACGGCCCTCCCGGTCGCAAAGGGAGGGCCGTCTTCGCGTCAGGCTCCTCAGGGAGGAAAAGCCTTCTATGACAGCACGCCGAACATCGTTCGATTGGGGTGCCCCCGGCGATCCGGATGGCGCATGAATCCGCCGGACCACCAGGCGTCGCCGGGGACATGCGACGCGGATAGGCAGTGCGGGCACGTGCCGTGCTTCCAGGTTCGGCTCGACGGCTCGCGCCCGCGGAAGGCCCACCGGCGGGCGGACGCCTGCGCCTATCACGTCGCCGAGGTCATCGAGGCGCTGCGCGCGTGGGCCGCGGAGCGCGGGGTCGTCGACGGGGCGCTGACCATCCTGGCCGTCGAGCCCGTGGCCGGCGGGCGCCAGCCCGCCGGGGAAGAGCGTTCCGACCTGCGCGGATTCGCGTTCAGCACCATCCCGCTCGAATCCGGGCCGCAGCGTGACCCGCAGGCCGACGTCGCCTCACGGGCCGCGGTGCCCGCTGAACCGGAGTCGTAGCGCCGTCGCCTGCTCAGTCCAGGCGCGAGGCCCGGTGCCGTAGCGCCCGGGCGAACTCGGCCGCGAACGCCGTCGCGTCGGACTCCGCCAGGCGCGCGAAACAGATCCGGACGCCGGGCGGCGCGGCGATGCGGAACCGCTGGCCGGGGGCCACCGCCCAGCCCGCCGCGGCTACCGAGGACGCGATCCCGTCCTCGTCGGCGACCCGCACCCAGCAGGTGAAGCCCGACCGGCCGCTGGCCGTGATGCCGTGCGCCGCCAGCGCCGACCGCAGGGCGGCGCCGCGGCCGGCGTACGTCCGGGCCGCTTCCGCGAGGGTCCGGGCCGCCGCGGCGTCCGACCAGAGGTCCGCGACCGTCTCCTGCAGCTGGTAGCTCACCCAGCCGGTGCCCAGCGCCTGCCGGCCCGCGACCCGGGTGATGGTGGCCTCGTCCCCGGCCACCACGGCGAGCCGCAGGTCAGGCCCGAGCGACTTGGACACCGAGCGCAGCGTGACCCAGCGGGAATGCCCCGCGCATGACGTAAGGCCGGGCACCCCGGCCACCGGTCCGGCGTGGTCGTCCTCGATGACCCCGGTCGCCGGGTACCGGCGCAGCACCGCGGCTATCTCCGCGGCCCGGCCCGCGTCCCACGCCGCCCCGGTGGCGGCTTGCGCCCGGGGCGTGACGATCAGCGCGCCCGCGCCCCGGGCCAGCGCGGCGGCCAGCCCGTCGGGCCGGATGCCCAGGTCGTCGACCGGGACCGGTACCGTCGTGAAGCCCATGGCCGCGAGCAGGTCGAAGGTGACCGCGTGGCCGGGATCCTCGACGATCACCCGGTCGGCGGGGGTGAGCCAGGTGGCCAGGACCCGTTCGATGGCGTCCAGCGCGCCGCCGGCCACGGTCAGGCTCGCGGTGTCGATGCCGTCGGCGGCCAGCTGCCCGGCCGCCAGCCGGCGCAGCCGCGGCGCGACCGGCGCCTCGGCGTACATCCGGGCCGGCCGCCTGGCAGGCCAGGCCGGGAGCAGCGGGAGCAGATCGGGATCCGGGCCGCCGGTGATCAGGTCCCTGGTACCGGCCGGGGCACTGAGGTACACCCGCGAGCTGACCGGGGGAGCGCCCCTGATGCGGGTACCCGCGCGGCCGGCGCCGGCGGTGAGGCCACGGCGGCGCAGGTCGCTGTAGGCGGACGCCACCGTGGTCGGGCTGACGCCCAGCTGCGCGGCCAGCTCGCGGACCGCGGGCAGCTGGTCCCCGGGAGCGAGCTGCCCGCCGCGGACCCCTGCCTCCACGCTGGCCGAAATCTCCTTGGCGGTCCGGCCTCCCAGGCGATATCGTACCAGTATGTTCACAGATTGTACTGTAACATTTCTCGGCGCCGATGGCTGACATATTCTCCGCCGAATCCCGGCTGATCCACGCGGGCACCGAACGGGCACCCGGCCAGCCCGCCACGCCACCCCTGGTCCCGGCGAGCATCTACGTCTCGCAGGGGACCCCGCGCCCGGGCCGTGGTTACGGCCGGGACGGCAACCCCGGCTGGGAGGCGCTCGAGCAGGCGCTCGGCGGTCTGGAGGACGCGGAGGCGGTGGCCTTCGCCTCCGGCCAGGCGGCCTCGATGGCGCTGATGCTGGCGCTGGCCCCGGGGCGTGAGCGCATCGTGCTGCCGGAGGACGGCTACTACGGGGGCCGGGTGCTGGCGGACCGCCTGCGGCCGCACAGCACCCGCCCGGTCCCGGTAGACCTGCGGGACCTGGTGGCCGTCGAGCGCGAACTGACGGCCGCTCCGTCCCTGCTGTGGGCCGAGACGCCGACCAACCCGCTGCTCCGGGTGGCCGACCTGGCCCGGCTGGCCGGGCTCGCGGCCGCGGCGGGCGCGCCCATGGTGGTCGACAACACCGTGGCCACCGGACTGCTCCAGCGGCCGCTCGACGCCGGCGCGACGGCCTCGCTGTACTCGCTGACCAAGTCGGTATCGGGGCACTCCGACGTGATCCTGGGCGCCGTGGTCAGCCGCGACGCCGGGCTACTGGCGGAGCTGCGGGCCTGGCGGTCCAGCGGCGGCGGCATCCCGGGGCCGTTCGAGGCCTGGCTGGCGCTGCGCGGCCTGAAGACGCTGCCGCTGCGGATCGCGCGCCAGTCGGCCAGTGCGCTGGCCATCGCCGGCCACCTGGCGGGCCATCCCAGGGTGACGGCGGTGCACTATCCCGGTATCGATGGGCCCGGTATCGAAGGGCCCGGTATCGATGGGCCCGGTATCGACAAAGCGACATCGGAGCTGGCCAGGCGGCAGATGCCGGACGGGTTCGGCCCGTTGCTTTCTTTCGAGGTCAGGCCGGACAGCGCGGATGCCGCGGACAAGGTGGTGGCGAGCTCCCGGCTGATCCTGCCGGCGACCAGCTTCGGGGGAGTCGAGTCGACCTGGGAACGGCGCGCCCGGTGGCCGGCCGAGATCGCCCCGGCCGGCCTGATCCGGCTGTCGGTCGGCGTGGAGCCCGCCGCGGACCTGATCACCGACATCGACCAAGCCCTGGAGGTGCTGTGATGCGACGTACGGCGGGGAGCTATGAGCTCGACGACGACCCGGCCCGGATCGATCCCGCGGCCGCGGCGGCGTTCCTGACCACCGAGGCCTACTGGGCCCGTTGGCGTGCCGAGCCGGACATCAGGCGCCAGATCGACGCGGCCTGGCGGGTCATCGGGGCGTACGACGCGGCCGGCGCGATGGTCGGCTTCGCCCGCGCGATCAGCGACGGCGGGTCCGCCTACCTGGCCGACGTGTACGTGCTGCCCGCGCACCGCGGCCGCGGCCTGGGCAAGGCCATCGTCGCGATGATGATCGAGGAGGGCCCGGGCGCGAGGTTCCGCTGGATGCTGCACACCTCGGACGCGTACGGCCTGTACCGCCAGTTCGGCTTCGCGCCGCCGCCGGACAACTACATGGAACGGCCGCCCAGGGGGGTTTGGGGGGGCGGGCAGCCCTCCCAAGAGCGGGGGGTTCCGGGGGGTCGCCCCCCCGGGCTAGCACAGCCGCTATCAACACAGCCGCTCGAAGGACAGTACGTGCGGCTGGAGCCGCTCGGCATCCGGCACGTGCCCGGGCTGCTGCAGGCGGCGGCCCAGGATCCGTCGCTGTACCAGTGGGTCATGGTGCCGCAGGACGAGCCCGCCATGCGCCGCCACGTGGAGGACGCCCTCGCGTGGCGGGCCAAGGGAATCGCGGTGCCGTTCGCGGTGGTCCGGCTGGCCGACGAGACCGTCATCGGCTCGACCCGGTTCCACCAGCTCGACTACTGGGCCCGGCCGCTGGCCGGCACGCCCGACACCTGCGAAATCGGCTACACCTGGCTGGCCCGCGAGGCACTGCGCACCGGCGCGAACACCGAGATGAAGCGGCTGATGCTCACCCACGCCTTCGAGGTGTGGCGGGTGCGCTCGGTGTGCCTGCACACCGACGTGCGGAACCAGCGGTCACAGAGCGCGATCCGGCGGATCGGGGGCACGTTCGAGGGCGTCCTGCGCTCCCACCGCCTGGCCGTGGACCAGAGCCCACGCGACTCGGCGCGGTTCAGCATCACCGCGGCCGAATGGCCCGCCGTCCGGCAGCATCTGGCGGAACTGGCGGCGCGCTACGCCGACGGTACTGCCCGGCGCCAGGCCGCCGGGCAGCATCCTGGGTAGCGGTTAGTGAGCCGGGTTGATGGCGCCGACCAGGCCGTCCGCCTCGCCGTTGAGGCCGGCGCTGAACAGCAGGGTGCCGGTGCCGCCGGTGGTGGCGGTGCCGAACTGCAGGGCCCACAGGCCGTCGATCGTGATGGCCTTGTGGTGCTCGTCGCGCACCGTGCCGTCCGGCCTGCCGGAGAACAGCCCGTAGGCGTGGATCCGGCCGTTGCCGAAGTTACCCACCAGCAGCTTGCCGCCGAACGGGCCGAACCCCTGGGGTGCCACCTCGAGCCCCCACGGGGAGTCGAGCGCGCCGCGGGAGACCAGTCGTTCCGCTAGGAAGCCGCCGGGGGTGAACACGTCGATGAACCCGTGGCCGAGCCCGGCCACGTCATCGTGCCTGTCCGCGTCCTGCTTGGCGTAGGTGACGTAGATGAAACCGTTGATGGCCCGGATGCCGAACGGCGCGTAGCCCCTGGGCAGGTGCCGGTCCCGGAAGCTGCCGGGCAGGTGCACGAGATGGAACCGGGAGTCGAACACGTCCACCCGGCCGTTGTGGAAATCCGTCGCGTACAGGAACGTGCCGAACCGGGTGCTGGCCATCGTCAGCCCCTTGAAGACGGCGGTCTTCGAGCTGAACTTCACCTGCGCGGTGGACTTGCCGTTCACGGGCGGATCGGCGACCGGGCTCCAGGCGATGATCTGCCCTCCCTCCGAGGAGAAGATGAACAGCGCCGGAGCCTTTCCCGCCTTGGACTTGATCACGAAGCCGCTGGTCGGGTTGAACACCTGCCCGGTCGGGCTGGAGTCCATGGGCGGCACGGTGACCACCAGGGGTACCTGCTGGGCGGTGGCGCCGCCGGGGCTCACCCCGTACAGGGTGGCCACGCTGGTGCCGTTGTCCGCCACCCACAGCGGGGTGGTCGGGCCGAAGGCCAGGCCCCAGGGGTTCTTCAGGTTGGGGTCGACTATCTGCGCCCCCACGGTCGTGAGGTCGGAGACCAGGTTGGTCTGGCGGAACTCGTTGTGCGTGCCGTGGGTGCGCGCCGACGCGGCGGGCGCCGCGACGGCCACGGCCAGCGCGGCAGGGATCGCGACGGCGAGCACGGCGGTGGTGAAAGATCGGAGTCTGGGCAATCGTGATGACATGGGCACTTCCTCTCGCTCCCTAAAGGTCGTGATCCGGCGCCCTTGCCTCGTTCGGGTCCTGCGCATGCCGCGAACTCCCTCCCCGGGCGCCGGGCGGCACATGCGCTGAAACAGCCGACACACTTAAACACGTACGGACGGCCGTAACGGCTCAGTGAGCGAGCGGAAAGTGACAACTTCGCGACCAGGCGCGCGCATCAGCACACGCCCGGCGGCTAACCGTTGGCGATGCTGACGACCGCGGCGCTGCCGGCGTGCGGCCGCGAGCGCTGGGCGCGCCACCAGGCCTGGCCCGCCTCGGGGAGCATGTAGATCGGGTCGTAGTAGGGGTACTCGCGGCTCAGCGCCAGCTCGTCATCGGCCTCGATGGCGGTGCGGTAGTTCTTCGTCCAGTAGGAGATGCCGTGGTCGGTGTCGTACCTGGCCACCTGGTGCACCCAGCGCTTGCCGACGTAGGGCACGTCGCAGACCATCCGCGGGGTGGCGAATCCGGGCAGGTAGCCCATGATCTCCGCCTGGAGGGCCTGGCCCTCGGCCAGCGTCAGCCGCCAGTGCTCGCTGCCCGGGATCATGTCGCACATATAGAAGTAGTAGGGCATGATGCCGGCCCCGTCGAGCAGCGCGAAGCACAGGTCGAGCAGCGCCCCGGCGCTGTCGTTGGTGCCGCGCAGCAGCACGCCCTGGTTCCGCACGTCGCGGACGCCGGCCTCCAGCATGGCGGCGGTAGCCCGGGCGACCAGCGGGGTCACCGACTGCGCGGCGTTCACGTGGGTGTGGATGGCGATGCTGACCCCGCGGGAGCGGGCCGTGCCGGCCAGCCGGGCCATGCCCGCGCGCACCTCGTCGGACAGCCAGTGCTGGGGCAGGCCCATCAGCGCCTTGCTGGCCAGCCTGATGTCCCTGATCGAGTCGATCTCGAGCAGCGCGGACACGAACGACTCCAGCCGCGGCCAGGGCAGGTTGGCGACGTCGCCGCCGGATACCACGACGTCGCGCACCCCCGGCGTGCGGCGCAGGTAGGAGAGCATCGCGTCGAGCCGGTCCTCGCGGGCCAGCGCGAACTTGTGCTTGTCGGTCACCGCGGTGGGGTTGCCGACCAGGTCCATCCGGGTGCAGTGCCCGCAGTACTGCGGGCAGGTGGGCAGCAGTTCGGCGAGCACCTTGGTGGGGTAGCGGTGGGTGAGGCCCTCGACGGCCCACATCTCCGCCTCGTGCAGCGAGTCGCGCTGCGCGTACGGGTGAGAGGGCCAGTCGGTCCGCCGGTCGCTGAACACCGGGATCATGTACCGCCGCACCGGGTCGGCGTAGAACGCCTCGGTGAACCCCGGCTCGCCGGGCGCCGACGCCGACGCCATCGTGTTCAGCATCTGCGGCGGCACCAGCATGGACATGGTGGCGCGCTCGCGCTGGTCGCGCTCGAGGTCGTCGAAGAACGAGTCGGCGAGTCCGGAGCCGGCGACCTGCCGCAGCTGGCGCACGTTCTTGACGCAGTGCGCGCGCTGCCACTGGGCGGATTCCCAGTCGGCCTCGGATACGGCGGCCCAGCCGGGGAACCGGCGCCAGTCGGGTTCGGCTAGCTGATGTCGCTGGTATGCGTACGGCTGCGAGACCATGGAAGCCACCTCTCCAGTTCCTGCATGATACCGAAGAACCTGCGGTACAAAACGGAGTAGACCGTAGATTTTCCTGACCGACGCGGACGCGGGAAAGCCGACGCATTCAAAATATCTCCGTATTTCTGGCTATTATACAAAAGAAGTTGCCGAAGTAGCGGCTAGAGACAGGAAATTTTCCCGAACGGACCGGCGAGAAGGACAACCTTATGACCACTTCACCCCTGGGGCTGCACCGGGTGATCGAGCCGCCGGGCGTTCTGCCCCAGGCCGCGTGGCGCCTCGACGCCAGCCCGGCCATCGCCCCCGACGAGGTCCGGATCCGGGTGGACCGCCTGAACCTGGACGCCGCCTCCTACCGTCAGATCCGCGAAACCTACTCAGGCGACCCGGACAAGATCCGGCACGCGGTCCTCGACATCATCGCCACCCGCGGCAAGATGCAGAACCCGGTAACCGGCTCCGGCGGCATGCTAACCGGCACCGTAGAAGAATCAGGCGCCCAATCCCCGCTGGGGCTCAAGCCAGGCCAGCGCGTCGCCACCCTGGTCTCCCTCACCCTGACCCCCCTGGCGATCACCGACGGCCTAGCGAAATGGGACGGCCAATCCGAGCAGGTCCCCTGCGAAGGCCACGCCATCCTCTTCGCGAGATCCATCGCGGCGGTACTGCCGGATGACCTTCCCACCCCGCTGGCGCTAGCGGTCATGGACGTGTGCGGCGCCCCCGCCCTGACGAGTCGCGTGGTGAAAGAGGGGGGCGTAGTGCTGATCATCGGCGCCGCGGGAAAGAGCGGCTCCCTGTCCGCGGCGGCGGCCCGCCAGGCCGGCGCCGCCAAGGTAATCGGTGTCGTCCCTACGGAGAAAGAAGCATCCCTGCTCCGCGACCTCGCGACCACGCAGGAGTCCCCTCTGGTCGACGCAATAGTGATCGCCGACGCCAGAGATCCTGTTGGGTTGGCGGAAAAGGTAGAGGCCGCCGGAGGGTCGGCCGACGTGACGGTCGTGTGTGTCGACGTGCCAGGTTGCGAAGGCGGGGCGATCTTGTCGACCAGGCAGGGTGGCACGGTTATTTTCTTCTCCATGGCCACGAGCTTCAGCGCGGCGGCCCTGGGCGCCGAAGGCCTGGCCGCGGACGTGACGATGCTGGTCGGCAACGGGTATGTACCCGGCCACGCGGCCTTCGCGCTGGACCTGATCCGCGGGGTGCCTTCGGTACGGCAACTGTTCGAACGGCGGGTGGCGTCATGACCGGCAAGCTGAACCTCGATCCGGCGCTCGTGGCGCAGGCCCGCGAGCTGGCCCGGATGGCCGGGCAGCCGGTCACCGACCTGGCCCGGACGCATACCACGGTGTCGGTGGAACGGGCCGTGCTGCGGCTGGCCGGGCTGGACGGGGCCGGCGAGGACGGGATGCCGTGGGTGAACCGGCTCGCCGACGCGGTCCGCGAGTCCGTCGGGCTCGAGCACGGGGTCGCCCTGCCTGCCTGGGACGCGATGCTTACCGGGGGCTATCCCGACCTGCGCACCCTGGCCGTCGACGCGGCTAGCGGCCTGGTCAAGTTCCGTCTGCCCATGGGGGCGGACGCGGACGCGGCCCGCGAGTCGGCCGCCCGTTCGGTACGAAAAGGCCTGGACCGGATCGATACCCAGCGCGCCGAACGGGGAAGGATGATCGCCGCCACTTCCGACCCGCCGATGCCGTGGATCTACCTGATCGTCGCGACCGGGGACATCTACGAGGACATCCCGCAGGCGCAGGCGGCGGCGCGGGAGGGCGCCGACGTCATCGCGGTGATCAGGTCGACCGGGCAGTCCCTGCTCGACTACGTGCCGGAGGGCGCGACCCGGGAGGGCTACGCCGGCACGTACGCCACCCGGGAGAACTTCCGGCTGATGCGCGGCGCGCTCGACGACGTGTCCCGCGAGCTCGGCCGGTACGTGCGGCTGACGAACTACGCCTCGGGCCTGTGCATGCCGGAGATCGCCTCGCTGGCCGGGCTCGAGCGGCTCGACATGATGCTGAACGACTGCATGTACGGGATCATCTTCCGCGACATCAACCCGGTGCGGACGTTCATCGACCAGCGGTTCTCCCGGCAGGTGCACGCGCGGGCCGGCATCGTCATCAATACCGGCGAGGACAACTACCTGACCACCGCCGACGCGGTGGACGCGGCGCACACCGTGGTGGTGTCACAGCTGCTGAACGAGTACTTCGGCCGCGAGGCCGGCCTGGCCGACGGCCAGCTCGGGCTCGGGCACGCGTTCGAGATCAACCCCGAGGTGCCCGATTCGTTCCTGCTCGAGCTGGCGCACGCCCAGCTGGTCAGGGAGCTGTTCCCGGACGCGCCGCTGAAGTACATGCCGCCGACCAAGCACATGACCGGCAACGTGTTCGCCGGCTACCTGCTGGACGCGTTCTTCAACCTGGCCGGGGTGATGACCGATCAGTCCATCTTGCTGATCGGCATGATGACCGAGGGCATCCACACCCCGTTCCTGTCCGACCGTGACCTGGCCCTGGAGAACGTCAGGTACGTGCGGCGGGCCGCCGGGCGGCTGGGCGAGTCGTTCCGGCCCGAACCGGACGGGTTCGTCGCCCAGCGCGCCCGCCAGGTGCTCGGCGAGGCCATCGACCTGCTGGGCAAGATCGGCTCGCAGGGGCTGCTGAACGCGATCGGCGAGGGGACGTTCGGCGTGACGAGGCGGCCCGCCGACGGCGGCCGCGGGCTGGACGGGGTGGTTAAGCAGGCCGCCGGCTACTTCAACCCCGCGACCGAGATGCTGGAGGCGAGCTCATGAGTAGCCTGACCGGGGTCGTGCGCCCTTATGGTGACACCACAGGGGACGGCCGGGTGCAGGTGTCGTTCACGCTGCCGGTGCCGTTCGGCGATGAGGCCGAACGGGCCCGGGCCGAAGGCGCCGCGCTGCAGCTCGCGGGCAAGATGGGCCTGGACCCCGCGATGGTGGTGCACGCCAAGGGGATGGGCCCCGACTTCACCTTCTTCATCGTCTACGGCCGGGTCAGCCACCTTGTCGACTTGTCGGCCGTTACGGTGGCCGAACGGGAGTTCCCGGTCCTGCCGGCCGCCGAGGTGAACCTGCGGATCCGTTCGGCGCTCGGCCGCAAGCTGGTCGTGGTCGGCGCCTGCATCGGCACCGACGCGCACACGGTCGGCATCGACGCGATCCTCAACGTCAAGGGGCACGCGGGGGAGAAGGGCCTGGAGTACTACCGTGAGATCCGGGTGGTGAACATGGGAGCGCAGGTCAGCGTGCCGGACCTGGTGGCCAGGGCGGCGGCCGAGCACGCCGACGCGGTGCTGGTCAGCCAGGTGGTCACGCAGCGCGACGCGCACTTGTCGAACACCAGGGAGATGTCGGCGGCGTTTCACGCCAGGTTCGGCCCGAAGACCCCGGAGAGCGCGGAGAGCCCGCTGCTGGTGGTGGGCGGCCCGCGGTTCGACCCGGGCGCGGCGCACGACCTCGGCGTGGACAAGATCTTCGGCCGCGGCACCACGCCGGGCGAGGTGGCCAGCTACCTGGCGCACGCCCTGGCTTCGCCAGGGGGGTCCGGGGGGATGGATTCCCCCAGGGAAGGGAGAGGGGCAGCGTGACCGCCGAGGTCGGCCTGTCAGTGACGCACCGCCGGTACGTGAAGTACGGCGACGCCCACTACGCCGGGAACCTGGTGGACGGGGCGTACGTGCTCGGGCTGTTCGGCGACGTGGCGACCGAGGTGTGCATCCAGGGCGACGCCGACGAAGGGCTGTTCGCGTCCTACTCCGACGTGCAGTTCCGCGCGCCGGTGCGGGCGGGCGACGTCATCGAGGCGACGGCCACGGTGACCGCGGTCGGCCGGCGCAGCCGGCGGCTCGCGTTCGAGGCGCGGGTGGTCTGCCGGGGCGAGCCCGCGCGGGGCGAGTCCGCGGCCTCGGTGCTCAGCGAGCCCATCGTCGTGGTCACCGCGACCGGGACCGTGGTGGTGCCCGCGGCCCCTGGCTGATCCCTGGCCCTTCAGCGCCGGAGCGTACCGGGTTACGATGTAGACGCTCCGAAGGTGGTGGCGAGCATGCAGAGGTTCAAATACCAGGCCCTGGTGACGCCCAGCGCGGACGACGATGAGGATGAGCGCTCGAAGCTCTGCTCCGGGTCACACCGGATGGTGCTGCGCGCCGTGAACAGCGAGACCCATCACAGCCAGGTCTTCCAGGCCTTGGTCGACTGCGACGACGGCGGCCCGTTCCGGGCCGGGAGCCCTCAGATCATGGTCACGCTCCGGGTTGTCGGCGACGACTTGGCTGACTACCTGGCGATCGGCAGCCACTTCAGCCTGTGGTCCGGGCATGATCTCGGGCGGGGCGTGGTGACCCGGCGGCTTCTTCTGTAGATCCGTGGCTGGTCACCGCTAGGGTGCAACGGTGACCACATCATCCTCATCGGCCGCGGGGCTGCTGCCGGGCACGTGCCGGGTGCTGCTCCACCGGGTCGCCATCGGCCAGGCCGAGGGCCGGACGCCGTCGCTGGCCGCGGCTGTGGTACGGGACGGCGGTCAGGCCTGGTTCGGGGCCCGGAGCATGCTCGACGAGCACGAGCCGGACGGCGACACCCAGTACCGCATCGGCTCGCTGACCAAGACGTTCATCGCGGTGCTCGTGATGCGGCTGCGTGACGAGGGCCGGCTGGACCTCGCCGACCCGCTGGGCAGGCACCTGGACGCGGGCGGGGCGGCGGGCGCGACGATCGCCCAGCTGCTGTCGCACACCGCCGGCCTGGCTTCGGAGACCCCGGGCCCGTGGTGGGAGCGGAGCCCCGGTGACCTCCGGCCGGCCCTGGCCGACATCCTGAGCCCGGCGCCGCATCCGGCGGGGCGGCTGTTCCACTACTCCAATCCCGGCTACGGGCTGCTCGGCGCGCTGATCGGCCAGCTGCGCGGGCACGGCTGGGAAGAGGCGCTGCGGCGGGAGATCCTGGAGCCGCTCGGCATGGCCCGCACCACCCTGGCACCGGAGGAGCCGCACGCGCGCGGCTTCGCGGTGCACCCGTGGGCCGACGTCATGCAGCTTGAGCCGGCCGACCCCGCCGGGCTGATGGCCCCGGCGGGAGAGCTCTGGTCGACCGCGGAGGACCTGTGCCGGTTCGCCGTCTTCCTGCTGGACGGCGACGACCGCGTCCTGCCCGCGACGGCGCTGGCCGAGATGCGCGCCCCGGCCTCACCGCCCGGCGACGAGGCCTGGGCCGGCGGCTACGGGCTCGGCCTGCAGCTGTTCCGGCACGACGGGCGGGTGCTGTACGGCCATTCCGGCTCGATGCCCGGCTTCCTAGCCACGCTGTGCGTAAGCCCCGCCGACGGCGTCGGCGGCATCACCTTGGCCAACGCCACGTCGGGTCCCGACATCGCCGGGATCGCCATCGACCTGGTGCGGATCGTGGCCGACAACGAGCCGCGCCTGCCGGACCGCTGGCGGCCGCTGCCGGAGGTCGACCAGGCGCTGCTCGCGCTGACCGGCCCGTGGTACTGGGGGCCGCGCGCCCACGTGCTGCGCCTGCTCGCCGACCGCGGCCTGGAGCTCGGCCCGGCCACGGGCCGGGGCCGCGCCTCCCGTTTCCGCGCCGAGCCCGACGGCACCTGGACCGGCCTCGACGGCTACTACACCGGCGAGACCCTCCGCCTGGTCCGCGGCCCGGACGGCACGGTGGACCATCTCGACCTGGGATCGTTCGTTCTCACCCGGGAGCCCTACGGCCCAGACGCCCCGCTGGCCGCCCGCCCGGATCCCGAGGGCTGGCGGGCGTTCTTAGGCGGCTTCGGCCCCTCAGATGGGGTACCGGGTGGGTTCGGTGGTGTAGGTGCGCCCGGCTGGGGTGGTCCAGGTGAAGGTGATATCCGGGAGCTGGTTGACGTTCCATTTGGGGTGCTGCTTGAGCCGGTGGTCGTGCCGGCACTTTGGCTCCTGTCCGTTATATTAACACATATGACGATCCGCGACGCAATACAGCTGATGGAGGCGGGCAGGCCGCCGGACGGCGTTGTCCGCTGTCTGATCTACGTGCGGATCAGCATGGACAAGGCCCACGACGGGCATGGCGTGGCGAACCAGATGGCCAAGCTGGAGAAGAAGGCCCGCGAGCGCGGCTGGACGGTGGTGTACCGGCTGTCGGATAACGACATCGGGGTGACGCGGAAGGACCCGACCAAAGCGGGCAAGTACCGGCCCGGCTTTGAGGAGGCCATGCGGCTGGTCGACGCGCGGGCGGTAGACGCGGTGCTGTGCTTTAAGTGGGACCGGTTCATTCGCGAGCCGCTGGACCTGGAGTACCTGATTCCCCGGTTCGACAAGGCCGGGGTGCGGTTCGCCGAGGTGGACGGGAACATCGACCTCGGCACCGATTCGGGGCGGCTGGCCGCGCGGATCCTGATCGCGGTGGCCAAGGCCGAGCAGGAGCGCAAGGCCGAGCGGCAGAAGCTGGCCAACGAGCAGGCGGCGATCAACGGCAAGCGGTTCATCGGCGGCCCGCGCCCGTTCGGGTACCGCGAGGACCACGTGACCGCTCACCCGGTGGAGGCGGTGGCGGTGGCGGAGGCGTGCGCCGCCTTGCTGGGCGGCGGCAGCATCAGCGGGATCATGCGGGAGTGGACCAAGCTGGAGCTCGCGCCACCGCAGCGGGACCGGCGGGGTACGACCCGGTGGAACCGGACCAGCATCCGGGACATCTTGCTGAACCCGCGGATCGCGGGCCTGTCGGTCTACCATGACGAGATCGTCGGCCAGGGGCAGTGGGAGCCGCTCGTTTCGGAGGAGACGTGGCGGGCGGTGCGGGGCATCCTGGAGGATCCATCCCGCAAGCCGCCGCGCGGGGTGCGGACGCTGCTCGGCGGGCTGGCGTTGTGCCCGTGCGGGAACGTGGTCACCGGGATGCCGTCCCACACCGGGCACCGGGTCTACCGGTGCTCGGCGCCGACCCGGGACCGGTCCTGGCCCGGCGCGCATGTCGCCCGGCAGGCCGAGCCGGTCGAGACGTTCATCGCAAAGCTCGTGATCGGGCGGCTGTCCCGCCCGGACGCCGCCGACCTCGTCGCGGTCCCCGAAACGGGCCAGATGTGGCGGGCCTGCGGGAGGAGGCAGCGGCGATCCGCCGGAACCTGGAGGAGATGGCCGCCGACCGGGCGCTGGGGCTGATCACCCGGCCGCAGCTGCTGGCCGCGACCGGGCGGGCGAATCTCCGGCTGGAGGAGATCGGCGCGGAGCTGGAGCACGCCGCGCGGGAGAACGTGCTGGCCCCGCTGGTGGCCGCCGAGAACGCGGCTGAGGTATGGGAGGCGCTGGACCTGAGCCGCAAGCGGGCGGTCATCAAGACGCTGATGAGCATCACGCTGCATTCGCCGGGCCGGGGCGCGCGCCGCCCGTTCGACCCGGCCACGGTCGCGGTCACCTGGCGGCTGCAGAGCTAGCCGCGTACGGGGCCGGGCAGCGCGGGCAGTACCGGCAGTCCGCTTACCGGAGGGTGCCACCGAGCAGTACCGCGCCTGCAGCGAGCACCGCTGTCGGGTTGCTGCCTCGCCAGGCGAGCGGTTCCACGCTCAGGGAGTCGAGCGTGGAACGGAAGACGAGCACTCCCTGGAGGTTGCCCAGGTCGCAGTTATCCAGGACTTCCTGGAAGTTCGCAGTCCACGGTCCGGTGGGCCATCGGCCGGCCTCGCCGAGCCGCGAGACGTCCACTGCGGTGATGCTGGGCATCGCGTACTGCTTGCGGCCTTTAGCCTCGATCCGATCACGCATCAGCAGGGCGGCCATGGTCCAGTGACGTTCCCATTGATCATCGGTCTCGGGGAGCTGGAACGTCACCCGCATGCCTGGCATCGTGCCGTCGCCCGGCATGAACACTGCGTTCAGGCCGGCCTCGGCGATGAACATGTTCCCGTGTACGCGGCCCGTACCGGTGTCCGCCAGGGTGGCAGCGTGCGCGACGATCTGGTCGCTGATCTGGTCGATCTTTTCCGGGGCCAGGTGGAATACGGGGTCGCCTTGCCTCATCAGCATCACCCTGACCACCGGCCCGGCCTGCAGCTTGCGCTCCAGGCAGCCGTTCAGCGCACCCGCGACGTCGTCGCAGGCCCTGGTCGTGACCTCGACGCCGAACTCATGCCCCGTGTGCTCGCACTCGAAGTCCGGCGTGCCACGACTCATCTGCCGCAGGACACCCGCACGGGCCAGCCGCATCCCGATCAGCAGCTCGGCGCGTATTTCCAGGACGCGGGCCATCGCTTGCTCGGCCTGGTTCTCCGCCGACAGCCCCGGGCTGCCTGGTCCTGCCTGCCCCTGGCTACGGAAATCCGTGCGGCGGCTGGGAAGGCCCGCAGGCGCAGCTGTCTCCAGCTCGGTTATCAGAGCGGCGAAGTTGTCCCGGATGCGCGCTGGGAACCAGGGCTGAAGCAGGACATGGCCGTTCGGCCCGGTCCAGGAGGAAGGCACGTTCATGGACTCGATTCTGCCGCCTCCGGCCCGGTGGCCGGGCCCGGCCGGCAGCCATGGGCGGATGCCGTCGTGGTGCCTGACCAGCCAGCCGGCCGCGAGCTGCCCGGCCTGGCAGACGCCAGCCCTGCACACTCCCGCCGGGAGCGTCAGACCGTCTTGCGGAACGAGCTGTGGTTCCGGGCCCGGTATGCGCGTTTGTTAGCGACAACTCGCCGGGCACCGGAGTAGTTCATCCGCATCCGGGCAAGCGGGACGCTCACGGCGTAGGTATCGGCCACCTGCTCGTCGTCCCAGTCCATGCGTGCGGCGCGTTCGGCGGCTTCGTAGGGAATCAGCAGTTCGCCGCCGAGCCAGTCCGCTTCTTCTTCCTTGTCCGGGCTGAAGGCACGGTAGCCGTCACCGGTCAGCAGGACCTGGCCGAACTCGTGTTCCAGCACCAGATGCGACATCTCGTGGCTGAGGCTGTTACGCCGGCGTCTCGGGTCGTGAGTGTCGTTATCCAGGATGAGGCGATTGCTGCCGGCTGGGACGAGCGCGGCGGAGAAGGTGGCCGAGCCGTCCTGCCCGTAGCGTGCTGCTGCCTCACGAGCTACAGGGTCCTGGCCGAGGTCGCTGAGCCGGAAGACAGGGACGCCGTACTCATCGGCGAGCGCGTAGGGGTCGAACTGCCCGAAGGCGTCCAGTCCCAGCTCGGCCCTCAGTTCAAGGGCGAGCATGCGTGCTTCGGTCTTGAATCCCCGCCGCATGGGTCACTCTGCCCGTTCCGCCTTGAACCGCCGCACGGCGACGCCTATGAGATCCTCAAGGTACTTGGCGTCTTCTTCGTTCAGATCCCGCCTGGCGCGCAGCAGCGGCGCGAGCTGGGCGACCAGGTCGGGTTCTTCCCGCGGCGCCTGATCATCACCGACCAGGAACGTATCGGCGGACTGCCCCAGCCAGCGCACCAGGGCCGCGAAGGCGTCAACGTCCGGCCGCTGCCCGTTCGCGAGCCGGGTCATCGTCGAGGGACTGACCCCGACCTCTTTCGCGAGCTGCCGCCAGGAAAGCTTGCCCGCTGCCCGCTGCGCATCCAGCGCCGCGTACAGCGCGCCGGTATCCAGCCTGTCCCGTGCCACTGGCCCCACCACCTCTTGTTTGACATCAGACGCATCGTTTGACACTCGCCACACTAGCGTCCTATCCTCGGCCTCAGTGGCGTTTGAGATCAGACGCACTGTACCGCATTTGAATCACGGCTTGCGGCGAGACAACGGGAAGCCCGCTGCCTGCCTCGTGTTTATTAGGAGACAAGATCATGACCGAAGCCTCTGCGGCCCCCGCAAGCGTCCCGCTGTCCCTGGTCCAGGGCGAGCCCATCGCGCAGCGTTCGGCGCGCGTCCTGCTCGGCTGGCTCCACCCGAAGGACGCGGTCAGCCAGCTGCTCGGCCGGAACCCCATGCCCCAGGATGACCTCACTGCCGTTAACCAGCTGATCGCGAGCGCGCGCTCGGCCGTGCTCCGGCGGTCGGCGACCGTCATCAGCGACCCGGTCATCGAAGGAAACCGGCCGGTTCTTGACCAGGTTGCCGGCCGTCCCGAGGTCCACGCGGCCTTCGCCGACGTCCCCTGGCGGGTTGAGTGGATCGACCTCACCCGGGTGCTGTCCGTCCAGAAAATGATCACGACCGACGGCCTGGACCTGCGTGTCGCCGGAGCCGCAGACGATCAGGCTGCCTTGGTGGAGCTGTGCCTTCCCGCAGAGCAGCCGGTGCCGCCGCTGGGTGCCTTCGGCGACCCGGACGGTCACGGCTTCGCGCTGAGCTCGCTGAACCCGAACCTGCGCGTCGCGGGCAGCAACGTAGCCGAAGCGCTGGTATCGGCTTCCCCTCAGGTGCCGCCGCAGAAGGTGCAGGCGTTCACGTTCTTCGTCAGCATGGGCGCCAGCTACCTCCAGGTGGCCCGGTACCAGGGCCGGTCTTTCCTCCGCGACGGCTACCACCGCGCGGCCGGGCTGCTCCGCGTCGGCATCAGCCGGGTACCAGCCGTCGTCATCGACGCGCCCTCATTCCAGTTCATCACCTCCACGCCTGGCCTGTTCGACCACGAGGTGGCCTTCAGCGACCGCGCCCCCACGCTGGCCGACTTCTGGGACGCCTCCGTCTCCGCCGACGCGCTCCAGCCAGCCGTCCGCAAGGTAGTGCGCATCAAGGCGGAGCAGTTCGTCATCCAGGGCTAGCTCATCGCCTGCCCAAGCTGCCACCCGGCTGGGAACGGCACGAGGTCTTCTGACCACTTGCTCCCGTACGTCACGCCGCCAGAGGCCCAGGCATGAACCATCTGGCTGTTCACCTGCGGCGCGGGACGCGCAGCAGGAGCGCGAGCGTGTCCCGCCGCTCGCTGGTCAGCGGCGGCGCTTCATCGACCAGCCGGGCGATGTAGGCATCCAGGCCCGTATCACGGTCATCTTCGGTGTGCCCGTCGCGGTCGGGTCCTCCCTCTTGCCGACTGCCTGTGGGCGGGGGTGAACCGGACCCGGCCGGTCCGGGGCGGACAGCTTGAGCGCCCGTCCGTTTCCTCATCCCGGTCCCCGTTTCGCTTGCCGTGCCTGGATACGTTATTAAACGCGCAGCGCTTTCCGGCTGGTTCACAGATTACCCGCGGATTCCTGCCTGTAAGAAAATGCAACGCAGACATCACTGGACCGCACTCAGCATCACTCATTAACATTAGACAGCGCCAGAGCGTATTGATAATTGGCCCCTTATCCGCGATAAAGGGCCCGTTAAGCAATGTCGGCGTGTCAGAGTGCTTCCTTGAACACCGGAACGGCGGATCTCCCGTGGGCCAGGACCACGCTGCTGTATCGATGCGGTGCACACAGCAGCCGGTCTGCCCAGCACAGTCAGCGCTCCCGGCGTTGCGCGGCCCGGCTGCGGCGAGACGGGGTCGGCGGGAACCGCCGGCATAGCCCAGTGCTCCAGGCGGCGAGCTGCTGGGATTTCCCGCCTCCCGCAGAACCAGCCCGTTCTATTCCAGGGGACGGGGGGGCGGCCGGAATGGACACGCAGCGAGTTATCCTTAACGTTCCCTTTCGGGTTTGGACCGGCGCGGTCCATGATGCATACTGAAATCGGCGGCCGGGCTCAGATAGCCCGGATTCGCCGCGTCAGGTACGCGGCGAGATGGCGGCGGCAGCAGCCGAAGCAACAGCATACGAGGAGCTGAATTTCGCATGCGTGATGACCGCCACCGCCCCGGCCGCCCCCCGGCCCGGACCCGCCGGACCCGCCAGATAGCCCCGCGCCAGAACACGATCCGGTTCGGGCTCAGCGACCCGGAGTTCGCCGAAGTGGAAGACGCCGCCGCCCGGGCCGGGCAGGCCCGCGGCGCGTTCGCCGCCGAGGCCACCCTGGCCCTGGCCCGCGGCGAGTTCACCATAGTGGCCGATGACCTGCTGCGGGACCTGCTGGCCGAGCTGATCCATGCCGCCGGGCTCTACCGTCGCGCGGGAACCAACCTGAACCAGGCCGTTGCCCGGCTGCACGCCACCGGGCAGCCGTCGGCCGCCCTGGGCCTGTACGCGGAGGAGACCATCCGCCAGGGCCGGCACCTGGACGCGGTTGCCGAGCAGATCCGCAGCGCGCTGCGGTGACACCTGGGCAGGCCCTTCGTGCGGCCGGGAGCGCGGACCCGCGTCCCGGCCGCGCGGGCGGCCCCCGGCCCGAGCGGACCGCGATCGGGGCGTCCCGGCGGATCATCGGTGCGATCCGGGCGAGCGCACGGTGATCGGGAAGATCACCGCCCCGCGTGGCAAGCTCGTCGAGCCGCTGATCTGGTACCTGTACGGTCCGGGCCGGCACCAGGAGCACACTGCCCCGCACATCGTGGCCGGGTGGCGGCACCCGGCTGAGCTGGAACCAGGGCTGCGCGAGGACGGCGGCCGGGACTTCCGCACGCTGACCGGGCTGCTGAATCAGCCGCACGCCGCGCTCGGCCGACGAGGATATGACCGGCCGGTATGGCACTGCTCGGTCCGCGCCGCCCCCGAGGACCGGATGCTGTCCGATGATGAATGGGCGCAGATCGCGCACGACGTGATGCACCGGACCGGGCTGGCGAGATACGGCGAGGAGGACAACGCGGTCCGCTGGTCGCAGTTCCTCCCTACACCATCCACCGCACTAGGCATCACTCATTAACATTAGACAGCGCCAGAACGTATTGATAATTGGCCCCTTATCCGCGATAAAGGGCCCGTTAAGCAATGTCCGCGTCTCGAGTGCTCCCTTGAACACCGGGACACCGGGGGCCAGGACCCCGCTGCTGTGTCGATGCTGTGCACACAGCAGCGGGTCTGCCCAGCACAGCCGTCGCTCCCGCCGCCGCACGGCCCGGCTGCGGCGAGCCGGGCCGGCGGGAACCGCCGGCATGACCCGGCGCCCCAGGCGGCCAGCCGCTGGGATTTCCTTGCTTATCGCAGCACCGGCCCCGCGCTATTCCAGGGACGGGGCGGGCGGCCGGAAAGGCCACGCAGCGAGTTATCCTTAACGTTCCCTTTCGGGTTTGGACCGGCGCGGTCCATGATGCATACTGAAATCGGCGGCCGGGCTCAGATAGCCCGGATTCGCCGCGTCAGATACGCGGCGAGATGGCGGCGGCAGCAGCCGAAGCAACAGCATACGAGGAGCTGAATTTCGCATGCGTGATGACCGCCACCGCCCCGGCCGCCCCCCGGCCCGGACCCGCCGGACCCGCCAGATAGCCCCGCGCCAGAACACGATCCGGTTCGGGCTCAGCGACCCGGAGTTCGCCGAAGTGGAAGACGCCGCCGCCCGGGCCGGGCAGGCCCGCGGCGCGTTCGCCGCCGAGGCCACCCTGGCCCTGGCCCGCGGCGAGTTCACCATAGTGGCCGATGACCTGCTGCGGGACCTGCTGGCCGAGCTGATCCATGCCGCCGGGCTCTACCGTCGCGCGGGAACCAACCTGAACCAGGCCGTTGCCCGGCTGCACGCCACCGGGCAGCCGTCGGCCGCCCTGGGCCTGTACGCGGAGGAGACCATCCGCCAGGGCCGGCACCTGGACGCGGTCGCCGAGCAGATCCGCAGCGCGCTGCGGTGACACCTGGGCAGGCCCTTCGTGCGGCCGGGAGCGCGGACCCGCGTCCCGGCCGCGCGGGCGGCCCCCGGCCCGAGCGGACCGCGATCGGGGCGTCCCGGCGGATCATCGGTGCGATCCGGGCGAGCGCACGGTGATCGGGAAGATCACCGCCCCGCGTGGCAAGCTCGTCGAGCCGCTGATCTGGTACCTGTACGGTCCGGGCCGGCACCAGGAGCACACTGCCCCGCACATCGTGGCCGGGTGGCGGCACCCGGCTGAGCTGGAACCAGGGCTGCGCGAGGACGGCGGCCGGGACTTCCGCACGCTGACCGGGCTGCTGAATCAGCCGCACGCCGCGCTCGGCCGACGAGGATATGACCGGCCGGTATGGCACTGCTCGGTCCGCGCCGCCCCCGAGGACCGGATGCTGTCCGATGATGAATGGGCGCAGATCGCGCACGACGTGATGCACCGGACCGGGCTGGCGAGATACGGCGAGGAGGACGACGCGGTCCGCTGGGTCGCGGTCCGCCACGCCGACGACCACATCCATATCGTGGCGATGCTGGCCCGGCAGGACCACAGCAAGCCCAGCGTGCACAACGACCGGTACAGGGTCCGGGACGCCTGCCTGGCCGCCGAGCAGCGGTACCGGCTGCGGCCCACCGCCCCGGCCGACCGGACCGCGCCGCGCTCCCCGACCCGCGGGGAGAGGGAGAAGGCCGCGGGCCGCGGCCTGGGCGAGGCCCGCGGATCACCCTGCGGCGGCAGGTCGCGACCGCGGCGGCGGGCTCGGCGAGCGGGCCGGAGTTCTTCGCCGCTTTGGAGGCGGCCGGGGTGCTGGTCCGCCTGCGGTACAGCACCCGGAACCCCGGCGAGGTCACCGGGTACGCGGTCGCGCTGCCCGGTGACACCGGGCCGGACGGCGGCCCGGTGTGGTACGGGGGCGGCAAGCTCGCGGCCGACCTGACCTGGCCCCGGCTGCGCCAGCGGTGGGCCGGGCCGGGCGGTCCGCCTGGTCCCGGGCCGGGCACGGCGGCGGACCCGGAGGCGGTGTGGGAGCAGGCGGCGCGGGCCGCGGCCGA
>CAVWBQ010000038.1:0-24495 GCA_963753225.1 uncultured Actinomycetota bacterium | reverse complement strand
GGCAAGAGCCGCCGTGGAAGGATGTCCGCCGTGGGACGTGCGCCGCAGATCAGCCGCGAGGCGGTGCTGGACGCCGCGCTGCGGCTGGCCGACGAGCAGGGCCTGGACGCGGTCACCATGCACGCGGTGGCCAGGCGCCTGCAGGTCACGCCGATGGCGCTCTACCGGCACGTGGACGACAAGAACGCCCTGCTCGACGGGCTGGTCGAGATGCTGCTCACCGAGTACCAGCTGCCGCGGGCCGAGGACGAGTGGGATGAGCGGCTGATCGCGCTGGCCGAGGGGATCAGGGACACGGCCCGCCGCCACCCCGCCGTCTTCCCGCTGCTGCTGACCAGGCCGGCCGTCACCCCGGCGGCCCGCGTGGTCCGCGACGCGGTGCAGGCCGCGCTGCGCGAGGGCGGCCTGCCCGAGACTGAGGTCGCCCGGGCCGAGCGCCTGATCAGCACGGCCGTCCTCGGCTTCGCCGCCAGCGAGGCCAGCGGCCGGTTCCGCCAGCACGACCAGTCTGTCATCGACGCCGACTTCGCCGAGCTGCTGCGCTGGCTGCGTCTCGCGCTCAGCTAGGCCTGTCGGCTGTGGGTGACGACGCGGATAGCCTCCTGGCCGCGCCGTGCGGATCACCCGCCCGGGTTACCTGTTGAGGAGCGTGTCAGTCCCGTCAGCCTCTCCCGCACATCTATTCGCTCACCAGTACTATGTCTATGGCCTTTTGGTGGTGGATTCGAGCTTGTGGGTGGATTAGGGGACTATAGTGCACCAAAGTCACCGCCAAGCCCCATCCACCCCGATCTTCTTGCAACTGCTGCTTCACGATGCACTTGCGTACCAAGCACCGCCGGTATCACAGCCTGACCGGGCATGACTGGTGAACTTGAACCAACCGCAAGGTGGCCCCTGGCCGCTGTACGACCACTGAGCACATTAGGAATCAGTCATATAGGCCTGCCGTGGCCCCGGGGCCGATACTGATCTTGTGCCACAGGTGCTGTGCCCGGTGCTGGTCGGGCGGGACGACGAGGCCCGCCGGCTGCGGGCCGCCCTGACGGCGGCCGGAGCGGGCCGCGGCAGCACGGTGTTCCTGGCCGGCGAGGCCGGGATCGGCAAGTCGCGGCTGGTCCGGGAGGTCGCGCGCACGGCGGGCGAGAACGGCATGACGGTCCTGGCCGGGCGGGCCGTGGCCGGAGGCGCGCCCACGCCGTTCCGGCCGTTCGCCGAGGCGCTGACCTCGGCCGGGCGGGCGGGCCGCCTGCCGTCCAGCGAGGAACTCGGCCCGTTCCGCCCGGTACTGGGACGGCTGATTCCGCAGTGGCGGCCACCGCAGCCGGTGCCGGGGGAGGAGTCGCCGGTCTTCCTCGGCGAGGCGGTGCTGCGGCTGCTGCGCGCCCTGGCCCCGCAGGCGGGCTGCGTGCTCACCCTGGAGGACCTGCACTGGGCCGACCGGGAGACGCTGGCGCTGCTCGAGTACCTCGCCGACAACCTGGCCGCCGAACGGGTGCTGTGCCTCGTCACCCTCCGGGAGGCCGGATATGAGCAAGGCGGCGAAGCCGCCGCGCTGGCCAGCGCGCTCGCGGCCCGCGGATCCGCCGCCGTGCTGTCGCTGGGCCGCCTTGGCCCGGCGGCGATGGCCGACATGACCCGGGCCTGCCTGGATGCAGGCGACCTGCCGGCCGCGGTGCACGAATTCGTCGCCGGGCGGGCCGAGGGCATCCCGTTCCTGGTCGAGGAGGTCCTGGCCGGACTGGTGGCGGAGGGGACGCTGGCCGAGCGCGACGGCCGCTGGCACGCCGCCGACCTGAGCGCTCCCGGGGTACCCGCCACGTTCGCCGACGCGATCAGGCGGCGGCTGGACGGCATGAGCACGCAGGCCCGGCAGGTCATCGGCGCGGCCGCCGTGCTGGGCCGCCGTTTCGAGTGGGCGCTGCTCGGCCCGGTCACCGGCCTGCCCGACGCGGCCGTGGTCGCGGCGCTGCGCGACGGCGTCGGCCTGCAGCTCGTCGTGGCCGAGCGGGAGGGTTTCCGGTTCCGGCACGCGCTCACCCACGAGGCGGTGCTGGCCGGGCTGCTGCCGCCGGAGCGGACCATGCTGGCCAGCCAGGCCCTGGCGGCGGCGGAAGCCGCCCATCCGGACCTGCCGGGTGCGTGGTGCACGCTGGCCGCCGACCTGGCCGGGCGGGCCGGCGACGCGGCCGGGCCGGCGCGCTGCTGCTCGAGGCCGGCCGGCGCGACCTGGCCGCCGGCGCTCTGGCCAGCGCCGAGCACACGCTGACCCGGGCCAGGGATCTGGTCAGCCCCGCCCTGCGGACCAGCGTCGACGAGGCGCTGACCGAGGTCTTCGCCATGTCCGGGCAGGTCGACCGGGCGATCGAGACCGGAAGGATGCTGCTCGCCCGGCTGGGCCCGCCCTCGCCGCGGGCGGCGAACCTGCACCTGGGGATCGCCCGGGCGGCGATCGCGGGCGCCCGGTGGGCCGAGGCCGCCGCGAGCATCGAGGTCGCCCGCGAGTCGGCGGGCGCCGGCGCGGCCCAGATCGACGCCTGCGCGGCGCAGGTCGCCGCGGGCCGGGGCCGCCTGGAGGAGGCGGACCGGCTGGCCCGGGCCGCGCTGCGGGCCGCCGAGAGCGGCCGCGAAGGTCAAGGGGTTCAGCCCGAGGTGGCGTGCGAGGCCCTCGAGGTGATCGGCCGGGTCGCCCGGCAGCGTGACCTCGAGGCGGCCGAGCAGGCGTTCGCCCGGGCCGCGGACCTGGCCGCCGCGCACGGACTGCGGCTGTGGCGGCTGCGGGCCCTGCACGAGCTGGGCACCATCGACCAGCTCAGGACCGAGAGCGTGGACCGGCTGGAGCAGGCGCGCGAGCTGGCCGTGGCCCAGGGGGCGCTGGCCCTGACCGCGACGCTCGACCTGCAGATCGCCGCCGGGCTGAACAAGCAGTTCCGCGCCGACGAAGCCCTGGCGGCGGCCCGGCGGTCTGCGGACGCGTCTCGTCGCTTCCACCTGGCCACGCTGCCGATGGCGCTGATCTTCGAGGCCACCGCGCACGCCATCCGCGGCGAGGAAGGCCCGATGGAGGGCCGGATCGCCGAAGCGATCGCGCTTGCCCCCGACGACCAGGATGTGCTCGGCTGCGCCTGGGGGCACTGCCGGGCCACGTTCTGGTTGCTGGCCGCCGACCTCGACGCGGCGCACGCGCGGATGACGACCGGGGCCGGGCTGCTGCTGAGCTCCCCGGCGACGATCGCGCCGCCGTTCCTCGGGCTCTGGCCGCTGCTCGGCGCGCTGCTCGGCCGGGAGGCCGCCAGTGATGCGGCCGGTGATGCGGCCAGTGATGCGGCCAGTGATGCGGCCAGTGCCGCGGCCCGGGTGCGGGCCGCCCACGGCACCCGGCACCTGGTGGTCGCGGCCCTGCTCGGCTACGCCGATGCGGTCCGGGCCGGCCGTCTGGGCCAGACGGCCGGCGCCGAGGCGGCGTTCGCCGCCGCCGACCGGCAGATGGGGCCGCTGGTGGCCTGGTACCGGCAGTACGCGCGCCGCCTGGCCGCCGAGGCGGCGCTCGCCGACGGCTGGGGCGAGCCGGTCGCCTGGCTGCGGGAAGCAGCCGCGTACTTCGCCGCGCGCGGAGACGACCGGGTGGCGGCCGCCTGCCGGGCCCTGCTGCGCCGGGCCGGCGCGCCGGTGCCGCGGCCGGCCGGCGACGGGGACCTGCCGGGCCCGCTGCGCGCGCTGGGCGTGACCGAACGCGAGGCCGACGTGCTCAGGCTGGTCGCCCTGGGTCTCGGCAACCGGGAGATCGCGGAGCGGATGTTCCTGTCGCCGCGCACGGTGGAGAAGCACGTGGCGAGCCTGCTCGCTAAGACGGGCCTGCGCCGGGGCCAGCTAGCTGGGTATTCCGCCGGGCTAGCTGGGTAGCCTGCCCCGCCCTGATTGGGTGCGCGCACCGATGCCGCGGTCCCCGGCCGCGAGCCACCATGACAGGCATGATCACCGATCAAGTGAAGCTACCTGGCGGCGTCACCGCCGTCCTGGAACGCCCCGGCGCGCGGCTGGCATACGAGGTGGCAGGGGACGGGCCCGCCATGGTCCTCATCCACGGGTTCGGCCTGGACATGCGCATGTGGGATCCGCAGGTCGGGGCGCTGGCGGCCAGGTTCCTGGTCGTGCGCTACGACTGCCGCGGGTTCGGCGCCTCCGGGCCGCTCGACCCCGCCGTCCCTTACACCCACGCGGGCGACCTCATCGCGCTCCTGGACCACCTGGACGTCGGCGAGGCCGTGCTGGCGGGCCTGTCGTTTGGCGGCCGGGTGGCGCTGCAGGCCGCGCTGGCCGCCCCGGATCGGGTCCGCGGCCTGGCCCTGCTGGACGCGGTGCTCGACGGCGTGCCCTGGGACCCGAAGTCAGCCGAGGCCCTGGACGAGGTCACCCTGCGGGTCCGGGCGGCCGGAGTGCTGGCGGGCCGCGAGGCCTGGCTGGCCCACCCGCTGTTCGCCGCCGCGCGCGAGCGGCCGGACCTGGCCGCCGCGCTGGCGGCCATGGTGGCGGGCTATCCCGGCCAGCACTGGCTGGGCCAGGACCCGCACCGCGAGACCCGGCGGCCTCTCGACCTGCTGGAGGCCGTGGCCGGCCCGGCCCTGGTCGCCGTCGGCGAGCGGGATGTGCCCGGCTTCCGCGAGATGTCCGCCGTACTGGCCCGGCGCATTCCCGGTGCCGCCTACCACGTCGTCGCCGGCGCCGGCCACATGGTCAACATGGAGCAGCCCGCGGTAATCAACGACCTGCTGATCAGCCTGGCCCGGGAGGCGTCATGAACGCGGTGAAGGTCGCGGCCGTGCAGGCCGCCCCGGTGCTGCTCGACCGCGCCGAGACGATCGCCAAGGTGGTGGCGCTGGCGGAAAAGGCCGCCGCCGAGGGTGCCCGCCTGGTCGCGTTCCCCGAGGCCTTCGTGCCCGGCTATCCGGACTGGGTGTGGCGGACCCGGCCGTGGGACGCCGACGCCACCGCCCTGTACGCCCGCCTGTTCGACCAGGCGGTCGTGGTCGGCTCCCCGGCCACCGATCTGCTCGCCGAGACGGCGGCCAGGCTCGGGATCTGGCTGTCCGTCGGCGTGGACGAGCGCGACGACCGGGATTCCACCATCTATAACACGCTGCTGCACTTCGCCCCGGACGGGACGCTGGCCGCCCGGCACCGCAAGCTCATGCCCACCGGCGCCGAACGCCTGGTGTGGGGGATGGGCGACGGATCGACCCTGCAGGTCGTCGACACCGGGTTCGGCAGGCTCGGCGGGCTGATCTGCTGGGAGAACTACATGCCCCTGGCCCGGGCCGCCCTGTACGCCCAGGGTATCGACGTCTACCTGGCGCCCACCTGGGACAACTCCGACGTCTGGGTGCCGACCCTGCGGCACATCGCCAGGGAGGGCCGCACCTACGTAATCGGCGTCACCTCCTGCATCAGCGCCGCGGACCTGCCCGCGGACATGCCCGGCCGCGACGGCCTGTACGGCGACAGCGATGACTGGCTGTCCCGCGGCAACACCGTCATCGTCGGCCCGGAAGGAGAGATACTGGCGGGCCCGCTGACCGGCGAGGAAGGCGTGCTCTACGCCGAGATCGACGCGGCCCGGGCTCGGACCAGCCGTCAGCAGTTCGATCCGGTCGGCCACTACAGCCGGCCCGACGTCTTCCGTCTGTGCGTCGACACGTCACCGCGCCCCGCGGTGACCGAGCTCAATTCGCCAAGGAGCCATGATGAAAACTAGGTCAGCCCCGGAGGCCCGCTGCCGGTTCTCCTGGTAGTTGACACGAGCGTGCCGTGAGTGGCAAGTTCATGCCGGCGGACAGGGGAGAGGGATGCTCATGGGCACTGGCAAGATCAGCACGGGCACGCCGACGCGGCTCCGGTCCTTCGATCCCAACCGGCTCGCCGACCTGGAGTACCGCGCATGGGTGGGGTATTACCTGCGCAAATGGCCGCAGGTCCTGCGCGCCTCGATCGGGCTCGTCCGCCTGGGCTTCGGCATGGACTGGTTCCGCACGCTGCACGGCGCCTGGCTGGTGCTGCGCGCCAACCAGCTGTGGGCGCCCTATCCCGACAACCACCCCAAACGCGCCCGGGCCTGCATGCGCCGGTTCTACGCCCTGGTGCGGCTCGCCTACGGCGAGCCGTCCAACCCGGCCAAGGCGGCCGAACTCGAGGTCGACTGGTGGCGGGTGCACCGGGAGATCCAGCACGACCTCGGCAGCACGCCGGACGAGCTGATCGAATCGCTCGTCCGGCTCTACTGCTACCTCTACGGCGAGTCCGAGGAGGCGGTCCGGCCCGCCGCCGCGCACCGGGCCAAGGCGATGGACCTGTCCGACCAGTGGGTCGCCGACGGCTGCCAGCCCGACAGCCACCTGCTCCCGCTAGAGCACGCCGCCCTGGTCCGCTCCTACGCCGCCCTCCTCGCCGCCGTCCACCACTGACCCGGCCCCGGGCCCGGGCGGCCGCGTTCAGTGCGGCGGCAGGGCCGGGATGGCCGGTCCCTTCACGAACGGGCCGTTGGCCGTCTGCCGGAGCGTGATCATCCCGTCTTTGGCCGGGCGTGTCAGCAGAAGGTTCAGGTAGCCCTCGGAGTCGCAGATGAGCGCGGGGTTGGCGATCGCGCCGGCATCCGGCGCGCCCAGGCTCGTCCAGCCCGTCCACGCGCCGCCCTGGTCCTCCTGGCGGCGGTGGGTCACGGTGTTGTTCTCGTGGGTGAGGCACACGTGGAGGGCGCCGCCGCCGTCTTGGGCGACGGCGATGCCGGTGACGGGCCCGCCCGTGTTGCCGAGCGAGGCCCAGTCGGACCAGTCGCCGGCTGCGGTCTGCGCGTTGTGCCAGATGGTGCTGTCCACCGCCACGGCGAACAGTTCCAGTCCCAGCGGGCTGTCCGCGCCGGTGACCAGCACCGGGGTAATGTCTTCGCTCAGCCCGCCGGGGGGGTTGCCGAGCATCGTCCAGTCGGTCCAGGTGCCGTTGGGAAGGCGGCGCTTGTGGGCCAGGCCAGCGGCGTCGGTGGAGACCTCGAGCGGGGTGACGATGTCCAGGCCGCCGCTGTAGTCGGTGGCGGCCACGATGTCGCCGAAGAAGTCGTTGTTCCCCAGCAGCGGGCTCCAGGGCGTCCAGCTGGTGGCGTGGGCGGGCCGAGAGCGGAGGAAGATACCCCGGTCGGTGTCGCTGTTGGCGGTGCCGGCCACGTCGATCCGCCCGTCGGTGCGGGTGACTCCCCACATATAGATGAAGCCCCATGCATCGCTGGGGGAGCCGGGGTCGGGCGGGGGGACGCCCAGGGCCTGCCAGCCGGAGAAGGTGTCGTCGGGCCGTCGTTCGTTGAACCACAGGTGCCCGGCAGCGCCCTCGGCCAGGACGTGCCCGTGCCCAGTGATGTCGGTGATGCTGCGTACCCCGACCGCCCCGTGGCCGGGTTTGCCGGCAGTGGCCCAGGGCTGCCAGTCGCCGCCGGCCTTCTTCTGCCGGATGCGGAACACCGTGGCGCCCTGGCCTTGCGGGGCCTGCGGGCTCAGGGCCAGGGCGAAGATGTCGATGTTGCCGTCATGGCCGAGTGAGGCCGTGAACGAGGTGATGGGAAACATGCCGTACGTCCTTTCATAGAAGGGGAGTGTCAGTGACCCCAGTCGGGCCGGAACTCGAACCGCGTTGAGTGGGATACTTGCTGTCGGCCGCGGCCGTCGGGCCGGACCGTCCAGATGTCGCCGATCGCCGGCTTTCCAGCGGGGAAGAGCGCGTCGGTGAAGGCGATCCGCTTGCCGCCCGGCGACCACGACGGATTAAAGCTGGTGCGCGGGCCGGAGCCGTTGTGCGTGACGTAGCGGATCTCGCGGATGCAGGCAGCCAGCGGGTGGCACGTAGCCGGGACCGTCGCGATGTCTTGCTGTGATCCCTTAGGCGGGCCGTGCCCGAAGGTCTCGAAGGCCACCAGGTCCTTGGTCGGCCCGTGGATGGCCGGCGAGAGGTCAGCTATGTCGGCGTCCAGCCGCCACGGGGTGAGCCGCTGGACATCAGAGCCATCCGGCCGCATCCTGAATACCGCCGACTTGATGTCCCGGTTGCGCACCCGGATGAAGATCAGGTACTTGCCGCCGGCGTCGAACCGGGCGTTGTAGTCCTCGTAGACGCCGTCGATGCCGCGCTGCGACAGCCGACGCATTCCGCTGCCGTCCGGACGGGCGATGTACAGCACGGCCGAGCGGGCCGAGGTGTTGACCCGGTTGAAGGGCCCGATAACCCGGCTGAAGACGATGTGCCGGCCGCTTGGCGTCCAGCTGGGCGCTTGCACGCCCGCACAGGGGTTCGTGCAGCTCACGGGGATTACGTGCGCTCCCCGCCCGTTGCTGCCAACCATCTCGAGCACGCTGCGGCCACTGGGCAGGTCCCGCTCGAACAGGACCAGGGAGCCGTCCGGCGAGACGGCCGCGTCGATATCGAACTGCTTCGGGCGAGGATGGGTCAGGACGCGCAGGCCGCTGCCGTCGGGGTGGGCCGAGACGAGCCGGGCCGTCGAGAACTTGTCGTCCAGAACCTGCGTCCACACGATCCGGCCTGCCTGCGCCCGGCCCTGCGATCCGCGCGTCGCGGCCTGCGCGGGCACCGCGAACGTCAGCGCGGTCACGATCGCGGCCGCGACCAGTGCGGCCGCCCGTTTGCTCATGATCATTCGAGGTCTCCTTCCGTAGCGGGCTGGGCGGGGCCGATCCAGAGCGAGTCCATGAGCCGTTCCCGCGGGATGCCGAGCCGGTCGCTGGCCCGGATGACGACCGTCCGGGAGTGGCCCTGGAACAGGCACAGCACGAGATCGTCGGCGGCGAACAGCAGCGAGCCCAGGTAGACGACCCCGGTGCTGTCCGCGGCCAGGCCGGCCCGGACGGCGCGCTCGGCGACCCGCTCGAGGTCGTCCCTGGTGGCGCCGGGCCAGTAGCACTTGGCCGCGTACAACATGCGCCCACCCTGGCCCGGGGGTGTTTCAAGAATGCTTCAACGGCGCTTCAGCCCGCGGGACTAGCCAGCGTGACCGGTTCGGAGCAAACTCAGGAGAGGGGGGTCGGAATGGGCGCTCGTCTGGCGTTCGGCGTTCTCGGGCCGCTCGAGGTCAGGCTCGATGGTGCCGCGGTGCGGGTCGGCGGGCCGAGGCAGCGGGCGCTGCTCGGGCTGCTGCTGTGCCACGCCAACCGGGTCGTCTCGCGCGACCAGCTGATCGAGGAACTGCTCGGCGACCAGCCCGCGGCCACGGCCGACCGGATGCTGAGGGTTCAGGTCTCCCGGCTGCGCAAGGCGCTCGACGACGGGAACGGACAGCCGCGGCTGCAAGCCAGGCCGCCCGGCTATCTGCTCAGGGTCGGGGACGGCGAGCTGGACCTGCACGCGTTCGAGCAGCAGATAATGGCCGGGCGGCAGGCGCTCGCGGACGGCGATCCGGCCCGGGCCGCCGGGCTGCTGCGGGAAGCGGAGTCGCTGTGGCGCGGCCGGCCGCTGGCCGACCTGGAATTCGAGTCGTTCGCCCGGCTGGAGGTGCGGCGGCTCGAGACGCTCCGCATGCAGGTCGCCGAGGACCGGATCGACGCCGAACTCGCGCTCGGCCGGCACGCCGTCGTGTGCCCCGAGCTCGAGCAGCTCGTCACGGAGCATCCGCTGCGCGAGCGGCTCCGCGGGCAGCTGATGGTCGCCCTCTACCGGTGCGGTCGTCAGGCGGACGCGCTCGAGACCTACCGGTCCGGGCGGTCGCTGCTGGTCGAGGAGCTGGCCGTCGAGCCAGGCCCGCAGCTGAGGAAGCTTCAGCAGGCGCTGCTCGAGCAGGACACGGCCCTGGACCTGCCGCAGCCAGCCGTCAGGCCGGACACCCAGAACATCACGGTGCCCCCGGTCGCCCCTCCGGACGAGGCCGCCCCCGAGCCTCGCGTCGAGGCAACATCGCCTCCCCGGCGCCGCCGCCGGACTCGCCGGATCGCGCTGGCGCTCGGGGCAGCCGCCGCGCTGGCCGCGGCCGTCCTCGTGCCGCTGTCACGTCACGGAGCGGCGCCCACGTCGCTGAACGCGAACCTTCTGGCGCTTATCTCGCCCGGCGACGGAGCGGTGCAGGGGATCGTGCCGCTGCGAGCACCGCCTGCCGACGTGGCGGCGGGATCCGGCTCGGTGTGGGTCGCCGAGCCGGACGCCGGCCTGGTCGCCCGCGTCGATCCGTCGCGGCGCGCGGTCGCCACCACCATCCCGGTCGGCTCGAAGCCCAGCCGCGTCGTGGCCGCGGGCGGCCAGATCTGGGTGCTTGACCGGGACGACCGCACCCTGGCCAGGATCGACCCGCAGACCGACACGGTGGCGCAGACGATCGCCCTGGCCAGCCAGCCGAGCGACATGCTGCTCAGCACGGGCACGTTGTGGGTCGCGAGCCGGTCCGACGGGACGGTGCTGCGGATCGATCCCGGCACCGGCAGCACCAAGAGCGTGGTCACCACGGGCGGGAACCCGAGCGGCCTGGCCGCCGCGGACGGCGCGGTATGGGTGGCGACCGATGGCTCGGGCACTCTCGCGCGGATCGATGCCAGGACCGGCACGGTGACGGACACGATCCGCGTCGGTGACGCGCCCGCCGCCGTGGCGGCGGCTGCGTCCGGGCTCTGGGTGCTCGATCCGCTCGACGCGACGGTGGCCCGGGTCGATCCGCGGCGCAATGCCGTTACGGCGACCATCGCCCTCGGCGGCCAGCCCACGGCGCTGGCCCAATCCGGCGGCGACATCTGGATGGCCGACCGGCAGGACGGCACGTTGCTCCGGCTGGCTCCCCGGCACAGCGAGGTCACCAGGTTCGGCCTCGGCGGCCACCTCAGCGCGCTCGCCGCGGTGGGCGGCGGCATCTGGGCAGCCATCGACGCGGCCGGAGCGAGCCACCGCGGTGGCACGCTCACTACCGACTACCCGCCCGCGGAGGTCGGCACGATCGACCCGGCGGTGGGCACCTCGAACGACACGTCCCCACCGCAGTTTCTCGGCCTGACCAACGACGGGCTCGTCACGCTCAACCACGTGGCCGGGCCGGACGGCTCCCGGCTGGTCCCCGACCTCGCGCTGGCGCTGCCCGCGCCCACCGGCAACGGACGTATCTACACGTTTCGCCTGCGCCAGGGAATCCGCTATTCGACCGGCGCGCTCGTCCGGCCCAGCGACGTCACCCGCTCCTTTGAGCGCCTGTTCCGGCTCGGCGGCTCTGGCATGTCCTACTACCAGGCCATCAACGGCGCCGCCGCGTGCCTCAAAACCCCCGCGACGTGTGACCTGTCCCGCGGTATCGCCGCCGACGACCGCGCCGGCACCGTGACCTTCCACCTCACCCGGCCCGATCCGGACTTCTTGTCCAAGCTGACCCTCGCCTACGCCGACGTGCTGCCCGCATCGACCGCTGGCCGGGAGGCCGGGACACCGCTTCCGGCCACCGGCCCGTACCTGATCAGCCGCTATAACCCGAGGCGGGAAGTGCTCATGGTCCGGAACCCGCGGTTCCGCGAGTGGTCAGCTGCGGCCCAGCCGGTCGGCAACCCGGACCAGATCCTGATCCGCCTCGACCTCAGCGCGGCACGAGACGCGACCGCGGTCGCCAGCGGCATGAGCGACTTCATGCCCAGCATCGGCCAGGTCCCGTCCGGCGCCTCCTACTTCCAGCACCACCGCGGCCAGCTCCGGATCAACCCGCAGCTGATCACCGGTTTCCTGTTCCTCAACGTCAACACCCCGCCGTTCAACGACCTGCGCGTGCGCCAGGCTGTCAATCTGGCCCTGGACCGCGGGCGCGTGGCCGGCGGCTACGGCGGCCCGCTCGCTGCCCAGCCGACCTGCCAGATCCTGCCCCCTGGCTTGGCCGGCTACCACCGCTACTGCCCCTACACCCGCTACCCCGCAGCCGACGGCGGCTGGCGCGCACCAGACCTGGCGCGCGCCCGCCGGCTCGTCGCCGCCTCCGGCACAGCCGGGATGCACGTCACCGTCTGGAACGACTTCGCCACGCCCCAGGGCGCCGTCAAAGAAGCCGAATACATGGTCCAGACGCTCCGTCAGCTCGGCTACCGGGCTTCGCTCCGACTGCTCCCGGACAGCACCTTCTTCGCCTACACGAACGACTCCCGCAACCACGTCCAGGTCATCGACGGTGGCTGGAGCGCCGACTACCCCTCCGCCGACGACTTCATCGGCAAGCTCGCCTGTGACTACTTCGTCCCTGGCAACGGACTCGCCACCACCGACGCCGGCGGATTCTGCGACCCCGGCCTGGACCGGCAGATCGCCCGGGCCGCCGCCCAGCAGGCCACCAACCCGGCCGCCGCCGCCGTCCTGTGGGCACAGCTAGACCAGAAACTCACCGACCTGGCGATCTGGGTTCCCACCGTCATCCCCAACGAAATCGACTTCCTGTCCAGCCGGGTGCGCAACTACCAGTACAACCCGGTGTGGGGAGCCCTCATCGACCAGTTCTGGATCCGGTAACGCCCGAGATTCCGCCGGGGCTGGTCAGCAGGCGGGTCCAGGTGGCCCCGACCCATGCCTGGTAGGTGTCAAGGTCCCAGCCGAGCATGCGGGTGACCAGCAGGTAGGTCTCCGCGGCGGCGATGACGCTGGCGGTGTCGATGAGCCAGGCCAGGTCGGTGTCCGGGGGCAGCAGGCCGTCGTCGGCCAGCCGGGTCCAGAACACCCGCTGCGCGTGCCGGGACTGCTCGCGGCCTTCCTGCCAGTACCCGGCGATCAGCGGCTCGACCGCCGCGGCCTGCTGGGCCACGGCGAACAGCGCTCCGGTGCGCTCCATGATCTGGCGGCCGACGGCCGCCCCGGCGGCGATCCTCCCGGCCAGGGCCGGGGCGGTCATGGCCTCGATCATCCAGTCCCGGCCTAGCACGTCGACCGGTTCGGTGTCGCCCACGATGGCCACGTCGACCACCCGCTTGAACAGCGCCGCCTTGGTGCCGAACCGCACGTACACGGTACGCGCCGCCACCCGGGCGCGGCGGGCCACCGCCTCCAGGGTGGTGGCCACGTAGCCGTCGGCAAGGAACAACTCGGTGGCGGCGGCCACGATCCGCTGCTCGGTCAGCGCGGTCTGTGCCTGCCGCAGGGTTGCACCCTCACCTACAGGGTTGACGTCAGCAGTCATGTATTGCAGTATAACTGCAACGAGTAGAAATGTACTGCATTGGAGGGGGAGCATGACCGCTGCTGACTCAGGCGCCAACGCGCCGGCCCTGGCCGGAATTCACCATCTCAAGCTGCCGGTCACCGACCTGGCCCGGTCGCTGGAGTGGTACCGCAGCCGCCTGGGCTACCAGGTCCAGGTCGAGTTCGTCGAGCAGGGCACGCTGATGGGCGTCGGGCTGGCCCATCCGGCCGGAGGGCCGGACCTCGGCCTGCGGCTCGACCCGGAGCGGGCCCGCGCCGCCGCCGGGTTCGACTACTTCGCCATCGGCGTGCCGGACAAGGCCGCCATCGACCGCCTCGCCCGCAGGCTGGACGAGCTCGGCCAGGCCCACGCCGGCGTGCACCGGGCCAGCCTGGGCTGGATCCTGCCCGAGGTGCCTGACCCGGACGGGCACGCGCTGCGCTTCTACACCATGGAGCACCACACCGACGTGGCGCCCGGCGAGGTCGCCTCGATCCGCGATCCGAGGGAAACCGCCGAGCGGCGCGAGCGCGAGGAAGCCGGGCGCGCCTAGCCCGCTCCGGGTTACGCCGCTAGCGAGACGGGTGGCGGACGGCGGGCGGGACGGGCACGGTGGTGACGATGGTTGCTTCCGTAGCGGTGCTATCCGACATCCACGCCGTGCTGCCCGCGCTTGACGCCGTGCTGGCCGAGCCGGCCGTGCGGGCCGCCGAGCGCATCGTGCTGACCGGCGACATCGCGGCCGGCCCGCAGCCCGTCCAGGTGCTCGACCGGCTGCTCGGCCTCGGCGACCGGGTCACCTGGGTGCGCGGTAACGCCGACCGTGAAATGGTCGCGCTGGCCCGCGGCGAAGCCGAGGCCGGCGACATGCCCGACCCGATCACGCCGTGGGCGGCCCGCCAGCTCAGCCCCGGCCACGTGGACTGGCTGGCCCGGCTGCCCTACCCGGTGACGCTGGACGTCGACGGCTTCGGCGACGTGGTGTTCTGCCACGCGACCCCGCGCGACGACGAAGAGGTCGTCGTGGTCGACTCGCGCCTCGACCGGTGGGCCGAGGTGCTGGCCGGACTGCCCGAGCAGGCCATGACCGTGGTCTGCGGTCACACCCACATGCCGTTCACCCGGCTGGCGCACCGCAGGCAGATCATCAACCCGGGCAGCGTGGGAATGCCCTACGGCGGGGCGGGCGCGCACTGGGCGCTGCTGGCGGACGGCGCGGTCACCATGCGGCGCACCGGCTACGACATCGAAGCCGCCTGCGCCGCCATCGGTGAACAGTCGGACTACCCGGACGTGGCCGAATGGACCGACTACTTCCTGCACTCCCGCGCCAGCGACGCCGACGCGCTCGGCGCCTTCGCCCCCCGCGACGGCCGCGCCCAATAGCATCAAGCCATAGCGGCGGAGCCGTCCCAGGCCGGCCACGACGCGGCCGCGGTCACCCGGGCCAGGCTGCGGCGGAACCGCTCGAACTATCGGACAGGAGACGGACCATGGCGTTCACCGAGGAAGAAGCCGCTTACCTGAGGTCCCAGCCGCTGGCCAGGATCGCCACCGTCGGCCCGGACGGGCAGCCGGACGTGGCGCCGGTCGGATTCGAGTTCGACGGGACCTACCTCTGGGTCGGCGGCCGGGCGCCCGAGCGGACCAGGAAGTTCCTCAACGTCAAGGCGGGCCAGGCCAAGGTCGCGCTGGTCGTCGACGACCTGGTGTCCACCGACCCGTGGACGCCGCGAGGCCTGCGGGTCTATGGCACCGCCGAACTGATCGAGCGCGAAGGCATGTTCGGGCCCGGCGCGTACATGCGGGTCACGCCGGAGATCTCGTGGAGCTGGAACCTGGCCGGCCAGCCTTACGGTGCGGGCGGGTCAGGTCCGAACCGGACCGTCCACCGCGGGTAGCCGGTAGCGCGGCAGCGGCGTGGGCAGCAGCAGCACGAACCCGGCCATGCCGCCGATGGTCGCCACCCACAGCGCGGGCCGCAGCCCCAGCACAGTGCCCAGCAGCCCGCCGAGCAGCGCGCCGAGCGGCCGGGTGCCGTAGTTTGCCGCCTGGAACGCGCCGGTCACCCGGGACCGCAGCGTGTCCGGGATTACCGCCGCGAAGATCGTCCCGATGCTGATGTCCAGCATCATCACCCCGAACCCGGAGACGAACTCGGCCGTGAACAGCATGAACAAGATCAGCGAAATGCTGCCGTGCGCCAGCGGCCACAGCACCAGTGGCGCGGTGAACAGCAGGCAGCCGGCCGCGTAGGCCCAGCCGACCCCGATCCGCGCCGCGATCCGCCTCGTGACCAGCGCGCCGAGCAGGCCGCCGACGGCTGCCATGCCGATCAGCACGCCCACCAGGCCAGGCCTGATGTGCAGCACCCGCACCGCGTACAGCAGGTACAGCGCGGCGAACATGAGGTTGAAGAAGTTGATCGTGGCCACCGCGATCAGCGACGCGCGGACCAGCGCCGAGTCGGCGATGAACCGCGCGCCCGCCAGTGCCGAGCCCCCTGAGCGGTCGGCCGGCGGCTCGACCGGCCGGATCCGGCCCAGGAAGAACGCCGAGCCCAGGAACGACAGTGCGTCCGCGGCCACCGCGAACGGGGCGGACAGCGCCTGCACCAGCAGGCCGCCGATGCTCGGGCCGCCGACGAACGACAGCGCGCGGCTGCCGTAGACCAGCGACTGCCCGTCCAGGTACCGGTCCGGCGCCACGATCGAGACGAACAGCGTCGCGTCCGACACGTTGAACAAGATGCTCAGCACGCCCGCGCCGAACGTGACCGCGAACAGCTGTGCCAGCGTCAGCGCGTGCAGCGCGTAGCTGACCGGGATGGACGCGAACAGCGCGGCGCGGCCCAGGTCGGCGGCGATCATCGTCCGCCTGCGCCGCGCGCGCCGGTCTACCCAGGCCCCGGCGGGCAGCCCGAACAGCAGGCTCGGCAGCCACTCAAGCGCGGTCAGGTAGCCCATCTGGGCGGCGCCGACGTGCAGCGCGAGCACGGCCGCGAGCGGCAGCGCGACACCGGAGATCTGGTCGCCGAACATCGAGATCGTCGACCCGCTCCAGTACCGCCGGAACACCCGGTCGCGCAGCAGGGCCGGGACCATGTCAGGGCTTCCGGAAGTCGTTAGGGAACGCGATGTTCAGCCAGGTGACCAGGCGGGCACCCGCGGGCCGCAGTTCGGGCCTGAGCTGACGCTCGAAGTACTCGTCCGTCAGCTCGCGCACCCGGCCGCCCAGCTCGTCGAGCTCCGCGGGCGTGACGTACAGGATCCGGTCGCCGAGCATGGCCGCCCGCTGCCACTCGGCCGGCTCGCCCGGGCTGGCCTCCAGCCAGCGCGCCAGCTGCTCGAAGTACTGTTCGGCGATGACCGTGTTGAGCAGCCCGGTCGCCGCGGCGGTCTCTGGGCTGCCGTCCCCGGTCGCGTCCCAGTCGGTTGACGTCGTGGTCGCCCGCCACGGCTTCTCCCGCCCGGTTCCGCCGCCGGCCTCCTCGACCAGCCCGTACTTGGCCAGCTGGCGCAGGTGGAACGAGCAGGTCCCGGACGACTCGCCGAGCAGCTTCGCGGCCCGCGTCGCGGTCAGCGGCCCCTCCGTGCGCAGCAGCCCCACCAGCGCCATCCGCACCGGGTGTGCGTAGGCCCGCAGCGCCCGCGGGTCCGTCAGCCGGGTGACCGTCCGCCCCCGCGCTCTTTCCTCTCCGCCGCTGTCCATCTGGCCCTGCACCTCCCGCGCGTCGTCCCCACGATGCCAAGATAGCTTTGCAAAGTATTATTTGCAAAGCTATCTTCGCAAAATCATGATCCCGAACGGCCCGAGGCGCGTGTACCCGCACCGTCCTCCCGCCGCGGCTATCCCCAGCCCCCGGCCCCCGGGCCCCGGGCCCCGGGCCGGAAGAATGCGCAGCTTCGCGCGGTTGAGACAAGTCGTGGACGATACGGCCCTGACCTTCGGCCCGCGGGCCGTGCCCCTGTCCGTGCTCGACCTCGCCCCGGTGCCGGACGGCGGGACCGCCGCCGGGGCCCTGCGTGCCACGATCGACCTGGCCCGGCACGCCGAACGGCTCGGGTACCGGCGGTTCTGGGTGGCCGAGCACCACAACATGCCCGGCATCGCGAGTTCCGCGCCGCCCGTGCTGATCGGCCATATCGCCGACGCGACCACGACCATGCGGGTCGGCTCGGGCGGGGTGATGCTGCCCAACCACGTGTCGCTGGTGGTGGCCGAGCAGTTCGGCATGCTGGAGGCGCTGCATCCTGGCCGGATCGACCTCGGCATCGGCCGCGCCCCGGGCACCGACCAGGTCACCGCGGCCGCGCTGCGCCGCTCGCCGGAGGCACTGTCTGCGGACGACTTCCCCGACCAGCTGATGGACCTGCTCGGCTTCTTCACCGGCCGCTGGCCGGAGAACCACCCGTTCGCGCAGATCACCGCGGTACCCGGCCGGGGCAACCTGCCCGCGATGTGGCTGCTCGGCTCGAGCGGCTACAGCGCCCAGGTGGCCGGCCTGCTCGGCCTCCCGTTCGCCTTCGCGCATCACTTCAGCGCCGGTAACACGCTGCCCGCGCTGGCCCTGTACCGCGAGCACTTCCGCCCGTCGGAGGTCCTCGACCGGCCGTACGCGATGGTCGCCGCCGCCGTGGTGTGCGCCGAGACCGACGAGCGCGCCGGCTTCCTGGCCGGCTCGGGCGCGCTGTCGTTCCTGCGGCTGCGCTCCGGCCGGCCCGGCCCGCTGCCCTCACCGGAGGAGGCGGCCGCCTATCCCTACAACGAGATGGAACGCGCGTTCATCGAGGACCGCAAGGCCACCCAGATCATCGGCGCGCCGGAGACCGTCCAGCGCGGCATCGCGGACCTCGCCGACGCCACCAGGGCCGACGAGCTGATGATTACCACCATGGTCTACGACCCCGCCGACCGCCTCCGCTCCTTCGAGCGTGTCGCCGCCCTGGCCCGCGCGTCGAGCGGAGCCCCCGCGTCCCGCTGATTTTGCGATTACCCGTCGCGGCCATGATCGATCCGGCGTATCCAACCGGATTTTGTGCCATCGTGCTAGCTTTGGGAACCGGAGCCGCAGCCGATGTAAATCGATGCCTGGTTCTGGTGGGTAATCGCGAGGGGGTTGCACGTGGCCGGGCCTTGCCAGCCTTCGTTAATACCGCGCGCCGGGACCCTCGATGGCCGTCCCGGGGGGCGCGATGGGCGATGAGAAGCCTGGAGCCGTCAGGTTCCTGGCCGATTTCTCCGCCGGTTCACGGATCGCCGGGTATCGCCTGGAAGAACAGATTGGTCACGGCGGAACCGCAGTGGTATTCCGGGCCCTTGATGAGCGGCTGCCACGGCAGGTAGCACTCAAGATCCTTTCGCCCGCGCTGGCGGCGGATGACGAATTCAGGCAACGTTTCATACGTGAATCCCGGTCCGCGACCGCGGTGGATGACCCGCACATTATCCCGGTGTACGAAGCGGGCGACGCGAATGGCGTGCTGTTCATCGCCATGCGATATGTGCCGAGCGGCGACGCGGGAACGCTGGTGCGCCGGCTGGGCCCGCTGCCCATCGCGCGGACGGCCGCGATCATCTCCGCCGTGGCCTCGGCCCTGGACGCCGCCCATGCCGTCGGCCTCGTGCACCGGGACGTCAAGCCCGCCAACATGCTCGTGGATTCGCGGCCCGGCCGCCCCGATCACGTGTACCTGTCGGACTTCGGGCTGACCAAGGGCGGGCAGGCGTCGGCGACCCAGACCGGAACGGGGCACTTCCTGGGCACGCCGACCTACTGCGCGCCCGAGCAGATCCGGGGCCAGCCGGTGGACGCGCGCGCGGACGAGTACGCGCTGGCGTGCGCGGCGTTCATGCTGCTGTCCGGCGAGCCGCCGTTCTTGCGGGACGAGGGCATGGCGGTGCTTTACGCGCACCTGTCCGAGCCGCCGCCGCGGCTGACGTCGCGGCGGCAGGACCTTCCTGCGGCGGTGGATGACGTCCTGCTGCGCGCCCTGGCCAAGGCGCCCGAAGACCGGTATCTCACCTGCGGGGAGTTCGCCGACGATCTGCGCGTAGCGTCCGGGCTGCAGCGGTACGACTCCGATGTGGCCATCGTGCTGCACCAGCGAGCCCTGACCGATCAGCAGCGCAGGCTCGGCCTTGATCACGCGGACGCGCTGGCCAGCCGGGCCAGCGTGGCGGCGGCCCGCCAGGAGGCCAGCCGATCCGACGAGGCCATCGTGCTGCACCAGCGAATCCTGACCGATCAGCGGCGTGCGCTGGGCCCCGACCACCCGGACACGCTCACCACCAGGTTCAGCATCGCCCAGGAAATGTCGGCGCGGGGAGAGCACACCGCGGCCGAGGGCGAACTCCGGGCCGTGCTCGCGATCCGGGAGCGGATGTTCGGCCCGGAGCATCCGGACACGCTGGCCACCCGGTTCAGCATCGCCAGGGAGATCGCCGCCCGCGGGGCGCACACCTCGGCGGAGGACGAGTTCCGGATCGTGCTGGCGGCACGGCAGCGGACGCTGGGCCCGGAGCATCCGGACACGCTGGCCACCCGGTTCAGCATCGCGCGCGAGATGTCGGCGCGCGGCAGGCACGACGCGGCCGAAGCCGAGTTCCGCGCGCTGCTGGCGGCGCGGCAGCGGACGCTGGGCCGAGATCACCCGGACACGCTGGTGACCTCGTTCAGCGTCGCCCAGGAGATGTCGGCGCGCGGCGATCACGGCGGGGCGGAGAGCGCGTTCCGGCGCGTGTTCGCGGCGCGGCAGCGGACGCTGGGGGCGGATCACCCGGACACGCTGGCCACCTGGTTCAGCGTCGCCCAGGAGATGGCGGCGGACGGCAAGCACGCTGCGGCGGAGGAGGAATTCTGGGACGTGCTGGCGGCGCGGCAGCGGACGCTGGGGGCGGATCACCCAGACACGCTGGCCACCTGGTTCAGCGTCGCCCAGGAGATGGCGGCCCGCGGCGACCACGCCGGGGCCGAAGAGCAGTTCCGGCACGTGCTGGCGGCGGGAGCGCGGACGCTGGGGGCGGTTCACCCCGATACGCTGATCGTCCGGTTCAGCATTGCCAGGGAGATGGCGGCGCGCAGCGACCACCGCGGGGCGGAGGAGGAATTCCGGGCGGTGCTGCCGCACCTGGAGCGCCGGCTCGGCCGGGACCATCCGGACGCGCTAGCCACCCGGTTCGGCATCGCCCAGGAGATGGCGGCCTGCGGGGATCACGCCGGGGCGCAGGAGCAGTTCCGTGGGGTGTTCGCGGCCCGGCAGCAGGCGCTAGGCCCGGATCACGCGGACACGCTGATCACCTGGTTCAGCGTCGCTCAGGAGATGGCAGCCTGCGGGGACCACGCGGGTGCCGAGGCCGAGTACCGAGGCATGCTGCCCCACCTGCGGCGCAGGCTGGGGCCGGATCATCCGGACACGCTGGCCACCCGGTTCAGCATCGCACAGGAGATGGCGGCCCGCGGCGACCATGCCGGGGCGGAGGAGGAGTTCCGGGCCGTGCTGCCGCACCTGGAGCACAGGCTCGGCCTGGACCATCCTGTCACCCTGACGCTCTGGTTCAGCATCGCCAGGGAGATGGCCGAGCGCGGGGACCACGCCGGGGCCGCGAAGGAGTTCCGGGGCATGCTGCCCTACCTGCGCCGCAGGCTAGGCCCGGACCATCCGCACACGCTCGCGGCCGCCGAACAGACCGACCGTACCCGTTAACCCGCACACCCGCCGCTAGGGCTGGGCGGAGGGTTTCGCGGTGCTGGAGGGGCGGGCGGGGCGGCTGACACGGCGGCGCCAGCGCTCGGCGCGGCGGTCGGCGAGAACCTGCCGCACCACGTTGCGGCCGGGAATCCCGGTGACCCCGCCGCCCCCGTGGGTGGCCGAACCCGCCTGGTACAACCCCCGCACCGGCGTCCGCAGGTCGGCGTAGCCGGCCGCCGGCCTGGCGTGGAACATCTGGCCCAGTGACAGCTCCCCGTGAAAGATGTTCCCGCCGACCAGCCCGTACTCCTCCTGCATCCGGTGCGGCCCGATCACCTGCCGGTGCAGCACCGACGCGGTGAACCCGGGCGCGACCCTGTCCACCCGGGCGAGAACCCGGTCGGCGTAGGCCTCAAGGTCAGCCTCGTACGGCGCGTTGGCGTAGCCGGACGGCACCCACTGGGTGAACATCGACATGACGTGCTTGCCTGCTGGCGCCAGCGAGTCGTCGAACACGCTGGGGATGCAGATGTCGGCGAACGGCAGCGTGGCCGGCTCACCCGCCACGGCCTGCTGGAACGCGGTCTCGATATCGTCGAGCGACTCCGCCAGCACGATCGTGCCGCCGTAGACCTGCGGGTCCGGCTCCGGGTGGCTGGTGAACACCGGGAGCCGGTCCAGCGCCAGGTTGATCTTGACCGTGCCGCTGCGGCTGCGCCAGCCGCGGATGTCGGCGACGAACTCGGGGGGCAGTTCGGCCGGGTCGAGCAGCCGCAGGAACGAGATCTGCGGGTGCGCCGTGGTGACGACCACCGGCGCGTCGATGGATTCCCCGCTGGCCAGCGTGACCCCGGTGACCCGGCCGCCGGAGGTGCGGATCTGCGCCACCTCGGCGTCGGTCCTGATCTGCGCGCCGAACATCCGGGCGGCCCGGGCTACCGCGCCCGACACCCCGCCCATGCCGCCGCGCGGGAAGCCCCAGGCGCCCGCCGCCCCGTCGGTCTCGCCGATGTGGTGGTGCAGCATCACGTACGCGGTCCCGGCCGAGCGCGGCCCGGCCCAGGTGCCGATCACCCCGGAGACCGATAGCAGGCCGAGCATCGCGTCGCTCTCGAAATACCCCTCCAGCAGGTCGGCGATGCTGCCGGTGAGCAGCCGCGTCACGTCCACCGCGCCGCGCTCGTCGATCCCGCGCAGGCTGGTGAGAAGCCGCGCCTGCCGCAGCAGTTCCTGCGGCCGCCGCGACCCGAGCCGGGGCGGGATCTGGTGCAGCAGCGGGCCCAGCACCCGGCCGATGCCGGCCAGGTGCTCCTCGTACCGCGGATAGGCGTCGGCGTCCGCGGCGGAGAACTTGGCGATCTCGGCGTGCCGCTGCGCCGGGTCGTGCGGTAGCCGCAGGTAGCGCCCGTCGGCCCGGGGGGCGAAGTAGGGTCCCTGCGGGTACACCAGGTACCCGTGCTGCTCCAGGCGCAGGTCGCGGACCAGGTCGGGCGGCAGTAGCGAGACGACATAGGACAGCGAGGTCACCGTGTAGTCAGGGCCGAACGGATGCTCGCTGACGGCCGCCCCGCCGGTGACTGCCCGCCGCTCGCACACCACCGTGGACAGCCCGGCCCTGGCCAGGTACGCCGCCGCGACCAGGCCGTTGTGCCCGCCGCCCACCACCACGACATCTGCGTTTGCGGTCACCGCGCGCCCTTCTTCCTCAGCTGCCAGTGGAGGATGCTGTCTACATAGTCCTATCCCGGACGAACGGAGCACGCATAGTGGACCCCACCCAGATAGCGGTCGCCCAGCTCGCGATCACCGTGGCCGAGCCGGACGCCAACCGGCAGGCCGCCGCGGACGCGGTGGCCGAGGCGGCCGCCGCGGGGGCGCGGCTCGTGGTGCTGCCCGAGCTGTGCGACTCCGGCTACGTCTTCGACGCCGCCGATCCGGCCGCCGAGGCCCGCGGCCTGGCCGCGCCCGCCGCGGACAACCCCACCCTGCGGCAGTGGCACGAGCTGGCCGGCCATCACCGGCTGGTGATCGTCGGCGGCTTCTGCGAGCTCGGCGCCGACGGCTGCCTATACAACAGCGCCGCCCTGGTGGACGCGTCGGGTGTCCGCGCCGTCTATCGCAAGGCGCACCTGTGGGACTCCGAGAAGCTCGTCTTCACCCCCGGCAACGCCGCCCTGCCGACGGTTGACACCGAGGTCGGGCGGGTGGCCGTGATGGTCTGCTACGACCTGGAGTTCCCCGAGTGGACCCGGCTGGCCGCCCTGGACGGCGCCGATCTCATCGCGGCCCCGGTGAACTGGCCGGGCTACAGCTGGCCCGAGGGGGAGCGGCCCGCCGAGGTGGTCAAGGCGCAGGCCGCGGCGGCCGCTAACGGGGTGTTCGTCGCGGTGGCCGACCGTTGCCGGGCCGAGCGCGGCGTGTCCTGGATCAGCGGCTCGCTCATCGCGAGCCCGGAGGGCTACACTCTGGCCGGCCCGGTGCTCGCCGACCGGCCCGCGGTGCTCACCGCCGCCTGCGACCTGCCGCGGGCCAGGGACAAGCGCGTGTCCGGGCGCAACGACCTGCTGGCCGACCGGCGTCCCGAGCTGTATGCCTGGGCGCCGGACAAGCGCGTCGCGGCGGCGACCGCGCACTGGGCGGCACGGTTCGTTGCGAACGGCACCAGCTACCCCGACTTCCAGGCGACCCTGGCCCGCATCACCCGCTGGGACGACTGGTGTCGCGAATGGGGTCACACCGGGCGGCATTACGAGCAGCTGGCCGAGAGCGCCGAGGCGGCCGGACACACGGTCACCGCGGACGAGGCCTGGCGGCGGGCCGCGCTGTGCTGGCACTGGGGCAAGTTCGTCTTCACCGACCACCCGGAGGAGCAACGGGCCGCGCACGAGCGCACGGTGGCCTGCTTCCGCCGCGGCGCGGGCACGCTCAGCCCGCCCGCCGAACCGGTCCGCGTGCCCTACGCGGGCAGCACGCTGGCCGCCTATCTCCGCGTCCCCCCGGGGCCGCCTCCTCCCATCGTGATCATGATTCCCGGGCTGGACTCGGTGAAGGAGGAACTGCAGGCCACCGCCGAGCACATGGTGCGCCGCGGCCTCGCGGTGATCGCGGTCGACGGTCCCGGCCAGGGCGAGGCAGAGTACGAGTTCCCGATCGAGCCGGCCTACGAGCGGGTGGTCACGGCCGTGGCCGACTACCTCAAGGGCCGCGACGGGGTCGACCCGGACCGGATGGGCGTGTTCGGGGTGAGCCTGGGCGGCTACTACGCGACTCGCGCGGCCGCCTACGAGCCGCGGGTGCGGGCCGCGGTGGAACTGGCCGGCCCGTACCGCTTCGACCTGGACTGGGACGCGCTGGCCCCGCAGACCAAGGCCACCTTCCAGGTCCGGTCCGGCGCCGCCAGCCCGGCGCAGGCCCGGGAACGGGCGGCGGCCCTGACCCTGGAGGACGCCGCCGCGCGGATCACGTGCCCGCTGCTCGTGGTACACGGCGGCCGGGACCGCCTGATCCCGGCGTACCACGCCGAGCGGCTGGCCCGGGAGGCCCCGGGCGCGGAGCTGATGCTGTACCCGGACGGCAGCCACGGCGTGACCAACCACGCGTTCGAGTCCCGGGCCGCGATGGCCGACTGGCTCGCCGCCC
>CAVWBQ010000037.1:0-15075 GCA_963753225.1 uncultured Actinomycetota bacterium | reverse complement strand
GTCGGAGGCCCTCGGTTCTAACATTCTGTCTAACATCCTGTTAGAGCCTGGATGCACGAGATCCGTAGAGGTCTAGGCCCGCAGGCCGGTCAGGTCGCGGGCGATGATCGTCTTCATGATCTCGGACGTGCCGCCGTAGATGGTCTGCACCCGGGCGTCGGCGTAGGCCCGCGCGATCGGGTACTCGGCCATGTACCCGTAGCCGCCGAACAGCTGCAGGCACCGGTCCAGCACCCGGTGCTGCACCTCGGTGGCCCACAGCTTGGCCTTGGCCGCGTCCACCGCGGTCAGCTCGTCCGCGTTCAGTGCCAGCACCGCCTTGTCCAGGTAGGCCTCCAGCACGTCGACCTCGGTCACCGCCGAGGCCAGCTCGAACGCCGTGTTCTGGAACGCGGCCAGGGGCTTGCCGAAGGCGGTGCGCTGGGTGGTGTAGTCCACGGTCCAGCCGAGCGCGGCCCGGGCCGAGGTCAGCGCCAGGATGGCGATCGACATCCGCTCCCGCGGCAGCCGCTCCATCAGGTGCACGAAGCCGCCGCCCTCGCGGCCGAGCAGGTTGGCCGCGGGCACCCGGACGTCGTCGAAGAATAGCTCGGCGGTGTCCTGCGCGTGCAGGCCGATCTTGTCGAGCTTGCGGCCGCGGGTGAAGCCCGCCATGCCGCGCTCCACCACGAGCAGGCTGATGCCATGCGCGCCCGCGTCCGGGTCGGTGCGCGCCACCACGATCACCAGGTCGGAGTTGATCCCGTTGGTGATGAACGTCTTGGCACCGTTGAGCACCCAGCCGTCGCCGTCCCTGACCGCGGTGGTGCGGATGCCCTGCAGGTCGCTGCCGGCACCGGGTTCGGTCATCGCGATCGCGCCGATGCATTCGCCGACCGCCATCGGCGGCAGCCAGCGAGCCTGCTGCTCCTGCGTGCCCAGGTCGACGATGTAGGGGATGGCGATGTCGTCCTGCAGGCCGAACCCCGAGCTGAGCGACGTCGCGCACGCCTGGGCGAGCTCCTCCATCACCACGCAGCGGTAGCGGAAGTCACCGGTTTCCGGGCCACCGAACCGTTCCGGGATCAGCAGCCCGATGATGGACTGCTTGCCCGCCGCGAGCCAGGCCTGCCGGCCGACGATATGCTCCTGCTCCCAGCGCTCGGCGTTCGGCGTGACCTCGCGCTTGACGTACGCCTGGACGACCTCGCGGAACGCCTCGTGATCCGGCTCGTAGAGGCCCCTTCGCATGTCCTACTGGCCCTTCCACACCGGAGCGCGCTTCTCGGCGAACGCCCGCGCGCCTTCCCGCGCGTCCTGCGAGGTGAACACCGGCCCCATGACCCTGGCCATCTCGCCCCAGCGTTCGGCCGCGGTCCAGTCGCCGCCGCCGTTCGAGATCTCCTTGCTGGCGATCAGCGCCAGCGGTCCGTTGGCCGCGATCTTCTCCGCCAGCGCTATCGCGGTCTCCAGCGCCTTGCCCTCGTCCACGACCCGGTTGACCAGTCCGATCTCGGCGGCTCTGCGGGCGTCGACCGGATCGCCGGTGAGCATCATCTCCAGGGCAAGCGCCCGCGGTATCCGCCGCGCCAGCAGCAGTGCCCCGCCGGCCCGGCTACCAGCCCGCGCTTGACCTCGGGGACGCCGAACCTGGCCGAGGCGCCCGCGACCACCAGGTCGCAGGCGAGCAGCAGCTCGAAGCCTCCGGCCAGGGCCCAGCCCTCGGCCGCGCCGATCAGCGGCTTGCGCGGCGGGGTCTGGGTGATGCCGCACAGCCCGCGGCCGGGGAACGAGGGCGTCTCGCCCTTGAGGAACGCCTTGAGGTCCATGCCCGCGGAGAACGTGCCGCCCGCCCCGGTGAGCACGCCCACCTGCAGCGCGCCGTCCGCGTCGAGTTCGTCGGCCGCGTCGCGGATCCCGGCCGCGACCGCCCCGTTCAGGGCGTTGCGGGCCTCCGGCCGGTTGATGGTGATGACCTGCACTGCGCCATGACGTTCGACCAGCACCTCGTCGCTCATCCCGTCTCCATCCCGTAAGCCCTGCTCCGGATATAGTTCGATGATTGTATCGAATTACCCGTCACCTGCGCAGGCCAGGCTAACCTCGGCCGGGCAGGGCGGCGAGCTTGCGAAAATCCCAGCTGGTGATCTTGCCGGGGGTGATGCGCAGCCAGGCGTGCCGGCCGTCGTGGATCATGCCCCCGCCGGGGTGCTGGTACTTGGCGGCCATCAGGCGCTCGGGCCCGGCAAGTTCGGGCGTCCCGGGGTCGGCGTCGCCGGTGCGCGGGACCGGGCCGACCACAACCGCTTCGCCCTCGATCTCGACGCCGTGCAACTCGTGGTAATGCTCGCCCGCGTCGATCACCGCCGCCACCCGGGGGTCGCGCTCGATGTCGGCCCACCGCTGGCTGCGCGTCAGCGAGTAGACCCACAGGGCGGCGCCGTCCCAGACGAACCAGACCGGCGAGACGTGCGGGCCGCCAGGCCCGAGGCTCGCCAGCCGGCAGGTCCGCTGCTCACCGAGGAACGCGTCCCGCTCCTGTCCGCTCATCGCGATCACCCGACTGCGCCGTTGCTCTCTCACACCGCACCCTCCGGGGACTGACACCATGATCATGGACAGTTTCCGGTGCTATTTGCCGCAAACTGTCCACGATCATGAAATCACTTTGGGGGGCGGGAGGGGGGGGGAGGGGGCAAGGGGGAGGGGGCAAGGGGGAGGGGGCAAGGGGGAGGGGGCAAGGGGGAAGGGAGGGGGGAAGGCGGGAGGGGGGAAGGGCAGGGGGAGGCTAGGTGCGGCCCCAGCGGCGGCGGAGGCGGGCGGGTTTGCTGCTCGGCGGGTCGGGGGCGGCGTCTTCGATCATGGTGCGGATGGTGTGGTTGCAGCGCCCGCAGACCGAGCCGGCGCTGCAGGCCTCCGCGACCTGCTTGGTGGAGCGCGCGCCCTCGTCGATCGCGTGCTGGACGGTGCTGGTGGTCACACCCAGGCAGAGACAGATGTACATCTAGGTCCCGGGCACCTCGATGGCCTTCACCATGCGGCCGGCGAACAGCGGCGGGTATCCGCCCGCCCCCGCCTCCGCCATGAACGCCGCCGCGGCGTCGGGGTGGCGGATCCACTGCTCCGCCTGCCGTTCGGTGGCGATCTGGAGCAAGATCATCACCTCGGCCTGGTCGTCCAGGGCGCGGTAGATCCAGAACCGCTGCACGCCCGAGGCGGCGAGCCGCGTGGCGGCGGCGTGGACGCTGGCGCGCAGCCGGTCCACCCCTTCGAACCCCTCCGGCCGGCCGACGGGCGCGATCGCGGCCACGATTACCGCGCCCGCCGCCGCGATGTCGGCCGCCGGGGCGGGCAGCCCGGCGGGCAGGTCGAGGTCGAGCTTTTCCACGACCTCGCCTGCGAACACCGGCGGGATCTCGTCCACCCCGGCCGAATCGAACCAGGAGAGCATGACCGGCGACCGGAGCAGGATGTCGATCATGCTGGCCTTGCCGCCTGCGGCGGCGGGGCCGCGCTCCGTGACCCCGATGGTCACGAAGACGCGGCTGGCGTCCTGGAGCGAGCGGTAGACCACGACGTGATGCGGGCCGAGGCCAGGCAGCCGGGGCAGGTCACCGGCGAGCGTGGCCCACCACTGGTCGAAATCGGGCACCCGGTAGTCGGCGGCAAGGACCAGGGACATCGCGGCGTCGCCATTCAGCTAGCGAAGGTTCGGATGACTGTACGGTATAGGTTCCGGACACGGGCCAACGGGAGGGACGCGGATGCAAGGGGACGCCGAGGTCCTGCAGTTGCTCAACGAGCAGCTCACCAGCGAGCTGACCGCCATCAACCAGTACTTCCTGCACTCGAAGATGCAGGACAACTGGGGTTTCACCGAGCTGGCGGCGCACACCAGGGCCGAGTCGTTCGAGGAGATGCGGCACGCGGAGGCCCTCACCGACCGGATCCTGCTGCTGGACGGCCTGCCGAACTACCAGCGGCTGTTCTCGGTGCGCATCGGGCAGACAGTACGCGAGCAGTTCGAAGCCGACCTCGCGATCGAGCTCGAGGTGGCCGAGCGGCTCCGGCCGGGCATCGCGCTGTGCCGGGAGCACCGCGATACCACCAGCGCCATCCTGCTTGAGACGATAATGGCCGACGAGGAAAACCACATCGACTACCTGGAGACCCAGCTGGAGCTGATGAACTCGCTGGGCGAGGCGCTGTACCTCGCCCAGTGCGTCGCCCGGCCGCCCGCGTAAGGCGCTGCTTGCGCAAGGTGCCACTTGCGTAATGCGGGCGCCGGCTGGGAAATTGCACCATAGAGTCCGCGTCCGGAGGGGGCATCATGGCCGACCTGCCACCGCCTGTCGCCCAGCCCGACGAGCTCAGCCCGCTGGACTACCTGATGCACCGGGGCGAGTCGCATCCGGCGACGCGGTCGGCGTTCCTGAACCTGGAGATCCTCGACGGCCCGGCCGACTGGGGCCGGCTGCGCGAGGCCATGGACCGGGCCAGCCGGGTGGTCATCAGGATGCGGCAGAAGGTGGTGATCCCGCCGCTGCCCGCTACTCCCCCGCGCTGGGTGGTCGATCCCGACTTCGACCTCGGCTATCACCTGCGCCGGATCGCGCTGCCCGCCCCCGGCACGCTGCGCCAGCTGCTCGACCTGGCCGAGCTGACGCTGCAGTCGCCGCTGGACACCTCGCGCGCGCTGTGGGAGGCGGTGTACGTCGAGGGCCTGGAGGACGGGAGGTCCGCGCTGCTGACCAAGCTCAGCCACGCGATCACCGACGGGCTGGGCGGCATCGCCTTGTTCGAGCAGGTCTACGACACCGAGCGGGACCCGGAGCCGCGGCCGATGCCGCCGCTGCCGGTCCCCCGCGACGTGACCGGCAACGACCTGCTGCGGGACAGCATCAGGCAGCTGCCGGAGACCACGTTCGCGGCCTGGCGCAAGCTGCTGGGCGGCGTGGCGGGCACCACCGCCCGGCTGATCACGCAGCCGGGCGCCACGGTCACCGAGGCTTTCGGGTTCGCCGATTCGGCCATCCGGGTACTCAGCCCGCCGCCGGCCGAGCCGTCGCCGCTGCTGCGCCGGCGGAGCCTGGTCAGCCGGACGGTCGTGCTCGAGCTGCCGCTCGCCGACCTGCGCGCGGCGGCCAAGGCGGTGGGCGGGTCGGTCAACGACGCGTACCTGGCCGCGCTGTGCGGAGGTCTTGGCCGGTACCACGAGGTGCTCGGGGTGCCGGTCGACGCGCTCCCGCTGACCCTGCCGGTCAGCCTGCGCGGCGCGGACGACCCCGCCTCGGGCAACAGGTTCACCGGGGTCACGATCGCGGCGCCGGTCGGCGAGCCCGATCCGGTCGAGCGGATGCGGCAGGTCCGCGCGCAGGTGATCGCGCGGCGGAGCGAGCCGGCTATCGACGTGATCGGCCGCCTCGCGCCGGTCCTGACCCTGCTCCCCGACGAGGCGCTCTACGATGTCTTCGAGCGGATCACCCCGGCCGACATCCAGGCCAGCAACGTGCCCGGCTACGCCCAGGAGACGTTCCTGGCCGGGGCGCGCGTGGAGCGGCAGTACGGGCTCGGGCCGCTGCCGCGGGTGGCCATGATGGCGGTCCTCATCTCCCGGGCGGGCACCTGCACCGTGGCGTTCCGTTACGACACCGCCTCGTTCAGCGCCACGGACCAGCTGGAGAAGTGCCTCCAGGCCGGTTTTGACGAGATCGTGGAGCTGGGGCGGTCACCCGGCACCCGTTCGGCATCTGAATCACGCCCGCCCCAGGGGACCTCATGACTACTCCGCTACGCCTGCCCGGGTCCGTGGCCCAGGTCGACGCGAGCCCGCCGGGACCGGGGACCGGCGCGTTCTTCGACATGGACGGGACGCTGGTGGCAGGGTTCACCGTCGCCGCTGTCACCAGGGACCGGCTGCGCCACCGGGAGGTCGGCGCGGCCGAGTTCCTGCAGATGATGCAGCTCGCGGTGGAGTACCGGCTGGGCAGGCAGCAGTTCGAGAACGTGATCACGGGGGCGGTGCGGTCGACCAAGGGCCGGCTAGCCGAGGACGTCGATGAGGTCGGCGAGCGGATCTTCCGGCAGTCCGTGGTCGACCTTATTTACCCGGAGATGCGCGAACTGGTCCGTGCCCATCAGCGCCGCGGCCACAGCGTGGTGCTGAGCTCGTCGGCGCTGACCATGCAGGCCGAGCCGGTGGCCCGCTACCTCGGCATCGAGCATGTGGTGTGCAACAGGTTCGTGGTCGACGAGCACGGCGTGCTGACCGGCGAGGTCCAGCGCCCGGTGATCTGGGGCACCAGCAAGGCCACCAGCGTGCAGCGGTTCGCCGCCGAGCACGGGATCGACCTGCGGTCCAGCTACTTCTACGCGGACGGCGACGAGGACCTCGCCCTGATGCACCTGGTCGGCAACCCCCGGCCGGTCAACCCGGGGCCGGAGCTGACCAAGGTGGCCGCGCGGCGCGGCTGGCCCATCCTGCGGTTCAGCAGCCGGGGCGGCGGCGGCCCGCTGGGCCGGGTCCGCAACCTGGCCGCGATCGGCTCGCTCGGGCCCGTGGCGGCCGGTGCGCTGAGCCTGGGCGTGCTGACCAGGAACAAGCGCGTCGGGATCAACTTCCTGACCAGGTTCTGGCCGGAGACCGTGCTCACGCTGAGCGGCGTGAAGCTGAACGTCACCGGGGAGGAGAACCTCACCGCGCAGCGGCCGGCGGTGTTCCTGTTCAACCACAGGAACAACTTCGACATCTTCATCGTGGCCGCGCTGGTCAAGGACAACTGGACCGGGATCGCCAAGAAGGAGCTCGAGAGCAACCCGCTGGTCGGCCCGCTCGGGAAGCTGATGGACGCCGCGTTCATCGACCGGGCCGACACCGCCTCGGCGGTGGCCGCCCTGGCGCCTATCGAGGAGGCGGCGCGCAAGGGGCTGTCGATCGTGGTCGCGCCCGAGGGGACGCGGCTGGACACCCAGTCGGTCGGCCCGTTCAAGAAGGGCGCCTTCAGGATCGCGATGGCGACCGGCCTGCCGATCGTCCCGATCGTGATCAGGAACTCCGACTCGGTGGCCGGCCGCAGCTCCACCACGCTCAACCCGGGCACGGTGGACGTCACGGTGCTGCCGCCGGTCAGCACCGCCGACTGGAAGGTCCGGGATCTGCGGGAGCGGATCGAAGAGATCCGCATCGCGTACGTGAAGCTGCTCGCCGAATGGCCCGCCCCCGGGACGGCACCGTGAGCTCGGCGGACGACCTGGCCGGGCTGCTGGCCGGCCAGCCGGGCACGGTGGTGCTCACCCAGGCCTCCACGCCGACCGAGGCTCGGCTGATCAGGGAGCGGATCGCGGCGGCCGGCGGGACCGGTACGTCCGGTTTCCCGCCGGTCAGCCTGGGGTCGGCCGGCGAAGGGCTGCCCCGGTCGCTGCTGGACGGCGACGAGGACGTCCGGCTGGTTCCGGTGCGGGTCGCCTGGCTGCCGGAAGAGCACGCGGGCCGGCGCGCGGCCCGGATGGCCGATCTGCGGCCGGGGCATGACCCGTACCACCCCAGCGAACGGCAGCAGCAGCGGATCCTGGCGCGCCACCCGGGACGGGCGGTGGTGCTGGCCGGGGAGCCCGCGACGCTCGGCTCGCTGCGGCAGCGCTGGGCCGAGACCACGGACGGCGACGACTTCGCCTCCTTCGTGGCGCGCCGGGCCACGCTGGCGCTCGATCGGGCCGAGTACCGGCTGCGCGGCCCCAGGTACAAGACGCCGAGCCTGGTCAGGGACGAGATCCTGTCCTCACGGCGGTTCCGGTCGGGGCTGGCCGCGGTCCGGCGGGGCGCTGATGGTGACGAAGGGTCTCCGCCTTCGCTGGACGAGGCCGGGCAGATCCTGGACGAGCTCGCCGCGGGCTGGAGCCGCCGGCTCATCGACATCATGCCGACCATCGGCCGGCTGATCTTCCAGCGCGGCTTCGACCCGCAGATCGACTACGACGAGTCCCAGGTGGAACGGCTGCGCGCGGCGATGGAGCGCTATCCTGGCATCTTCTTGTGGTCGCACCGGTCCAACCTGGACACCCTCGTGCTGGCCGCGGCCATGCAGGAGAAGGGCCTGCCGCCGGCCCACCTGTTCGCCGGCATCAACATGGCGTTCGGGCCGATGGGCGCGCTGATGCGCCGGGCCGGGGTGATCTTCATCCGGCGCTCGACCAGCGACGACCCGCTGTACAAGTACGTGCTGCGCGAGTACGTCGGGTACGTGCTGGAGAAGCGGTTCAATCTTTCCTGGTCTATCGAAGGCACCCGGTCGCGGACCGGCAAGATGCTGCCGCCGCGGCTCGGCCTGCTGTCCTACGCCGCCGACGTCTACCTGTCCGGGCGGGTGGACGACATCTTGCTGCTGCCGGTGTCGATCACGTTCGACCAGCTGCACGAGATCTCCGAGTACGCCGACTACGCCCGGGGCGGGCCGAAGAAGCCTGAGGGGTTCGGCTGGCTGTACGGCTTCATCAAGGCGCAGGGGGCGCGGCACTACGGCAAGGTCTACGTGCGGTTCGGCGAGCCGGTGTCGCTGTCGTCGTTCCTCGGGCCTGTAGGTGGTTCTGTGGCTGCTGACCCGGCGGCGCGGCGGCTGGCCCTGCAGAAGACCGCGTTCGAGGTGGCGTGGCGGATCAACCAGGGCATGCCGGTCACCGCGACGGCCCTGGTCACCACCGTCCTGCTGGCCATGCAGGGGGCCGCGCTGACGTTCGGCCAGATCCGGCTGGGGCTGGCCGACGCGCTGGACTACCTGGAGAGTCGTTCGGTGCCGCGGACGGCGAGCGCTCGGGCGCTATCCGGGTCCGGGGCGGTGCGGGCGACGCTGGATGCGCTGGTGGCGGGCGGCGTGATGAGTTTCGTCGCGGAGGGGCGCGACCCGGTGTGGCTGATCGGGCCCGAGCAGCAGCTCGCCGCCACCTTCTACCGGAACTCGCTGATCAACTTCCTGCTCGACACGGCGCTGTGCGAGCTGGCCGTGCTCCGGGCGCGTGACGCTGGCGAGGACCCTGTAGGGGCGTTCTGGGACGAGATCGCCAGGCTGCGCGACCTGCTGAAGTTCGAGTTCTACTTCAAGGAGCGGGACGAGCACCGGCGGCAGGTGGCGGCGGAGATGGCCCGGCACGACCCGTCGTGGGAATCGCGGCTGCGCTCCGGGCCCGCGGCGGCCGACGAGCTGCTGGCCGGGATGCGGCCGCTGGTCTCCCACGTGGTCGTCCGGCCGTTCGTCGAGGCGTACCGGCTCGTCGCCGACGTGCTGGTGCACGACGAAACGGTGACCTCCGATTCCGACGTGGTCCGTGAGGCGCTCGGGCTCGGGCGGCAGTACGTGGCCCAGCACCGGCTGCGCAGCGCCGAGTCGGTCTCGGCGCTGCTGTTCCAGACGGCTTTGCAAGTGGCCAGGAACCGGGGCCTGTTCGAGGGCGACGACCTGGCGGCGCGGCGGGCCGCGTTCCTGGCCGAGCTGCGTGATCTGGTACGCAGGCTCGACCGGATCGAGGAGCTGGCCATCAGGCGCTACATCAGGGACGCGGTCGGCGCGATGCCGGCCGACTGAGGGTCTGGCGAGCGTGCTCGGCCTGGGGGCTAACGGCGAGAGCTATCACCAGGTCAGGATGACGGCTTCCTCGACGTTCTGGCTGGCCGCGGTCTCCCGCGCACCGTGGCGCTTGCCGGCCGGGCCGGACAGGGCGTACGCTTCCCGCTTCTGACGGTGGCCCATGGCCACATGCCCGTCCTCCTCGCGGATCACGGGTCGCGGCGTGGACGCCAGCTCCCACAGGGCGTCGCCCAGCTTGTGCAGGACGTCCCGGCGCAGCGAGTAGTAGTAGTTGCGGCCCGACTTACGCACGCTGATCAGGCCCGCGTGGTAGAGGATCTTGGTGTGGTAGGAGATCGTCGGCTTGGATACGGTCAGCGTGTCCTCCAGCGTGACGCATGCGAGCTCGTCAACCGCTGCCATCTGCATGATGATGCTCCACCGGACCGGGTCGCTAAGGGCCTTGAAGATCTCGGTCGGTGGCTGCGACGTGGCGTCCATGGTGATGGGTTCCCGGCCTGAAGGAGGGATCCGCCCGGTCATGTTGCGAAAGGCGGATTACTTTTACAACTATGATAGGGCATGGGATTATGGCGGCCATAACGGCCGGATCGACGTCTTCGCCATCGACGCCCCTGGCAACGACGGCAACGGCACCGCGGTGTACCTCACCCGGACCGCGCCCGGCCGGCCAGGGTCGCCCTGGACCAACCTCGGCAAGCCGGGGGTGGGGGCCATCGGCGTGCAGAGCATCACCGGCCCCGACGGGTACGGGCACCATCGGCGAGGCCTGAACCTGTTCGCGGTGGCCGCGGACAACACTGTCTGGCACAGCGTCGCGACCAAGGACGGCTGGTCCGAATGGCTCTCGCTTGAGGACCCGGGCGCGCCGGTCACCGGGCTCTCCGCCGTCGTGGACGCGGCCGGGCGGCGCGTTCGTGCAGGGGCCATCACTGCCGGGGCTGCCGCTTTGACTAGTCGAGGTCCTCGACGAAGGCGCGGAGCTGGCGGATGTTGCGGCATTCGCGGACGGAATCGCAGAACGGCTGGTAGCGGGCGATCACCGAGTCGCCGCTGTTCCACGCGGCGGTGGGTTCAGGATTCAGCCAGAACACGTGGCCGGCCCGCTGACTGACGGCCTTGAGCGCCCCCTCGCGGGGGTCGTGGTAGTTGGTGCGGGCGTCGCCGAGGACGATCACGGTGGTGCGCCTGCGCACCTGTTCGCCCCAGATATCCCAGAAGGCGGACAGCGCGTGGCCGTAGTCGGACCGGCCGTCCAGCCAGACGCCGCTGCCCGCGGCGTTGATGTGCCTGGCCGCCTCGACCACGTCGGGGGCCCGCTGCAGCACGTCGGTCACCTCGTCCACGCCGTCCACGAACACGAAGCTGCGGACCCGGGAGAACTGTGACCGCAGCGCGAACGCGAGCTGCAGGGTGAAGGCCGCGAAGGTGGCCACCGAACCGGAGATGTCGGCCAGCACGAACAGCTCGGGCTTGGCCGGGTGCGGCTTGCGGAAGGCCGGGCGGACCGGCACTCCCCCGGTGCTCAGCGACCGGCGCACGGTCCGCCTGAAGTCCAGCGCGCCGCGCCGCTTGTGGCGGCGCTTGGCCGCCAGCCGGGCCGCCAGCTTGCGGGTGAGCGGGTCGAGCACGGCGCGCATGTCGGCGATCTGGTCGCGGGAGGAGGTCAGGAAGTCCACATCCTCCGGCAGCGGGCGGCGCAGGGTGCGGGCCACGGCCCCGGCGCCGCGGTCGTCCACCAGGCGCTGGCGGACCTGCGCCTCGACCATCTGGCGAAACTTGAGCAGCTGGGCCTCATAGCCCTCGATCTCCAGTCGCCGCTGCATCGAGCCGGTGGCCTGCCCGGAGGCCGGCGGGGCAGCCTGCCCAGGGGCCTGCTCGCCGCCCTCGACGAGCCGCGCCAGCAGCCGGTCCGGGTCGACGGCCCGCAGCGTACGAAACACGTAGTAGGTGCCGGCCACCGGCCGGCCCGGCTCGATCCCGGCGTGCCGCTCCACGAAGAGGCTCGCGAGGGCGCGCATCATGACCTCGTTGCCGTCGCGCAGTGCGGTCAGCAGCAGTTCGGTCAGGGCACCAGATTCGAGGGCGCCGAGGCCACCTCCGCCTCCGTGGCCGTTCTGGCCGCTCAGCCCGCCCTGGCCGCCCTGGCCATCCTGGCCTGGTGCGGCCTGGGAGTTCCCCTGGGCTGACGCAGCCTGGGCAGGCTGCGGGGTGAAGTACAGGTCGAATACCGCGTCGAAGGCGAGCTCGTGGTCATGGGTCTTCACCAGGACGGCGCGCAGCGCAGCCTTCACCGTGGCGCGGTCGCCGACCGGCAGGTGCCGCAGGCTCTGCATCGCGTCGATCCGCTCGGCGAGCGAGACCGGGACGCCGATCTGGCGCAGTTCAGCGATCATGCCTTCTAGGGCGGCGATCATGGGCCGGCCTTTCTGGGCGTCAGCGAAATGGAGGCGGCCACACCACGGCCGCGACGGACACGGCCATCAGCATTACCAGGCTAACCGTGTAGCCGCCGGGTCGAGCATCCGCTGGTCTCTGGCCAGGTAGACGTGTTCGGCGCCGTGGGAGGCGAGGGTTTCCACCGTCCGTTCGGCATCATGACCGAACACCACCGCGGACGGCGAGCCGATCCGCCGAGCCGATCCGGCGAGCCCGATGATAGTTGTAAGAGCATCAAAATTATAGAGTTGGACCGAACGGGTCCAGGCCGGGGCCACGGCGCAGCGGGAGCCAGCATGACGGAGCGGGTCCAGGCACCCGGTGCGCGAAGGCGGGAGGTCGGTTCGGCCGCCGAGGTCGCGGGCCAGCTGAGCAGCGTGGGCTATCTCGCCGACGAGCACGCCTGCGCTGTGCTGCGGCTGGCCGGGCAGCTCGGCAAGCCGGTCCTGGTCGAGGGGCCGGCCGGTACGGGCAAGACCGCGCTGGCCACCAGCGCGGCGGAAGCGACCGGCAGCAGGCTGATCAGGCTGCAGTGCTACGAGGGCCTGGACGAGGCCAGGGCGCTGTACGAATGGAACCACTCCAAGCAGCTGCTGCGGCTGCTGGCCGGCCGGGTGAGCCGGGCCGGGGACCGGCCGGAAGCGGGCATCTTCACCGAGGAGTTCCTGCTGACCAGGCCGCTGCTCGATGCGATCAGGGCGGCCGAGCCCGTGGTCCTGCTCATCGACGAGGTTGACCGGCTCGACGCCGAGACCGAGGCGCTGCTGCTCGAGGTGCTCTCGGACTACCAGGTCTCGATCCCCGAGCTCGGCACGGTGACCGGCCGACAGGTGCCCGCGGTCTTCCTGACCTCGAACGGCTCGCGGGACCTGAGCGAGGCGCTGCGCCGCCGGTGCCTGTACCTCCACCTGGACTACCCGCCGGCCGAGCGGGAGCGGGAGATCGTGCGAACGCGCGTGCCCGGCATTCCCGAGCACCTGGCCGGGCAGATCGCCGCGTTCGTCGGCTCGCTGCGGCGGCTGGACCTGCGGCAGCGCCCGTCGGTGACGCAGACCCTGGAATGGGCCAGGACGCTGCTCGCCCTCGGCGCGCGGGACCTGGACGCCGGCCTGGCGAGCGAGTCGCTGCCGATGCTCCTCACGTACCGGTCTGACATCGAACTGGCCGCCGCGGAGCTGGACTTGCCTGGCTGAGCTGCGTTTGCCAGCTTTGCTGGCTGGCCTCAGCAGCCCAGGAAGTCGAGCACCGCCTGCATGCACCGGACGTCGCCCGGGGTGCCGAAGTGATCGACGCCGCGCAGCGTGACCAGCCTCGCGTCCGGCAGCGCGGCGACCAGGCCGTCGCCGGGCCCGGCCGGATCCTTGTCGCCAAGCACGACAAGGACGTGGGTTGTTATGCGGCTCAGGTCGTCTCGTGTCAGCGGCCGCTGCGGCCTGCGCAGGAAGGCGATCAGCGCGTCGCGGTCGTTGCCCGGGCCGTCGGCGAGGCGGCGGAACACCATGCCGGGCACGTTCTCCGGATCCGGGTCGCCGGTGAGCGCCGCGATGATAGGTCCCGGGTCGGCCGGCTCGAGCACGCTCCGGCCGATGCCGAGCAGGGCCAGGCGGCGGAACCTTTGCGGCTGGTCCGCGGCCAGCCGCAGCAGCACGTGGGCGCCGGCGGAGAAGCCGATCGCGTCGAGGAGGTCGTGCCCGTCGACGGCCGCGCTCACGTGGGTCTCGACATCCTGGTAATCGGCCGGTTCGGCTGGTCGCGGCCCAGCTGGCGAGACTGTGCCGTGGCCGGGCAGATCGACCGCGATCGTCTCCCGGCCGCAGTCGGCCAGCAGGTCGAGCCAGCCTGGCTGCCGCCAGTTGTGTTCGGCCGAGGAGGCGAAGCCGTGCACGAGCAGCACCGGAGGATCCGGCTCGGGAGCCTGGCCGGGCGTCATGTCAGTACCGGGTCACGGGCTCAGCGGGACCGCTGGAGCTCGGCGGTGGCCTTCTCGATGTCCGACTGGTGCTTGAGCAGCACGTGCAGGGTGCCGATGACCAGATCGGTGGCGATCTCCTGCACGCCGAGCAGGGACAGCGTCTGGGCCCAGTCGATGGTCTCCGACACCGACGGCCGCTTCTTCAGCTCGAGTCGCCGCAGCGACCGCACCACGCCCGCGACCTGGCCGGCCAGGGTGACGTCGAAGCCCGGCACCCGGCTGAGCACGATATCCCGCTCCCGCTCGGGCGTGGGATAGTCGATGTACAGGTAGAGACACCGCCGTTTGAGCGCCTCGGAAAGCTCGCGCGAATTGTTGGAGGTGAGGAAGACCAGCGGGATCTGGGTGCTGGTCACCGTGCCGAACTCGGGAATCGAGACCTGGTAGTCCGAGAGCACCTCCAGCAGCAGGGCCTCGGTCTCGGCGTCGAGCCGGTCGACCTCGTCGATGAGCAGGACGACGGGGTCGGGCGCGCGGATCGCCGCCAGCAGCGGCCGGGCGAGCAGGAACTCCTCGCCGAAGATATCCGCCTGCAGCTCGGACCAGTCCGCGCGCTCGTGGCCGGAGCGTTCGGCCTGGATGCGCAGGAGCTGCTTGGAGTAGTTCCACTCGTACAGCGCCTTGGCCTCGTCCAGGCCCTCGTAGCACTGCAGCCGGATCAGCCGCCTGCCGGTCATCGCGGCCACGCTCTTGGCCAGCTCGGTCTTGCCGGTCCCGGCGGGGCCCTCGATGAGCACCGGCTTGCCGAGCCGGTCGCCCAGGTACACCACGGAGCTGATCCGCTCGTCGGGCAGGTAACCCGCTCCCTGCAACTCGTCCCCGACCTGATCGGGCGAGGCGAATTGCCAGGCCGATTCCCCGCGCTGGCTCGCGTCGGGTCGCCGGTTCACTCGGTCCTGCCCTTCTGCCCGGTGCACCTGGCCCGCACCAGCCGCTGTTACTAGTTATACAACTATCAAATTAGGGTGGCCCGGTGGCAGGGTCAAGCGGCCGGTGTCCTGGGCCTGTGGCACCGGGCCTGTGGCACCGGGCGGTGGGGTCAGGATAGATCGCCGCCAGGTGTCGAGCGCCAGTGCGGGTACCACATGGCAGTGCCGGCAGCCGGGC
>CAVWBQ010000036.1:0-20848 GCA_963753225.1 uncultured Actinomycetota bacterium | reverse complement strand
CTAGGCGCGTGCCCCGGCTCAGGGCATCTCGCCGACCCGGTCCACGACGGCCGTCTGCACCAGGGCGTCGCCGCCTGGCTGGCCTTGCTCACCCCAGGTGGTCATGCCCAGGTAGGCAAAGGTGCGCGGATCGAAGATGTTCATCGCCTTGCTGCCCTCGAAGCGCCAGCCCACGCCGATGCCCGGCCGGCCGCTGACGTCGCGCACACGGGCCTCGACGGTGAGCCCGGGCGTAGCGGCCAGGAACCGGTAGAGCGCGGCCCGCTGGGCGGGCAGGATGTAGTCCGACTCCAGCATGAACCCGACCGTCTTGGACAGGTCGTTCAGGTCATGCAGCCGGACTCCCTGGGTCCGCTCCAGGTACGGCCCCATCGCCGCCGCCGTCGTCGGCATGTCCGGGAAGAACGCCAGCTCTGGCGTGCAGGGCACCGTGACGACCGGCCCGTCCATCGGCACGGTGACGCCAGGCCCGTCCATCGGCACCGGCTTCTTGGCGACGATGGGCTTGTGCCCGCCCTTCAGAGGCTTGCCGTCGCGTCCAGGCGTCCGGATCTTACGCGACCCGTTCACGCACCCGAGCTGCACGGTCTTCTGCATCTTCCCGTTCATGGGCGTCTCGATCAGCCCGTTCCGCGTCCCGTCCACCGACAGCCACGACTGCTCGACCACTCCCCCGAGGCCCACTACCTTCGTGAAAACGAACTGGTCATGCCTCGGCACCACAGCTGGCTCCTTCAGGGCGGCCGTGGCCGCATGTTCCAGCACCTCCCGAGCGGTCAGCGTGGCCGGGACGGTCACCGGAGCGGGCGTTGTCCGGTGCGTCCCCGCGAGCACTCCGGCTGTGATCGCAGCGGCGGCGGCCACCGTAACGCCACCGATTACGATGCGGCGCGCTAGGCCTGGCCGCAGTTCCGCCCGCGGCGGCCGAACGCCGCTGGCGGAAGCGGCTCGGCCCCGCGCGATCGTGGTCAGGACACGATGACGGGCTTCGGAGAGTTCAGCACTCGAAAGCAGCGGAGCGTCAGGAACGCATTCCCTGAGGACTTCTAGGTCATTCATTGGTGAGGATCTCCTCGTACGTAGCGGCGGCCGGGGTCCCTGCCAGGGCCTCGCGGATCTGGGTCCGGGCGCGGTGCAGGCGGGATCTCACGGTGCCGACGGGGATGCTGAGGGCTCGGGCGACCTCGTCGTAGGTGAGCTGTTCCCAGGCGATCAGGAGCAGGACGTCCCGATCGGGGCGGGCTAGCCGGGCCAGCGCCTGAGTTAGCGGGGCGCGAAGGGACTGTGCGGTGACGTCGAGCGCCGACCGTTCGGCCAAATCGTGCTGCACCGGAGCGGACCGGCAGCTTGTCGGAGCCTTAGCTGGCGGGCTTCCTCGCGGCGGTGCTGGGCGATCAGGTTGGTGGCGATGCCGTAGAGCCAGGGGCGGGCGTCACGGTACCGGTCGTCGTAGCCTGCCCGTTTCCGGAACGCCACCAGGAACGTCTCGGCTACCAGGTCGTCGGCGGCCTGGCGGCCGACCCGGCGGGCCAGATAGCGGTGAATGTACGGTGCGTGGCGGTCGAAGAGCGACGCGAACCGGTCGGGTTTGGCGTGTGACGCCTCGATCACGGCCGCGTCGTCCAGGCCCAGCCGGTTCATGCGGCGTCTTGTCGTGTCATCGGCACTCCTTGCGAACGGCTTTACCTGCTATCCGCAGGATCCGCCCGGGGAGTTCACGAGCGGGGCAGCAGGCCCCGCTCGAAACCTGTCGCCACCGCGGCGGCGCGGTCGTTGACGCCGAGCTTGGCGTAGATATGCAGCACGTGGGTCTTGACCGTGGCCTCGCTGATGAACAGGCGGGCGGCGGCCTCGCGGTTCGAGCAGCCCTGCGCGATCAGCTCCAGGATGTCGAGCTCGCGCTGGCTGAGGGGTTCCCTGGCCGGCTGCCTGACCTGGCCGATAAGCCGGGTGGCGACCGAGGGCGAGAGCACGGCCTCGCCGCGGGCCGCGGCGCGGACGCCGCGCAGCAGCTCGTCGGGTGGGGAGTCCTTCAGCAGGTAGCCGGTCGCGCCGGCCTTGATCGCGGGCACCACGTCGGTGTCGGTATCGAAGGTGGTGAGCACCAGCACCCGCGCGCCGATGCCCTTCTCCGCCAGCATCTTGATCGCGCTGACCCCGTCGAGGACCGGCATCCGCAGGTCCATGAGCACCACGTCGGGCCGCAGCGCCGCGGCCCGGTCGACCGCTTCCCGGCCGTTGGCGGCCTCCCCCGCCACCTCGAACTCGCCGCTGGCCTCGAAGATGCCCCGCAGCCCGTCGCGCACCACCGGGTGGTCGTCGGCGATCAGCAGCCGGATGATCTGGCTCAATTGGACTCCCCTGCCTTGGCCGCCTGCGGCGACGGGCCCAGCGGGATGGCGGGCAGGCTGGCCGATACGGCGGTGCCTGCCCCGGGTTCCGACTCGATCTCCAGCTGCCCGGCCAGCCGTCCGACCCGCTGGCGCATCGCGATCAGCCCGAAGCCGCCCGCGGCCGGGTTCCCTCTGGCCACGTGCCCGTTGGCCCTGCTTGCCTCGGCCGGGGCCGCGGCGAACCCCACTCCGTCGTCGCGCACGTCCAGGCTGACCAGGTCCTCCATGTAGGAGAGCGTGATCCCGGCGCGCGAGGCCTCGGCGTGCTTGGCCACGTTGGCCAGTGCCTCCTGCGCGACCCGCAGCAGCGTTACCTCGACCTCCGGGTGCAGCGCCCGCGCCTCGCCGGTGGTCTCGACCTCTCCGGCCACGCCGCTGGTGGCCGACCAGCGGGCCACTTCATCGGCCAGCGCCTCGGGGAGCCTGCTGTTCTCCAGCGCCTGCGGCCGCAGCGCCTGGACCGAGCGGCGGGCCTCGGCCAGGCTGTCCCTGGCGAGCCGCTTGGCGTTGTCGATCCGCCGCTCGCGTTCGGCGTCGTTGCTGGTCTGCTGGGCCGCCTCGAGCTGGGTAACGATCCCGGTCAGGCCCTGGGCGATGGTGTCGTGGATCTCCCGGGCCATCCGCTGCCGCTCGTCCCCCGCGCCCGCTTCCCTGGCCTGGGTGAGCAGCTGGGCCTGCAGCCCGGTGTTCTCGGCGATCATCTCCTCGAGCCGGTGGTTCGCCTCCGCCAGCTCGGTGATCATGTGCTTGCGGGCCTCGTTCTGCTCCCCGACCCTCGCGCCCAGCATCGTGAAGACTCCGATAAGAAAGACGTCGACGCAGGCCAGCAGCACCCAGATCGCTACCAGTGGCACAGTTGGCCGATGGAATCCCCCCGCCTGGGCCATCGCGAAGAAGATGGCCACGCCCGCGGCACCGACCCACCGCCACGCGCCGGTCAGATACTGCCCGGCGTGGATGAAGCCGATCCAGGTGAAGAACGCGAACCACGGGCTGCGCAAGGTGAGCACGGCGACGAACAGCAGCAGCCCGGCGAAGTAGGCGTACCTCTGCCATGGCGGCCGGGTCTGGTCGGAATGCAGGACGACCATCCAGGTAATCCAGACTCCGGCAGCCACGGCGACGGCCACGGTGATGCCGAACGCGCCCGCGGTCGGGCTCTGCGACACCACGTAGGGGATCAGCGGGACGACGAGAAGCAGGTACGGGATGACCCGCGACAGGGTCTCGTACCGCTGCTCCAGCGCCTCGAAGCCGCTGTCCGGCGTGCGCACCGTCACCGCACTCACCCTTCCTACGCTTGTTCCCAGCGGAAGAACCGTGCCGCCAGGGCCGCTGCGATCACGGCATACGCTGCCATTATGCCCAGGTATTCGGGCCGTGGAGCCAGGCCCATCCAGCTGTCCCGCACCGCGTGCAGGGCCGAGCCGAGCGGGGTGAAGTTCCCGATCTGGCGCATCACCGGCGACATCTCCTCGGTCGGAAAGTAGACGCCGGCGAAGAACATGTTCGGGAAGAACAGGAGCCAGCCGAATCCAGCCGCGCTCCTGGCCGTCGGCGCCGCCCCGGCCACCAGCAGGCCCAGCGCGAACAGCGCGGCGATGCCGAGGAAGACCGACAGGACGAACCAGCCCGCCGCGGCCGGGGCCGGTACGTGGAAGGCCAGCCTGGCCACGCCGATGAGCACCGCCACCGACAGGATCGCCGAGGCCGCCCACACCATCAGGTCGGCCAGGAGCAGGGTCAGCGGACGCACGGGCGTGACGCCGAGGCGGCGCAGGATGCCGCGTTCCCGGTACTGGCCGATGACCATCGGCACCCCGGTCATGCCGAGGACGGCGAGCACGATTCCGACGCCGATCGACGCGATGTACTCGGTGCCGATCTGACCGGACAGGCCTTTCTGCGGATCGCCGAACCCGGGGATCAGCCCGAATCCGATGACCAGCGCCACCGGCAACCCGAACACTGCGATGGCCGCGCCCGTCTCCCGCAGGAACAGCTTGGTCTCGACGTAGGCGAGCCTGCTGAAGCCGTTCATCTCTCCTTCTCCCTCAGCTTTCCATGCTCTGGCCGGTCAGCGCCACGTAGGCGCTGTCCAGGCTGCGTCCCTCGATCCGCAGGTCGGCCACCAGGACCTGCCTGCGGGCCAGTTCGGCGGTGACGGTGCTGGCGAAGTCGCCAGTGCCGGTGACGGTTACCTGCGCGCCGTGGCGGCGGACCTCGATCACGCCGGGCAGCGCCGCCAGCGGCTGCTCATCGAGCGGCGCCATCGGCCGGAACCGCACCCGGTATTCCCCTCCAGCACGGTCCACCAGGCCCGCCGGCGTGTCCAGCGCCGCGATCCGCCCCCGTTCGAGGATCGCGACGCGATCGCACAGTTCCTCCACCTCGTCCATGAAGTGGCTGACCAGGACGACAGTTACGCCGCTGTCCCTGATTTGCGCGATCAGGTCCCAGGTGGCGTGCCGCGCGCCCGGGTCCAGGCCCGAGGTCAGCTCGTCGAGGAACACCACCTCCGGGTTTCCGACCAGGGCCAGCGCGATGAACAGGCGCTGCTTCTGGCCGCCGGAGAGCTTGGCGAACCTGGTGTCCGCCTTGCCGGTCAGCCCCCAGCGCCCGAGCAGCTCGCGCCAGTCGGCCGGGTTCGGGTAGAAGGAGGCGTACAACTCGAGCGCCTCGCGCACCCTCAGCTTCTCCTGGAGCTGGCTCTCCTGCAACTGGACGCCGATCCGCTGGTGTAGCCGGTGCCGGTCGTTCAGCGGGTCCATGCCGAGGATCCGCACGTCGCCTTCGTCCCGCCGCCGCAGCCCCTCCATGCATTCGACTGCGGTGGTCTTGCCCGCGCCGTTCGGGCCCAGGATGCCGAAGATCTCGCCCTTGTCGACGTGGAACGAGATGTCGTCCACGACGGCCTTACCCCCGTAACGCTTGGTGAGCCCGGTCACCTCGATGACTGCCGTCATCATGCGCCTCGCTTTCGTTAGGTCGCCCCGTTGGCGCCTTAACCAGCTTCGCCCGGCGCACCCCTTCGGCGAATCGGCTGCACGGCCATGTTTGCCACGCCGGGCAGCCGCCGGCCAGCCGGCCATCCGGACCCCGCGCATCAACCGTTCGGTGGACCCCGTGATCGGCCCCCGCGGGTCCGGCCCTGGGTCAGCCCCGGCCACCGGTTCCGGGCCGGGCGCCTGATGTGCTACGGCGCGGTCGCCTTCGGCCTGATCGACCTGGCTATCTTCCTCTATCCGCTGGGGTACGTGGCGGTATGGCCCGCCGTGGCCGGGATGATCGTCGTCGGCCTGCCCGGGGCGCTGACGCTGGCCGGGCTGGTCATGCTCGTCTGGCTCAAGGAGGAAGGCGAGCCGGCCAGCGCCCCGAGCCAGGGTGAGGCAGCGCTCGCCACGGCCGACGGCTAGCCTGGCCACTGGAGAAGCCCAGTCACGCACGGCCCGCGTGGCTGGGCGACGGGAGAAGGGGTGAAGGGTTCATGCCGCTGCACACTCGGGTGGACGAGTCCATCCAGGACGACGAACTCGAGGTCAACCCGGTCTACGTCCGGGAGCTGGGCTCCGAGATCCCGCGGTACCGGCTGGGCGAGCACGGCATGCTCCCGCGCACCGCGCTTCAGGTAGTCCGCGACGAGCTGATCCTGGACGGCAACGCCCGGCTCAACCTGGCCACGTTCGTCACCACGTGGATGGAGCCCGAGGCCGAGCAGCTGATGGCCGAGTGCGCCGCCAAGAACATGATCGACAAGGACGAGTACCCGCAGACGGCCGAGCTCGAACGGCGCTGCGTGAACATCCTCAGCAGCTTGTGGCACGCGCCGCGCGGCAGCCAGGCGACCGGGTGCTCCACCACCGGGTCGAGTGAGGCCTGCATGCTCGGCGGGATGGCGCTGCTGTGGCGGTGGCGTGCGCGGCAGCAGGCGGCCGGGCGCGACGTGGCCAGGCCGAACCTGGTCATGGGCTCGAACGTCCAGGTGTGCTGGGAGAAGTTCTGCCGTTACTGGCAGGTCGAACCCCGCTACGTGCCGATGGTGCCCGGGCGGCTGCACCTGCGCGGGGCCGAAGCGAAGGCCAGGTGTGACGAGAACACCATCGGCGTGGTCGCTATCCTCGGCTCCACCATGGACGGCAGCTATGAGCCCGTGCAGGAGATAAGCCAGGCGCTGGACCAGCTGCAAGCCGAACAGGGCCACGACGTGCCGATCCACGTGGACGGGGCGTCGGGCGGGTTCGTCGCGCCGTTCCTGCACCCGGAGCTGGAGTGGGACTTCCGTGTTCCGCGGGTGGCGTCCATCAACGCCTCGGGACACAAGTACGGCCTGGTGTATCCGGGGGTCGGCTGGGTGATGTGGCGGACTCCGGACGCGCTACCGGACGACCTCATATTCCGGGTCAACTACCTCGGCGGCGAGATGCCGACGTTCGCGCTCAACTTCTCCCGGCCCGGCGCCCAGGTCGCCGCGCAGTACTACAACTTCATCAGGCTGGGTCGCCAGGGCTACCGGCGCGTGCACCAGACCTGCCAGGATGTGGCCCTTCACCTGTCCGGCGAGATCGCCAAGATGGGCCCGTTCGAGCTTCTCACCGAGGGCCGCGACCTCCCGGTGTTCGCGTTCAAGCTGCGCGACGACGTCACCGGCTACTCCGTGTTCGACCTGTCGGAGCGACTGCGGATGCGCGGCTGGCAGGTGCCCGCGTACACGTTCCCGGCCGACCTGACCGACATGGCCGTCATGCGCATCGTGGTCAGGAACGGCTTCAGCATGGACCTGGCCAACCTGCTGCTCGCCGACATGCGACGGCAGGTCACGATGCTGGAGCATCACCCGCAGACCCAGCCGCCGCCCGAGATCCAGCGCAAGCGCCAGTCCTTCAAGCACTGAGGCGGGTCCTCAGGACGAGGTGAGCCAGGTCAGGATCGACCTGAGGGTGCGAGACCTGGTCGTCGTCCACCGGACATGTCGAGATAGCGTAACTGAGGGGACCGGCAGGCAAAGGAGCTGACGATGACAGTGCTGCGCAGCTACGTAGGCGGAGCATGGACCGAACCGGCGGACGACGGGCGCCAGGTGCTCGACGCGGTGACCGGCGAGGAGGTGGCCCGGGTGTCATCGGCAGGCATCGACCTGGCGGCAGCGCTGGACTACGGCCGGTCGTCGGGCGGTCCGGCGCTGCGCGAGCTGACCTTCCATCAGCGGGCGGCGCTGCTCAAGTCGCTCGGGCAGCTGCTGCGCGAGCACCGCCAGGAGCTCTATGCGCTGTCCGCCCGAACGGGCGCCACCCTCGGGGACTCCAAGTTCGACATCGACGGCGGCATCGGCGTGCTGCTCAGCTACGCCAGCCGGGCCAAGCGCGAACTGCCGAACGACACCATCCTCACCGAAGGCGCCGTCGAGCCGCTGGGCAAGGGCGGATCCTTCGTCGGCCAGCACATCCTCACCCCGCTGCACGGAGTCGCGGTCCAGGTCAACGCGTTCAACTTCCCGGTCTGGGGGCCGCTGGAGAAGCTGGCCCCTGCGTTCATCGCCGGGATGCCGAGCCTGGTCAAGCCGGCCACCCAGACCGCGTACCTGACGGCCCGGCTGGTCGAGCTGATCGTGGCCTCCGGGCTCCTGCCCGACGGCGCGATCCAGCTGGTCTGCGGCAGTATCGGCGGCCTGTTCGACCATCTCGGCGAGCAGGACCTGGTGGCGTTCACCGGGTCGGCCGCCACCGCCCGGCAGTTGCGCGCCCATCCGGCCATCGTCGGGCGGTCGATCCGGTTCAACGCAGAAGCGGACTCGCTGAACTGCTCGATCCTCGGGCCCGAGGCCGGGCCGGGCACGCCAGAGTTCGACCTGTACATCCGGCAGCTGGTCACCGAGATGACGGTCAAGGCCGGGCAGAAGTGCACCGCGATCCGGCGGGCCCTGGTGCCGGCCGCGCTGGCGGACCAGGTGGCGGAGGCGGCCAGGGACCAGCTGGCCAAGGTCGTGGTGGGCAGCCCCGCCGAGGAGGGCGTCCGGATGGGGGCGCTGGCCGGCCTGGAGCAGCGCGAGGAGGTACGCCGTTCGGTCAAGGCCCTGCTATCGGCCGGCCGGATCGTGTCCGGCGACCCGGACCACGTAGACGTGGTCGGGGCCAGCGCCGAGCGCGGCGCGTTCATGGCCCCGCTGCTGCTGCAGACCGACGACGCGGGCCGCCCAGAACCCCATCAGGTGGAGGCGTTCGGGCCGGTCAGCACCATCATCGGCTACCAGGACACCGCCGGAGTGATCGAGCTCGCGGCCCGCGGCCGCGGCAGCCTGGCCGGCTCGATCGTCACGGCCGACGCTGCCTTCGCCCGCGACGTGGTCCTCGGCCTGGCGCCCTGGCACGGCCGGATCCTCGTCCTGGACCGCGAGGACGGTGCCGAGTCCACCGGCCACGGGTCGCCGCTGCCCATGCTGGTGCACGGCGGACCCGGGCGGGCCGGCGGCGGCGAGGAGATGGGCGGCATCCGCGGCGTGCTCCACCACATGCAGCGCACGGCGGTACAGGCCAGCCCGCGGGTGCTCTCGGCCGTCACCCGCCGCTGGATCCCGGGTGCCGAACGGACTACCGATGGCGGCCACCCCTTCCGCAAGCCGCTCGCCGACCTGCACGTCGGCGACGCGGTGGTCGCCGGGCCGCGCCAGGTCACGCTGGCCGACATCGAGCACTTCGCCGAGTTCACCGGGGACACCTTCTACGCGCACATGGACGAGGAGGCCGCACGGGCCAACCCGTTCTTCGACGGCCGGGTCGCGCACGGCTACCTCATCGTCTCGTTCGCGGCCGGGCTGTTCGTCCATCCCGACCCCGGTCCCGTGCTGGCCAACTACGGCCTGGACAACCTGCGCTTCCTTACGCCGGTCTACCCGGGCGACGAGCTGACCGTGACGCTGACCTGCAAGCAGATCATCCCGCGCGAGGACGCCGGGCACGGCGAGGTGCGCTGGGACGCGGACGTGACCAACCAGGACGGCAAGTCGGTGGCGACCTACGACCTGCTGACCCTGGTCGCCAAACAGTGGCCGCCCGCCTAGGGAGCCAGGACGAGGCCGAGCGCGACCGCGTAGCGGTGGCCGAGTGGCCCGCCCGGGCAAATGCCGCCTACGTCGCCGCGGCCGACGGCCACGCCATCCGGCAGCGAGCGGGCGAGCACGCCGAGCAGTTCCTCGTCCCCGGCCGGGCCGCCGACCACGAGGACCTGCGCCGGGTCCTGGCCGAGCGCGCGCACCGCCCGTAGGAAGTTCGCCGCCAGCACGGCCTGCTTGAGCCGCAGCCGGATGGCCCGCCATTCGCCGGGCCCGTGGTGCCGGTCGAACGGCAGCCAGCCGCCCGGGCCTTCCACCGCGAGCATGCCCGCCGCCGAGGCGGGCGCCGGGACGTCCAGGAAGCCGCGGCGGCCGTCCTCGGCCTCGAACCGCTGCCCGCCGTCCACCCGGACGCACGGCCCGCGCTTGACCCAGTCGGCTGACGCTCGCGGGATGCCGAGCATCTCCGCCACCGCGGCGGTGAGCAGCTCGCCCGCTCCCGCGGCCACTACGCTGCCCCCCGGCCCGATGACGTCGATCGTGCCGGCGCCCAGGTCGACCACGACCGCGTTGGCGCGGCCGCCCGGCGTGGTGAGGGCGCCGAGCCGCGCCGCGGCCGGCTCGCTGACCGGGCCATGCACTGGCACCCCGAGCAGGTCACGCAGGACGGACGCGGCGTCCGTGGCGCCCGCGCGACTCAGCGAGGCGACCAGCACCGCGCGGCCGGTACTGCCCTGCCGCGCGGTGGCCGCCTCGGCCGCGGCCGCCAGGTCCACCGCGAACAGGTCATCGACCTCGCCGGCCGCTGCGCCCGCGCCAAATGCCTGCACGGCCCCGACCGGCCAGCCGGCCAGCCGCGGGCACGCGGCGCGCAGCGGCAGGCGGCCGTGCCCGGCCGTCATCACCCAGGGTTCGGCAGGGATCTGCGTCGCGGCGGGCGCGGCGGGCAGCAGGCCTACCACGGCGTTGGCCTGGTCGGCCAGCACCCGGCTCAGCGCGGCCGCGTCACCCGCCTCGGCATCGGTCAGCGAGTCCAGGCCGAGGCGGGCGCCGAGCGCGACCGGGTTGGCCAGCACGCGCAGGGTGTGCCCGGGCGGGCGCACCTCGACCGCCAGCAGCTGGCAGGCGGCCGCCGCGTCGGCGTCGACCTGGTCGACAACCGGCAGGCCGCCGGGCAGCCGGTTGGCCACCAGGACGCCCTCGTCGCGGGCCACCAGCACCGCGCCGATCCGGGCCCCGGCCGCCAGCAATGCCCGCAGCCGGGCGGCGGCCTCGTCGTAGCGCATGCCGGCCGGCACGATGGCCACCACGTCCGCCGCGTCGCACGGCACCGTCCCTTCGGGGCTGCCCAGGCAGAGCGGCGGCCCGACGCAGGCGCCGGTCCCTCCGGGGGTGGGCACGCCCGCGGCCAGCACGCGCAGCCGCCCGGACGGCCCGGCGGCGTCGGGCACGGTCACCACCGCGGTGTCGACCGCCCGCAGCGGCGCGACCCGCGCCTCGCCGACCGTGCAGCCGAGCTGGCGCTCCAGCCGCCGCACCAGGGCGGCGGCGGCGCGCAGCGAGCCCGGCGAGCCCTTCCGGCCGCGCGTCGGCACCCGCCCGGCGCCCAGGATCTTGCCGCCGGACACCAGCACGACCTCCGTCGTGGCGTTCCCGACGTCGACCCCGGCGATCACCGTCACCCGGCGGCCTCCCTACGCGGAAAGACCGCGGCGGGCGTAAACGTCCGCCGCCTCGGTGAGCAGCGCCGCGCAGCGGGGCAGCCCTCGGGCGTCGAGCGACGCGGCCAGCTCGGTGAGCTGCACGGGCGTGGACCGGCCCGGCCGCAGCGCCTCGTAGATGGCCAGCACCTCGTCGTCGGGCAGCCGGGTCAGCTCGGCCGCGCGGCGCAGGTTCTCGGCCAGCTGCGGGTTACCGTGCTGTTCCGCCACGACCGCCTGACGTTCCAGGGTCTCCGGGTGGATCCGGAGGTCCGCCACGCCGACCTCGCCCGCCCGCACCGCCTCCACGGTCAGCCCGTCTACGGGTTTGCCCGACAGCGCCCGGATCCGGGTCACGTCAGTCCCTCCAGGCTCAACTCTTCGGGAGGCGCGCCGGGGGATATGCGGCGGCGTTCGAGTTCCATCAGGGCGATCACCGTGGTGTGGTAGCGGGCCTCGATGGCCTCGTCGGAGTACGGATTCCTGGCCGGATCCGGCGTGCCGCCCTTGGCGTGCCGCGCGGCGTTGGCGCCGAGCAGCCGGTACAGCGACGGCGTCACCGACGGCGCCACCGAGTACAGCTCCAGGTTGGCCAGCGGGGCGAGGTCGCGGCGGTGGATCAGCGCGGTGCCCTTGCCCTGCAGCCCGATGCCGATCCCCGAGCCGGCCAGCCGGGCCGCGGCCAGCCCGATCCGGCCCAGGTCGACGCTGTCGCTGAAGCGGACCACCCGGCCGGCGCAGCCTTCCTCCTCCAGGCCGGCCAGCATCTCGCGCAGCACGTCGGTCACGGCCAGCCCGGACAGGCATCGCCACACGTCCCGGCCGACGGCCGGCGAGACGCCGATGACGACGTCGCGCGGCCCCTGCCCGGGCCGGGCCGGGCCGCAGGCCGCGAGCAGGGGCAACGCGAAGCCCGCCTGCTCGGCCCGCAGGTCGGCGACGCCACGCGCCTGGCGGATGGCGTCGATCTCGGCCTGCCGGGACGGCGAGGGCTCGTAGCCGGTGCCCGGGCCCGCGTAGTCGTTCGGGTCGGTGACCAGGGACAGCACGCGCAGCTGCTCGTCGAAGATGGCGGACGTCTGCAGGTAGTCGCCTGACAGCCTGGCCCGGGCGAAGGCCATGGTCCTCATCGCTTCGTGGACGTAGCCGCACTCGTCCAGGGCGGCCACGATGTCCACCACTGTCAGCCCGCGCTGGCGGATGGCCTGCGCCGCGGCCAGCACGGCGAGGGTGTCGGTCTCCCCCAGGTCCTTCGACCCGGCCGCGTCCACGGCCAGGTCCACGTGCTCGTCGGTGAAGTCGGCCAGGCCGAGGTGGGCGTAGACGGCGCGGCAGGCCTCCGCGGCCTCGCGGCGCAGCGACCCGAGCCGGCCCGCGTCGACCGTCCGCAGCCCGCCGTCGATGCCCCAGTCCCGCTGCATGGCCAGGAAGTCGTCGATGTCCTCGGCGTTGAAGTTGCTCGGGCCGAACATGTTGTCAAAGCGCTGGATGGACCCGAACCCGCTGAACACGAAGTCCGAGCCGGCCAGCACGATGGGCAGCGTGCGCGAGGTGCGGCGCATGTCCGACTCGCTCATCAGCGCGTCGTTGCCCGAGCAGGACTCCAGGTTGCGCATCATCGCCATGACGTTCTCCGACATGAGCTCGCGCAGCCCGCCCGGTACCGCGGCGGCCACGCTGGCCCCGTCGATCCCGCCGTTCTGCACCCCCTGGGCACCGATGGCCCGGGCCAGCGCCACGCAGCGCGCCTCGAGGTACAGCATCGACTTACCCTGGGCCCCGGCCATCAGGACCTCGGCGCCCGCTCCCGAGGAAACCCGCATCTTCATGCCGCGGGAGGCGTAGGCCGAGGTGAGGAAGGCCTTGGACCACGGGGTGTCGTCGCCGTCGGTGAACACCTGCTCGGTGCCGTACAGCGAGACGGTCTCGGCGTAGGACGTCAGCCCGCGCATGCCGAGCTCGAGTTCCAGGGCCTCCTCGACCGAGCACTGGATGAGCACCCCGTCGGCGCCGAACGCCGCACCGATCAGGCAGGCCACCGCGTTGCTCGGCGCGTCGCCGAGCACCGGCACGGTGGTCTCGACCTCGCGGAACCCGAACGCCGCCGCCGTGGCCGAATCGGCCGCGAGCAGCAGCGGGTCGTCGAGCCGGTTGGTGACGTGGGCCTGGTTACTCGGCGTACGCCTGGCCCGCAGCTTGGTCATGGCCATAACCATCTCGGGCGGCCGGAGCAGCGTCAGCACCCTGGTCAGCTTGGCCGGGGTGGCGCCACCGCTCAGCCTGACGATCTCGTGCCGCGGCACCGCCGGGTCGACCATCAGGCGGGCGAACGCCACGTCGGACAGCGCCATCGCCTCGTCCGCGACGGACAGGTCAAGTCCGTGGCGGGCGATGTAGGCGTCGATCGAGTCGAACTCCGCCTCCGGCACCCCGTCCAGCTCGGTCACCCGGCCGCCGGTCACGACCAGGCTGGGCTGCGGGTCGTGCGGCGAGCGCAGCGCGGTCAGCCCGAGTTCGGCGTTCTCGACGGCGAAACCGTCCAGGTTGACCCGCTGCCGGTCCATGAATCGGATCCGGCCGACGGGCCGGGGAGTCATAGCGCCTCCAGGGGGTGCAGCTCGACGACGCGGGCCCGGCCGGGGACGGCGCGGGAGGCGCCGCCGCCCTCGGTGCGGACGACGACGCGAGTGCGGTCACCCCGGAACAGGTCGCGGGAGAACTCGATGGGCTCGCCGTCCGGGTCGGTGGTCGTCCTGGTGATTGCCATCAGCGGCGCGCCCGGCTCGACGTCGAGGATGGCCGCCTCGTCGGGCGAGGCGAGGACCACCTCGATCCGCTCCACCGCGTCGGTGGGCTCGGCGCCGAAGTGCTCCTCGAGCAGCTCGTATACCGAACCGCCGAGCGGCAACTCGAGCAGCCCGGGAAAGCGCTGGGCCGGGAACCTGGCGTGCTCGAGGGAAAACGGGCTGCCGTCCGCGAGCCTGATCCGCACCAGGTCGACGACCAGCTCGCCGGGCCGGGTGCGCAGCGCCTGCGCGGTGATGTCGTCCGCCTCGGCCAGCCGCGCGGATAGCACCCGGGTCCCGGCCACCACGCCCTGACTGCGCAGCAGCGCGGGCACGCCGACGATGCGGGACAGGTCGCGCTCGATCTTGCCCTTGGCCACGAACGTGCCGCCACCGCGCCCCGGCACCCGGCGGACCACGCCGCCTTCCTCCAGCACCGCGAGCGCCTGGCGCAGCGTGGCCCGGCTGACCCCGAACTCGGCCGCGAGCGCGCGCTCGGCGCCGAGCCGCTGCCCGGGACGCAGCCGGCCGCTGCCAATCTGCTCGGCCAGTGCGCGCCTGACCTCCTCAGGCGTGCGGGCAGGAGGGGCGGGCGTGCGGGCAGGAGGGGCCGGCGTCCGGGCAGGAGGGGCCGGCGTCCGGGCGAGAGAACCCTCGGTCATGCGGAACCCGTCTCGGCCGCCGCCATGGCCTCGGGTGATTCGGGCAGCACCTGGCCGCCGTCCACGACGATCGTCTGGCCGGTGATGTAGGCGGCCTCGTCCGTGGCGAAGAACAGCGCGGTGTACCCGATCTCGTCTACGGTGCCCAGCCGGCGCATCGGGATCGCGGCGGTCATCCCGGCCGCGTAGTCCTCGCCCATGCTGGCCAGGCCCTCGGTGACGATGTTGCCAGGCAGCACCGCGTTGATCGTGATGCCCTTGGGCGCCAGCTCGATCGCGGCCGTCCGCATGAAGCCGAGCTGGCCGGCCTTGCTCGCGCCGTAGTGCGTCCAGCCGGGGAAGCCGGTGATCGGCCCGGTGATGGACGAGGTGAGGATGACCCGGCCGCGGCCGGACCGGGCCAGGGCGGGCAGGCAGGCCTGCACCGACAGGATCGTTCCCTTCAGGTTGACGCCGAACACCTGGTCGAGGTCGTTCTCGGTCAGGTCCTCCAGTCGTCCTTCTGGGAAGATCCCGGCGTTGGCGCAGAGCACGTCGACGCCGCCCAGCCGTTCCTGGGCGATCGCGGCCACCCGGCGGCAGTCCTCCCGGCTGGCCACGTCGGCCAGCACGAACGAGACCTCGCCAGGCTCGAGGGCCGCCACGGCCTGGGCCTGCAGCTCGTCGGCGGCGGCCCGCGCCGCCTCGGCGTCCCGGCCGGTGATCAGCACCTTCGCCCCGTTGCGGGCGAACACGCTGGCGATCCCCTTGCCGATCCCGCGGGTGCCGCCGGTCACCACCACGGCGCGCCCCGCGATCGATGTGAACATGGCAGGTCCCCTCTCAGTGGGTGCTCAGGTATGAATCCGCAAGGTCGCAGCTGCCTTGCGTGTAGCCGACGCCGAGTTCCGCGGCGATGTCCACGGCCCGGTGCGAGCCGATCCACGCGACCAGCAGCAGCCGCCGGAACATGATGAACGTCCAGATCTCCGCCCGGTCCTCGGCGGACAGGCGGCCGGCCTTCTGGTAGCCCTCGAGCCAGCTGTCCACCAGGGCCGGCACCACGGGCTCATGCTCGAAGAAGCTCACCGTCGTGCCCAGGTCGTACAGGTACCAGCTGAACCCGGCGTCGTCGAAGTCGATGACGCTGACCGAGCCGTCGTGTACCAGCAGGTTGGCCAGCCGGGTATCGGCGTGCACCAGGCCGTACCGGTCCGGCCCGGAGCCGAACGCCCGCAGCCGGGCGCGCAGTACGTCGTCCAGCCGGGTCAGGATCCGCCGCTCGGACGGCCCGACGCCGATGCCGTCCTGCCACCGGCCCCAGCGCGCCTGGTCGCCGAACGCGGCCGCGTAGTCCCAGTGGAACCTGGTGAACCAGGCCGGACGGGACCATTCCCGCGCGTGCCGGTGCATCCGCGCGGTGATCTCCCCCAGCTCGGCGAAGTGCACGCCCGCCAGCACGGGGTCGAGCGCGGCGCCGTCCCCGGAGCCGCCCGGCTCGGTGCCGGGCAGGAACTCGAAGCGCACGCAGTGCCGCGCGGTCGAAGGGTCCGCCCCGCCGGGCTCGGGCACGGTGACGACCAGCCGCCCGTCGGCGGCCGGAAGCACCCTCGGCGTGCGCACCCCGGCCTCCGCTCGCAGCGCGTCCATCCAGGCCAGCTCCGAGGCGATCTCCTGCTCGGTGTGGTAGCCGAGCCGGTGCACGCGCAGCACCGAGGACCCGGTGTCGGGGTCGCTGACCAGGAAGGTCGCGTTCTCGGAGACGTTGAGCAGCTCGACGGACGCGCCGGGGTGACCGCCGTACGCGGCGAGCGCGTCACGCGCGCGGGCCCGCACCCGGTCCATGACGTCGCCGCCGGCCGACAGGTCGTGCTCTGTCATCTCTGCTGGCCCATGGCTACTCCTCGTGGTCCCGGCCGGATACGGCAGAAAGCACGTCAGCGATCTCGTGCTGGGCGCGCCGCACCTCGGCGGCCGGCCCGCTCAGGTAGATCCGCCCGGCCGCGCCGATCATCGACACGTCGACCAGCGTGACGCCCGGCGCGGCGCGCTCGGCCTCGTTGGCCGCGACCGCAGCGAACAGGGCCGGGGTGACCTCGCTGACGCCCAGCGTATCGCCCGGGATGATCATCGAGCCGGACCGGTTCCTGTTGATGATGATCGCGTGCGCGTCGGTCACGTCCTCGATCACGTCGGCGAACAGGATGTGCGGCCTTAGCTGGTCCTTCTCGTCGGCGCCGAGCCCGTCCAGGATGGCCTGGCCGGCCCGCCGCACGTCGTCCAGGTCCCGGCCGTGTACCTCGAGCACGCCGAATTGCCGCTCGACGAACAGGATGCCGGGCTCGACCGCGGGCACCGCGCGCAGCGCCAGGTCGGTGACCCGCTCGATGGCCAGCGCCGGGGCCACCTCGACGATGAGCGCGTGCTGCCCGGCGAACGGCGGGTAGCCGCGGGCACGGGTCGGGGTGCCCAGGTACGCGGCGAACTGCGGCTGCAGGTCGCGTACCAGGAGGTAAACCCGCAGTTCGGCCCGGCTAGCTTCAGGGGGCTTAGTCACTGTTGATCTTGAAATACCTGGCGAGTTCGGGGTGCGGGCGCGGGATCACGTGGACCGAGACGAGTTCGCCCACGTTCGACGCGGTCTCGGCGCCGGCCTCGGTGGCTGCCTTGACCGCGCCGACGTCGCCGAGGATCGTCACCGACACCAGCCCGTCGCCGACCTCCTGGCGGCCGACAATCGTCACGTTGGCCGCCTTGACCATGGCGTCTGCCGCCGCCAGCGCGGCCACGTACCCCTTGGTCTCGATCAGTCCGATCGCGTTATCCGCCATCGTTCACTCTCCTTGAGAATCTGGATCGATAGAGCCAATGATCAGCGCGTCGACCGGCGGCGGCTTGCCGGCGAACCAGGCCGCCGCGACCGAGCCCTGGGTGACGAGCACGCGCTCGCCCACCCCGCTGCCGAGCACGTCGAAGGCGATCATCCGCTGGCCGGTGCCGTCGGCCTCCACCTCGAGGAAGGCGCCGTTGGGCAGTTCGGCCAGCCGGCGCGTGGCCCAGACGCTCCCGATCACCGTTGCGGTCAGCATCAGCGCTCCTTCTCGATCTGCACGCCGCTCGCCCGGGCGCGGTCCCTGGCCAGCGGGGTGAGCACGGCACCGCGGCCGAGCACCAGCCGCTGGCCCGCCCGGGCCGCCGCCTTGATCATGGCCTCGGTCACCGCGCCTCGCTCGATGCGCCGCGCTGGAGCGGATTCCCCGGCCCGTTCGGCCCCATTGGCGGCACCGACCGGGACCGATGGGGCCAGCGTGGGGCTGCTGATTCCCGGCAGCCGGAACCGTTTCCGGCCCGACCGGATCTCCTCGCGCTGATCCGGATCCAGGTCCAGGAGACGTTTCACGAACGCCGCCAGGTCTTCGTCGGTCGAAAGGTTAACCGTTTCGGTCACCGGCAGGCCTTTTGGCAGCACGTCCCGGATGACCTCGCGGACCAGCGCGCGTAGGTCCTCGATGTCGCTCATGCGAGGTTCCGGCCCTCGCGGGGGGGGCTGCCAGGGGGGTTCGGGGGGATGGAGTCCCCCCGAGGGGCAGCAGCGGCGTCCCCCCTGGCCAGCAGCGCGTCCTCGGCGGCTCCGGCCGCCTGCCTGACGTCCGCCTCAGAACCGGACAGGTACAGCCGTCCGGTGGCGCCGATCATCCGGTAGTCGACCAGCTTGATCCTGGCCGCCTTCTCGGCCTCGTTGGCGGCCAGGATCGCATACGAGGCCGGCCGCATCTCCAGCACGAACAGCGACTCCCCGGCCAGCGCCATCGAGCCGATCTTGTTCCGGTTCACCAGGAACGCCTGCTGCGGGTCCAGCATGGTGATGATCTTGGACGCGAGGATCTCGGGGCGGCTGGCGTCGCGGGCGGTCGCACCCAGCGCGCCGAGCACGGCCGACGCCGCCGCCTGCACGTCGTCGGTACTGCCGTGGATCTCCAGGTAGCCGAACTGCCGCTCGACCACGAGGATCCCGGCCTTCACGTCGGCGTGCTTGACCGCCACGTCGGTGAGCGGCTCGATGTCCAGGCCCGGCGCCACCTCGATGACCTGCGCGGCGACGTTACTGCGCGGCAGCGACCCGCGGATCCAGGTGCCCAGGTAGCACATGGTCTGCGGCTGCAGCCGGGACAGGAAGATGAACGAGCGCAGTTCGGCCATCGGTCAGCCTCCGGCCAGCTGGGAGAGCTCTTCGAGGATCAGCCGGCGGATCTGTTCGCGCAGGGCCGAGGGGTCTGAGCCGTTGAGTTCCGAACGGGCCGGGCCATACGCCCGCCCGCCGCCGCCCGCCGCCGCCGCCTGGCGGTCACCCCGCTGGTTGGATGCCACCGGGTACGGCGGCACCGACCCGTTGATCCCTTGATGCCCTTGACGCCCGGCCGGCGCCTGCCACGGCGTCAGCCCGGCGAAGTCGCCGAACGGCTCGGCCGGGTCGCGGTTGTACGCCAGCCGCGTCCACTGCACCAGGTGGCTGGGATGCAGGTTCTCCCCTACCGAGGACCGGCCGAAGAACCCGGTCCCGATCGTCATCGTCGGCGCCAGGTTGGTCTCCAGGCCCGAGCTGCCCAGGCTGCTGCCCACGTTGACGGCGACTCGCAGCACCTCCACTGCGGCCCCGTATTCCATGATCAGCTGGGGGTCGGCGCTGTGGATGGCGGCCGAGTGGCCCCGCCCGGACAGCCGCAGCACGGCCCGGGCTGCGTCGATTCCGCGCCGGGCCGTCGGCACCCGGACCAGGCCGAGCACCGGGCAGAGCTTCTCGTACGCCAGCGGTTCCTCGGGCACCACCAGGTCGAACGGCGCGAGCAGGACGCGGGTACGGTTCGGCACCCGCAGGCCCGCCTCGGCCGCGATCCAGCTCGCGTCCTTTCCGACGAAGCGGATATCGAACCGGCCGCCGGGGAAGAGCATGGCGGCGACCTTGTCCCGTTCCTCCGGCGCGAGCAGGTAGGCGCCGGCCTGCTTCAGGTGCCGCAGCAGGGTGGTCGCGGCCTGCTCGGTGACGATCAGCACCGACTCGTTGGTGCACAGGACCGAGTTGTCGAAGCTCTTGCTGTCCACGATCCGCCGGGCCGCCTTGGCCAGGTCGGCGGTCGCGTCCACCAGCACCGGCACGTTGCCGGGGCCCACGCCTATCGCGGGCGTGCCCGAACTGTAGGCGGCGCGCACCACCGGCACGCCCCCGGTCGCGACGATGACGCTGGTGCGCTCGTCGGTCATCAGCGCGTCGATCAGCGGCACCGACGGCTCGTCCACCACCTGGATGACGCCGTCTGGTGCGCCCGCCTTCACCGCCGCCTCGCCGAGGAGGCGGGCCGCGCCGGCGCAGACCTCCTTGGCCATCGGGTGCGGGCTGACCACGACCACGCTGCGGGTCATGAGCGCGAGCAGGCACTTGAAGAACACCGTGGCGACCGGGTTGGTGGACGGGGTCAGCGCGAGCACCACCCCGGCCGGGCGCGGAACCTCGACGATCCTGGCCGGGGCGTCTACCCGGGGTGTCACGTAATCGTGGCCGGCGTAGAAGTCCACGATCCCCGTGCTGCAGGCGATGTTCTTGAGTACCTTGTGCTCCACCACGCCGAACCCGGTCTCCCGCACCGCCCATTCGGCGTACTCCCGCGCCCTGGCCGCGCCGGCCGCGGCGGCGGCGTACACGATCGCGTCCACTCCAGCCTTGTCGTACCGGGCGAAGGCACGCCCGGCCCACTCCGCCCGCTGCAGCATGGCCCGGGCCCGCGGTACCCCGGCCGGGTCGGTGAGCAGCTCGGAGACGCTGATCGGGGCCTCGGTCACCGCCGCCCCCCCTTGGCCGCGTCGTCGCGGGCCTTCGCGATGGCCACCTCGGTCCGCTCGAGCAGTTCCTCACCCAGCGCCGGAGTGAGCAGGATGCCCGGCTTGTACTGCAGCACCCGGGGGTCGAGGGTGGAGAAGATCGCCCATACCCCGTTCTCGTACAGCCGCTTCATGACGAACTTGGCGCCCTGCGGATGGTCGAACTCCAGGCCCATGACCAGCCCGTCCTGCCGTATGCCGGAGAACCAGTCCGGGTACCGCGCCCGGATCTGGCTTAGTCCTTCTGTGAACATCGCAGCGATGTAGTGCACCATCGACCGGACCTCGGGCCGGCAGGTGATCTCCAGCGTCTTCAGCGCCGCCACGCAGCCGAGTTCGGCCCCGCCGAACGTGGACATGTGCGCGAAGCCGTCCTCGGTCAGCCAGCTCGCGGCGGTCTCGGTCGCGA
>CAVWBQ010000035.1:0-41699 GCA_963753225.1 uncultured Actinomycetota bacterium | reverse complement strand
ACCCGCCAGCCTCCGTCCCGGTCCTCCTGCCCCCGCCCCGAACCACGTGAACGTGGCGCTCTACCGCAAAGAATCGGAGAGCGCCACGTTGATTGAATCGGAGCGCGATACTGCTTTGGCTGACGGGAAGTTAATGCGTTTGGTACGCGTGGTGACGGAGTCGAGCGGGGTGAAGGGCCGGGGTAGCGGGAACGAAGGGCGGTCGCGGGCGGCGGAGACCGGGGCGGGTGTGAGCCGGGGCCTAGAAGTCGGCGAAGGTGCCGACTTCGAGGCGGGCGGCCTTCTGGTAGAGGAAGCTGGCCGCGGCCAGGTCCTCGGCGGCCAGGCCGAGCGACTCGAACACGGTGATCTCCCCGGCATCGGCGCGCCCGGGGGCGGTGCCGACGAGGATCTCGCCGAGTTCGGCCCGGACCGGGTTGATCACCCCTTCACCCTGCGCCAGCAGGAAGTCACCGGCCTCGTGGCTGACCGACTCGCGGCTGTCCGCGAAGACGGCCGCCTCGGCCATGATCGCGGTGTCGAGCTCCCTGTCCCCCGGCACGCACGCGCCGACCGCGTTCACGTGCGCGCCCGGGGCCAGCCATTCGCGGCGCAGCACCGGGACGGACGAATTGGTGGCGGTCACCACGATGTCCGCGCCGTCGACCGCGGCGGGCACCTGGTCGTACGCGGTGACCGGCTGGCCGAGCTGGCCGGCCAGCTCGGCGGCCACCTCGCGCGTCCGCGCCGGGTCGCGTCCGGCCAGCCGGATCCCGGTCAGCGTCCGGCCGGCCGCGATGGCGTGCGCGTGCGCCCGGCCCTGCACGCCGGTGCCGATGATGGCCAGTTCGGCCGCGCCCGGCCTGGCCAGCAGGTCCGTCGCCACCGCGGAGACGGCGGCGGTCCTGACTCTCGGTGATGGCGGACGCGTTGATCAGCGCCAGCGGCTCCCCGGTGCGCACGTCGGACAGCAGCACGCCGCCCTGGTGCGCGTCCTTGCCGATGGCCGGGTTGCCCGCCGTGATGACCAGCGCCTTCAGCCCGTAGCCCGCCTCCGGGGAGTAGGCCGGCATCAGGCCCATGAAGCCGGCCGCTTCCCGCGGCCGGACGACCGTCCGCAGCGGCTGCTGGATCTGGCCGCGGGCCAGCCCGGCCAGGGCCTCGCGCATGACGTCGGCGCACTCCCGGTACGTCAGCAGCTCGCGCACGTGCTTGCTGGCCAGGACGAGTATCTTCACGAGGGCCTCCAGCCCGGTCGGCGTGCACCCTGCAGGGGCAGAGCGGCGGCGCTGGCGCGGATCACCAGCCCCGTTCGGTATAAGGTCTTGAAAGTGACCTATACCGGAGAAGTACGTGTCGGCGGTCCGTCCGACACGCGGGAAATCGACGGCCTGACCGTGACCAAGATAGCCGTGGGTCCCATGGACAACAACGCCTACCTGCTGCGCTGCGCTAGCACCGGCCAGGGGTTGCTGATCGACGCGGCCAACGAGGCGGACCGGCTGATCGAGATGATCGGTGACACTCCGGTCGGCACGATCGTGACGACGCACCGCCATTTCGACCACTGGCAGGCGCTGCCCGAGGTGCAGACGCGCACCGGCGCGGTGGTGGTCGCGCATCCGGCGGACGCCGACGAGCTGCCGGTCGAGGTCGGGCGCCGCGCCGAGCACGGCGAGGTGCTGACCTTCGGGGACGGCTCGGTGTCCCTGGTCCACCTGCGCGGGCACACGCCGGGCAGCCTGGCCGTGGTGTACGACGCGGGCGGCCGGCTGGCCGCCTCGCCGCACGTGTTCACCGGCGACTCGCTGTTCCCCGGCGGCGTGGGCAGGACGAACTCGCCCGAGGACTTCACCTCGCTGCTCACCGACGTGAGCGAGCGCCTGTTCGGCCCGCTGCCCGACGCCACCTGGGTGTACCCGGGGCACGGCAACGACACCACGCTGGGAACGGAGCGCCCGCACCTCGGCGAGTGGCGCGAACGCGGCTGGTGACTAGCTCCGCGGATGTCGTCGGCCAGCCGCTGAGTGCCGACGGCGGCCTGGTGCGCGCCTACCGCGAGCGCACGCCGGGCTCGGCCGCCTCGTTCGAGGCGGCCCGGCGGGTCCTGCCCGGGGGCGAGACCCGGGCGGTCACCAGCTATCCGCCCTACCCGGTGATCATCACCGAGGGGCACGGCGCCCGCCTGACCGACGCCGACGGCCACGTCTACCTGGACCTGGTCAACAACTACACCGCGATGGTGCACGGCAGCGCCTTTGCCCCGGTCACCGAGGCGGTGGCCGACCTGCTGCCGCACGGGTTCGCGTTCGCGAGCCCGCATCCCCACCAGGTCGCGCTGGCCGAACTGCTGGCCGCCCGGGTGCCGTCGGTGCGGCGGGTGCGGTTCACCAACTCAGGCACCGAGGCGGCGCTGCTGGCGGCCAGGATCGTCGCGCGGGCGACCGGGCGCCGGCGGCTGCTCATGTTCGACGGCGCGTACCACGGCAGCGCGGCTCCGTTCCTGCCCGGCTCCCCGGACGTGGTCCGGGTGCCGTGGAACGACCTGGACGCCGTGACCGCGCTGCTCGGCCGGCCCGGCCACGACATCGCCGCGGTGTTCGCCGAGCCGTTCCTCGGCGCCGGCGGAGTCCGGCCGGCCGCGCCCGGGTTCCTGGCCGCGGTGGCCGGCCTGGCCCGGGACCGCGACGTGCTGTTCGTCCTGGACGAGGTGCAGGGGCTCCGCAACGGGTTCGGCGGCGAGCAGGGCAGGCTCGGGCTGACGCCGGACCTGACGCTGCTCGGCAAGATCATCGGCGGCGGCTTCCCGATCGGCGCCGTCGGCGGCCGGGCCGACCTGCTCGAGCTCACCGTCGCTTCACTGACGCCCGGCTACGTCACGCACGCGGGGACCTTCAACGGCCATCTGGCCGCCGCCGTGGCCGGAACCATGACGCTGCGGCACCTCGACGCCGCCGCGATCTCGCGGCTGAACGCCGCCGCGGCGGCACTGGCCGGCCAGATCGCCGCCGGAGCGGCCGCGGCCGGGGTCCCGGCCGGGGTCACCCGGGCGGGCTCGATCATGAACGTGCACCTGGACACCCCCGGACAGCTGGCCGACCTGCACCTGGCCCTGCTGCTCCACGGCGTTTACACCACCCCGCGCGGCATGATCAACTTGTCCACCGCGCTCAGCCCCGGCGATCTCGACGACATCGGAAGCGCCTACTCAACGGCCTTCACGCTGGTCCGGGGACGCGTTTCATGATCATGGACAGAAACCGGTGCTATTTGCCGCGAACTGTCCACGATCATGAAAGCTAGCCCTCGGGAGGGTGGAGCTTGGGGCGGGAGGGGCGGGGATCCATGGGTTGGGCGGGGTCGCAGGCGCTGGTTACGCCGGCCTTGAGGCGGCCGAGGACCATACTCCACGCGCCCTCCATGAACATGGCCTGGGCGGGCGTGTCGACCAGCTGGTGCACCTCGACATGCGAGCCGCTGCCGCGGGGCTGGATGCGCAGGTAGCAGGTCATCTCGCCGCCAGGGACTGGCACGTTGTCGTCCTCGAAGTCCCAGCGCATCACGATGAGCTCTGGCGGGCATACCAGCTCGTACCGGCCGCGCACGTTCGTCCCCCACTCCATCGTGCAAGCGAAGCGCCCGTCCTGCATGGTGACGGGCACGCCGAGCCAGCGGGAGTAGACGGCGGGGTCGGTGAACGCGGCGAACGTCAGCTCCTGGCTGGTGTCCACGTCGGTGCTGGCCACCACGACCGGCCTGGTGCGCACCTGCGCCGAGGTGCGCTCGGAGGACGCCGGCTCGTGATCGGCGTTGGTCCACCTGCCCGCGCTGCCGCCGAGCGCGGCGCGCAGGCCGCGGAGCGCGTCGCGGCGGGCTCGGTAGCGGCGGGAGGTGCCGACCGCGGTGCTCTCGGCCAGGCCCGCCTCGCGCAGGACGGCCAGGTGCTGCGAGATGGTCGGCTTAGTCACCGGGAACGCCGCGGCGATCTCCCCTGCCGACAGCTCGCGGTCCCAGATCAGGCCCAGGATCTCGCGCCGGACGGGTGAGGTCAGCGCCGCCAGCACCTTCTGGATATCGCGCACGTCACCTTCTGTCCCGCGCCTTGCCGCCGTACCCGCGAAACTATACGCTTACGGATTATTCGGCCTTTAACTAATTTAGCAACTACCGAACAATAAGGGACGGACGCGACGGAGCGGCTGCCCAAGGGGAGGACTCATGGAGATCTGGCCGACGGTGCACGCCGAGCGCAGGGCCCTCGCGGCCGACCTACGGGACCTGAGCACCGAGGACTGGGACAGGCCCTCGCTGTGCGGCAACTGGACGGTCCGCGACGTGCTGGCCCACATGACCTCGGCCGCCAAGCTGACGCCGCCCGGGTTCTTCGGCAAGATGATCGGCTCCGGTTTCAGCTTCGACAAGGTCCAGGAGAAGGGCGTCGCCGCGAACCGGGGTGCCTCTGGTGCCGACACGCTGGCCAACTTCGAGTCGGTGATGACCTCGGTGAATCACCCGCCGGGCCCGACGCAGACCTGGCTGGGCGAGACGATCGTGCACAGCGAGGACATCCGCCGGGCCCTCGGCATCCAGCACAAGTACCCGGCCGGCGCGGTCGTGACGGTGGCGGACTTCTACAAGGGCTCGAACCTGCTCATCGGCTCGAAGAGCCGCATCGCCGGGCTCGCGCTGCGGGCCACCGACGCCGACTGGAGCCACGGCAGCGGCCCCGAGGTATCGGGCCCCATCCTGTCGCTGGTCATGGCGATGACCGGCCGCAAGGAGGCTGACGACGACCTGGCCGGCGACGGCGTGGCCACGCTGCGCTCGCGCTCCTGACGCGCCATCCCGGCTGAGGGGTCGATGTTGCTTCCGGCTGGGCCGGGCGGCTGAACAGGGGCACGAAGACGTGGGCCAGCGGCCCGATGCAGGCCGCGTAGACGACGGTGCCGACCCCGACGGTGCCGCCGAGCAGCCAGCCGGCCAGCAGCACCGTGGCCTCGATGCAGGTCCGCACCACGCGCAGCGAGTGCCCGCGGGCGGCGAAGCCGGTCATCAGCCCGTCCCGCGGGCCCGGCCCCAGGCCCGCGCCGATGTACAGGCCGGTCGCGACGCCGTTGAGCACCACCCCGGACACCATGAGCACAGCCTGCACCGGGAGCGTGCGCGGCGGGGTGACCGCGGCGAGGACCAGGTCGATGACCGTCCCGACCACGACCACGTTGCACAGCGTGCCGAGACCGGGGCGCTGCCGCAGCGGGATCCAGAGCAGCAGGACCGCCGCCCCCGCGATGATCGCCCAGGTCCCGGTGGGTATGCCGGTCCGCCGGGCGAGGCCCTGGTGCAGCACGTCCCACGGGTCGACGCCCAGCCCGGCCAGCAGCAGCATCGAGGAGCTGACCCCGTAGAGGACGAGCCCGGCGAAGAGCTGGACCAGGCGGCGCGGCATACAGCCAGGCTCTCAGCCTAGAGCCGGTGGCGACAGTGCCGGTCCGTTCGGCATTGGACCGGAAGGTCAGGCCGAACGGACCGCGGTGACTGCCCCGGTCAGGACCCGCCGGCGATGCCGCGGGCGTCGAAGACCACCCTGATGCGAGTGATCTTGCCGTCCTCGACGTGCATCCAGTTCGCCACCGGCACCGTGTCGGCCACGCTGGTGGCCAGGTCGAACCAGGTCAGCACCTCGGGCTCGTCGTGAAAGACCTTGCGCACCTCGATGCCGGTCGTGATCTGGGCCATGCCCTGCAGGCCGCGCAGGCACTCGTCACCGCCTCGCACCCTGGCGAGCGGCCCGGCGAAGTCCACGTCATCGGCCAGCACCGAACGCAGCCGGGCGAAGTCCCGTGCCTTCCAGGCGTCGAAGTAAGTTGCGGCTACCGCTGAGGCGTCCGTCATGACACCTGTCCCTCCTGTCCTCTCGCTGTCCTCCCAGGCTGCCGCGCGTTCGTCTAGAAGTCCAAGAGATAGATCTTCTAGTATCCGGAATCGCTGATTATAATTGCTGGTGGAGCCGGGGTTTTGAGGGTCCGGCAGTAGCGCAGCTCGAGGACATCGCCGAGGCCGGTGAGCACGTTGGTGGCGCCGTCTGGCGCGAACCCGGCCCGCTCGTAGAAACGGCGGGCACGCTGGTTGTCCCGCAGCACCCACAGCGTGATGGACGAGTAGCCGGCGCTGGCCGACCGGGCCAGGACCCGCTCCATCAGCGCACGCCCGGTGCCGGTCGACCACCAGGCCGGGTGGACGTACAGCGCGTAGAGTTCGGCGACGCGGCGTTCTTCGCCGCCCGCGCTCAGCGGATGCGGCCACGGCGCGCTCAGCACGTCCGTCTCCGGGCCGAAGGCCGCGTAGCCGATGACGCCGGCGTTCCCGCCGTCCGGGACGGCCACGATCATGCGCTGCCACGGCCGGGTCCTGAACGACTGCCGCACCCGGGCGCCGTCGTCGGGAGTGGTGACCCTGTCGATGATCGCGTCGGCGATGATGCCCGTGTAAGCGGCAAACCAGCCTTCCCGCTGCACCGCCGCGACCTGCGCCGCGTCCGCCGCCGAGCCGGCCCGGATCATCACCACCCGGACAAAGCTAGCGAATCCGGAGCGCGAGAAAGAAGTCCACCTGGTCTCCCAGGCGGGAAAGGTCGCGCCCGGTCAGTTCCTCGATCCGCCTGATCCGGTAGCGGACGGTGTTGACGTGGACGTACATCTTGGCCGCGCAGATGTTCCATGATCCGGAGCAGGCCAGGAACTCCCGCAGCGTCGGCAGGAGTTCGGCCCGGTGCTGGTCGTCGTAGTCCAGCAGCGGGCCGAGCAGGCGCTCGCGGAACGAGCGCAGCACGCTGGCCGGCACGGTGGCCAGCAAGAGCTCGTGCGAGGCCACCTCGTCGCTGGTCACGACGGAAAGGGCCGAGATGCCGCGGCGGGCGGCCATCCGCCGTGCGCTGCTGGCCTCGTGCAGCGCGCCGGGCAGCGCGGTCACGCTCTCGGCCAGCGTGCTGACCCCGACGGTGAGCCTGACCCTGGAGCGGTCCGACTCCACGACCGGCTGGGCCACGCGGATCCCGGCGGCGAAGTCACCGGGAGCCCAGTCGCCGGGAACAGGGACCAGCACGACGACCTCGTCGCCAAGCGCGGCGACCAGGGCGCTCTCCGCGGCCGGCAGGACCAGTTCCCCGGCCAGGTCACAGCGCCAGCGGTCGGCGTTGGGCCCGGTCACGCGGTCCGGCTCCGCGCCCATGGCGGCGACCAGGTAGCGACCGTCGGGCGGCAGCCCTGCGGCGCGCATCAGCGAGGCGATCTCGGCCGGCGCGGCGCCCTCGCCGCCCCCGGACGCGAGCATGGTGACGATCGCCTCAGCCAGCTTGCGGTCGCCCGTACGGGCCGCATCCAGCCTGGCTCGTTCCAGCGCCACGTCGGCAGCCAGTTCGGCCATTGATTCGCGCAGTTCGTGCGGCCAGTCCTGCTCACGGCCCGCGCAGGCGAGAAACCAGCTGGTGATCCTCGGCTCACCGCCCACCCCGAACAGCGAATACTTCCCCTCGCCCGGCTCCGGAACGCTCACCTCGGTAGCGGCGGGCATCCGGTCGGCCCTGAGGTACTCGCACGCGAGCCGGAGCGCCAGCGGCCCGGGCAAGGACGGACCGGTCCCGCCGACGACCCGGCCGAGCCCGGTCAGCAGCCAGCATTCGGCTCCAAGCTCGCGGCCCATCAGCCGGAACATCGCATCGAGGCCGGCCCCCTCGGCCACTGCCGAGAGCAGCAGCCTGCGCCGGCCGAGGACCCGGGTCATCTCGGTCGCCCGGTCCCCGCTGAGCCGCCTCCCGACCTCATCGGTGACGGCGGCGAACGAGGTCTCGGCCGGCACCGCGAGCAGCGGGAGGCCGTGCCGCCCGCACGCCCGGATGACCTCTTCCGGCACCTTGCCCAGGGCCTCGCCCGCGCCGAGCGCGCAGACTCCCGCCCGGGCCAGCGCCGATACGAACCGGTCGGCGTCGCCCGGCGCACGGCACCAGATCAGGCCGGTCAGCACCAGGTCCCCTGGCGTCAGGTAACGACTGGGGTCGGGCAGGTCGGTGGTGTACACGTGGCGGATGGCCCGGTCCATGCCCCCCACGTCGGTCAGCAGCCTGAGACCCAGATCAGGCACGTCAAGCAGTTCCCTGACCCGCACGGAATCACCTCCCGCGATGAAGCGTTCCCGCGCACCCTAACCGGCCGTTACTTAGCGAAAGCCACAAAGCGGCCTGAGCCAGGTTACCGGTGATTGAGCCGGCCGGCGGCTACCCGGCGTCCGCCGGGGCCTGATTGGATGTCGGAATGGCCAACGTGAGCCCGCAAGCGCCCGCGACCCTGGGGTCCTTCAACGCTGCCCCGGCGCAGGACGCCGAGCGGACCGCCCTGGCCTGCTGCGCCTCGGGGACCTTCGCGCGGGCGGTCGCCGAAGGCCGGCCCTACCCGGACCCGGCCGCGCTCCTGGCCGCGGTCGACGCCGCGTTCGAGGCTCTGAACTGGGACGATATCGTCGAGAGCATGAGCGAGCATCCCCGCATCGGCGACCGCGCCGTCCGCGGCGGGATGTCGGCGACGGAGCAGTCCGGTGCCGCGGCGGCCAGTGACGAGGTCCGGCAGGGGCTGGCGGACGGCAACCTGGCCTACGAACAGCGCTTCGGCCATATCTTCCTGATCTGCGCCAGCGGCCTTTCCGGCCAGGAGATGCTGGACCAGCTGCGGGCCCGGCTTGAGCACGATGAGGAAGCCGAACGGGCCGCGGTACGCGAGGAGCTGAGGAAGATAACCCGCCTGCGGATGACTAAGGCGCTAGGCCTATGACGCTGTCCACGCACGTTCTCGACGCAACGACCGGGCGGCCCGCCGCGGGCGTCCAGATCCGGCTGGACTATGCGGCCGGCAAAGGGGGCGCCGACGCCGGGTGGGCGCCGGCCGGCCAGGGCCAGACGGACGCCGACGGGCGGCTCCGGCTGTCCGGCGCCGGGGGTACCGCCGACTTCGAGCCTGGCGTGTACCGCATCACGTTCGGCACCGGCGCGTACTTCACGGCTCAGGGCGTGCCGTCGTTCTACCCCGAGGTCACGATCACCTTCGAGATGACCGCGCGGGACGAGCACTACCACGTGCCGCTGCTGCTCAGCCCGTACGCCTACTCCACCTACCGGGGAAGCTGATCGCCATGGACGGCTAGCCGCCGGCCATCGCGCCGACGATCAGGTACGGCTCGGCGCCGGCCGCGACGGCCTCGGGCAGCGGGGCGTCGGGCTGCTCGTGCGACAGGTCCTGCTCGCAGGCGAAGAACCGGATGAACGCCCGGCGTTTCCCGGTCCGCTGGTCGCGGATGGTGCCGCGCAGCACCGGGTACCTGGATTCCAGCGCGTCGAGCACCGAGCCCTGGGTGACCCGCCCGGCCATCTGGAGTTCCACCTCACCATGGACCCGGGCCAGCGTCCGCAGGTGTGCGGGGAGCATCACCCGGACCACCTCAGCGTGCCCGGTCATGGCAGCGTCTGCGCCTCTACGGACAGCACGGCGGGGAGGTCGCGGACGATCGGCGCCCAGTTGTCCCCCGCGTCGGAGGAGGCGTACACCTGTCCCCCGGTGGTGCCGAAGTAGATCCCGCAGGAGTCCAGGGAGTCGACGGCCATCGCGTCGCGGAGCACGTTGACGTAGCAGTGCTCCTGCGGCAGGCCCTTGGTGAGCGGCTCCCACTCGTTCCCGCCGGTGCGGCTGCGGTAGACACGCAGCTTCCCCTCCGGCGGGAAGTGGTGCGAGTCGCTGGTGATCGGGACCACATAGACGGTCTCCGGCTCGTGCGCGTGCACGTCGATGGGGAAGCCGAAGTCGGTTGGCAGGTCGCCGCTGACCTCGTGCCAGGACTCCCCGGCGTCGTCGCTGCGCATCACGTCCCAGTGCTTCTGCATGTACAGCACGGACGGGCGGGACGGGTGCATCGCCAGGCGATGCACGCAGTGGCCGACCTCGGCCCCGGGATCAGGGATTCCCTCCGAGCGCAGGCCGTGGTTCACCGGACGCCAGGTCTGGCCGGCGTCATCGGACCGGAACGCCCCCGCGGCCGAGATGGCCGCGAAGATCCGCCCCGGTGAGGACGGATCCAGGATGATCGTGTGCAGGCACATCCCGCCCGCGCCCGGCTGCCACGACGGCGCCGACTTGTGCTCGCGCAGCGCGGCCAGTTCCTGCCAGTGCTTCCCGCCGTCGGCCGACCGGAACAGCCCGGCGTCCTCCACCCCGGCGTACACGGTATCCGGGTCATCCAGCGACGGCTCCAGGTGCCAGACCCGGGCGAACTCCCACGGGTGCGGCGTGCCGTCGTACCACTGGTGGGTTCCCGGGTCGCCCTGGTAGCTGAAGTCGTTGCCGACCGGCTCCCAGGTCGCCCCGCCGTCGTCGGACCGCTGTATCAGCTGGCCGAACCAGCCGCTGGACTGCGACGCGTACAGCCGGTCCTGGTCGGCGGGCGACCCCTTGACATGGTAGATCTCCCAGCCGGGAAAGTGCGGCCCGCTCACGTCCCACCGCTCACGCTTCCCGTCCGAACTAAGCACGAACGCGCCCTTGCGCGTTCCCACGAGTACCCGTACACCGCTCATCGGCAACCCCTTCCGGAGGCGACACACACAATTCTGCGTCGTTCCGACGATGAGCAGGCGACGAACTCATCGGTAATTCGAAAAAGCAACCGAAGTTTGCGGCGGTAAAACAACGGTTGCCGGGTCGCCGGAATGCCGCGATGCGGCCAAGACTTGAGAGCGAAGAGGGGCAGTAGCTGCCGTGAGAGACTGGCCGCTGTGCATCTAGAGGGGCTGCGGTTCGACGTCAACTGCTCGATCCTGTTCACCGAGCTGCCGCTGCTGAAGCGGCCCGCGGCCGCGCGGGCCGCCGGGTTCGGCGCGGTGGAGTTCTGGTGGCCGTTCGCCGACCCGGCGCCCGGGGACCGCGAGATCGACGCCTTCACCGGCGCGCTCGCCGACGCGGGGGTGCAGCTCGCCCTGCTGAACTTCGTCGGAGGCGACATGGCGGCCGGCGAGCGCGGGCTGCTGTCGCTGCCGGAGGGTTCGGCCGCATTCCGGGCCAACATCGACGTCTGCGCCGGGATCGCCGCGCGGACCGGGTGCACCATCCTCAACGCGCTGTACGGCAACCTGGCCGACGGCCTGTCCCGGCAGGAGCAGGACGAGCTGGCCGCGGAGAACCTCGCGCTGGCCGCCCGGGCCGCCGCGGGGGCCGGGGCGACGGTGGTCGTGGAGGCGCTGAACTCCTACGACAGCCCGCGCGCGGCGCTGGTCTCGAGCCGGCGCGCGTTTGAGGTGATCAACCTGGTCCGGGCGCAGGCCGGCGTCACCAACGTGGCGTTCCTTGCCGACCTTTATCACCTGGGCAAGATGGGCGAGGACCTGCCGGGCACGCTGGCCCGCGAGGCCGCCGGCATCGCGCACATCCAGGTCGCCGACGTTCCCGACCGCGGCGCGCCCGGAACGGGGGAACTGGACTATCGGGCACTATTCGGCCAGCTCGCAGCGCAGGGATACGACGGCTGGATCGGCTGCGAGTACAAGCCGTCGGATCCGGCGGACAGCTCGACGAGCTTCGGCTGGAGGGAGCCCCATGACGTATGACCTGGTGGTCCGGTCCCGGCGGGCGGTGCTGCCGGACGGCACGAGGGCGGCAGCGGTCGCGGTCAACGGCGAGGCCATCGCGGCCGTCGAGGACTACGGCGCGCGGCTGGAGGCCGCCCGCGAGGTCGACCTCGGCGACCTCGCGCTGCTGCCCGGCCTGGTCGACACGCACGTGCACGTCAACGAGCCCGGCCGGACCGAGTGGGAGGGGTTCGCCACCGCTACCCGCGCGGCCGCGGCCGGCGGGGTGACCACGATCTGCGACATGCCGCTCAACTCGCTGCCGCCCACCACGTCGGTGGCGGCGCTGGAGGAGAAGCGCGCGGCGGCGGCCGGGAAATGCTGGGTCGACGTGGCGTTCTGGGGCGGCGCGGTGCCGGGTAACGAGGCCTCGCTGCGGCCGCTGCACGAGGCCGGGGTGGTCGGGTTCAAGTGCTTCCTACTCGACTCCGGGGTGCCGGAGTTCCCGCCGCTGGATGCGGGCGGGCTGCGGGCGGTGCTCGGCACGCTGGCCGGGGTGGACGCGCTGCTGATCGCGCACGCCGAGGACGCGGCGGAGATCAAGGACATGGGGCCGGGGTCCGGTCGCGACTTCGGCTCGTTCGTGGCGTCCCGCCCGCCGGTCGCGGAGCGCCGCGCGATCGAGAAGGTGATCTCGGCCGCGGCCGCCACCGGCGCGCGGGCGCACATCGTGCACCTGTCCGCGGCCGAGTGCGTGGCCATGATCGCCGCGGCGAAGGCGGCGGGCATCCGGCTGACCGCCGAGACCTGCCCGCACTACCTGTACTTCGCGGCCGAGCAGGTGCCTGACGGGGCGACCGAGTTCAAGTCCTGCCCGCCGATCAGGGACTCGGTCAACCGGGAGGCGCTGTGGCGCGGTCTCGAGGGGGGCGCGATCGACTGCGTGGTGTCCGACCACTCCCCCTGCCCACCCGAGCTGAAGTCCTTCGGCTCCGGGGATTTCGGCGCGGCCTGGGGCGGCATCGCCTCGCTCCAGCTCGGCCTGTCCGCGGTGTGGACCGTCGCGCGGCGGCGCGGCCGGGCGCTGGATGACGTCGCCCGGTGGATGGCGTGCGTCCCGGCCGGGCTCGCGGGCCTGCCGGCCAAGGGGCGGCTGGCGGCCGGGAGCGACGCCGACCTGGTGGCCTTCGACCCCGACGAGACGTACGTGGTGGACCCCGCCAAGCTGCGGCACAGGCACCCGGTTACCCCGTACGCTGGGCGGACGCTCACCGGTCGCGTGAGGCAGACGTGGCTGCGCGGCACGGCGCTGCTTGAAGGTGAGGGTGAAACGCCAGTTGGGCGGCTGCTAAAACGGGGATGAACCCGGTATGGATGAGCAGCTTCTTCCCGATTTGCTCCAGTTGCGCGGGTCCGTCGTGGCGGCCAGCGACGAGTTCTTCGCCGCGAAGGAGAACCTGATCAAGCCGGCCGCGCCCGTCTTCGTGCCGGACACGTACGGCGCCAAGGGGCAGGTATACGACGGCTGGGAGACCAGACGGCGGCGCGGGCCCGGCGGGAAGCTGCCGGATCGCTCGGCTCGCGACTGGGTCATCGTCCGGCTCGGCGCGCCGGGCGTGGTGAGCTCCATCGTGGTCGACACCGCCTTCTTCACCGGTAACTTCCCGCAGGCGTGTTCGGCGGACGCGTGCGCGGTCACCGGTTATCCCGCGTTCGAGGAGATCGCCGCGGACTCCGAGGCCGTGGCCTGGCAGGAGATCGTGCCGCGCGGGCTGGTGACCGGCGATTCCAGGCACGCCTTCAGCGTGAGCTCCAGGCACAGGTTCACCCACGTCAGGCTGAACATCTTCCCCGACGGCGGCGTGGCCCGACTGCGCGTGCACGGTGAGGTGGTGCCGGATCCGGCCCTGCTCGAGGGGCTCACCATCGACCTCGCCACGCTGGAGAACGGCGCGGACGTGGCGGCCCTCAGCGACCAGAACTACTTCTCCGCGCCGCGCAACGTCATCTCCCCCGGCCTGTCACGCGTGATGGGCGAGGGCTGGGAGACCCGCAGGCGCCGCAGGCCCGGGCACGAGTGGCTGGTCATCCGGCTGGCCGGGCACGGCGTCATCGACCTGGCGGAGATCGACACGTCCTGGTACCGGGGCAACCAGCCGGAGAGCGCATCGCTGCAGACGCTGGACGCCACCGCCGGCGCCTCGCTCACCGACAAGTCCGCGTGGCGGGAGCTGCTGCCGCGTGTCCGCCTGCTGCCGGACACGCCGCACCGGATCCGCGTGACCGGCCAGCCGGCCACCCACGTGCGGCTGAACATTTTCCCGGACGGCGGCGTCGCCCGGCTGCGGCTGTACGGATCGCTGACCGACGACGGCCTCGCCGCCGTCCGCCGCCGCTGGGAGGAGACGCGCTGAACCGTATCAGTTGGCATCCTCCGCGGGAGACGGTCGACCAGTCGCACCCGTCAGCCCGGCCGATGCTGGAGCACCTCTTCGGGCTCAACCTGCCCGGGCACGACCGGGCCTTCGCGTCCTGAGACCGATCCCTTCGCAGATTCGCGTGCTGATGAGAGATTCCGGGCACAGCTCTCAACCAGACTGTCGCCTCTCAACCACTCACCGAAGAGGAGGTCTCGCTCCTCGCGCTCCAGCGCCGGAACCCGGGCGTGCTCCTGCCCCAGCTCGAGCGGCACCTCATTGACATCGATGCCGAAAGCCGGCGACGTGAGATAGCTGAGACCTACTACGACCAGCCTCCTCTCAAGGTTCAAGACCGCCTTCACGATCCCGATCCCAGGGTGGTAGCACGCCGGGCCATCCAGTCGAGGCGCATCAACAAGCCCGTCGACCCAACGCGTACATCCTGCGACCGTGCCAACCCGGGCCACATCCGCTAGACGACCTACCTGAATGCGTAGATGCCCCATGGAGCCGCTCACGGCGGTAGGCAGTCGGAACACCATGGACAGACGGACATCCCGGACAGACGACACCATGGAACCGTCAGGAGCCACGTACAGACTTCGGAATGGCTGCGGCCGACAGTGGCATTAACTATGCGGCATTACTCATTGGTCGCCGTCGGCTGCCGTCGGACGCCGCCTGGGCCTACTGGTCGTCAGCGGGCCGCCAGGCTGACGCGCTGCTGTCCCATCGCAGGAGCTTGCCGCGCAGCTCGTCGGCGGTGACATCCAGGTCGAGCAGGGCGAGCCGGGCCTCGTCGGGCAGGTCTCCAGTTACGACCACTGTCGCCGATGCACCGCCACGCAATCCGATTTCAGCCTCGGTATCCTTGCCGTTCTTGCGGAGGCGCATGCGTACGCGGTCGGCGAGCCCATCCGCATGACGCCGGGCCAGGGTTTCCAGGAATGCCTTGGAGTAGACAGCGAGTGCAGTCAGGATCGGGTAGGCGTCGAGAGCATAGATCTGGGAGGTCTTGTAATACCCCGCGAGGTTTGTGATCTCGTCAGAACTTGGCCTGACGCGATGTACGTATTCGGAAGTCGCGTGGTGAAGCAGTTCGGCGGCGGTGTCCGCGGGGCAGGACACGTGGTGCGTGGTGCGTGATTTGCGGTAGTTGATGGTGTTTGCTGTGCTGCGTGACGGTCGCGGCGGGGGTTGTCCCGGTCCTGGAGGGTGCTGAGGCATCGCTCCGGGATGTGCTGGCTGCGGCGCTGGAAGCGAACCGGGAGATGGCGCGGCTGGCCGCTGAGCTGCGCGAGGAGAACGTCCGGCTCAGGGAGGAGAACTCCCGGCTGCGGGCGGAGAACGCGGAGCAGGCGGCCGAGCTGGAGGATATCCGGGCTGACCTGGCGGTTTTGCAGCGGATGCTGTTCGGGCGCTCCTCAGAGCGCTCGCGCCCGGAGCCGGCCGCTGGTGATGATGGCGCGGGCCGTGGCGGGGAGCAGCAGGATGGCCCTGGGGGGAGCGGGAAGAAGCGGGGGCCGGGGGCGCGGGCGGGGCGGCGGGATTACTCGCATCTGCCCCGGTTCAAGGTGGTCTGGGACTTTGCCGGTGCCGGGTACTGCTGCCCGGAGTGCGGGATGCCGTTCACGGGGCTGGGCGATCACATCACGGAGCTGCTGGACTGGCTGGTGATCGTACGGGTGGCGGCGCACTGCAGGCGCCGGTACCGCAGGGCGTGCTCGTGCCGGATCCCGGCGACGGTGACAGCGCCCGGCCCGCCGAAGGCGGTCGGCAAGGGCCTGTTCTCCAACGGGTTCACCGCGATGCTGCTGGTAGAGCGGTTCGCCGCTGGGCGGAGCATGAACTCGCTGGTGAAGGGCCTTTCCCGGCAGGGCGCGGACATCTCGCCGGCCACCCTGGCCGGGACGTGCGCGGCCGCCGGGGCGCTGCTGGCCCCGCTCGCGGAGGCGATCACGGAGCGGTCGCGGGGCTCGTGGCACCTGCACGCGGACGAGACGACCTGGCGGGTGTTCGCGCCGCGCGACGGGAGCGGCCCTGCGAAATGGTGGCTGTGGGTATTCATCGGCCCGGACACCGTGTGCTTCGTCATGGACCCCAGCAGGTCCGGCGCGGTCCTGGCCCGGCACGCCGGCATTGACGAGGAGACGGGCCAGCTCACGGCCGATGAGGACGGCGGGCTGCGCCGGCTGGTCATCTCAAGCGACTTCTATGCCGTCTACCAGTCTGCAGGCAGGAAGGCAGACGGCCTGGTCAACCTGTTCTGCTGGGCCCAGTATGCGGAACCGGGGATTATGCGGAACGGCGCGGCCGGGGTGGCGCGGGTGGCTTGCCGTGGCGGGGATCGCGCAGTTGCCGGGGCTGGGAGGTTCTGCATAATCACAGGCTCTCCAGGAAGGCGAGGACGGGGTCAGGCGGGCGATACCGTCCGGGTGCTGTGCCGGGCGGGGTCGTCCGCGCGAGTGCCCGTTCTTTCAGCTGAAGGTCTGCGTGGAGGTATATCTGGACTGTGCGCAGATCCTCGTGTCCCAGCCATAGTGCGATGGTGGCCAGGTCAACCCCGCTGCGCAGCAGGGTCATCGCGCAGGTGTGGCGAAGGGTGTGAACGCCGATTTTCTTGGCAGCGAGTGAGGGGCAGTCCGCTGCTGCTGAGCGCGCGTGCTTGATGACGAGTTTTCGCACTGTGTCGCGGCTGAGGCGATGCCCGCCAGGACCGGGGAAGACTGGTCCGCGGGGATCTCCGCCTCGTTCGCTGAGCCATGGGCGCAGGGCCGCGACGGTGTGGCTGGACAGCGGGACGGCCCTTTCCTTGCGTCCCTTGCCGAGGACCTGGACGTGCGCGCCGCGGCCGAGGGTGATGTCGGCGTTGCGCACGGCGGTCAGCTCCGATGCCCGCAGGCCGGTCTGCACGGCGAAGGTGAGCAGGGCCCGGTCGCGCCGTCCTGTCCAGCGCCCGGTGCCGGGTGCCTTCAGCAGCGCGTCGGCCTCGTCAGGCTCCAGGAAGCTGACCAGCGGGCGGTCGCGGCGCTTGGACGGGATCGCGAGCACCCGTGCGATGAGCGCTGCGTGCTCGGGATGGCGGTGCGCGGCGAAGGTGAACCACGAGCGCAGCGCGACCAGCCTGGCGTTGCGGGTGGCGACGCTCACGCCGCGCTCTTTCTCAAGGTGGGTGAGGAACCCGCTGATCGTGGTGGCGTCGAGATCCTCGAAGCCGAGTTCGGCTGGCTGCTTCCCGCTGGTCTGGGCCATATAGGCGAAGAGCAGCCGGAAGCAGTCCCGGTAGGCCGCGACGGTGTGCGGGCTGGCCTGCCGCTGGCCGATCAGGCGCTGGGTGAAGTACTCCTGCAGCGCCGGGGCGATCGTGCTCATGATCGCGTCCCTGGCGGCGCCTCGAGCCGCTCGGCGGCGAGCGCGAGCAGCTCCGGTGACGCCGACAGGTACCAGTACGTCCACTTCGGGTCCGCATGACCGAGCCAGGTGGACAGCTGCGGCAGCCGGGCCTGCACGTCGGCGCCCTCGTGATACCAGCGGATGAGGGTGTTCACGGCGAAGGAGTGCCTGAGCCCGTGGATAGTCGGCCGGCAGCGGTCCGAGCGGGGCCGGATCCCGGCCCGGCCGAGGAGGACCTTGAACATCTGCTGCGTGGCCTCGTAGTTCAGGCGGTTGCCGGCCGGGTGGACGAACACGGCCGGCTCACCCGGTATCGGTGACAGCTCCCCGCGGCGGCGCAGGTAGCGGCCCAGCGCGCTGACCGTGCTCGGGTGCAGCAGGAGCTGCCGGGACTTACCGAACTTCGAGTCCGAGATGGTGAGCAGGCCCTCGCCGGGTGACAGGTCCGAGCGGTCGAGACGAATGGCTTCGCCGATTCGCATGCCGGTCACCGCAAGCAAGGCAATGAGCGTCTCGTAGGTGGCCGCCGAGAGCGGCCAGCGCACCTGCCGCGCCGCCGCCAGCAGCGCGGCAACGTCGTCCGCGGAGTAAAGATACGGCGTCGTCCGCCGGCGGGGCGGCAGCCAGCCGGGCGGCGGCACCTCGGTGGCCGGGTCGCTGGCCTGCAGCCAGCTCGCGAAGCCGCGCACGACGGTCAGCCGCATCGCCAGCCACCCGGCGGAGGCCTTCGCTGGTGCGCTGACCCAGGCCAGCGCCAGCTCGCTGGTCACCCGGCTGGCGCTGGCCTGCTCGCAGAAGCTGACGAACTGCTCCAGCAGCAGGCCGTCACGAGCCAGCTTGAAGCCAAGGGAACGGCGCACCGCCAGGTACTCAGCCAGCGCAGCCCGGAGTGGCTGCCCGTTCATGACTCGCCTCCTGGCCAGGGAAGGACGAGTGCATCCAGCGCACGATGGTCGACTTTCGCGTAGATCGCGGTCGTCGCCACCCTGGCGTGCCGCAGGACCTGGCCGACCTCGGCGAGCGAGGACCCGGCTGCCAGCATCTGGGTGGCCAGGCTGTGCCGGAGCCGGTGCGCCCCGGCGCTGGGGACCCCGGACCGTTCACAGGCGTTATGCACCGCCCAGGTGACCGCCCGCGGCGTGATCGCGCCGGCCGGAGCCGTTGCCCGCAAGAACACCGCCCTGGTCTTGACCTTCTTAGGCCGGATGCGCAGGTAGGCGGCGAGCGCTGCGCCGACGTCAGAAGGCAGCGGGAGCCGGTCATCCCGGCCGCCCTTGCCGTGCACGGTGAGCTCGCCTGCTCGCCAGCCCAGGTCGTCCAGGGACATCGACGCGACCTCGCCGGCGCGCAGCCCCAGGCGCGCCAGCAGCATCAGCATCGCGTAGTCCCGGCGCCCGAGCCGGGTCCGCCGGTCGCAGCTCGCCAGCAGCCTCGCGACCGTCGCCGGCGGGAGTGCCCGGGGCAGGCCGCATCCTTTGCGGTTGGCCACCGCGGGAACCGCCTGCGCAAGGGGTGCCCCGGCGAGACCTTCCACGTGGAGGAAGCGCAGGAAGGACCGCAGCGCGCTCGCGAGGTTCACCGCGCCTGCCCGGCCGCGCCGCGGCAGCTCACGGACGCAGAAGGCACTGACCGCGGCGGCATCAAGTCCCCGCTGCCCGGCGGCTGCCCCCGGGTATCCGTCCAGGAACAGCGCCGCTGTCCTCAGGTACTGCGAGATCACGGCCGGCACCAGGCCCCGCTCCTCGGCGAGGTAGGCCCTATAGCGGCCAAGCAGCTCCTCCTCTGCGCGGCCGGCGGCATGGCGGCCGGTGAGGCCGACAGCACGCCCTGCGCCCGCAAGAACACCTGCAGCCGCCCAAGGGAACCCGGCGTCAGCCGGGCCACGTAGCCGCCGGCCTTACGGGCCGCACAGTACGCAGCGATCTGCTCGCAGCTCAACGTGTCGAGGCCCTCACCGGTCATCCAGCGACTGAGGTGCGACATCAGCCGCAACTGCTCGGCGGTGGACAGGTCCGTGAACCCGCAGCCGCGCAACTCCCGGCCAAAACCTCGCGCGTACGGCGCCAGGGGTCCAGCCACCCTCACCTTCGTCCACGACTGCATCGCTGACCTCCTCTCCCAGGCACCATGCCTGCCGAGAGAAGCATCCGTCAGCCAGCCGCGATTATGCAGAACCTCCCAGCCCCGGCAACTGCGCGATCCCCGCCACGGCAAGCCACCCGCGCCACCCCGGCCGCGCCGTTCCGCATAATCCCCGGTTCCGCATACTGCGCCTTATGAAGAATTCTTCATAAGGCCCATATCCGCCGGTACTTCGTCCGGGCCGGGGACGCGAACCCCGCTCAGCTGACGTACTGGACCCAGGCGTGGCTGGAGCGGATCAAGGACCTGTACGCGGCGCACGAGCAACTGATGGCCGCCTGGGCCGGAGCTGCCGCGGCGCCCGCGTCCCGGCCGGCCGCGCAGCCCGCCACCGGACTGGAGGAAGCCCGCGCTGCCTGGGATCGGGCGATCACCACGATCGACCAGGCACGCAAGAAGCAGATGGCCGCGCCCGGCCTGCAAGAGCCCGCGAAGAAGGCGCTCGCCACCCTGGACCGCGAATGGGACGGCCTCATCGCGCACCGCGACTTCCCGGTCATCGGGCTGGACAATAACCCAGCCGAGCGCCAGATCCGCGGTCCTGTCGTGACCCGGAAGAACGCCGGCGGATCCCGTAACGGGGACTCTGCCCGGCTCGCCGCCGTCATCTGGACCGTCACCGCCACCATGCAGATGGCCGGCCTGAACCTCCTGACCTGGCTTACCGCCTACCTCGACGAATGCGGCCGCAACGGCGGCAAGTCCCCCCGAGGCCCAGACCTCGAACGATTCCTGCCCTGGAACGCCAGCCCCGAAGACCTCCACGCCTGGGCACAACCGCCAGCCCCCGGCTGAAACCCCCGCTCCAGCACGCCCTCAACGGCACCGCCCCACGAAAAGGCCGCGCCGGCTATAAGCGTGCTCGCTCACGGGACTTCCGAATACTTACGACGCGATCCTCATCCGGCTCGGCGTCGCTCGGCGGCCCGGCATTCTTCGGCCCGGCGTGGACGGGCTCGTCTGTCATGTGCTGAGCCTACGGTGATGGTCAGGGTTACTCCATGCATGAAATGCAGTCACGCAGCATCGTCCGGGCTCGAAGAGGTGCCGACCTAGCCGCGTCTTCCGAGCCGTATGGCCCGTGCCACTTGCTGTCGCGTGGATTGCGGCCACGGCCGCGTCCCTCGCCGTTGTTGCAGTGGCGGCAGTGATCGTGATGGACGACGGCTACGTGCTCAGTCCAGTCCTCGTAGATGTAGAACTTCATGTGACGAGCCTGCCCCGGGCGCGAGCGCTGGCGCAATGTTCTTGGTTGAGACTATCGAGTGCTCACGAGAGGTCTCGGGGTGTATCGCAAACGACCGTCTGCGCCACACTCCCGGCCGGCTCTCGGCGGGACGCATTAGCCCAGGACGCACGTGGGTCGGCCACCCCTTTCCGGGATAGTGGCATGGCACCTCCTGCCTGCGGAAACGTACGGCACCGAGCATGCCGGACAGTGGCTGCTAATGCCAACGGTGGTGCATAGTAGCGGGAGAGGTCTTCGGGATTCTCAGGCTCTTCCGGGTTCAGGAGTGCGTGTTCGGCTTGGCGTACTAGCGCACCCAAATCGGCAGTTTCACCGTGATCGGAATCAGGGAACTTCAGAGATTGAAATAGCGATCCAAGGGCGTCAAAGGCCCATGCTCCCATCAGGGTGGCCGCACGCATGGGCAGATCCACCGCTTCGGCGCTTTCGTTCAGTTCAGCGAGGCTTGTCAGGGTTATGTTGGACGAGGAGGCCAGACTGATAGCCCCCGCCTGAAAGCCTGTCTCGCTCAGGATGATGCCACGGTCGGCACCGACGTCCTGGACGATGTGTGCGAGCTTGGCGACCTCGCCCTTGGTGACAGGTCGTCGCCACCATTTACACTCGACAACCCAGAGTTGCTGGATACCTGCCCGGGTTGCGCGGGCAACAACGTCCACGTCATGCTGACCCCTCGCACCTTCGAGGCGTTCATCTACATTGGCATCCATGCCGATGGTGCGGAAGAACTCTGCAGCTCGTTCCTGGTAGTCATGCCACGCCGTCATGCGTCCAGTCTGCCATTGATGCCGGACATTCGACCGGAGGCTAGTCGCTGAGCCCAGGTTCTACGCGGCTGGCCTCCTGGCCGCGCGTTGCGGCCTCCATGAACGGGCACTCGTCCGGCCATTCAGGGCCATTCAGGGTGATATTCCCAATCGTGATCACCTGTAAGTGAACCCACACGTATGATCACGCGTCACTTGACTACCTGAATGGGGAGGACCAATGACGTACGACCAGCCCTCCGGGGGGCAGCCCTGGCCGCAGCAGGGCCAGCCTTACAACCCGTACCCGCAGCAGCAGTACCCGCCCGGGTACCCGCAGCAGCAGTACGCGCCACCCGGGTACGCGCCGCAGCCGCAGTACCCGCCCGGGTATCCGCCGCCGGTCGGCCCGCGAAGGTCATGGCCGCGCCGTCACAAGATCCTGACCACGATCCTTGGCGTGTTCGGCTTCTTTGTCGTCCTGGGCGTGATCGGGGCCATCGCGGGGAGCGGCAACCACACGGTGACAACCGGGCAGGCTGGCAGCACCCCATCCAGCGCCCCAGTCGCGCCGCAAGCCGCCAAGATCGGCACGCCGGTACGGGACGGAAAATTCCAGTTCACCATTACATCTGTCTCGCACGCCAAGTCGGTCGGCGACACCGCTGCCGGCCTCGGTGACACTGCGCAGGGCAAGTACACGATCCTGCACGTCACAGTCACTAATATCGGCAGCCAGCCTCAAACTCTCGATGATTCCAGCCAGTACGTTTACGATGCCAGCGGCCGGAAGTACGACGTCAGAACGAGCGCGGACATTGATCTCAATAGCGCCAGCGGGTCGGACAGCGTGTTTTTCAACGACATCAATCCGGGCAACACGGTACGCGGGGAGCTGGCGTTCGATATGCCCGCGGGGCTGAAGGCAGTGAAGGCAGAACTACACGATTCGGCGTTCTCCGGCGGTATCACCGTTAACCTGCGGTGATCGTGGGGCTCTGGTACCTCATCTACAAGCTGGCCAGGCGGTAATCACCCAAGACGACGACAAGGCCGTGGTGTGGGCGTCCACACCACGGCCTTATGAGGGTCTTCGAGCTGTGCCGTGCCCGGTATACAGCTTCTTTACGTTGCGTAACCAGCAGGGAGAGGGCGCGATGGCCGTTTGCGGGGCCAGGATGGCCGACTGTTTGTGATTAACCAGTTACATAGCGCCGCGTGTCGGTGCGCCGGATATGCGGGCGCGGACCCGAAGATCCTGATTTGTGACGATCGGGAATAACGGGTCCGCGCCTGCCCAGGATACGGCGTCGGTGCTGTTCGGGATGGACGGCGTGGAAGTGACGGAAGCGGAGCGCGAGGCTGACGGGCGGCTCACGGTCTGGGCCAGGATCACCCTCCCCGCGATGTGCCCTGGCTGCAGAACTGTTTCCGAGAAGGTGCACCAGTATGTCACGGTGACACCGCGCGATGTCCGGGCCTGCGGGCAGGACACGGACTTCTTCCTGGTCAAGCGGCGGATGGAGTGCGCGGAGAAGGAATGCCCGGCGGAGACTTTCACCGAGTCGGTGCCGCAGCTCCCGCTGCGGTGCACGATCACCCGCCGGCTGCTGGAGCACGTCGGCGCGGAGGTGGCGGACCGGGGGATCACCCCCGCCGAGGCGGGCCGGGACGCCGGCATCTCGTGGCCGTCCGCGCACGTGGCGTTCGCGGCGAGGGCGGACCAGACCCTGGACGAGGAACCCTCCCCGGTCGCCCACCTGGGCATCGACGAGCACCGCCGCGGCCGGCCCCGCTGGCGGCAGGACACCGATACCGGCGAATACGTGCAGCTCGCGGACCGGTGGCACGTCTGCTTCTATGACCTGACGGGAACCAGGGCCTGCTCGGCCAGGTCGAGGGCCGCACCGCCGACGACACCGCGTACTGGCTGGCCGGCGCCACGCCGGCCTGGCGCGACGCCGTCCGGGTCGTCGCCATCGACATGTGCGCCATCTTCGCCTCCGCAGTGAGGAAAATGCTGCCGCGCGCGGCCATCGCCGTCGATCTGTTCCACGTCGTCCAGCTCGCCGTCAAGACCGTCGGTGACGTGCGGCGCCGCGCCATCCGGGAGCTCTACGGCCGCCGCGGCAGGGCAGGCGACCCCGAGTACGGCATCAAGCGCCTGCTCACGCGCAACCTGGAGAGCCTGTCACCAGAGCAATTCGAGAAGATCATCGAGACACTCGACGCCACCGCGCCCGGCCAGCAGCTGGCCATCGCCTGGATCGCGAAGGAGAAACTCCGCAGTGCCCTGAAGCTCCGCGCCCGCGTCACCGGCAGCACCCCCTGCGAGCGCCAGGTCCGCGACCGGCTCTTCTCCTTCTATGACTGGTGCGCGCAGCACGAAGACATCCCCGAACTCCGGAGTCTCGCCAGCACCATCGCACGCTGGGAGAACGAGATCGTCACCGCCGTGACCACCGGCATCACCAACGATCTGGCTTCACACTGCACCTCGTGTTGATGATCCGGTTCCGGGTGTGGCGATCGGGGGTGTTGTGCCTTCTGGAACTGATGATGGCACGGGGGTCTGACATTTTGCGGCGTCGTGGCGGCGGGCGGCGCGGGCGGCGCGGATCTGTCCGGGGCTGGGGGCTTGCTGGCCGGGGTGGTAGAGGTTCCGGCCGGTGCCGTCGGTGCCGAGGGAGTGGATGAGCCCGAGCTGGTGCCATTTGTAGACAGCGGAGCGGCTGACGCCGTGCCGGGCGGCGAGCTGGCCGCCGGTGATGGCGTCGCCGGTGCCTGGCGGGCGGCACGCGGTGGTGATCTGGTCACGGGTCGGGCGGGGCTGGCCGGGCTGGTAGAGGCTGAAGCCGCGGTTGTCGGTGGCGGCGATGGTGAGCAGGCCGAGCTGGGTCCAGCGCAGGATGGTGCCGGAGGTGACGCCGAGGCTGGCCGCCAGTTGCCGGCTGGTCAGCAGGTGCCGGGTGCCTTCGGGCCGGCGGGCGGCGGTCTTGTCAGCGGGTCCGGGGGGGTGCTGGCCGGGGTGGAACAGGCATTCTCCGCGTCCGTCGGTGCGCCGGGCGGTGATCAGGCCGCGCCGGTGCCACTTGCCGATGGTCTGCGGGGTCACCTTGAAGTCAGCGGCGATCTGGCTGGCGGTGAGCATGCCTGCGGCGAGCAGGCGGCTGGCGTGCGTGCCCAGGCCGCGTGCGCGGCAGAGCGCGGCCAGGTTCTGCACGGTGAAGGCCCGTCCCCGCCCGCCGGTGATCCCGCGGCCGTTCAGGATCTCGCTGATCTGGTCGAAGGGGTGGTCGTTGAGGAGCTGGTCGATCAGCTCAACGGTGGCGGGGGCGGTGGTGTGCTGCTCGGTGGCGGTGAGCGGCCGCGGGAGGGTGAGGGTGTGGTGCTGGCCGCCGGTGAAGCGGACCTGGCAGCAGGTGGCGCCGTCGCTGTCGCGGGTCAGGGTGACGTCGGCGATGAGCAGGCGGAGCAGGCGCTTGCGTTCCCGCATGGGGGTGGCCGGGTCGTTCCACAGGGCCGGGAAATCGCCGGCCAGGGCGAGGACGCGGGCTTGCTGCTCCTCGTCGAGCGCGACGTCGGTGTCGCGCGCGCGGGCGTAGTCGTCGCGGGCTTGGGCGAGTTCGCGCAGGCGGGTGTTCCAGTCGGCTTCCAGGGTGTCGGCCACCAGCCGGTTGGCGGGGTCGACGGCCAGGTACCGGCGTTGCGCGGCGTCGGCGGCGTTCTGGGCGCGCTGCACGTGGGCGGCGCGGACGGTGTCGGCCTTGCGGGCGTCGGCGGCTAGTTCGGCGGTGACGGTCAGGGCGTTCTGCAGCGCGAGCGGGGTGAGGGTGTCGCAGATCAGCGCGGAGATCGCGGCGTCGATGCTGGTGCCGGCGATGGCCTGGCAGGCGGGGCGGGCGTTGCGGATGCTGGCGCGCTGGCAGTGGTAGGCCGGGACGCGGGTGCGGTCGGCGAGGGTGTGGTAGCCGACGCTCATGCGCCGGCCGCAGCGGCCGCAGATGACCATGCCCTGGAGCAGCGCGGATCCTTCGCGGGCCGGCCCCGCGGTGCGGTCCTCGCCGCGGGATGCGGCGTTGGCGGACAGCACGGCCTGGTTGCGCTCGTACTGTGCCCAGGTCAGGTAACCGGGATGGTGATCGCGGATGCACACGGTCCAGTCGCTCACCGGCTTGAGGTGGCTGTGGACGTGCCCGTCCAGGTCGGTGCTGGTCTTGCTGCGTCCGTAGACGTAGGCGCCGGCGTAGGCGGGGTTGTGCAGGACGTCGAGCACGGTGTCGTGGGTGAGCGGCTTGAAGTACAGCTCGCCGGCGTGCGGGCCGCCCTGGTGGCGGCCGGGGAAGGTCAGGCTCGCCTTGTTGAAGGCCGCCACGACGGCGCGGGCCGAGCCGGCGGCGGTGAAGGTGTCCAGCAGCAGCTGCACTGCGCCGCGGACTTCGGTGTCGGGGTCGAGCATGATGATGCCGGCGGCGTCGTAGGCCAGGCCGGCCGGCAGGCGGAGTTTCAGCTCGCCGCGGCGGGCCTTGGCCAGCAGGCCTCCTTGCATGCGTGCCCGCAGGAAATGCAGTTCGCTTTCGGCCAGGGTCCCCTTGAGGCCCAGCAGGAGTCTGTCGTTGAAGCTGGCGGGGTCATACAGGCCGTCTTCGTCGCAGATGAGGCAGTCGTTGTGGGCGCAGATCTTGATGAGCTGCTGCCAGTCGGCCGAGTCGCGGGCCAGCCGGGAGCATTCCAGTCCGAGCACGATCCCGGCACGCCCGAGCGACACCTCGGCGACCAGGTGCCGGAACCCTTCCCGGTCGGCGGCTGAGGCCCCCGAATGGCCCTGGTCGATGTCGATGACGTGGATGCGCTCGGCCGGCCAGCCCAGCGTGAGCGCCCGGCCCCGCAGGTCGTACTGCCGCGCGGTGGACTCGCTGTTGTTGATGACCTGGTAGAGGGTCGACTGCCGGATATAGAGGTAGGCGTCACGGGACAGCCGGGCGGCCGTCACCTTGGACACGCTGTCACTGCTCATGGCGGGATGGGCTCCTGTCGGGAATCGGGGGCGGGAACGGGGGACGTGGCGCGCGCCCGGGCACGGGCATGGTGGAGCGTCAGCTGAGCCATCACCGCGATGAGCTGGCTGGTCACGGCAGGCGGCAGCGGCGGGCAGGCCGAACCGGGGTTCTTGCCTCCTTCGGCCGAAATGGCGGACAGGGACTGGTCGAGGGCGGACGGGGGCCGTTCGGCCTGCGCTTTCGCTGCCGTGCCGTCGCGGCTGTCTGCGGGCGGGCGATGGGGGGCCCACGTGGCCGCGGTGGCCATCCAGGCCGCCATCCCCGAGGCGGCCAGCACCGCTGCCCCGTACCGCCAGCCGCCGCCGAGCCCGCCGGCGGCGATGCCGCGCAGCTGCTCGTAGGCGAGCGCAGCCGCGTCCGCGTCCTGCCCTGCGGACGGGACGCTAGCGGCTTTTGGCCGCCTCCTGCTGCTGGTTGCCGGCGGCGCGCCGAGCGGTGAGCGCGCGCTCGACCGACCGCTTGTGCACGGTGACGCCGAACTGGTCCGCGACCGCTGCGGCCAGCTGCGCCGAGGACGGCGCGGGATCCGCGGCCGCCTGCTGTTCCAGGAAGTCCACCACCTCCGCGGTCAGCTTGTGCCCGCCCTTGGGACCTGGCCGGGCCGGGAGCAGGCCGGCCAGGCCGTGCTCGGCCAGCGCCTTCCGGGCGTTGTAGTAGCTCTGCCGGGCCATGCCGAACGCCGAGGCCGCGGCGCCCGCGCCCAGCCCGCCGGCCTCGACCGCGCGCACCATCTCGTACTTGACCTGGACCAGGTCGGCGGGATCGAAGAAGGCGCCGGAGGTGAAGGCCGGATCGGTGACCCCTTCCGGATGCGGGTTCAGCGTCCGTGACGCCGCCAGCGAGGCTTCCTTGCCCTGATCCCGGCCTGCCATGGCGCCTCCCGCATCTGAATTCCGCCCATGTAATTCTGCCGTCAAGGGTAACAGCCCGGATAGCCTGCTGGCGTGCGGACACGGCAACTACCCGCACATACGCGCTAACGAGTCCGGCAAGCCCGGCGATCTGCGTGACGCCGCTACGGGTATGCGACAGGATCCCGTGGACATTCACGGCAGAATCTCCTGGACACCAGCCGCACCGGAGCGCAGCCGGGCCACCTCATCAGCCAGCTTCAGCAGATCCGCCGTCCGGAACGGCGCCCGGCCCGCCGCGACCACCACGAACGGATCCGCCGGCGCCAGATCAGTCCACTCCGCCGGCAGGCTGACCAGCTCCCCGGCATCACCGAACACATACACCCGGTCCGCCCGCCAGTTCCGGCGCCGCTTCACGAACTCCATGTCCCGCCCGAACCACGGATGGAACGCGTGAACCACACGCACCCGCCTCGGAGCTACCTGACCTACAGGTTCACGTGTAGTCGACGACTCGATCGAACGCCACCGCCGAAAGCCTCAACCGCCTCGCCAAACTCGAGGCCCGCCACGCCTACGGCTTCCGCAACCCCGCAAACCAGCGCCGCCGCGTTCGCATCGCCTGCACACGCGGCACCCGACGCCCATAGCCCGGACCACCGGCACGACACGAAAAGTAACCAGGCGACGGCACCACCACGGTTATTTTCGAAGACCCCCTTATGACCTAGCGCTGTTCCCGGCGTCGGATACGTACCACCCCAGCCCCGGCCACCGGGTGACCTTCCCCTCGTCCGAGAGCATCTGGATGCTCCGCTGCACCGTGTCGCGGCTTACCTCGAACTCGTCCGCCAGCCGCCCGATCGGCGGCAGCGGCGATCCGGGCGGGTACGTGCCGCCCTCAATGCGGGCGGACAGCTCCGCGTAGATCTGCCGGTACCGGCGCGGGTCCACCATGACGATTGAGGCTAACCGACCATCACCAGGGGTCATCACGGAGGGTTAACGAACCTTAAGGGTGGTCGAGGTACCTCAAGGCTAATAAGATGGCTCTCGTGACAACCTGGGACGAGGAGCAGCTAGCCCTGATTCGTCCGAACTACCCCGAGTGGGACCTCTGGATCGTGCCCTGCTACATGGCGCCCACCGTGTGGTGCGCCAAGCCGAAGGGCGCATCGATAGCCACGATCAACGCGGGCAGCCGGGAGCACCTCGTCGGGGAGATCCGGCAGCAGGAGCAGAAGGCGGTACAGCGCCCGGAATGACACGCCGTCAGGTCGTCTCTGATCCGGCCTCGAACTGCTCGACGTCGGCGTCCGTCCACTCGCTAACGACGTCTGTCCGGTGCTTATCGCCCTGCTGTAGCCGGATACGCACCTTGCCCGGGCTGGCTTTCCTGGCCATGATCCTGATGCGCATGCTGCGCAACAGCGCTCCACGCTCGTGGTCGGTCTCCAGCGATAGCCATCGATCGGTCATGAGTTCCGTCGTGAACCACACGTCGCGCCGGGCTTCGGTTCTGATACCGGCATCGATCAGCACTCGACGCTTGGCGTGCAGCCCGCCGAGGATGCGCACCACGGACCCGGCGGTGTCTCCCGCGATAGCGCGCGCTTCCCAGTCAGCAATCGCGGTGTCGATTTTCTCTAGCTCTGCCGTGTGATCCTCGGCGGGGATCTCGGTGACCTCTGGCGCATAGGTTCCATCGAACACGCGGAGGACGAGGCCGGGTATCTGGCGCTCTAGGTCGTCGGCCCGGACGCGCGCGCGGCAATCGACATGCTGACGCCGCTCGTGACGGTAATAGCTGAACGTCCGGCCCTGGCGATTGGTGACTACCGTCCGGTACATAGTCGCCTTGCACTCGTCGCAGTAAATGACGTGGAGCCACGGCACAGCATCATGGGGTACCCCCGCCCCCTTGGAGTTCGCCTGTAGCTTCGCTTGCAGCCGGTCCCACGTCCGGGCGTCGATGATCGGCGGTCGCATCACGGGCAACCCTTCGTCCCGCACGATCTCATCGTTGCAGGTCACCCAGCCCTTGAGTTCCACGCGCTTGAGCCGCTTGTGAAGCGTGGGGGGGTAGATGCCGTGCTCGACGGCCACGCCGCTTACCGACTGACCGGCTAGCACCTTGTCAACGATGACGCGGATCTCGGCCACTTGGCGGGGATCGGGTTCAAGGTCCAATCGCCCGTTCCGCCGGATGGACTTGTATCCCCACGGAAGGCTGCTGCCGCCGTTGTACCCGCCTCGCGAGTAGAGCTTCCTGGATGCCTCCGCGCGCCGCTCGGACATCCTCTCGCGCTCGAACTGGGCGAACATCGCGAGCAGGTTGGCGAACATTCGCCCGGTGCTCGTGGACAGGTCCAGCGACTCGGCCACCGATGCGATGGTCTCCCCGTGCTCGTCTGCCCAGATGCGCAGGTCGTCAAAGTGGCGCACCGAACGGGTTAGCCGGTCCAGCTTGGCAACGCAGAGAATGTCCCATTGCGCGAGCATGACCCGGTCGGTCAGCCACGGGCCGAGGTCGTCACGGTCCTGCGGAGCGATGCTCCCGGACACGTCGGTGTCCTGGGTCATGGCCACCACCGTGTGCTCGTGTGCCCTGGCCCAATGTTCGATCGACTCTCCCTGTCGTTCGATCGACGTACTAGCGTCGGTGTCGTGCGACAAGCGCCGGACGCCGAGGACTCTTCCCATCCCGCTTCCTCCGCTGCGTTGATGCCCCAGGTTAAAGAGGCTGACATGGGTTGTGTTCTTATAGCACCGGACAAGTTCAAGGGAACGCTCACCGCCGCCCAGGTGGCCGCGCACGTGGCCGCCGGGCTCGGCCGGGCCTGCCCGGGAGTCCAGACGGTCCAGGTCCCGGTGGCGGACGGCGGCGACGGCACCGTGGACGCGGCCGAGGCCGCCGGGTACCGCCGCGTCGAGATCGGGGTCCGCGGGCCGACCGGCAAGCCGGTCAATGGCGCGTTCGCCGTGCTCGACGGGACCGCCATCATCGAGTCGGCCCAGGCCTGCGGGCTGACCAGGTTGCCAGGCGGCACGCCTGCCCCGCTGACAGCGACCAGCCGTGGCGCCGGCGAGCTCATCCTGGCCGCGGTCCGGATGCGCGCGAAGCGGATCGTGCTCGGCCTGGGCGGCGTGGCCTGCACCGACGGAGGCGCGGGCCTGGTCACCGCGCTGGGCGGCAGGCTGCTCGACGCGTCGGGGACCGAGCTCCCGCCGGGCGGGGCGGCGCTGGCCCGGCTGGACCACATCGACGTCTCCCGGCTCAGGGATCTGTCAGGCACCGAGATAATCGCGGCCACCGACGTGGACAACCCGCTGCTCGGGCCGCGCGGCGCCGCCGCGGTCTACGCGCCGCAGAAGGGCGCCTCGGCGCAGGACGTGACGGTCCTGGAGGAGGGCCTCGCGCGCTGGGCGGACGTGACCGAGCGGTCGTCCGGCTTCGTCAAGCGGGACGAGCCCGGCGCGGGCGCGGCGGGCGGCCTGGGTTTCGCGGCGCTGGGGTTCCTCGGCGCCGCCATGCAGCCAGGCATCGAACTGATGCTGGACCTGCTCGCATTCGCCGGCCGGCTGTCCGGCGCGCGCCTGGTGGTCACCGGCGAGGGCGCGCTCGACGAGCAGACGCTGCACGGCAAGGCCCCGGTCGGGGTGGCCCGCGCCGCGGCCGCGGCCGCGCCGGACCTGCCGGTGGTCGCGGTGGCCGGCGTGTGCTCGCTGTCCCCCGGGCAGCTGCGTTCGGCGGGCATCGCGCGCGCCTACGCGCTCGCCGACATCGAACCCGACCTGACCCGCTGCCTGGAGCAACCCGGTCCGCTGCTAGAGGAGCTGGCCGGGCACGTCGCCCGCGACTGGCTCGCGCCGTTACATCGCCGCCCAGCGGGGCTATCTCGTGGTGGTAGCGTGGTGTGAAAGAAATGCGGTCGGTGCGGATAGGCCCCGACCGCGACATCGTTGCTCCAGACCCTGGTGACGCAGACCCCGGGCGGTGTGCTCGGAAGACATCCAGGAGGGGTGGGGCGACGAAGATGAAGGCATCCGGCTATCTTGCGCAGCCGACCGACCAGGCTCCATCCGCAGACGTGCCGCCCGTCGCCGTCGACCCCACGACGGCTGGCTTTCGCGCACTGGCGCTGCAGGTGCGAGCGATGGGTCTCCTGGACCGGAGGCCCGGCTACTACCGATGGAAGATCTCCCTGACGATCTTCGCTTTCCTGGCTGGATGGGTTCTGTTCGTCATCGTCGGCAACTCGTGGACGACCCTCGCCATCGCCGCCTTGCTGGGGTTCATGTTCACCCAACTTGGCTTCATCGGCCATGATGCGGGGCACAACCAGGTGTTCGGCGCACGCCGGCGCAATCGCCTGCTCGGCCTCACCGTAGGAAACGTGCTCATCGGGCTGAGCTTCGGCTGGTGGGTTCACAAGCACAACGCCCACCATGCGCATCCCAACGAGATGGGCCGCGACCCCGATATCGGCCAGGGAATCCCCGTGGCCTCGCCTGATGCGCCGGGAAACGGGCGCCGCCCGGCCGGGTCGTGGCTGGCACGCTGGCAGGCGCCGCTTTTCTTCCCCTTCATGCTGCTGCGAAGCGGAGGCATGCACGTACTCGGGATCAAGCGGCTTCTGCGGCAGCGAGACCACGCCTCGGCGGTAGAGCTTTCTCTCATCATGCTGCATGCCGCGCTGTACCTGACGGTGGTGCTGCTGGTGCTCTCCCCGCTCAAGGCACTGGCTTTCATCGCCCTGCAGCAGGCGGTCTTCTCGCTTTACCTGGGTATCAGCTTCGCCCCCAACCACAAGGGGATGCCGATCATCGAGACCGCAACGGCGGCCAGCTTCGCCCGCCGCCAGGTGGTCACGGCCAGAAACGTCAGGGGCGGCCGGTTTACCGACTTCATGCTCGGCGGTCTCAACTACCAGATCGAGCATCACCTATTCCCCTGGATGCCCCGGCCCAACCTGCGACGGGCACAGGGCCTCGTCAGGGACTTCTGCGTAGCGACCGATCTCGGCTACTGCGAAGAAAGCTTCGTCGAGTCATTCCGCCAGATCGTCCAGCACCTGAGCGACGCTGGAGCAGCCGCCAGCCGCCGTCCTGACTGAATTGAGGGTGACGGCGAGGTCCAGCCCCCGCACAGCGACGCGACGTACCTGGTCATCGCCGTGCCCGGGTCACGTAGTCGTATTCGGCCAGGGCGGCGGCCACGGCGTCGTCCTCGCCGGGCAGGGCGTGCCCGCGACCGGCGGCGGCCTTGCGCAGCCGGGCGGCCAGCACCTCGTCGGTAAGCACGGCACGTACGCCGTCGGCTAGCCGCCGGGCGTCCCCGGGCGGGACGAGCAAGGCGGCGTCCTCGCCGGTGAGCGCCGGCGTGCCGCCGACCCGGGTGGCCACGACGGGCACCCCCGCGCGGAGCGCCTGCTGCAGGATGAGCGGCTGGCCTTCCCACACGCTGGGCAGCACGAACACGGAGGCCGCAGCGAGCAGGGCCGGCACATCGTCGCGATGCCCGGGGAACATGGCGTCGAGCCCGAGACGGGCGGCCTGGCCTTTCAGGTCGGCGGCGAGTGGCCCCTCCCCCGCGATGACCAGGAGAGGCTCGGGCTGGATGTCCCGCCACAGGGCCGCGGCCTCCAGCAGGGTGCCGAATCCCTTCTGCGCCGCCAGCCTTCCGGCCGCCAGTACGAGGGGACGCCCCGGAGCCGGGTCGCCGGGCAGGGACAGGGCGGCGGGCGTTTGCGCGGAAACGCCCGCGGCGGGAGCATCCGCGTCGACGGCAGCGGGGACCACGGCCCGGCCGATCCGGCGGGCGCCCGCAGCGCGCATGCGGTCCTCGAGGTCCGGCGACACGCAGAGCACCGAGTCGGCGCTGCGCGCGACGATCCGCTCGAGCACGCGGTAGACCGCTCCGGTGGCGCCGCCCGCCGGCGGCGCGTTGTGCACGGTGACGACCAGCGCGGGCCGCGGGTGGTACACGGTGGGCCGGACGAATGTCAGCGCGATCGCGGTGAGCGCGCCGGCCCGCAGGCCGTGCGCGTGCGCCACGTCGGGCCGCCAGGCGGCGAGCAGCCGGCGCAGCCGCCGGATCGCCCGCAGGTCGTGGCGTACGCGCGGGCGGTCCGCGATCTCGACCGGAGTGAACCCGACGCCGGCGATGGCGCCGAAGGCGAAGTCGCGGCCGGTCTGCGCGGGGCCGAAAACCTCGACGGTAACGCCCCGGGTCGCGGCTCCGGCCGCCAGCGTCCGGACGTGCCGGGCGGTCCCGCCGGTGCTGGTGCCGAGCACGAACGCGACCTTCACAGCGCGTCCTTCATAGGCGGATCACCTTTCGCGCCACCGCCCGCAGGTCCCCTCCGTCGGCTATCGCCACCACGGCGAGGAAGGCCACCAGCACGGCCGCGCTGGCCAGCAGCGTGACGCCGACGTTGGGCAGGAAGCCCGTCACCCGCAGCCCGGCGGCGACGCTAAGTCCGGCCGCGGTCCCGGCCAGCGCGCCGGCCAGGCCGGCCAGCGCGGCGCGCGTGCAGCCGCGCAGCGCGTCCCGGCCGCGGAACCGGCGGACCAGGAAGAGCAGCGCGACCCCGGAGCCGGTCAGCCCGAGGGTGGTGCACGCCCCCAGCCATGGCACCACCGCGGAGCGCGGCACGAACGGCACGATCAGCAGGTCGGCCACGATCACCAGCAGCCAGCCGCCGCTGACCGCCAGGGCGGCGGCCCGGTTCCGACCCTTCGACCCGTCGGCGTAGAGCACCCGGGACAGGTTCGCCGTCAGCCCGTAGCCGACGAGCCCGGGAGCGAACGCGGCCAGCGCGATCGCCAGCTGCCGGGCGTCGGCCGCCTGGCTGACGTGGGATTGGAACACCCGGGCCAGCGGGACGCAGGTGCCGGCCATGCCCGCCACCCCCAGCCAGGACGCCACCGTGACGGCCCGGGTCGAGGTGGCGCTGGTGGCGTCGAAGCTATCGGTCCGCGCGGACAGCTCGGGGAAGGCGCTGGTCGCGATGGGCACGGCCAGCACGGCGTACGGCACGAAGAAGACCGCCCAGGCGAAGCTGTAGAGCACCAGGGCGCCGCTGCCGCCGCGGGAGTTGGCCAGCACGATCACGACCGCCACCGAGGCGTCCTGCACGACCAGCGTCGCGACGCCGGCCGCGGCCAGCGCGCGGACCCGCGCGCCGATCCCGGGAGGGAAACGCAGCCCGGGCCGCAGGCGCAAGCGCAGCCGGGCGGCGGGGATGAGCGGGGTGGCGACCAGCGCCGCCACCCCGGCGGTGGTGCCGACCGCCAGCACGATCCAGGCCAGGGGGGGCACCGGCCTGGCCAGGTCCTGATAACCGTTCCCGGCCACGCCGAACCAGAAGTAGGCGCCGATGACGACCAGGCTGGACAGCACCGGCGCCAGCGCGGGCGCGGCGAACCTGCGGTGCGCCTGCAGGATGCCGTAGAGCACCACGGCCAGGCCGTAGAGCAGGATCTGCGGCGCGAACACCACCAGCATCCGCGCGCCGAGCGTCACCATTTCGGCCCGCGGGCAGCCGGGCGTCCCGCCGAGCAGCGCCGATACCAGCGGCCGCGCGATGACCGCGATTATCAGGCTGACGGGGACGAGCAGCAGCACGGCCCAGCTGAGCAGCGCGGCGGAGGTCCGCCGTACCTGTTCGGGGTCGGACCGCACGGGGCCGGCCAGGACCGGCACCACCACCGCGGTGAGGGCGCCGCCCGCCACGATGTCGTAGATGATGTTCGGCACCATGTTCGCGGTGGTGTACGCGGTGCCCAGGCACGAGGCCTGGACGGTGTGCGCGAACACCACCTGCCGGCCGAACCCGATGACCCGCGCGAGCATCGTGATCGCGCCGATCAGCACGGCGGCCTGGCCTATCCCCCCGCTCCGTCGCCGAGCACTCCCCCGCTCGGCCACGGGCGTGCTCACCCTGCCGGTTCGGGCCGCTGAGCGGGGATCGTGACCGGGGCCAGCCGCGGTGCGGCCGGCGGCTGTTCCGCGGGCCTGCGGCCGAGCATGTCCAGCCAGTTCAGCGCCGGGGTGCGCGCGATCACCTTGGTGAAGCTGACCTTCTCGCTCGCCGCGGTCAGCCCGGCGATCCCGGCGAGCAGCGCGATCCTGGCCGGCCGGGACAGCCCGGCGGCCGAGGCGCCGAGCATCGCGCCGAGCGCGTTCGCGCCGGCGTCGCCGAGCATGGCCCGCTCGCCCAGGTCCTCGGGCAGGAGCGCGAGCGCCGCACCGAGCGGTGCCGCGACGCATTCCTGGCCGGCCGCGCCGAGCATGGCGCCGGAGGCGGCCGCGACCTTGATGGCCCGGCCGGGCCTCAGGTCGAACAGGTTGAGCAGGTTCGCCCCCCCGGCCACCAGGCCGGCGTTGAGGATCACGTCCGCGGGCGAACCGCCGGCCAGCGCCGCGCTGAGGATCCCGGTGACGCCGATGCCGCCCAGCTTCACCGCGCCGGTGGTCACCTCGCCGTGCCGCAGCGCGCCGAGGTGGCCCCGGAAGCCGCGCCGGTCCCCGGAGCCGGCCAGGTCGTCGTAGGCCCCGAAGCCCGCGGCGCCCGCCCCGCCCAGGATCACGGCCGCGGCGCGGCGCCAACCCGGCGACCCCGGCGATCCTGGCGCCGGCGCCAGGCCGGCCAGGACCCCTTGAGCCAGCACGCCGGCGATGGCCCCGGCGGCCACGGCGGGCCCCTCGAGCAGGGTAACCGGCTCGCCCCGGTGGTTGGTTCGTGACCAGGCTTTCTGGCCGCCCGGCGGACGCCGGCTCATGCCGGAGTAGGCAAGCCTGGCCGCGCCCGCCGCGCAGGCGCCGGCCGCCGCCGCGTATCCCGCTCGCCTCATTTGCTGGCCTTCTTCTTCGTCGTCGAGGTCGTCGAGGAGCTGGGCGTCGCGCTCGCGGAGGCGCTCGGCGTGGGCGCGGGGCTCGGCGCGATGGCGCTCGCGCCGTTGGCGGTGAACCCGTAGCTGCCGGTCTTGCCGCCGGCCAACTCCACCGCGAGCGCCTGCATGGCAACGGTCTGCCCGGCCGTCAGGTCGGCGTCGTCCACCGTGGATACCTGGCTGGACACGCTGTTGGAGCGCAGCACCGCGATCGGGCTGCCCACGCCGGATCCCGCCGACGAGCCCACGACCACGGTGGCCGCGCTCTTTCCTGCCAGCTCCTGGGCGAGCGGGATGAGCACCTGGTCGAGCTGGTCCGTGCTGCCGTCCGACGGCACGGTCTGCGGGGTCACCACGACGGCCAGGCTGGCAGGCGTGGCCGGCTGCCCGGTGGTGCTGAGAAACTGGGACGCGGCGTAGGCCTGCAGCATCGTCGACGCGGTGGTACCGGTGCCCTCGTTGCCGCCGGCCTGGCCGCCCGCGGAGCCCGGCGCGGCGGTCAGGATCTCGCTCGCGATCACCTGGGCGGCCTGCTGCTGGTAGGTCGCGCTGGTGTCCAGCTGGAGGCTGGCCGGCTGGGCCACGGCGAGGGTGGTCTGGTTCAGGCTGTCCTGCGCGGTACCGCTGGTGTCGAAGAACTTGGGCTGCAGGTTGATCTGCCCGGTGACGGTGGCGCCCGCGTGATTCGCCGCCGAGATGATGCCGCTGACGACCGAGGACTGGGCGCCCGGCTCGGTGACGATAAGCAGCCGGTGCCCGGCCAGCAGGTCGCGCAGCACGGCGGGCTCGACGGCCTGGGCGTACATCTCGCCCTCGGTGGCCTGCTGCTGGGCCGTGTCCCGCTGGCTGCTGACCTGGCCGAGCTCGCTCTGCAGCTTCGAGGTGGTCTTGTCCAGCAGGCTGAACGCCGGCCCCTGCAGCTCGGTCGAGCCGAGGACGATCCCGATCGCCAGCGCGAGGAACACCGCGACGATGGAGACGAGGTGGTAACGAAAATCGATCACTAGAGCTTTCCGGTCAGCCAGTAGGTAAAGGAATGCCAGGTCGCTTCGAAGTACCTGGCCAGGATGGGGCTCGCGGGTGAGAACACGACGGCGACGAACACGGTCACCGCCGCGGCGAGTACCAGCACCAGCAGCGACCAGCCGGAGATCCGGCTGTGGTAGAGCTGGTGCACGCCCCGCGCGTTGACCAGCTTCCCTCCTACCCGCAGGTGCGTGATGAACGTGCTTGACATTCCCGGCCTGCCCTTGTCGAGGAACTCCTCGAGCGTGTGGTGGGTGCCCACCACCGCGATCAGGCTGGCCCCCTTGGCGTCGGCGACGAGCAGGGCGACGTCTTCGCTCGTTCCCGGGGCCGGGAGGGTGACGGCATCCAGGCCGAGATCACGGACCCGGGCCAGCCCCGGCGCGCGGCCGTCCGGGTAGGCGTGCACGACGAGTTCCGCGCCGCAGCACAGCGCCTCGTCGGAGACCGAGTCCATGTCGCCGAGGATGGCGTCGGGCTGATAGCCGGCCTCGATCAGCGCGTCCGCGCCGCCGTCCACGGCCATCATCACCGGCTTGTACTCGCGGATGTAGGGCCTAAGCGCGGCCAGGTCCTCCCGGTAGTGATAGCCACGCACCACGACGAGCACGTGCCGGCCGTTCATGTCCGTGTCCATCTCGGGCGGCTCGAGGCCGCGCGTGAGCAGTTCGTGCTCGCGCCGGAGGAACTCCAGCGTGTTCGCGGCGAACGACTCGATCTGCACCCCGACCATGGCCCGGGCCTCGGTCATCGCCGCCAGCACCAGTTCCTCGGTCAGCGGGGTGCCCTTGGCCACGACGGTGTCGCCGAAGTAGAGGGTCTCCTGGTCGAGCCGGACGACGCTGCCGTCGGCCACCTTGACGAGCACGTCCTGCCCCACCCCGTCGACGACAGGGATGCCCGCCTCGAGCAGCAGCTTCGGCCCGAGGTTGGGGTAACGCCCGGTGATGCTGACCGAGGCGTTGACCACGGCCGCGACCCTGCGCCTGATAAGCTCCTCGGCGCTTACCCGGTCCAGGTCGGAATGGTCGATGATGGCGATCTCGCCGGGGCTGAGGCGCTTGGTGATGTTCTTCGTCCGATGGTCCACGCGCGCGACAGCCACGATCCCGGGCGGCTCCCCAGCCTTACCCCGGTGCAGCAGCGGAAGCTTCACGGACGGCGCCTTCATCGAGTTCCATCCTGCCAGAGCAGGAACGCGCCAATGGCCATGTTGGCCACTACGGCGTGTCATTGAGTTGGCGACTTAACGTCACCAGCGGCGGTGCGCGGCGTGCCGCAAGGTACCAAACGAACCTGAAACTTAGCTGGGAGGGCGATTAGCCATCAGCGCCCCGGGCAGGGGCCGAGCGTTCTTCCGGGCTCGCGGCGAGGACCCGCCGACCCGGCTCCGCGGTCGGGTGAGACGGGTCAGGTAGGGTTGAAATCGTGATAAAGGGGGCGCGGTTTACCGAGGCCGACGCGGAAGCGCAGGTGCACGGTATCTGCTTCAAGACAGGCCCGCCGCAGCGGGTAGGCGTCGAACTCGAGTGGCTGGCGCGCGATCCGCGTGATCCCGCGCTCCCGGTCCAGGCGGAACAGGTAACCGCCACCCTGGCCGGTTTCAGCCACTCGGACGAGGAAGGTTACCCGGGGCAAGAAGCCCAGACCGTTCGGTATGAACCCTTTTCTCTTCCTTCTGGTGCCTCGCTCACAGTCGAGCCTGGCGGGCAGCTTGAGCTCAGCTCGGCCCCCGCGGCTACGCTCGATGAGCTCGTCGAGGTAACCGGGCGCGACCTGGCCGCGTTGCGCGACGCGGCCGCGGCGGCCGGCCTGGAACTATGTGGCTACGGTCTTGACCCGCTGCGCCCACCCCGCCGCCTGCTCGATCTGCCGCGGTACGCGGCGATGGAGAAATTCTTCGACCGCGACGGCCCGTGGGGCCGCCAGATGATGTGCGGCACCGCGTCGGTCCAGGTCTGCGTGGACGCCGGCGACGACACCCCCGGCCTGTCCGGCTACCGCTCACGCTGGCGGATGCTGCACGCCATCGGCCCGGTGCTGGTGGCCGCGTTCGCCAACTCCCCGCTGCGGGACGGCAAGCCGACCGGCTGGCGTTCGGCCCGGCAGCAGGTGTGGGCCAACATGGATCCGGGGCGCACCCGGGCTCCGCTCTTGCACGCGTCCGACGGGGACCCGCGCGACGCCTGGGCCGTCTACGCGATGGACGCCGAGCTCATGTGCGTCCGCGAGCCCAGCTCACAGGACTGGACCGCGCCGGCCGGGATGACCTTCCGCGACTGGCTGCGCGACGGCGGGTCGGGCACGCTGCGGGCGCCCACCGCCGATGACCTGGAGTATCACCTGTCCACGCTGTTCCCGCCGGTCCGCCCGCGGGGGCACATGGAGCTGCGGATGATCGACGCCCAGCCCGGCGACGGCTGGATCGTGCCCGCGGCCGTGGTCACGGCGCTGGCTGACGACGACCGGGCGGCCGACGCCGCGCTGGCCGCCGCCGAGCCGGTGTGGGACGGACCGCCGGGCGCCGAGGACCCGTGGCTGCGGGCGGCGCGCCACGGCCCGGCCGACCCGCAGATCAGCCAGGCCAGCAAGCAGTGCTTCGAGGCTGCCGAGGGAGCGCTGGGCCGGCTGGGCGCGCCCGCCGCGATCCGCCGCGCGGTCACTGAGTTCACCGAGCGCTACGTGCAGAAAGACCGATGCCCCGCCGACGACCAACTGGAGGGAGCCCGATGACGGAGGCACAGCTCGACCCAGAAAATCTGCGCGCGATCATCGCGCGGCAACTAATCGGCGCACGGCAGCGGACCTCGCTGCTCACCGACAGCGTGGACGAGGCCGACCTGGTCAGACAGCACTCGCCGCTGATGTCCCCGCTGGTCTGGGATCTCGCGCACATCGCCAACCAGGAAGAACTCTGGCTGCTGCGCGAGGTCGGCGGGCGCGAGCCGCTGCACCCGGAGATCGACCCGCTCTACGACGCGTTCGAGCACCCGCGGTCCGAACGTCCCACGCTGCCGCTGCTGCCGCCCGCCGAGGCCAGGGCCTACGGCCACGAGGTGCGCGGCCGGGTCCTCGACCTGCTCGACCGCGCTCCGTTCAGCGGGACGCGGCTACTCGGCGACGGCTTCGCGTTCGGGATGATCGCCCAGCACGAGGTGCAGCACGACGAGACGATGCTGATCACCCACCAGATCCGCGCCGGGGCGCCGGTGCTCGCCGCCGCCTCTCCTGGGCCGGCGCCCGCGGACGCGCTCCGGCTGCCGCCCGAGGTGCTCGTGCCCGGCGGCCCGTTCACCATGGGGACCTCCACCGAGCCCTGGGCGCTGGATAACGAGCGCCCGGCGCACACCGTGGAGGTGGCGCCGTTCTACCTCGACACCACCCCGGTGACCTGCGGCGCCTATGCCCACTTCATCGACGACGGCGGATACGACGACCCGCGCTTGTGGACCGGGGCCGGCTGGGAGCATCGGCAGAAGGCCGGGCTGACCGCGCCGCTGTACTGGCGGCGCGAGGGCCGGCAGTGGACCCGCCGGGTGTTCGGCAGGCAGGAGCCGATCGTGCCGGAGGAGCCCGTGCTGCACGTGTCCTGGTACGAGGCCGACGCGTACGCCCGCTGGGCCGGGCGCAGGCTGCCCACCGAGGCGGAGTGGGAGAAGGCGGCCAGGTTCGATCCCGCGACCGGCCTGACCCGCAGGTACCCGTGGGGCAACGCCGATCCGGATACCTCGTACGCCAACCTCGGCCAGGCCTTCCTGCGCCCGGCGCCGGTCGGCTCCTACCCCGGGGGTGCGGCGCCGTGCGGGGCCAGGCAGCTGATCGGGGACGTCTGGGAGTGGACGAGCTCGGACTTGCTGCCCTACCCCGAGTTCGAGGCCTGGCCCTATAAGGAGTACTCGGAGGTGTTCTTCGGGCGGGAGTACAAGGTGATGCGCGGCGGCTCGTTCGCGGTCAGCCCGGTGGCCTGCCGGGGCACCTTCCGCAACTGGGACTATCCGATCAGGAGGCAGATCTTCTCCGGCTTCCGCACCGCCAGGTCTGGTGCGCCGGAGATTGCCTGATGTGCCGGCACCTGGCCTACCTCGGGCCGGCCGCCACGCTGCGCGCGGTGCTCATCGACCCGCCGCACGGCCTGTACCGGCAGGCCTGGGCGCCGCGCCGGCAGCGACACGGGACGGTGAACGCGGATGGGTTCGGCGTCGGCTGGTACGCGCCGGGTTTCCCGGCCAGGTACCGGCGTGCGGTCCCGATCTGGGGCGACGAGTCCTTCGCCGACGTCGCCCGGGTGACGTCGGCGGCCGCCCTGCTGGCGGCGGTGCGCTGCGCGACCACG
>CAVWBQ010000034.1:0-86994 GCA_963753225.1 uncultured Actinomycetota bacterium | reverse complement strand
CATACAGATCGTAAACCCACACAAACTCTACGACAAGCCAGCACACCCGGTGCTGACTACTGAAAGCAGCCCACGAGAATGCTGCCTAGCGTCGGCACACGGGAGTGCCAGAGCATTCTGTTATGCGCGGCGCAGCCGAGCAAACGCGGATCACCTCTGAGCGTACAGATATAAGGCGGATACTTGCGCGCTGGCCGCAGGCCAGGGGTCGCTTACTTAGCGTGATCGGAACGCTGGCCCGCCGAGTTCCTGTCCGATTCTGTGCCCGGGCCAATGTCGGGGCGGTGAGCAGCTAGGGCTGGTCGCCTAACCGATGGCGGGACTGCGTTAGGCGCCGAGTCGGGCGTGGATCGCTTGGCGGGCGCGGTCGATGATCGCGTTGTCGTCGTGGAGGACGGCTGCGATGTTCGATCCGGCGAGGATGGCGCCGAGCTCGAACGCGAGCTGGTCGGGGTCGGTGCCGGGGGGGAGCTCGCGGGCGGCGTTCGCCTGGCGGGCCGTGTCGGTGAGGAACTGGAGCCACTGCTGCTGGTAGAGGGCGACGCGGTCGCGTACCGGCCCGTGCCGGCCGCCCATTTCGGCGGATGCGGTGACGAAGAAGCAGCCGCCGGGGAAGATCCGCTGCTCGACGTAGTCGAGGTAGCCGTCACAGAGCCGCTGGAGGAGCCGGCGGCCTGGGGTGGTCGTGGTGATCGCGGGGGTGACGACGTGCCGGATGAAGCTCGCCCGGGCGGCGTCGGCGCGGGCGCCGCCGGCATGGCGTTTGTCGACGCGCTGATCGCTGCCTGCGGCGCCGACGTGGTGATGGTGGACCGGCGTCACGGCCCAGGTGGCCACTGGCACGACGCCTACCCGTTCGTTCGCCTGCACGGCCCGTCGGCCCTGTATGGCGTCAACTCCCGGCCGCTCGGCAGCGATGCGATCGACCAGGCCGGCCCGAACGCCGGCTACTACCCGCGTGCCACCGCGGCCGAGATCTGCGCCTACTACCAGCGGGTGCTCGATGAGGTGCTGCTGCCCTCTGGCCGGGTCCGGTTCGTGGGCATGTCCGACTACAGCGCCGCCGGGAACGGGCACCAGTTCACCTCCCGGCTGACCGGTGAGACGACGACGGTCCGGGTCCGGAACCGGGTCGTGGACGCCAGGTATCTCGAGCCGTCGATCCCGGCGACCCATGTCCCGCCGTTTGGCATCGACCCGGGTGCAAGGCTGATCCCGGTCAACGACCTCGTCGGGCTGAGCGGCCCGGCCAGCGGGTTCACGATCCTCGGGGAGGCAAGACCGCGGTAGACGCGTGCCTGTGGCTTCTCGACGCTGGCGTGCCGGCCGAGGCGATCCGCTGGGTCAGGTCCAGGGATGCCTGGCTCCTGGACCGGGCATTCCAGCAGCCGCTCGGACTTCTGCCGCGGCTAATGGAGGGCGTGTCGCTGTACCTGGAGGCGGCGGCCCAGGCCGAGGACGTGACCGACTTGTTCCGGCGGCTAGAAGCTTGCGGCCAGCTCGTCCGGCTAGATTCCAGTGTCGAGCCGGCGATGTTCCGCTGCGCGACGGTGAGCCAGGAAGAGCTGGTGAGGCTGCGCAGCATCGAGAACGTGATCCGCCTCGGGAGAGTCACGCGCATCGGGCCGGACCACATCGGAACTGGAAAGAGTCGACCTGCGCGATGCCGAGCTCGACGGATTGGACATCCCTCAGGTGTGTTTCGCGCATTCCAACCTGGACCGAGCCCACCTCACCGGCGGCAAGCTCGGCGGAGCCACCCAGTACGACGCTTTGCTGCGCGGGACCGACCTGTCGGGTGCCGACCTCCGCGGAGCGGATCTGACCAGAGCCCGACCTGGACGGGGCCATACTTCTCGGCGCTGACCTGACCAATGCAGAGCTGGGCGATGCCAGCCTCCGCGGCGTGATCGCCGACAACACCACTACATGGCCAGCTGGGTTCACGCCACCCAAAGCGGAGGCCTGACACTCGAGGGCGACACGACCCAGGCATGCGGGCTCCCCATCCCCGCGAGAACGGCGTGTCAGCCAGCCAAGATCCCCTATGGAGCCAGCCGCACATCATGCTGAGGCGGACGGTTGACAGCCGCCATGCGGGTGGCCGCATGCAGATCAACGATCAGCCCGGAGAAGCGGTGCCCGTCCAGACCTGTGAACTCTACGAAGCCGAACATGCCAGCGGACCGTCGTGATCGGCTGCCTGCTGAACTTGATCGATGCGCGGTCGGCTCCGCAGCATGCAGTCGGCGGCGCTAACGCCGGGGCGGCTGGCCGAAGGTCTGACCAGTGAGCAAGCCGGTCATGGTGATCTGCTCGCGGGCCAGCCGTTCGGCGATCAGCTCGCGCGGGTAGGCGGCGGCCCCAGCGTCGTTCAGGATCGGCATATCGGTCGGATGCGGCTCTAGCCGGTCCCACCGCTCCTGCCGCACGCCGTCGACATGATGCCCGGCGAACCCGCCCGGCACTGTCACGGTGCGCTGGCCGCGGTAGGCCCACATCACGAAGTGGTGGCCGGGCCCGATGATCTCGTACGCCCCGGTCAGCGTCAGCTCGCCCGGGTCGCAGCCGGACTCCTCGGCCGCCTCCCGGCAGGCAGCCCGCTCAACTGGCTCGCCGAACTCCACCTTGCCGCCGGGCAGCAGCCACCACCCGGCGTACGGGCCGCGCTCCTGCCGGACGAACGTCACCGCGCCGCCCGGCCCCGGCACGACGACCAGCGCGGCCGTGATCACCCGCCCCGCAGCCTCTGCCATTACGATCCCTCACATGGTCATTACGGTGACAGTTCGTTGAACTACCAGTCGCAGTCGACGGCCTACCGTAGCCTCGCCCGCCGTCATTAGTCTTTGCCGCTGCTCACGAGGCGACGAGGATCACGGCTCCTCCCGGCACCTTGGTGCGGTTGCGCCGGGGCGGTCGGCGGTCCCGCTCGCCAGCCCGGCGTTGATTTCTCGTGCCGGGTGCGGCCGGCGGCCACGCGGGGGACGCACGGGTAGTCGTGCTGCTCAGCCGTCACGCCGCGAGGCGACACCTCGCGGGTGTCGCCGCGCCGTGGTCTGCAGCTGCCCCAGCGGTGGCTGCCGGTGAGGAACGCGGCTAACCCTTCACCGATCGCCGCCCATGAACATGTGGTGATCTCTACACTCGCCCTTGGCGACCAGCGAGGAACTGGGTGTTCTCGCTCGCTCACTGGGGTCAGTTGAAGTTGGCGCCGGCTGAAATCGCCACGGTCATGATCACGGCGGCGACCCAGTCGACCGTGACGCAGAACGGAGGCCACCAGCGCGTGTTAGCGACGTAGCCGGTGCGGTGCTGCCACAGATCCTTGGCGCCGTGACCGGCAAGTCCGGCCACCAGAAGCCACGGTGACGCGGTTGCGGCGATCGCGGCCACGACAACGAAGACGGTCGCGACGGTGCTCTCGACCGTGATGACACTCCCGCGGCCGTCGGCGACGGCGAAGCCGATGTAGACCGCGGCTATCAGGCTGATACCGAGGGAGTACACGGTCGCTGCCGGGAGCCACCAGAAGGCCAGGGGCGCGGCCACCATGAGCACGCCGACAAGGACACCGAAGATCACAGGGACATGCAGCGTGCTCGACCCATGGTGAGTGCGGGGGGTCATGGCGAGGTCAGTTCTGGCTTCGTGCCAGGTCGCAGCGTTAGTTGCGGAGCTGTTCTGTGGCATGGTCTGCTTCTTTCTGACGGGGACTACATGCACGTTCCACAGTGGTGCGTGCGGCGGCCGGTCGCCCCGGTCGAATAGCCGGGGTTACGGTGCCGGGGGCGGACGGTCATCGGCGAGGTACGGTCGTGTGGTGCTACAGGGTCGCGACGTGGAACGCGCGCGGCTTGCCGCACTCGTGGAGCATGCCCGGTCCGGCCAGGCCGGCGTCTTGGTGGTTCTGGGTGAGCCGGGAGTCGGCAAGTCCGCTCTCCTCCAGGACTTCGTCTCGGCTCAGCAGGCTGCGGCTGACGTGGGGGGCACACGTGTGCTCCGCACCCATGGCGTCGAGTCCGAGTCACCGTTGCCCTTCGCCGCGTTGCACCGGCTGCTGAGGCCTGTGCTTCGTCTCGAGCGGCTTCCGGTTCCGCAGGCGCACGCGTTGCGGGTGGCGTTCGGGCAGGAAGAAGGCTCGTCGGTCGAGCCGTTCCTGGTCGGGGTGGCGACCTTGTCGGCGCTAACCGAGAGCTCGGAGGAAAGGCCCGTGGTCTGCGTCGTCGACGATGCGCAGTGGCTGGATACCGCGTCCGGGGATGCGTTGCTGTTCGCGGCGCGTCAGCTGCAGGCAGACCCGGTGGCCATCGTGTTCGCCGCCCGCGACATCCAGACCAGCCGCGGCACCGGCAACGGCATCGGCGTGGGGTCCTTCAACCCCGACGGGTTGCCGGTGATGCGTCTCGGTGGCCTCGACGATGATGCGGCCAGGCGGCTGCTCGTCGAGCGCGCCGGGGAGGCGCTGCCGGGCGAGGTCAGCGACAGGCTGGTGCGAGAGACCGGCGGGAATCCTCTTGCGCTTCTCGAGCTGCCCACCGGGCTGACCGCGGGCCAGCTGCAGGGAACCGTGCCATTGCCGCCGCAACTGCCGCTCACGGCCGTTGTGGAGCGTGCCTTCCTCGACCGATGCCGCCGGCTACCAGGGCAGGTGCAGACATTGTTGCTGGTGGCGGCGGCGGACGACACCGGGCGGGTCGCGACCGTGCAGCAGGCCGCCAGCCGCTGCGGTGTCCAGGCCCGGGCCTGGGCGGAGGCCGAGCGGTCCGGTCTGCTTCACGTGGCCGGTGACGTCGTAGCGGTCCGGCATCCGCTGGTCCGTTCGGCGGTATACCAGGCGGCCACCAGCTTCCAGCGGCGCCGGGCACACCGGGCGCTCGCGGAGGCACTCAGTGATGACCCGGACCGGACGACGTGGCATCGCGCCGCAGCAGCGGACGGACCGGACGCAGGACTCGCCGGGGCGCTCGACCTGGCCGGAGCCCGGGCCGAACACCGCGGCGGCTACGCCGCGGCGGCCGCCGCGTACGAGAGGGCTGCCGAACTGACGGTCGACGAGGCGGCGCGTGCGGCACGCCTCTTCCTCGCCGCCCGGAACGCGTGGGCGTCCGGACAGGCCATCCGGGCACGGGCACTTGCCGTGTCGGCGCGAGAGCTCACCGGCGACGCGCTGCTGTTCGCGGACATCGACCGGCTGCGGGGACGGATCGAGGTCAACGTCGGCTCCGCCACCGACGCGCACCGGATCTTCATGCAGGCCGCGCGGGCCGTCGTCGACTTGGACCCGGTACGGGCCCTGGAAATGGCGGTCGCCGCCACCTTGATGCGCAGCTACGGTGCCGACAGCGGGACGTCGCTGCGCGCGGACACGCGCCTGGTCGCCGTCGAGGCCGGCGATACGACCCGCACCCGCTGCCTCAAGCATCTGCTCGCGGCCATGATGCTGGCAGCCGACGGTGAGTGGGGTGACGCGGTCGCTGCGCTTCGGCCCGCTCTGGAGATGGGCCGTGAGGGCGAGGATCTTGACCTGCTCGGGAACTTGGGCAACGCCGCACTGAACGTCGGCGACGACGAGGCGCCCGGGCGGTTCTACACGCGGATGCTGACCAACGCCCGGGTGCGCGGCGCCGGCATGTGGGCCGTGTACGCGCTGCAACGACTGGCATTCCCTCAGTTGCTCGCTGGCCAGTGGGCGGCGCTGCGCAGCTCGGCCGACGAGGCGCTCACCCTGGCCCGCGGCGTCGGCCAGCCGGCGCTCACCGCGGCACCGCTGGCGTGGCTGACCCTGCTCGCGGCGCTCCAGGGCACAGCCGGCTACGAGAACCTGCTCGCTGACCTCGAGGACGTTGCGGCCACGCACCGGCTCGGCATCTTGACCGACCCGGTACACGACCTGACCCGCTGGGCGAAGGCAACCCGCGCCAGCCATCACGGGGACACGTCCGCCGCACTCCACCACCTGAGCCAGATGCGGCTTTCCGTGCTGACCCGGATGGCAGCACCGGACCGCGTCGACGCGGCCGTCCGCGCCGGCGACACCGCCCAGGCCGCCGCCTGGACGGGAGAACTGGCACCGTTCGCCGAGGCGACCCAGTGGCCCTGGGCGCTGGCCTCGATAGCTTACGGACGAGCCATGGCCGCGGACCCCGCAGACGCTGCCGACCTGTTCGAGACCGCATTGGCCCGCTACCGGAACGCGAACCGGCCCTACGACCAGGCCCGCGCCCAGCTCGCCTACGGGGAATTCCTGCGCCGCGCCCAACGCCGGGTCGACGCCCGCACCCACCTGCGTGCAGCACTCGAGACGTTCACCGACCTAAACGCCGGCCCGCTGATCGCCCGCACCACCCAAGAGCTGCGCGCTTCAGGAGAGACGGCCCGCAAGCGTGACCCGTCCACCCTCTTGCAGCTAACGCCTGTGGAGCTGAAGGTCGCACAGCTCGTCAGTGCGGGCTTGTCGAACAAGGACGTCGCCGCCCAATGCTGGGTGTCACCCCGGACGGTCGCGTTCCATCTGCGCAACGTGTTCGCAAAGGCCGGCGTCAGCTCACGCGGCGAACTCGCCCAGCTCGACCTCCGCTGAACCCTGCCTCAGCCGGGGTCAGGCGACAGTCCGGCGTTTGACGGGAGCGAGGCCTCGAACGCGAGCTCTCCTGCGCGTTCGGCAGCGAGGCCGCCCGCATGCCGGACGGTCGCGTCCAGTCGCCTCGCCGCTACGGGGTGCTCGCCCTGACCATCAAGCTCGCCTCACTTCGCGGGTGACCCACCCTCGCCCCGCCTCGCACGCACACGAGGCGCCCGCCGAGCCGGCGGAGCGGCCAGCACCCGACCCCGGTCATTTGGCCGGCGCGACTACGCAGCTTGTCGACGACGGTGGAGACCAAAGCCCGCGCATTCGGTGCGACGGCCAGGTCCTCACAAGGAACTTGATCCACCCGATCAGCCGATCACCAGGAGAACGACATGCTCGAAAACACGCCACGCACCTTCATCGGCGCCATCACGTTCCAGGTCGCCGGCATGACCTGCGGCCACTGCCGGCGCGCTGTGACCGAAGAGATCAGCCGGATCCCCGGCATCCAGGGCGTCGCCGTCGATCTGGCCACCGGCAGCGTCACGGTCACCGCCACCCAACCGGTCGACCGCACCGACGTCGCCTACGCCGTCGGTGAGGCCGGCTACACCCTCATCCCCTAGCAGCCGCGGCGGCGGGCCTAGCCGCCCGCCGCCGCCATCCGAGTTCACCCACCCATCTCGAGACAGGAACGACGATGACCACCGCCACCGGCTCCACCTGCACCCTTGACATCGGCGGCATGACCTGCGCCTCCTGCGTGCGGCGCGTGGAGAAGACGCTGTCCCGTATCGACGGAGTTCGCAGTGCCGAGGTGAACCTGGCCACCGAGGCGGCTACGGTCAGCTTCGACCCGCAGACCGCGGGGCTCGGTGAGCTCACCGCCGCGGTCGCCGCGGCCGGTTATACCGCCAGCCCCCGCCACGCCGCCGGCCCTCAGCCGGCGCCGCGGGACGGCCAGGACGCGGCTACCACGGTCGGCACCGCGCATGACGCGCAGCTGCGTGACCTCAAGCGCAAATGGCAGGTCACCCTGACGGCCGGTCTCGGGCTGATGGTGCTGATGTACCTGCCGCTGAACCTGGACACCATGGACTGGCTGATGCCGGCCATCTTCGCCGTTGCCACCGTCCTCCAGTACTGGGCCGGCCGTGGCTTCTACGCCGCCGCGTGGGCGGCCGCCAGGCACGGCGCGACCAACATGAACACCCTGGTCGCTCTCGGCACCGCCGTGGCATGGGGCTACAGCGCCTTCGTCACCCTGTGGCCCGGCATCGCCGAACGAGCCGGGCTGCCGCTGCACCTGTACTTCGAGACCTCTCTGGTAGTCATCGCCTTGATCCTGATGGGCCGGTGGATGGAACTGCGCGCCAAGAAGCGCACGGCCGCCGCCATCACCGAACTCGTCGGGCTGGCCCCGAAGACAGCCCGGGTGATCCGCGACGGCAGCGAGCAGGACGTCCCGGTCGAGGAGGTCCTCGCCGGAGACGTGGTCCGGGTCCGGCCCGGGGAGAAGATCCCGGTCGACGGGATCATCGTCGACGGCGTATCGACGATCGACGAGAGCATGCTCACCGGCGAGAGCGCTCCGGTCGACAAGGCGTCCGGGGACCAGGTCATCGGCGCGACCATCAACGGCACCGGCGCGTTCCTGTTCCGTGCGACGGCCGTGGGCCAGGACACCGCACTCGCGCAGATCGTCCGGCTCGTCGAGGACGCGCAGGGCGCCAAGCCGCCGATGCAGCGCCTGGCCGATACCGTCTCGGCGTGGTTCGTGCCCGGCGTCCTCATCGCCGCCGCCGTCACGTTCACCGTCTGGGCACTGGCCGGGTCGGCCGGCAACCACTGGACCATGGCGATCGGCACCGCCATCGCGGTGCTGATCATCGCCTGCCCCTGCGCGCTCGGCCTGGCCACCCCGACTGCGGTCATGGTGGGCACCGGCAAGGCCGCCGAGCTCGGCGTCCTGATCGGCAACGGTGACGCGCTCGAGCAATCGCGCCGGCTGACCGCGATCGTCCTGGACAAGACCGGCACGATCACCCAGGGCCGGCCCGCCGTGACCCGGATCCACACCGCCGGCCACTGGGACGCGGCGTCCCTGCTCGCGATCGCCGCGGCCGCCGAGACCGGCAGCGAACACCCGCTGGGCGCGGCGATCGTCACCGCGGCCCGCGACCGCGACCTGGCGCTGCCGTCAGTCGAGCGCTTCACCGCCATCCCCGGCCGGGGCCTCGACGCCACGGTCGAGGGCCGCCGCGTCCTGGTCGGCAACGCCGCATTCCTCACCGACGCGGGCATCGACGTCACGGCGCTGACCCCGCAGGCCGGCCACGCGGCCGCCACCGGCCAGACCCCGATGTTCGCCGCCGTGGATTCGGAAGCGGCCGGCCTGATCGTCGTGGCGGATTCCCTCAAGCCGGATTCCGCCGACGCGGTCGCCCAGCTGAAGGCACTCGGCCTCGAGGTGTGGATGCTCACCGGCGACAACGCCGCCACCGCGCAGGCGGTCGCGGCCGACGTCGCGATCGACCACGTCCTCGCCGAAGTGCTGCCCCACCAGAAGGCCGAGCAGGTCCGCGCACTGCAGGCCGCCGGGCACGTGGTCGCCATGGTCGGCGACGGCATCAACGACGCGCCCGCACTGGCCACCGCGGACGTCGGTGTCGCCATCGGCACCGGTGCCGATGTCGCCATCGCCGCCTCCGACATCACCCTCGTCGGCGGCGACCTGCGCGGCGTCGTCGCCGCGATCGCGCTGTCCCGGCGCACCGTCACCACCATCAAGCAGGGCCTCGGGTGGGCCTTCGCCTACAACATCCTGCTTATCCCGGTGGCCGCCGGAGCGCTGTACGCCTGGCGCGGTATCTTGCTCAACCCAGTCCTGGCCGCCGCCGCGATGGCGATGAGTTCTGTGAGCGTGGTCAGCAACGCGCAGCGGCTGCGCCGCTTCCGCCGGCCCGCCAGCGTAAACGAGATCTTGCACCCCCCGCTGCGCGCCAGGCTCGGCCAGTACAGCTATCTCACGACGGTGGCGGCGGCCGCCATCGCCGTCGGCGTCGGGCTGACCGCAGCCAGCCACACCAACACCGCCCAGCGCGGCATGAACGGCACGCTCGCCTGGACCGAATCCGTCGGCATGCCGATGCGTCCCACGATGGGCACGATGATGACCACCGAGATCCCGCCGGTGGACGCCGCCGAAGCCGACGTGCACGTGCAGATCCGGGTGCCGGCCGGCACCCGGCCGGGTCTCCCCGCCCGCGTCGTCGTCAAGGTGACCGACGCCCGCACCGGCAGCCCTGTCAGCGACCTCCGCCTGACCCACACCGTGTTCATGCACCTGATCGCGACGCGTGCCGACCTCGCCACGTTTACCCACGTGCACCCCGAGCCCACAGGAACCGCGGGCGAGCTCGCTGTCGAGATGACCTTCCCCACCCCAGGCCGGTACACCCTGAACACCGAGTTCCGCCGCAACGGGCACCTGGCCGACATCCACGACCGGCAACTCGTCACGATCGCCGGCCCGGCACCGACCCGGCAACCGGTCACCCCCGGGCCGCGGTCCATCACCATCGACGGCGTCCGCGTCGAGCTGCACGGGCGGGCACAGGCCGGCACGACCAGCGACCTGACATTCAGCCTCGCGGATGCACGCTCGGGCCAGCCGCTGCACAACCTCCAGCCCTACCTGGCCGCCGCCGGCCACGTCGTCATCATGCGCGCCGACGGGCAGACCTTCGCCCATGAGCACGCCGACGTCCGCGACAGCTCCGGCCACCCGGTCTTCGCGCTCCCCGGTACCGCATTCGGGCCCGACCTGCCCGTACGCGTCCACTTCGACACACCCGGCACATACCGGCTGTGGGGCCAGTTCCGGCTCGGCAGCGGCCAGGTCATCACCGCCCCGTTCACCGTCCAAGCCTCCTTGAACAGGTAGGCACGACCGATCCAAGCCACTCCTGCGGTGGTGGTGGCGAGCCGCCTTTGCCCGGCGGACGAGGGTGGAATCCCGGTACCTGACGCCGTTCCCTAGCTAAAAGGGAATCGCAGGTAGGTGAAATGGTCAGCCGGGTGAGCCTGGCTGTGCACGCCGCCGACGGTGACGATGACGTCCACCGTCCCGGAGCCGGGCGGGGAGAAGGCCAGGATCAAGTTGGGCGACGCGAAGAACACGCGACTGGGGCGGCCGCCGAAGGTCACGCTGACCTGGCAGAACCGGTCAAACCGGGGGCATGACAGGCCGGTGCCGGTGATCCGGACCGGTGTATCCCCGTGCGCCGGACCGCTGTGCGGCTGCACCCCGGTTACCGCCGGCCCGCTGACCGCGATCGACAGCACCTTGGTCGCGGTGAGCGGCGAGGGCTCGGAGTCGGCCACCTGGACCTTGAAGTAGTACGTGCCGGTCACGTCCGGGGTACCGGAGATGGCCCCGGTCGAGGAGTTGAGGCTCAGCCCGGACGGCAGCGACCCGCCCACGACCGACCAGCTGTACGGCGGGATGCCGCCGGTTGCGGCCAGCGTCGTGGTGTACGCGTGGCCGCCGGTCGCGGCCGGCAGCGAGGTGGTGGTGATCGACGGCTTAGGCACGGTGAAGGTGATGTTCACCTGACCGTCGCCGGTGTTCGCGTTGTTCGTAATGATGCCGCCCGGAATCAGGCTGGTGCCGCCGCCGCCGCCACCACCGGTATAGCCATCGCCATCGCCCTGTTACAGCCCTCGGCAGGAAAACGGCAGTCCGGGAGACCGGACTGGCGGTCCTGCAAACCTGTGGAGGTGACGCGGAGCGACAAGCAGTGGCTTACACAGAGAGAAATCAATAAATTGCATAGAGTGAGCAGAATCGCCTATGGGGTGCCAGGAGTCTGCTTGCCCCTGTGAGCTGCAGCGATGACCAGCAGCTCGCCTTGGATCCTGCGGTTGTATCCCCAGCCGTGACCGGATCGCTCAGCTGTGCGCCCGGGCCGCCGGGCTGACCCCGGCGATCCACGAAAGGTTGGGGCATAACGCGGACGGGACCGCCGACCGGACGTCGGCGCTGCCCCCGATGACCAGCGCTGAACGCCGTGGCCCGGCGGCCGGGCCGTGCCCCCGCGCCCGCCAGTCCGGTCGCCGCACCGGTCCGGCAATAAGGGCATAGGCCAGGGCCTAGGTCGCCGTGGTCCGCACCATCTGGCCAAGACCTCGTAACCCATATCGCCTTGACCAGGCCCGGTCATGTGCCAGGGCCCAGGGGCGCGGTCATTCCCGGCTCGGCGTCCGGCGCTAGCCGCCACATCCGGATCTCCTTCACTGACGAGATCGTGCAGCTCTGGGAGGCCTTGCCCGCATCGGGCGTGCGAGCGTCCCTGTGGTGGACGCTGGTCCGCGCGGCATGCAGCATGGGTGGACGCACCGGTGATTACGGAGGTTAGCCCCCATGCCCGCACTCACGACCCAGGCCGGCCGCCCGCGCAGGGGCCAGACGCGCGCCGACGTCGTCGTCATCGGCGCCGGGTTCGCGGGGCTGGTTGCCGCGCGCGAGCTGGGTCGCGCGGGGCTCGACGTGCTCGTGCTGGAGGCCCGCGACCGTGTCGGCGGGCGTACCTGGACCGACCGCCGGCTCGGCCACGACCTAGAGCTCGGCGGCACCTGGGTGCACTGGGTGCAGCCGCACACGTGGGCCGAGATGACTCGGTACGGGCGCCAGGTCACGCGCAGCCCCGCGGCCGGGCTGGCGTACTGGCTCGGTGCGGGCGGCGCCCCGCGCACGGGCACGCTGGATGAATTCATGGCGCTCATCGCAGACGGGCAGCAGGCGATCGTGGACGACGTCCGCGCCGCCATCCCGCGTGGCATCGACCCGACGGCCGGCCAGATCGGCGCACTGGACGCGCTTAGCATCCAGGACCGGTTCGACGCGCTCGGGCTGGACGAGGAGGCGCGGAGCGCGAATGAGGCGGTGTGGGCCGGTCACGTCAATGCCCGGCTGGACCAGGTCGGCCTGTCGAGCGCGCTGCGCTGGGCGGCCGCGGCGGGCGGGCACTGGCAGCTCATGCACGAGGCATCGGCCACCTACCGGGTCGTCGGCGGCATGAGCGGGTTCACTCAGGCGATCGCGGCGGACGTGGCGGGCCAGATCCGGCTGGGCGCCACCGTGAGGCGGGTCGCGCAGGCGGCGGACGGCGCGGTCGTGACCTGCGCCGGCGGCACCGAGGCGCGCGCCCGGCGGGTGATCTCGACGCTGCCGGTCAACGCGATCGCGGGCATCGAGTGGGAGCCGGGGCTGCCGGGCGCCTGGCAGCGGGCGAACGCCGAGACCGTCGCGTCCCAGGGCGTGAAGGTCTGGATCAAGGCGCGCGGCCGGGTACCGCGGTTCTTCGCGTACGCGAGCCAGCGGCATCCGATCTGCGTGCTGAAGACCGAGTTCACCGACGACGACGCGACGGTCCTGGTCGGGTTCGGCCCCGACCACACTCAGCTTGACGTGACGAGCGTCGCCGGCGTGCAGGCCGCCGTCGACGCGCTGCGTCCCGGGCTGGAGGTCGTCGAGGTGGCTGCGCACGACTGGATGAAGGACCCGCTGTCACGGACCACCTGGATGACACACCGGCCCGGCCAGCTGACCCGCGACCTACCCGGGCTGCAGCGGCCCGCGGGCGTGGTGCACTTCGCCTCCAGCGACAACGCGAGCCTGTGGGGCGGCTTCGTCGACGGCGCGATCGAAAGCGGCCTGCGCGAGGCGCAGCGAGTCGCGGCGGAGCTCATGAAGTGAGGGTGACCGCACCGACGCCGGCCGAGATGCGCCGGCTGGCCGTCAACTGGCCGCCGCAGCCGACGAACTGGCGCAGACCCGGTACTACAGTCCCGGTTCGTAACATGAGGGCCGACTGGGGTTACTACCTGTCGCTGAGGGAGCCCGCCGTTGTGGTGTGACGCGAGGACGGCCGCTCACACCCCGTTGGTGTTCTTGACCTGTTGATGGAGTTTCCGTGCTGAGCCGTAACGCTCCGGGAACGATCCGCGCGTACCGTTGCCCTCGTGGGTAATGCGCAGCCAGGGTCGAGGCGGACATGAGCGTGCAGCACGGGCCAGTCAGGAGCGTCCCGGCGCCACGACGCGGCCTTCCCGCGCCGCCCCGGCTCGTCCTGGCGGTCCTGGGCGGCCTGGTGCTCGCGCTTATCATCGCCGCGACGCCGGTCAGCGTGCTGGCCGGTACGTGGTCGGCATCCGACGCCGGGCCTGTCGCCGACGTGACGGCGCTGTGCGTGGTGGGCGCGGTCATCGCCTGGCACCGGCCCGCCAATCCGCTGGGCTGGATCCTGCTCGGGGCTGGCGGGTCCGACGTGCTCAGCGCCGTCAGCGGGTCGTACTCGGTGCTCGACTACCGGATCCACCACGGGGCGCTGCCGTTCGGTCCGGTCGCGGTGCTGCTCCAGCCTGCCTGGGCGGTGACCTTCACCCTGCTCGGGCTGATGATCCTGCTCTATCCCGACGGGCGGCTTCCATCCCCGCGCTGGCGGCTCATGCTCTGGCCCTACCTCGCGCTGGCCGCGCTGTACCTGGGCGGGGCGCTGGTGATCGCAGTCGGCGCCATTGCCGGCCATCAGGTGCGCCTGGATGCGGGCGGCACCCTCATGGCCCTCGATAGCCCGGCTGGCGGGACAGCCTGGTGGGGCATGGCCCAGACCCTGTTCTTCGCGGCGCTCGCCGCATCGTGGCTGACCTGGCTGGCCCGGCAGGCCTTCGCTTACCGGCACTCCGCCGGGGAGCGTCGCCTTCAGCTGAAGTGGCTGCTGAGCGGGGCGGCGGCCGGCATCATCCTGGCCGTGGGCGGCTTCGTGGTCTCGATCACTGTCCCGGCGCTGAATGGCATCGGCAGCGCCGCAGGCGCGCTGGGGATCCTGGCCCTCCCGGTCAGCCTGGGGCTGGGGATCCTCAAGTTCCGCCTGTACGACATCGACCGGATCATCTCCCGGACGCTGGCCTACGCGATCGTGACCGGGCTGCTGGTCGGGGTGTACGCGAGCCTGGTGCTGCTGGCGACCCAGGTGCTCACGATCAAGTCGCCGATAGCCGTGGCCGGATCGACGCTCGTGGCTGCGGCCCTGTTCAACCCGCTGCGCCACCGCATCCAGCGCGCCGTGGACCGGCGGTTCAACCGGGCCCGGTACGACGCCGACCAGACGGTGGCCGCGTTCGCGGCCCGCCTGAAGGACACCATCGACCGTGACGCGGTCCGGGATGACCTGGCCAGCGTCGTGGAGAAGGCCCTGGAACCCGCCCACGTCTCGGTATGGATGAGCGAACACCACTGAGCCGGCTTGGACCGGCACTAGGCGGTGAGTTCCTGGCGCGCTTTGCCAGCGGATAGGAGGTACCGGGCGGTCTCCAGCGACCGCCGGCAACGTCCTTTGACCTGGACCGCAACAAAAGGGCGGGCGACCTCTCCAACAAGGAGGTCTTGGAGGATCTCGGTCACTACGTGGAGGAGCATCGCGCGGCGGCGGACACCCTGGCCAAGGCGGCTTTCGCCGCTGAGCTTGAAATCGCTAGTGCGTTGCCTGCTGTTAAAGGCGAGGAAGAGTTCCCGAGGGTGGTCCGTGACTTCCAACGTTCACCCGGGTCGGTCATGCGGCTTCAGCTTTCGGGCGGCCCCAGCGTTGCTGGCGTTCGCTGCGGATGCGGATGCGGATTCGGATGCGGATGCGGCTGCGGATGCGGATTCGGATGCGGCTGCGAATGCGTTCGCGGCGCTGGCGGCCAGCACGCCAGGGTCTTGTTCGCCGGCAGGTTGTCCAAGATGACGAACATCCGGGCCGCCCGGCCGGGCGGCCCGGATCGACTTCAGCGCGGCCAGGGTGTGACCGGCGCCCTTATGCTCGCGGACGGCGCCCCGCAGCTAGTCATCGCCAATCCGGCAAGCAAGGAAATTTCTGGTTTGTTTCCCCTGCGCTCAACTGATGGGCCCTGCTGCAGCGTCTTTACGACTGAGCGCTCACACTGAGTACAGCAGCGAACGCACGGAGGCGTACCGCGATGGCCGAAGCCGATCCTCACATCGGGCCCCCGGATCGCCGGGCGTTCCTGCGGTTCACCGCGGCGGCGGGCGGCGCCTCGCTGCTGTCGGTGTGCAGCAAGGGCAGCAGCACCTCCGCGGCTGGCCGTACCGCGACCGCGGCCGACTGGGCCGCGCTGGCCCGGGACCTGTCCGGGCCCCTGGTCAGGCCGGGCGAGGCCGGCTACACCACCGCCAGGGAACTGTTCGACCCGCGCTTCGACCCGCTGCACCCGGCCGGGGTGGCCTACTGCCGCAACCCGCACGACGTATCCACCTGCCTGGCCTTCGCGCGCAAGTACCAGGTTCCGGTGGCGGTGCGCTGCGGCGGGCATAGCTACGCGGGCTGGTCCTCGACCAGCGGCCTGATCGTGGACGTGACCCGGATGGCCGGGGTGAGCGTCAGCGGCAGCACCGCGACGGTGGGCGCGGGCACCTTGCTGATCGACTTCTACAACGGACTGGCCGCGCACGGCCGCGCCGTGCCGGGCGGCTCCTGCCCGACGGTCGGCATCTCCGGCCTGACCCTAGGCGGCGGCATCGGCGTGGTCGGCCGGGCCTACGGACTGACCTGCGACAACGTAAAATCCCTGCAGATCGTCACGGCCGACGGCCAGGTCCGTACCGCCAACGCGAGCACCAACTCCGACCTGTTCTGGGCCTGCCGCGGCGGTGGCGGAGGGAACTTCGGCGTGGTCACCTCGTTCACCTTCGCCACCTACCCGGCCGGGGACATCACCCTGTTCTTCCTGCCCTGGCCGTGGTCGCAGGCGGCCCGGGTCATCGCGGCCTGGCAGTCCTGGGCGCCGCACGCCCCGGACCAGCTCTGGTCGTACCTGCATCTTTCCGCGGCGACCGGCGGCTCCATCCCGTACCTCCAGGTCGGCGGCACCTACCTGGGCACGGTGGACGATGCCGACGGCCAGCTGAAGAAGCTGTACGCCGCCGTCGGCTCGGACCCTTCCTCGCCGTTCCTGGAGAACACGACCTGGCTGCACGCGATGCTGCTCTGGGCGGGCTGCGGGAGCCTGACCGTGAACGAGTGCCACCTGCCGACCCAGGTCCCCGGCGGCCAGCTGTCGCGATCCTCCGAGTACGCCAAGTCCGATTTCTTCACCACGCCGCTCACTACTACGGGGCCAACTACACCAGGCTCACCCAGGTCAAGGCGGCCTACGACCCGAGTCCAGCGTCAGGTCGCGGATGTCGTGCCCGCCGATCCGCACCGTCCCGCGCACCGGGTCATACAGCCGCGGCACCAGGTGCGTGATCGTCGTCTTCCCCGCCCCGGACGGCCCGACCAGCGCGGTCAGCTTCCCGGCCGGCGCCTGGAGCCTGCTGCGTCTCGTTGATGTCATCGTTGATGCGGGAGACCAGCGCCCCGGTCTGCGTCCGGGTGCTTCGCCGGCGCGCTGAGGTGCCGGTATCGGGGATCATGGTGGAATGCCCGATGATGAACTGCTGGAACGTGTCCGCGAGCTCCGTGCTCGCGGACGGTCGCCGAAGGAGATCGCCCGCGCCCTGAAGGTGCGCCCCGCGACTGTGACGCCGCTGATCCGGCGGCTTGCTGCTGCCGGGCCCGGGGAGAAGGAGGCGCCGCTTACCGGCTGCTGGGTCAACCAGGGCTGGTCGTCGAGCGTGCGGATCACGGGCCATTCGGAGTGGCCGGACACTGGGCCAGGCGAGACAGAGGAATCTGGGCTGGTCATCGTCGTCGTTGCCCGTGAGCGGGGCAGTTCGGTGCGGGTGTGCGAGTTCCTCGTCGACACCTGGTGCCTGGGTGTGAAGAACGCCCTGGGCCCGAAGCCGGTCGAGAGGAGGAAACTCCCGTCGTTTCGTGCTGATGCCTTCCGCGGTTATCCGGGGGAGCCCGTAGAGGTGCCGCTGGTTCTCGCCCAGCGGATCGTGTTCGGCGCGATCGGGTACGCTCGCGGGCTCGGGTTCGAGCCGCACGCGGACTTCGCGAAGGCCGCGGGGCATCTCGGTGAGTGGGACGGCGTGTGCGACCTGGAGTTCGGCAGGGACGGGATGCCCATGTACATCGAAGGCCCTCATGACGACACGTGGCGCATTATCCACACGCTCCGCCAGAACGTCGGCGACGGCAACTTCCATTACCTGGCGGGACTGCGGCCCTGACACCCGCCCGGACCGCGGCAGTGGATCAACCGGACCGCGGCAGTGGATCAATAAGTACGAGTGAGTTCCCCGGGCTCTGGCGCACGTGTGCTTGTGGAATGACCTGCCGAGCTGGACCCGGTCGCTCATCCCGTCAGGTCAGCTCGCCTCCGCGGGGCAGCGGGCTCTGGGGTTGGCGTAAACAGGGGATGACATGCTCGACGGGAAGACCCTGGCTGGTCAACGGACAGCGGGAGGCACAGCCAGACACGCCGCAACGTCGGACGCTCGCAACCGCACGGGTCGTATCGGGAAGGAGCGGAACAGATCATGGACGCAGATGAGGATTCCGGGTTGCGGGTGCTGGAGGATCCGCTGACGAACAAGGGCACCGCGTTTTCCGAGGAGGAACGCTCGGAGCTGGGCTTGCGTGGCCTGCTGCCGACCGTTGTGGAGACGCTGGAGCAGCAGGTGCGCCGCCGCTACGAGGCCTACGAGGAGCAGCCCACCGACGTCGCCAGGCACATTAACCTGCGCGCGCTGCAGGACACTAACGAGGTGCTGTTCTACCGGCTGGTGTCCGACCACATCGAGGAGATGCTGCCGATCCTTTACACCCCGACGGTCGGGCTGGCCTGCCAGCGCTTCAGCGAGATGTACCGCCGTCCGCGCGGGCTTTTCATCGCCTATCCCGACCGCGACCGGATCGGGGAGATCCTGCGTAACCGGCCCCGGCGGGAGGTCGACATCATCGTCGTCACCGACGGGCAGCGGATTCTGGGCCTGGGTGACCAGGGTATCGGCGGCATGGGCATCCCGATCGGCAAGCTGTCGCTGTACGCGGTGCTGGGCGGCATCGACCCTGCGCGCACCCTGCCGGTGCTCCTGGACGTGGGCACCGACAACGCCGGGCTCCTGGACGACCCGATGTACCTCGGCTGGCGGCACCGACGTGTCGCCGGCGCCGGCTATGACGACTTCGTCGATCGGTTCGTCCAGGCGGTGCGAGCCGAACTGCCCCATGTGCTGCTGCAATGGGAGGACTTCGCCACCCCGCACGCCCTGCCGATCCTGGAGCGCTACCGCGATCAGCTGCTCAGCTTCAACGATGACATCCAGGGCACTGCCGCCATCGTCCTGGCCGCGCTGTCTGCGGGGGCAGCGGCCACCGGGTCGAGGCTGCGCGACCAGATGGTGGTGATGCTCGGTGCCGGGTCGGCTGGGATCGGAGTCTGCGAGCAGGTCGTGCGGTCGATGGTGGCTGACGGCCTGTCCGAGCGGGGTGCCCGCGCCAGGATCTACGTGGTCGACGTCAACGGCCTGCTCACCACTGACCGCCCGGATCTCGACGCGGCGCAGCGCCGTCTGGCCCAGCCGCCGACCGCCGTGCCCGGCACCGAACCTGGTCGGCCAGCCGGCCTCACCGACGTGATCGATGCTGTGCACCCGACCGCGCTCATCGGCCTGTCCACTGCCACCGGGGCCTTCACCGAACAGGTCGTGCGCCGCGTCGCCGCGCACGTCAGGCGGCCGATCATCATGCCGCTGTCCAATCCGACCAGCCGCAGCGAGGCCCGACCGCAGGATCTCGCCGACTGGACCGAAGGCCGCGCGCTGGTCGCCGCCGGATCCCCGTTCCCGCCGATGCGGGTCGGCGACGCCAGCATCCCCGTCGCCCAGTGCAACAACATCTTCATCTTCCCCGGAGTCGGCCTGGCCGTGACCGCCGTGCGCGCAACTCGCATCACCGACGCCATGATGACCGCGGCTGCCGCCGCCGTTGGTGAAGCCGCCACGATCCGGCACGACCCGCACGGCACACTGCTGCCCGGCCGTGCTCAGCTCGCCGACATTGCGATCGTCGTGGCGAGAGCCGTCGCCAAGGCCGCAGTAGCCGATGCCGTCGCGCCCGCGCTCACCGATGACCAGATCGACCAGTCCATCGACCGCACCAGGTGGCTACCCCGCTATCAGTCCCATCGACAGTAACGACCGGTAGTCGGTGGTCTCGGCGAGTTCGGCCGCGCCCCGCATGAGATCCAGCACGACCGGGCCGAACGCCTGCAGCTTCACGTCGTCACCGGCCCGCTGGAAGCCCTGCTCGAGGACCACGGCGAACTTCCATTTGGCCAGGATGAGGTAGTAGTCGATGTCGTCGACCTGCCGGCCGGAGACCTCGGCGTAGCGGGCGAGCAGCGCCGACCTGGACGGCATGCCGGACAGGTCGGTGTGGCCAGGGAACGCCGCCGCCGCCGAGGTCGCCCCTTCTGGCCAGCTCTGCACCATCCAGGCCATGTCGAGCTTGGGATCACCGACGGTGCCCATTTCCCAGTCGACGATCGCGGCCAGCCGGGCCGGGCCGCCGTGCCGGAACATCACGTTGGCGATCTGGTAGTCGCCGTGCATGAGGCCCGGGATGTAGTCGAGAGGGCGGTGAGTCCGCAGCCAGGCGGCCGCCACGTCGAAGCCCGGCAGTTCCCGGCCCTTGATCCGCTCGAGGAAGGCGGTCCACCGGCTGACCTGGCGTTCGTGGAAGCCATCGGGCCGCCCCAGGTCGTGCAGGCCCCTCGCCTCCCAGTCCACTTTCGACAGCAACGCGATGCCCTCCGCCATCTGGTAGGCGAGCCCCTGCCTGGCCGCCGGATCGGCGTCGAACGGCGCGGGCCAGCCGGGCTGATCCATTGGCGACCAGCCGTCGACAAAGCCCATCAGGTAGAACGCGCGGCCCAGGACCGAGGGGTCGGCGCACACGGCCACGGCCTCGGTGTGCGGCACGTCGGTGCCGGTCAGGGCGTCGATGATGCGCCACTCCCGGCGGATGCCCTCGTCCCGCCCGGCGGGCGCCGACGGCGGCGGGATCCGCATCGCACAGCGCAGTTCGCCGCGGCTGATCTCGTAGATCTCGTTCTGCGTGCCGCCGGACAGGAAACGGTACTCGATCGGCTCGCCCTGGCCGGGCAGGCCCTGGTCGTCCATCCACCGCCCGAGGCGGTGGAGGTCGATCACTGATTGCCTATCTCGTGCTCCAGGTACTCGGCGTACTTCTCCCGCGCGTCCGCGAGCCGCCTGGGGATGTGCTGGCTGGGCCACAGGCCGTCGCTGGGCGAGTAGCCGCGCAGCACCTGGCGGGCCACCGTGACCTTGTGCACCTCGGTCGGCCCGTCGGCGATGCCGAGGACGCTGGCCGCCAAGAGCATCTGGTGGAAGGGCATCTCGTTGCTCGCGCCGAGCGCGCCGTGAACCTGCAGCGCCCGCTGGGCAATGTCGTGCAGCACGCCCGGCATCAGCACCTTGACCGCGGCGATGTCCTTGCGGACCTTGCGGTAGTCGTTGTGCTTGTCGATCGACCACGCCGTGTACAGGACGAACAGCCTGAACTGCGTGAGCTGGGCGTAGGAGTCGGCGATGTAGCCCTGGACGAACTGCTTCTCACCCAGCAGGCTGCCCTGCGTCGTCCGGCTGAGCGCCCGCTCGCACATCATGTCCAGCGCCTTGCGGGCCAGGCCGATCGTCCGCATGGCATGGTGGATCCGCCCGCCGCCCAGCCGGGTCTGGGCGATGGCGAACGCCTGCCCCTCGCCGCCGAGCAGGGCGTCGGCCGGCACCCGCACGTCCTCGTAGTGGATGAGCGCGTGGTGGCCTGCGCTCAGCGGCTCGCCGCCCACCCCGATGTTGCGCTCGATATTGACCCCGGGTGTATCGGTCGGCACCAGGAACATCGACATGCCCCGGTACGGGCTGATCTCGGGGTCGGTGACCGCCATGACGATGAGGAACGACGAGGTGCTCGCGTTGGAGGAGAAGAACTTCCACCCGTTGATGACCCACTCGTCGCCGTCCTGCATGGCGCGGGTGCTGAACATGGTCGGGTCAGAGCCCGCGTGCGGCTCGGTCATCGAGTAGGACGAGAAGATCTCGCCGGCCAGCAGCGGACGGAGGTAGCGCTCCTTCTGCTCCGGCGTGCCGAAGTGCGCGATGATCTCGGCGTTCCCGGTGTCCGGGGCCTGGCAGCCGAAAATGACAGGCGCCCACGAGGAGCGGCCGAGGATCTCGTTCAGCAGCGACAGCTTGAGCTGCCCGTGCCCCTCGCCGCCCAGTTCGGGCTTAAGGTGGGTGGCCCAGAGCCGGCGCTTGCGGACCTCCTCCTTCAGCGGGTCGATGACCTCCCGCAGGCGGTCGTCCGGCGTGCTGAACTGCCTCCCGCGCCACACCAGGTCGAGCGGCTCGACCTCCTCCCTGACGAACTCGTCGGCCCAGTCGAGCTGAGCCTGGTACTCAGGGTCGGTCTCGAAGTCCCACGCCATCGTGCCTCCTCGCCGGCTGCGGACGCTGATCGCCGCCTTCAATTCTCCCGGCGGATCACCCGATATGGAACAAATCCGAAGGATGTTTCATCCGGACCGTGGCACGATCGGCTCGTGGCCTACGCCCCTAGAGTGCGTGTCAACGCCATCCTGCCGGGCCCGTTCCGCACCGACATCAGCAAGGGCTGGGCGCCGCCCGAGGGCGCCGAGGTCCCGTTCGTGCCGCTGGGACGGATGGGGGATCCGGCGGAGCTGGCGCCACTGGCGCTCCACCTGGCCAGCGCGGCGTCGAGCTACACGACCGGGGCGATCATCCGCGTGGACGGCGGCGTCACCCGCAAGGTATGACAGGGTCGCGTATGCTCCTGTTCCATCAGCCGGGCCGAGCTGACGGGCGGTGCCGCGATGGCAGACCTGCAGACCGTGATCGGGTTGCTGTACCGGGCCGACTGGACCCGCCTCAGCCTGTCCGCCGACGTGCGCTCCGAACGGGACGGGGACCTGGCCGCGCGCCGCCTGCTCGCGATGTGGCCATCAGGATTCCGCCCGGGGCCGACCATGCGCGTGCGGCCGGACCCTGGCGGCGGCCCGCCGATCATGGAAGATGTGCCTGAAGAGGAACTGGGCGGCTATCACTACGGGCAGGCGGAGCTGCTGATCGCGCCGGGCAGGCGGTACCGCCTGGAACACCGGGTGAGACCGGCCGTATCGACGGGAGCGACGGCGTACGCAGCTGGACGTGGTGGCGCCCGAACCTGGCTCCTCCTGCGTCGCTCGAGATCGACATCGGCGAGGAGCCCCCGCTCCCCGGGCTCCTGCGTCCCTCCGACCTGCTCAGCGGCTTTTCCCTGGACGTGCTAGGGCCGGTAACCGCCTGCGGCCGCGACGCGGTAGCCGTCACGGCCACGCCGCGGCGCGACGACATCGGGTCCCGGCCCAGCCTGCGCGACCACCTCTACGACCGCATCGAGGTGATCGTCGACGCCGAACTGGGCATCCTGCTGCGCCGCGAGGAAACGTTCGAGGGGCAGCGCCTCACTCTCGCCGAGCTGGCGGCCGTGATGCCGAGCCCGCCGGAAGCGGCCGATCCCGCCCGGTTCGCGCCGCCCCCGGGCAGCCACGTCAGCCAGGGACTGGGGGAGAGTCTGCGGCAGACGTTCGGCGGGCCGGGCTGGCAGACGGCGAAAGACGTCGCGGGCCTGGCGGCAGGCGGTCTCGGGGCGCTGATCCGTTTCTCGCCGCACCTTCCCGGCCACGACCCGGCCGGACAGGACGAACTCGAAGCCGCGATGCCGTCAGCTGAGCCGGGCCCGCTCGGTCCCGGGGACGGGCCGCCGGCCTCCGACGACCTGCCGTACCTGCTGTACCGCAGCGGCCTGGCCCCGGTCCTTGACGCCACGCTGCACCGGTGGCAGGACCTGGCCGCCATGACGGCCCGGGTCCCCGACTCGGCCCGGGCCGCTGGTCACGGCGGCGTCGGCTACCTTATCGACGCCGCGACCCGCGGGAAGACCGTGGCCCACGCGGTGGCCCGGCTGCGCGTCGGCGGCCCGGATCGGTACCGCGTCGACTACCGGACCCGTCCGGGCCGGAACAACCCGAAGACGGTCGCCTGCGACGGAGAGCGCCGCTGGCAGGTGTACCAGGACCAGACCATGGTGGGCCCGGCCGCGCCGCCGCCGGAAGACATCGCGGGCCTGATCGACTCGTCCTGGCTGTTCGGATACCGGCTGTCCGGCGGCGCCGAGATCACCTACCGAGGCCGCCGCGCCTGTCAGCTCCGTGTGACCCGCGACCGCCTCTGGCCGCGCCCAGGACCGCTGCTGTTCTTCCCGGCCGACGCGATCGTGGACGTCGAGACCGGCTGCCTGCTCAGGCTGATCTCGTACGCGGGCGACCAGCCCGCGGCCTGGTGGGAGCTGCGGGACGTCGGCACCGAGCCGGGCGATCCCGGCGAGTTCCGGCTGCACGTCCCGCCCGGCGTCCGGGTCGTGGAAGAGACCGGCAACCCGTTCACCGACGCCACCGCGGTCATGCCCGGCGTGAGCGGGGCCGCGATCCGTACCGCCGCCGACCTCGTGCGGCGGACAGCCGGTGCCGTCTCCGCCACCCGGAGTTTCCTGGACGACCTACGAGGCGGTCGCCCGCCCGCCTCCGGTTAACTCCGCCGGGGAAGCTGCCGCCGCGTCCTGGCCGACGCCCAGCGACCGCAGGGCGGGGATCACCTCGGACGCGAACAGCTCCGCGCTCCTCGTGACCTGTTCGTGCGTGCTCGGGCCGATCGCGAACAGCCCGATGAGCTGCCCGAAGCCGCCGAGCTCGGTATGGAGCTCGCGCAGCCGGGCCGTGACGGTCGCCGGGCTGCCCACGACCGCCTGGCCGTCGGCCAGCAAGTCCTCGTAGCTGAGCTGGGAGAACGGCTTGATGCCCGCCATCAGCACGCCGCGCAGCGACGACGGCGACATGTACCCGGGGGGATTGTGGATCTGGGGCGGCATCTTGAGCCCCTGGTGGAACAGCCACTCCAGGGCCGGCCGGGCCTCGCGGTGCGCTCGCGCGTCGGTATCCGCGACGTACACGGGAACCGAGAAGGCGATCTTCTCCGGGTCGGGCACGTAGCCCAGCTCCGCCGCCGCCTGCCGGTAGCCGTCGAACCAGCGGCGGACCACGCGGGCCGGCGCGTAGACGGACATGTAGGTGTAGCGGCGCTCGGCGCAGAACTTCATCGTCTCCGAGCTGCCCGCGCCCGGAATGTAGACGGGTGGATGGGGCTGCTGCAGGGGCCGCGGCCAGAGGTTCACGTACCGGTACTCGTAGTTGGGGCTGATCCACTGGAACATCTCATCCGAGGTCCACGCCTTGATGATCAGGTCGTGAGCCTCGTTGAACCGGGCCCGGGAGCGGGTCGGGTTGATGCTGTGGCCGAAGTACTCCCAGCCGATCCCGCGGACGAACCCGGAGACCACCCGGCCGTTGCTGAGGTGATCGAGCATCGCGATCTCCTCGGCGACGCGCAGCGGGTTGCCGCGGATGCCGATGGCATTGCCGAGCACCATGATCTTGGCCCGCCCGGTGCGACGGGCCAGGGCCGCGGCCATGATGTTCGGCGACGGCATCAGCCCGTACGCGCTCTGGTGGTGCTCGTTGACGGCGATCCCGTCGAAGCCAAGCTGGTCCGCGTACTCGAGCTCGTCCAGGTACCGCTGGTAGAGCTGGTTGCCGAGCTTCGGGTCGAAGTGCTTGTTCGGGAAGGTGAGCGACGGCGTGGCGTACTTCTCGTCGAAGTCGGCAGGCAGGTGCGGGTACGGCATCAGGTGGAAGAAGGAGAACTTCACGGCTAACTCCCTTCTTGCCCGTATTCGCCCAGGAACGCAGCCACCAGGTCGGCGAACTCCGCGGGGCGTTCGAAGTACATCGCGTGGCCGCAGTCCCCGATCTCGGCGAACCGCGCTCCTGCGATCAGCTCCGCGTATCGCCGGCCGTGCGCGACGGGGATGAGCCGGTCGTCGGACGGGCAGGCGACCAGGGTGGGCGAGGTGATCCGGTGCAGCCGCCGTTCCAGCTTGGGATTGCTAAGGAACGGCGTCCAGGAGAACCGGGCCAGCGCCGTCATGTCACGGTACTGCGCCAGGATGAAGTCCAGGTCCGGCTCGGCCGGGAACAGCCCGGCCGCGGCCGCGGGGTCGTAGAAAAGCGCCGTGAGCACCTGCTCCGGCGACATGATGAACAGGTCAGCGACCGGATGCTCCGGCAGCCGCAGCCCGGCCGGGCCGAGCAGGACCAGGGAACCGATCCGGTGCGGGGCGGCCACGGCGAGCTCGGCCGCGACCCATCCGCCGAACGACGCCCCGACCACGTGCGGGCGCTCCAGGCCGAGCTGGTCCATCACGTCGAGATAGTGGTAGACGAGGTCGTCTATCGCCTCAACCTCGGCGAACTCGTCCGACCGCCCGAACCCGGGGTGATCGGGCGCGACCACGTTGAATCCGCGTGCCAGCAGCCGGTGGAACTCGAGCCAGGTCCCGGCTCCGCCGGCCGCGTGGAGGAAGAGCAGCGGCTCGCCCGCGCCGCCGCGGAGCAGGTGGACGCGGCCGCCAGCCAGCTGGAGGTACTCTCCGGCCGGGGTGTCTACTGCGGTCGCGGTCTGCGGCCCGTTCGTCACCGTGTCACCTCCGCCAGGACGTGAGGCCGGCCCTCATCGTTGACGCTAGGTGGCGGCTGCCGGGTCGGCAAGCGTGAATCCCGGCCCCTGTGCCGCACCACAAATCGGCGTCCGTGCCATCGGGGCGTCCTTAGAATCCAGGGTTTCCCCCGGTGCGTCGCGGGCGGCGGCACGGCGACACTCGGATCTGACGGGGCAGGGAAAGGATTACGCCATGACAGCTGGCGAGGGGGAGCCGGCCGCGTACTGGCGCCGGGGACGATCGACGTACGGGCCGTGCGCAGGCACTTCTTGTTTCCCGGGCGGGGCCCTGGTACGCGATGTGCCGGGAGATCCTGCCGCGGTTCGGCCGCCGGGTGCAGTGTCGCCTGGCCCGCTTCGACCCGGTCTCCGGCGAACTGGACCTGGAGCACCTGGCGTCGCTGATCGACGCGCGCACCAAACTGGTCTGCTGCACGGGCGCGTCCAAGTTCCTGGGGACCCGGAATCCGCTGGCCGCCGTCCGGGCCCTAGCCGACGCGAGCGGCTATTACCAGCCGAACGGGGAACGGCGCTCGTGGCTCCTGATCGACGGGGCGCAGCTGCTGACGCCGGCGCTGCCGTTCCTGTATGGCGGCGACATGATTGCCGAGGGCCGCGTCTTCCCCAACCACGTCGAATACAACGCGCTGCCCTGGAAGTACTCCGCGGGCACCCCGAACATCCTTGGTGCGGTCGTCTCCGCGCAGGCGCTGCGGCTGCTGCTCGACCTGGCGCTGACCCCGAAGCGCCCGGTGTACTTCGGGACGGCCAGGCCAGTCGAGCGCGACGCCGTCCGGGCCGCCATGAACCGTGTCGCCGCGTGGAACCAGATGCTGACCAGCCAGGCGCTCGACGGGCTCGGGGCCATCGAGGGGATCACCATCTACGGGCCGCGCGACGCGGCCCGGCGCACCTCGCTGGTCGCGTTCAACCTGGCCGGCCGGGACCCGGTCGGCATCGCCCGGGCCCTGAACCACGCCGGGATCGAGTCGCGAGCCGGCTGCCACTGCGCCACGCTGGCCCATCACGCGCTCGGCCTGAATCCGCCTGCCAGCTGCCGTCTCAGTTTCTACCTGTACAACACCCCGGCGAGGTCGACCGGGCCGTCGACGCGGTGGCCGCGATCGCGGCCGGCCACAGTGCTTCCGGGCGTGGCGCCTGCGGGCGTGGCGCTTCCGGGCGTGGCGCCTCCGGCCCCCGGTTCCGCTCCTGGCCCGCCGGGTGGCGCCGGTCCCGCCAGCCGGCGCCGTCCGCGGCCGAACGGCCCGCGCCCGTCCCGGTGACACCGGCATGAGCGCCACCACCTGCCCCGGATGCGGCGCCGCGGCCGAGATCACCGAACGCTTCAGCCTGGCCAGCACCGACGGCCCCGTCGCTCACGTCGCGCTGTCCTGCCCCGGCGGCCACCACTACCGGATGGCGGCGGACAAGCTCCCCGCACTCCGGGCGGTCACGCCCACTCGAGCCCCCGCCAATTCCCGGCCCCCACTCCCATCACACCAGCACCAGCCCAGCGCGCCAGAAATCCCGAAGCGACGGGTTATTTGAAGACGCGCGCTCAGGACCGCCCGGAAGTACTGCATGGATGCCGCGTTCATGCAGTTCCGGTGATATTGGTTAGGATCTCTCGCATCCGCTGCGTCAGGGAATCGCCCGGTGGCAGGGACTGCTCGCCACGCGCGATGATGTCGTTGAGCAGGGCAATCGCGTCGCCCAGCCGCCCTGTGGTGTAGTACCCGCGGGCCAGGTCCGCCCGGCAGGCCAGGGTGGACCGGTGATTAGCGCCGACAGTGCGCTCGTAGCCCGCGCAGGTCTTCTCGTAGAGCTGCAGCGCCGCGCCCATCCGGCCCGCGGCGAAGTTCGCCGAGGCCAGGTTGCCGCGGGCCTCGAGCGTGTCCGGGTGGTCCGGGCCAAGCGCGCCCTCGGTATCCGTGAGTACCCGCTTGTACTGGGCGATGGCGTCCTTGGCCTGCCCGCCCGCCAGGTAGGCGGCGGCCAGGCCGGTGCTGGCCGACGTGGCGTCGGGATGATGCCCGCCATGAAGGCGCTCGCGGTCGGCCAGCGCGTGCCGGTACGAGCGGATCGCCTCGGCGGCCCTGCCCGCGGCCAGGGCCGCGGCGGCGTACTCCTCTCGCGCGGCGAGGGTGTCGATATGGTCGGCGCCGCGGACGAGTTCGCTGCCGGCCAGCGCTTCCTCAAGGACGGGGAGGGCGTCCGCGGCCCGGCCGACGGCCACCAGGGCGCGGCCGAGGCTGACCTTGGCCGCGATGGCGTCCGGATGGTCAGGCCCGAGCACGCCCGCCCGGCCGTCGAGAACCCGCTGGAACACCGAAACCGCCTCCGCCGCCTGCCCGGCGGCCATCAGCGCCTCGCCCAGGCGGCCGGTCACCACGAGGCTTTCCAGGGCGCCGGGGCCGAGGATCCGCTCGCTGTCCGCGGCGAGCTCGCGCCAGTAGGCGGTGGCCGGGCCGGTCAGCCGGGCGCTGTCCATGCTCTGCCCGGCCAGCACCAGCAGCGGGTGACCGTGGCCCTCGGCCCAGAGCACGTCCCCGGCGGCCTGGCGCAGGCTGACGGCGCAGGCGCGCAGGTCGGCGGCCAGCCGTGACCGCGGCTCGTCCCGGGGCCACACCTCGAGCAGCGCGTCCGCGGCGGTCCGGGCCGCCTGGTAGCAGAGGTCATCGGGCACGGCCGCCCGGATAACCGCCTGGATCACCGGGCTGATCCGGACCGTCGGCGAGGTGCCGGCCGCCTCGACGGTCAGCAGTCCCGCCCGCCTGAGGCTGAGGATCGCGTTCCAGGTGCGCTGCGGGTCGGCGGGCTGGCCGGCGCCGTCCTCGGTAAGGTACTCGCCGGCCGCCCCGGTGGTGAAAACGGCGCCCGGTATCCCGTGCCCGTCGAGCACCGCGGCCAACGTCACCAGCGACCTGATGCTCACGCCCGGCGATAGGTGCTCGGCGTACTCGGCCGAGAACGTCCAGGTGACCGCGGCGGCCGACGGCTCGGCCCGGCCCGCCTCCACGAGCTGCTTCTGCCGCTGCATGAAGTGCTGGCGGTAGTCGCGGCAGGACATGCCCGAACCAGCGATCACCGCGCTCGCCTGGGCCAGTGCGGCCGGCTCACAGCCGAGGTCTCCCACCAGGTCGATCGCCCCGCTGCGCTGGTCCGGGTCCGTGCTGAGGCGGCCGGACAGGTAGCCCATCGCCTCCCTGGTGCTGAAGGCCGGCACCGGCAGCGTCAGCGCCCGGTGCCCGGCGGAGATGACCGCCGGGTTGATGGCCGTGATCAGCAGCCGGCCCGCCGGGCCTGACGGCCACAGCCCTCGCAGGTCGGCCGCGTCGCGCAGGTCATCGAGCACGACGAGCCAGGTCCTGGTGGTCTTGCTGAGCCAGTCGGTGAACCGGCCCGCCACCGACTCGGCATCGCCCGCGTCGCTGGCGCCGATCGCCGTGGCCGCGTGCACGAAGCCGGACAGCACCGACGCGCGGCTGCTGGCCACCACCCAGGTCAGCATGTCCACTCCGGGGGAGCGCCACAGCGACTCGGCAAAGTAGCGGGCTAGCTGGGTCTTGCCGCTCGACGCCCGCCAGTCCTGCGCCGACGCGGGTGCCTGGTCCGGCACCAGGACCACCGTGGACCCGGGAATGAGCGTGGTCTCCAGGTCGGGCACCGTATCCGGCCTGACCGTGAAACCATCGGCGAGCGGAGGTACCGGACCGGACCAGACCGGCCACCCGGGCGCCTGGCCCTGGACCCTTTGCCCCCTTTGAGCCGGGCCGGCGGGCTGTCCCTGGCCCTCTGCCGGCATTAAACCGTAACTGCCGGTATGCACCCGGAACCTCCCGTTTTGCCCGCTTGGTGCATTGACTAACGATACGGCTAGCGGGTACCCGTGCGCCGGGAAATCGAAGTGCCCTGTGCCCAGATAGAGCTCGCGGCCAGGTAGGCCAGCTTGCCAGTCCGGGTGCCGTGCGCGAGGAAGTCCCTGACCACGGGATCGCTCAGGGACGCCACGCTAGCCGCCGATCGCGTTGCGCAGGCCGAACACCCGTCGTTCCCGCCGCAGCGCCGAGGCCACCACACGGTTCCGCCACGGCGTGCTGACGGCCGCCAGGAAGCCGGGATCCTCCAGGACCTCGGGACCGGCCAGCTCGTGCACGGACAGGAAGCTTCCGGGCTCGGGCTCGGGGCCGTCGAGAGCGCGGGTGAGCCGGAACCTGCGGATCCGCCGCCAGCCCGGCACCTTCAGCAGCATCGGGATGTGCTCCTCGGTGTACCAGGCGGCCAGGTCGTCCTCGCTGCCCTCGGGCACCGACATGGCCACGGCCAGGACCACCGGCGCGGCCCGGCCGGCTGGCGATCCGTCCTCGCTGATCTGCTCGTAGACCCGGCGGTCCAGAGTGGCCAGCCCGGCGGCGATGGCCTTGTCCCGGTCGCTCGCGTTCGCGCTGAGCGCCTTGTACTCCGGGCTGTCGATGACGTCAGGCCGGTCAAGCTCGTACAGGGCGAGCCAGGGCGGCTTCTCCTCATCCAGGGCGCGGTACCGGTAGGCGCGGCCGAACCCGGGCACGGTCAGGCGGGCCGGCCCGTGCTCATGGTCGTACCAGTCGTGGAACTCCGCCTCGTCGACGGTTCCCGGGTCGGTGTAGACGTAGAACAACCCTGCGGCCATAGCGAGCGGACTCCCGGCTAGACGACAACACGATCGTATGCCAGGCCCCGTCGCCGACAGTGCCGCCGGTACGGCAAAGGCCCCGCGACGGCGAACCGTCGCGGGGCCGAAAACGCCAGGCCTTAGTCGGTCGGCGCCGCCATCGGGTTGACCCCGGCCAGGTCCTCCCGCTTGACCCGGATCGCGACCACCGTGATGATCAGCGCGAGCAGCGCGATCCCGGCCGAGACCAGGTAACCCTTGGAGAAGCCGACCGAGTACGCGTGGTCGGTGATGGCCTTCTGCACCGCGGCCTGCTGCGCCGCGGACAGGTGCACCGCGTGCTTGGCCGCCGCGGCCGCCGCGGCCGCCTGCGCATGGATGCTGTTCGCCACCGCGCTCCACGCCACCGTGCCCAGGATCGCGAGCCCGATCGACCCGCCGACCTGCTGACCGGTGTTCAGCAGCGACGACGCCACGCCCGCGTCGTTGCTTCTCACTCCGGACAGCGCGACCAGCGAGACCGGCACGAAGAGCAGCCCCATGCCGAGCGCGGTCACCATCATCGGCCCGAGCAACCCGGAGGCGTAGTGGCTGTGCTCGGTGATCCGGGACAGCCAGAACATCCCGCCGGTGAGGATCACGCTGCCGGCCAGCAGCAACGGCCTGGCGCCGATCCGGTTCACCAGCTGCGACGCGATCGCGGACGCCACCATGACCGTGGCGATCATCGGCAGGTAGGCGAGGCCGGTCTTCAGCGCGCTGTACCCCCACACGCCCTGCACGAAGAGCGTGAGGAAGAAGAACATGCCGAACAGCGCGGTGCCAACGCACAACATGATCAGGTAGGACCCGGTCCTGTCCCGGCTGCGCAGCACCCGCATCGGGACCAGCCCGTGCTTGCTGCGGACCTCGATGAACCCGAACGCGACCAGCAGCACGACCGCGGCCACCAGCGACACGATCACCTTGGTGTCACCCCAGTGCGACACGCCGTTCGGGCTGGTCGCCGCGCTGGATAGCCCGTAGACCAGGGAGGCGAGGCCGAGGCTGCCGGTGATCGCACCCGGCAGGTCGAAGGCGCCGCGCCGCCGCTCGGACTCTCCGAGCACGCGGGGTGCGAGGAACGCGAGCACCAGGCCGATCGGCACGTTCACGAAGAACACCCAGCGCCAGTCGAGGTACTGGACGAGCAGGCCGCCCGCGATCAGGCCGACGGCGCCGCCGGCCACGCTCATCGCGGCGTACACGCCCATCGCGCGGTTGCGCGGCGGGCCCTCGGGGAAGGTGACCGCGATCAGCGACAGCGCGGTGGGTGCGGCGAAGGCGCCGCCGACGCCCTGCAGGACGCGCGCGATGAGCAGCCACTCCTGGCTGGTGGCGAACCCGCCGAGCAGCGAGGCCAGTGTGAACAGCAGGATGCCGAAGATGAAGACCCGGCGGCGCCCCAGTAGGTCGCCGGATCGGCCGCCGAGCAGCAGGAGCCCGCCGAACGCCAGTGCGTACGCGTTGACGACCCACTCCAGGTTGGTGCCAGAGAAACCGAGCGCGGCCTGGATGTGCGGCAGGGCGACATTGACGATGGTCGCGTCGAGCACGACCATGAGCTGAGCCGTCGCGATGACGGCGAGGGCCAGGCCCAGGCGGCGCGGCGGGGAGCCAGCCGACGCGGTGGCGCTGGACGCCGCCGCGCTACTGACCACCCGGGTCGGCTGCCCGGTGTCTGGTGATGTGGCGGACAAGACAAATCTCCCTAGATTGAGGGCGCAGTGAACTAACGCCGTGACCAGGCAGGCGCCGGTGGTCACGCGCTGTACTTCGCCGCTAAAGCTTTTTAGGTCCGAACGGACCGAGGCTCCCGTTCCCCGTGACAGTTCTTCCTTCCCCGTGGGGTCGTCGTCCTCGGTTGTGACGACCCTGCGGTCCTCGTCTCATCGCACATGACGAGACAGAAGCCGCGGTTGTGACAGCATCACCTCCCGCCGCGCGATCGGACCATCTTCTTCATCAGCCCGAGCAGGCACCGGCGCTCGCCGGTATCCAGGGCCGTACACCACGGCGCCCGGGTCATGAGTTCGCGGAACAGCCGTTCCCTGACCGCCTCGCCCTCCTGAGTGAGCACGATGTTCTTGCTCCGCCGGTCCCGCAGCGACGGTTCCCGCCGGGCCAGCCCGTGCTTCTCCAGGGAGTCCGCGATCGTGGTGATGAAGGAAGGGTCACAGCCCATCCGCTGGCCGAGTTCCTTCATGGTCAGCGGAGCGTCGAGCTTGATCAGTGCGATGGCGTCGCTGCCGTTGAAGCCGAACTCGATCGCGATGCGCTGGCCGAGGTCATGGAAGAGCTTGAAGAGCTCGGGAAACGTATCGCTGATCTGCTGGTTGAGCTGTTCGTCGGTCAGCGGTTCGGCGTGCGCGACAGGTTCGGCGTCTAGTACCGCCGCTGGCACCACCCCAGGATGCTCATCCATGTCGCTCACCTCCGTCCGAATCCGCTACACAATTACCTGAGTACCTCAATCATTGAGTACCTCAACCATATGCCCGCTTGCTGGTGCAAGCAAGTGAATAACGGGCAGACTTCCCCTGGGCTCTCCGCACACAACTGTTAGCGGCCCCGTGGCGTCTTTATTCCCGGGCGCTCACACCGAGGCGCACGTCGAAGGGAAGGCTCGCGATGGCGGAAGATCAGGGGCGGCGCGCGTTCCTGCTGCTGGCGGCGGCAGCGGGCGGGGCCGGGCTGCTCTCGGCGTGCAGCCGGGACGGCGGGACGAGCACCGCGGCCGCCACGGCCAGCAGGAGCAGCGGGTCTGCGGGCTCTTCCACGGCGACGCCGGACGGTGTGGCCAGGGCCGCGGTCCCGGCCGCTACGCGATCACCGTCACCGGCCGACTGGACGGCCCTGGGCCACGACCTGTCCGGGCCCCTGGTCCGTCCGGGCGAGGCCGCCTACACCGTGTCCAAGCGGCTGTTCGACCCGCGGTTCGACTCGCTGCACCCGGCCGGCATCGCCTACTGCCGCAACCCCCGCGACGTGGCGACCTGCCTCGCCTTCGTCCGCAAGTTCGGCGTCCCGGTCGCCGCCCGGTGCGGCGGGCACAGCTACGCGGGCTGGTCCTCGACCAGCGGCCTGATCATCGACGTGACCCGGATGTCCGGGGTGAACGTCAGCGGGAGCACCGCCACCGTCGGCGCGGGGACCAGGCTGATCGATTTCTACAACGGGCTGGCCGCGCACGGCCGCGGGGTGCCAGGCGGATCCTGCCCGACGGTCGGCATCGCCGGCCTCACCCTGGGCGGCGGCGTCGGGGTCGTGTCCCGCGCCTACGGGCTGACCAGTGACAACGTGAAGTCGCTGCAGATTGTCACGGCCGACGGCCAGGTCAGGACGTGCAGCTCGAGCCAGAACTCCGACCTGTTCTGGGCCTGCCGCGGCGGCGGCGGCGGCAACTTCGGCGTGGTCACCTCCTTCACCTTCGGTACCCGCCCGGTCGGGCAGATCGTCCTGTTCTTCCTGTCCTGGCCGTGGTCGCAGGCGGCTCGGGTGATCTCCGCCTGGCAGTCCTGGGCGCCGCACGCCCCGGACGCGCTCTGGTCCAACCTGCACCTGGCCGCGGCCCCGGGCGGCTCCGTCCCCTCGATCCAGGTGGGCGGCACCTATCTGGGCAGCCTCGGCGCCGCCGCCGCCCAGCTGGAGAAGCTGTACGCCGCGGCGGGCTCGCATCCCTCCTCGCCGTTCATGGAGACCACGTCCTGGCTGCACGCGATGCTGGTCGAGGCCGGCTGCGCCAGCCTGACCGTGAACCAGTGCCACCTGCCCACGCAGAACCCGGCCGGCAGGCTGGCCCGGGCCTCGGAGTACGCCAAGTCCGACTTCTTCACTAAGCCGCTGAGCAGCCACGGAATCGGCACCCTGCTGGCCGGCGTGGAGAGCTTCCAGCGGGCGGGCGGCGCGTCGGGCTCGTCCGGCGGCATCGCGTTCGACGCGCTCGGTGGCGCGGTCAACCGGGTCGCCCCGGGCGCCACCGCGTTCGTGCACCGCAACGCGCTGTTCCAGGCCCAGTACACCACCACCTGGCCGGTAGGCTCGGCGGCCGCCGCGGTGGCCCGCCAGCACGCCTGGCAGCAGTCCTTCTGGCAGTCGATGCGCCCCTTCGCCAGCGGCCAGGCCTACCAGAACTACATCGACCCCGCGCTGAGCAACTGGCGACAGGCCTACTACGGTGCCAACCTGGCCCGGCTCACCCAGGTCAAGGCCAAGTACGACCCGAATCGCGTGTTCAGGTTCCCGCAGGCGATCTAGGGCGGTCCTGCGTGGTGCGCCGGGGCAGGCATGATGGTATCCCCGTAAATGTTGATACCTGTTCCCGTACGCTAGCTAGCCCACCACTGACGCAAGCGCGTCCCTGGGCCCCCACCGATGTAGGGTTCCGATGACAAGTAACGCTGAACTCGAGACCGCGGCCTCTCCCGCCCGCGACGATCAGGTCCATGTCCTGCTCGTCGAGGACGACGACGGCGACGCCCTGCTCGTCGGCGAACTGCTCCGCGAGGTCGGAGCCGCGGTCGTCGTGCAGCGTGCGAGGTCCCTGGTCCAGGCCAAGGACCTGGTATCCGGCGCGGCTTGCGTACTGCTCGACCTCGGCCTGCCGGACTCGCAGGGACTGAACGGGCTGAGGCAGTTGCTGCAGCTCGAGCCGGAGGCGGCCATCGTCGTGCTGACCGGCGAGTCCAGCGAGCACCTAGGGGAGCAGGCGGTCCGGGCCGGCGCCCAGGATTACCTGGTCAAGGGTGAGGTCGCCGGGCACATGCTCAACAGGGTCATCCGGTACGCAGTCGAGCGGCGGCGCGCGGAGGAGGCGCAGCGGGCCCTGCACGTGGCGCAGATCCTGGCCCAGGAGAACGCCCGGCTGGAGCGGGGCCTGCTGCCGTCGCCGCTGCTGACGGACACCCGGCTGAGCGTGTCGGCGCGCTGCCTGCCCGGCGGCAAGCACCACCTGCTCGGCGGGGACTTCTACGACGTGGTCGAGACCTCGGACGGCTGGGTGCACGCCCTCATCGGGGATGTCTGCGGCCGCGGCCCGGCCGAGGCCGCACTCGGCGTCTGCCTGCGGGTGGCGTGGCGCACCATGGTGCTGGCCGGCCGGCCCGCCGAGGAGATCTTGTCCACGCTCAGCGAGCTGCTCGAGCACGAGCGGCAGGACGACACCATGTTCGCCACGCTGTGCATGACCTCGGTGCACCCGGATAGGACTACCGGCTGGATACGGATGGCCGGGCACCTGCCGCCGCTGCTGGTCAGCCGTTACGGCGTCGCCGAGCTTCCCACCCGTCCCGCCGCGCCGCTCGGCCTGTCCGAGGTGCGCGACTGGCCGGGGATCCCGATCCGGCTCGACGGCAGCTGGTCGATTCTGCTCTACACCGACGGGCTTATCGAGGGCCGGATAGGGAAGGGGTCAGAGCGGCTCGGCAGTGAAGGCCTGATGGACCTGATCAGGGACGCCCTCGGCGGCCCGGACCAGCCCGGGGAGGAACTGCTCGACCAGGTGATCGATCGTGTACGCGAGCTCAACGGAGGTGACCTGGACGACGACCTGGCCGTCCTGGCCCTCGGTTTCTCGTCCCCAGCCGGACCATGACTGACCTGAACGCCGACATCCGCCAGGGCCCGGCGAACTCGCCGCCGGCCGGGCCCCGCGATGTCCGCGGTACCCGGCGAGCCAGGACTGACGGGGGAGCGGCCACGGCCGCGGCGGCGAAGCGCTGGCCGCTCAGCCGGATCATCGGCGTCGCCCTGCTGATCCTGCTGCTGTTCTCGGTGGCCGCCATAGTGGCGGGTGGCCTCGCCCTGCTCGGCCTGCGCGACAACCGCCAGCGAGTGGTCGGCACGATCGATCCCGCCCAGCTCCAGGTCCAGCGGCTCGACACCGCGCTGGTCGACCAGGAGACCGGCGTGCGCGGCTACGCGCTGAGCGGCCAGAAGGATTTCCTGGCCCCGTACAACCAGGGCGTGACCGAGGAGGCGAACGCGATCAGGGCTCTGCAGGCCGTCATCGGGCAGCTGCCGCCGTCCGCCGCGGCCGACCTGAAGAGCGTGACCGCCGAGGCCCGCTTCTGGCGCACCCACTACGCCCAGCCGACCATCAACCAGGTCGGCCAGACCGGAAAGCCCGTGGTCAGCCCCGACGTCTTGACCGGCAAGGCGGATTTCGACGCGCTTCGGGCCAGGATAGGCGTGCTGCAGGGCGACATCTCGGCCGCCCGGACCCAGGCCGTGGCGGCCCTGAACAACTCTTCCGCTGTGCTGGACGGCGTGTTCATCGCCATCGCCGTCGGCCTGGCGATCATCGTGGTGGTCCTCGCGTTCGGGCTGCGGGCGACGGTGATCAGGCCGCTGCACCGGCTCGCCGCCGAGGCCCGCCGGGTGGCCGGCGGCGACTTCGGGCACGAAGTCACCCTGACCGGCCCGCGGGAAGTGACCAACCTGGCCGCCGACGTGAACAGCATGCGCGAGCGCATCTTGCAGGAGCTCGGCGCGACGCGGGACGCGAACACCGTCCTGCAGGCGCACACCGTGGAACTGGAGCGCTCGAACTCCGAGCTCGAGCAGTTCGCCTACATCGCCTCGCACGACCTGCAGGAGCCGCTGCGGAAGGTGGCGAGCTTCACCCAGCTGCTGCAGCGCCGCTACGCGGGCCAGCTGGACGCCCGGGCCGACCAGTACATCGAGTTCGCCGTCGACGGGGCCAAGCGGATGCAGGCGCTGATCAACGACCTGCTCCAGTACAGCCGGGTGGGCCGGTCCGCGCGCGAGCCCGCGCTGGTCTCCAGCGACGCCGCGCTGGCCCAGGCCAGGAACAACCTGGCCACGGCGATGGAGGAGACCGGCGCCACGGTGGAGACCGGGCACCTGCCGCTGGTGCTGGCCGAGCTGCCGCTGCTCACCGCGGTGTTCCAGAACCTGCTCAGCAACGCGCTGAAGTTCAGCGGCGGCAAGCCGCCGCGGATCGTGATCACGTGCACCAGGGACGAGCCGTTCTGGCTATTCTCCTTCGGCGACAACGGCATCGGGATCCAGCCCGAGTACGCCGAACGGATCTTCGTGATCTTCCAGCGCCTGCATGAGCGGAGCGCTTACCCGGGTACCGGCATCGGCCTGGCCATGAGCAGGAAGATCGTCGAGTACTTTGGCGGGCGGATCTGGCTGGACACGAGCTACACCGAAGGCTCGCGGTTCCTGTTCACGCTGCCGATGCCGGCCGAGACAATGGACCAGCCGCCCGAGGACGAGACTTCCACCGACGAGACCCCCAGGGAAGCCGATGACTGAGCTCGAAGACCCGAGAGTAATCGACGTGCTGCTGGTGGAGGACGATGAAGGTGACGTCCTCATGACCAGGGAGGCCTTCGAGTATTACAAGATCCAGAACCGGCTGCACGTGGTGGGCGACGGCGAGCAGGCCCTGCAGTTCCTGCACCGGACCGGCCCTTACGCCGACGCGCCGCGCCCCGGGCTCATCCTGCTCGACGTCAACCTGCCCCGGCGCAGCGGCATGGAGGTCCTTGCGGAGCTGAAGCAGGACGACGAGCTGCTGGTCATCCCGGTGGTCATGCTGACCACTTCGCAGGCCGAAGAGGACATCGTGCGCAGCTACTCGCTGCACGCCAACGCGTTCATCAGCAAGCCCGTCGACTTCGAGCACTTCATGGACGCCATCCGGCAGATCGACAACTTTTTTCTTACCCTAGTCAAGCTCCCGGCCTAACGGACCGTCACCGTCTGCTTCCGGATGCTGACCTAGTAAGCTGCCCGCCTGAGGCTCACACCGGGATACTCACCAGGGTCCGGCCGTTCACCACGTCGACGTCGACGCGGGCCAGATCGCTCCTCGGGATGGACGTTCCGCCTCTGATCACCAGGTGAGCCGGATGGCCGGGTACCCCATCGCCCGGCTCGGTCACCAGCCAGCCCATGACCACCCGCCGCTGCCCGGTCCTGGACACCGCGATCAGCTCGCATTCGGCTGGCCCGCGCACCTTCGACAGGTCCAGGGTGACCTGGGTGCCCCAGGCCCTGGACACGAGGCCGACGGTGCCGGCTACCCCTGTTCCTGGGTCGGTGGCGGAGTGCAACTGACCGGTCAGCGCCACGCCCTGCGCCGGGGGACTGGCGTGCTGCGGCGCCGCCGCGATCCCCACGCCGATCCCCCCGCCGATCAGCACGATGCCGGCCGCCGCCCCCAGCGCGACCTGCCAGCGCCTGCGGTGCTGCTGCTGCCTGGCCCGGCGGTGGAGCAGCTCGGTGACCCCCCCGCCCGGCTCGCCGTCCGCGGCACCGGCCGGGTCGACGCCCCGGAGCTCTACTCCCCGGAGCTCTACTCCCCGGAGCTCTACGCCTCGCAGGAGGGCCGCCATCGGCGACAGCTCGGCCAGCTCGGCGGCGCAGGCCGGGCATTCGGCCAGGTGGTCCTCGAACGACCGCTTGTCCTGCTCCTCGAGCAGGCCCATGGAGTAGGCGCCGACGTCGGTATGCGCGGTCATGCCGCCACCCCCCGCTCGGCCAGGACCACCCGGAGCGCTTTGAGCGCGTAGTACACGCGCGACTTGACCGTGCCGACCGGGATCCCGAGAGCCTCGGCCGCCTCGTTGACGGTGCGGTCGCGCAGGATCGTCTCGTTAAGCACCTCGCGATGAGCCGACGTGAGGGACTGCAGCGCCTCGGCCACGAGCACCTTGCGGAGAAGCTCCTCCGTGGTGTCGGGGACGGGGGCGTTCTCGAGCATGCCGTCCCCCGTCTCGGCTGGCCGCGCGCTCTTCCGGCGCTTGTCGTCAATGACGATACGCCGGGCCACCGTGGCCAGCCAGGGCATCAGTGACGGTTCGCTCAGATCGAGCTTGCCAACCTGACGCCAGGCCCTGAGCATCGTCTCCTGCACGACATCCTCGGCCTGCTGCCGGTCCCCGGCGGTCAGCCGCAGCACGTAGGCCATCAGCGGCACCCGGTACTGGCGGTAGAGCTCGGTCACGAGCGTATCGTCGTCGGCCGTGCGAGATCGCACCGCTGTCCACATCGCGTCGCTCCGTCCGCCCGCCACCCCACTCCTAGGAGATACGCGCCGGCACCTTCCGCGGGTTCAATCGAATTCGCATTGAACCCTTTCGGCTCCGTGCTGCGTACTCCTGCCCGACACCGGCCGCGCCGCAGGGCGCGGCCAGCGAAAACAGGGGAGCATTCATGCGTTTCACCAAGAACCTGCGCCGGCGCGCCGTGACCTGGGCCACCGCGGGGGTGGCCGTCACCGCAGTGGCCGGCGCCCTGAGCCTGACCGCGGCGTCCGCGGCCCCGGTGACCAGCGCGCGCCACAGCGGCGCGTTTACCTTCGCCCTGGTGCCGTCGCCCGGCATCAAGTCCTGCCTGCCGCACGCCGGCGGCCGGGTCACCATCATTCCCGGGTCGCAGAACGACACCATGGACGTCTCGATCTTCGGCATGCCGAGCAACGCCGACTTCGACCTGTTCGTGATCCAGCAGCCGAACAAGCCGTTCGGCGTGTCCTGGTACCAGACCGACATCAACGCCGACCGGCACGGCGTCGGCCACGCCACCGTGCGCGGCGTCTTCGACGTCGAGACGTTCTCGGTGTCGACGGGCGGCACCACCACGTTCGGCGCGACCCACCAGTACCACCTGGGCCTGTGGTTCAACGACCCCAACGTCCCGTTCAACCTGGGCTGCGAGCCCAACAAGCCGGGTGACAAGGCGATCTCGACGCCGTTCAACGGCGAGCAGAACGCCGGCATCCAGGCGCTCAACACCTCCGGGTTCCCTGACAACGCGGGCCCGCTGTCGCACGTGCACCGCTGACCAGACCGGAGGCCGGTCCCGCCGTGGGGGCGGGACCGGCCTCCGCTGTGCCAGGGTGTGGTGGTGAGCCACGACCTGAACCGGCGCCGCGCCGCGTACTGGGACAAGCAGGCCGGCCGGTATGACCGCGCGATGACCTTCTGGGACCGGCACCTGTTCGGGGACAGCCGGCCGTGGGCGTGCGGCCGGGCCGTCGGCGACGTGCTCGAGGTCGCCGTCGGAACCGGCCGCAACCTGTCCTTCTATCCGGATAGCGTCAGGCTCACCGGCGTGGACTGGTCGCCGGTCATGCTCGGCCTCGCGCGCGAGCGCGCGGCCGCCCTCGGCCGCGGCGCCGACCTGCGCCAGGGCGATGCCCAGGCGCTGGACTTCCCGGACGAGTCATTCGACACCGTGCTGTGCGCGCTCGGCCTGTGCGCCATCCCCGATGACCACCGCGCGGTCACCGAGATGGCGCGGGTCCTGCGCCCCGGCGGCCGCCTGCTGCTTGTCGATCACGTGGCCGCCTCGGCCGCGCCGCTGCGGGCCGTGCAGTGGCTGTACGAGCGGATCACCATCCCGCTCGCGGGCGAGCACTTCCGCCGCCGGCCCCTCGTCTACCTGGCCGAACTCGGATTCCTGATCGAGGAATCCGAGCGGCTCAAGCTCGGCGTCGTCGAGCGCGTCCGCGCCCGCAAGCCCGGATGAGCCCGGCGGTAGGATCTGAGCGCCGTTAGTTGCCATATGCGAAGGGACTCCGATGTACGACGCGACGCTGGCCGAGACCGTCACCATCCGCGGCGACGGCGGGGACGAGATCGAGGCCTACCTGGCCAGGCCGATGAGCCAGGGCCCGTTGGGCGGCGTGGTGGTGATTCACCACATGCCGGGCTACGACGCGCCGACCAAGGAGATAGCGCGCCGGTTCGCCGCGGAAGGCTACAACGCGCTCATGCCGAACCTGTACCACCGCGACGCCCCCGGCGCCAGCCCGGACGACGCCGCCGCGGCGGCCCGCGCCAAGGGCGGCGTGCCCGACGCGCGGCTGGTCGGTGACGTGGCCGGCGCGGCGGCGCACCTGCGCGCCCTGACGTCCTCCAACGGCAAGATCGGCGTCATCGGGTACTGCTCCGGCGGCCGGCAGTCGTTCCTGGCCGCCTGCAGCCTGCCGCTGGACGCCGCGGTGGACTGCTACGGCGCGTTCGTCACCGGCGCCCCGCCGGAGGGCATGCCGCTGAAGGTCGGGCCCATCAAGCACCTGACCAAGGACCTGTCCTGCCCGCTGCTCGGGCTGTTCGGCGCGGACGACCAGTACCCCTCACCCGACCAGGTCAACGAGCTCGAGGAGGAGCTGAAGGCGCAGGGCAAGACCTACGAGTTCCACTCCTACGAGGGCGCCGGCCACGCGTTCTTCTCGGTGAACCGGACCGCATACCGCCCCGAGGCCGCCGTCGACGGCTGGGAGAAGATCTTCACCTGGTTCGGCCGCTACCTGGCCTCCTGAGCCGCTGAAGCCCCCGGGCAGGCGGGCTCAGCGGGCGCTGGAGGAGGCCCAGATGTTGACGCCGGCCTCAACGGCGTCGCGGTCGATCGCGGCCAGCTCATCGTCGGTGAAGCCGGTGTTCCCGGCCGCCGCGAGGTTCTCCTCCAGCTGGGCGACGCCGCTGGCGCCGATCAGCACCGAGGTCACCCGCTGATCCCGCAGCGCCCAGGCCAGCGCGAGCTGGGCCAGGGACTGGCCCCGTGACGCGGCGATATCGGCCAGCGCGCGGACGTGTACCAAGGTCCGTTCGGAAATCTGGTCGGACGAAAGCGATTCGTTCAGCGCGGCCCGTGACCCGGCCGGCACCCCGCCGAGGTACTTGCCGGTCAGCACGCCCTGGGCCAGCGGCGAGAAGGCGATGCAGCCCACGCCCTCGCGGCCGAGCACGTCGAGCAGCCCGCCCTCGATCCACCGGTTCAGCATCGAGTAGGACGGCTGGTGGATGAGCAGCGGCGTGCCCAGCCGCCGGAGCAGGGATATCGCTTCCAGGGTCCGTTCGGCCGAATAGGAGGAGATGCCTGCGTACAGGGCCTTGCCGGAGCGGACCGCGGTGTCCAGCGCGCCCATCGTCTCCTCGAGCGGCGTGTCCGGGTCGAACCGGTGGGAGTAGAAGATGTCGACGTACTCCAGGCCCATCCGGCGCAGCGACTGGTCCAGGCTGGCCAGCAGGTACTTGCGCGAGCCGTGGTCACCGTAGGGCCCCGGCCACATGTCGTACCCGGCCTTGGTCGAGATGATCAGCTCGTCGCGGTACGGGCGCAGGTCCTCGCGCATGACCCGGCCGAAGTTGATCTCCGCGCTGCCGTACGGAGACCCGTAGTTGCCTTGTCCCAAAGTCTCCGCGGGCCCGATGCCGCCATAGTTATTGGCCAAATCGAAGTGCGTGACCCCGAGGTCGAAGGCGCGGCGGATGATCGCGCGCTGAGTTGTCAGAGGTCGATCATCACCGAAGTTCTGCCACAGCCCGAGTGATATCTCGGGAAGTTTGAGGCCGCTGCGCCCGCAGCGGCGGTAGGGCATCTTGTCGTCGTACCGGTCGAGAGCGGCAACGTAAGTCATGGGTAAGAGTCTGCCACTGCCAGGTCGTCAGGCTAGCTGAGGCTGCACGCCATCCCCGGATCACGATCCAGGTCTTCCCGTTCGCTGTCCGGGACTGCCCGGGATCGCAAGGTCCGATGACCTTCGATTTCACGATTAGTGAGTCACTGAAGTGGACCAGATGAAGGACCGCTAGCCTGGCGCTGCGTCAGGATGGAGTGGATGTTCTCGCGTGCCCGGGAGCACCCCTTCGGCGTTCCTAGACGCTGGATCGGCCACTGCTCGGGCGGCCGGCAGTCCTTCCTGGCCGCGGTCAGCCTGCCGCTCGACGCGGCCGTGGACTGTTACGGCGGCTTCGTCGTCGAGACCCCGCCCGAGGGGCACCCGCTGCACGGCTCACCGGCCCTGGTGGAGCGGACCGCGGACCTGTCCTGCCCGCTGCTCGGCCTGTTCGGCGCCGAGGATCAGCACCCCTCCCCCGAGCACGTCGCCGAGCTCGAAAACGCGCTCAAGGCGAACGGCAAGACCTACGAGTTCCATTCTTACGACGGCGCCGGGCATGCCTTCCTGCAGGTAGACCGGCCCAGCTACCGGCCCGAGGCGGCGGTGGACGCCTGGCAGCACATCTGGGACTTCTTCGGCCGTTACCTCTGACCGCCCGCACCCTGAGAGGATTCGCGCATGTGCACTTACCTGACGGAGAAGGTCTCGATCAGCGGCAGCGGCAAGGGCCCGTCCGGATGGTTCCGGCTGACCGACGCGAGCGTGTACTTCGACCACCCGGTGCACGCCCAGGCGGAGCACACCCTCAACATCGACTTCATCGCCCCCGGCGCCGGCCCGTCGGCGCGGGTCGCGGTCGAGCTCACCGCGGAATCGGCCCGGGCTCTGGCCAAGGCCATTCAGGCCACCCTGGACTCCGCGCCCCCCGGGCTGTGTTAGCCGGGGGGAACGATCCCCCCAAGACCCCCCCTGCTCCTGGGGGGAACCTTCCCCCCAGACCCCCCTTGGGGGGGACAAGTCCCCCGGTCGTGCGGCCTCCGGCCGCACCGGAATGTCGGTGCCGCGTGCGAGTATGCATGTGGGCCCCCGCGCAGGGTGGCACACGCGGGATGGAGGCGGCAGGGAATGCGGATCATCGTTGAACGGGACGTGCTGGCTGAGGCGGTCGCCTGGGTGGCGCGCTCGCTGCCGTCGCGACCGGTGCTGCCCATCCTGTCCGGGCTTCTGCTCGAGGCATCCGCCGGCGGCCTGGCCCTCTCCTGCTTCGACTACGAGGTGTCGGCCAGGATCCTCCTCGACGCGGAGGTGACCGAGCCGGGCACCGCGCTGGTGCCCGGGCGGCTGCTGGCCGAGATCACCCGGAGCCTGCCGCCGTTCCCGGTCGAGCTGGATCACGAGAAGGATGACGTCGCCGTGACCTGCGGTCCGGCGTCCTTCACCCTGGTCACGCTGCCGGTCAAGGAGTACCCCCGGCTGCCCGAGCTGCCGCTGCTGGCGGGGACCGTCGACGGCGGCGCGCTCGCCACGGCGATCGGCCAGGTGGCGCTCGCGGCCAGCCGCGATGACACGCTGCCGGTCATCACGGGGGTGAACCTGGAGATCAGCGAGGACATCATCAGGCTGGTGGCGACCGACAGGTACCGGCTCGCGATCAGGGAACTCGGCTGGAACCCCGCTCACCCGGGCTCGGCCGGCACCCTGCTGGTGCCGGCCAAGACCCTGTCCGACGCCGCGCGGATGATGATGCCCGGCACGCCCGTCCGGGTCATGATGCGCGGCGAGCTGGCCGGCGGTGCGAGTCAGGGCGACTCGCTCCGCGCGGGCGACGCGATGATCGGGTTCGAGTCGGGCGGGCGCCGGCTGACCACCCGGCTGATCGCGGGCGAGTACATCAAGTACATGTCCAGGTTCCCTGACGGCTTCGGCAGCCGCGGTGACATGCCGGCCGTTCCGCTCGTCGAGGCGGTCAAGCGAGTCGCACTGGTCGCGGAGCGCGGCAGCTCGGTGCGGCTGTCGTTCGGCCACGGCAAGGTCACGATCGAGGCGGGTACCGAGGGGCAGGCACGGGCGCGGGAGACGGTCGCCGCCGACTTCGCCGGCGATGAGACCGCGATCGCGTTCAGCCCGCACTACCTGATGGACGGTCTCGGCGCGGCCCTGATCGCGGCGGCCGGCGCCACGGGCGCCGCCGACAAGCCGCAGGCTGCCGGCAAGGCCGACCAGGCCGCCAAGGCCGACCAGGCCGCCAAGGGCCAGGAGGCCGATGAGGCACCGGCCGTCTCCGACGAGGCGCGGATCCGCCTGCAGTTCACCAGCCCGACCAAGCCCGCCCTCATCACCGGCAGCACCGGGAACGGCGACGAGCCCGCGGCGGACTATCGCTACCTGGTAGTCCCGCTGCGCGCCCTGGCCGGCGCCTGAGCGCCCGGCCTCTGCCGTGAAGAACTAAGGCCGCGGCGGCCAGTCTGGGTACGGCCCGCCCAGGTGAGAGTAGCGGGACATCCAGGCCATGATCAAGATCCAGGTGGCCAGCGCGAACAGCAGCATCGCGAAGACGAGGAACCGCCCTGCGTCCCCGGCCGGGACCGGGACCGCCGGCTCGGTCCTGGCGACCCTGGGCTGCCGGGGGAGGTCGGCCATCAGGCGGTCGATATGGCGCTGCGTCTTGGCGGCGAGGGCAGCGTCGATCCGGTCGGACAGCTCGTCGAAGGTCAGCCGCCCCGCGGCGAAGTGCTCACGAAGCTGGGCCATGGCGACGTCACGCTCGGCATCGCCGATCCTGAGGTCATAGTCGTATCGCGTCCGGCCGGGCACGTGCCATCCCGGTACCAGCTCTTCACGCGGCTGCCCCGCGTCAGGATCCTCGTCTACCATTCCGGTTCGGACGTCATATCGCCTTGTCATCGGCTCCCTGAATTCGCCAGGCTGGCTGCCTCACCCTTCAACGATAAGTCGAGCCAGCCCGGCGCGGAACCCAGGCGAAGCGATAATCACCAGCGGCGGCGTCCCCGGGGGCCCCTCGGACCGCGGGGCCCGGGGCCTCCGCGCCGCCTGCCGAGCCCGATCAGCCGCCTGACCAGCGCCAGGGCCGCGAGGAACAGCACGATCGCCAGCGGCCTGCCGCCACCGCCGAATCCGCCGAAGAGGATGAGGCTGCCGAAGATGACGCACAGCCACACGAGCCCCATGATCGGCGCGAAGGCGCCCGGCCCGTGCGGTCGCTGGCCGTTACCCCAGCCGTTGCCCTGATCCTGTCCCGGCCGGGTCGCCATCGGCCCCTGCCAGGCAGGGCCCTGCCACGCCGTGCCCCCGTACGGCATGCCCGCGGTCGGCCGCGCGGCCTGCGGGAGGTCGCGCATCACGGTATTCAGGTCGGCTTTGGTCTTGGCAGCGAACGTCTGGTCGAGGCGCTCGTTCAGTTCCTCAAGCGTCAGCCGCCCGTCCGCGTAGTGCTCCCGCAACTGGGCGGCGACTGCTTCGCGATCGGCATCCCCGACGCGCACGTTGTATCCCGTAGCCATCGTGCCCTCCGTAGCAAGAACCGGGGAATCCCAAGTACTTGCACGATATATCGCGAGACGGCGGACGGCAAGCGAGTTGCGGAGTACGCGGACGTATCAGGGACGCCGGACCGCCCTCCAGATAGGTACTGGTCCACTATGCCGGTTCACTGGGCTGGTCCACTGGGTGGTCCATTGGGGGAGTGGCGGGAGGGGTCATGATGCGCCAGGCGCTTCAGCAAGCGTGGCCGGAACGCGGCCACCGGGGCATAGGCCCCGGCTTCGCCGCCGTCGGAACGCGTCCCCCGTATGGCGTCAGAAGCACCGGGGTCATCGCCTGGCGCCAGCGGCCGCCGCGGGCGCCGTTCCGGCAGCGCCTCGCGCAATGGCGGGCGCGTAACTGGCGCCGCGCCGTGCTGGCCTGGTTCGTGCTCTCGCTGGTCATCGTGCTCGTAGCGGCCGAACCCAAGACGGACTTCCCCAAGGCGCAGCTCCGTTCGGTGCCCGCCGCGCGGACGTTCCTGCGGGTGGCGGGCGAGCTGACCGCGGCCGGCGTTCCGGTGCTGCTCATCGCCCTCCCTTGAGGCCCTCCGCCCTGAGATGCCTCAGAGTTCGGCCGCGGCCAGCGCGTCCCCGACCGGGGTGCGGCGGTAGAGCACCGAACGTCCGGACCTGGCCCTGGCCACCAGCCCGGCCTCGCGCAGGACGGCCAGGTGGTCCCCGATGCCGCCAAGCGACTGGCCCAGCGTCGCGGCCAGCTGGGTGGTGCTGGCCGGATCCTCGAGCGCGAGCAGGATGGCGGCGCGCGAGCCGCCGAGGAGCCGGTGCAGCGCGGTGCCAGGCCCGGTCCGGCCGGGCTGTTCCCAGAGCGCGGAGACCCCGCGCGCCGGGTAGATCAGGGCCGGCGGCCACGGCGGGTCGAGGCTCAGCGCGAGCCGCGGCCAGGCGAAGACCGACGGGATGAACAGCAGGCCGCGCCCGCCGAGGTCGGCGCCGTCGTCGGCGGCCAGGCGGCTCAGCTCGATCCGGCCCTGGCGCCAGCTCAGGTCCGCGTGCAGGTCGGTCAGCGCGGCGGCCCAGCCCCTCGAGGCGAGCTGCCCGGCGCGGTAAACCACGTCGCGTTCCAAGATGGCGCGCAGCGTCCGCCATTCCGGCTCGAGCAGCGCCTGCCAGGCGGCGGCCAGCACGTCGGCGACGTACCCGGCCGCCCGGGAGCTGGTCAGGATGCGCTCGACGCGAGGATCGGCCCGCGGCTGCCGGCCCAGCGCGGCGGCGACCTCGTGCTGCACTTGGTCCGCGGGCGTCGACCGGACCTGGCCGAGCAGGTCGCCGATAGTGGTGTGCACGCTCGCCGGGACGGGGGCCAGGAAGTCGGCGCCCCAGCCGGGCGGGTTCAGCGCGGCGATCACGCCGAGGTCCGCCTCGCGGGCCAGCGCGCAGTACCGGTCGCGGGCGCGGGCCAGCCACGGGCGGAGCACCGCCTCGTCCCGCTGGCGCGGCCCGCCGGCCAGCTGGCGCAGCGCCTGGGTCAGCTCCCACAGCGGCGACAGCGCGAACCGGCTCATGGTCAGGTCCTCGTTGCGCACGTCGATCCGCAGCACCACCGCGCACCAGCTTTCGTCCTGGGACGAAAGAGTACTCCCGGCCGCGTGCGGCGCGCACGCTGGCGATCATGACCGCTTCCGGAGGCCCGCGCGAGCAGCACCCGGGGCACACCACGTACCGCTCGGTGTTCGCGGCCGGAGAGTTCCGGGTGCTGTTCGCCGGGATGAGCATGTACGTGCTCGGCTTCCAGTTCGAGATCCTGGGCCTGTCCGTGCTCATCTTCGGCCAGACCAGGTTGGCGTTCCTGGCCGCGCTCGCATTCAGCATGGGCTTCGCGCCGCAGGCCGTCGGCGGCGCGCTGTTCACCGCGCTGGCCGACCGGCTGCCGTCCCGCCTGGTCATCGGGGCGGGCCTGCTGACCCGCGCCGTGCCCGGGCTGGTGATCGGCCTGTGGCCGGGGCTGCCGGTCCCGGTCATGCTGGCCGTGGTCGCCGTCGCGGCCGCGGTCGCCCCGGTGTTCACCGCCGCGATCTCCGGTCTGCTTCCCGACGTGCTCGACGGGGACCGCTACGTCCTCGGCCGCTCGGTCTTCAACCTGGCCGGCGCGGGCACCCAGATCGCCGGGCTCGGCATCGGCGGCGTGGTGCTGGCCGCCGCACCCGTGCGCTGGCTACTGCTGGCCGCGGGCGGGGCACTGGTGATCGCGGCCGCCGTCGCCCGGCTGGGCCTGCGGACCAGGAAGGCCCGCCTGCCCCGCGGCCAGGGCCGCGGGATCGTGCGGGCCACGATGACCGGCAACGTCGAGCTATTCAGGGACCGAACGGTCCGGGGTTTGCTGCTAGCGCAGTGGCTGCCCGCCTGGCTGGTAGCGGGGGCCGAGTCGCTGATCGTGCCGTACAACGGGTTGCTAGGGCGGCCGCCGAGCGCGGCGGCGCCGCTGCTCGCCGCGATGCCCGCAGGAATGCTGCTCGGCGACCTGCTCGTCGGCCGGTTCTGCGCGCCGCGCACGCGCACCCGGCTGGCGTTCCCGCTGGCGGCGGCCATGGGCCTGCCGCTGATCGTGCTGGTGTTCCGCCCGCCGCTGCCGCTGGCCTGCCTGGCCCTGCTGGCGTGCGGTGCCGGCTTCGCCTACCAGATCGGCATCCAGCAGGCCTTCCTCGACAGCCTGCCGGAACGGCGGAGGGGACAGGGGTTCGGCCTCAGTTCCACCGGGACGATGGCCGGCCAGGGCCTGACGCCCGCGCTGGCCGGCGCGCTGGCCGGGGCCTTCGGCGCCGCGACCGCGATGGCGGTCGCGGGCCTGGCCACCGCGCTGGCCGCGCTCGCCCTCCGCGCCCCCCTCACCGGCCGGACGCCGGCGTCGGCCGGTGAGAGAGCCGCGCCGCTACCGGCCGAGGTAGGCGCCGCCGTTGACGTGGATGACCTGGCCGGTGAGGTGCCCGGCGGACGGTGAGGCCAGGAACGCCACCAGCGCGGCCACGTCCGTCGTGGTACCCGGCCGCCCGTTGTCCGTCTCCGCGATCAGCCGCTGCTTGCGCGCCTCGGTCAGGGTGTCACGGAAGAACTCGCTGCCCAGGGTGAGGCCGGGGGAGACCACGTTGGCGGTAATCCCGCGCGGCCCGAGTTCGCGGGCAACGTCCGCGGTCCACGCCTCCACCGCCGCCTTGGCCGCACCGTAGGACCCGGCCCCGCGCCGGGCGGCGATCGAGCTGAACGAGATGATCCGCGCGTCCGGCGCGAACCGCGGCGTCAGCGCGGCGGTGACCAGCACCGCGGACAGCAGGTTGGCGTCGAGGTTGGCCCGCCAGTCCGCGGCCAGGCCGGCCAGGTCGCCGTCGGCGGCCGGAGTCCGGTCGAACCCGGTGTTCCCGCCCGCGTTGTTGACCAGGACGTCGACCCGCCCGGGCAGCTGGGCGAGGGCGGCGCAGACCGCGGCCGGGTCGGCGGCGTCGAAGCACACATAGCCGACGCCCGGCCTTCCGGCCCCTTCCGTCCCCCCGGCCCCTTCGTTCCCACCGGCCGCCAGCGGGGCTAGCGCGGCCAGGCTCGCGACCGCCTCCTTCAGCACGTTTTCCCGGCGGCCGGTGATCGTCACCCGGTCGCCGGCCAGGACGAACTCGCCGGCGACCGCGTACCCGATCCCGGTTCCGCCGCCGGTCACGACGATCTGGCGCATGCGCCAACTCCTTTAGGTCTAAACTATTCCCGTGACCCACCCTACGGCGGCTCCTTCCCGGGGCGCAAACGACCGTCCCGGCCAGGACCGGGACGGCGCGGACGACGTCGACCGGATCCAGCAGGCCTGGGAGCGCGAGCGCCCCGGGACCCCGGCCGGGTCCATCGGCGTTATCACCCGGATCTGGCGGATCGGCAAGCTGCTCGCCGACGAGCGCCGCCGCACCCTGGCCCGGCTCGGCATCGACGCCGCCACCCTGGAGCTGCTGTCCACCCTGCGCCGGGCGGGCCCGCCGTACCGGCTCACCGCGGGGGCCGTAGCCGAGCTGAGCCTGGTCAGCGCCGGGGCCATCTCGCAGCGCGTCGCCCGGGCCGAACGCGAGGGCCTGGTCCGCCGCGAGCGGTCGGGCACGGACGGCAGGCTCAGCTACGTGGCGCTGACCGCCACCGGCCACGCGCTCATCGAGCGCAGCGTGGACGGGCTTCTCCGGCACGAGGAAGCCCTGCTGGCCCCGCTCACCGAGGATCAGCGCGAGGACCTGGCCGCCCAGCTCAAGACCCTGCTGGCCAGCCTGGTCCCGCTGGCCTCGCCAGTCACAGCCGCATCCGCGCCTTCGCCGGCTGATCGGGGTGAGGGGCCCATCGCCCCCATCTAATGGGGGCGGGGGCCCCCTCACCCCGCGGCCGCGCCCGCTAACGGGGGCGGGGGCCCCCTCACCCCGCGGCCGCGCCCGCTCATGGCCGCCCCCGGCCGTCGGGGCTAGGCCGCCGGTCCCCGGGCTACCGTCGGGGCGTGCGTCACCAGGGGGCTGAAGCCGAGCGCCAGCGCGACCCCGGTGACGACCATCGTCGTCGGCTCGGTGATCGCCCCCGGGCTCGCCGCGCTGCTCGGCGGCTCCGGCGCCCTGGTCGTGGTGGGCGGGGCGGGTGCTGGCCTACGCGCTGCTGGTCATGCGCGGCGCGGACGACGCAGCCGCCGCCGTCGCGGTACCGCGGCCAGCCGTGGCGGACGCGGTACCCGCTCGCTAGAGTCGGCTGCTAAGTAACCGCGGACGACAAGCCGGAGGTCGGCATGACGAGTTCCCTCGTGAGCATCGGGTCCGGTGACCGCCACGTGCTGGCCGTGCACGGCTGGTTCGGGTCCGCCCGGGGCTGGGGCTCGCTGCCTGACTTCCTCGACCGCTCGACCTACACCTACGCCTTCATGGACCTGCGCGGTTACGGCGCCCGCAAGGAGGTGGCCGGCGAGTTCACCATGGAGGAGGCCGCCGCCGACGCGATCGCCCTCGCCGGTGAACTCGGCTGGGACCGGTTCTCGGTGATCGGGCACTCGATGGGCGCGAAGGTGGCCCACCAGATGCTGCTGCAGGCCCCGGACCGGGTGGACAAGCTGGTCGGCCTCAACCCGGTGCCCGCCAACGCGGTGCCAATGGACGCCCGCGGCTGGGAGCTGTTCTCCGGTGCGGCGGCCAACGCGGGCAACCGGGCGGCGATCATCGACTTCACCACCGGCAGCAAGCTGACCCCGACCTTCATCAACCACGTGGTCCGGCACTCGCTGGAGAATTCCACGGAGGCGGCGTTCGGCGCGTACCTGCAGGCCTGGGCCAAGTCCGACTTCTCGGACAAGGTCCAGCCCGACACGAGCACGCCGGTGAAGGTGATCGTCGGGGTGAACGACCCGGCCGTGACCGCCGACGTGATGGAGCAGACCTGGCTGGTCTACTTCCCCGAGGCCGAGATGACCATCCTCCCCGACGCCGGGCACTACCCGATGTTCGAGGCGCCGGTGTCGCTCGCGACCTCCATCGAGGAGTTCCTGGGGCGCGAGTGACAACAGCGGCCCGTCCCGACACCGAGGTCGTCTTCGACCCCGCCACCTATACGGTCGGCGTGCCGTTCGATGCGCTGGCCCGGCTGCGCCGCGAGACCCCGGTGGCCTGGGTGCCCGAGATCCCGGTGCTGGGCTGGCCGGAGGGCCCCGGCTTCTGGCTGGTGCTCAGGCACGCCGACGTGGAATCGGTGCTGCGCCGGCCGGAACTGTTCTCCTCCGCGCTGGGCGCGACCCAGATCCGGGACCCGGCCACTCCGGAGGCGCTGGGCTACGTCCGCCGGATGATGCTCAACATGGACCCGCCTGAGCACTCCCGGCTGCGGCGGCTGCTCAGCCGGTCGTTCACGCCGCGGGCGGTCGCCAGGCTGGAAGACCGCATCCGGGGTCACGCCCGGGCCATCTGCGACCGCGTGTTCACCGGCCCGCGCGGCGAATGCGACTTCGCCAAGGACGTGGCCGCCGACCTGCCGCTGCTCGCCCTGGCCGACGTGCTCGGCGTCCCCGAGCAGGACCGCTGGCTGCTGTTCGACTGGTCCAACCGGGTGATCGGCTACCAGGACCCCGACTACGCCTCCTCGGCCGAGTTCGACCCGGCCGCGGGCACGGCGATGGCCCGCGAGGCCCTCGCCGAGCGGCCGTCGCCCGGCCCCGGCGGGCAGATGCCCGACCCGCGCACCCGCGAGGGGATGCCGGACCTGTACGCCTACGCCCACCTGCTCGCCGAGGAGAAGCGCCGCCGTCCGGGCGGCGACGTGATGTCGATCCTGCTGGCCCAGTCGGACGACGGCGGCGCCCGGGTCTCGGTGGCCGAATTCGAGAACATGTTCTGGCTGTTCGCCGTGGCCGGCAACGAGACGCTGCGTAACGGCCTGCCCGGCGCGTGCATCGCGCTGCTCGAGCACCCGCGGGCCGCCGGCGAGCTGCGTGCCGACCCGGACCTGCTGCCCGTCGCGACCGACGAGATGCTGCGCTGGTGGACGCCGGTGATGACGTTCCGGCGGACCGCGGCGGAAGACTGCCAGATCGGCGGCCAGCCCATCCGTTCGGGGGACAAGGTCGTGGTCTCCTTCACCTCGGCCAACCGTGACGACGCCGTCTTCGCCGACCCCGGCCGTTTCGACATCCGCCGCCAGCCCAACCCGCACCTGGTGTTCGGCCACGGACCGCACTTCTGCCTGGGTGCCCATCTGGCCCGCACCCAGATGCGCGCGCTGTTCGCCGAGGTGCTGGCCCGCACGTCCGTCCTCGAATCCGCCGGCCCGCCGTCCTGGCTGCGCTCCAACTTCCAGCGCGGCGTCAAGACGCTCCCTCTCGCCTGGACCACCGCCTGACCTGCGGCGCAGCCGGTCGTTCCAGCACCGTTGCAGCGCCGTTCAAAGACGGCCTGGGACAGTCGTTCCATGGCGGGCCCCGGTTTCCCAAGACCATTCCCCCTGGGGCCCGCCGTTTCCCTCACGCCTCATCACAAGCTCCAGCCCGCCGTCGTCACCGGAATGTCGGTGGTGACCGCTAAGTTGGACTGGGGCAGTTGTTGTGATGGGAAGAGGCCTTGGTCGCGTACGAAACGAAGAACGGACCAGCGCAGGAGGACGAGGCGCGGCGCGCTGGCGAACGCCGGCGGGCAAGTGAACGCCGGCGGGCAGGGGAACGTCGGCGAGCAGAGCTCGGCGAGTTCCTGAAGGCCCGGCGGGCCCGGCTCAGCCCGGTCGATTTCGGCATGCCGCCCGGTTCGCGGCGCCGCACGCCGGGGCTGCGGCGCGAGGAGGTGGCGCTGCTGGCTGGCGTCGGCGTCACCTGGTACACCTGGCTGGAACAGGGGCGCCAGATCAACGCGAGCACCCAGGTGCTCGACGCGGTGGCCGGCACGCTCCGGCTGGACCGGGCGGAACGGGAGCACCTGTACCGGCTGGCCGAGGCGACGCCGCTGCGCACCGAGTGCGCGGGCCGGGCGGTGCCGGATCCCATCCGCGAGATCCTCCGCTCGCTCGACCCGCTCCCGGCATCGCTGCTCAACGGCCGGCACGACATCCTGATGTCGAACGACGCCTCCGAGGAGCTGTTCTGGGACTGGCACTCGATGCCGTGCGTCCACAAGAACACCCTGTGGTGCTGCATCACCGAGCCTGCCGCCCGGGGCAAGTTTCCCGAGTACGAGACGCACGTCCGGTACCTGGTGGCCCGGATGCGCTCCGCGTACAGCCGGCATATCGGCGACCCCGACTGGGAAGAGGACATCCGCCGGCTGGCCAGCCTGAGCCGCGAGTTCGCCGACCTGTGGGCCCGCCACGAGGTGGCCGATCCCGAGCCGCGGACCCTCACCTACCTGCACCCGCGCGCCGGGACGCTGAACCTGGCCGTGAGCGAGCTCCAGGTGCCTGACATGACAGAGGGGCGCATCGTCGTCTACACGCCGCGAGATGACCAGACCCGGGAGAAAATGCCGTTGACCCGCCGGGAACGGCCGTGCGCGATAGGGTTAGGGTTGCAAACGGTTGCAGCAGCACCGGCGAGCGTTTGTCCGGCAGGGAGCATGATGATCAGGAAGCATGAGCTGCGGGTGCCCGAAGGGGTCGACGTCACCCGGCCGAGCATTGCCCGGATCTACGACTACCTGCTCTTCGGCAAGGACAACTTCGCTGCCGACCGCGCCGCCGCGGAGAAGCTGATGGAGTCGCGGCTCGAACCGAGGCGGCTCGCCCTGGCCAACCGCGCGTTCCTCCGCCGGGCCGTCCGCTTCCTGGCCCGGCAGGGCATATCCCAGTTCCTCGACCTGGGCAGCGGCCTGCCGACCTCGCCGAGCGTGCACGAGGTCGCACGCGACGTCGAGCCGGGCGCGCGGGTCGTGTACGTGGACCACGATCCGATCGTCGTCGCGCACAACGACGCGCTCCTCGCTACCAGGGACGGCGTGATCACCGTCCGCGCGGACGTGCGTGAGCCGGATGCCGTGCTCGGGGAGGACGCGCTGACCCGGTGCCTCGACTTCGCCAGGCCCGTCGCGGTGCTGCTGCTCAGCGTGCTGCACTTCATCAGCGGTGACGAGGACGCGCCGGGCATCGTGGCCAGGTTCCGCGAGCGGATGGCGCCCGGCAGCTTCCTGGTGGTCTCGATCGGCACCTCGGACGGCGCCGACCCGGAGATGCTCGCCGAGGCCACCACGACCTACGCGGGCGCGCGGATGCCCTTCACGCTCCGGACGCGCGGCCAGATCCTGGACCTCTTCGAGGGCTTCGACCTGGTCGAGCCGGGCCTGGTCAGCCTGCCCGACTGGCGGCCGGACTTCAACACCGACCTGACACCGCTCAAGGGTCCGACCGTCGGCGCCGTGGCCCGGCTGGCGGCCTAGGTCAGTTGAGGAAGTAGCTGCTGCCGCCCGACTGCGGGTTGGTGACCATCGCGATGACCGTGACCGTGCCGGCGTTGGCGAAGGTCAGCCGCAGCATGATGTCCTTGCCGTCGTGCATGGTCCCTGCCCCCGTGATCAGCAGGTGGTAGGAGATCGGGTTGAGCCGCGTCATCGCGTTGGCCTCGATGGGGATGTCCGGCACAGTGCGCATGGTCATGATCCCGGAATGCCGGCTCACCGGAGCCCGCAGCTGCACGTTGCCGCCCACGCTGGTCTGCACCGAGACCAGTTTGTCGGCCGGGCCGTTGTTGCGGATCTCCAGGTACGCGACCGTGGTGCCCGGTGTCGTCGGCTGCGGCACGTACGCGCTGGCGATGGCGATGGACGGCGTAGCCCTGGCCGACGCGCACCCCGTCACCACGAGCGTCGCCAGCAGGGCCGCGCCCGCGATCCGGAGCACCGGCATCAGTCTGCGCACGATGCAAGGCTACTCTGCTGGCCGGGGAGAGCACCCCCGAGACCCGCTTGATCAGCCCCGGGCAAGGGCGGTGGGGAGCAGGCCGATCGGCGGGGAGCCGAGGTCGAGCATGGCCTTGTGGAAGCGCTGCAGGGTGAAGCCGGCGCCCCAGTCTTTCCTGGCTCGCTCGCGCAGCTTGAGGATCTCCAGCTTGCCCCAGGTGTACCGGCCGTAGGTCGGGTCGAAGGTGGCCCGCCGGGCCTCGGACAGCGCCGCGGGCCCGGCCAGATGGGTGTCGGCCTCGAAACGGCGGGCCGCGTCCTCGATCGTCATCCCGGCCGTGTGGACGCCGATGGCGCACGCCAGCCGGGTCACCCGCACCAGCGCCTCCAGCCAGACCCCGATCGGGATCCGCGGGTCGTCGGCGCCGAACCCCTCTTCCACGCACAGTTCCTCGCCGTAGTGCGCCCAGCCCTCGATGAACGCGCTGGAGTGCAGGGTCCGCCTGACCTCGGACGTCACGTGCCGCAGCGCACGGCCGTGGGAGAAGTGCCCGGGCGCGACCTCGTGCACCGTGATGCCGGGCAGCGTGGTGTGGCTGAACATCTCCAGCCACTCGTCCTGGTCACGCTGCGGCCAGGAGGCATCAGGCGGAGTGATGTGATACCACGAGGGTCCCTCCGGCTCGCCGGGCGCGGCCCACGACAGCATCGCCGTGGCCCACCGCCGCGACTCGGGCGCCGGCCCGACCAGGCACACCCCGTCGTGGTAGGGGACCAGGTCATGGTCGCGGGTGAACTCGATGGCCCGTTCGGTCCACGTCCTGGCCGACTCGATCACCCCGGCCCCGTCCGGGTGATCCCGGACCAGCTCGCGGGCCACGTCGAGCGGAGGCTGGCTCCCCTGGGCCCGGTTTCCCTGGGCCCGGCTTCCCTGGGCCCGGCTTCCCTGGGCGGAGCCGAGCCGGGCGCACCAATCGGCCAGCAGGGCGCGCAGCCGGTCCCGTTCGGCGTCGGCCTGCTCGGCCAGCCGGCCCAGGTCGACCGGCAGCGCCTCGGCCCCGCCCATCAGGGCGGCGAGCGCCGGCCCGCCGAGCGCCGGGTCGGGATCGCCCTGCGCCACCGCGCGTTCGACGTGCGCGACCAGCCGGGCGTGCGCGGCCCGCGCCGCGGCCAGGGCCTCCTCCACGGGACCGCCGCCCGTTCCCGCGGTGAGCCCGGCCGCCAGGCCGCGGATGCCGCCGAGCAGCGCCTCCGCCACCGGCGCGTTGACCTGGTCGAGCGACTCGATGGCCGCGTCCGCGACCTGCGGCCAGGCGGTCAGGTGCGCGGCCCGCGCGGCGTCCCGCTCCGCCTTCGGGGCGTAGTCCCGGTCGTAGCAGGACAGGTCCAGCTCGCCGAGATGGAAGAGCGGGTTCCTGCGGTGGAGTTCGAGCCGGGCGAAGGTGACCCGCTTCTGCTCCTCGGCCGCGGACAGGTGCGCCTCGTCGTGCGGGTCTGGCAGCGGTCCGCCGCCGGCCCGCGCCTCCTCCAGCCGGGCCAGCCCGGCGCGGACCCCCGCGGGGGACAGGTCCTGCGTCTTGCCGTCATACTCGTGGCGGCCGGCGAACTCGCGTGCCTCGGAGACGTCGAGGTCGCAGACGGCGCGCACTCGCGGGGAAAGATCCATGCGCGAGACGTTATCAGGGCGTCGTTCCCTGGACTCCCTGGCCGGAACGGACCGGCATGACGGTCAGCAGCGGCGCGCTGTCCGACGAGCACGCGTCGAAGGCGTGGCTGACGTACAGCGCCTGCGTCTCGCCCGGCGCGAATACCCGCAGCCAGTTCGCCTTCACCGGCTGGCAGGTCGCGGCCGGGTAGTTTCCCGCCTCCGCGACCTGCAGCCAGGCGTGCGCCACGCCGCCCGCCGCGAGCTTGACCGGCACCTTGCCGAAGGACGGGTTCTTCTGGGCCGCCGCCCCGATCTGATGGCCGCTGCCGTCGCCCGCGGTGACGAAGGAGATGCCCGGATAGCCGTAGAGCCCGCACGGCGAACTGGAGGCGTTCGTGAAGTCGACCGGGAGATACGTGCTGCCCGCCGCCCCGCCCGCCTGGCCGGCGTTGACGGTGACCTGCAGCGACGACGGCTGGCACTCCGGAAGGCCCGCGGTCCCAGAGGACGCGGTCGCAGAGGACGCGGACCCAGAGGACGCGGACCCAGAGGACGCGGACCCGGTGCCCGCGGAGGACGTGGCCCCATTCCCGCCCGGCGTCGCGGTCTTTCCGCCCGGCGTGGCCGCCCCGCCCGCCGGGGCGGTGCCTGCCTGATGCGTGCTCGCCGAGGCGCAGCCGGCCAGCAGGCCCGCCGCGGCTGCCGCGGTCACCGCCAGCGATATCGCGCGCCGCCCGCGGGACCGACCGGAGTTCCTGCCGGTGATGAGCAGTGCGGCAGGGGGAGTCGTGAGCATCAGTGTGTCACCTCATAGTCGCCGGATAGTTGCACTGAGTAATCATCAAGTATGTCCCCGCCATGCGCTAGCCGACACACGCGCGGGCTGATGAGAGGATCGCGTCATGGCCGAGATTCCCGAATTCACGACCAGGCCGGAACTCGCGGGCACGTTCGGCATGGTGGCCTCGACGCACTGGCTCGCCTCGGCGGCCGGGATGGCGGTGCTCGAGCACGGCGGTAACGCGTTCGACGCGGCCGTCGCCGCCGGGCTCGTGCTCCAGGTGGTCGAGCCGCACCTGAACGGACCGGGCGGTGAGGTCCCGGTCATCGCCCACCACGCCGGCCGCGGCGAGACCTTCGTGCTGTGCGGGCAGGGGACCGCCCCGGCCGCCGCCACGCTGGAGGCGTTCGCCGATCTCGGGCTCGACCTGGTGCCCGGCAGCGGGCTGCTGGCCGCCTGCGTGCCCGGCTCGTTCGGGGCCTGGATGGTGATGCTGAGGGACTTCGGCACGCTCCGGCTGCGGGACGTGATGGGCTACGCGATCGGCTACGCGGCCAGCGGTTATCCGCTGCTGCCCGCGATCAGCTGGGGGATCGCCAGTGTGGCCGGGCTGTTCGGAGACCACTGGCCGAGCTCGGCCGAGGTCTACCTGCCGGGCGGACGCGTGCCCGCGCCAGGCTCCCGGTTCGCCAACCCCGCGCTGGCCGCCACTTACCAGCGCATCCTGGACGAGGCCGAAGCGGCCAGCCAGGACCGCGACGAGCAGATCGAGGCGGCCAGGCGGGCGTACTACGAGGGCTTCGTCGCCGAGGCCATCGCCGCCTACCTCGCCTCGGCCGAAATCATGGACGTGACCGGCCGGCCGCACCGCGGGCTGCTCTCCTACGCCGACCTGGCCGGCTGGCACCCGCGGCTCGAAGAGCCGCTGACCTGCGAGTTCGGCGGCCTGACCGTATGCAAGACCAGGCCGTGGGGACAGGGCCCGGTGTTCCTGCAGCAACTCGCCCTGCTCGACGGCCTCGACCTGGCGGCCATGGGCCCCGGCACCGCCGACTTCGCGCACACCGTGACCGAATGCGGCAAGCTCGCCTTCGCCGACCGAGAGGCCTGGTACGGCGACCCCGACTTCGCCGACGTGCCGGTCAAGGCGCTGCTGTCCGCCGGGTACGCCGACGACCGGCGCCGGCTGGTCGGACCCGAGGCGTCGGCCGAACTGCGCCCCGGTTCGCCGGACGGCCGCACGCCCCGGCTGGCGGATTTCGTCACCGCCGCGTTCACCGGCGTCGGCGACGACGGAAGCGTGTCGCCGGTCATGGACGTGGAGCCGCCCGCACGGCTGCTGGACCCGGGCACGGGGGAGCCCATGATGCGCACCAGCGGGCCGGCCGGGCCGGCCGCCTCCAGCCACCGGCCCGGCGACACCTGCCACCTCGACGTGGCCGACCGGTTCGGCAACATGGTGTCCGCCACGCCCAGCGGCGGCTGGCTGCAGTCCTCGCCGGTCATTCCCGGCCTCGGCTTCTGCCTCGGCACCCGGGCGCAGATGTTCACCCTCACTCCCGGGCTGCCCGCCACCCTCGCGCCGGGCAAGCGCCCGCGCACCACGCTCAGCCCGAGCCTGGCGCTGCGGGACCGCGAGCCGTACCTCGCGTTCGGCACGCCGGGCGGCGACCAGCAGGACCAGTGGACACTGCTGTTCTTCCTCAACCACCTGAAGTTCGGCATGAACCTGCAGCAGGCGATCGACTTCCCGTCGTTCCACTCCGCGCACGTGCCCTCGTCGTTCTACCCGCGCCAGGCCCAGCCCCGTGCCCTGGACGTCGAGTCGCGGGTCGGCGACCAGGTGATCACCGAACTCCGCCGCCGCGGCCACCTGGTCAACGTCCGCCCGGCCTGGTCCCTGGGCCGGGTCAGCGCGGTGGCCCGCCGCGACGGCATCCTCTACGCCGCCGCGAACCCCCGCGGCATGCAGGGCTACGCCGCAGGCCGCTGATAGCCCGGCTGCCGCGGGCGTCCTAGCAGCATGAACGCGGCATCCACGCCGTACCCCGGCCCCTTCTCGCGCCCTGTCCGCGCCCCATCCCTCGCCTCGGACACCGCGTGTCACCGCATCAGGGATGACGCATGTCATGGGAGGTTCCTGAGGGACGGCACTACCTAGCCGGCCAGCCCAGATGGTGGTATTGGGAGCGCCGGGGGGCAGGGCCGGGGAAGCCGGCCAGACGAAGCCGACGAAGCTGACACAGAAGCTGAAACAGGGGAACTACATGAGCCAGTATGAGACCGGTTACGGGGCTTCCGGAAGTGGCGGAGGTGGCCGTGGAGGCACCGCCGTCAGCGCCACCGCCGCCCTCAGCGCCACCGCCGGACTGGCCGCGACCGCCGGACTGGCCGCGACCGCCGGACTGGCCGCGACCGCCGGACTGGCCGCGACCGCCGGACTGGCCGCGACCGCGACCGCGACCGCGACCGCGGTCGCGGGCTACGAGGGCAGGCACGGCGGCGCGCCGGTGGTCTCGTTCGAGAACGTATCCAAGCACTACGGGCGGCTGCGGGCCGTCGACGGGCTGACCCTCGACCTGCGCGCGGGCGAGACGGTCGCCCTGCTCGGGCCGAACGGGGCGGGCAAGTCCACCTCGCTCGACATGCTGCTCGCGCTGCGCAAGCCGACCAGCGGGCGTATCCGCATGTTCGGCGATGACCCGTACACGGGAGTGAAGTCCGGCCGGGTCGGCGCGATGCTGCAGTCCGGCGGGCTGATGCCCGAGGTGACGGTGCGCGAGCTCGTCGAGCTGGTGACCAAGCTCCACCCGAACCCGGAACCGGTGCAGACCACGCTCAAGCGGGCCGGCATCACCAAGTTCGCCGACCAGCGGGTGGACCGGCTGTCCGGCGGCCAGACCCAGCGGGTCCGGTTCGCGCTGGCCATCTGCGGCAAGTCCGAGCTGATCGTGCTGGACGAGCCGACCGCGGCCATGGACGTGGAGACCCGCCGGCTGTTCTGGAACAGCATGAAGGAAGAGGTGGCCGCGGGGCGCACGCTCCTGTTCGCCACGCACTACCTGGAGGAGGCCGACCAGGCGGCGGACCGGATCCTGGTCATCAACCGGGGCCGGCTGCTAGCCGACGGCACGCCCGCCGAGATCAAGGCACGGGCCGGGGCCAGGCGGCTCTCCTTCCGCCTGGACAAGGTGGACGAGCCCTTCCTGCTCGGCCTGCCCGGGCTGGTGAACCTCGAGGTCAGGCACGACGTGGTGCAGATCCAGTCCAGCGACTCCGACGCCACGCTCTACGCCATCCTCGACGCGGGCTGCCGGCCGCGCGAGATCGAGGTCACCAGCCTCGGCCTCGAGCAGGCCTTCCTCGCCATCACCGCCGAAGACGACGCGACCAACGGACTTATCGCAGGGGAGACGAACTGACATGGCCGGCACACTGGCCCTCACCAAGGCCGAACTCTCGCGGCTGCTGCACAACCGGCGCTACTTCATCTTCACCGTGGCCTTCCCGGTCATCCTCTACCTGCTGATCGGCCGGCAGGTGAGCGCGCACGCCTACGGCGTCGCGTTCGGCGCGTACTACATGATCTCGATGGCCACGTTCGGCGCGTTCAGCGGCGCGCTCAACGGCAACGCGCAGCGGATCTCGCAGGAGAAGAAGGAAGGCTGGATCCGTCAGCTCAGGCTCACCCCGCTGCCCGCCAACGGGTACGTGGTCGCCAAGATCCTGGTCTCGCTGGCCACCACGATCCCGGCCATCGTGATCGTGCTGCTGCTCGGCCGCTTCTACGGCAACGTCCACCTGCCCGCCTGGGAGTGGCCGGTCATCGCGGTGACCGTCTGGTTCGGCTCAACGATCTTCGCCGCGCTGGCCGTGGCCATCGGCTACCGGTTCGCGCCTGACCAGGTCCAGCCGGTCACCCTGATCGTCTACTTCGTCTTCGCCATCCTCGGCGGCCTGTGGTTCCCGCTGACCGGGTTCCTCGGCCACGTCGGCAGCTTCACCCCGACCTACGAGGCCGTCAAGATCGGCACCGACGTGATCCAGGGCGCCGCGGTGCCGGCCGGCCTGGCCATTGGCCTGGTGGCCTGGCTCGGCATCTTCATCGCCCTGGCCACCGGGGCGGTGCGGTCCACCGCCGAGTCGGTCTGATCGGCGGGGGGCCCGGCCGGCCATCGGGGGCTCGGCCGGGCACCGCTGGCGGTTAATCCAGCGGAAACGTGGCAGCATGGAAGCGAGGTGAGGGTGCGATGGCGACAAGATCCACCGAAGCCGTCAGCAACGAGACGGACCGGTCGGGGCAGCACCGGTCGGGGCAGTACCGGTCGGGGCAGGGCCTGCTCACCACCGGGCTCAGCGACCGTCACGTGCCCGGTACCGGCAGCCCGTTGCGCTGGTTCTTCTCCGGCGTCTGGCTCGCCTACCTGATCCAGCCGGTCTCGGACCTGTTCAAGCACGACCACGGGGTGGCGTGGATCGCAGGCGGCCTGGTCATCACGGTCGCCTTCTGCGCCATCTACCTGCCGACCCTGATGTACAGCGACACGCGGCCGCGGCTGGCGCTGTACGGGCTGTGGGCCCTCGCCGCGCTGGCCGCGGTGGCCTGCGTGGTGTACGGCAAGAGCTGGACGCCGCTGTGGATCTACGTATCGGCCGCGGGCGGCATGGTGCTCACGTCGGTATACGACCGGCGCAAGGCCTTCCTCGGCGTCTTCGCCATCACGGCCTGCTACCTGCTGTTCTGCTGGGTCACCCACTTCGACGGGGCCAGCACCCTGGCCGTGCTGCTGCCCGTCCTGCTCATCGGCCTGGCCATGATCGGGTTCCGGCTGCAGATCACCATGATGCAGCAGCTGGCCCAGGCCCGCGAGACGGTCGCCAAGCTGGCCACGAACGAGGAACGGCTCCGGCTGGCCCGGGACATGCACGACCTGACCGGCCAGTCGCTGTCGATGATCACGCTGAAGTCCGAGCTGGCCGCCAAGCGCCTGGCCAAGCTGCCGTCCTCGGCCGAACGCGACTCGGTACTCACCGAACTCGGTGACATCGGCCGGGTCAGCCGGCAGACGCTGCACGACATCAGGGAGGCGGTCAGCGGCTACCGCAGGCCCACGCTCGCCATCGAGGTCATCACGGCGCGGAACGCGCTGGAGGCGGCCGGCATCGCGCTCGAGGACGACGCCGGGCTGACGCTGCGCTCGGGCACCTTCGACCCGGACGCCGAGGCGGTGCTGGCCTGGTGCCTGCGCGAGGCCGTCACCAACGTGATCCGTCATTCCCGCGCCAGGCACTGCCGGATCCGGCTCACCGAGCGGACGGGCGAGCTGTCCCTCGAGGTCGCCGACGATGGCCGCGGCTTCGCTGGCCAGGACCCGGCCGCCACGGACGCTCCGGGTACCCCGGACAGCCCGCGGGGCAGCGGGCTGCGCGGCGTGTCCGAGCGCCTGTCCGCCATCGGCGGCCGCCTGTCGCTCGGGCCGGCCGAAGGGGCAGGACCGGGCCACGGCTTCCGCCTCGTCGCGACCGTGCCGGCGACGCACGTGTCCGCCGCCGTCGGCGACACCGCGCATAATTGCAACCTATGACCCAGGACGAGCCCGTCCGGCTGCTCCTCGCCGAAGACCAGGTGATGATCAGGGAGGCGCTGGCCGCGCTGCTCTCGTTCGAGGGCGACATCGAGGTGGTGGCGCAGGTCGGCCGCGGCGACGAGGTGCTGAAGGCCGCCGAGGCCACCAAGCCCGACGTGGCCGTGCTGGACATCGAGATGCCGGGCATGGACGGCCTGACCGCGGCGGCCGAGCTGAAGAAGCGCCACCCGGACATCAAGATCGTGATCCTGACGACGTTCGGCCGGCCGGGGTTCCTCCGCCGCGCGATGGAGTCCGGGGTGTCCGCGTTCCTGGTCAAGGACTCCCCGGCGGACAAGCTCACCCAGACCATCCGCCGGGTGCTGGCCGGCGAGCGGGTCATCGACCCTGACCTGGCCGCGGCGGCGCTCGCCGACGGGGTCAATCCGCTCACCCCGCGCGAGCGTGACGTGCTCGAGGCCTCGTCCGATGGCCGTACCATCGCCGAGATCGCCGTCCAGCTCTACCTTTCCGAGGGCACGGTGCGCAATTACCTGTCCGCGTGCATCCAGAAGACCGGGGCGAGGAACCGCGCCGAGGCGCTCCGCATCGCCTCCGAGCGCGGGTGGCTGTAGGCCCTCCAGACCCTAGGATGAAGTGCGTGACTTCATCCGGATACCTGCGCTACCCGCACATTCACGGTGACCTTCTCGTCTTCGTATCCGAGGACGACGTATGGCTCGCTCCGGCCGACGGCGGCCGGGCCTGGCGGCTATCCGCCGACAGCGCACAGGTGAGCTATCCCCGCTTCTCCCGCGACGGCGCCAGGATCGCCTGGACCAGCTGGCGGGATGGCAACCCCGAGATCTACACGGCCGACCCGGACGGCAGCGACGCCGGCCGGCTCACCTACTGGAGCGACGCCCGGACGAGAGTGACCGGCTGGACCACAGGAGGCGAGGTCCTCGCGATCTCCGCCACCGGCCAGCCTGAAACGTACCTGACCTGGGCGTACGCAGTCCCGCTCGAGGGCGAGCCGCCACGCAGGCTGCCGTTCGGCCCGGTAACCGACCTGGCCCTGGAAGAGTCGGGCACGGCCCTGCTCACCGGCCGGATGAATAGCGAGCCCGCGTTCTGGAAGCGGTACCGCGGCGGCACCCACGGCAAGCTGTGGACCGCCGCCGGCCCCGACCCCCTGTTCACCCGGGTTCTCGCCGACCTGGATGGCCAGTTCGCCGCGCCGATGCTGATCGGCGGCCGTCTGTTCTTCTTGTCCGATCATGAGGGCACCGGGAACATCTATTCGTGCGCGCTGGATGGCGGCGACGTCCGCAGGCATAGTGACCACGACGGGATGTACGCGCGGAACCCGGCCACGGACGGGCAGCGGATCGTCTACCACGTGGCGGGCGACATCTGGATCCTGGACAGCCCCGAGGCGGCGGAGCCGCGCAAGCTGGAGGTCACCCTGGGTTCCCCGGCGGCGGCGCGCGCTCCCCGGCTGGTCTCCGCCGGGGATCATCTGGGCGGCCTGGACTGTGACAAGACCGGGCAGGCCAGCGTGGTCGAGGTGCGCGGCACGGTGCACTGGCTGACGCACAAGGACGGCCCGGCCCGCGCGCTGTCGGTCGACCCGGAGGCCCGGGCCCGGCTGCCGCGGGTGCTCGGCGAGACCGGGCAGGCGGTCTGGGTCACCGACGCGGCCGGCGCCGACGCGCTGGAGATCGGCTCGGTGACCGGCGAACCCGGCATCGAGACCGTCCGGCTGGCCGAGGGCCAGCTCGGAAACGTGCTCGAGCTGACTGCCTCGCCGGACGGGGCTACCGTGGCCGCCGCCGCGCATGACGGCAGGCTGCTGGTCGTCGACGTGGCGTCCGGGCAGGTCACCGAGCTGGCCGCGTCCGACGACGGCGTGGTCGGCGGGCTGTCCTGGTCGCCGGACTCGGCCTGGCTGGCCTGGGCCCAGCCCGGCCCGCAGCCGCTGCGCCGTATCCGGGTCGCGCGGATCGCGGACCGCCAGGTCATCGACGTGACCGACGGCCGGTTCGCCGACGGCGACCCGGTGTTCACCTCCGACGGGCTCTACCTCGCCTTCATCTCCCGCCGCAGCTTCGACCCGGTGTACGACGAGCAGACCTTCGACCTGTCGTTCCCCCTCGGCAGCCGCCCCTACCTGCTGCCGCTGGCCGCGCAGACCCCGTCGCCGTTCGGCCCGCTGCCTGGCGGCCGGCCGCTGAGCCAGGATCCGCCCGAGTCGGATAAGGACAAAGACAAAGACGAGACCGCCGAACGGACCGAGGTATCCGTCGACACCGACGGTATCTCCGGCCGCGTGGTGGGCGTCCCCGTGGTCGAGGCCAGGTACAGCGGGCTGCGCGCGGTGAAGGGCGGGCTCGCCTGGCTGCGCGAGCCGGTTGCCGGGGTGCTCGGCGAGGGTGCCGCCACCCCAGAAGACGACGCGCCGCGGCCGGTCCTGGAGCGGTTCGACCTGCTCAAGCGCGAAGTTACCGAGCTGGTCGGCGAGCTCGACTGGTTCGACGTCAGCGGCGACGGCACCCGGCTGGTGGTCAAGGACCACGACGAGCTGCGGGTCCTGCCGGCCGAGCACAAGGAGGACCACGGCTCGGCCGAGTCGGTCACCGTCGACCTGTCCCGGGCCAGGTTCCAGGCCGACCCGGTCGCGCTGTGGCAGCACGCCTTCGCCGAGGCGGGCCGGCTGATGCGGCGCGACTTCTGGAACCCCGGCATGTCCGGTGTGGACTGGGACGCGGTGCTCGACAGCTACCGGCCGCTGCTGGACCGGATCCGGGGCGCCGACGACTTCACCGACCTGATGTGGGAGGTGGTGGCCGAGCTCGGCACCTCGCACGCCTACATCGTCCGGGCCGGCCAGGACTTCCACGGTCAGGGCGCCGCCCCGGCCGCCGTCGGGCTGCTCGGTGCGGACATATCCCGCGACGCATCCGGCCGCTGGCTGGTAGACCGGGTGCTGCCGGGGGAGACGTCCGACCCGCGTGCGCGTTCGCCGCTCGAGGCGCCCGGCGTGGTGATCAAGGCCGGGGACGAGCTGATCGCGGTGGACGGGCGGCCGGTCGACCCGCTGTTCGGCCCCGCGCCGCTGCTGGCCGGGACGGTCGGCAAGCCGGTCGAGCTCGCCGTGCGGCCGCAAGGCGCCGACCCCGAGGTCCGGCGCCGCGTCGTGGTCGTGCCGCTGCGCGACGAAAGGCGGCTCCGGTACCAGGACTGGGTGGCCGGGCGGCGCCGCCTGGTCCGCGAGCTCGGCGACGGGCGGATCGGCTACCTGCACATCCCGAACATGGTCGGCGAGGGCTGGGCCGACTTCCACCGTGACCTGCGGACCGAGATGCAGTTCGACGCCCTGGTCATGGACGTGCGCGGGAACGGCGGCGGGCACATCTCCCAGCTGGTGGTGGAGAAGCTGGCCCGCCGCGTCATCGGCTGGGACCAGGGACGCTGGATCCGGCCGGCCTCCTACCCGCAGGACGGGCGGCGCGGTCCGGTGGTCACCGTGGCCGACGAATTCGCCGGGTCGGACGGGGACATCGTCACGGCCGCGATCAAGCTGCTCGGCCTCGGCCCGGTAGTCGGCACCCGGACCTGGGGCGGCGTAGTCGGCATCGACGGCATCCCCGGTCACGAGCTGGTCGACGGCACCCACATGACCGTGCCCAGGTACGCGTTCTCTTTCGACGAGTACGGCTGGGGAGTGGAGAACTACGGCGTCGACCCGGACATCGAGGTGCTGATCACGCCGGACGACTGGGCGGCGGGGCATGACCCGCAGCTGGAGACCGCGGTGCGGCTCGTGCTCGAGGCGCTGGAGAAGCAGCCGCCCGGGGCGCCGGCCGACCCGGCGACCGGCCCGTCCAGGGTCCGCCCGCCGCTTCCTCCCAGGGATGCCGCCTGATGCCGTCCGGTTACCTGCGTTACCCGCACATTCACGGTGACCTGCTCACCTTCACGGCCGGCGACGACGTTTGGCTCGCGCCGGCCGCGGGCGGCAGGGCCCGGCGGCTGTCCGCCGACGACGTGCGGGTGAGTTACCCGCGGTTTTCCCGCGACGGCGCCAGGATCGCGTGGACGAGCTGGCGGGACGGGAACCCCGAGGTCTACGTGGCCGACACCGGGGGCAGCACGGCGGACCGGCTCACGTACTGGGGTGACCCGCAGACCAGGGTCACCGGGTGGACCGCGGCAGGCGACGTGCTGACCCTCACCGCGGCGCACCAGCCGGCCCAGAAGTACCGGCGCGCCTACGCCGTCCCCGGCGACGGCGCCACGCCGCCCCGGCTGCTGCCGTTCGGCCCCGTCACCGACGTGGCTATCGAGGACGCCGGCACCGCCCTGCTCACCGGGAGCGTGGTCGGCGAGCCCGCGTTCTGGAAGCGGTACCGCGGCGGCCGGGTCGGCAAGCTGTGGACCGCCGCCGGCCCCGACCCCCTGTTCACCCGGGTTCTCGCCGACCTGGATGGCCAGTTCGCCGCGCCGATGCTGATCGGCGGACGTCTGTTCTTCTTGTCCGATCATGAGGGCACCGGGAACATCTATTCGTGCGCGCTGGATGGCGGCGACGTCCGCAGGCATAGCGACCACGACGGGATGTACGCGCGGAACCCGGCCACGGACGGGCAGCGGATCGTCTACCACGTGGCGGGCGACATCTGGATCCTGGACAGCCCCGAGGCGGCGGAGCCGCGCAAGCTGGAGGTCACCCTGGGTTCCCCGGCGGCGGCGCGCGCTCCCCGGCTGGTCTCCGCCGGGGATCATCTGGGCGGCCTGGACTGTGACAAGACCGGGCAGGCCAGCGTGGTCGAGGTGCGCGGCACGGTGCACTGGCTGACGCACAAGGACGGCCCGGCCCGCGCGCTGTCGGTCGACCCGGAGGCCCGGGCCCGGCTGCCGCGGGTGCTCGGCGAGACCGGGCAGGCGGTCTGGGTCACCGACGCGGCCGGCGCCGACGCCCTCGAGATCGCCAGCACGAGCGGCGAGCAGGCCTCCTCCATCCTCGCCGCGGGCCAGCTCGGGTACGTAACCAGCCTGGCTGCTTCCCCGGACGGCGCTACTGTCGCGGCCGCGGCGCACGACGGCAGGCTCCTGGTCGTCGACGTGGCGTCCGGCCAGGTCACCGAGCTGGCCACGTCCGACGACGGGGCGATCCACGGGTTGTCCTGGTCGCCGGACTCGGCCTGGCTGGCCTGGGTCCACCCCCTGATCCGGGCTCTGGCCCGGATCAGGATCGCCCGGGTCGCTGACCGCCAGGTGATCGACGTGACCGACGGGCGGTTCGCCGACGCCGCTCCGGTCTTCACCCTCGACGGGCTCTACCTGGCCTTCCTGTCCCAGCGCAACTTCGACCCGGTTTACGACACGCACTCGTTCGACCTGTCGTTCCCGCTCGGCGGCCGTCCCTACCTGGTGCCGCTGGCCGCGCAGACTCCGTCGCCGTTCGGCCCGCTGCCTGGCGGCCGGCCGCTGGGCCAGGACAAGGGCGAGGACCCCGCGGCCGAACTCGCCGTCGCGGTCGACCCGGACGGCCTGGCCGGGCGGGTGGTGCCCCTCCCGGTCGAGGAGGCGCGCTATAGCTCCCTGCGCCCGGTCAAGGGCGGGCTGGTGTGGCTGCGCGCCCCGGTCACCGGCGTGCTCGGCGAAGGCGGCGCAGGTCCGGACGACGACCGGCCGCGTCCGGCGCTGCAGCGCTTCGACCTGCGTAAGCGCGACGTCAAGGAGCTGGCAGGCGGGCTGGACTGGTTCCGGGTCAGCGGCGACGGCACCCGGATCGTCATCCGCGACCACGACGAGCTGCGCGTCATTCCGTCCGAGCGCAAGAACGGCGACGCGGGGGCGACCGTTACCGTCGACCAGGCCAGGGCCAGGTTCCAGGCCGAACCGGCCGCCCTGTGGCGGCACGCCTACGGCGAGGCGGGGCGGTACCTGCGCCGGGACTTCTGGACCCCGGACATGTCCGGGGTGGACTGGGACGGCGTGCTCGGCGGGTACCGGCCGCTGCTGGACCGGATCCGCGGCGCGGCCGACTTCGCCGACCTGCTCTGGGAGGTGCTGGGCGAGCTCGGCACGTCGCACGCGTACGTGACCGCGGCCTGGGACGGCATGCGGGACCACACCCCGGTCGGGCAGCTCGGCGCGGACATCTCCCGCGACGCGGACGGCCGGTGGGTGGTGGACCGGATCCTGCCGGGCGAGTCGTCCGACCCGCGGGCGCGTTCCCCGCTCGAGGCACCCGGCGTCGCGGCCGGTCCCGGCGACGAGCTGATCGCGGTGGACGGGCAGCCGGTCGACCCGCGGCGCGGTCCCTGGCCGCTGCTGGCCGGCACGGCGGGCAAGCCGGTCGAGCTGACCATCCGCCCGCATGGCGCCGACCCCGGGATCCGGCGCCACGTCGTGGTCGTGCCGCTGCGCTCGGACCGGCGGCTCCGCTACCAGGACTGGGTGGCCAGCCGGCGCCGCCTGGTCCGCGAGCTCAGCGACGGACGGCTCGGTTACCTGCACATCCCGGACATGATGGGTGAGGGCTGGGCTCACTTCCATCGCGACCTGCGCGTCGAGATGACGCGGGACGGGCTGATCTTCGACGTGCGCGGGAACAGCGGCGGGCACACCTCCGAGCTGGTGGTGGAGAAGCTGGCCCGGCAGGTCGTGGGCTGGTGCCTGGGCCGCTGGCGGCTGCCGTACAGCTACCCGCGGGAGGCGCGGCGCAGCGCGATGGTGACGCTGGCCGACGAGTTCGCCGGGTCCGACGGCGACATCGTCACCGCCGCGGTCAAGCTGCTCGGGCTCGGCCCGGTGGTCGGCACCAGGACCTGGGGCGGCGTGATCGGCATCGAGGGCCAGCAGGGCCTGGTCGACGGCTCCACCGTCACCGTGCCGCGGTACGCGTTCTACTTCGACGAGTACGGCTGGGGAGTGGAGAACCACGGCGTCGACCCGGACGTGGAGGTGCTGATCACCCCGGACGACGCGGCCGCCGGCCGGGACACGCAGCTGGAGACGGCGGTCCAGCTGGCCGTCGACGCGCTGGACAAGCAGCCGCGCCCTGCCCTGCCCGAGGTCGCCGTCGGCCCGGTCAAGTCCCGCCGCCCGCTGCCGCCCCGTCCGGGGGCGCCCGTCAACCATGGCTCAGGAGCCCGATGACCGCCGATCCCATCCAGCTGCGGACGCGCCGGATCTGGGCGCTCACCGTCATGTTCTGCGTCGCGGTCATCGTGTTGACCGCCGACGCCATCTCCAAGCAGCAGGTGCTGTCCAGGCTGCCCGGGCACCCGCCGGTCCGGCTACTTCATGGGCTGCTGACGCTGGACCTCACCTTCAACGCCGGCGCCGCCTTCGGCGTCGGCACGTCCTACACCGCGGTCATCGCCCTGATCGTGTTCGGCGTGATCGCCTACATCATCCGCACCGCCCGCCGTCTGCGCAGCCTGGCCTGGACGATCGCCCTCGGGCTGCTGCTCGGCGGGGCGATGGGCAACCTCGGCGACCGCTTGTTCCGGGCGCCGGGCCTGCTGCGCGGCCGGGTCGTGGACTGGATCAACCTGCCGCACTTCCCGTGGACGTTCAACCTGGCCGACGCGTCGATTACCTGCGCCGCCGTGCTGATCGCCGTGCTGGCCCTGCGCGGCGTGCGCATCGACGGAACCTCCCCGGCGCACGCCGCCGACCGGAACGACGGTGCCCCTTCGACCCCTTCAGCCCCCTCGATCGCCCCCGCCCCCCGTGACGGCGCCGTCCGGCTGGTAGACAGCGACGAGTGCGCCTCGTGACCCAGGACAGGACCCGGGCCAGCTAGGACGCCGTCGCGGCCTCCTACGCCGAGGCGCTCAGCGACGAACTGAGTCGCAAGCCGCTGGCCTCAGCTCTGGCGGCCGGTGATCGCCACCGTCACGCCGACGCCGATCATGGCCAGGCCGCCCGCCCCGCCGACCAGCTCGAACCGTCTCGGCGAACGAGTGAACCAGTTCCGCACCGCGCTCGCCGCGAAGCCCCAGCCGCAGTCGGAGGCCGCGCCGATCAGGACGGAAACCAGGGCCAGCACCAGCATCTGCCCCGGCACGTCACCAGCCCCGCGGTTCACGAACTGCGGCAGGACGGCGCCGAACAAGATGTACGACTTGGGATTCGTGATCCCCACCACCACCCCGTCGCGCAGCGCCCGCCAGCCATCGCGCGGTTCCGCCACCGCGGCGAAGGAGTCGGCCAGCGACTTCCGGTGCCGTATCGCCCGGATACCGAGCCATACCAGGTAACCTGCCCCGACGATCTTGACCACGAGGAACACCGTGGCCGAACGCTGCAAGATCGCGCCCAGGCCAATCGCCACGCACGCCGCCACCACGTAGTTGCCCGCGGCGTGGCCGCACGCGGTGGCCAGCGCGGTCCGGCGCCCGTGCGCCAGCGCCCGGCCAACCACGAAGAGCACGCCAGGCCCGGGGATGACGATCAGCACCAGCGACGCCAGCGTGAATCCGAGCAGCTGCCCGCCGGAGATCATGGCGCCACCAGCAGCTCCTGGCCGTGCGCGCGCAACTCGGCTGCCGAACGCATGCCGAGCAGGTGCAGCGTCCGCCTGAACTGGTCGGTGAGAATGTCGATCGCCTTGTCGATCCCGGCCTCGCCCCCGGCCATCAGCCCGTAGAGGTAGGCGCGGCCGATCGAGCAGGCGTCCGCGCCCAGCGCCAGCGCCACCGCGATGTCGGATCCGTGCCGGACGCCCGAGTCCACCACGAGCGACACCTCGGGTCCGACCGCTTCGCGGACGGAAGCGATCAGGTCGACGGGGGCGATCGCCCGGTCGAGCTGGCGCCCGCCGTGGTTGGACAGCTGCAGGCCGTCGACTCCGAGCGAGACCGCACGGCGGGCGTCCGACGGCGAGATGGGGCCTTTGAGCATCAGCTTGCCTGGCCACCTGTCCCGCAGCATGGCGATGTCGTCCCAGCTGGCCGCCGGGTTGAACAGATCGCCGGTGCGGTGGATGGTGAATCCACGCTGCCCGGTGAAGTTGGCGAACTCGATGGGGTCGCTGCGCAGCATCCGGACCCAGTAGCCAGGCTTGGCGGCGATGCTGGCCAGCGTCTGGACGGTGAGCTCGGGCGGGATCAGCAGCCCGTTCCTCCGGTCCCTGGTCCGGTTGCCTGTGACGATGGTGTCCACGGTGACCATGAGCACCCGGTACCCGGCCGCCACGGCCCGGTCCACCAGGTCCTTGTTCATCCCGCTGTCACGCTGGATGTACAGCTGGAACCACAGGTCAGGCCGGCCGGGAGGTCGGTCGGGGCTGGTTGGTCGGGAAGACACTGCTGCGGCGAGATCCTCGATCGTGGTCGTCGCCATCGTCGACAACGCGTATGGCAGTCCGTACCGCTCCGCCGCGCGTGCCGCGGCGATCTCGCCCCCGGGGTGCATCATCCGCGTGTACCCGGTCGGCGCGAGCGCCAGCGGGAGCGGCAGGTCCCGGTCCAGCAGCCGCGCGGAGGTATCCACCGTGGTGATCTCCGCCAGCGCGCGGGGCTGGAACCGCCAGCGCCGGAACGCTCGCAGGTTGGCCGCCATCGACAGCTCCTCATCGGCGCCGCCGTCGACATAATCGAAGACCGGCCGCGGGATCAGCCTGCGCCCCATGGTGCGCAAGTCGCCGATATCGTGGCACGCCCCCAGCCGCCGGCGCGTCGCGTCGAGCTCGACTGACTTCATCCGGATCAGCTGGCGTATCTCCGATGGCCTCATGTCAGGGACGATAACCCAGCCCGCCCAGTCAGCAAACGCGCAGCTCCCCCTTCACCCGCCCCGCACCCCCGCATCCCGCCCCCTCACCCCCGTTCTCCCGCCACCCGCATCCCGCCCCCGCTGCGCGCTCCCGCATCCCGCCCCCGCTGCGCGCCCGTGCCCCGCTCTCCGCTGCCGTATCCCCTCGCACACTCTTGTATATTAAATCGATCGGAATTATCAAATACCTCCTCAGGCCACGGAGGGCAGCATCATGCGGATCGCCGTCGTTACCGGCAATCCAAAGCCCGCGTCCCGCACGCACCGCGTAGCTCTCGCCGTCGCAGGCAACCTGTCCGCCGCGCTGGTTCCGTCAGCCCGTTCGGTCCCTATGGTCCAGCCTGATGCGGGGTCTCCTCTTCCCGCGAGCCTCGGGGCCCCGGCCTCGCTGATCATCGACCTGGCCGAGCACGCGTCGGTCTTGTTCGACTCCGCCGCCGCCGAACTCACCCGGCTAGCCGCCGAGGTCGCCGCCGCCGACATCGCCATCTTCGCCTCGCCCACCTACAAGGCCGCCTACACCGGCATGCTCAAGGCCTTCCTCGACCGTTACGGTGGCAACGGCCTGGCCGGGACCGTCGCGGTGCCGGTGATGACCGGCGGCTGGCCCGGCCATCTGCTGGCCGTCGAGGTTCACCTGCGGCCCGTCCTGGTCGAGCTGGGCGCCATCGTCCCCGCCCGCGGCCTCTACGTCACCGAACCCGACATCTCCACCCCCGACGCCGCGATCGCCAAGTGGGCCGAAGCCGCCGTCCCCCTGATCCGCCGCACCCTCGCCCCCGCGCCCCGCCCATGACGCAAAGGATCTGGATGAGTGATTCCCGATTCAGGCCCCGTCAGCCTCTCCTGCACGTCTATTCGCTCGCCAGTACGATATTCGTGACTTTCGCGGGGTGAATTCGGGCTTGCGGGAGCCCCGATCCACCCGGATCTTCTCGCCGCTGCCTGCCCCACCATGCACATTCGCACCGGGCACCCCGGGCACCCCGGGCATCCCGGCCAACACGGCCTGGGCCTGCAACCCGATCAGGAATCAGTGACGCGAAAGAAGAACCGCGTCACCGCCGCCGCGTGCCCGGCCGACGCGAAACGGCGCGGCTGGTGATCATGGAAGTCGCTCACCCGCAGGCGGGGAGGAGCGAGGCGTAGCCGCCGCGGAAGAAGACCAGCGGGCCGCTCGGGTTCGCGCTCGTCTCCGCGTGGCGGACACGGCCGACGACGATCTCGTGATCGCCGCCGGGCAGCACGTGCTCCACGGTGCACTCCAGAACCGCGAGCACATCATCGAGCCGGGGGCTGCCGGTCGGCCCGCGCCGGTGCTGGATTCCGTCCCAGGCCGCCGCGAGGCCCCGCCGGGCGAAGTTTCGCGACAGGTGCTGCTGTGGCGCGGCGAGCACGTTCACCACGAACGCGCCGTGGCCGCGGATTGCCCGCAGGGTCAGGCTGCCGAGGTCGAAACAGACGAGGACCAGCGGCGGGTCGAGCGACAGCGAGGTGACCGCGTTGGCGGTCGTGCCCACCGGTTCGCCGTCGGCATCGACCGAGGTGACGACCGTGACCCCGGTGGCGAAGTGCCCCATCGCCTCGCGAAACTCGGCGGCGGGCAGCTCCGGGACGGGCGCCGTATCCGTGGGCATGGAGGACCTCCAGTCAGCTGAGCCGGCCACCGCGCCTCCAGGTTCGCGCCGGCGGAATCCCAAATCAAGTATTACGACCGAAATAATAGACTTTTGGGTGAAGCGTCTGGCAATCGGCGCCGCCGAGCCTCAACCGGCGCATCTCGCCACGGTCACGGCCGGGCGGTGCGTCTATGCGCTTAGGCGGCCAGGTGAAACGATCGTCCCGTGACATCACCGCAGCCAGGCGAGATCGAGGTCGAGGATCGGCTCGAACGCCGCATCCGCAAGCCGGTCGATCTGCTGCGCTGCACGCTGTCCTGCATCGAGATCGTCGCGCTGGCCCTGGCCGGCGTGGCGGCCAGCGCGACCACGGCCGCCGTGCAGGCCGACATCGCGGGCGCCACCAGGCAGGTACCGGCCTCGCTGCTCCAGGTGGCCCGCCCGGTGGCGCTGATCGCCCTGTACATCCTGCCCGCTGCCCTGGCCGTCCAGCTCCTGGCCCGGCGCCAGTTCCGGCGTCTCGCCGAGTCCGTCGCCACCGGAGCGCTGGCCGCCGCCGTGACGGCGATCGTCAACGAGCTGCTCAGCCGGGAGCCCGTCAGCCGGCTCTACGACGCGATCACCATGGCCCGCCCGGGCACGACCCCGGGTATCAGCCACATCCCAGCCCTCGACCCCGCCCTGGCGGGCCTGGTCGCCTACGCCACCATGGTCGGCCTGGTCGGGCGGCCGGCCTGGCGGAACGCGCTGTGGGTGGCGGTCGGCGTGTACTCCGTCGTGCACGTGGGAGTGCTGCACACGCCGTTGCTGACCCTGCTGATCACGGTGATCGCGGGCCGCGCGATCGGCCTGGCGGTCCGGTACGTCGCGGGCTCCACCTCCGAGCGGCCCGGCGCCCGGGCCATCGCCTCCGCGCTCAGCGGCGCCGGCCTGCCGGTCCGCGCGATCAGGCGGGTCCGGCTCAATGGCACCGGGGCGGCCGGATCCCGTCACTACGCGGTGACCACCGCGGACGGCGCCCTGGACATCGTGGTGTTCGACCGGGACCAGCAGGCGGCAGGCCTGTTCTACCGGATCTACCGCTCGGTGCGGCTGCTCGGGCCGGTGTCGCGCAGCGCCCCGGTGTCGGTGGACCGGGTGGTCGAGCGCCGGGCGCTGCTGTCCTACGCGGCGGAAGACGCCGACGTGCCCACGCCGCGGCTGCGTGCCCTGGTCAGGGTCGGCCCCGAAGCCGCCGTGCTCGCCTACGAGCACCACGACGGGACCACGCTGGCCAGGCGCAACCCCGGGTGCAGCGACGAGGAGCTCGGGCAGATCTGGGACGCGGTCGGCCGGCTGCACGCCCGCAAGGTGACCCACCGGGGGCTGACCGCGGACCGGATCCTGTTCACCGGCGATGGTCAGGTCATGCTGCTCGACCCCGGCGACGGCGACGTGGCCGCCAGCGACCTGCAGATCCGCCTCGACCTTGCCCAGCTCCTCGCCGAACTCGCCCTCTACGTCGGCCCGGACCGGGCGGCGGGCCTGGCCCTGAAGCAGGGGAGCGCGAACGAACTGGTGGCGGTGGTGCCGCTGCTGCAGCCGGTCGTCCTGGCCCGTTCCACCCGCAAGGCGCTGCGCGGCAACCGGGGCGTCCTGCCGGCCCTGCGCAACATGCTCCTCGCGGCGGTGCCCGGCGTCGAGGTCGCCCAGGTGCGGCTCGAGCGCATCCGGCTGCGCACCCTGCTGACGATGGTCGCTGGCGCCGCCGCGGTCTACCTGCTGGCCGGCGAGCTGGCCCGGGCCAGCCTGGGCAGCACGCTGCGCGAGGCCAACTGGAAGTGGGGGGTCGCCGCGCTGGCCCTGTCGGCGTCCACCTACATCGGCGCCACCATCTCCCTGTCCGGCTTCGTCGCCGACCGGCTGAAGTTCTTCCGCACCCTGCTCGTCCAGGTGGCCGGCTCCTTCATCACCCTGGTGACCCCGGCCGCAGTCGGCGGGGCCGCGCTGAACATCAGGTACCTGCAGCGCAGGAAGATCCCGGCCGCGGTCGCCGCGGCCAGCGTCGGCGTGGCCCAGGTGGTGGCGTTCGTCCTGCACATCGTGCTGATCGTGATCTTCGCCACGATCGCGGGCAGCTCGGCGAAGGAGCACATCCAGCCGCCCCGGTGGGCCTGGTTTGTGCTGGCCGGCCTGGTCGCCCTGGCCCTCGGATCCCTGGCCCTGCCGCCCTGGCGCCGGGCGCTGCGCGCCCGGTTGTCGCCGATGCTCGGCCAGGTGCTGCCGCGGCTGCTCCAGGTCGCGCAGCAGCCGCGCAAGCTCGCCCTCGGCATCGGCGGCGCCATGCTGCTCAGCCTGTCCTACATCCTGTGCCTGGCTGCCTGCGTCGCGGCGTTCGGCCGCTCGCTGCCGCTCGCCAGCATCGCGGTGGTCTACCTGACCGGCAGCGCCATCGGCTCCATCCTGCCCACCCCGGGCGGCCTGGGCGGGGTGGAGGCGGCGCTGACCGCCGGGCTCACCGCCGCGGGCTTGCCGGGCGCGGCCGCGGTCAGCACGGTGCTGCTGTTCCGGCTGCTGACGTTCTGGCTGCCGGTTCCCTTCGGCTGGGCCGCGATGAGCTACCTGGAGCGCGAGCAAGCCCTGTGATAGATAGCGCTGTTACTCGTCTGTGACTTTGCCCCCGCCGCGAGGTAGCGTGGAATGGCGAGGCCGGACCGCCCAGGCAGAACAGACGGAGCGCGACATTTCCGAATTCCTGCGACTGACCAGGACCGCAGCGTTCTACCTCGTCACTTTCATGATCGTCACGGCGGGCTCCATCTGGCTCGCGCTGCAGGTCGCGCCGCTGCAGACGGTGTCCGCGGCCGGCCAGACCGCGCAGGTGGGGGCGGCCGTCCCCGGCTTCAGCCTGTCCGGACCGGGCGAGCTCGACCTGTTCGGCCAGGTCGTGCCCACCAAGCCCCAGTTCACCGGCCCGATACGTCCGCTGCTCAAGCTCACCCACATCACCATCGACGACGAGGTGGCGCGGGTGCTCCGCTCGGACAGCCCGCGCACGCTCGAGCTGAACCTCAGCCAGCAGCTGGCCCAGGGCTGGACGCGCTACTTCGAGTGGGAGACGCTGATCGCGGCCGGCTTCGCCGCGGTCGCGCTGGTCGCGGTGGCCGGAATCGGCCGGCAGCCGTACAAGAAAATGGCGAAGACCGTCGTCGCGGGCCTGGTCGTGGTGACCGCGGTGAACGTCGGCGGCGTGCTGCTGACCGCGTCCAGCACGCCCGGGGTGCTGCGCAGCGTCAAGACCCTGGACGACCTGGTCGGCGCCGACCCGCTCACCGCGCCGCAGCAGGCCGCCACCCGGCCGCTGCCCGGCGTGCAGGCGGTCGTGATCGGGGACTCCACCGCGGCCGCTATCGGCAACCCGCACCCGCGCAACGCCACCCCGCTGGACCGCGCCTGCGGCCGCAGCAGCGAGTCCTACGCCGCCGACCTGGCCATGGTGAACAACTGGAAGGTGCTGAACCTGGCCTGTAGCGGCGCGACCGTGCAGAACGGCCTGCTCAGCGCGCAGGTGCTCGGGGACGGGCAGGTGGCCCCGCCTCAGCTCGCCGAGGCCGCGCGGGCCACCCGCGCCAAGGTGATCGTCGTCAGCGTCGGAGCGGACGACGTGCAGTGGTCGATCATGACCCGGCTCTGCGTGGCCAGCACGGTGTGCAACGACAAGGTGACCGCCGCCTTCTTCACCAAGCAGATCGGCGACTTCACCCGCAGCTACTACGAGCTGCTCGGCGACCTGGCCGCGCTGCCCGGCAGCCCGGCCGTCCTGATCAACCAGTACTACTCGCCGTTCGGCACGGACCTGGGCTGCCTGTCCAAGTACGGCATCACCGCGGCCAAGGAGAAGGTGCTGCTATCCCGGCTCGGGCAGCTGAACACGGTGCTCGCGCAGGGGGCCCAGACGTTCGGCTTCGGGGTCACCGGTCCCCAGTTCACCGGCCACGAGCTGTGCACCGCCGACCCCTACGTGCAGGGCCCGAACGACCCCGCGCCGCTGCACCCCACCGCGGAAGGCGAGCTGGCCATCGCCCTGGCCGACCAGCAGGCCCTGCCGAAGGTGGAGGGCCTGGTCCCGGTGCCGTCCCCGACCCTCAGCGCAGGGCAGGAATGACCTCGCTGCGGTAGGCGGCCAGGGTCTGCTCCTCCTGGTCGTGCATCAGGTAGACGGCGAACTGGTCCACGCCCATCTCGGCCAGCTCGCGCAGCCGGTCGGCGTGCGCGCCCGCCGGGCCGGTCAGGCAGAACCGGTCCACGATCTCGTCCGGCACGAAGTCCACCATCGGGTTGTCGGCCTTGCCGTGATGCGCGTAGTCATAGCCTTCCCGGCCCTTGATGTAGTCGGTCAGCTCCTTGGGGACCGGCCCGTCCGTGCCGTACCTGGCGACCAGGTCGGCCACGTGATTGCCCACCATGCCGCCGAACCACCTCAGCTGTTCCCGCTGGTGCGCCAGGTCGGTGCCTACGTAGGCGGGCGCGGCCACGCAGATCTTCACCGAGCCGGGATCGCGCCCGGCCGCCTGCGCCGCGGCGCGCACCGAGCCGATCGTCCACCGCGCGATGTCCGGGTCGGCGGTCTGCAGGATGAAGCCGTCGGCCTGCTCGCCGGTCAGCTTGAGCGCCTTCGGCCCGTAAGCGGCCATCCAGATCTCGAGCTTGCCGTCGCGCACCCACGGGATGCGCAGCGGCTGGCCGTGGAGCGTCACCTCGCGCCCCTCGGCCAGCCCCTTGATCACGGTCATGGCGTCGGACAGGTGGGCCAGCGTCATGGGCTTCTGGCCGATGACCCTGCGGGCCGAGTCGCCGCGGCCGATCCCGCAGACCGTCCGGTTGCCGTACATGTCGTTCAGCGTGGCGAACAGCGACGCGATGACCGACCAGTCCCTGGTGCCCGGGTTGGTCACCATCGGCCCTACGGTCAGCGCCGACGTCGCGGACAGGATCCGGGAGTAGATCACGAACGGCTCCTGCCACAGCACGTGCGAGTCCCAGGTCCAGCCGTAGGAGAACCCGGCCTCCTCGGCCCGCTGCATCATCGCGATCACGCCGCTGGCCGGCGGATTGGTCTGCAGCACCACCCCGAAATCCATTGCCCCTCCAAAACTTTTGGTACCGAACGGGCTGGCTTTCCCGCTACACCAGATACTGATTCAGCCCGCGGGACAGGAACGCGCCGTGCCCGGGACTGCCCCGGTAGCTGCCGTCGCCGATCACCACGCGGCCGCGCGACAGCGTGGTCACCACCTGGCCGGTGATCTCCATGCCCTCGTACGCGGAGTAGTCCACGTTCATGTGGTGGGTCGCCACGGACAGCGTCTGCCGCGCGTGCGGGTCGTAGACGACGATGTCCGCGTCGGCCCCGGCCGCGATCACGCCCTTGCGCGGGTACAGGCCGAACATCCTCGCCGGCGTGGTCGACGCGACCTCCACCCAGCGGGTCAGTGAGAGGTGCCCGGCCGCCACCCCGGCGTGCAGCAGGTCCATCCGGTGCTCGACGCCCGGTATCCCGTTGGGGATCTTGGAGAAGTCGCCCCGGCCGAGTTCCTTCTGGTCCTTGAAGCAGAACGGGCAGTGGTCCGTGGACACCACCGACAGGTCGTTGGTCCGCAGGCCGCGCCACAGCGAGTCCTGGTGGTCCCTGGGCCTCAGCGGCGGCGACGCAACGAACTTGGCCCCCTCGAAATCCGGCCGGGCCAGGTCGTCGATGGACAGCCACAGGTACTGCGGGCAGGTCTCGGCGAACACGTTCTGCCCGGCGTCCCGCGCCTCGGCGACCGCCTCGAGCGCGTGCCGGGCGGACAGGTGCACGATGTACAGCGGGCAGTCCGCCACCTTGGCCAGCGTGATCGCCCGCGAGGTGGCCTCGCCCTCCAGCTCCGGCGGCCGGGTCAGGCCGTGCTCGACCGGCTCCGTGCGGCCGGACGCGAGGGCCTGCGCGACCAGCTGGTCGATGGCGATGCCGTTCTCCGCGTGCATCATCACGGTGGCGCCGGAACGGGCCGCCTGCTGCATGGCGAGCAGGATCTCGCCGTCAGTGGCGTAGAACACGCCGGGGTAGGCCATGAACATCTTGAAGCTGTTCACCCCGGCCTCGATGCAGGCGTCCATCTCCTTCAGCGTCGCGTCGTTGACGTCGGAGACGATCATGTGGAAGCCGTAGTCGATCGAGCAGTTGCCGTCCGCCTTGGCGTGCCACTTGTCCAGCGTGGCCAGCAGCGAGGTGCCCTTGGCCTGGACGGCGAAGTCGATGATCGTGGTGGTGCCGCCCCACGCCGCGGCGCGGGTGCCGGTCTCGAAGGTGTCCGCGGAGAACGTGCCGCCGAACGGCATCTCCATGTGCGTGTGCACGTCGATCCCGCCGGGCAGCACGTACTTGCCCGTGGCGTCGATGACCTGGTCGGCGGCGGCTGCCTCGGCCCCGCCCTCCGCGGTGATGTCGCGGGCCAGTACGGCCGCGATCTTCTCCCCGGCGACCAGCACGTCGGCGTCCAGCGTGCCGGACGCCGTCACCACCGTCCCGCCGCTGATCAGCGTGGTGCTCATGGCTCTACCTCCCGGCTCAGGGCTGGACCAGCGGGCCGTAGGCGTCGGGCCGGCGGTCGCGGTAGAACTGCCAAAGGTCCCTGACCTCGGTCAGCTGCGCCATGTCCAGGTCGCGCACCAGTACCTCGTCCTTGTCGTCCGAGGCGGTGTCCCCGACTAGCTGTCCGCGCGGGTCGGCGAAGTACGTCTGGCCGTAGAAGTCGTTGTCGCCGAGCGGCTCGACGCCGACCCGGTTGATCGCGCCGACGAAGTACTCGTTGGCCACCGCGGCGGCGGGCTGCTCCAGCCGCCACAGGTACTGCGACAGGCCGCGGCTGGTGGCCGACGGGTTGAACACGATCCGGGCGCCGGCCAGGCCGAGCGCCCGCCAGCCCTCGGGGAAGTGCCGGTCGTAGCAGATGTACACGCCGATCCGGCCCGCCGCGGTGTCGAAGATCGGGTAACCCGTGTTGCCTGGCCGGAAGTAGAACTTCTCCCAGAAGCCCTTCACCTGCGGGATGTGGGTCTTGCGGTACTTGCCCAGGTAGCTCCCGTCCGCGTCGATCACCGCCGCGGTGTTGTAGTAGATGCCCGGGTGCTCTTCCTCGTACATCGGCGCGACGATCACGATGCCGTGCTGCCGCGCCACGTCCTGCAGCAGCCTGGTGGTCGGCCCGTCCGGGATCGCCTCGGTATAGGAGTAGTAGTCGGCGTCTTGCACCTGGCAGAAGTACGGCCCGTAGAAGAGCTCCTGGAGGCACACCACCTGCGCGCCGGCCGAGGCGGCCGTCTGGATGTGGTTAACCGCCGCCGCGATCATCGATTCTTTGTCTCCGGTCCAGCGTTGCTGGACGAGCCCGGCCCGGACGATCTCAGCCATCGGGTCCTGCCCTCCTTTGGGTAGTGCCTTGCCTCCTGTTATATATCCCTACTGAATCCCCCACCGCCCCAGCGGGGTAACCTGCGCGCGACGTAGGGAAGGACCAGGCCGGCCGCGGCGATGAGCGCGCCCGCCGCCACCAGCCGCAGCAGCGCCGAACCCGCCCCCGGGCCCGCCACGGGCAGCATCCCGGCGCCCGCCCCCAGCGCGAGCAGGGCCGCGCCGAGGCCCAGCACCCTGGCCTGCGGCCGCAGCGTGGCCAGGGGGGCGTCCGACTCGGCCAGGTGCGTGATGAGCAGGTAGGCGATCAGCCCGGCGCCCAGGACCGCGGTGTGCCAGGGCCGGGACGGGTGCAGCACCTCCAGCCAGGTGATGCCGATCACCGCGCCCTCCTCCCAGGGCACCTGCCGCACCACGTCGAGGAACGTGCGCCAGAAACGCAGCCCGGGGGACGGCCAGTAGGAGTCGTCGGGCACCGGGACCGCCGTCAGGGCGAGCCGCAGCCCGCCGGCCGCCACCCCGGCGATGGCCAGGGCCAGCGCGAGGCCGGCGTAGGCCCGGTGCAGCGAGGGCAGCGCCGCCCAGACCAGGCAGCCCACGCCGAGCAGGACCGCGGCGGCGCGCATGGCCACGGCGCCGGCGACGGCGCGCACTGGCACCGCGCCCGCTGTGGCCCGCAGGCCAGGCCGGCCCGGTCGCTGGGCCGCTCACCGGCGGGCCGCCATCGGGCGCCGGGTGTGCGCGGCCAGCGGCAGGTCGAGCGATTCCTCGCCGTCCCAGTGCACGACCGGGATGCCCAGCTCGCGCAGCGAGAACCTGATCGCCTCCTGTTCCATCCGCCAGACCCGCCTGGCCATCCGGTCCTCGGCCCGCCGCCTGGCCGGCGGCTCGGTGTTCAGCACGTCGACGACGAGCATGCTGAAGCCGCGCTCGCGCATGTCCCTTAGCGCCTCGACGAACCGCTGGTCGAGCAGCGGGCTGAACACCACCACCAGCGCGCCCGGCGGCAGCGCGGCCCGCGGCAGCCGGGCGAAGTTCGCGCCGCGCGCGTAGCCAGCGTCGCTGGCCAGCATCGAGTCGATGATCCGGTAGACCTGGCGGCGGCCGAGCGCGGGCGCCAGCCAGCTGGCCCCGGCCCACTGGTAGGTGATCACGCCCACCCTGTCTCGCGCCTCCAGGTAGGCGCGGGCCGCCGCCCCCGCACCGCGCAGCGCGAGGTCCAGGGCGGACGAACCGGGCTCGCCCACGTCCGAGGTGGCGTCGACGAGGAGCACCACGTCCTGCGAGCGCTCGGCCGCGAACGTGTTCACCTGCAGCCGTCCGCGCCGGGTGCTGGCCGCCCAGTTGATGCTGCGCTGCCGGTCGCCCGGGACGTACTCGCGCACGCCGGAGAACTCGATGCCCTCCCCTGAGGTCCTGGCCGGGTGCTCGCCGAGCCGGTTCGGCAGCCGCCGGAGCACGACCGTGGTCCGCTGCGGCGCCGGGGCCGGGTAGCAGTCGATCCCGTGCAACGTCATGCTCGCGTGCCCCTCGGCCAGCCGCCAGCGGTCCCGCAGTGTCACCTCCAGGGTGCCGATCTGCCGCCGCCCCCAGCGCTCCGGGCTGACCACGAAGCGCGCCTGCCGCCCGTCTGCTGCCGTGGCGCCGACCGGGGCGATCTCGAGGCCCGGGTGCAGCCGCCAGCGCACCGAGTACTCGCCGGTCCCGTCGCCAGTGATGTGCAGGGCCACGTCCACGGCCAGCCGCTCGCCCTCGAAGGCGCGCCGGGTGGTCGGCTTCGCCCGCACCGTGATGCGCGGCGGCCGCCGCCGGGCCCTCCCGGCCGCCAGCAGCAGCAACGCGGGCGCGGCCAGGCCGGCGAACTCCGGGCGGCGGGCCAGGAAGGCGAAGAACAGCCCGGCCAGCCCGAGCGTGAGCAGCCGCCGGGCGTGCCGCGAGGACCGCCAGCGGAGCTCGAGCTCGGTGCCGGCGGCGGGTGACCCTGGACCGTTCGGGATCATGCTGACGACATCAGCCGGTGACGGTCGTGGCCTGGGCGCGGGCCGGGTCGGTCTTGGGCGTGGGCACGGACGAGAGCAGCTTGGCCATCACGTCGTCGGCGGAGACCTGGCGCACCCACAGCTCGGGCCGCAGCGTTAGCCGGTGCGCCAGGGCGGGCACCGCGACCTGCTTGATGTCGTCGGGCACCACGTAGTCCCGGTTGCTCAGCAGTGCCTGGCCGCGGGCCAGCTGGACCAGGGCCAGGCCGCCGCGCGGGCTCGCGCCGACCTGGATCTGGGGGTCGCGCCGTGTCGTGCCGACGATCGCCACGATGTAGTCGAGCAGGTCGGGCGTGACCTCCACCTGCTCGAGCGTGCTCCGCATGGCCAGCACGCCCTCGGCGCTGGTGACCGCGCTGAACTCCACCTCCTCGCGGGCCCGCTCCACCCTCCGGCTGAGCATGGCGGTCTCGTCGCCGGTGCTCAGGTAGCCCAGCCGCAGCCGCATCAGGAACCGGTCGAGCTGAGCCTCGGGCAGCTCGTAGGTGCCCTCGTACTCGATCGGGTTGTCGGTGGCCAGCACGATGAAAGGGGCGGGCAGCTTGCGGCTCTGCCCGTCCACGCTGACCTGGCCCTCACCCATCGCCTCGAGCAGCGCCGCCTGGGTCTTCGGCGGCGTCCTGTTGATCTCGTCGGCCAGCAGCAGCTGGGTGAAGACCGGCCCGGGCCGGAACACCATCTCGGCCGACCGCTGGTCGTACAGCGAGGTGCCGGTCACGTCCGAGGGCAGCAGGTCCGGGGTGAACTGGATGCGAGCAAACTCGAGCCCGAGCACCCGCGCGAACGACCGCGCGATGAGCGTCTTGCCCAGGCCGGGCAGGTCCTCGAGCAGGACGTGGCCGCCGGCCAGGATGCCGATGAGCACGAGTTCCAGGGTCCGGCGGCGGCCGACCACCGCGCGCTCCAGCTCGTCCAGGATGGCCGTGCACGTCCCCGCCGTCTCGACGGTGCTCATCAAAGTCTCTCCAATCGGTCGATGAGGCGCGCCAGGGTGCGTCTCGGGATGCCGCGCTCGGTGCCGGCCTTGGGCGCCGGGGTCTCCGGCCGGTTTTCCGGGTCGATCCACGCCCACAGGTCGGCGTCGCGGGGACGGCGGCAGAGCAGCCGCCGGGCCGCGTCCGGGTCCTGGTACAGGTGCACGCCGTGGCGTTCGGCCAGCCGGGCGGCCAGCAGGTGCTCGAGCACCTGCCGGAGCTCGCCGTCGTAGAAGGCGCGGCTGGCGATCGAGTTGTGCAGCATGAAACGCCGGTGCGAGTAGCCGCTCAGCAGCCGGGCCTGCGGCTTCTCCCTGGCCTTCCTGGCCGTCTCCGGCGTGAGCGTGGGCAGCAGGTAGCGCAGCACGACCATCGCGGTCGCCGCCCCGGCGGTGACCGCCACGGACAGCCCCGCCCAGCCGGCCACGAGGTAGCCGGCCGCGGCCGCCACCAGGATCACCAGGCCCGCGATCACGAGCTCGGGCCCCGTCCCGGACCAGGGACTGACCGTGGCCCCGGCCTCCGCTGGATCCCCGGGCGTGCTCATCTGGCTGCTTCCCCGGCTTCGGCTAGGTCCGCGGCCAGCTCGTCCAGGGCCCGTTCGGCCGCGTCTCGCTGCCCGTGGTCGAGCGGGTGGCTGGAGAACCTGGCCTCGTAGAACAGCGCGGTCAGCGGCCGGCCGCGGTGCCGCGGACCAGGCCGGCTTCGGTCGCCCTGGTCAGCAGTTCGCCGGGCGTGCCGGCAACGCCCCGGGCCGTTCCGCGTTGGGCCAGGCTGGTCTCCATGGCCAGGTAGCACGCGATGATGGCGGCCCGCGCGTCGTCCATGGTCCGCAGCGCCGTCCGGCCCGACTCGACCGCCTCACGCAGCCGTTCCGGATCCTCCGCGATGACCTCGCCGGCCCGCAGCGCGATCGGCGGCCGCAGCCGCCTGGCCCACAAGATGCTGGCCGCGAACACGGCCAGCAGCACCGCGATGAGCAGGGCGTA
>CAVWBQ010000033.1:0-38034 GCA_963753225.1 uncultured Actinomycetota bacterium | reverse complement strand
GGGCGTTTCCGCGGAAACGCGGTCCGCCGCGGAGTCGGCGGCTGCCACGGCGTCGATCTCGGCCAGCAGCGCCTGCTTGGCGCCGGAGTCCAGGAACGAGGCCCGCACCCCGTTCGCGGCCAGCTCGGCTAGCTGGGCGCGGCTCAGCCCGAGCACCGAGGCTGCCCCCCGGTACTCATCGGTCAGCGTGGTGCCGAACATCGGCGGGTCGTCGCTGTTCAGCGTCACGAACAGGCCCTCCTCCAGCATCCGCGGCAGCGGGTGGGCCTTCAGGCCCGGAACCTGCCGGGTGCACGCGTTCGACGTCGGGCATGCCTCGAGCGGGATCTGGCTCTCCCGCAGCCGCGCGACCAGGGCGGGATCATCCAGGCAGCTCAGGCCGTGCCCGATCCGCTCGGCGTGCAGCCCGTCCAGCGCCTCCCAGATCGTCGCCGGGCCCGACATCTCGCCCGCGTGCGGCACGCTGTGCAGCCCGGCCGCGATGGCCGAAGCGAACACTGACCGGAACTCCTGCACGAAGCGTGGCCGAGCCTGCTCGATACCGGCCAGCCCGAAGCCCACCAGCGCCTCGGGCGGGCAGGTCAGCGCGTGCTCCAGGGTCCCGAACGCGGCCGCCCCGCCGTACTCGCCGGCGACGTCGAAGATGTAGGCCATCCGGACCCCGTGGTCCCGCCCCGCCGAACGCGCCGCGATGTCCAGCGCCTCGGTGAGGCCCGCCATCGGCATGCCGGCCGACGTGAACGTGTACGGGGTTACGGTCAGCTCGACGTACCTGACGTTCTGCCCGGCCAGGTCGCGCGCCGCGCCGAGCACCAGCTCGGCCGCGTCGGCCGGCTCGCGCACCAGGCTGCTGACCGCGCCGTAGACCTGCGAGAAGTGCGGGAAGTCCCGGAACTCGTAGAAGGCAGCCAGCTCGGCGGCGGAGCGGGGGACCGTGCTATCCGGGTGCCGATCCGCGAGCTCGAGCACGGTCGGCACGGACGCGGAACCGACCAGGTGAAGGTGAAGTTCCACCTTCGGCAGCCGGCCGATGAAGGCATCGATGGACTCCATGGCTCGACGCTAGCAACGCCCTGGCCCAACCCGGATGTATCTAACACAAGAATGTCAAGGATGAGGGCCTAACGAGCCGAGGCCTTGGCCTTCGCGGCCGCCTTCAGCGCCTGCTTGTAGGATCGCACCTCGCCCAGCGACTCCGGGTCGGTAATGTCCGCCACAGACAACCGCGTCCCCTCGCCGCCGAACGGCCCTGCCGCCTCCCGCCAGCCCTCGGGCCGAACCCCGAGCTGCTTGCCGAGCAGCGCCACGAAGATCTGCGCCTTCTGCGCCCCGAACCCGGGCAGTGCCGCGATCCGCTGTAGCAGTTCGGCACCCGATCCGGCGGTCTCCCAGAGCCGGGCGGCGTCGCCGTCGTACTGGTCCACGATCAGCCGGGCCATCTCCTGCACCCGGGCGGCCATCGCCTTAGGGTAGCGGTGCATGGCAGGCCGTTCGGAGAAGATGGCGGCCAGCCGGTCCGGGTCGAACTCGGCCAGCTCGGCCGCGGTGGGCTCGTGGCCCAGCCGCCGGACCAGGTCCAGCGGCCCGGCGAAGGCCTTCTCGAGCGTGACCTGCTGGTCGAGCAGCAGGGCGATGACCAGGGCGAGCGGGCTTCGGCACAGCAGCTCGTTGGCCTCAGGTTCCACCGGCATCCAGATCGTCATGGCGCCCCTCCCCGTAGTCCGCCCCAGCGTCGGCTATGCCCGCAGCGTACTCCGTCTCTGAGAAGGGGTCTCTGAGATGAGGTCTGCGAGATATGCCGTCGCTAAGATCCAAGTGATCCCGTGGTGCCCTATAAGCTAGAAGCAGCTGGGCCGGCATGGGGGCCCCCGGCCCGGGTTGAGTGAAACGGAGTCAGCATGACACCGCATGCAAAGCTAGCAATCGCAGGGGTTGCCATAAGCCTGGTCTTGCTGGTCTTCGGTATCCCCTTCTGGCTAATAGGCCTGCTTGTCGTCCTCGCCATCGCCATCCCCGCGGGTGCCTGGTTGATGCTGGACGAGTCCCAGCGGCGCCGGTACCGCGAGCTCCGACGCCGGCAGCGGGGGCAGCTCCGCTAGATCACCGCGGCAACGGTCGGCCTGCGGGAATGACGGCTGCCCGGCGGGAAGTTCCACAGCTATCGAGGCCCACTGCTAGTGAGGCCCACTGCTGGTTAGGTACTGAGGGAAGGAACCGCCGATGGCCGTCCGCCGCCTGAACCACGCCGTCCTCTACGTGCACGGTCTCCAGCGGACCGTCGACTTCTACACGGCCGCCCTCGGCCTCGAGGTGCGGCTGGAGATCCCCGGCCGCGCCGCCTTCCTGCGCGCGCCCGGCTCGGCCAACGACCACGACCTCGGCCTGTTCGAGATCGGCACCGGGCGCGCGCCCGACCAGCCGGAACATCCCGGGCTCTACCATCTGGCGTGGGAGGTCGGCACGCTGGCCGACCTGGCCGAAACCCGGGAGAAGCTGGTCCAGGCCGGCGCGCTGGTGGGGGAGAGCGACCACCGGGTGTCCAAGTCGCTGTACGCCAAGGATCCGAGCGGCATCGAGTTCGAGGTCATGTGGCGGGTGCCGGCGCAGGACTGGGCCGCCGAACTGGCCAGCGGCGAGATGATCCTCCCGCTCGACCTGGACGCCGCGATCTCGCGCTGGGGCCAGGACCAGGCGACCGGCGCCGCGGCCGGCTCCCCGACCTAGCGCCCCGACCTAGCGCCCCGACCTAGCGCCCCTCGGACTGTCGCGTGATGTAGGTGACCGCGACGAACGACCGGAACATCGCCATCGGGTCGTCGCCGCCGATGCTCACCGTACGCACGCTGGTCCGTTCGGCCCCGCGGACCCACGAGGCCACTTCGGCCATGTCGGCCGTCTGCATGTGCACCTCGAGGATGGCGGGCAGCGGGATGGCGGGGGGCTGCAGGCTGGACGCCTTCTCCACCGCGCGCCGCGCTCCGTCCGTGATCATCGCCCGGGCCGCCTCCGGGTGCCGGTTCACCGCGCCGAACCGGGTGAAGGACTCCTTGACCACCACCCGTTCGGCGTCGGCCATGAACGGATCCGCCTCCGCTGCGGTCTGCCGGTCCCCGGTGATCAGCCCGACCGGCACGCCGCAGGCCAGCGCGACCAGGGCGTTGATGCCGCTCTCACCGACCCGGACCCCGTTCAGCGCGACGTGCGAGACCACCGACGGGTTATAGGTGTGCGACAGCACCGAGCTCTCGCCGGAGATCGACCCGTGGTAGCCCACCATGAACACGACGTCCGCGCCGGCCTCGAGACCCTGCATCATGTACAGCGGCTTGTGCCGCCCGGATACGTAGGTCGCCCGGCCGTGCAGCAGTTCCGGGTCGAGGTTGTTCATCGCCCCGTGCGAGTCGTTGCAGACGATCTCGGTTGCGCCGGCCGCCAGCGCCCCGTCGATCGCCGCGTTGACCTCGCCGAGCAGCAGCCGCCGACCCTCCTCGTAGGGCTGGCCTGGCGGTATGCACTGGGACCAGTCGACGATTCCGGCCACGCCCTCCATGTCGAAGGAGATGAAGACCTTCATCCCGAACGGGCCTGGCGCGTGCCCTGGCGTCCGTCCGCGCCACCCTCCGGGATATGACTCGCGCGTGCCCACGCCTGCTCAGCGGCCTGCTGGACGGTCTGCCCGACCTGCGTGGTGACCCCCGGCTCGTCCTGAGCCGCGTGCTGCGGCTGGGACACGGCCATGTTCCAGGCGAACGCGAGCATTACCCCGGCCGCCACCGGGCCGATCGTGGCCACCAGCCCGGTCCGGCCGCGGTCGCCCGGACGCCGGCGCAGCCTTGTCCCTTGCACGGAAAGGCAGCGTACCAGCGCCCGGGGAACAGGCGGATGCGGTTCGCGGCGAAGGGTCCCTTACGACGCGGTGCCGGGCAGCTGCCCGGGGAAGAGCAGGGCCAGCTGCCGCGGGTACCCGGCGATCAGCCGCAGCTCGTCGTCGGTCAGCGGCTTGGCGGTGGCGGAGGCGCACAGCTGGACCAGCGAGAACACCAGGTCCTCCTCGCCGTCGGCGACCTCGATGCCGAGCCCGTCGAGCACGTGCCTGAACCCGGCCTTGCCGCCGTACTCGCCGGTGAGCACCACCCGGCCCTGGCGGGTGAACCAGTCGGCCGGGAACGGCCCGAGCGCGTCGTCGTCGTAGAGCTCGTAGTTCCCGCGGTCCTTCAGCGCCCCGTCGGCGTGGATGCCCGACTCGTGCGCGAAAGCGTTGCGGCCGACCCCGGGCCAGGCCGCCGGCAGCGGCTGCCCGAACGCGTACGCCGCCCACAGCCCGAACCGCCGGGCCCAGGACAGGTCGACCGGGTCCCCGATCGCCGCCGATTCGCTGATCCCGAACCCGTACCTGAACGCCAGGATGCAGGACAGCAGGTCGGCGTTGCCGGCCCGTTCGCCGATCCCGTTCACGCACGTGTTGATCCAGGCGTCCTGCCCGGCGTCCAGGTCGCCGAGCGCGCCGGACACCGAGTTCGCCACGGCCATGCCCAGGTCGTTGTGGCAGTGCGTCTCGACCGGGATGCCGATGGCCGAGGCGAGCTTGGCGAAGCGCTCCCTGATCCGCCCGGGGGAGTCGCCGCCGGTGGTGTCGCAGTACCGCACCCGCGACGCGCCGGCCTCCTTCGCCGCGAGCGCGAACTCCAGCAGGTACCCGTCGTCGGTCCTGGACCCGTCCTCCGCATTGACCCCGATGCTGTGCGCTCCGGCCTTGCGGGCGACCGCGACCGAGGCGGTCATCTCCTCGATGATCGCGGCGCGGTCGAGCTTGCCGCGGAACTTGTGCGCGATCATCTGATCCGAGGTGGAGATCGACAGGTTGTAGTGCCGCAGGCCGACATCGCCTGCCCGGACCGCTACGGCCGCCTCCACGTCGGCGGGGACGGCCCGGCACCAGCCGGACAGCCGCAGGTCACCGAGCGCGCCCGCCTCGGCGAGCGCCAGGCATGCCCGGACGTACGGCACCTCGTGAAACAGGAACGGGAACCCGATCTCGGACTGGGCCACCCCCAGCCGTCCCAGGTAGAAGTTGACCATTACCTTGCCGAACTTGGACAGCCCCGTCCGCGCGGTCTGCACCCCGTCCCGGTTGGTCACGTCAAGAAAGTGGATCGTTGGCATGATTCCAGATTGACGAATGGATCAATCTATCGTCAATATTGATTAAAATCAATAATAACGGCATCCTCCTGCCCAGTTCGCGGAGCCGCCCCTCCACCACGGGCAGCAGCCCGGCCACCGGCGTCCCGGCCCGAGCCGCACCGTGCACGCTGATCAGCGCGGCCAGCGGCGGCACGGTCACCAGGGCGCCCTGGCCGAGCAGATAGCCGTCCGCGACGCCGGGCGCGGGCAGCGCGCCGGGCGGTACCCGCCGGGCGTCGGCCGCGTGCCGCACCTCGACCCGCAGCATCGGCCGGATCCCTTGCCCCCCCTTGACGGTCCAGCGCGGCTGCCACACCATCGTCCGGCCGGGCACGCCGTCGAGATGGTGGCCGGCCACCGGGACGCCGAGGACGGCGGCCGCCTCGGCCTCGGTCACCAGGCTCGCCGGGTCCGGCAGGCCGTTGGTGGCCGCCCGCTCCTGGTCGGCCGCGACCCGGCGAGCGGGTGCGCCACAGCCGGCGGCTCCACCGGCGCCACCGTCACCTCGCTCCGCTTGCGCAGGTTCACCCGGGCGTGCACGAACGTGCCCGGCGTCAGCAGGCGGTACGGCTCGCTGCCGATGCTGAAGTCCCACGCCTTCTCGCGCGCCCCGTCGTCGATCGCGACGTGGTACTCGTCGGGGCTCTCGTCGCCCTTGACAATCCACTGCCTGATCACCTGGCCGTCGAACTCGGCGAACCGCGGGAACGCCGCCAGGCGCGCCACCCCCACCAGGACGCAGGCGATGCCGCCCGCCACGACCAGGCCGATCATCTCCTCGGCCAGCACGACCATGCCGTGCGTGCTCAGCCAGATGGCCGCGCCGAAGTACAGGATCGGGCCGAACACGATCGCCAGCCAGATGGAGCAGCCCCGCGGCCACGACCAGGTGCTCGTCTCGATCTCGAGCAGTTGCCAGCTTCCGCGGTAGCTGGACCACGCCACGCTGGTGCTGCCCTGGGCGAAGACCGCCAGCGCGGCGGGAGCGGCGCCGAGGGCGGCCGCGTAGGCCAGCGTCCGCCCCCCGCCGCCAGCGCCGCCGGGCGCGGCGGCGACGGCCGAACGCCAGTGGTCGAGCACTAGCTGGCCGGACGCGGTGCGACGCCGGCTGACCCCGACGCTAACGGCGACCCAGAACCCCGCGAAGTAGCACCCGCCCGCGTAGGCCAGCCCGCGCCAGTGGGCGGCGACGGGAATCAGCGCTCCGGCCGGGATGAAGAGCAGCAGCAGGAGCAGTCCTATCCGGCGCCCGCTGAGCCGGGACCTGGTCAGCCCGAGGCGCCGGGCCTCGGCGTCGACCTCATCGCGGAACGCCGACATGAACTGGGTTTCCCCGCCGCCGAATCCGTCCGACAGGGCCGGGGCCGGAACCTCGCCGCGGGCGCCCGCCCGCAGTGCCACGTGCGCGACCGCGCGCCGCTCGAACGGTGTCAGCGGCCCGCCCGGCGCCTCCGCGGGGACCTCGAACCAGCCCCGCGCGGCCAGGTCGACCAGGGTCGCGCCGAACCCGGACTTGTCCAGCCGCCGCGTCCTGCCCTCGCCCCGGCCACCCCCCTCCCGCGGCCGGGGCGAGGGCGGAGCGATCAGCAGGACGACGAGCAGGAACAGCCACCCCGCACCGGCGATGGCGGCCACAGGAAACACGACATTCCCCTCCGACCCGGTCAGCGCCCTGGAGCCGCGACCGCCGTCGCCCTGCCACCCCGGAGCGGTTCCCCCCGCCGTACCTGACACGTCTGCCGCCGCCGACTGGTTCAGGCGCGGAAATTGACAAAAGATGAACTCTCATCAATATTGATTAAATTCAATATCCGGACGAGCCCAGGGAGAGCATGGCCGACTTCCTGACCGCCACGGAGGCCGCCCGGCGGCTCGGCGTCAAGCCCGCCACCCTCTACGCCTACGTCAGCCGCGGCGTGCTGAGCCGGGTCCGGGCCCCGGACGGCCGGGCCAGCCTGTTCGGCGCCGAGGAGGTCGAGCGGCTCGCCCGCCGGGGCCGGCCGCGGCGGCCCGCCGGGGTCGCGGACATCACCGTCGAGTCGGCCATCACCGAGATCACCGGCGACAGCCTGCGGTTCCGCGGCCTGGACGCGACCCGCCTCGCGGTCAGCCGGACCTTCGAGGAGGTCGCCGAGCTGCTCTGGACCGGCGAGTTCCGGTCCGCGCGGGAACCCTGGCGGGCCCGGCCCGCGGCGCTGGCGGCGGGCCGGGCCGCGCAGGCCGCGCTGCCCGCTTCGACCCTGCCGCTCGAGCGGCTCCAGGTCATCGTCCCGGCCATGGCGGCGACCGATCCGCTCCGGCTCCAGCTCGACCGGTCGGCCGTGGTCGTGGCCGGGCGGAACATCATCGCCGGCATGGTGGGCTGCCTGCCCAGCGGCGTCGCCACTGCGGGCCCGGAAGGGCCGATCGCCGGGCGGCTGTGGGCCGTGCTCTGCGACCACCGCCCGTCGCCGGGGCTGATGCGCGCGCTGTCCGCGGCCCTGGTGCTGCTGGCCGACCACGAGCTCGCCGCCTCCACGCTGGCCGCCCGGGCCGCCGCATCCGTCCGCGCGGATCCGTACGCGGTGGTCGGGACCGGCCTGGGCGCGGTGAGCGGAGCCCTGCACGGCGGGGCGTCCCTCGGCGCGGAGACGCTGATGGCCGCGGCCAGCGGCCCGGATGACGTACCCCGGGTGGTGGCCGAGCTACTCCGCCGGGGCGAGAGGGTCCCCGGTTTCGGGCACTTCGTGTACCGCGGCGGCGACCCGCGCGCCATCCTCCTGCTCGACCTGGTACGCCGCGCCGCGCCGAAATCGGCGCAACTCGCGGTGGCCGACGCCGTGTTCGCGGAGGTCAGGCAGAAGTCCCTGCCCGAGCCGAACATCGATTTCGCCATCGCCGCCCTGGTCCGGGTGGCCGGCATGGTCCGCGGGGCGGGGGAGGCGATATTCGCGGTGGCCAGGACGGCGGGCTGGATCGCGCACGCCCTGGAGGCCTACTCCGGGCCGGGCCCGCTGCGTCCCCGCGCCGTCTACACGGGCAGGCCCGCGGTCGGCGAGCCCTGACCGCTACTCGCCGGTGGCGCCGTCGATCTGCTCGCGGAGCAGGTCGGCGTGGCCAAGGTGCCGCGCGTACTCCTCGATCATGTGCAGGTAGATCATCCGCAGCGACATCGTTTCGCCGTTGCGGGTGAAGGTGTCGTCCAGCGACGCGTTCGCCGCCGCCGCGTCGGCGTGCTTGATCTCCTCGGTCAGCCGGGCGTAGTCGGCCGCGGCCCGGGCCGGGTCGGCCTGGTCGAACTCGACCTGGAAGTCGCTCCCGAACGGAAAGTCGACCTGCTCGCCGGCGAACCGCATGCGGAACCAGACCCGCTCCACCTTCGTCACGTGCCGGATCAGCCCGAGCAGGGACAGCTCCGACGGCGGAATGGCCCGGCGGGCCAGCTGCTCGCCGGTCAGGCCGGCGCACTTGTAGAGCAGCGTCGCGCGCTGCCAGTCCAGGAACGCCTGCAGCATCGGGCGCTCGGGACCGGTCAGCGGCCCTTCTGGCCGGTCAACGTCTGGTGCTTTCCATGTCACGGCGCCATCATCGCATGCCGGACCCATCCGCGCCGTCCGTGCCCATGCCCTCCTCCCTAGCCGCGCAGGGCGGGGCGCTCGGGCGGCCGGGTCGTGACCTCGACCGTGCCCTTGTAAGCGATGCCGCGCACGTGGATCACCGGGGCGTCCGCGGGCAGCCGGTAGCCGGGATCCTCGTCATGGACGTCCTGGTTGACGCCGAGCCCGGTCATCTCGACCCGCACGTTCGGCGGCACGAGGATCGTCACCCGGGACTTGTACGCCACCGCCAGGAACGTGGTGACCGGCCCGCTGAGCTCGGCGGCGCGCAGGTCGAGCCAGCCGCCGCCCTTGTAGACGACGGTCGTGTAGCGCTCCGGCACCCGCCAGCGCCCGGCCCGCCGGACCGAGCTCTTCAGCCCGACCGCGAACCGCCCGGGAGCGGGGAGCACGGCCGCCGGGCCCGGCGCCGCCGGCACCGCGGGCAGGTCGGCGAGCAGCGCGTCCAGGTCGGCGTGCGTCCTGGCTGTCAGCGCCGCCCGGCTCCGCTCGTCGAATTCGGCGTCGTCCAGCCGGCCCTCGGCGAACGCGTCCTGCACCCGCTGCACCACCGCGTCCCGCTCCCGGTCAGAAGCCCGCGTGTCCGCGCCTCCCCCCGCCGCTCCGCTGCCCGCCGCTCCGCTGCCCGCCGCCATGACAATGTCCTTCCGTCCGATTCAGCAATCGCGATATATCGTAACTCAGCTACCTGGGTGATGTGTAGCGTGACGGCGTTTCCCAGTCCAGGTGCGCGCCAGGGCGGCGGTTCCGGGTCGATGTGCCGTCGGTCCGCCTCTAACCGGACCGGCGGCACATCGACCCACCGGCATGGTGCAGGAGTGGCTGAAGTACGCTTTCCCGCACGACGTCCTCGCAAAGAACGCACTCCGGCGGTCCCGGCGAGCTCAGATACACCCGGATCAGGCCCCAGACCACCGGCGCACTATCCAAGATTGAGCTTAACTGGCTCAATAATCATTAGCATGCGCCGAAGTTTTTCTCCTGACCCGCGAGGGCCGGGTTTTGCGGCCTATTTGCGCCACCGCACACCGTCAACTTGAGTCTCTAATACGCAACTTTCTTTAGCGTTCAGTATGGTGCGACCGCCGGGACCAGTGCCACGATCCGTGGTATGGGGCGAGAGCGGCTACGGCGCCGGGCCGGAGTGCTGGCGGTACGGGATTTCCGACGGTTCTATACCGGCTACGTGACTTCGCTGCTGGGCTCGTCGATGTCGACCGTGGCGATCGCCTGGGCTGTGCTGGACAGCGGCGCGAGCGCGACCGGCCTGGGATACGTGTTCGCGGCCGCCGTCGTGCCCCAGGTGCTGCTCATGGCGATCGCCGGAGCGGTCGCCGACCGGCTAGGCCGCCGCCAGGTGATGCTCGGGGCGGACGCGCTCCGATGCGCCGCGCAGGCGTCGCTGGCCGGGGCGGTGTTCGCCGGGCGCCCCGCGCTCTGGGTGTTCGTCCTGCTGGCCTGGCTGGTGGGCACCGGCGAGGCGTTCTTCACCCCGGCCCTGGACGCGCTGACGGTGGAGCTATCCCCGCGCGACCAGCTCGGCGACGCGAACGCGCTGTTCGGGCTGGCCACGTCGGCGACCAGGATCGCCGGGCCCGCGCTGGGCGGGCTGCTGGTCGCCCTGACCGGGCCGGGCGCGGTGGTGGCCGCGGACGCGGCCTCCTACGGGGTGAGCGTGCTCGCGCTCAGCCTGATCCGCGTGCCCGCCGCCCGGGCCACGGCCCGGCTGGCACTGTGGCGTGACATGGCCGAGGGCTGGGCCGAATTCCGGTCCCGGACCTGGCTGTGGGCCACCACCGTGCAGTTCGCCTTCTTCAACTTGATCACCTGGGCGCCCTGGATGCTGCTCGGGCCGGTCATCGGCCGGGCCTACCTGGGCGGCGCCGCGGTGTGGGGCGCGATCATGGGGGTGCAGGGCGCGGGCGCGATCACGGCCGGGCTGCTGTCCCTCGGCCGCCGCCCCCGGCGGCCGGTAGTGGTCGCGACCATCGGCACGTTCTGCTACGCGCTGCCGGACGTCCCGATGGCCCTGCACGCCTCAGCCGTGTGGGTGGCCGCCGCCGCCTTCTGCTGCGGCGCGGGCTCGGCCGTCTCCGGCACCTTCTCCGGCACGGCCCTGCAGCAGCAGGTACCGCCGGAGCTTCTCGCCCGGGTCAGCGCGCTCAGCATCTTCCCCGCCTACGGTATCGGCGTGATCGGGTACGCGATCGACGGGCCGCTGGCCGCCGCCTTCGGGCCGGCCGCGATCTTCGGCGTGGGCGCCGCCTACGGCCTGCTGAGCAGCACGGTGATGCTGACGCTGCGGTCGGTGCGCGGCGTCACCTGGGCGGAAAAAGACGAGTGAACCTTTTGCCGCCCTCAGGCAGTCGTACTAATGTCGCGTCGGGCTGACCGGAGGTGGCGTGGACGCCGAGGCCGAAGGATTCGCGCAGTTCGTCGTGGCGCGCGAGAAGGCGCTGCAGCGGACGGCGTGGCTGCTGACCGGCGACTGGGGCCTGGCCGAGGATCTGGTCCAGACCGCGCTGGTGCGGTCGTGGCCGCGCTGGGAGCGGATCAGGCGTCGCGACGATCCGGAAATCTACGTGCGCCGGGTCCTGGTGAACACCTGGGCGAGCTGGAGCCGCCGCCGGTGGCGAGGGGAACGGCCGTCGCAGGCCCTGCCGGACCGCCCGGCGGCCGGGGACATGGCGGCGGAGGTGGCGGTGCGGATCGCCGTGCGCGGTGCGCTGGGGTCGCTGACCGGACGGCAGCGGGCCGTGGTCGTGCTGCGGGTCTTCGACGACCTGTCCGAGGCGCAGGTGGCTCAGGTGCTGGACTGCGCGGTCGGCACGGTCAAGAGCACGATGGCCAAGGCCGTGGCCCGGTTGCGCGACGATCCCCGGCTGGCTGAGTTGCTGAATAGGCAGGCGCGATGAACGAGACGGATAGGCGACTGCGTGACCTGCTCGAGGCGGCGGCCGGCGAGCCGCCGCACCGCGTCAGCGTCGACGCGGTGCGCCGCCGGGTGATCAGGCGGCGGCTGATGGAGGGCATCGCCGGGACCGCGGCCGTCGCGGTCATCGCCGTCGCCATCCCGGTGGGCGCCGCCACCCTCGGCCATGGCCCGGCCGCGCCTGGCACAGGGGCGGCGCGGCCGGGCGGGGCGGTCGCTTATGTCGCCAACGGCCCGACGGGCACCGTGACACCGATCTTCACGGCCACCAACCAGGCGGGCCGGCCGATCAAGGCCGGCGTGAATGGGCGGATCGCGATCACGCCGGACGGGAAGACCGTGTATGTCGCCAACTACAGCGCCAACACGGTGACGCCGGTCAGCACCGCCACCCGTGCCCCGGGCCGGCCGATCCCGGTCGGGGCCATGCCCGAGACCCTGGCGATCACGCCGGACGGCAAGACCCTGTACGTCGCCAACCTCGGCTCCGGCGACGTGACCCCGATCAGCATCGCCACCAACAAGGCGGGTAAGCCGATCAGGACAGGGAATCGCCCTCGCGGCATCGTGTTCACGCCGGACGGCACCACCGCCTACGTCGTCAACCAGGGCTCGAGCACGGTGACACCGATCACGACCGCCACCAACCGGGCGGGTAAGCCGATCAGGACAGGGAACGGCCCGCTGGCGATCGCGATGGCGCCGGACGGCAAGACCGTCTACACCACCGACCCGGGCTACGGCAGCGACTCCGACACCGTGACCCCGATCAGCACCGCGACCAACCGGCCGGGCCAGCCGATCCACGTCGGCCCGTTCCCCTTCGCGTTGGCGGTCACCCCGGATAGCAAGACCGTGTACGTCGCCAGCGGCGCCGCGGGCACGGTGACGCCGGTCGCGGCCGCCACTGGCACGCCGGGCCAGCCGATCACGGTCGGCCGGGAGCCTCAGGCGATCGCGATCACCCCGGACGGGAAGACCGCCTACGTCATCAGCTACGCTACGGGCACGGTGACGCCGATCGCGACGGCGACCAACACGGCCGGGACGCCGATCCACGTCGGCGCGCAGGCCATCGCCATCGCGATCACCCCGGACGGCAAGACCGCCTACGCCGTCAGCTGGCTCGCGGGCACGGTGACGCCGATCGCGACCGCCACCAACACGCCGGGAAGGCCGATCCACGTCGGCCGCGGGGCGTTCACGATCGTGATCCCGCCCTGACCGCGAGGATCGCGGCCGTAAGTGCTTGCGTGCCGCCCCGCGAAGCGCGGCGAAGGCGGCCAGCCGCGCCGCCACCGTGATCACCACCGCGACCGGCAGGACCTGGGCCAGGTCAGGCGCCGGAGTGAACGCGACCAGGCCGAACGCCACCGCCACCCCGCCCAGCGCCAGGGCCAGGGCCGCCGCGACCCGGGGCGCGCGCAGCGTCCGGCGGACGAGCCGCCGCGCCTCACGCGGCAACCGCAGCACGATCCAGGCGAAGCAGGCCGCGGTGAGCACCGCCGCCATGCCGAGCGCGACCACGAACGGCAGCCGGTCCACGTGGGTGACCGCGGGAATCCAGATCAGGATCAGCGCGATCAGCGTGAACACGTAGATCGTCCTGGATACCGTGCGCAGCAGCACCACGTCGATGTTCCGGCTGTAGATGTGCTCCTCCGGGGTGGCCCGGGCGGCGCTGATGAAGTGCCGGATCGCGCCGGCCGTGTCGTGTCGCCTGAGCCTGATCCGGCCGAGCTCGTTCATCGCGCCGCTGTGCGCAGGGTCCAGCGCCAGGGCCTGTTCCTGGTGCTCGCGGGCGGCGATCAGGTCGCCGCGCGCCAGGCTCACCTTGCCGGACAGGAAGTGCACGTCGGGCTCGTTCGGGGCCAGCGCGCGGGCCCGGGACGCGGCTTCGGCCGCGACGGTGAGGCGCTGTCCGGCCAGCGCGGCCTGCGCCACGCACACGTGCGTCTGCCAGTACCCGGGCGCGAGGCGGCGTGCCTCGTACGCCGCCCGCAGCGCGTCCGGGTAATTGCCCAGGTGGACCAGGGCGTTACTGGCCAGCCGGTGCGGCCACTCGTCGGCCGGGTCGAGCGACACCGCCCGGTTGGCCGCGCTGATCGCCTCGGTGTAGCGTTCCGCGCCCAGGTGCGCGCGGGCCATCAGGCACCACGCCCGGCTGCTCTCCGGTTCGGCCGTGACCACCCCGGCCAGCAGCGCCGCGGCCTCGTCGAAACGCCTGACGTCGAGCATCGCCGAAGCCCGCGCCAGCTCCTCCCGCAGCTCGATCACAGTGTCCCGATCACAGTGTCCCGATCACAGTGTCCCGATCATTGGCGCGTGCTCAGATGAGCCGGCGCTTGCGCAGGTAGGCGGCCAGGTCGTCGTAGCTGCCGTTCTCGTTGGCGAACAAGGCCACGTTGCGGGCCGTGTCGAACCAGGCTCCCAGCGACGGCTTGACCTCGCCGATGGCCGCCTCCAGGTCCGGCGTCCCGATCATCCGCGGCTCGCCGAGGCGGACCGAATCCATCAGCGCCCGCTCGGCCGCCGTCTCGCAGATGTGCGCGATGTCGGCGCCGGAGTACCCGTCGGTCTGCCGGGCGAGCCGGGCCAGGTCGATGCCCGCGACCGGGCGATCCTTCAGGTGGTAGCGGAACACTCCCTCGCGCGCGCCGGCGTCCGGCGGGAGCACGAGCAGGGTCCGGTCGAACCGGCCGGGACGGCGCAGCGCGCTGTCCACGTCCCACGGGTGGTTGGTGGCGGCCAGCAGGAACACCCCGTCATTGTTGCCCGAGATGTCGTCCAGCTCGAGCAGGAGCTGGTTGACCGCGCTGCGCATCGGGGTGTTCCGCAGCTGGGACCGCTTCTGCCCGATCGCGTCCACCTCGTCCAGGAACACCACGCACGGCGCGTTGCGCCTGGCGATTTCGAACAGCTCGTGGATGTTCCGCTCGCTCTGCCCGACGAACATGTCGATGATGTCGGCGAACGACACCGCGATGAACCGGGCGCCGAGCTCGCCCGCCACCGCGCGGGCGATGAACGTCTTGCCGCAGCCGGGCGGCCCGTAGAGCAATAGCCCGCCGCGCAGCGACTTGCCGTAGAGCCGGCGCAGCTCCGGGTTGCGCATCGGGGCCAGGAAGGCCGCTTCCAGGCGCTGCTTCACCTCGGTCATGCCGGCCACGTCGGCGAGCGTCAGGCCGGCGTGCTCCGCGTCGTAGGCGTCGGCCTCGTCGATACCCGCCGAGGCGGAATCCGCGGTCTCCCCGTCGCCGACGAACATCGCGGGCAGCACGTCGCGTAGCTCGTCCTCGGCCTGCGACCAGTCGTACTGCGACGCCTTGCGCGGGTCCGCGCCCGCCGGGGTGGCGTGGGGTACCGGCGGTGCGGCGGGCGACCCGGTCCGTTCGGGAGAATTCACCGGGGGATCAGCGGCCGGACCGGCACCAGGATCTCGCAGCAGGCCGAGCGCCTGCGCGTTACCCGGATCGCGCTGCAGGACGGCACCGAGGTGCCTGACCGCCTCGTCCCGCTGGCCCGCCTGCAGGAGCATCGTCGCCAGGTGCAGGCGGAGCGGTACGTCGTCGGGCATCGCCTCGACCGCTTTGCGCAGGCTGTCCAGCACGGTGGGTTCGGGTTCCATGCATCCGTCCGGTCAGGTTGAGGTCGTTTACGCCAGTTCGCGGTGCTCCCCTTACAGGGTAATGCGCGCGCCCGGCTTCAAGCCCACAGCTCGGTCACGCGGAACCCCAGATCGGCCAGCAGCCGCCGCAGCAGCGGCAGCGAGATGCCCAGCACGTTGCCGTGATCGCCGTCGATCCCGTCCACGAACCAGCCGCCGCGGCCGTCCAGCGTGAACGCCCCGGCCACCGCGAGCGGCTCGCCTGAGGCCACGTAGGCGGCGATCTCGTCCTCGGACGGCGTGCCGAACCGAACCGTGGTGGCGGCTACCCCCGCCGCCCGCTGGCCGGTGGCCGCGTCGATCACGCAGTGCCCGGTGACCAGGGTTGCGGTCCGGCCGGACATCTCCCGCCAGCGGACCGCCGCCTCGGCAGCCGAGGCGGGCTTGCCCAGCGCCCGCCCGTCCAGGTCGAGCAGCGAGTCACAGCCGATCACCAGCCCGCCGGGCAGGCAGGCCGCGACCGCGGCCGCCTTCGCCTGGGCGAGCTGCCCTGCCAGTTCGGCGGGCGTGGCGGCCGAGAACACCGTCTCGTTCACGCCGCTGACCATGACCTTCGGCTCGAGTCCGGCGGCGCGCAGCACCGCGAGCCGAGCCGGCGAAGCCGAGGCCAGAACGATGTCCGTCACGCCCCCCGACCCTACTGGTCTAGCACTTGCCTGCTACGGCACTTTGCAGCGCGCTGGCCGTGTTCTTCACTTGGGCGAGCGATGAGGCGACCGCCGTGGCCGCGGTTACCGGGGACTCTCCCGTCGCCGACTTGATGGCGGTACCCAGGCTGGACAGCGCGTTTTGCAGTGCCGTGATCTGCGGCGCGAACGTGGACTTCGCCTCGCTGGCAAGCGTGCTTGCGTTGGTCCTGACGCTGTTCAGCGCGGTCTGCAGGGAGCTGAGGCCGTTCTGGCGGACGTTGACATTGCTGAGGTCGCTGACGGAGGTCTTGAGGTTGGCGGCGTCGGTGCAGTAGGCAGGCTTGCTGCTACTGCATCCGGCGGCCAGCCCGGACAGGACCAGGATCAGGACGGCGGCCTGAAGCAGCAGCCATCCGCGCGTGCTATGCCGATAGGCAGTTCTCATGGGTCCTCCAAATGCCAGGATGCGCGGTGGCGGCAGGGCCGGGCTCACCCTCCGGGGGTGATGCCCCGGTATCGCAGGCCTGGGGAGCCCCTAGGATCGAGCGCATGCAGACGACGACGCTGGGGCGCGGCGGGCCCGTGGTGTCCCGGGCGGGCCTCGGCCTGATGGGCATGTCGGGCATCTACGGCGAGGCCGACGACCAGGAGAGCATCGCCACCATCCACGCCGCCCTGGACGCCGGGATCACGCTGCTGGACACCGGCGACTTCTACGGCATGGGCCACAACGAGCTGCTGCTGCGCGACGCGCTGCGCCGCGGGGTCCCCCGGGAGAGCGTGTTCATTCAGGTGAAGTTCGGCGGGCAGCGGGATCCCTCGGGCGCCTTCGTCGGCCACGACGCCAGCCCGGCCATGGCGAAGAGCTCGCTGGCCTACACGCTGACCAGGCTCGGCACCGACTACATCGACCTGTACCAGCCGGCCAGGCTGGACCCGCAGGTGCCGATCGAGGACACCGTTGGGGCCATCGCCGAGATGGTCCAGGCCGGGTATGTCCGGCACATCGGGCTGTCCGAGGTGGGGGCGGACACCATCCGCCGGGCGCACGCGGTGCACCCGATCGCAGCGCTGCAGGTCGAGTACTCGCTGATAAGCCGCGGCATCGAGGCGGAGATCCTGCCCGCCGTGCGGGAACTCGGCATCAGCGTCACCGCCTACGGCATCCTGTCCCGCGGCCTGCTGAGCAGCGGCACCGCCCGGCTGGCGCCGAACGACCCGCGCACCCGGTTCCCCCGGTTCTCCGGCGAGAACCACGCGCGGAACCTGGAACTGCTCGCCGCGCTGGAGCAGCTCGCCGAAGAGCATGAGGCGACCGCGGCCCAGCTGGCCATCGCCTGGGTGGCCTCGCGCGGCGAGGACGTCATCGCGCTGATCGGGACCAAGCGCCGGGAGCGGCTAGCGGAGGCGCTCAAGGCGCTCGACCTGACGCTGAGCACGGACGACCTGACCGCGATCGAGGCCGCCGTGCCGGCCGGCGCGGTCGCGGGGGACCGGTACGCCCCGGCCCAGATGGTCACGCTGGATAGCGAGCGCTGAGCCTAGCCCGAGCGCTGAGCCTAGCCAGGGGGCGCGGGGGGTCAGACCGGAAGCTCACCGGAGGCTAGCGGCTCGACCGGCGGCTCCGGGTACAACACCCGGTGCAGGCCCGCGGCGATGGCGCCGCCGACCAGCGGCGCGACGATGAACAGCCATACCTGGCTCAAGGCGGTCCCGCCCACGATGAGGGCGGGACCGAGGCTGCGGGCCGGGTTCACCGACGTGCCGGTGATCGGGATTCCGATGAGATGGACGACCATGAGGGAAAAACCGATGACTATGCCGGCGGTGGCGGCATTCGCGGTCTTACTGGTGGCGCCGAGAACGGCGAAGACGAAAAGGGCGGTCATAACCACCTCGACCAGGAAGGCGCCTCCCGCGTTGATGTGGATATGGCTCGCGGCGCCCCAGCCATTCGTGCCCAGCCCCGTCTTTGACCTGCTGTAGAGGGGGGAGCCGCTGAACGTACCCCACAGCAGCAAGGCCCCGAGTATGGCACCTGCGAACTGAGCCGCCCAGTACCTGAGGGCCTCGGCCAGAGGGATCCGGCCTGAGAGCCAGACGCCAATCGTGACGGCCGGATTGATGTGGCATCCGGAGATGGGCCCGAGTACATAGGCGAGGGTGAGCAGCACGAGGCCGAACGCGAGAGCCGTGGCGACGACTCCGGCGGCGAAACTGAGCCCGGCGGTGCCGAACCCGAACGACAAGGTGGCCACGCCGACCCCGAAATAGACCAGGAGGCCCGTCCCGAGTAGCTCTGCCGCGATCTTCCGGACCATGACGCCCCCAGGTCTTTTCCGCGAAGAAACCCCTAAGCTACTTTTTCCCCTTCCGCCCGGGCTGTCAAGGTCAGTCGTGGTCGGCCATGGGCGCCACGGTGCGGCTATGTTCTATCTAGTGCGGTATCCGCCGGCTAGTTCGCGCAGCCGGGCGTGCGCGCCGTCCATAACCGCGTCGCCCATGGCCGGGCCGGACGCCAGGTATCGCTTGGCCATCTTGGCGACCGAGGTGTAGTTGGTGTCGCACACGTTGGCCAGCGGCGACTCCACCGCCTGGGTAACCAGCTGGTAGGCGTCGAGCGGGTCGAGCCCGCACAGCCCGGCCACCCAGGTGACCATGTCGTGCTGGGCGATGCGGAACGCGTCCTCGAGCGGCCGCGCCGAGCCGGCCGACATGATGTGCGTATCCGACTCGAGCCGGGGCCACGGGCAGGGCACGCCCTTGATCAGGTCCACGACCAGGACGGTGTTCATCGCGCACTCGACCGCGACCCCGCAGGTCTCGCCCTCGCCCTGCCGGGCGTGCCCGTCGCCGAGAGAGAGCAGCGCACCGGGCACGTTGACCCCGAGGTAGCAGGTGACCCCGGCGCGCATCTCCGGCGTGTCCATGTTCCCGCCGAACGCGTCCGGCACCAGCGCGCTGCGCACCTCGAGGTTGGCCGGCGCCACCCCGACCGTGCCGTGCATCGGCTCCATCGGCAGGTCCATCTCGAACGAGCTGCGCCGCGCGCTGAACCGGCAGGTCCTGGCGGCCGCGTCGAGCTGCCACAGCCAGACCACCTCGGGCAGCGGATCCTGCAGCAGCGCGGTCAGGTGGGTCCCGGTCAGCGCGCCGAACAGCGGCACGGTGGTCGACGCCGCCCAGGACCTGGCCGGCTCGATGGACACGAAGTGCACCGCGACGGTGTCGCCTGGTTCGGCCCCCTCGATGTGGAACGGGCCGGTCTGCGGGTTCAGGTACGGGAACTCGCACACCCGCGAGACCAGGTCCTGCTCGCTGCGCACCCGCCCGGCGAAGCAGTCCTCGGTGTACACCTCGAGTACCGCGGGCGTCCGGATCCGCTTCACCGGAGCGGCCCCGCCGAACGTCCAGGCGTACTGCCCCGGCTCCGGCCGGAACGAGATGACCTCCAGGTCGCTCACGTCGTCTCCTCCAGCGCGTCCAGGTGCACCAGCCCGACGTCGGCGACCCGCTGCGGGTTCGTCCGGTACAGGTAGATCATGTAGATCACGCCGAGGACCATGAAGCCGGCCACCCCTGGACCCATGTAGGACAGCGGCGGGGCCAGCGGGGTGACGAATGAGAACACCTTGATGCCCGCCGCCGTCAGCCAGGCCGGGACGAATGCGGCGATGCCGAGCAGCGGGACCACCAGGTGCGACAGCCAGTTGAACCCGGCCATGCCGCGGCGGGCGAAGAACCCGAGGCACGCGGCGTTCATCAGGATGTAGATCGCCACGAGCACGATTACCAGACCCGTAGCGACCATCGTGAAGGCCACCGTCGGGTCGTACCCCAGGCCGAGTCCCAGCGTCACCGCGACGGTGATCACGAAGGCGACCAGGACGCTGTTGACCGGGGACCGGTGCCTCGGGCTGACGATCGCCAGGAAGCGCGGGAACGCCCCGATCCGCCCCATCGCGTACGCGGTCCGGCTCGACACGTTCACGCCCGCGTTGGCGTTGGCGACGGTGGAGTTGACGATGGCCAGGAACACGAAGAACCAGAACAGGCCGTAGAGGTCGCGGGCCAGGCCCTCCCAGGACGCGTTGCCGGTAAACGAGGCGAAGGCCGCGAAGCCCTTCGGCCCGTAGGCGACGTCGACGGCGTAGGTGGTGAACACCTGCGCGGTGTTGTGGCTGCCCGCGTGCACCACGAAGAACACCGCCAGCACCAGGAACACCGCGATCTCGGAGATCCCGAGGATGGTGCCGAACCTGGTCGAGGCCCGGACGCCGAAGTAACCGGCGGCGAGCACGATCACCGCACGGACATTTCGCCGCGCACAGGCTTGACCTGGGGCCCTTCTGAAGCTTTACCAGAACGTAGCCCACGCACGGTCCGCTGTATCACCATCACCAGGGCCACCAGGAGTCCAGCCGCAATTCCGTCGAGCCAGAAGTGATTGGCTGTCACCACGACCACGAGCAGCGTGAGCACGGGGTAGGCCGCGGCCAGCCAGCGCCAGCGGCTTCGCGACACCGTGATGACCGCGATGGCCACGATCAGCGCCCACCCGACGTGCACCGAGGGCATGGCCGAGAACTCGTCCGCGTCGAAGCCGCCGTTCCAGGCGTATACCGACTGGCCGTACTGCACCGCGGTGTCGACCATGCCGGTCGACGCCAGCAGCCGCGGCGGCGCCACCGGGATGAGCTGGATGAGCAGGCTGATCCCGGTGAACAGGGCTACGGTGGTCCTGATCCGCGGATAGTCCGCCCGGTGCCGGGCGTATAGCCAGATCAGGCAGGCGCCCAGGAGCGGGAAGTGCAGCACGTCGTAGTAGTAATCGCACGCCTGGACCAGCATCGGATGGGGCAGGACGAGCCGCTGAAGGTCCGTCTCGCTGGGCAGGTAGATGACCCGCTCGGCGTCCCACAGCCAGCGCGCCCTGGGCAGCGCCCCGGACGTGCCCATCACCGTGAACGACCCGGCGAACTGCCACAGCCCGTACAGCGCAAACAGCAGCGCGCTCTCCCAGGCCACGCCGCCCCACAGCGCCCACGAGGGCGAACGCCCAGTCGTGCGCCCGGCCAGCCTGCCCGCCTTGATCGCCGCAGCGACGATGAACAGGCCGCACGCGGCCGCCATCGCGTACTGCCACGGCAGCATCAGATGAGGCACGACCGAGCCCCCGAATCGTCATCCGATCACCGGGAAGAATCCCAAGACGATCATACGTAATCGGGGGATACCCTCCGCTTCGCCCCCGTGACGACCCGCGCTAACGCACGCCGTTGCGGCTGAGCCCGGAGGGGTCGGGCTCGCCCTGCGGCAGCGACACGTTGCCGGTCACGTCCGCGGCCAGCCGCACCCTGTCCCCGTCGACCAGCCGGACCTCAGCGCCGGGCAGCACCCGGTCGTCGTTGACGTAGGTGCCGTTGGTCGAGTTCTCGTCCCTGATGGTGGCGTGCCCCGCGTCGTCCACCTGGACCGTGGCGTGGCGGCGCGACACGTTGTCAAACCGGGCGAAGGCCGCGGCCACCAGCGACTCGGCCGGGTCCCTGCCGAGCAGCACCGACGTCCCGGCCGGGATGTCCACGTTGCCGGTGGGGAAGGTGATCCGCATGACGACCGGCGAGATCCGGCGGCGCCTGCCGGTCGGCAGCGGGGTCCCGCAGGTCGAGCAGACCACGTTGGCCGCGTCGGCCACCGAGGTGCCGCAGTTGGGGCAGAAGGCGCCGGGGTCGGCCCCCGCGGCGATGAAGCGCTGCGAGATGGTCGGCGTCAGCACGTCATCATCGGGTCCTGGGTGGTGCGGCAGGTTAGCGCCGCACCGGAAGCAGATCAGATCCTCCGGCTGGACCTTGACGCCGCAATCGGGGCAGCTCAGGCTGGCCATGTTCTCGCTCTCATGTTTGGGTAGTCAACCCCCGTTAGACTACCGCCGCCCGCGGCCGATTCGCAGCGGGCTGTGCGAAGGTATCCCTATGGTCAGTTACGAGCTCGCGCCGGAGCAGCAGGACCTGCGGGACTCCGTCGCCCAGTTCGCCCGCGACGTGGTCGCGCCCGTCATCGGCGGCTACTACGAACGCGGCGAGTTCCCCTACGACATCGTGGCCAAGATGGGCAAGCTCGGCCTGTTCGGGCTGCCGTTCCCCGAGGAGTACGGCGGCATGGGGGGCGACTATTTCGCCCTCTGCCTGGCCCTGGAGGAACTGGCTCGGGTGGATTCCTCGGTCGCGATCACCCTGGAGGCCGGGGTCTCGCTCGGCGCCATGCCTATCTACCGGTTCGGCACCGCCGAACAGCGGCTCCGGTGGCTGCCCGAGCTGTGCACCGGGGAGCGGCTGGCCGCGTTCGGCCTGACCGAGCCGGGTGGCGGGTCCGACATCCCCGGCGGCATGCGCACCACCGCCAGGCTCGAGGCGGGTCAGGGAAACAAGGCGGAGTGGGTGGTGGACGGCAGCAAGTCCTTCATCACCAACGCGGGCACCGCCGTCACCTCGCTGGTGACCGTGCTGGCCATCACCGGCCGCGGCGAGGACGGCCGGAAGGAGATCTCGTCGATCATCGTTCCGAACGGGACGGCGGGATTCGTCCCCGGTCCGGAGTACTCCAAGGTCGGCTGGTGCGCCTCGGATACCCGCGAGCTCTCCTTCACCGGCTGCCGCGTGCCGGAGGAGAACCTGCTCGGGGAGCGGGGCCGCGGCTACGCCCAGTTCCTGCGGATCCTGACCGAGGGCCGGGTGGCGATCGCGGCGCTGGCCACCGGGCTGGCGCAGGGCTGCGTCGACGAGTGCGTCAGGTACGCCGGACAGCGCGAGGCGTTCGGCCGCCCCATCGGCCAGCACCAGGCGATCCAGTTCACCGTGGCCGACATGGAGACGCGGGTGCACGCGGCCCGGCTGGCCTGGTACGACGCCGCCGCCCGGCTGGTGGCCGGCCAGCCGGTCAAGAAGGAGTCCGCGATCGCCAAGCTGACCGCGTCGAACGCCGCGATGGACAACGCGCGGGCCGCCACCCAGGTGTTCGGCGGCTACGGCTTCATGAACGAGTCCCCGGTGGGCCGCTTCTACCGCGACGCGAAGGTGCTCGAGATCGGCGAGGGGACCTCCGAAGTGCAGCGGATGCTCATCGCCAGGGAACTCGGGCTCGGCTAGTCCCGGATAGTCCTTCTGGGTAGCCGGAGCGCTATTGCCGGTAATCCTAATGAGGTATTAATCAATGGGTAATTAACATCATTATGGGTTGATTAGCGGGCAGATTGCCCGTACCCTCTTCGCTGGGCGCGGAAGACCCGGCGGGACCTGGGTTCCGGGGGGCACCAGAGCCGGGCGCGGCCGCGGCGCCGGGTGCGGCGGGACTATCCGCCCGCGGCCTGCGCTAGTCACCTGCGCACTGCGCCCGAAGGAGGATACTATACGGGGAGTTACTATATAGTCGCCCGATAGCGTCATGATGCAGGCGATCATGACCCGGTGAGATTGCGCGGTAACCTACCCGAGGAAGATCTCGCCGGTTTACTAGCGAATGCCCCGTGGCGGCCGGCCAGAAGATGATTATATGTCCTTACCCGTTTTGTAACGCGAGAGTGTGGCCTCGAGCCGCCGCGACCCGAGGGGTGCGTATGTTGACCGGCTTCTGCCGTCGTAGCCCTGCATGCGTCCTGGCCAGGCTTGCCGATGCGAGGTGCGAACGTAGTGCGTAGACGATCGGGGACGAATCCCGGCGAGACTGCTGGTGCGACCGGGGCCGTCAACGGAGGGCAAGCCGACGGGGGAGGTTCAGGGCTGCTAGGGGGCGGCGGTGCCGTGGGCGACGGTCCGGGCATGCCCGTGCCCGCCAGCCAGGATGCCGAGCTTCGCGCGAATCCATCGTCGCCGCAGTGGACATCGCCCGGGTACCCGGGCGCACCAGGGGCCAAGGGCGGCAGCACTGGCTCCCGAGACTTCCGAGACTCCCGAGGTTCCGGCACAGGGTGGCGCGCCGGACGCCCCGCCGCCGGCCAGCATGGTCCGCGCCACTCACCCGAAGCGGCCCGGCTCTGGCCAGTCCCGCTTCGCCCTGATCAACTGGCGCGTGCGGTGGCGGCTGGCTGCCATCATCGCGGTCCCGACGCTGACCGCGGCGGTGCTCGGCGCGCTGGCGATCAACGGGGACGTCAACAAGTGGGAGGCGACCGGCCGGGTCCAGCACCTCGCGCAGCTCAACGGCGACGTGGTCAAGTTCAGCCAGGCACTGGAAGACGAGCTCAACGTATCCGCCGCGTTCGCGGCGACCCGTCCGGACAACGGCGCCTACGCGGCGGAGTTGAAGCAGGCGCAGAACGTCACGGACAGCGCCGCCAACGCCGTCCTCAACGACTCCTCGGGCATCACCGCGGGCGCCGGATACCAGCCCGGCACCGTGGAGGACCTCAACGCGGTCCGGGCAAGCATCAACGACCTGGCGAACGTCCGCACCGGCGTCACCAAGTCGCAGTTCCCCGCGTCGCAGATCGTCAGGGTCTACAGCGGGAACCTGATCACCCCGGCGAACACGTTCAGCGCCGCCATCGGTAACGGCGCCAACGACGCCGAACTGCAGGGCAACGTCACCACGCTCGGCGCCCTGCTGCGCAACGAGAACCAGGTGGCGGTGCAGCGGGCCATCCTCTACGCCGCGCTCCTCTCACCCCAGGGGACGCTCCGCTCGGAGGATCTCACCATCATCCAGCAGGCCCACGAGCAGGCGGTCGCCGACCTGGCCGACTTCAACGCCTCGACTGACACGGCCGAGCAGCAGTACTACAGCAACACCGTCAGCGGTGCCCAGGTGGACGTCGCGGCCTCGAACGAGATCCTGGCCGAGCAGATGGCTACCACCGCGCCGAACGTCCTGCTCCGCAGCCAGCTGAAGCCGGACAGCTGGAAAGCGGACATGGGGCTCACGCTCAAGGACACCCGGACGGTGGCCGACCAGCTGACCGGTAACATCACCAGCCGGGCCAACAAGCTGCGGTCCGACGCCACGACCGACCTCCTGGTCACCAGCCTCGTGACGCTCCTGCTGCTGGTCCTGGTGGTAGTGGTCTCCACGATCGTGGCCCGGTCACTGATCCGCCCGCTGCGCAAGCTCCGCTCCGACGCGCTCGACGTGGCCGGCCACCGGCTGCCCGAGATGGTGCGCAGGCTGAGCCAGAGCGAGGGCGCCGACGAGGGCGTCGAGATCGAGCCGATCGGAGTCACCTCCACCGACGAGATCGGCGAAGTCGCGCGGGCCTTTGACCAGGTTCACCGTGAGGCGGTCCGGCTGGCGGCCGACGAGGCCATGCTGCGCGGCAACCTGAACGCGATGTTCATCAACCTGTCCCGGCGCAGCCAGTCGCTGATCGAGCGCCAGCTGTCGCTGATCGACTCGCTGGAGCAGAGCGAACAGGAACCCGGCCGGCTCTCCAGCCTGTTCCGGCTGGACCACCTGGCCACCCGCATGCGCCGCAACTCCGAGAACCTGCTGGTTCTGGCGGGCCACGAGGTGACCAGGCGGTGGAGCCAGCCGGTGCCGCTTGTCGACGTGCTGCGCGCCGCCATCTCCGAGATCGAGCAGTACGAGCGCGTCGTCCTCAACGTCCAGCCCGGGATCGTGGTGGTCGGCCAGGCCGTCAACGACGTCGTGCACCTGGTCGCGGAGATCGTCGAGAACGCGACGACGTTCTCCCCGGAAGACACCCAGGTATACGTGTCGGGTCAGCCGCTTTCCAGCGGCGGCGTGCTGCTCGACATCACCGACAACGGTGTGGGCATCTCCGACCAGGAGATGTCGCACGCCAACTGGCGGCTGGACAACCCGCCGGTGGTCGACGTGGCCGTGTCCCGGCGTATGGGCCTGTTCGTGGTCGGCCGCCTGGCCGCCAGGCACGGTGTCCGGGTCCGGCTGCGGCACGCTCAGGCCGGCGGCCTGACCGCGCTGATCTGGCTTCCGGACACGGTGGCGGCGCCCGAGGTCGCGCCGCCGCTCGGCCGGCTCCGCCGGTTCGAGGCGGACGACTTCGGGCCAGCCGCGTCGCTGTCCGCGCCCACCGCGACGGCCCCGGGTTCGTCGGCGGCTTCGGCGGCCACGGCGGCCGCGCGGATACCGAGGTTCTCACCATCCGCGCCCTCGGCTCCCGCGGCGCCCTCGGCACCGTCCTTCAGCCCGTCCGCGAACGCCGGCGCGCCCGGTTCCCCGGCGGGCCCGTCCGGGCCCGGTGCCGGCTTCCCCGGTGCCGGCTTCCCCGGTGACGGCTTGCCCGGTACGGACGCACCCGCGCAGCACGGCAAGCCGACCACCGAGGGCACCCCGGCCGGCAACAACTGGGAGCCCGCCGGCAACGGCTGGGATCTCGGCAACGCCCGGGCCGTCCCGGATGCCCAGGATCAGCAGGACGGGCCACCGACCCAGGCGCTGCCGATCCGCAACGGCAACGGCCACGCGGTCGGCGGTTCACGGGAACAGAGGGGCTCAAGGGATGACGCCGAGCCGCGGACCCCGGAGGACGGCGGCCCGAGCAGGCTCCCTGCCTTCGGCGGATCGGGCCAGCAGGCCCCGCCGAGCCCGCAGTTCCCCATCGGCAGCCAGAACATCCACGGCAGTGACGGGCCGAGCGTGGGCGGCGCCGCGAACGGCACGGCCGGCCCGGGCACGGCGACACGGCCGACGGCCAGGTGACGGTCCCGTCGGCCGGCCTGGAGCAGCGGCTGCCGATCTTCGACTCGCTGGAATCCGACTGGTTCCGGCGCAGCGGGACGACCATGACCGGCCCGCAGCGGGCGCTGGGCAGTTCGGCGGCTCCGCCGCAGGCCAGCCAGGAGCCGTGGACGTCACCCGCCGACGAAGGCTGGCGCGCGGCTGAGGTGGTGGCCTCGCCGGCGGCGGGAGAAACTACTCAGGCAGGGCTGCCGAGACGGGTTCCGAGGGCTAACCTCGTGCCAGGCTCCGTAGGCAGCGGCGGTCAGGGAAGCCAGGATGCGGTGGCAGAAGCGCCCGCCAGGTCGGCGGACGCGGCCCGCTCCCGCATGGCCAGCTTCCAGCGAGGCGTGCGCGAGGGTCGCGCCGTCGCACCCCAGGTCGAGGAGCCGTAGGACGCGATGAAAGCTCAAGGCCCACGCATAGCGAGACGAGGAGGAACCTGTATGAACGGGCGACGAGAGGAGTGCGCATGAGCACGCCAGGACGCCCCGCGCAGGACCTTAACTGGCTGATCACCAACTTCGTGGAGCGAGTGCCCGATGTGGCTCACGCGGTGGTGGTGTCCTCGGACGGCCTGCCGCTGGCGTTCAGCGCCGGCTTCCCGCAGGAGCGTGCCGATCAGCTGGCGGCGGTGACCTCGGGGCTGACCAGCCTGACCCAGGGCGCGTCGCGGGTGTTCGAGGGCGGCGCGGTAGTGCAGACTGTAGTGGAGATGCAGCGCGGTGTGCTGGTGATCATGGCGATCAGCAATGGCTCGAGCCTTGCTGTCCTCGCCGCGTCCACCTGTGATCTCGGGCTTGTGGCCTACGAGATGACCCTGCTGGTTGAGCGGGCTGGCCGGGTCCTTACCCCCGCGACCCGCGGCATCATGCAAGCAGCCATCCCGGGTGATGGACGACGGTGACCGGAGGTATCAGTGGCGGGCCAAGGGCGAGGTGACAACCAGTCGCCGTTCGTGGGCTTGCCCGGTTCCTGGCAGGGACGGGCCGGTCTATGGGACGAGGGGCCGGGACCAGGACGTTCTGGTTTCGGCTTCGGGGCTGAGGATGATGGTTCCACCAGGCTCGTCCGGCCGTATACGGTAACCGGGGGCCGGACTCAGCCGAGGTATCAGCTCGCCATCGAGGCTCTGGTAACGGCGACCGTGCTCGAGCCTCGCGATCTGTCGGTGCTGGCACCGGAATGCCAGGCGATTCTCCAGTTTTGCCGGGACTGGAGGTCGGTGGCCGAGGTGTCAGCGGTGCTCCGGCTACCGCTAGGCGTAGCCAGGATTCTCATCGCCGACATGAGTGCGGACGGGCTCGTCCGCATTCATCAGCGCGATGATTCTGAGGGCCGTCCGGACCTCAATTTGCTCGAAAGGGTGCTTAGTGGACTCCGTAAGATCTAGCGTCGCCCAGCCCAGGGCTGACGCGCCCGCCATGACGTCGGTCAAGATCGTGGTGGCTGGTGGATTCGGCGTTGGCAAGACGACATTCGTGGGCTCGGTGTCGGAGATCACCCCGCTGACGACCGAGGCCGTCATGACCGTGGCCAGCACTGACGTCGACGACCTGTCGCACGTGCCGGATAAGTCGACGACCACGGTGGCGATGGACTTCGGCCGGATCACGCTGGACAAGGACCTCGTCCTCTACATGTTCGGGACGCCGGGCCAGCACCGGTTCTGGTTCATGTGGGACGACCTGATCCAGGGCGCGATCGGAGCGGTCGTCCTGGTGGACACCCGGCGCCTGGCCGACTCCTTCCCCGCGGTCGACTACTTCGAGGCCTCCGGGCTGCCGTTCGTGATCGGCATCAACGGGTTCCACGGCCAGTTCCCGCACCGGTCGCGGGACGTGAGCGAGGCGCTGGCGATCTCGCCGGACGTCCCTGTGATACCGTGCGACGCGCGGAACCGCGAGTCGACCAAGGCGACCCTGGTCACCCTGGTCGAGCACGCCATGTCGATGCAGACCGCCGGACGGTACTGATCCTGGCCGCTGGCCCGGACATGACCAGCAGGTACACGACCAGCATGGCCTTTCTCGAGGCTCTGGCGGAAGCCGGAGTCAGGTATGTCTTCGCCAACCTCGGCAGCGACCACCCTGGGCTGATCGAGGCGTTCGCGCAGGCCAAGGCGGACGGGCGCGAGGCGGAACTCCCTCGCCTGATCGTGTGCCCGCACGAGACCGTGGCGCTGTCGGCGGCGCACGCCTACGCGATGGTGACCGGCGAGCCGCAGGCTGTGGTCGTCCACGTCGACGTGGGCACGCAGAACCTTGGCGGCGCGGTGAGCAATGCGATGCGCGGTCGCGCCCCCGTCCTCGTCTTCGCAGGCGCGGCCCCGTTCACCCTCGAGGGCGAACTGCCCGGGGGGCGCAACGAGTTCATCCACTGGATCCAGGACGTGCGCGATCAGCGCGGCATCCTGCGCAACTACGTCAAGTACGACAACGAGATCCGCACCGGCCGCAACGTGAAGCAACTCGTGCACCGCGCCATGCAGATCGCCCGCAGCGAGCCCGCGGGCCCGGTGTACCTGATCGCCGCGCGCGAGGTGATGGAAGAGCCGCTGCAGCCGTATACCGTCGACCGGGCGGCCTTCGGGCCGGTCGCGCCTGTGGCGCTCGCCGACGAAGTCACCGCCGAGATCGCGGCCGCCCTGGCCGGTGCCCAGCACCCGCTGGTGGTGACGTCCTACCTGGGCCGGGATCCGGCCGCGGTGCCGGAGCTCGTCCAGCTGTGCGAGCTGCTGGCCATCCGTGTACTCGAGTCGATGGCCTACCACGTGAACTTCCCCGCCGACCACCCGCTGCACGCCGGCTTCCAGTACCACACCGTGGCGCAGAACCCGGTGCTGGCGCAGGCCGACGTGATCCTGGCCATCGACAGCGACGTGCCGTGGATCCCCTCGGTGAACCGGCCGTCCGCCGGGGCCGCCATCTACTGCGTCGACGTCGACCCGTTGAAGGCCTCGATGAACATGTGGCACGTGCCGGCCCGGCGCTTCGCCGCGGCCAGCGCGCGGGTGGCGGTGGAGCAGATCGCCCGGTTCGTTCGGGACCATGACCTCGCCGACCCGGCGGTGGTCGGGGCCAGACGCGAGGCGGCGGCCCATACCCACAAACAGGAACAGGCCGAACGAGCCGGGCGCGAGCATCCCCACGACGACGGCGCGATTACTGCGGAATACCTCACCGCGTGCGTCCGGCGGCTGCTAGAAGACGAGGACGCCCTGGTCCTGACCGAAGTCGTGACGAACAGCAAGATCGTCGCCGAGCACCTGAGGCCGAACCGCCCCGGGTCCGTGATCCACCATGGCGGCGCCGCGCTGGGCTGGGCGGGCGGCGCGGCCGTCGGCGCCAAGCTCGCGGCGCCCGGCCGGACCATCGTCAGCCTGGTCGGGGACGGCTGCTACCTGTTCGGCGTGCCGTCTTCTGCGCACTGGGTGGCCCGCCGGTACGGCACGCCCTCGCTGACCGTTATCTATGACAACCGAGGCTGGGCCGCGCCGAAGTTCTCCACCCTTCAGGTGCACCCGGACGGCGCCGCCGCGGCGGCCGGGGATTTCGGCACCAGCTTCGAGCCCGAGGTCGATCTGCCCGGCGTGGCACGGGCGGTCGGCGCCTACGGGGTTACGGTGTCCGACCCCGGGGAATTGCCCCAGGTGCTCAAGGACGCGCTCGCCATCGTGCGCGGCGGCCGCTCCGCCGTGATCAGCGTGCACCTGCCCCCGGTCTGACCGCCCCTTGACGAAGAGGAATCGGTTCACTGGGCCCTCCCTGGCCGGTGCAGAAGTTCGATGCGGTTGCCTTCGGGGTCGGCGACGAACGCCATCCGCACCCCGGGTTCGGGCGCCGGGCACGGCGGCCAGCCCGGCCGTCCGGCGGTGCACCCAGCCGGAGTACCTCGCGTCGTCGGCCGGGTCGGTGTAGATCGCGTACGTCGCCACGTACACGTTCGCCTCCACCGAGAACGCCATGTCAGGCCGGGTTTTCTTAGGCGGCGCCCACCCGTACCAGATGCAGAACGAGTGCTCGGTGTCCAGCTCACCCCACAGCGCGTGCAGCATCGGGGCCAGGACACTGGACGGCGCGTCGGTCCAGGTGCAGTCGACGGCGTACCGGTGGCCCTCGGGGTTCTGCGCCGTCTGCGCCGCGTTCTCCTCCAGCACGCTGGTCCGGCCCTGGACGTGGCCGACCTCACGGCCGGCCAGCGGGCCGTCCTGCAGCGCCGCGAGCAGCCCGAGCGCCTCGGCGTCCGAGTCCGCCATCACCGGCTCGACCCGCCGGTCGAGCCCGGGCAGGACGCCGTGCAGCCAGGTGAGCAACTCCACCGCGTCGTCGAGGCGGAACGTCCAGGTGTCGTGCCACATCGCGTGCGGCGCCGGGTAGGTCTGCAGCCAGAACCTGGTGATCACGCCGGGGAAGCCCGGGCCGGCTCCGCGCGCCGCCCAGAGCAGGTCGGGGTTCTGCCCGGCGTCCGCGCGGACCAGGCTGCCGCCGGCCGTCACCACGTCCAGGCCCGTCACGCTCTGGCAGGCCCACCCGCGCGCCCGGCTGTCCCAGCCCTGGCCGCCCTGCAGCAGGAAGCCGCCCAGGCCGACCGTCGCGCAGTGGCCACCGGGGAAAGCCCGGCCCCGTTCGGCCAGAAACGGGGCGAGCTCCAGGCCGCCCTGGACCGCCGGGCGTGCCGAGACGACCCCGGTGGCCGGGTCGTACGCCATGTCGCGCATCCCGCCCAGGTCGATCAGCAGCGCGTCGTCGCGCAGGCTCCACACCGCCCAGGAATGCCCGCCGGAGCGCACAGAAACCGTCCATCCTTGTTCGGCCGCCAGCCGGACGCCCGCGATCACGTCGTCGTCGGCCGCGAGCAGCACCGCCACGGGGTACCGGTCCGGCCGCCGCGCGTTGAAGACGCGGCCGACGCGGGCCTGCTCATATCCCGGCTCGCCGCGCCGCCGTCGACGGGGATGTTCGCCCCGCTCACGTGGGACGCCTCGTCCGAGCAGAGGAACAGGATCGCCAGGGCGACGTCCTCCGGCTGCCCCCACCGGCCCAGCGGCACCCGCGCGGCGATGCTCGCGGCCGGGCCCTCGGCACCGACCCCCAGGCGTGGGCGGAGCTGGCCGAGGCGCACAACCGCCCGCTGTTCGAGGCCGTCCTCGACGCGGCCGCCGTCGGTCAGGGAACGGCCGTCCTCGACGTGGGCTGCGGCTCCGGCCTCACCCTCGTCCTGGCCCGCGAGCGCGGCGCGCGACCCAGCGGCGTTGATATCAGCCCCGGCCTGCTCGGCATCGCCCGCGACCGGCTCCCGCACGCGGACCTGCGTGTGGCCGACATGGAGTCGCTCCCGTTCGGCGACGCCGCCTTCGACGCGGTGACCGGCGTCAACGCGTTCCAGTTCGCCGGCGACCCGGGGCGGGCGCTGCGCGAGGCGGCCCGCGTCACCCGGCCCGGCGGGCGCGTGGTGGCCAGCTTGTTCGCGGCGCCCGAACGTTCCCAGGGCACGGTCGCGCACGAGGCTATGAGCGCGCTCATCCCGCCCAGCCAGGCGGGCGATCACGCACCCTACGCCCTCTCGGCGCCCGGCAACCTCGAGGCCGCGCTGCGGGATGCCGGCCTGCATCCCGCAGACAACGGCGAAGTCACCTGTGAGTGGCGCTACGCCTCGATGGACGAGGCTGTCCGCGCCCTGACCTGCTCGGCGGGCGGCGCCCGGGCGGCCGAGGCGGCGGGCCCGCTGGCGGTCCGCGAGGTCTTGCGGCCAGCGCTCGGCCAGTTCCAGGACCCGCGGACCGGCGCCGTCACCCTGGTCAACACGTTCCGCTGGGTGGCCGCCGCAAAAGTAGGCGCCTAGATGTTGCTCGCGTCGGGCGGGACAGTCGGTGCCGGTCCCTGCGTGCTCCCCGTCTCGCCGGAGGGCTCGGGGCAGGCCATCCCGATCGTGTAAGCGGTCATCGACAGCGAGCCGTAGGTGTAGCCGTCGATCAGGACATCGGCGCCCTCCTCGCCCGCGCTAGCCAGCCCGGCCAGGTACAGCAGGGGCAGGAAGTGGTCGGGGGTCGGCACCGCGTTCGCAAAGTCACGGTGCCCGTCCAGCCGGGTGACCGCGACCGGGTCGTCGAGCATCCGCGCCTTGGCGTCCTGATCGAACCGCTGGGCCCAGTCGTAGCCGGAGTCGGCGAGGTCCCAGCTCATCCCGCGCAGGTTGTGCACCACGTTGCCGCTGGCCACGACGAGCACGCCGCTACGCCGCAGCCCGTCCAGCCTGGCGCCGAGATCGAGGTGATAGTCGAAGTCCTTGTCGGCGTTGATGGATAGCTGCACGACCGGGATGTCGGCGTCGGGGAAGGCGTGCACCAGGACCGACCAGGTGCCATGGTCGATGCCCCAGGAGTCGATGTCGGCGCCCACCCACGTCGGATGGACCGTGTCGCTGACCTCGGCGGCGAGCTCGGGCAGCCCCGGCGCGGGGTACTGGACGGCGAACAGCTCGGGCGGGAAGCCGTAGAAGTCGTGGATGGTGCGCGGCCGCGGCATGGCCGTCACCGCCGTCGCGTTGATGTACCAGTGCGCCGACACCACCAGGATCGCGCGTGGCCGCGGCACGGCCCGGCCGAACGCGTGCCAGGCCTGGGTGTACCGGTTGGTCTCCAGCGCGTTCATCGGGTTGCCGTGGCCGATGAACGCGGCGGGCATCAGCGGCTCGCTGCTTGCTCGTCCTGGGGTCAAAGCGAACCTCCGTTAGCGCGCGCGATGGCCGAGTAGACGGCCGCGCTCGGCTTGGGCGTGCGCGCGAACGTGGCCCGGTCCACCTCGTGCAGCCCGAACCTGACGTCGTAGCCAAAGATCCACTCGAAGTTGTCGAGCAGCGACCAGTGCAGGTAGCCCAGTACCGGCACGCCATCCTCGACGGTGGTGAGCAGCCCGGCCAGGGCCGGGCCGATGAGCGCCGCCCGCAGGGCGTCGTCGCGGTGTCCCAGCCCGTGCTCGGTTACCAGCACCGGGACCCCGGTCGCCTCGTGCGCGTAGCTCACCGCCCCGGCCAGCGACAGCGGGTAGATGTCCGACGAGCCCAGCTGGTTCAGCGGGACCCCGGGCAGGGGAGCCAGCAGCCCGCGGCCGTCGTACCGGGCCCGCTCGTAGTTCTGCACGCCGATGAAGTCGTCGTCCCGCGCCAGGTCGAGCCACATGCCGTACACCTCGGCGCGCTTGCGGTCCCGGACCGAGGCGTCGTCGCCCACCACCTGGTCGTCGACGATGGCCAGGCTGAGGCCCACCGGAAGCCCGGGCCGCCGGGCCTTGATGGCCTCCCGCGCCGCCCGGTGCCCGGCCGCCATGCCGTCGGCGATGGCGTCCATCTCTTCGGGCAGCACGACGTTTCCCACCCGGTAGCGCGGCACCCCGGCCGCCTCGCTCGCGGCGGCCAGCGTGGCCCGCTCCAGGTCACGCGCTGCGGCGGGGATATCGAACCAGCTGAGCAGGCGGGGGAGGTTCGGCTCGTTGAGCGTGACGGCCCAGGCCGGGCCGTCACCCAGGTGCCCGGCCACGACGCCGCAGTACCGGGCGAACAGCGCCGGAGCCTGTGCGTCGAGCCACCCGCCGCGCTTGGCGAACCAGTGCGGCGCGGTGAAGTGGTTATAGGTGACCACCGGCGCGATCCCCGCCGCCACGCAGCGGTCGGTGATCGCGCGGTAGTGCGCCAGGGCCTCGGTCGAGAACTCGCCCTCGGCCGGCTCGACCCTGGCCCACTCGACGGAGAACCGGTAGGCGTCCAGGCCGAGCCCGGCGACCAGGTCGATGTCCTCCCGCCACAGCTCGTAGCTGTTGCAGGCCCGGCCGGATGGCTCGCGGAACGCCGTCGGGTGCACGTTCTCCAGGAACCAGGTATCGCTGCACGTGTTGCCGCCTTCGGTCTGATGGCCCGAGGTGGCCACTCCCCAGCGGAAACCCGGCGGGAACGTCCGTGGCATCGGGCCAGGCTAACACCCAGACCGTTCCGCTAGTTTTCCTGCTCCCCCCATCTGCTCTAGAGTTCCAGCCGTGAGCGCGCAGACGGAACAAGAGAGCTTCAGTTTCCAGGCCGAAGTGGTCCAGATCCTCGACCTGATGGTGCATTCGCTGTACAGCAACAAGGAGATCTTCCTCCGCGAGCTGATCTCGAACGCCTCGGACGCCATCGACAGGCTCCGGCTCGAGCTGCTCGCAGAGTCCGAGCTGCCCGAGGCAGAGGGCCCGCTGCGGATCCGGGTCAGCTACGACAAAGACGCCCGGACGATCACCGTGGCCGACAACGGCATCGGCATGAGCCGCCAGGAGGTCATCGAGCACATCGGGACCATCGCCAAGTCAGGGACCAGGGAGTTCCTTGCGGCCCTGACCGGTGACCAGCGCCAGGACGCGTCGCTCATCGGGCAGTTCGGGGTCGGCTTCTACTCCTCGTTCATCGTGGCCGACCGGGTCACGCTGACCACCCGGCGGTCCGGCCTGACCGCCGCCGACGGCGTCCGCTGGGAGTCGGACGGCCGCGGCGAGTACACGCTGGAGACGGTCGAGCAGCCGGATCGCGGCACCACGATCGTGCTGCACCTGCGCGATGGCGAGGACGACCTGCTCAGCGACTACGGGCTGCGGACCATCATCAAGAAGTACTCCGACCACATCAGCCTGCCCATCGTGATGCCATCCGAGCCCGCGGAAGGCCAGGAAGGCCCGGCCGAGGACGCCCCGGTCAACCAGGCCTCGGCGCTGTGGGCGCGGCCCAAGAGCGAGCTGGGCGAGCAGGACTACAAGGACTTCTACCAGCACGTCACCGGCGACTTCAGCGAGCCGCTGGCGTGGGTGCACAGCAAGATCGAGGGCACCTACGAGTACACGCTGCTGCTGTTCATCCCGTCCCGGGCGCCCTTCGACCTGTGGATCCCGCAAGCCGGGCGGGGCATCAAGCTGCACATCAGGCGGGTCTTCGTGCTGGAGGACTCCGGCCAGCTGATGCCGCAGTACCTGCGGTTCGTCCGCGGCGTGATCGACTCCGCCGACCTGCCGCTGAACGTCTCCCGTGAGTTGCTGCAAGGCAGTCGCGTGGTGGACAACATCCGGTCCAACGCGACCAAGAAGGTGCTGCGGCTGCTCGCCGACATCGCGGAGAAGGAGCCGGAGAAATACGCCGCGTTCTGGAAGGAGTTCGGCGCCGTCCTCAAGGAGGGCCTGCCCGAGGACTTCGGAAACCGGGACGAGATCGCCCGGCTACTGCGCTTCACCTCCACCAAGTCGGCCTCGGACGAGCCGGACGTCTCGCTGGCCGACTACATCGGCCGGATGAAGGAGGGTCAGCAGCACATCTATTACCTGCTGGCGCCGGGCCTGGCCGCGGCCAAGGCCAGCCCCCACCTGGAGGCGTTCAGGAAGAAGGGCATCGAGGTCCTGCTGCTCGGCGACGGCGAGGGCATCGACAACTGGGTAGTGGCCAGCCTGCGCGATTTCGACGGCAAGCACCTGCAGTCGGTCGCGCAGGGCAGCGGTGATCTGCCCGAGCTCGAGGACGAGGCCGAGGCGAAGGCCAAGGAGCAGGCCAGCGCCGAGCTCGCCGGGCTGGTCGGCCGTTTGAAGGACGCCCTGGGCGGCCGCGCCTACGACGTCCGGGTGAGCAGCCGGCTGACCACCTCTCCGGCCTGCATCGTGGCCAACGAGGCCGAGATCGACATCAACCTGGCCCGGCGGCTGCGCGGCTCCGGCCTGCCCAGCCAGCCGGTGCTCGAGATCAACCCGCAGCACCCGCTGGTGCGGCGGCTCAACCGCGAGCCCGCCGACCCGCACCTGGCCGAATGGGCGGACGTGCTGTTCGACCAGGCCGTGCTCACCCTCGGGGCGCGGATCACCGAGCCCGCCGCGTTCGTCGGCCGCCTCAACGACCTGCTAGTGTCCCTGAGCGCGGAGCCCCCGGACGCTAGCGACCCGGGCACGGCGCCGACCGCTGAGCCCGCCTCCGATCCTGAGCCTGCCGCGGCTGCTGAGCCCGCCTCCGATCCGGAACCATAAGGCGTGTTTCGCAGGCTGGCTGACCGGGCGGAAGCTCCGCAGGGCCCATTCGGCTCCGTTGCCGCGATCATGCGGCGGTACGCGCTCCTGCGGCTCACCATTAGTCACAATGCCCTCCGCTTTCCCGCATGCCACACACCGTGCCCGCCCGGAACCGCAACGATGTCACATCGTGGCGGTCCTGACCGCATCACTGTCACATCGTGGCGGTTGGCCGAGGGCGCGGATGTGGCATCAGCTATCCCAGATGCCACACTCGCCCCACGGCGCGCTCGCCGTCTGCCGCCAGACCACCGTCCATGTCGTCGGCATCAGCCAGTGGCTGCGCCCGGCCCATGAGACACGTTCCAGCCGGCATGCCGGAAGCCCCTGCCGCACCGGGAAGACTGCTGGCCGTCAGCGACCTGCACGTGTCCCACCCGAGGAACCGGAAGTGGGTGGCGGACCTGCCGCCCGGTTCACCGGGGGACTGGCTGCTGGTGGCCGGGGACCTGGCCGAGAAGGTCGAGGACATCGAGTGGACGCTAAGCACGCTGCGGTCCTGTTACGGCACCGTCGTCTGGGTGCCCGGCAACCACGACCTGTGGGCGCATCCCCGCGACCCGGTCAAGCTGCGCGGCGAGGCGCGCTACCAGCACCTGGTGGCGCTGTGCCGCGACCTCGGCGTGATCACCCCGGAGGACCCCTACCCGCTGTGGACCGGCGATGGCGGCCCGGCGGTGATCGCCCCGCTGTTCCTGCTCTACGACTACACGTTCCGCCCGGACGGCACCAGCACCAAGGCCGAGGCGCTGGACCTGGCCTACCGGACCGGCGTGATCGGCGCCGACGAGCGGCACCTGCACTCCGACCCTTACCCGAGCCGGGAGGCCTGGTGCCAGGCCCGCATCGACGCCACCCTGCCGCGCCTGGCGGCCATCAACCCGGATCTGCCGACGATCCTGGTCAGCCACTTCCCGCTCACCCGCGAGCCCACCAGGATCCTGCGCTACCCGGTGTTCGCGCAATGGTGCGGCACCGAGCAGACAGCGGACTGGCACCGGCGCTTCCGCGCCCGCGCCGTGGTCTACGGCCACCTGCACATCCCGCGGACCATGTTCCAGGACGGCGTGCGCTTCGAGGAGGTGTCGCTCGGCTACCCCTACGAGCAGGACCGGCACCCGGAGCGCCCGCGCCAGCTGATCCAGATCCTGCCGCCAGGCCCTGCGAGGACTCTCGGGCCACCGTCCGCAGATGGTAGTGTGCACCCGCCGGGGCGGTAGCTCAGCCGGTCAGAGCAGCGGACTCATAATCCGCCGGTCGTGGGTTCGAG
>CAVWBQ010000032.1:0-40230 GCA_963753225.1 uncultured Actinomycetota bacterium | reverse complement strand
TCGCGCAAAGGACAACCCGGCGGGCCGTCATCACCGGCAAGACGGTGGGCCCGGAAACGCCGGCGGCGCCGGGTTGATGCGCCGCCGGCGCTTGCGGTCACGCGACGGTCGGCGCCGTGACGGGCCGACCGGAGGACGGCGCGTCGCCGACCGGGGCCGATTCCCATTCCGCATCACTCATGCCGAGGATGGTGCGGGCGATGCGGCCGAACGCGGCTAGGCCGAGAGCCATCTGGACGATTTCCGCCCCCGGCAGCGGTGCGAACTCACACAGCAGGAACAGCACGGCCACCGGGATCACCCAGCGTGGCGCGAGTCCGCCCCGGACGGCGGCGATCGCGAGCATGGTGAGCGCGACAGGCAGCGCGAAGAACAGCACAATGATCGCAGGCGCGATGTGGTCGAGCCGGTCGAGGACGGCAGTCGCGTCGCTTCGGCCGGCGAGGGCCACGAAGAACAGGCCGTGCAGGCCGATCAGCGCGCCGCTCGCGCTACCGAGGATGCCGAGTATGCCGCCGACGTGAGCCAGCACGACGCCGCGCCCGCGGACGATATGCATGAGCGTAAGCACCACTACGGGGGCGAGCACGCCGGCCACGATCTCGCACCATGACGCCGCCTGCATGGGCCCGGAGTGCAGGGCGGCGGCCCGGAGCTGATCGCGATTCGCGTGCGAGTCGGTCGGCTCGATCAGCGTGCTGGCGAGCAGTACGCAGAAGAAGGCGACGATCGTTCCGGCGCCGGCCCGCCGCCGGAACGCCGCTGCGTGAGTAATGGACATGTAGGGCTCCTTTCGAGGACTCCCGCCCCACGCTAGGAACCTGGCCGCCGGGTGTCGTCGTCGCCGCGGACGACCATGGTGCCGCCGTCGGCGATCCTGGTGACCGCACCGTCCTCCTTGAGGAGGACGGCGATCCGATTCCCGGACGATGCGCGGGCCAGCCCGGTCGGTTACCGTCGGAAGGTGGCGCCGATTTCGTCCCTGACCAGGACCGCCGTCCTGGACGCGGTGCTGGCCGTGGTCTTGGCGGTTGTGGCCGAAGCCGAGATCCTCTCCGGCCAGGTACCCGGGCCGCGCGCCTCCGCTGTCGGGCTCGCGTTGCTGCTGACGCTGCCGCTAGCGGTCAGGCGGGCCTACCCGCTCCCCGTGGCGGTAACGGTCAGCGCGGCGTTCGTCCTGTACAAGGCGGCGGGCGTCGACACTTACAACTACTGGCCGACCATCATCGCAGGCCTGGTCGTCGCGTACACCGCCGCCGCGCATCTGCGGCCGCGCCTGGCCGTGCTGGCGCTGGCCTGCCTGTATACCGCGATCGCGGTGTCCTCCCTGCGCGGACCCTCCGGGCTGCTGTGGGGCGGGATCGTTATCACCGGGGCCGCCCTGGCCGGCTTCGGCCTGCGCGACCGGCGGCAGCACGTCCGCCAGCTCGCCGAACTGGCTCACCAGCTGGAGCTGGCCCGGGACGAGAACGCCCGCACCGCGGTGGCCGGCGAGCGGGCCCGGATCGCGCGCGAGCTGCACGATGTCGTGGCCCATTCGGTCAGCGTGATGGTGGTGCAGGCCGGGGCCGCCGAGGAGGTCCTCGCCGCCGCACCCGCCCGGGCCCGGGAATCGCTGCGCTCCGTCCAGGACACCGGCCGGCAGGCGCTGGTCGAACTGCGCCGGCTGCTCGGAGTCCTGCGCACCGATGACAGCGAGGCGGCGCTCGCGCCGCAGCCTGGGCTCGACCAGGTAGGCGCGCTGGCCGCGCACGTCCGGGAGGTGGGCGTGGCAGTGGACCTGCGGGTGGACGGGGAGCGCGACGGAATACCCGCCGGTGTTGACCTGGCCGCCTACCGGATCGTGCAGGAGGCCCTCACCAACGTGCTCAAGCACGCAAGCGCCTCGCACGCCGCCGTCCGGGTCGGCTACCGCCCGGATGTGATCGAGCTCGAGATCCTCGACGACGGCCACGGAGACCGGGCAAACGGCTACGGAGCCAACTCGACGGGACACGGCCTGATCGGCATGCGCGAGCGTGCGTCCCTGTACGGCGGTGTGGTCGAGGCCCGGCCGCGCCCCGAAGGCGGGTTCGCCGTTCGCGCCCGGCTTCCGGTCAGGAGCCCGGGATGACCGCCGAAGAGCGCCGCATGATCCGCGTCGTCGTCGCCGACGATCATGCGCTGGTCCGGGGCGGTTTCCGGATGATCCTGGAGGCACAGCCCGACATTGAGGTCGTCGGCGAGGCCGCGAACGGCCTGGAGGCGGTGGCGCTGGCCCGCAGCCAGGTCCCCGACGTGGTGCTGATGGACGTCCGGATGCCGGAACTCGACGGCATCGAGGCCACCCGCCGCGTCACGTCCGCGGCCCCGCAGAACCTGCGCGTGCTCATGCTTACCACCTTCGACCTGGACGAGTACGTGTACCGGGCGATCCGCGCGGGCGCGAGCGGCTTCCTGCTCAAGGACGTGCGGCCTGCCGAGCTGGTGCACGCGGTGCGCGCGATCTGGTCAGGCGACACACTGCTGGCGCCGGCCATCACCCGCCGGCTCCTGGAGGAGTTCGTACGCCGCCCGCCTCCCGGCGAGCGTCCCACCGCGCTCAGCGAACTGACCGAACGCGAATCAGAGGTCCTGGGATTGCTCGCCCGCGGCCTTTCCAACGCCGAGATCGCGCAGCGGCTCTTCCTCGGCGAGACGACGGTTAAAACCCACGTGACCCGCGTCCTTTCCAAGCTGAACCTGCGGGACCGCGTGCAGGCCGTGGTGCTCGCCTACGAATCAGGGCTGGTGCGGCCCGGCGGCGACGTTTCCCGGTAAAGAGCTATGACATTGTCGACCGACCGGACCGCCGCCGCCATCAAGGCCCGCGACGCACGTAAGCGGAACCTAACGGGGTGGGTTCGTGCGCCCCCGGACGGACGAGGCCGTTCTCGTAGGCGAAAACCACCGCCTGCACCCGGTCCCGCAGGTTCAGCTTGGCCAGCACGCTGGCCACGTGCGACTTGACGGTCGACGACTCCACGACAAGCTGCGCGGCGATCTCGGCATTGGACAGGCCCCGGGCGAGCAGTCGCAGCACGTCGGATTCGCGGGCCGTCAGCGCATGGAGCTCCGGGCCGGGAGAAGCCGGCTGGGCGAACTGCTCGATCAGGCGGCGGGTACTCGCCGGCGCGAGCAACCCGTCGCCTGCGTGGACGGTGCGGATGGCGGCGACAAGCTGCGGCGGCGGGGCAGTCTTGAGCAGGAACCCGGAAGCGCCGGCCCGGAACGCGTCCACCACGTAGTCGTCCAGGTCGAACGTCGTCAGCATCACCACGCGGGTGCCGCCGAGCTGCGGGACCAGCCGCCTGGTCGCCTCGATCCCGTCGAGGACCGGCATCCGGATGTCCATCAGGACCAGGTCGGGCCGGGTCTCCAGCGCGGCCGTTACCGCCTGGTCCCCGTCCGCCGCCTCGGCGACCACCTCGATATCGGGCTCGGCCTCCAGGATGAGCCGGAACCCGCCGCGCACCAGCGCCTGGTCGTCGGCGAGCAGGACGCGGATCATGCCGACGCCGGGGTGGCCACGGGCAGCCGCGCGCGGACGGTGAAGCCGCCGCTGTCGGCCCGGGCCGCCTCGAGCTCGCCGCCCAGCATCGCCGCCCGCTCGCGCATCCCGACCAGCCCGTGGCCAGTGCCCCGGCCAGTGATGGGGCCGCCGTCCGGGCCGTGGCCGGTGTCCGCGATCTCCAGGGTGACCAGGCCGTCCTCGTAGCGGACGGTAACCTCCGCGCGGGCGGCTCCTGCGTGCCTGAGCGTGTTGGTCAGGGCTTCCTGGACGATCCTGAAGGCGGACAGGTCGAGCGTCGGCGGCAGCGGCCGCGGCGCGCCCTCGATCCTGAGCGTGACCGGCAATCCCGCCTCGCGGACCCCGCTGACGAGCTGCTCGAGATCGGCCAGGCCCGGCTGCGGCTTGAGGGCGGCCGGCCCGTCGTCGGACCGGAGCACGCCGAGCAGCGTGCGCATCTCGTCGACCGTCTCCCGGCCGGAAGCCGCGATCACCGCCAGCGCGTTCCGCACGTCCGGCTGTTCCCCGTGCAGCACCCGGGCCGCCGCCCCGGCCTGGACCACGATCATCGACACGTTGTGGGCCACCACGTCGTGCAGCTCGCGCGCGATCCGGCCCCGCTCGACCGCCACCGCGGCCTGCGCCTGCAACTCCCGCTGCTCCTCGAGCTCGCGGTTGGCCGCTTCCAGCGCCGCGTTCTTGTGCCGCCAGCTGCGGACGACCCGCCCGACCGCCCACGCCGCCACCAGCCAGACGAGAGACGGGATGATGTTGCCGGAGTCCTGGCCGTGCAGCCGTGCCGCGACGAAGACCGGCACCGACGCCAGCAGCAGCACCGGCGGCACCCACAGCGCCCGCCGTCCCTCGGCCCGGCTGCCGACCGAGTACGCGGTCAGCGTCAGCGCGACGAACGGCTGGAACGCCGCCCCGTTCGGGACCGCGGCATAGATGCAGGCGCCGTTCGCGAAGAGCACGATCGCGAAGGCGGTCAGCGGCCGCCGCGCCCGCCACGCGACCGGCACCGTGGACAGCAGCCCCAGCGCCACCCCCAGCGCCTTCGGATGGCCCCAGGAGAGATCGCCGAAGGCCAGCACCGGCAGCACGGAGGTAACCGCGAGGAAGGCGGCGAGCACCGCGTCCCCGGTGCCCTGCACCCGGGGGTTACGCAGCCAATTCTCCACGCGACGCCTCATATGAACGACGGTACAGCGGGTCGGCCCGCCTGCACATCCGCCGGCCGGGGGAACCGGATTTCCCCCGCGCGGCGGAGCGAACTTCGCCATCGCGACCGAAGACGCGCCCTGGCCGCCGCTCGTAGCGTCGGAGCTCACGCAACCAACTGTCAGGAGGCACAACCATGAACCAGTCCGCGCTTCCCCGGCTCGGAGCCGCTTGCGGCGCCGTCTTCGCGATCGTCCTCACCGTCGCCGCAGGCAACGGCAACCAGTCTTTCTCCGGCCCGCGGGCGGTCGCCGGCATCGCGGCCATCACTTTCGCCTTGCCGTTTATCGCCTACCTCTGCAGCGTGCTACGCGAGGCCGAAGGAGCGGACGGCTGGCTGGTGTCCACGGCGTTCGCCGCCGGGATCACCGGCATCGTGCTCAAACTCGGCAGCGGCGCCCCGGAGCTAGCCATGCACAAGGCCCATCTCATCGCGGGTAGTCAGCTCAACACCGCGATCAGCGCGATCGGCGACGGCGCGACCGTGATCTGTCTTTATCCGCTCGCCGTGTTCTGCGCGGCCACCGCCATTGTCGCCTTCCGCACCCGCGCTCTGCCGCGCTGGCTGGCCGCCGGCGCCGCGGTCACGGCCGCCACGCTCGCGATCAACGGCGCCTTCCTCGGCACCGATTCCGTTCCCGCCCTGCTCCTCTTCCTGCTCTGGACCTTGCTCGCCAGCGTGCACCTGCTGCGGCGGACCTGGCGCAAGCCCGCGCCCGCCCCTGCGGCCGAAGCGGTGGCGCGCGCCTGAGCGGTGGCGTGTGCTTGAGCATCCGCGGCCGCAGGCCCGCGCACGGAGCCAGCCTCCCGCGCGGGCCCGCCGCCATTGTTGTCGGCGTCACCGTTCTCCGCGGTATCCGCCGCCTCGTCGCCCGCGAAGCGGGTCGGGTCGACGCAGACCAGCATCATGAACTTCATGTCATCTCCGATTTCCGTGGGCACGTTGACAGCATCACGACGAACGGGAACCGCGCAAAGGACAGCCCGGCGGGCAGGACCCCCGCGTTCATCCCGCCGGGATAGGCAGCACCGGCAGGCGATGAGCCTGCGCGACCAGGGTCAGCAGGACCGCGGCGTCGGTCCACGCCAGCGGAGCCGCGGAGACGGGTTGTCCTCGCGCGTCGACCTTCTCCGGCAGGGTGCCGAGCCGGGTCGTATGCCTGGCGAACCAGGTCAGCATCTGGCTGGTCTGCTGCCGGTTGCCCGTCTCGGCATCGAACAAGGCAAAGAAAGCGGTCTCGGCGGTCCAGGCCGTGGTCCTGTTGCCCGGCCAGTCCCAGCCCGGCAGCATGCCTCCGTTGGGCAGCCGCAACGACCGTTCGGTATCCGTGATCGCGCTCACCACCGCGGGACTGGCATCGGCGAACGGCGGCCCGAGGAAGGTGACGGCCGCATCGTCGCCAGAATCGGCGTACGGGAGGCGATGGTAACCGTAGCGGCCGAAGCCCGCCGTGATGCCATCCGCCAGCCTGCTGGCCGCCCGGGCCCACCGCGCGGCCGATGTTTCATGGTCGAGCTCGCCGGCGATATCGGCGGCGGCCCGCAGCCCGGTGAGCAGGGCCGCGGCGGTACTGAGCGTCACCTGTACCGAGTCCTCCCAGTAGTCCATCGAGGCGGCTGGCAGGCCATCCGGCGAGAGCGAGCGCACGGCGGCGTCCGCGGCGGCCTCGACCATCGGCCACAGCCCGGCCAGCTGCGGCTCGGCGCTCTCGCTTTCATGGCTCTCCTCGACACTCCAGCACCACACCGCCCACGGAACCCATCCGTTCGCGTCGAGTTCGGCCGGACGCCCGTCGTCGACCGGACCCGAGCCGTCGGGCCGGTAGCGGGCCGCCCAGGTGCCCGACGTCAGCTGGGTCTGCTGCAGGAAGCGGAGTATGCGGAGCGCATCGCCGGCGTGGCCGGTAAACGCGAGCGCGACGGCGGCCCAGCTGGAATCGCGTGGCCATGAGTATTCCCAGCGGTTATGCCAGCCGGCGATCACCGCGCCGTCCGGGCGCGTCGACAGCTGCAGGTCCAGGAGCGCGCGGGTCGCCATGGACCTGATCTGCGGATTTCCGCCCGGGACGATCCCGGTCGAGAGCCACTGCCGGTCCGCGCTGACCGCGGCCTGCTGGCAGGCGGTCACCGTGGTGGTTTCCAGCACGTTGCTGGACGGGTAGTAGCGCTGCCGGGAACCGACCGCCACGACGATCACGTCGTGTGGCGCGCACGGTTTCTCGGCGATCCCGGCCGCGTACAACGGCGGCACGCCGGCCGGATGCGGGATGGCCGCGGCGACGACCACGGAACCCAGCGTCAGGCTGCCCACCGAAGCGGCAACCCATGAGATCCGCCAGGGGATGCGGAGTCGCCGGCCGTTCAAGGTGCCAGGTGGGCGGCCAGCGCCGCGCAGGCCCGCAGCGTGTCCAGCAGGTGGCCGGTGTGCTGCGGATCCGGCCAGGACGACAGCTTGACCACGACCGTGCGCGAGGCGCGGTCGGCGTAGACCATCTGGCCGTGTATGCCGAGGCAGACGAGCACAGGCCCGCCGGGTCCGGGAATGACCCAGAACTGGTTGCGGTACCAGCCGCCGGGCAGGACGAGCTCGTTTTCTGTGGCCGCGAAGGCCTCGCGGACGCCGGGTCCTGGGTCGCGGGTGGCGGCCAGCCAGGCCGACGGGACCACCGAGCCCCCTCGCGCCATGCCGTCGTCCACCAGCAGCTGCCCGAACCTGGCCAGGTCGCGCGCTGTCGCGGAGACGCCGCCGTCGTGGATGGCGGAACCCAGCGGATCGCAGGTGATCTCGCCGTCCCGTTCGGCCCCCATCGGCTGCCAGATCAGCGCCGAGATGAGGTCCGCCATCCGGGTCCCGCTGGCCCGCTCGCACACCCAGCCGAGCATGTCGCTGTCGGCCGAGCGGTAGGTGAACTCGCCGCCGTGCGGGCCGGCCTGGCCCAGCGTGATCAGGTACGGGTACGCGCCCGCCGGGTCGCCGGGCTGCGCCGGACGCCAGCCCATCGAGCGCTCCATCACCCGGACCTCGGCGTCCAGCTCGGTGTAGGTCTCGCGGAACGCGACCCCCGTGCGCATGTCGAGCAGGTGGCGGACTGTGGCCCCGGCGTATCCCGAGGTCCCGGCCTCCGGCACGTAGGCCGTCACCGGGGCGGCGGGATCGAGCAGCCCACGGTCGGCCAGCACCCCGGCCACGCAGCCGACCAGCGACTTCGACACCGACATGAGCAGGTGCGGGGTGGCCGCGGTCATGCCCGTGTCGTACCGTTCGGCCACCAGTTGCCCGTCCTGCAGCACGACCAGCGCGTCGGTGTAGGTGTCCGCGAACACCTCCGCCACGGTCGCCGTGCTGCCGTCGAGCCGCCAGACCGGCGGATCGGGCAGCGGCACGGACGCGGCGGGCAGCGGCGCTGGGCCCGCGGACAAGGCTCTGCTGGCTCCGGGGGGGACTACCCCCCCGATCCCCCCCGCGGGACCGGCTGCAGGGATCGGCTGGGTGGGGATCAGCTCGCGCATGTGCCTGAAGGCCCACCTGCTGTACGGCGGGTCCTGCCAGTTGGCCAGGGTGACCTGCGCCTGCGGGGCCGGCGGGAAGCCGGTCATGAGCCCTGTGCCTGAGGGCGTGCGCTCGCGCGCCCCAGCCTGGGCCGTGCTGTCGTGGGGCATGAAGCGCAGACTAACCGAACACGGGCACGCCCAGCCGTGATCTAGGATTCGGCTATGTCGCAGGAGCCGGCTCCCGAGGTCCAGGGCGTGCCGGTCACGGCACTCAACTGGCAGGATCCGCCCGCCAACCGGTGGGCGTTCTGGCATGTCGGCGACCTCCTGCCCACCTACCGGGTGCCCCGTGGCGACGGCCAGGTCCGCCCGCTGCCGCCCGCCGAGGGCCGGCCGGACCTGCTCGCGGTCCCGGTCACCCGGATGGACCGGACGGGGGGCCCGCCGGCGGCCAGCACCGTGGGCGACGTGCTCGGCGATACCTACACCGACGCTTACCTGGTGCTGCAGGACGGGCAACTGGTCACCGAGTGGTCCGGCCCGCTGGGCGCGCCGGACCGGACGCACGCGCTGATGTCGGTGTCCAAGTCCGTCGTCGGCTGCGTGGCCGCCGTGCTCATCGACCGCGGCCTGCTCGACCCCGACGCCGAGATCACGAGTTACGTGCCCGAACTGGCCGGCAGCGGCTACGCCGGCGCCCTGGTCCGGCACGTCTACGACATGCGCAGCGGGGTCAGGTTCGGCGAAGAGTACGCCAACCCGGACTCGGACATCCGCCGCCTGGACGACTGGGTCGGCTGGCAGGAATCGGCAGAGCCCGGCCAGGGCGAGCCCCGCGGGCTCTACCGGTTCCTGGCCACGCTGGAGGCCGAGGCGCCGCACGGCGAGCGGTTCCTGTACCGCTCGGCCGAGTCCGACGTGCTGGGCTGGGTGTGCGAGCGAGCGGCCGGCCGGCCCATGGCCGAGCTCATCTCCGAGCTGATCTGGGCGCCGATGGGGGCCGAACACGACGCCCTCTTGCTGCACGACGGCCTGGGCACCGCCGTGCACGACGGGGGCCTGTGCGCCACCGCCCGCGACGTGGCCAGATTCGGCCAGATGCTGCTGGACGGGGGTCTAGTCCCCGATGGCGGCGGCACCCGCCGGGTGGTGCCGGCGCAGTGGCTGCGCCGGGCCTGGGCCGTCGACGCCGATGTCCGGAGCGTGTTCGCGGCCTCGCCCGCCGAGTGGGCGTTCCCCGGCGGGTGGTACCGGCATCAGTTCTGGTTCCGCCCCGGAGCCTACGGCGACGTCCTCCTGTGCCTGGGCATCCACGGCCAGATGCTGCACGTCAGCCGGCGCACCAACACGGTCTGCGTGAAGTTCTCCACCTGGCCGGACGCGCAGGACCCGGCCTACCTGGAGGACACGCTGCGCGCCTTCGACGCGGTCGGCGGGTTCCTGGCCGGCCGCGATGCCAAGGGACCCGGCCGCCGCCTGGCCGGAGTGGTCTCCGGCCTGAGCCGCCGCGGTGATACCGTGCCGCCGCCCCGGCCTACCGTGGTCTGAGGCGCCGAACAAGATCGCTTCTCGACGGCGGACCGACCCGGGCTTAACCTGGCGGTATCTCTTGCCGACAGGGAGGCTTCTTGACTGCGTTGCCAGGTTCAGCAAGCTCCGCCGGATCCCGGCGCCACCTCAACGGCATCGCCGAGATCCGCACGTTCTTCCGGACTAACCAGCAGCCGATCTACTTCGTCGGCCCGACGGCCTTCAACCTGCTCGGCATCGACCGGTGGGTGCGCAACTTCCAGTACATCGCCTACTACGACTCCTGGGACGGCCAGCACCCCCGGGTGTTCACCCCGGAGAACCGCCCGTACGTCGAGTTCGAGTCCAGCGAGCAGATCAACAACTACCTGCTCCGCGACCCCGAGGTCAGGGAGTACCTGAGCCGCCGCGGCGGCACGCCGATGGTCGCGATGGTTTTCTTCGACTCCGAGACCGAGGAGATCTGCCGCGAGCAGGGCTACACGCTGATCCTGCCGCCGGATTCGCTGCGCCGCCGGCTGGACTCCAAGATCGTCACCACCCAGCTCGGCAACGAGGCGGGCGCGCCCTCGGTCCCGAACGTGCTCGGCCACGCCGACAGCTACGCCGCGCTGACCGCGCTGGCGCACGAGGTCGGCCTCGGCGATGACCTGGTGGTGCAGACTCCCTACGGCGACTCGGGCAAGACCACGTTCTTCATCAAGTCCGAACGGGACTGGGATGACTGCGCCGCCGACATCGACGGCCAGCAACTCAAGGTGATGAAGCGCATCAACAACCAGGCCGCGGCGGTGGAGGCCTGTATCACCAGGCACGGCACGATCGTCGGGCCGTTCATGACCGACCTGACCGGCTACCCCGAGCTCACCCCGTACAAGGGCGGCTGGTGCGGCAACGACGTGTTCCCCGAGGCGCTGTCGGAGGCCGACCGGACCATCGCGATCAGCCACGTCCGGCGCCTGGGCGACCGGCTGGCCCAGGAGGGCTACCGGGGCTTCTTCGAGGTCGACGTGCTGATGGACACGGACACCGGCGCGGTCTACCTGGGCGAGCTGAACCCGCGGATCTCCGGGGCCTCGTCGATGACGAACGTCACGGCGGGCGCCTACGCCGACGTGCCGCTGTTCCTGTTCCACCTGCTCGAGTTCATGGACGTGGACTACACGGTCGACGTGGCGGAGATCAACGACCGCTGGCGCGCGCTGGCCGCGGTGGACGTCTGGTCGCAGCTGATCATGAAGGATCCCGGTGACGACGTTGAGCGCATCCTGGCCGCCCCGCGCACCGGCGCCTGGCGCCTGTCCGACGGCGGCGCGCTCACCTTCGAGCACGTCACCAACGACTGGCACGAGATCACCACCGAGGACGAGGCCTTCTTCATGCGCGTGTATGGCCCGGGAGACTTCAAGTTCCACGGCGCCGACCTTGGCATCCTCGTCACCAAGGGCCGCATGCAGACGGCCGAGGGGCTCACCGAGCGCTGCCGCCGCTACATCGAGGGCATCCGCGCCCAGTACAAGTCCGAACCCCTCCCGCAGGCGCCCCCCGTCATCCCCATCGCCTACGTCAAATAACACGACCCGCGGGGCTCCGCCCCCGCGAACCCCCGGCTCCCCCGCGGGTGGCTTCCCCGTGAATCATCCTCAGGGGATGATAGGTGTTGCTCGTCGTTCGTGGAGACTTGTGGTTGTGGCGCTCCGCGGATGCCGGCGCCAGACGGGAGACAAGCCATGAGCATCGGTCCGGTGGAATATGTGATTCTCGGCTTCCCCGGCAACCAGTTCACCGGTCAGATCGTGCCGGAGCTTGCCAAGCTCATCGACAGCGGACTGGTCAGGATCATCGATCTCACCTTCATCATGAAAGATGCCGCCGGCGATGTGGAGGTGGTCGAGTACGACGCTGTTGAGGAGTTGGCAGCGTTCGCCGGCCTCGACGCCGAAGTGGGCGGGATTCTCACCGCCGAAGACGTGGCCCACGCCGCTCTGAGCCTCGAGCCGAACACCTCAGCATTGCTGATCATCTGGGAGGACACCTGGGCGGGCCCGTTCGCAGAAGCTGTGCGCAATGCGAACGGAGTAATCCTCGAGGGCGCACGAATCCCGCCGGAGATTATCGAACAGGCAATGGGCGCCTTGGACGACGCCCTCGGCTGAGATCGACGAGCCCGCACCATTCGCGCCGAATGGCCCCGCGCCGAAGGCGCCAACACAACAGCGCGCCGAAGGCGCCAACACAACAGGAGGCGATTGACATGCCGTTCCGACGACGTTGACCCATTGCGCGAATGGCGACGACCGCGGTCGTGGCCGGGACCGCAGCCCACATGGGAGCAAAGTCCGCGCAGCGGAGCGCCGCGGCCGACCAGGACCAGTACCAGGACCAGGCCCCGCCTGCACCCGCTCCAGCGAATGAAGCCGCCGCACCGGAAGCCGCCGCACCCGAAGCCGCCGAGAGCTCGCAGGTCGAACAGATCAAGCAGCTTGCCGCCCTCAAGGAACAGGGCATCCTTACCGAGGAGGAGTTCGCCGCCTCGAAGGCAAAGATCCTGGGGATCTGACCGTCACCGGCCTGCTGGACTGATCCGGCACCTGGGCTCTGGTTTGCGGTTCCCCGGCGCGGAATCGCAAACCGGGGCAATATACCTCCGTGCTCTTGTTCACAAGCGCCCGCTAGGAGCATCCTGCCTGTTAGGCGGCCAGCGAGGGTGCCTGTGCGCCTGTCCAGATCGCGGAGGTGGTCACCGTGTCAGTCGGCGTCAAGCCGTTGGCGTACAACAGCCTGTGGCAGCTCAGGAACGACACCTGGTCCAGCCTGGAGGAATCGACTACTCAGCTGGCCCTTGCCGACGCCCATCAGCGTCCCGTCGAGCAGCTGGCCGAGACGGTGACCGGGTTGCTGGACGTTCTGGGGTCGATCGAGCGATTCTGGGCGTTTCCCGGCGCGCAGACCTACCGAGAGGTGCGGCGGCTCTTCGCCGCCGGTAAGTACGACCGGCTCGCCGCAGTAGTGAGCCGGGCCAACCGGGCACTGGTCACCGAGTCCTACCGCGGCGGTCAGGCCTGGGATTTGCGTTCCGAAGATGACGCATACGAACGCGAAAGCCACCCGGCGAAGCAGTTCGGCAGCGACCGGCCTTATTTCGAGGTTCTCGTCGTCGAGGACCTGACCGAGGAGCAGGCGAGCTCGCTGCGGGAAGAGCTGCGGCGGTGGCGGCGCCCGGACGATCAGTTCATCTACGAGATCGTCGTGGTGCCGAGTTTCGACGAGGCGGTTATGGCCGCGCGGCTGAACTTCAGGCTGCAGGCGTGCGTGGTCCGGCGCCGGTTCACCCACCATTCGCGCCACGACTCGCCCTTGCTCGCACCGTTCGTGGGCATTGACGGATCTGACGACCTGATGGACCATACGCCGGATGACCGCGCCCAGGCACTCGCCAGGTCGCTGGCCAAGATCAGGCCGGAACTCGACCTGTACCTGATGACGGAGATCTCCGTCGAGGATCTGGCCGGCCGGCTCAGCCATCATTTCCGGCGCATCTTCCACGCCCGGGAAGGCTCGCTCGAGCTGCACCTATCCATCCTGGACGGCGTCGCGGCGCGGTATCGCTCGCCGTTCTTCAGCGCGCTGCGTAACTACAGCCACCGGCCCACCGGGGTATTCCACGCGCTGCCGATCTCGCACGGCAAGTCGATCGTCAACTCCCACTGGATCAGGGACATGGTCGACTTCTACGGCCTGGAAATCTTCCTGGCCGAAACCTCCGCGACCTGCGGCGGCCTTGACTCGCTGCTCGAGCCCACCGGGCCGCTGCGCGAGGCGCAGCAGCTCGCGGCCAAGACGTTCGGCTCGCGGCAGACCTACTTCGTCACCAACGGCACCTCGACGGCCAACAAGATCGTCGTGCAGGCCGTCGTCCAGCCCGGCGACATCGTCCTGGTCGACCGGAACTGCCACCAGTCCCACCACTACGGGCTGATGCTGGCCGGCGCGATGGTGACCTACCTGGAGGCGTACCCGCTGAACCAGTACTCGATGTACGGTGCCGTCCCCCTCACCGAGATCAAGCGCCAGCTGCTGGCGCTGCGGCGGGCGGGCAAGCTGGACCGGGTCAAGATGCTGCTGCTGACCAACTGCACGTTCGACGGGATCGTCTACGACGTGGGCCGGGTGATGGAGGAATGCCTGGCCATCAAGCCCGAGCTCATCTTCTTGTGGGATGAGGCCTGGTTCGCCTTCGCCAGGTTCCACCCGGTCTCCCGGCCCCGCACCGCCATGCGAGCCGCCCGCACACTGGCCGAGCTGCTGCGGCTGCCCGAGTCCCGTCAGCGATACGACGCCCAGGCCGAGGAGCTCGGCGCGATCGATGCCGCGGACGACGAGGTGCTGCTCGAACGGCGGCTCACGCCCGATCCCGCCCGGGCCCGCGTCCGGGTGTACTCCACCCAGTCCACCCACAAGACGCTGACCTCGCTGCGGCAAGGCTCCATGATCCATGTCTGGGACCAGGATTTCGGCCAGAAGGTCGAGGCGACCTTCCACGAGGCTTACATGACGCACACCTCGACCTCCCCGAACTACCAGATCCTGGCCTCCCTGGACCTAGGCCGGCGCCAGGCCGCCCTGGAGGGGTTCGAACTGGTGCAGAAGCAGATTGAGAACGCGATGCGGCTCCGCGACGCGGTGGACCACCACCCGCTGCTGAGCAAGTACATGCGCTGCCTGACCACTGCCGACCTGATCCCGGCCGAATACCGGCCGGCATGCATCGACCAGCCGCTGCGCTCCGGCCTGCCCAGCATGATCAAGGCCTGGGAGTGTGACGAGTTCGTCCTGGACCCGTCCCGGATCACCATCTACATCGGCGCCACCGGCATCGAGGGCGACGCGTTCAAGCGCAGCCACCTGATGGACCGCTACGGCGTCCAGATCAACAAGACCTCGCGCAACACCGTGCTGTTCATGACCACGATCGGCACCACCCGCAGCTCGGTGGCCTACCTGATCGAGGTGCTCGTCACCATCGCCCGCGATCTGGAGGCCCAGCTGGCCGACATGAGCCCGAACGAGCGGGCCAGCCACGAACGCGCGGTGCTGCGGCTGACCGCACCGTCGGCGCCGCTGCCCGACTTCAGCGGCTTCCACCCCAGCTTCCAGGACGCCAGCGGGGAACCCAGCCCTTCGTCCCCGGAGGGCGACGTGCGGCGCGCCTTCTACCTGTCCTACAACGACAGCTACTGCGAGTACCTCAAGCCGGAGGAGGTCGAGCAGCGGCTGGAGAACGGCGAGCGGGTGGTGTCTACCACCTACGTCACGCCCTACCCGCCCGGCTACCCGGTGCTCGTCCCCGGCCAGGTGTTCAGCCCGGAGATTCTGTCCTTCATGCGCAGCCTGGACACGCCCGAGATCCACGGCTACCGGGCCGACCTCGGCTACCGCGTCTACCTGGACAAGGCCCTGGAGATCGCCGCGACCGCCCGCCGGGCCCCGCCTCGCGAGGCGGCCCCGGAGGCGGTCCCGCCCGAGGACAAGCCGGATGTCACCCGGCGGGCGCAGCCGGAATCATCGGGCCCACCCCCGGCCGCCGCTTACTCCCGCAGGAACCAGGATCCCGTAGTCCCGCCTGGGGAGACGGGCCACTCGGCCGGGTAGTGCGCCCGGTGGGCGGGCCGGGCCGCCGGCACAGCGGCCGACACTGGGGCCGGCACCGGGGCGCGGACCGGGGCGCGGACCGGGGCGCGGACCGGGACCGGCCGCGGCCCGCTGTCCTCCCGTCCGGCCGCGCTGGCCAGCGTCAGCGTGCCGATGTAGCACAGCAGCGCCATGCCGGTCAGGATGGCCATCGCCATCGAGGCGCTGTCCTGGCCGTCGCGCACGAAGATCTCCCCGGCGCCGAACGCCCCGCCGATGGCGGTCAGCCCTGCCGTCGCCAGCACCGCGAGCAGCCGGTCCCGCACGCCGACGGCCCTGGCCACCAGCAGGATCGCGGTCCCGATCAGCGCGATGCCGAGGATCGCGTGGGCGGTCAGCGCCAGCGGAGCCGTGGCGATCTCGGTGATGATCCCGGCGTGCGTGTCGGACGCCGGGACCTCGACGTAGAGGTTGAGGATGATGCCCAGGCCGTACTGGAGCACCAGCATGATCAGCGCCGCCACGCTCACCCTGCGCAGCCCGGCCCGCCCCGGCCGCCGCGTGTGCCTGCCCGGAGCCGCGAGTTTGTCAAGACCGCCAGTCATGAGACTTCGCCCTGCCTCTCCCACGCTCCCATCAACTAACAACGGCCCCGTGGCGGGCACAGTTCACCGCCCGGCGGCCGGGATGCCCGGCTCCACGAGAACCACGACTATGTCAGATCGTGGTGGTCAGGACAACGACCGTGTTGGCATAGTGGTGGTTCGGCAGTGCGGGCCGCTGGCGCTGTTGTGAGGGCGGCGGCTAGGTGAGTGATTCGTGATTCAGGTGAGTGCGGTGTGCCGGCGTGCGGCTCACGGCCTGAACAGCCTCCGGCCGGGTGGTGCGGATCACCCCGGTCCGGGCCGCAACTGAGGGCTGCATCAGCGCTGTCAGCCTCTCCCGCACCTCTATTCGCTCGCCAGTACGATGATCGCGGCTTTTTCGGGGTGGATTCGGGCTCCCGGGTGATTTTGGGGCACCATAGTGCACAAAAACCACCCGGGAGCCCCGATCCACCCGGATCTTCCGCCGCTGCCCGCCTCACCGCGAACATCCGCACCGGGCACCCCGGCCAACACGGCCAACACGGCCCGGGCCTGCAACCCGATCAGGAATCACTGGTCCAGGCAGGCTCCGCCGGACTCCACCTGAACGCGCTCCCGTGCCGCTCGACCAGGCCCAGTCCCGGGAACGGCATGTGGTAGGCGTGCACGAGCAGGTTCTCGTCGGCGGCCCAGCCCAGGAGCCGATGGCGGCTGAGGACCGATCGCTCCGCGTCGTGATCCCAGGGGGTCCGCCATCGCGGATGACTCAGCTGCAGGCTGTCGTAGAAGGTGTCGCCGGCGCAGAGCAGCCGCTCGCCGCGGCTTTCCAGCACGAACGCCGTGTGGCCAGGCGTGTGGCCCGCGGCGTCGACGGCGCGGACATGGGGGAGGACCTCGTCGCCAGGCCCGAACGGGCGCAGCCTCTCCCCGAACAGCCTGATCGCCTCGAGCGCCGCCGCCAGATGCGGATCGGCCGCTGGCGATCGTTCGGATGCTGACCAGAACGCCACCTCCGCGGCGTGCGCGAACCCGGTCGCCGCCGGGAACGTGAGCTCGCCCGACCAGGTGGCGCCGCGCGCGTGGTCCTGGTGCAGGTGCGTGAAAAGCACCGCGGATAGCTCCGCGCCCCCCGCCTCGGCCAGCTGGCCGCCGAGCCTGCCGACCAGCGGCTCGATCCGCGGGCCGTAGCCGAGAAAGCGCGCCCCGAGACCGGTGTCGATAACCGCCCGGCCGTCCGGGGTCTCCACCAGCAGGCAGTTGTAGCCGCAGCTCACCCTGGTCCGGCCCCGGCCCTCCGCCGCCAGGGCCTCGCGCAGTTCCCGGTCCGGCACCCCGGTATCGGGGGTGAAGAACGCCTCCAGCGGTGGCGCCAGCGGCGGCTCCATCTGGCCGTCGCTGATTACCGCGCAGCTGAGCCGCCCCACCGCGAACCGGTAGATCACCTGCCTAAGTATCCGCCTGCCGGGCGACACGCGAGTTCTGATCTCGCGGCCGCGAGGCGGCACCTCGCGCCCTCCGGTTAGGTGCCGGGACCAGCCCGGCCCGGGCAGAAGGAGTAGCGACATGAGCACGATGCAGCAGCAGCAGGCACCGTCGGCCGAGGCGATCGAGGAGCAGATGGGAAGGATCGTGACCGATCTGGGGACGGCGCTTGGCGTGCTGCTCACCTCCTTGGGTACCCGGAGCGGTCTGTGGGCCGCGCTGGCCGGAGCCGGGCCGCTGACGACCGCCGAGGTGGCCGCGAAGGTCAGCGTGGAGCCATCGCTGGTACGGGAGTGGCTGCGCGCCCAGGCCGCCGGCGGGTACCTGGATTACGATCCGGCGACCGGGACGTTCACCCTGCCCGACGCGGTCGCCGCCGCCATCTGCTACGGCCCCGGCGGAGCACTTGTCGACGCGGCGGCCACCATGTTCTCCTCGATGGGCGAGGGCTTCGCGGCGTTCAGCGAGGCGTTCAGCACCGGACAGGGATTCGGATGGCATCAGCGCACCGCCGCCCACTGGCACGGTACCGACGCCTTCACCAGGGTCGCGCTGCCTGCCGAGCTGATCGCGGCCGCGATCGGTGAGATGGCCGGCGTGGCGACGGTCCTCGCCGCGGGTGGCTCGGTCGCGGACGTCGGCTGCGGCTACGGCACGCCGACCATGGCCATCGCCGGGCTGTTCCCCGCGGCGCGGGTCCTCGGCATCGACTACCACGACGCCTCGATCGCCCACTCCCGTGCCGAGGCCGCCCGCCGCGGCGTCGGCAACGTGCGGTTCGAGGTCGCGGCAGCCTCCGGCCTGCCCGGCCAGGGCTATGACCTGATCACCTTCTTCGACTCCCTGCACGACATCGGCGATCCCCGCGGCGCGCTGACCCGGGCCCGGCAGGCGCTCGGGCCGGACGGAGCGGTGCTCCTGGTCGAGCCGCTGGGGGCGGACGACGTCGAGGACAACCTCAACCCGGCCGGGCGCATGTTCTACGCCGTCTCGACCCTGGCCTGTACGCCGAACGCGGTATCCCAGAAGACCGCCACGTCATCCGAGCCGCTCGGCCTGGCCGGCCAGCAGCGGCTACGGGCTCTCGCGGCCGACGCCGGGTTCGGCCGCGTCCGCAGGCTCGATGTCCCGGCCCCGATGAACCTGGTGTTGGAACTGCGACCCTGACCCGCCATGATGAAGCCATGAGTCGAGCCGCCCGGCTCATCGGCCGGGAATCCGTGCTGGCCGCCGCCGGTTCGGTACTCGACGATGCCCGCCACGGGGCCGGGCAGTTCCTGATGATCAGCGGCGAGGCGGGCATCGGCAAGACGGCGATGCTGGCCGTGCTGATCAGCCAGGCCGGGCCGGCTCCCCTCGTCCTGCGCGGGCTCTGCTGGGAAGGCGACGGCGCACCACCGTACTGGCCCTGGTCCCAGGTGCTGCAGGCCAGCGGCCTGCGGGCGGCCGACCTCGGCGAGGCGGGCTGGCTGCTGCAGCCCGCCTCCGGGCCAGCCGAACCGATGAGCGCCGCTGCCGCGGGAGACGCCCAGTTCCGCTTGTTCGAGGCGGTCGCGCGGTGCTTCGGCCGCCTAGCCGCCGGGCGGGCCGTGCTCGTGGTGCTCGACGACCTGCACTGGGCCGATGAGCCGTCGCTGCGGCTGCTGGGATTCCTGGCTCGCGCCCTGGCTGCGGAGCCCGTGGCCCTGCTCGGTGCCTACCGGGACACCGAGGCGTCCCAGGGGCTGCACAAGATCGCCGGGCAGGCCCAGCAACTCGCCCTGGTGGGCCTTACCCCGGACGACGTCGGGGCGCTGGCCCGGGAGCTGGCAGGGACGACCCTTCCGCCCCAGGTCACCGCCCAGCTGTGGGAGCGCAGCGGCGGTAACCCGTTCTTCGTCAGGGAGCTGATCCGGCTGCTCCTCGCGCAGGGCTCGTGGCACCAGCCGGCCCACATCCCGGCCAGCGTCGCGGAGACGCTGCGGCGCAGGCTAGCCCGGCTCTCCACGGAATGCGTCAGGCTACTGGAGTGGGCGGCCATCGCGGGCCGCGACATCGACGTCGGCCTGCTGACGTACGGGGCCGCGGCAGGCCATGAGCCCGCGGCGCTGAGCCTGCTCGACGAGGCCCGTCAGGCCGGCGTCATCGCGGATACCTCGCCGCCGCGATTCACCCACGACCTCTATCGCGAGACCATCATCGATGGCCTGAGCGCCACGGCCGGGACCGCGATCAACCTGTCCGTCGGCCGGGCGCTGCAGGCGCGATCGGGTCCGGCCGCGCGGGTCGCTGCGCATCTGCTGGCCGCGGGCCCGCAGGCGCGGCAGGACGCACTGGAGTACTCGCTCCTTGCGGCCAGGCAAGCCACCGCGCGCCTCGGACACGAGGACGCCTGCGCGTACTACCTGCGGGCGCTTGACATCATCTCCGAACGCGGCACGTCCGGCGCCGGTGCCGGGAAACGCATCGAGGTACTGCTCGAGCTCGCCGGGTCACACGAGCGTACCGGGCGCTCTGACCTGGCTGCGCAGCGGTTCGGTCAGGTCGCCGATGCCAGCCGCGCCGCCGGGGACGCGGTCGGGCTGGCGCGGGCGGCGCTGGGCATCCAGACGCTCGGGTACAGGTCGGGAGCGCAGGACGCCGAACTGCTCGACCTGCTCCGCGAGGCCTCGCGGCGGCTGGAAGAGGCAGGCGGGCCGCTGCCCCTGTGGTCCCGGGTGCTCGCGGCCCTGGCCCGCTCCCTCCGGCACGGATCGGACCGGCTGCCCGGCGCCGCGGTTACCCAGATCGCACAGCGGGCCGCGCAGCTGGCGGCCGCCGCGAACGACCCGAGCGCCCTGGCCACGGCCAAGCTGGCGGTGCACGACGCGATGTGGGTCCCGGGAACCGCGGCGGCGCGGCTGCCCGTCATCGCGGAGATGCTGAACGCGGCGCGCAGATGCGGCGACGACGATCTCGTGGCCCAGGCGGGCCTGCTGCGCGCCGCGGCGCTGCTGGAGCTCGGCGACCCGGCCGGCCGGGACGAGCTGCTCAGTTACATCACGCTGGCCGGGAACCTGGGGCACGCCAGGGGTCGATGGGCCGCGCTGACCCGGCAGGCCATGTTCGCTCAGCTAGCCGGCCGGGCCGAGGAGTCGGCGCGGCTCGGCGAGCAGGCGCTGGAGGTCGGCCTGGCCATCGGGGAACCGGACGCCGTCGGCTGCTTCTTCACCTGCCGCAGTGCGCTCGCCGCATTCGGGGTGAGCGCGCCGTCGATCGAAATGGACACCTCCGATCCTCTGTGGCCGATGTTCCCGGTGCTCAAGGCCTGGCCTTTCGCCGCCCGCGGCGAGGCCGCCGCGGCGGCCTCGGCGCTAGGCGACTTCAGCGTGCTGGACATCACCATGTGGACGGGCCTGGAAGCCCTGGCCGCGGCAGCCGTCGTCTTCGCGGTGGCGGGCTCGGATGCTCAGCGGAGCTGGGTGTACGAGCGGCTCCGCCCGCACGCCGGAACCCACGTTGTCGTGGGTGGCTGCGCGTCCTACCACGCCGCCGTCGACCATCACCTCGGCGCGCTCGCGGCCTCGCTCGGAGATACCGCCGCGGCCGAGGCGCACTTCCGCGCCGCCCTGGCCATGCACGAGCGGCTCGGGGCCGCCGGGTGGGCTCGCCTATCGGATCAGGCCCTGGCCGGGCTCCTGGCCGCGCCCGCGAGCCGGGCCGCCAACGAGGTGCGGCTGGTGAATGGCTTGCGGATGCTCTGCTACGAGGGCAAGCAGGTCCAGCTGCCCGACTCCAAGGGCCTGGGCGACATCGCCGCCCTGATCGGGGCGCACGGAGCTGACGTGCACGTCCTCACCCTGGTCGGGCACCGTCTCGCCCGGATGGGCGCCGATCCGGTGCTGGACGAGAAGGCGAAGGCGGCCTACAAGGCGCGGCTGGCCGGACTGGCCGGGGAAATCGAGGACGCGGAGGACGCGGGCAGCCCCGGGCGAGCCGAGGCCCTGCGCTCAGAACGCGACGCGCTCATCCGCGAGCTCGCCGCGGCCGCCGGGCTGGGCCGCCGGGACCGAAAGCTCGGAGATGAGGCCGAACGGGCGCGGAAGACCGTCAGCGCCCGGGTCAGGGACGCCTTGGCCAAGGTCGGGCAGGTACACCCCGAACTAGCCGATCACCTGCGCGGCTCCCTGCGGATGGGAACCCTGTGTTCCTATTCGCCCGCCGAACCCGTCACCTGGAAACTGAGCTGACGCACTCGTCTAGCGGGACAGCTGGTGTTGCAGGGCGGCCAGGGACTTAGCGATATCGCGGCGCATCTTGGGCGCGAACATCAGCACCAGCGGCCCGCACGCGCCCTCCACCGCAACGCTCTTGACCACACGGACGTACCCCCCGGCGACTGGCTCGAGCCGGTGGTCGAAGATGACCTTGCCCAGCGGCATCGGGCATTCGGTCACCCAGCGCCGCCCGGCGTCGACCTCCGTGATCGTGAACGAGCCGCCGAGGTTGCCGCGCTGTCTAGCCCAGCCGCGTGTACCCGGCTCAAACGGGCCGTCCAGCTGCGCGATCTCCTTGCTGACGTCCCACTCGGGCCAGCGGGCTACATCGGTCCATGCCTTCCAGACCGCATCCGGATCGGCCTCGAGCGTCGCCTCGCATTCGAACAAGTGCATACCTGTCCTTGAGCTCCCGGCCGATAGGAAAGGCGAGCCTGCTGTGTCCCGGGAACCTGTTCCGCATCCTATATGCCGGGCGCGGCCCCTGGCCTGCCGCAGTTCAGCTTGCCCGATATATCGTCAATAGGCAGCTCCCGACGGTTCGACCCGGAGGACCAGATGACCGAAACGGTGGCCCGCCCGCAGCTGAGCGACCGGTACACCGCCACCTCGGGACGGGTGCAGCTGACCGGGGTCCAGGCCCTGGCCCGGCTGCCCATCGACCAGCACCGGCGCGACCTGGCCGCCGGCCGATGCGTCGGGACGTTCATCTCCGGGTACGAGGGGTCCCCGCTGGCCGGCTACGACCAGGAGCTCGGCCGGCTGAAGCAGCTGCTCGACGCGAACGACGTCACCTTCGTCCCGGGCCTGAACGAGGAAGCGGCCGCCACCGCGATCCAGGGCAGCCAGCTGGCTTGCACGCTCCCCGGCGCCACCCGGGACGGGGTGCTCGGCATCTGGTACGGCAAGGCGCCCGGCCTGGACCGGGCCAGCGACGCGCTGCGGCACGGGAACCTGATGGGCTCGCACCCACGGGGCGGCGCGCTGGTCCTGGTCGGCGACGACCCCGCCGCCAAGTCCTCGACGCTGCCGTGCGCGTCGGACGGCGCGCTGGCCGACCTGGCCATCCCGTACCTGTACCCGGCGGACAGCCAGGACGTGCTCGACCTCGGCCGGCACGCGATCGAGCTGTCCAGGGCAACGGGGCTGTGGGTGGGGCTGAAGATCGTCACCGCGGTCGCGGACGGATCGTCAACGGTCGACCTGGCCGCGGACCGGCCGGCCCCGCGGATCCCGCCGGGCGCCGGGGCGCACGCGCCCACCGCGCGGCTGCTGCACCCCACGCTCGGCCAGCTCGAGCGCGGGATGGAGCACCGGCTCCGCCTGGCCCGGGAGTACGCGCGCCTCAACGGGCTGAACCAGGTCGTCGGGCGCGGCCAGTCCGACGTCTTCGGCGTGGTCGCCGCCGGGCACAGCTGGCTCGACGTGCTGGGCGCGCTGCGCCGTCTCGGCATCGGCGAGGCGGACCTGGCGGGCAGCCGCGTCCGGCTGCTGCGGGTCGGCATGCCGTGGCCGCTGGAGGAGGCCACCGTGCGCGAGTTCGCCGACGGGCTGGAGGAGATCCTGGTCGTCGAGGAGAAGCGCTCCTTCCTGGAGACCGCGATCCGCGACGTGCTCTACGGCGGGCCGGCGCAGCCGGCCGTCACCGGCAAGCGCGACGCGGACGGCTCGGAGCTGCTCCCGGCCTACGGCGAGCTGGACGCCGACGTGATCCTCGGCCCGCTGCGGCGCCGGATGACCGCCCGCGGCATCGCGGTGGAGCCCGACTCTGGGGAGCCCGCGCAGCTCACCGGGGGCCGCACGACCCTGCCGCTGGTCAGCCGCGTACCGTACTTCTGCTCGGGCTGCCCGCACAACAGCTCTACCAAGCCGCTGCCCGGGACCCTGGTGGGCGCCGGCATTGGCTGCCACGCCCTGGTGCTGCTGATGGACGAGGCGCAGGCCGGCACGGTCACCGGCCTGTCCCAGATGGGCGGCGAGGGGATGCAGTGGATCGGCATGGCGCCGTTCCTCGACCGCGACCACTTCGTGCAGAACATCGGGGACGGCACGTTCGACCACTCGGGATCGCTGGCGGTCAGGGCCGCCGTGGCCGCGGGGGCCAACATGACCTACAAGCTGCTGTACAACTCGGCAGTGGCCATGACCGGCGGCCAGCGGCCCGCCAGCGGCATGACCGTGCCGCAGATCGTCAGCGTGCTGCAGGCCGAGGGAGTGGCCCGGGTTATCGTCACCACCGAGGACCTGCGCCGCTACCGGCGCGTGAAGCTGCCCCGCGGGGTGGCCGTGTGGGACCGCAGCCGGATCGCCGAGGCCCAGCGGGTCCTCGCGGCCACGCCCGGCGTCACCGTGCTCGTGCACGACCAGGAGTGCGCCACCGAGAAGCGCCGCAAGCGCAAGCGGGGCAGGCTCTCCCAGCCGCAGGCCCGGGTGTTCATCAACGAGCGGATCTGCGAGGGCTGCGGGGACTGCGGGCGCAAGTCCAACTGCCTGTCGGTGCAGCCGGTGCCGACCGAGTTCGGCCGCAAGACCCGCGTGCACCAGTCTTCCTGCAACGTCGACTACAGCTGCCTGGACGGCGACTGCCCCGCGTTTATGACCGTCGTTCCGGCCACCGGCCGGGCGACGAATCCCGGCACTACAGCCCTTAGCCCCGACGAGCTCCCGGCCCCGCACCCGGTCGTGCCGGCCGACTCGTTCGGAGTCCGGCTGACCGGGGTCGGCGGTACCGGCGTGGTCACCGTGTCCCAGATCCTCGCGACCGCCGGGCTCATCGCCGGCTGGCACGCCCGGTCGCTCGACCAGACCGGCCTGGCCCAGAAGGGCGGCGCGGTCGTGTCCGACGTCCGGTTCAGCCGCTCCGGGCAGGCCCCCACCAACAAGCTCGGCGCCGCGGAGTGCGACCTCTACCTCGGGTGCGACCTCCTGGTGGCCGCCGACCCGAAGAACCTCGCGGTGACGGACGCGGGCCGGACCGTCGCGGTCGTCTCGGTGGCCGAGGTCCCGACCGGTCCGATGGTGTCAGACCCGGCGCTGTCCTTTCCTGGCCGGGACGCCACCAGCCAGGAGATACTGGGCCGGGTGCGCGACGGCTCCGTCCTGCTCGACGCGCGCCAGATCGTCCTCGGGCTGTTCGGGGACGACCAGTTCGCCAACGTCTTCCTGGTCGGCGCGGGCTTCCAGGCCGGGGCGCTGCCGCTGCCGCCGGACGCCATCGAGGAGGCGATCCGGGTGAACGGCGTGGCCGTCGATAAGAACCTGCAGGCGTTCCGGCGCGGCCGCCAGTACATCGCCGACCGCGATGAGGTGCTCCGCGCCGCGCACCTGACCGCGCCAGCCGCTCCCGGGTCCCGCCCTTCAGGGGACGGCCCTCTCGAGGCCGGTCAGTCCGAGCTCGACCGGCTGATCCGGTCACGGTCCGACGACCTGACGGCGTACCAGGACCACGCCTACGCCCGCCGCTACCTCGACGTGGTCGAGCGGGTCCGCGCCGCCGAGCGGGACAAGACGCCGGACTCGACCGCCCTGACCGAGGCCGTCGCCCGCTACCTGTACAAGCTCATGGCCTACAAGGACGAGTACGAGGTGGCCAGGCTCAGCCTGGAGCCGTCGCTCGGGGCCGGCCTGGCGGCCGAGTTCGGGCCGGGGGCCCGCGCGGCCTGGCGGCTGCACCCGCCGGTCCTGCGCGCCCTCGGCATGAAGCGGAAGATCGCGCTCGGCCCGTGGTTCGCCCCGGGGTTCCGGGCTCTGCGGGCCATGCGCAAGGTGCGGGGCACCTGGATGGACCCGTTCGGCCGCACCCCGGTACGGGTCGTCGAACGCGAGCTGATCGAGGAGTACCTCGGCCTGGTCGACGACCTGACCGGCCGCCTGACCCCGGCCACCGCGGCGCTGGCCGTACAGCTAGCCGAGCTGCCCGACGGCGTGCGCGGCTACGAGGACACCAAGCTCCGCAACGTCGAGTCCTACCGCCAGTCCCTGGCCGGCCTGCGCGCCCAGCTCGACAAAACCGCCCGCGAGTTAGGTGGCCCGCTGACCGCCGGCCTGCGCTCCGCTCTGACCTGCAGACGTCGCCTCAGCCACCATCTCAGCGTGCTCGTGACCATCTCAGCGTGCTCGGCGGTACGGAGCGGCGGTTCTGGGTCGAAGTGCCGGTGGTCCGGTTCTAGCCGGACCAGCGGCCCATCGACCCAGCGGTTAGCACATCAGCGCGCCAGAAATCCCGAGGCGACGGGTTATTTAAGACGCGCGCTTATGACCGCACCCATGTCACAACGTGGCGGTTTGGACATTCGAGCGAGAGTGATCAGGAGAGGCCCAGGAGGCAAGCGGGACTGGAGAGAGGACCCAGCCGAGTATGGGGGCGCCTTCAGCTGCCCGACCGTCGGCCCGCCGCGTAGCTGTTCTCGCCGCCTGACTAATAGTTGGCGTTCGTCGCGGTCCATCGGTCAGGATTGAGTATCCCGACTGTCAGGGCGATGTCCGATGAGTCACGGGGCGCGTGATCGTCGGACATAGGACGGGAAAGTACGGGGACGGGAGGATCCGGCGTGAGCAGGATACGGTCAGTGGTGGGTGTTCCGGCGGGCCGCCGGACCAAGTGGCTTGTGCTGGTGTTCTGGCTGGTCGTGGTGGCGGTGGCCGGGCCGTTGTCCGGCAAGCTGACCGGCGCGGAGAAGAATGACGCCCAGTCGTGGCTGCCGCCCAAGGCAGAGTCCACGCAGGTGCTGGCGCTGCGGTCGAAGGTCGTGTCGCCCAACGTGTACCCGGCCGTGGTGGTCTACGACCGGCCAGGCGGTGTGACCTCCGCCGACAGGGCCAAGGCGGCCGCCGACGCCGGCCGCTTCGCGGGCGTGGCCGGCGTAGTTCGGGGCCAGGTAGCCGGGCCGTTCGTGGCGCGCGACGGCAAGGCGATCGAGACGATCGTCCAAGTCAACCTCGGTCATAACGGCTGGAACGGCGCCGGGGCCGCCGCGGACTCTCTCAGGAGCATCGCCGCCTCGGGATCCCAGGGCCTGACGATCCACATCGCGGGCCCGCTCGGCTACGCGGCCGACTCGGGGAAGGCGTTCAAGGGTATCGACGGCACCCTGCTCTTCTCCGCGCTTGCCGTGGTCATCGTGCTGCTGCTGATCACCTACCGGAGCCCGATCCTCTGGCTGCTGCCGGTGATCTCCGCCGGGGTGGCGCTGACCACGTCCCAGGCGGTGATCTACCTGCTGGCCGCGCACGCCGGGCTGACCGTCAACGCGCAGAGCGCGGGCATCCTCGACGTGCTGGTGTTCGGGGCCGGCACCGACTACGCGCTGCTGCTGACGGCCAGGTACCGCGAGGAGCTGCGGCGGCACGAGGACCGGCATCAGGCGATGCGGGTGGCGATCCGCCGCGCCGGGCCGGCGATCGTCGCCAGTGGCGGCACGGTGATCCTGAGCCTGCTGGCCCTGACCCTGGCCGAGCTGAACTCCACCAAGGGCCTGGGACCGGTGCTGGCGATCGGCGTCGGGGTCGCCCTGCTCGCGATGATGACGCTGCTGCCGGCGCTGCTGGTGATCACCGGCCGCTGGGTGTTCTGGCCGGCCAAGCCCGCTTACGGCTCGCCCGAGCCGACCACCCGGGGCGTCTGGGCGCGTATCGGCCGCCGCATCGCCCTGCGTCCGCGAGTCGTCTGGATCACCACCGCCGTGCTGCTCGGCGTGATGGCCCTGGGGCTGACCGGGCTGAAGGCTAGCGGGCTGACGAACGCGGAGTCGTTCCGCGGCCACCCGGACTCGGTGGCCGGGCAGGCCGTGCTCGACCAGCATTTCCCGGCCGGCGCGGGCCAGCCGGTGCAGGTGTTCGGCAACGCGGCTTCGGCCGCGCAGCTGGCCTCGGCGCTGCGGGCGGTGCCGGGCATCACCGCCGTGACGTCCCCGGTGGTCCAGGCTGGCCATGCCTACCTGGAGGCCACGCTGACCTCGGCTCCGGACAGCCAGGCCGCGTATACGACCATCGACAGGGTCCGTGCCGCCGTGCACGCCGTGCCGGGCTCCGACGCGCTGGTCGGCGGTAATACCGCCGTCAACCTGGATGTCCAGCGGGCGGCCGCGCACGACCGGGACCTGATCATCCCGATCGTCCTGGTCGTCGTGTTCGTCGTTCTCTGCCTGCTGCTGCGGGCGCTCGTCGCACCGATCATGCTCATCGCGACCGTGGTGCTGTCGTTCGCGGCGACCCTCGGGATCAGCGCCCTGTTCTTCGACCACGTGTTCAACTTCGGCGGCGCCGACACCTCGTTCCCGCTGTTCGTGTTCGTGTTCCTTGTCGCCCTGGGCATCGACTACAACATCTTCCTGATGACCCGGGTACGCGAAGAAGCCAAGCGCCACGGCGCCCGCACGGGCGCGCTGACCGGCCTGGCCGCGACCGGCGGCGTGATCACCGCGGCCGGCGCCGTGCTGGCCGGGACGTTCGCCGTGCTCGGCACCCTCCCGGTGACGTTCTTGACCGAGCTCGGTTTCGCGGTCGCGTTCGGGGTGCTGCTCGACACCATCGTGGTCCGTTCGGTGCTGGTCACCGCGCTGAACCTCGACCTGGGCCGGTGGGTATGGTGGCCAAGCAGGCTCGCCCGCCAGCCCAGCCCGGAAGAGGAGCTCCCCAGCGACCAGCCGGCCGCGGTTCCCTGACCCGCGGGGCCGTCAGCTCGCCGTCCCCGGCGGCAACGACCTGGCGGGGCGGCTACGATGCCGCGACTCGCGTACCTGGTAACCGGTCACGAACAAGGTGAAGATGACGATGCCCGAAACCGCGAGCGCCGCCGCCCCCGCCGCGGCGCTGCCGGCGGACCAGGCGGCCGCCCACAGGACGGCCGCGAGCACGGCTGCTGACGCGGTCACGCCAACGCCGGACTTGAGGCCCAGCGCCGGCTGGTCCGGCCGCCGGGCCGGCTGGTCCGGCCGCCGGGCCGGCTGGACGCCGATCGGGCCGACCGGGATGTCGGCGGTTATCGCGGCCAGTTCCGCGCGGGTCCGCGACGCGAGCGCCTGGCCGACCCGGACGTCGAACTCGTCGCTGGTCAGCCGCTCCTGCACGAATGCGGCCTTGAGCGCGCTGATCGCCTGTTCGCGGTCGGCGTGGGACGCCCGGAGGCTGCCCGCTGCGGCTGCCCTTTCCTCTGGCGACCCTGTCGTCACGAGCCCTCCTTGCCGGTCCTTAGAGCCGGTCCTATAGAGAAAGCGTAACCCGGTTGCGGCCCTGCAAACTTCAGCCAGCCAGCGGCCGCCGCCGAAGGACGCGCCGATCCGGTGCCCGGGCTCAAGCGGGTGCGCGCTGGTCAGGCCGCCGGTGATGACCAGGTCCCCGGGCTCGAGCGCCTGCCCGCGCTCAGCCAGCTGCTCCGCCAGCCACACCACTCCCAAGGCCGGGTGCCCGCTCGCCGCGGCGCCGGTCCCGCTCTCCACGACCTGGCCGTCTACCGACAGCGCCACCGGCAGCGCCGCCAGATCCGAGACCGGCATCACCGGGCCCACCACCACCCAGGCGGCCGACGAACCGTCCGCGGTATTGTCCTCCAGCGTGAACCGGTAGCCGGACCAGACCGAGTCCACGACCTCCAGGCAGGCCAGCGCCGCGTCGCAGGCGGCGAGCACATCGGAAATCGAGCACGGCCCGGCCAGACGCCGCCCCAGCCGCAGCCCGATCTCGGGCTCGACCCGCGGCTGCAACGCTCCGCCAGGGAGCCGAGCGGGCGATTCCATCAGCATGGCGTCGGTCAGCGGACCGAAGTTCGGCGCCTCGATGCCCATCTGCGCCCGCATCACCGCCGAGGTGTAGCCGAGCTTCCACCCCGCCCGCCGCTCCCCGCCGGCCAGCCGCAGCGCGGTCACCTGGTCCTGGACCCGGTACGCGTCGGCCAGCGACAGCCCCACCTCGGCGGAAAGCGGCACGTCGAACACGCGGCCCGACTGCCGGGCCAGGCGCAGCGCCGCGGCCACCGCTGCCGGAGCAAGCCCTCCGTCGGTGCCGACGAACTCCCGCCAGCTCACGCCCGGGGACCGCCCTGGCGAGCATGCTCCCGCAGGATCTGCGACCAGCTCCGCGCCGGCTCAGCAGCCGGGATCGACGCGTGCGGCTGGCCGCCCACCATGACCACCGGGTACCGGCGCAGCTCGTCGCCGGCCGCCGTCCGGCACCGCCCGGTGGCCAGCTCGTAGCTGTACCAGTGCCACGGGCAGGTGACCACGCCGTCCCGGACCAGCCCCTCGGCCAGCGGCCCGCCGTTGTGCGGGCAGGCCCCGTCGGTGACAAGCAGGTCGCCGGAAACCTCGAAGACCGCGTACGACCGCCCAGCGTGCGAGAACGTCCACTGGGTCCGCCCATCCGGGCGCTCGAGGGGCACCAGGGCCGGGCTCTGCCTACGGGGTTCGGCCGGCCCGTTCGGGATCATAAGACGCAGCCGAGCTCGACGGTGCCGAGCCGGTCCGCCGTCGCGGTCACCACGTCCCCGGCCTTGACCGGCACGGCCGCGGTCAGCCCGCCGGACAGCACGATGTCGCCGGCCCGAAGGCCCTCGTTCTCCAAGGCCAGCGACCGGACCAGCCAGGCCACCGCGGCCGCCGGATGCCCTAGCGCCGCGGCGCCCGCCGCGGTCGCCACCACCTCGCCGTTGTGCTCGAGCACCACGCCGATCAGCCGCAGGTCCAGGCCCGCCGCCGGGACGGCAGAACCCACCACGTACCGCCCCGCCGACGTGTTGTCCGCCACCACGTCGGGCATCGTGAACTTGTAGTCGGTGTACCGCGAGTCGAGCACCTCGATGCCCACCGCCACCGAAGCGGTGGCGGCCAGCACGGCCGACGAGGTCACCGAGGGCCCGGACAGGTCCGCGCCCATGATGAACACGATCTCCGGCTCGCACCGGGGCTGGATGTGGCGGCCCACCGCCAGCGGCGAACCGAGGTCGAGCGCGTCCGCGGCGGCCAGGTGGCCCCGGACCGGCTCGTGCACGCCGACCTGGGCCTGCTTGGCGCGGGAGGTCACGCCGAGCTTCCAGCCGGCCCGCGGCCCCGCCTCACGCCGCAGTACCCGCTGCACCTCGTAGGCCGAGGCCAGGTCGAACGCGCCGAGCTCGGCCGACAGCGAGCCGATCGCCGTGCGGTCGGCCCTGGCCTTGATCAGCCGGGCCGCGATCTCATCAGCACCGATCATGGGGGCCTCCTGCTCGACGATTACTCGGTGACGCGGACGGTGAGGGGGCCGAGGCGGTCGAAGTCGGCGCGGAACACGTCCCCGGCCCGCATCGGCACGGCGGCGTGCAGCGCCCCGGTCATGACCAGGTGCCCGGCTTCGAGCTTGGCGCCCATCTCGCCCAGCGTGTTGGCCAGCCAGGCCACCACCCGGACCGGGTTGCCGAGCGCGGCCGCGCCGGCGCCGGTGTCGACCAGGTCGCCCTGCCGGGTGAGCACCATCCCGATCAGCCGGGGGTCTATGCCCTCCAGCGGGACCACCCGGCTGGAGATCGCCACCGCGCCGTTGGAGGCCAGGTCGGCGACCGTGTCCGCGAGCTTGATCCGCCAGTCGGCGAACCGGGAGTCGACGATCTCCACCGCGGCGGTCATCCCGGCGATCGCCCGGCGCGCGTCCAGCACGCTCACTCCGGGACCGGCCAGCGGCGCGCCGAGCACGAACGCGATCTCGGCCTCGATCTTCGGCTGGATGAACGCGGACACCGGCACCGAGTCGCCGTCCGCGTAGACCGTCGAGCCGAGCACAGGCCCGTAGTCGGGCGTGTCCACCCCGATCATCTTCTGCATGGGCTTGGACGTGAGCCCTACCTTGTAGCCGACGATCCGGTCTCCGTCGGCCAGCAGCAGCTTCACCAGCTCCTGCTGCACCGCGTAGCCGTCGGCCATGCCGAGGTCGGGATCGGCGTCGGTGAACGGCTCGATTGCCTGCCGGGTCCTGCGGGCCTCGTACAGCGCCCTGGCCTTGCCGGGCACGTCGGTCAGCGGCATATCGAACTCAGCCTTCCTTCCGCTGCTGCGAAGACAATTCCGGGGACCAGCCGAGCCGGCGTGACGCCGCCTCGGCCGCCTCCATGATCACAGGCGCCAGCCTGCGCAGCGCCATCACGCTGCACCGGGCCAGCGGGACGCCGATGCTGATCGCGGCGATCACCTCGCCGCTGACGTCGCGTACTGGTGCCGCGATGGACGCGACCCCGATCTCGCGCTCGTTGACGGCCTCGGCCCAGCCGCGGCGGCGGACCCGGTCCAGCTCGGCGGCGAGCTGGGAAGGGTCGGTGATCGTGTGCGGGGTCAGCGCGGTCAGCGGGGCGGCCCGCAGCACCGCTTGCCGCCTGGCCTCCGGCAGGTAGGCCAGCAGCACCTTGCCCGAACTGGTGCAGTGCACCGGCACCCGCCGCCCGGTCTCGGTGAACAGCCGCAGCGAGTGCGCGCTCTCCAGCCGGTCCACGTACACGACCTCATGCCCGTCCAGCACCCCGACCTGCGAGGACTCGCCGGTCTGCGCGCGCAGCTCGCCGAGCACCTGCCCCGCCGCGGCGTGCAGGTCCATGTGCACCCGGACCGCCTCGCCCAGCTCGAACATCACGATGCCGAGCCGGTAGCCGCCGGTCCGCGGGTTCTGCTCGATCAGCCCCTCGGCGACCAGCGTGGTGAGCATCCGGTGCACCGTGCTCTTGCCCAGGCCGAGCCGCCGGGCCAGTTCGGAGACGCCGAGGTCGGCCTCGCGGGACCGGAACACCTTCAGCAGCCTGGCCGCGTTGCGCACCGTGGACAGCCCGCCCTGCGGGGATACCCCCGCGGTCACGACACCGGTTCCGCGGGTGGCTGCCACTGCGTCCGCCCGCCCACCGCGGCCAGCAGTTCGCGCCGCACCGCGTCCGGATCAGGGCGTCCATCGGAGGCTAGTGTCTGAAGGGCTGCGTTGCGCGGCGCGATCGCCGCGGCCAGCATGGCGTGCGCCCGGACCAGCCCGGCCGCCGCCGCGCCCGCCATCTCGTCGACGAGGTCCTCCCGGCCACGGACCCGGCTGCGGATCGTCTCGAAGTCCCGCGCCGCCGCCGAATGGCCGCCGGCCAGGCCGGTGCCGACGTGCGCCGCGTTGTGCGCGGACAGCCCCGAGCCCGGGGAGGCCACGAAGTGGTAGACCACCGTGCTCACGCCGAGCGCGTGCCGCACCTCGCCGAACGCCGGTCCCTCGGACTCGTCGATCAAGGACAGCTCGGGCAGCACGATGGGGTCGAAGAACCGCACCGTCCAGGAGAGCCCTTCCACCGACCCGGGCAGCTCGACCTCCGGTCCGCGCACCGGCCCGAGCGAGTCCCTGGTGGCCAGCACGTGCAGGTTCCGCGCCCCCACCGCGGCCACCGTCAGCGGCCCCGGGGCCAGCAGCGGCATCCGGCCGCGCACGGCCGCGGGAAACGTCAGGGCCTGCGCCACGTAGGCGCGGTGGATCTCCTCGACGTACCGCGCGACGGCAGTGCGCATCTGCTCGGGGCGCATCTGTTCCGGCGTCGACATTAGTGCCCTTGAATGTTCGCGGGAGACCTGTTCCTCTATCTGGAACGCTTGCTCTTTATCTGGAACAGTAGGCGAGGTATGTTCGACGAGTCAAGCGTTACCAGCCCCGGGAGGCACCGTGGGAATCCTGCGCCTTGCCCACGTCGACGTCCGCACCCCCGACCTCGAGCTATCCACCGCGTACTACACCGAGGTGCTCGGATTGCAGCTCGCCGAGCGCGGCGAGGACACCGTCTACCTCAAGTGCTGGGACGAGGAGGACCACCATTCGATCCGGCTCCGCTACGACCCGCGCACCGGGCTCGACCTGTTCAGCTTCCGGGTCGAGCACGAGGACGACCTGGCCGAGCTGGAGAACGCCGTCAGCCGGTACGGCTGCCAGGTGCAGCGGGTCAGCCGCGGCGAGGCGGTCGGGCAGGGGGAGTCGATCAGGTTCGGCATCCCGTCCGGGCAGACCATGGAGCTGGTCCACGAGCTCGACCGGCCCGGCAATATCCTGGGCAAGCTGAACCCGGCGCCGGTGCCCCCGCCCGGCATGCCCGGCATCGCGCCGCCGCGGCTCGACCACATGCTGATCAACGCCGAGGAGGTCGGCGAGGCCGGAGCATTCTTCCAGCAGGTCCTCGGCTTCCGGATGACCGAACAGGTCCTCGACGCCAACGGCCACCAGCTCGGCGTCTGGCTGGAGCGGTCGCACTCCCCGCACGACATCGCCATCGTCAACGGGCCGAACGGCGCGCTGCACCACTTCGCCTTCTGGCTCGACGACTGGGACCAGGTGCGCAAGGCCGCCGACATCCTGGCCTTCAACGGCGTGCAGATCGACCAGGGCCCGACCAGGCACGGGGTGACCCGCGGCAACACGATCTACTTCTTCGACCCGCTCGGCATCAGGAACGAGGTGTTCACCGGCGGGTACCGCCCGGATCCGGATTTCCCCAGCATCACGTGGACCGAGGACCAGTTCGGCCGCGGCCTGTTCTACTACGAGAACGTCATCAGCCAGCGCTTCCTGCGGTTCCACACCTAAACGGGAGAAACCATGAGCGACCGCATCCTGCGCCTGCAGCACGTCGAGGTCCGGGTCCCTGACCTCGAGCTGTGCACGGCCTACTACACGGAGGTGGTCGGCCTGATCGAGACCGCCCACGAAGAGGGCCGGGTGTTCCTGAAGTGCTGGGACGAGCACGAGCACCACTCGGTGGTGCTGCGCCAGGCGCCCACCTACGGCCTGGACCACATGTCGTTCAAGCTGGCCGAGCGGAACGACCTCGACTACTACACCGACCGGGTGGAGAAGGCCGGGATTGCCGTCAAGCGCTTCGCCACGGCCGAACTCGGCCCGGGCTGGGGCGAGGCCATCAGGTTCGAGGCCCCCTCGGGCCACCTGGTCGAGCTGGTCTACGGCATGGAGAAGGTCGGCAACATGCTGCCGCTGACCAACCCGCCGCCCCGCCCGGCCAACCTGGTCGGCATCGCGCCGCCCCGGCTGGACCATATCTTCATCATGGCCGAGGACGTCGAGGCCGCCACCGCGTTCTTCCGTGAGGTGCTGGAATTCCGGCTCACCGAGCAGATCATCGCCAACGACGGGCACCAGCTCGCCACCTGGCTGGAACGGTCGCACTCCCCGCACGACATCGCGATCGTCACCGGGCCGAACGGCGCGCTGCACCACTTCGCCTTCTGGCTGGACGACTGGAACGCGATCCGCGAGGCCGCCGACCTGCTGGCCTTCAACGGCGTGACCATCGACGTCGCGCCCACCAGGCACGGCGTCACCCGCGGCTACACCGTCTACTTCTTCGACCCGGTCGGCAACAGGAACGAGGTGTTCACCGGCGGCTACTGGGTCGACCCGGACTTCGAGCCGATCACCTGGACCGAGGAGGAGATGGGCCGGGCCATGTTCTACTACGACCGCCAGGTCAACGAGCGGTTCTTCACGGTGCACAGCTGATGACCGAGACAGGCGAGCAGGGTCCCGCTCCGGCTTTCCGCCGTACGGACCGCACCGACGCCCCCTACTACCTGGCCCGGTATGCCGAACGGCGTGGGCTCAAGCAGTCAGCGCAGCCCGCGAGCCCCGCCGAGGCGGACGTTCCCCTCTACCTTCGCCGCTTCCGCGAACGCGGCCAGGCCGGCGCCGCCGCCTTGCTCGAGGTGGATGGTGAGGGCTTCACCCGCGAGTTCGCCGGCGCCACCAGGGACAAGGAGATCGTCCCGCCGCCGGAGCGCAGGGCGCAGGAGGATTTCGCCACCGAGATCCGGATCATCAGGCACGGGATCACCCAGGGCTACCAGACCGACTCGGGCCTGACCCCGATGGGCGGCTGGCAGTCGCACCAGCGCGGGCACAGCCTGTCCAAGAGCGTCCGCCCGGGCCAGAAGGTCCGGATCGTCTGCGCCGACACCAGCCGGGCCCGGCAGACCGCCGACCAGATCTACCGCGGCATGACCGACGGGCTGGCGCAGTGGGGGCGCGAGGCCGCCATCTCCAAGCCCGAGCCGATCCCCGAACTGCGCAACTTCCAGGTCTGGACGCCGGACGGGCCGCGCGACGTCACCTCGGCGTTCCGCCAGTACCAGGCGCTGATGGAGAAGCTGGAGCGGATGGCGGTCGGCGACCGGCCGCGCTGGCTGGTCGAGATCGACCGGTTCTACCGCAACCAGCTCGGCGGGGCCGACCCGATCTATATGTGGCTGACCATCCCGCTGATGTACTTCGAGCCGCCGCAGTCCTGCGTGCGCCGGTTCTGGCGGGGGTTCCACCGGCTGATGGCCGAGTCGCCGGACACCCGGATCATCGCGGCCACCCACTCCGGGCCGATCCGCGCCTTCGCCACCTGGGCGCACGGCTACGATCCCGGCGAGCCGTACAACACCGAGGAGGTCGTGGTTCGGATCCGCCGCGGCGGCGGGACCGCGCTGGTGGCCTACCGCAACCGGGTCACCGAGGTGAACGTGCCGCCGCCCGACGAGATGCCGTCCTGGGACTGACGGCGTGCCCGCACTGACGGCCGCGCCCGCATCCCCCGCATCCCCCGCGGCACCCGCCACTTCAGCACCTTCAGCCTATCTGGAACCTCCAGTCACTTCGGCCTCATCCTTGCGGTCCGTGTCGATCGCGGCCTCCGTGCTCAGCTGTTTTTCCGCCCACCGCGAGCTCGGCGCCACCCAGGTGGCCCGCGAGCTCGGGGTGGCCAAGAGCACGGCCTGCCGGATGCTGTCCGCGCTGGCCGCGGGCGGCCTGCTGGACCGGGCCGACGGCGGCCGGTACCGGCTGAGCCTGCGCATGTTCGAGCTCGGCGTGCTGGCCGCCGAGCGGATGCCGGTGCGCGACGCCGCCCAGCCGGTGCTGATCGAGCTGCAGCAGCAGGTGCGCGAGATGGTTCAGCTCGGCGTGCCGGTGGCCGGGCACGTGGCCTACATCGACCGGTACGGCCATGCCGCGCTCGGCCTGCAGCTCAGCGGCGAGGTGCTGCACCGGGTGCCCGGCTACTCGTCCAGCTCGGGCCGGGCCCTCGCGGCGTTCGACGACCGCATCATGGCCGACACCCTGGCCGTGCCGCGCCGCAAGAACACGCCGTTCACGATCACCGACCCGGACCGGCTGCACCGGGTGCTCCAGGCCGCGCGGGCCGCGGGCTGGGTGAGCACCAGGGAGGAGTTCACCCGCGGCTTCTCCTCGATCGCGGCTCCCGTGCTCGTCAGCGGTCATCCGGTGGCGGCGATCTCGGTGGCCGGACCGACGGGCCGTATTCTCGGGCTCCGTAGGGACTTCATCGTGGCGAGCGTGTGCCGGGCCGCCCAGCGGGTCAGCACCCTGATAGGGGACTGTTAATGCAGCGCAGCAGCGAACGCGTCCTGACCACTCACGTCGGCAGCCTGGCCAGGCCTCATGACCTGCTCGAGGTGATGCGGGAGAAGGAGCACGGCCGCCCGTACGACCCGAATCACTTCGCGGAGATGATCACCGAGGCAGTCCGCGACGTGGTGCGCAGGCAGGCCGAGGCCGGCCTGGACGTGGTCACCGACGGCGAACAGGGCAAGGTCTCCTTCCTGACCTACGTCAAGGAGCGGCTGGCCGGGTTCGACCAGGTTGAGGGGGAGACCCTGCTGCCGCCCTCGTGGCAGCGGGAGATCGACGACTTCCCCGAGTACTACCACTCCTACATGTCGAAATACTCCTCGGCGGTGGCGCCGATGAAGGTGATGGTGTGCACCGGCCCCGTGGCGTATGCCGGCCGGGAACGCGGTCCATGCCGACATAGCCAACCTGCGTGCCGCGCTCGACGCCACCCCCGGCCCGGTCGAGGCGTTCCTGCCGTCCACCAGCCCCAGCGGCTTCGGCCGCAACGAGTACTACTCCTCCGAGCAGGACTACCTGGCCGCGGTGGCCGAGGCCATGCGCGAGGAATACCTGGCCATCGTCGAGTCGGGCTTCCTGCTGCAGGTGGACGACCCGTGGCTGATCGAGATCCTGACCGACGACGGCCGTAGCGACCCGGCCGACCGGCGCCGCCGGGCCGAAGAGCACGTCGAGGCGCTCAACCACGCGCTGCGCGGCATCGGTGAGGACCGGATCAGGCTGCACACCTGCTACGGGCTCAACCACGGCCCGCGGCTGAACGACATCCCGCTGGCCGACGTGGTGCCGGTCATGCTCCGGATCAACGCGGGGGCCTATTCCTTCGAGGTGGCCAACCCGCGGCACCAGCACGAGTGGCGCATCTGGGCCGACGTGCCGCTGGCCGACGGGAAGATCCTGCTGCCCGGGCTGCTCGGGCACGCGACCAACTACGTCGAACATCCCGAGCTCATCGCCGACGGCATCTGCCAGTACGCGAGCCTGGTCGGCCGGGAGAACGTCATCGCCAGCGCCGACTGCGGGTTCTCCTCCCGGGCCTCGTTCGCCCCGGAGGTGCACCCGACCGTGGTGTGGGCCAAGTTCGCCGCGCTCGCCGAGGGCGCCGCGATCGCGACCAAACGCCTCTGGGGAGGTAACTGATGGCTCTGATAAATACGGCTGGGTCAAATTCGGCTGGTAAGACGCTGGCCGCGATCGTCGGCCCGGGCAACATCGGCACCGACCTGCTGGCCAAGCTGCAGCGCAGCGAGCACATCGAGGTCGGCTACATGGTCGGCGTGATCGAGTCCGAGGGTCTGGCCCGGGCGCGCAAGCTCGGCCTGGCCGCCTCGGCCGAGGGCCTGGACTGGCTGCTGCGCCAGGACCCGCTGCCGCAGCTTGTATTCGAGGCCACCTCGGCCAGGGCGCACGCGGCCAACGCGCCGCGCTACCTTGAGGCCGGGATGCAGGCCATCGACCTGACCCCGGCCGCCCTCGGGCCGCCGGTCTGCCCCCCGGTGAACCTGCACGCCCACCTGGACTCGCCGAACATCAACATGATCAGCTGCGGTGCCCAGGCCACGGTGCCGATCGTGCACGCCGTGTCCTGCGTCGTCCCGGTGCCCTACGCGGAGATCGTCGCGTCGGTGGCGTCCCGTTCGGCCGGGCCGGGCACCCGGGCCAACATCGACGAGTTCACCCACACTACGTCCCGTGCGATCGAGACCGTCGGCGGCGCTCAGCGGGGCAAGGCGATCATCGTGCTCAACCCGGTCGAGCCGCCCATGATCATGCGGGACACGGTGTTCTGCGCCATCCCGGCCGACGCGGACACCGGCGAGATCACCGCGGCTATCCGCCGCCGGGTCGCCGAGGTGCAGCAGTACGTGCCCGGCTACACGCTGCGCGCCGAGCCCCAGTTCGACGAGGCCAGGGATTCCTGGCAGGGCAACGCCCGGGTCGCGGTCTTCCTCGAGATCCTCGGGGCCGGCGACTACCTGCCCGAGTACGCGGGCAACCTGGACATCATGACCTCGGCCGCCGCCCAGGTCGGCGAGGTCATCGGCCAGCGGCGCGCAGAGAAGGTGACGGCATGAGCGGGACCCGGCAGCTTCGCATCACCGACACGACCCTGCGCGACGGCAGCCACGCCATGGCGCACCAGTTCACCGAGGAGCAGGTCCGCGCCACCGTACACGCCCTGGACGCGGCCGGCGTCGAGGTCATCGAGGTCACCCACGGCGACGGCCTGGGCGGGTCCTCGTTCAACTACGGCTTCTCCCGGGTGGACGAGATCGCTCTGATCGCGGCCGGCGTCGAGGAAGCCGCCCAGGCCAAGATCGCGGTGCTGCTCGTCCCCGGCATCGGCACCAAGGACGACCTGCGCAATTCGCGTGAGGCCGGCGCCTCGGTGGCCAGGATCGCCACCCACTGCACCGAGGCGGACGTGTCCATCCAGCATTTCGGGCTGGCCCGCGACCTGGGCATGGAGACCGTCGGGTTCCTGATGATGGCGCACAAGACATCCCCGGCCGAGCTGGCCAGGCAGGCCCGGATCATGGTCGACGCGGGCGCGGAGTGCGTCTACTGCGTGGACTCGGCGGGCGCGCTCGTGCTCGGCGACGCGCAGGAGCGGATCCAGGCCATGTACGCCGAGGTCGGCCACCAGGCGGAGATCGGCTTCCACGGTCACCAGAACCTCTCCCTGGGCGTGGCCAACTCGGTGCTGGCCTACCAGCACGGCGCTCGCCAGGTGGACGGCGCGCTGTGCGCGCTCGGCGCCGGCGCGGGCAACTCGCCCACCGAGGTGCTGGCCGCCACATTCGACCACCTCGGCGTGCGGACCGGCGTGGACGTGGGCGGCGTGCTGGCCGCGGCCGAGGAGGTGGTCCGGCCGTTCCTGCCCCGCTGGCCGAAGATGGACCGGCCCGCGATCGTGCAGGGCTGGGCCGGGGTGTACAGCAGCTTCCTGCTGCACGCCGAACGGGCGTCCGAGCGCTACGGCGTCCCCACGCACGAGATCCTGCAGCGGGCCGGCGAACTCGGCTACGTCGGCGGCCAGGAGGACATGATCATCGACATCGCCGTGGGGCTCGCCCAGGAGCGCGACCTCGCCGCGACGGGAGCCCGCTGACGATGTTTAAAGCGTTACTCC
>CAVWBQ010000031.1:0-65700 GCA_963753225.1 uncultured Actinomycetota bacterium | reverse complement strand
GGCCCGTGAGCGCGAACACGGCCAGGGCAAGGACCGCGGCCACCAGCGCGCCCGCCCACATCAGCCCGACATCGAACTGCACCCCGGCCTGCAAGATCAGATAGCCCAGGCCGGTGCCGGTAGTCACCCATTCGGCCACCATCGCGGCCAGGATGCAGGTCGCCGCACCGACCTGGAGCCCGGAGAAGGCATACGGCAGCGCGGTGGGCAGCCTCACCCGCCACAGCACTTCCAGCCGGGAAGCGTTGGCGACCGCCATCAGCTCCAATGCCTCAGGCGGGACCGATCGCAGCCCCAGCACCGTGTTGATCATGGTGGGGAAGAAGATGATGATCGCGGCGACCGCCATGATCGTGATCACGCCGGTGCCGAGCAGCAGGGTGAGCAGCGGCGCGATCGCGATGATCGGCAGCGTCCGCACGACCAGGGCGAACGGCACCAGAACCCGGGACGCCGCCGGGGAAGAGGCGATCAGCACGGCAGCGAACACGGCAGCAGCGTTGCCGAGCAGAAACCCGGCTAGTGCCCCGCCCAGGGTGCTCGCCGCCGCCTTGACCAGCTGGCCTCGCGCTGCCCAGCCTTCCCGCAGCACCTGCACCGGCGCGGGCATCTGCTGATCCGGGACCCGGGCACCGTATTTGACTGCGAACCACGCGGCGACGAGCGCCGCGAGCAGGATCAGCCCGGGCAGCGCCGACCGAACGCGCCCAGACACGCTGGGACCGGCGCTTTCTTGGCGAGGCAGGATTCCGGCCATTGCCGCGTCCTCTAGTTCCGGGCCTTGGCGAGCCGCAGCGAGGCATGCCACGGACACAGCCAGCGGCCCAGCATGGTGAACACAAGCCACGCAAGGAGCGAGAGCATGCTGGCGACAGCCAGGCACGCGTACAACTGCGGAACGTCGTCGTTTTGCATGCTGTCGAGCAGCTGGATCCCAAGCCCGCTGTTGGCCCCCACCCATTCCGCGAGCATGGCGCCCAGGATCGCCGCTGGAGCGGCTACGGTGAACGCCGCAAACAGCACAGGAAGCGCATAAGGCAGCTCAACGCGCAAAAAGACCTGCCATGATGAGGCGCCGCCCACGCGCATCAGCTCCAGCGCGTTCTCGTCGGTAGTGCGCAGCGCCTGAGTCAGGTTGATCAGCACCGGGAAGAACGACGCGAGCGCCGCGATGATCACCTTGGGGGTCAGCCCTGACCCGGCCCACAGCACAAGCACCGGCGCCAGCGCGATCAGCGGCAGCGAGTACACGCCGATAGCGAGCCCGTGCAAGCTTCCGGCCAGCGGCCGGTACCGCTCACCGGCCAGTGCGATAGCGACGGCGAGCACAACGCCCACAGCAAAGCCAAGCGCCGCCTCCCCCACGGTTGTCCCCGCATTCTGAATGAAGGCCACGCGCAGCCCCCATAGCGCAGAGGCGACCTGCGCCGGGGTTGGCCACAGCGTCGCCGGACCCTTCTCCAGCGCGGCGATCAGCCACCAGAGCCCGAGCAGCGCCAGCCAGACCGCACCGCTGGCCAGCAACAGGCCGATCCGGCGCGTCATACAGTTGCCTCACCGGTGCCCAGCTCGCCGCTGTGCAGCAGGCGGGTGAGCCCCGCTGACAACGCGAAGAACTCTTGGTCCTCGAGCAGGTCAAGATGACGGGGCCGGGGCAGGTCCACCATCACCTCGGCCACCATGCGGCCGGGGCCGGCGGCCATCACCAGAACCCGGTCGGACAGGAACACCGCCTCCCCGACGTTGTGAGTGACCAGCAACGCCGTGGTAGCCCGCTGGGTCCAGATGTTCAGCAACTCCATGTTCATCCGCTGCCGGGTGATCTCGTCCAGAGCGCCGAACGGCTCATCCAGCAGCAGGATCCGCGGGTCGAGGGCCAGCGCCCGGGCGATACCCACCCGCCGCTGCATGCCACCGGACAGCTTGGCGGGCCGGGCATCTGCGAAGTCGCCTAGCCCGACAAGCTCCAGCAACTCCAGCCCCCGCTCCCGTCGTTCGGTCGTCGAGCCCCGCCGGGCGACCTCTAGCAGCAGAGTGACATTCTCCAGCGCAGTGCGCCACGGCAGAAGCGTCGGCTCCTGGAACACGAAACCAAGCTCGCGGCGGGCACGGGCCTGACCGGGCGGCTCGCCCGCGATCGTGATCGTGCCTGCAGACGGCTCGATGAGGCCGGCTACCAGACGCAGCAACGTGGACTTCCCGCACCCCGACGGGCCGATCACCGAGACGAACTCGCCTCCGCTCACCTCAAGCGAGATGTCGTGGAGAGCGAGCAGCTCGCGGCCAGGCAGCCGGAAACGCTTAGACACGCCGCGGAGCGAGACCGCCGGGCGGCGGCCGTCGCGTTGTGCGGGTCCTGCGGCGGACGGCGGTACGGTGCTGGCCCGTTGCTCCGGTCCGGTCATTCCGGCCACCCGTCCTTGGCCGCCGCTCATGCGAGATCCCGTCGGTCTGCACTGGTCATGCGGCCAGGCTCCAGGCTGGGCAGGGCTGCCAGGTTCCCGCCTTCCACTCGCTGCCGGCGCTCCGGATCGGGGATCGCGCGGGCGATCTTCATGCATTCGAGATCGGAATCTGAGCGTGGCCAGTCGGTGCCCATGATGATCTTCTCCGGGCCGAGCCGCCGGGAAGTGGTGCCGACATCCAGCAGTTGCGCCGAGGAGGTCGCCAGGTACAGGTTCAGCGTGCGCTCGGCCACCAGGATGGCCTCCATCACGTCCCAGACCGTTCCCATGTGCGCGATCAACACCGGGACCGCGGGGAAGAGCCGGACGATCTCCTCGATCGCAAGTGGCGCGCAGAACGGGTCATCGAGCGCGTTCACCAGGACAGCCAAGCTGTTATCAGCGCAGGCGGCCAGCACCGGATCGAGCAGGCTGTGGTCGCAGAAATGGTAGCCGTGCATCGTGGGGTGCAGCTTTATCCCGCGCAGCCCAGTCCGCGCGTACTGGCCAACCTCGGCGGCAGCGCTGTCCAGCCGCGGGGTGACCTGCCCGAAGCCGATGACCCGGTCTGGCCAGCGTTGCTGGACCGAGCGGATGCAGGCGTTGTCAATCTCCTGCCCCAGCGGGCAGGCGACCGCCATGTCCACTCCCGCGACGTCCATCGCCTGGAGCGTCTGCTCAGCGCCGAACTCGTCACCAGCGAGATAGCCGAAGCGGGTTTCGCGCTCCCAGGTGTTGTCGTAACCGTCAATGATCACCGGACCTCACATCGGGATCGAAGTCTGGCTGCTGTAGGCGGCGTCCAGGATGCTCGTCGTCATAACATCGGCGGCTTTCAGGGGCTTGGCCAGGGACTTTGCGGCCTCCATTGCGCTGATGACCTCCTGCATGCCCGGGTAGGTGAAGCGCATGATCCCGGCCGGATTCTTGATCAGCGCGACCTGCGCCACCGCCTGGCCGATCTCTGCTGCGAGGTTGTCACCCGGAGCAGCGAACTTGGTGACGGTCAGGTGACCCATCTGTGCGGGGTGCGCGATCGCGTACTCCCAGCCCTTGATCGTCGCCCGCAGGTAGCGCACCAGCAGGGCGCGCTGCTTGGCAACGGTTTCCCGCCTGGTGATGAGCACGTTGCCGTAGCTCCTCAACCCGAGGTCCCAGTTTGGGGTGGTGATGAAACTGATGCCTTTCTGCTTGATCGCGACACCCTGGTTGGTGGAAAAGCCGAAGTAGGCATCGACCTGGTGGCTGGTGAACTGGGAGATGTTGACCACCGGCACGAAGTGCACCGAGCTAAGGCTTACACCCGCCTGCCGCAGCAGCGGGTCGAGCAGCGGCCGGGTCGCCGGGGGAATGGCGACCTTCATGCCGGCGAAGTCCTTGAGCGTCCGGATCGATTTACTCGGGTAGCTGAAGACCGAGTACGGGGACCGCTGGTAGATGGTGGCGAACATCACCAGGGGCTCACCCTTGGCGATCGCCTGCAGCGCGGTGTTGTTGTCGTCCTCGCCGACCAGCGCATGCCCGGCGCCGACGACGCTAGAGGCGATGATGTCCGGCCCACCGGAAATGAGGTCCTCGCTGATGCCCGCCTGCCGGTAATAACCGTTGTTGATGGCCGCGTAGAAGCCGGCCCACTGAGAGGTCTTGAGCCAGCCGAGCTGGTCACTGACGTTCTGCATGGAGCCGACTGTGGCGCTGACGGCGCTGCTGCTACTCCCGCACGCGGCGAGCATGCCGCCGGCCAGCATCGCGACGGCTCCGGTGGCGGTCAGCTTCAGCGCCTCCCGGCGGGAAACTGCCGTCCCAGCCTGGATGTGATCTGATGAGCTCATCATCAGCCTCCGGTCATGCGGTATCGATACTTACCGGCCGAGGGCATAACCGATCCGGCGTAGGTCGGCGCTGGCCACCAGCACCCGGTATCCGCCCGGAGGGCAGCATCCATGGCGATCGCCAGGCCGCCGCACCCGGCCGGCGCGCGGGCCAGCACCAGTCCTAGCCCCAGGCCCTCGCCCAGTCGCTGCGCCAGCCGCGGGCGCGGCATCAGACCTGGCCGCAGCCCCGGCACGTTCAGCTTGGCGGCCAGCAGGACATCGCGCTCCGACGCCGCGCCCCGGGCGGCCGGCTCACTCATCGGTAACCTGCACGATCGGCGCCTCCAGCGAACTTGCGTCGCTGTCCGAAGCCCATCGTAATCGTGAGCCGCCCGGCCTGAACCCGGGGCCCTGATCCGGGCGACGCCATCGCGCTGCCGGGTTTCCCGGATTCCGGACATTATTGCTGGCAAAATTGATTTATAGCGCACCAGTTCAAGCCAGTTGACCGTGACAGCGAGATGCTTTTGCCCCATAACATGCTCGACTGGGTACCGGAGGGTCATGCTGTCCGGGTCGTGATCAGCATGGTCGAGCGACGCGGGACCTGATTGACCGGCTGGTGCCGCCGGCGCCGGCGGGATCGGCGGCCGGGCCGGCCCGGTATGACCCGGTAATGCTGCTGGCCGTGTGGATGTACGCGTATCTGCGCGAGGTGCTGTCCACCCGGGCGGTGGAGGACCGGTGCCGCTACGACGCGACGTTCCGGTGGCGTGCGGGTGGCAGGTCCCGGACCATACGACGTTCTCCCGGTTCCGCCGGCACCTGCTCGTGCGGGAACACCTGGCGGAGGACCTGTTCTGCCAGGTTCTTCATGTGTGCGCGTGCGCCGGGCCGGGGCGGCTGGACGTGGTGGCCGGCGACTAGGCGCTGGAACCGCCGCTGCCGGGCACGGACCTGCTGCCGGGCGCGGACATGGCACCGGGGCCGGATCCGCGGTCGCGGGCCGGGAGGATCGCGGCCTGCCTGGAAGAACTGCAGGGCGAGCGGGAGGCGGCCGAGGCGCACGCCCGCGAGCAGGGGAAGGCTTAGCTCCCAGGAAGTGCTCCGCTGCAGAGGTTCCGGCTCACGGTGTAGCTTGCCCCCAGGCCAGTCGGCCCCGCTCTCACGCCATCCGGGTGGCACCGCCTCCGCCAGCCCGGGGCGCGCCGGCGCGGCGGGCTCCCACTGCCTGGGCTGGCCGGATGGCGGGCACGTTCCGCAAGCCGGTCAGTCGGCCCTCGCCGTCGTATGGTATTGGCCCGGGGCCAGCGGCTGTCAGTCATTTGCCTGCACCCTGTCAACGCGTCCCACCGCCACTGGACTACTGGCCGGATCATTGCGCGAACGGGATTCGAGCTTTCGCGGGTTATGGCCGCGGCACGGTCTTGCCAGTGGTGGACCGCGATTCAACGGCCGCGTGCGCCGCTGCCGCATCGGCCAGGCTGTAACGCTGACCCACGACGGGTGTGAGCCGGCGCTCAGCCGCTTCTCGCAGGGCGCGGGTTTCGAGGTCGCAGAGGCCGCCTGGGCGCTGGAGGATGCGGGAGCCGGGTTGCCGCCTCAGAGCGGAATGTCCTGCTCGCTACCAAGCTGCACCTCCCCCTCCCCCGCCTGCAACCGGGCTTTGTGCCCCGTCCCCGCTTGGTGGGAGCCCTCGATGAGGGGTTGCCGCGGCGGCTCATCTTGGTGTGCGGCCCGGCCGGGTTCGGCAAGACGGCGCTGCTGGCCGACTGGGCCCGGCGGGGCGGCCGACCGGTCGCGTGGCTGTCGCTGGATGCGGGTGACAATGACCCAGCGCAGTTTTGGCGGCATGCGGTTGCGGCGCTGGACCGGGCGCGGCCGGGGATTGGCGAGCGGGTCACCCCGCTACTGGGCCCGCCGGCGCCTGCGTCGTTCGAAGGCCTGGTGACGGTTTTGATCAACGAACTGGCCCCCCAGCCTGGCGACGACGAGCTGCTGCTGGTCCTCGACGACTACCACCTGATCGACACCCAACAGGTGCACGCCTCGCTGGTGTTCCTGCTGGTGCACCTACCGCCGGGGCTGCACCTGGTGCTGGCCAGCCGGTCCGACCCGCCGCTTCCGCTGGCGGGGCTGCGCGCCGCCGGGGAGCTTGCGGAGCTGCGCGCCGGCAACCTGCGGTCCACCGCCGAGGAGGCCGCGGCGCTGCTGCGCGAGGCGGTCGGCGGCGATCTGCCGGGCGCTACGGTGGCGGCGCTGGCGGCCCGCACCGAAGGATGGGCGGCCGGGCTGCAGCCGGCGGGCTTGTCCCTGCGCGGGCAGCCCGATCCCGCTGGGTTTGTGGCGGCCCTCAGCGGTACCCACCGCTATGTTCTGGACTACCTGGCGGGGGAGGTGCTGGAGGGCCAAGCCGGGCAGGTGCGCGAGTTCTTGCTGGAAACCTCGGTGCTGGACCGGCTATCGGGCGGGCTGTGCAACGCGGTCACCGGCCGCACCGGCAGCCAGGCGATGCTGGAGCACGTGGAGCAGGCGAACCTGTTCCTGGTGCCGCTGGATGAGGTGCGCGGCTGGTGGCGCTATCACCACCTGTTCGCCGACCTGCTCCGCGCCCGCCTGCAGCGGCAACAGCCCGGCCCGGTGGCGGGCCTGCACCATAACGCCGCAGCGTGGTATGAGGAGCATGGGCGATGACGCGGTCCGGCATGCGGTGGCCGCAGGGGACACGGCTTGGGCCGCCTGGCTGATCGAGCGGCATTTCGACGAGACCTTCTGGCCGGGTGAGCGGACGACGGTGCAGCGGTGGCTTGCGGCGCTCCCGGGCGAACTGGCCGGCTCACGGCCGCGGCTATGCCTGGTGCGGGCAATCCTCGCGCTCGCGGCCGGCGACGCAGAAGGGGCCGGGCCGCTGCTGGATGCCGCCGAGCGCGCGTCCGCCGATGCCGAGGATGAACCGTTCGAGCCGTCGGGCGGCAAGGCCGCCAGCCTGTTGGTGAACGTCCCCGCGGCGATCGCCCTTTGCGGTGCCTCCCTGGCCGAGCTCCACGGCGACGCCGATCGCACGGCCGCGTTCGCGTCCCAGGCCCTGGGCAATGACCAGGTCCTGCCTGCGAACATGGGCCCTGGCCCGGGCGGTAGCCCGCCCCTTCGCCCGTACCGGGCTCAGCCTTGAGGAGGCAGGTCGCCGCGGCCGCCCGGCGTCAGCCGTCCCTGGGAGGGCATCGCGGCGCGGTGCCTTCGTGGCCCGGCGGCGCGTGGCGGCGCTGTCCTGAAGCAGATCACGCAGCTGCCGACGGCCACGGTGGAGCCGCGAGGTAACGGTCCCGATCGGTGTTCTCGTGGTCCCGGCGATCTCTTTGCAGGCATAGCCCTCGACGTCGGCGGGCCCCAGCCCAGAGGAGGGACGATACGCGGCGCGGGCCAGCGATGAAGATCACGGCCGCCGGGCCGGCGTACGGCAGACGGTCGTGGCGCCCCACAATCGGGACCGGCCGTTTCACGCGGGTTACGGACGGCGGCAATCGCTGCGCGAGCTCATGGACCACCGCAAGCTCGACATCACCCGCGGCTACTACTCAGTCGGCGAGGTAGCCGTCTCGTTCGGGATCTGCGCCGGGTGCGACCACTTCCGCACTGACATTTGCTACCTGCCCGACCTCACCGCCTACCTACCTACCTACCTACCTACCTAGTTGATCAGGCCGAGTTGGCGGGCCCGGGTGACGGCCTCGGTCCGGTTGGTGGCGCCGAGCTTGGCCAGCAGGTGGCTGACGTGCTTTTTGACCGTATCCACAGAGATCACCAGTTCGGCCGCGATGCGCGGGTTCGGCGCGCCCGCCGCCAACAGCACCAGGATTTCCAGCTCCCGGGCGGTCAGCTGCTCGACCAGGCCCGGCACAGCCGCCGCGGCCTGCCGCCCAGCGCCTGGCCCGGCATCCTCGCCGCCAATGGCCCGCAGCGCCAGGGCCAGGTAGCCTAGCGGGACGCCGCGGGCAGCGGCCTGGTCTCCTTGCTGGGCCGCGATCAGCCGGGCCAGCAGCGCACTCATCGGCTGCCCCTCGTCGGCGAATACCCGGACATAACCCTGCGGACGGGCGAGCATGAGCGCCCGTGCCAGGACATCTACCGCCGCGTTATCCTCGCCGGTGGCCGCCAGCGCCAGTGCCCGCAACACGCCGATTTCGATCACGCTGCCGGTGCGGCCCTGTGCGTCGGCTGCCGCGTGGAGCCGCCCCAAAAGCGCGAGCGCCTGGGCGGGGCGGTCCTGGGAAACCAACACCCTGGCCAGTACCAGATACTCCCCTTCCTGCGGGTAGCCCGGTTCGTCATCTGCCCTGAGGCGGAGCTCTTCCGTCCAGCGGGCGGCCGCAGCGACCTCGCCCTGGGCCACCAGCAGCCGGGCCCACTCCACCGGGACTGGGTTGAACAGCCCAGTGACGGCCGGGCTCGGCGCCATCTGGCGGGCCTCGTCCATCGCCTCCTGGGCCCCGGCCAGATCGCCCCGGGCCTGCCGGATCCACCCCAGCGTCACCAACCCAGCGGCAAGCGGCGGTGTGTAGACGAACTGGCGACATAGCGGGATGCCCTCGGTTACATGGTGCAGGGCCGTGTCGAGCTCGTTTCGTTCATATGCCACCTCCGCCAGGCCCACATGTGCCGCGCCGGCGCCGGGCATGGCTGGGCCGCCGGGCGGCGCAGTGACCACCAGCGTTCGCTGGTAGGTGCCTATCGCCGCGTCGAGACGGCCCCGAGCACGCTGCACCTTGCCAAGGTGATCGTGCATCACCACACCCAAGCCGCGCTCGCCGATCTCGCGCCACTGGGAGCTGGTCGAGGAAAGCGCACGCTCGGCTTCTGCGAGTCGGCCGCGTAGCCACTCGGCAAGACCCAGATTCCACTGGGCTACGGACTTTAGCATCCAGTCGTCTTCACCTATCTCGGCCAGGGCCCGCGATGCGAACGAGGCCGTCCCCGCTGCGTCACCGCGAAGTGCAGATAGGTAAGCACGCTGCGTCGTGACCGTCGCGGCCACGTTCAGCAACCAGCTCCCCCTGCCGACAGTCGATTCGAACGGCTCATCGGCCACCTTCGTAAGCGCGCGCTCGGCGGCATCAAGCGGCGCGCCGACCGCCTCCACGCGACCGCTAGCGAGAGCCAAAAGCGCCTCAGCCAGGCACAGCCGCGAGCGGGACCGGGCCAGCCCGGCGGGCAGCGATGTAAGCCACCGTTGAATCGTTGCTCCCTCACCCCGCAAGTAGAAAAGCTCGTCGAAGTGGCGTTCGATCAGCCGCGCGGCCCAGTCCATCTCCCCAGCAGCGACCGCGTGGCGCACTGCGTCGTCGGCCAGCCCGTGCTCCTGGTACCAGGCGGCGGCGTTGCGATGCAACTGCACCAACTGCCCGGGCTGTTCCTGGCGGAGGCGGGCGCGGAGCAGGTCGGCGAATAGGTGGTGGTAGCGCCACCAGCCGCGGACCTCATCCAGCGGCACCAAGAACAGATTCGCCCGCTCCACCTGCTCCAGCATCACCTGGCTATCGGTCCGGCCAGTGATCGCATCACACAAGGCACCGCTCAGCCGTTCCAGCACCGAGGTCTTCAGCAGAAAGGTGCGCAACTGCTCGCTCTGGCGCTCCAGCACCTCTTCAGCCAGGTAGTCCAGCACGTAGCGGTGGCTGCCGCTGAACGCTGCCACAAATCCTGCTACGTCTGTGTTTTCCCGCATCGACAAGGCGGCGAGTTGCAGGCCGGCCGCCCAGCCTTCAGTACGCACCGTCAGCGCCGCCGCTGCCGGGCCGGGCAAACCGGGGCCGAGAGCCTCATGCAGCAACGCCGCCGTCTCCTCTGCGGTAAAACGCAGGTCGTCGGCGCGTAGCTCCACTAGCTGCCCGGCGGCGCGCAGCCGCGCCAGCGGCAGCGGCGGATCGGACCGGCTGGCCAGCACCACGCGCAGGCCCCGCGGCAGGTGCCGCAGCAGGAACTCAAGCGGCGTGTGCACCGGCTGGGCATCGATCAGATGGTAGTCGTCGAGGACCAGCAGGATTACCTCTTCGCTGGGCTGGGCGGCCAGTTCGTTGATGAGCGCCGTCACCAGTCCCTCAAACGACCGTGGCGCGGGCGGGCCCAGCAGCGGGCCGACGCGCTGAGCGATTCCCGGGTGCGCCCGGTCCAGCGCGGCCACCACATGGCGCCAAAACCGCGCCGGATCGTTATCACCCGCATCCAGCGACAGCCAGGCCACCGGCCGGCTGCCCCGCCCGACCCAGTCGGCCAGCAGGGCCGTCTTCCCAAACCCGGCCGACGCGCACACCAGAACGAGTTCCCGCGCCAGCCCCTCGTCGAGCCGACCGTTAAGCCGCGGGCGCGGCACGAACCCCCGCTGCACGCGGGGCACATGAAGCTTAGTGGCCAGCAAGACATCCCGCTCCGAAGCAGCAACCCCTACAGGAGCCGCCGGAGATAGCTCAGCCATCGGCGACCTACAACTCAGCGCGTCCAGCGATGGTTAGCGTCACGCTGGGTGCGGACATTCTAAGGCGGCCCGAAGGCCATGTCACTGATGGCGGTGTTTCCGCCGCCTGGCATCTCATCCTTGGCGCATCGCAGTTCAGCCGGTGAAGGGCAGATGACCGGACGTGGACCGGGATGAGGCTAAGGCTCACTAGCACTGATACTCGGCTGCCTAGCTGGGCATCTAGTGCGCTGACCACGAACCTTCACCGGGTCGGTCATGCGGCTTTAGGTTTCGGGCGGCCCCAGCGTTGCTGGCGTTCACTGCGGATGCGGGCTCGTTCGCGGCGCTGGGCGGCCAGCACGTCGGGGTGGCGGGCGTGGGCGTTGCGCCAGCGCAGGTAAGCCTGGAGCCTGCGGGCCAGCGCCGGGTGGTCCGGATGGTCTGAGTTGCCCATGACGAAGGTCCGCAAGGGACCGAAGTGCGCCTCGATCGGGTTGGCCCACGACGCGTTCGTGGGCGTCAGGCACAGCTCGACGTTCTCCCGCCTGGCCCAGCGGCGGATCGCCGGGGTCTTGTTCGCCGAGAGATTGTCCAGGATGACGAACAGCCGGTAGCCGTCCCGGGCGGGCGGCCCGGATCGACTTCAGCGCGGCCAGGGTGTGGTCCGCGCCCTTGTGCTCGCGGACGACGCCCCACAGCTGGTCATCGCCCAGGGAGTAGCAGCCGTGGAAGTAGCGGATGCCGTGGGTGCGGTGGTAGGTGGCGCGCAGCCTCACCGGGTGCTTGCGCGGCGCCCAGCAGGTGCCGTGGCAGGGCCGGATGGACAGCGGCCCGAACTGGTCGAAGGCAAAGCACCGGTCCGGGTAGGCGCTGGTCACGTACTCGATCCGGTCCAGCTTGGCGTCCCGGTCCGGATCATGGGACTCTTTCCAGGTCCGGGTCCGCTGGAAGGAGATGCCGCGGGCGTGCAGGATCTGCCGCAGCCGCTCCCGCCCGATGCAGACCCCGGGACCCTCCGCTAAGCAGGCGGCCAGCTTGCGCAGGCTCCACCGGGTGAACGGCAGGCCCAGCTTCTCCGGCCGGGTCCTGGCCGCCGTGACGATGACCTCGATGGCCTCGTCACTGATCCGGCGGGGACGGCCTCCCGCCCACTGAGGGTCCAGCGCGGCCAGCCCCTTGGCGTTGAACAGGTGGATCACGTCCCGGACAGTGTCCTCATCGGCCGCCACGAGCCGGGCGATCGCCGGCACCAGCGTGCCCGACGCCGACGCCATGATGATCATCGCCCGGCGCACCCGGACCGACCCGTGCTTGCCGCGCCGCACGATCTGCTGCAGCCGCTGCCCTTCTTGATCAGTTAGCCGCCGCGCCCGCACCGGCTCAGCCATCTCGCCTCCCGCCACTCAACTTCGTCACAAGATCGAGTGTGGAAGCCATCACGGCGCATGTCAGCCGAGCCGGTGAACCTTTGTGGTCAGCGCACTAGCGGTCGTGGGCCATCAGCGGGAGGCGCCGCGGGCAGGAAATGGGGCGGCCTTGTGCTCCGCCCGGCGCCCGGGCGTGGTCAGGGCCATCGCCTACCCGGGCCGGACCGAGCTGGGGTACACGGTGCCGTTCTATGGCGGAACTGAGGCCGGGGACGTACTTCGCCACATGGCTGCGGCCGGGCCAGCCAGGACCGGCCAGGGCGGAGGCACATCGCCACCGGCGGGTCGGGCGGCACCGGGTAGGACGCGCTCGCTTTGGCGGGCCCATGGGATATTGCGCGTCGCCCGGCGCTCCGGTCATCAGCGGCCCTCGGCATCGCCGGGCCGCCGGTCGCGTACCTGCGGCTGATCCTGGCCGACAGCGCTGCGCTCAATGTGCCGGTAACCGTCGTCTCGCGGCAGAGGTTCTACGCCACCCGCATCGACGCGGGCATCGTCCGCTGGACGCCTTCAACGCCGCCGGGCGCGAGCTCTACGGCGGCTGCGGCCCGCCCGACGCCGTCGGCCACCAGCACTCCTGACGAAGCCGAGCCGCCTGGTCGGCCGTTGGCGTCCTTGATGCTTCCTGGCAGAGGGAACAGCCAAGGATGATCGGAGGCGTCGTGTGCCGGTGGTTGGTGTGGGTTACCTCGGCACCGGGATGTCGGCGGCTGCGGCGCGCAGGGCATCGGCGAGGCGGCGGGCTGGCTCGGTGAGCGGGTGCGGGAGCCCTGCCAGGATGATGCGCCGTTGTTCCTGCGACCCGCCACGCACGGCCAGGACCCGCACGCCCGGGGGCGTGATGGCCGCGAATGAGGCGGGCACTGTAGTCAGGCCGCATCCTGCCGCGACGAGGTGCAGTTTGGTCAGCCAGTCCCGGGCGGTGTGGATGATCTTGGGTCGCTCGTCCAGCCCGGGCCATACCCCCATCAGCGTCTCATCCGCGGAGGAAGGGCTGGCGATCCAGCGCTGACCGCGCAGGTCTGCGACTTCGGCGACGTTCTGGCGGGCGAGCGGATGGGCGGCGGGGACCGCTAGGCACAGGCTGCGTTCGGCGATCACCTGGAGGTCCAGCGCGGGTGATTCCGCGTCGGGTGGGCGGAACGGCGGTGCTGAGGCCAGCAGGGCGAGATCTATGCTACCGGCCCGCAGCGCGCGGACCAGGGCGGGGGTACTGCCTTCCCGGGTGATGACGGTGATGGCGGGATGGGTACGGCGCAGGGCCGCGAGGGCGCGGGGCACCAGGCTGGCCCCCGCGCTGGTGTACCAGCCCAGGCGGACCGTTCCCGCCTCGGCGGGCAGGCCAGCGAGCTCCCGCGCGGCGGCGTCGATCTGATCGAGCACGGTCGCGGCGCGGCGCAGCACGACGTGTCCTGCGGTGGTCGGCCGCACCCCGTCGTGGCGCCGTTCCAGCAACGGCGCCCCTGCCGCCCGTTCCAGCGAGGCGACCTGCCGGGAGACCGCGGACTGGGTGTAGCCCAGCGCGGCCGCTGCGGAGGTGAGGGTGCCCCGCTCGGCCACCTCGCGGAAGACCCGCAGCGTCACCAGCGACATGTCGGCGAAATCCATGACTATTACGCATACCATATATGCGTAACTTTCGTTTGACGCATGACCCGGACCTGCTTAGCGTGATGGTCATGTCAGATGCACGTATCGCCCTGGTCACCGGGGCCAATCAAGGGCTGGGGTTCGCCCTCGTCACGGGCCTGGCTGCCCGGATGAACCCGGAGGACCTGGTCCTGCTCACCGGGCGTACCGCCCGGCGCGTCGCCGACGCCGCTGCCGCGGTCACCGCGCACGCCGGGACCCGGAGCCGGGTGACAGGCCGGGTTCTCGACGTCGCGGATGCCGGAGCCGTGGCCGGGCTGGCCGCAGAACTCGCTGACCGCCACGGCGGGGTGGACATCGTGATGTCTAACGCGATCGCCGCGCTCACCCCAGACCGGCCTCAGTCCGAGCAGGCCGACGAATTCATCGACGTCGCCAACGCAGGCACCCATTCGGTCCTGCGTTCGTTCGGCCCCGTGCTCCGGCCCGGCGGCCGACTGATCGTGGTGGCCAGCTCGCTGGGCACACTCGGCCACCTGGACCCTCGCCTGCACCCACTGTTCGACGGGGCCACGCTGGAGCAGGTCGAGGCGGCCGTAGCGTCCTGGCGGACCGCCATCCACGACGGCACGGCCGAGGAACAGGGCTGGCCCCGCTGGATCAACGTGCCCTCCAAAGTGGCTCAAGTCGCCGCGGTGCGGGCTGTCGCCGCACAGCGCCGGGCGGCAGATCTGGCCGGGGGAACCCTCATCGCCGCGGTATGCCCCGGAATGGTGGACACCCGGGCGTCCCGACCATGGTTCGCCGACTACAGCCACGCGCAGACCCCCGAGCAGGCCGCCCGGGCCGTGCTCGACCTGGTCTTGGCCGACCGGCTCGACCCGGTAACCTACGGCGAACTCGTCCGATTCGGCCAGGTCCTGCCCTGGCACAGCGGAGCGCCGTCCCACAGCCAGGACCAGATGCTCAGCAGGTAGAACAGGGCGAAGCGCACCTTCCCATGGCGGACGAGCTTCCGCATTTCTCCGTGCCCGTCCGTATGACGTATCTGTCCGCGACACGTCAACGGGCGGGGCTTACGGGACACTCGATCATGCGCAGGGCCCAGCCGTCGCCCCGGCGTCACCGTGCCATGTACTCCTGATGTACCGGGCATCGGCCTTCCATAGACCTCCATGAACGCCAGACGTCGCGGCTCTCCGGCTACCGCCGCGCGCCCACCGAGGTCGCCGTGCGGCCGGGGGGCCAGCGCCCGTGTCGTACATGAGGTCTACCTGCACTGCGCCGACGGCCAGGACGACACCGTCAGCCAGCAGATCGAAGACGCCCTCGGTCCCGCGCACAGCCCACGGCGATCGGGCCCGGCCGACCCGCAATACTGCATGCAGGCACCCGCCGCCGCCAGCCTTCCTGCAGGTCAGTGGCCCACAGAGGCATCTGAAGCGACATCTGCAGAGGCCGGGCGATAACCGGATCCGGCCCACGTATAGCCCACGGGACAAGGCGGACGGTCTGCGTAATCGCTCCCCTTTCACGCAAAAAGCCGGTGACGCAAGATCACGTCACCGGCTTTGACCTGGGCTTTTGCGTGGCAGGTGTTGGGTTCGAACCAACGTAGGCTGAGCCGACGGTTTTACAGACCGTTACAGTTCGACCCGACGCCAGCGTCTTGACCTGGGCGGATGATGCAGCCCAAAGCCCCGAGCGTTGGATTGTCCCGCACATATCCCACATGCATGGGCTGCCTCGGGCGACCCCTGCTACTTTGCCTCTAGTCCGGCCTCCCGGATCAGCGCCTCGACGCGATCATAGATCTCTTTGAGCTGGTCAGCTGTGGCGTCTTTCCGGATGAAGGCAACAACCGGCGTGGCGTTGAGTATTGCGTGCTGGAGCAGCGCCCGCATAGCCAGCGCTTGTCCCGGTGTCCACTCGTCCGGGATGGTGATCTCGATCGTCATCATCGTTCCTGTGGCGGGTATTGGTATCGGACCGCGAATCTGGCATCTCCCGGCAGGTATAAGGATCTTGCGCAGCGAAGACCGCTGTCAAGGCTCTCCCGTTGCCCACCGGGCATGCAAACGTACCCCGCGATCTACGCATTACGAGAGTGTTCCCGTACGTTGCTCGTGGGTTCAAAGGCCGCCCAAGCTTCATGTTCGCAGGGTGCTGCTGGTGGCGGTCGCTGGCTGTTGATGGCGGTTCGGGGGCATCTTGGGGGCACGCGCCCGTAGTGCTTAGGCCAAGTTCTTGGCGGGGCTGCGCCGACGAACGACCGTCCGTTTTTCAGGCCAAGGCGGGAAGGTCGTCGTGACCGTGTACCGGGCCGCTACCAGGCTCCGGGTCGAGGTCCGGGACGGCGGATCCGGCCAGCCCCCGGCCGTATGCCCGGACGGCACGGCGGAGGAGTCCGGTTACGGGCTGGGCCTGGTCGAGCTGATAGCCCACTGCTGGGGATATCGCGGGGGGCAGCGCGGCAGGATCGTGTGGTTCATGCTCGAGTGGAAGCCGAACCCATGACACTCGCCGTCCCGGATCTTGGGACCTGAATTTGCTCACAACAGGTGACAACTCCTGTTTGGCGAGCTAGTGTGACCTGACAGGTCAACAGTTCACGCAGGGACCGGGGTTATGGGATTCGACTACGCGCCGCCGAAGTACGCGCAGGTGGTCACCGAGATCAAGAGTCGCATCGAACGGGGCCAGTATCCTCCGGGATCGCTGCTGCCGTCAGAACACCAGCTCGTCAGCGACTTCGGCGTGTCGCGCCCCACGATCGTCAAGGCCCTGTCGGCGCTGCGGCAGGACGGGTGGATCGATACCCAGCAGGGCAGGGGCAGCTTCGTCCGGGGCCGTCCCGCGCTGGCCGGCGCCGAGCGGACCCGGCCCGCCCAGGCCGTGCTGGAGCTCCCCGAGGCGTCCCTGTCCGGGGAGCTCGTGCAGGCGGGCGTTAAGCTCGCGCCCGGCTACGTGACCAGGCTGCTCGGCCTGGAGGCGGGGGCCAAGGCGTTCCTGCGGCAGCTGCTGCTCGGCGACGGCGAGGGGCCGGTGGAGCTGGCCTCCATGTGGCTGCCGCTCGACCTGGCCTCGGGCACCAGCCTGGCCTCGCCCGACCTGCTGGACGAGAGCATCCGCCACCACCTGCAGGCCCGCAAGAAGATCCGGTTCGACCACGCCGTGGAGCGGATCTCGGCCCGTCGGCCGACCGGTGAGGAAGCCGGGTTGCTGCAGGTCCCGGCCGATGCCCCGGTGCTGAACGTGATCGTCACCGCCTACGACGCCGCGGCCCGGCCGCTGCAGGTGGTCGACATCGTTCTGCCTGGTGACCGGCACGAGATCCACGACGCCTACCCGTTCACCTGACCCGCCGTCAAGCTGACAAGAAATTGCCTAAATCTCAACTTGACAAGTCAGGTAGCTATACTAGCGTAGCTAGTGAACCTGATAAGTCAGGTGGAAGTGAACCTCAACACAGGAGCTGCCAATGTCTCTTCAAGGTCCGATCCCGGTGGAGTTCGGCACGGTGTTCCCCGCAGGGGCGTACGCGGCTGGCGCGTTCGACCCGGTGCGGAACTTCGACGCCTCGACCGGGGAGAAGTTCGTCCAGTCCACCGACAAGAACACCGGGGCGCCGCTGTGGGTGATCGAGGTCATCGACCCCGACCCCCAAGCGCGGACCCGGGCGGTCAAGGTCAAGGTCGCCGCCCCGGTCCAGCCGGTCGTCCCGTCCGGGCCGCCCGGGTCGCCGTTCGTCCCGGTGGAGTTCACCGGGCTGACCGTCACCCCGTACGTGAACCAGGCCGGGCGGCTGGCCTACTCACTCAAGGCAACAGGAATCCGGGCACCCGGCCGCGGCCGACCCGGACCAGAACCAAGGGAGGCGGCGGCGTGAGGAGCGGCGGCGGATCGTACGGGCACCTCGGCGTGTACGTCGGCGAGGACTGGTGGACGTTCCTGAGCACCTACGACGACCACACCCCGATCCTGGACATCTCCTGCGGGTCGACCACCGTGTCGCTGTCCATCGCCGACCGCAAGACCGGCACGGCAGCGGTGCAGTTCGCCCGGGAGCTGGCCAGCCAGGCGGCCAAGTTCGCCGCCGAGGTCGAACGGCTGCATACCCATGAGGTCGACAGCGACGCGGAGGCCTGCGCGGCCTGCCGCAGCCGCAGGGACGGTGAGGCGGCCTGATGGTCACGGATGGTGGGGCGGCAGGAACGGGCATTCCTGCCGCCCCGGGTGTCTCCCCCTGCTGGCGCAAATGGAGAGGAGGCGAGTCTAATGCCACGCGCCCGTGACTGGGTGGCGGGCGAGCAGCTCGCCCAGGCCGACAACCGCGACCCCTTCGCCGTCCCCGTCTGGCGCTCCCCGGTCTACCGGACCCCCGAACCGGTGATCATGGTCGTCCAGCTCATCCGCCTGATCTGGCGGGTCGCCTGGTTCGCGCTGACTCATCCCGGCGTGGATGCGGTGGCCGCGCTGGTCGTGGTGACCTGGCTCGGCATGGGATGGCCCGGTGTCGTCGGCCTGGCTGTGATTGCCGTTGGCGGGCTGGCCGGGCTGCGGGTTCTGCAACCGTCGTGGTTCGCGCGGTTCGTGGCGGGGCCGGTGCGGGACTGGCTGGCGTGGTGGTTCTACCGGCGGCGGTGGAAGGCCGCGATGACCCTGGCCGGGCTCGCGCCGGACTACCGGGGCCAGCCGGTGCTTCCCGTGCTGGATCGGGTGCGCCGGGCCGGGGCGGTGGACCTGGTTCGGGCCGGGCTGGTGACCGGGCAGGCCCCGGCGGACTTCGAGGCCCGGGCGGAGAACCTGGCGCACGCGTTCGGCGCCCGGCTGTGCCGCATCCGTACCACTGCGCCCGGTGTGGTGGTACTGGAGCTGGTCCGCGCCGACACCCTGGCCGACCCCATCGACGCGCTGCCGATCACAGGAGAGGTAGACCTGGCCGCCCTGCCGTTGGGCTGCTGCGAGGACGGCTCGCCCTGGCGGCTCCGGCTCGTCTCGACGCATGTGCTGATCGCCGGTGCTACCGGGTCGGGGAAGGGCTCGGTGATCTGGTCGCTGATCCGGGCCCTGCTGCCCGCCATCGCCTCGGGGTGGGTGCAGGTCTGGGCGCTGGACCCGAAGCGGATGGAGCTGTCGTTCGGCCGGGCGCTGTTTCACCGGTACGCCTGCCAGGCGGCCGCGATGGTGGAGCTGCTGGAAGCGGCGGTCGCTGAGATGCACGACCGGGCCGGCCAGTTCGGCGGCCGGACCCGCACCTTCACACCTTCGAGCGGGTTCCCGTTCGTGGTGGTGCTGGTGGACGAGCTGGCGTTCCTGACCGCCTACCAGCCCGAGCGCGACCTGCGCAAGCGGGCCGAGGCGGCCATCGCGACGTTGACCAGCCAGGGCCGGTCGGTCGGGGTGTGCGTGGTCGGCGCGCTGCAAGACCCGCGCAAGGACGTGATCAGCCTGCGGAACCTGTTCTCCACCCGGATCGCGCTGCGACTTGATGAGTCCGACCAGGTGGACATGGTGCTGGGCGACGGCGCCCGCGACCGCGGCGCCCTGGCCGACCAGATCTCACCGCTGCCCTGCACCGGAGCCGGGGTCGGGTATGTGCGGCTAGAGGCATCCCCTGACCCGGTCCGGGTCCGCGCCGCTTACGTCAGCGACGCCGACATCTTGGCGATGGCCGCGGCGGTCGGTTACCTGCCTGGTGGTGGTCTATGAGGGAAACCGCCTGGCGCACTGATGAACCCTGCCCCGTATGTCAGACCGGGCTGGTCCTAGTGGAGGACGGCGGGTCGGTCCTGCGGGCCGAATGCCGCCTTTGCGGTTACGCCGGGCCGTTCGACACCGAGGGCACCGACTGGGACGGTGCCTGGTGACCGCCGGGCGCACGACACGGGCGGAGCGGATGGCGATGCCGCTGGCCCGGCAGGTGGTCAGGGACCTGGCCGCTGAGCACGGCGCCTGCCTGCGGCCGGTGCAGCTGCGCCGGACCGAGATCGACACCGGCCATGTCGAGCAGGTGCTGATTCCGTGCGGGCACACCCTGGCCTCGGTGTGCCCGTCCTGCGCCGAGCGGGCCCGGATCCTGCGGGCCGCGCAATGCCGCGAAGGCTGGCACCTCGACCACGAACCGATCATCGACCCCGACTCGCCCACCGGGCAGCAACGGGCTGCGATCACCGACCGGGCCGAGGCGCAAGCCGACCGGGACGCCCTGGCCGGTGATGGTCTCGATACCGGCGAGCTGGATGAGCGGATCGGCGAGCTGGACCAGCAGATCACCGACGCCGGGCTCCGCGGCACAGTGCTCCCGTCGCGGCCGCGCCGCCACCGGTCGACCCGGCGACGGCAAGACGCCGCTCCGCTGCCGCGGCGGCCGGTCAGTGCCCGGACAGTCGGCAAGACCTACACCGCGCCGGACGGCAAGTCTTTCCGGCCGTCCCTGTTCGTGACCTTGACGTGCCCGTCGTACGGCCGGGTCGGCGAGGACGGAGCACCCGCCGACCCGGACACCTACGACTACCAGCGTGCCGCCCGCGATGCGCTGCACTTCGCCGCGCTGTTCGACCGGTTCATCCAGAACCTGCGCCGCTACACCGGCTATGACCTGCAGTACTTCGCCGCCATCGAACCACAGCGCCGCCTCGCCCCGCACGTCCACCTCGCCATCCGCGGCACCATCTCCCGCGCCGAACTCCGCGAGGTCATCGCCGCCACCTACCACCAGGTCTGGTGGCCCACCGCAGAAATCAAGTACAACGGGAACCGCCTCCCGGTGTGGGATGAGCACACCGGCACCTACCTCGACCCGGACACCGGCGAGGTACTGCCCACCTGGGACCAGGCCCTCGACGCCATCGGAGACCAGGACGACCCGCGGCACGTGGCCCGGTTCGGCGCCCGGTTCGACGCCCAGGGCGTGCTCGCCGGATCCAGGGACGCCAGCCGGTGCATCGGCTACCTCACCAAGTACCTGACCAAGCACCTCGGCGACTGCCACCAGGCCGCCACCGACGCCCAGGCCGAGCATGCCGCCCGGCTCGCCGATGCGCTGCGGTATGAGCCGTGTTCCCCGACCTGCGCGAACTGGCTTCGCTACGGCATCCAGCCGCGCAACGCCCGGCCTGGCCTGCGACCGGGCGCCTGCAAGGGCAAGGCTCATCGCCGCGAGTACCTCGGCTACGCCGGGCGGCGCGTCCTGGTCTCCCGCAAGTGGTCCGGCAAGACCCTCGCGGACCACCGCGCCGACCGGCGAACCTGGCTGACCACCATGCTCGGGCTTCCGGCAACCGACCCGGCCAGCTACACATGGGAACCCGTCAAGCCCGGCGATCCGGACCATATGCCCAACGGGCAACGACTCCTGCACGTCGTCGCCGACCGTCAGAAATGGCACGCAGCGCTCACCAACGCCCGAGCCAGAACCAGCGGCGAGACCAGCCCGAATCTTTCGGCAGCAGGAACGGCGGCCTAATGGCGGCCCCGCGCGACGAGCTGCTGACCGTGGCTCAGGTACTCGCCGAACTTGGCGGTGTATCGCCACGGACCTTCTACCGGTGGCGCGAGACCGGCAAGGCACCCAGCGCCGTCCGGCTTCCCAACGGGGAGCTGCGCATCTGGCGCAGTGAACTTCGCGCATGGCTGGATCGACTCCGGGAGGACCCTGCCGCATGAAGTCCTACGACGTGAAGTTCTGGGCAATCCGGCCCGGCAAGGCCAAGACAAGACGCACCTACGAAATCCGGTGGAAGGTCGGCCGCACGCCGCATTCCAGCACGCTCGGCAACAAGGCCCAGGCCGACAATTTTCTGTCTGATCTGCGGCAAGCCGCGCGGAATGGGGAGGCATTCGACACCGATACTGGCCTGCCTGACTCGATGATCACGACAACCAGCCGCGGGCGGTCGTGGCTTGAGTTCTGCCTCTCCTACGTCGACATGAAATGGCCGTCAGCAGCGCCGAAAACACGGGACGCACTGATCGATGCTCTGGCGACAATCATCCCGGTCGTCGTTGGCGAAGAGGCCCCGGAAGGAATGGATCGTGGGACGCTTCGTGGCGCCTTGCGGCATTTCGCGCTGACCCCCGCTTCGCGTGAGCTGCACCGCCCGCCAGCAGCCGCGGCGGCACTGCGGTGGCTGGGGAAAGTCTCACTTCCGGTCGGCGAAGTCGGCAAGCCGCAGCATGCCCGTGCGGTCCTCGATGCGATCTCCGTAACGCAGGATGGCCGGGCCGCCAGCGCGACCACAATCGCGCGGAAGCGGTCCGTCTTCGCCAACGTGATCAGGTACGCCGTCGAGCTTGAGGAGTTGCCATCGAACCCGCTCGACCGGCTGAGCTGGAAACCCCCGAAGGTCTCCGAGGTCGTGGACCGGCGCGTTGTAGTCAACCCACGCCAAGCCCGCGAACTGCTCACCGCCGTGACCTACGTAGGTCAGCAGCGGCGGGGACCACATGCAAGGGGCCAGCGGCTCATGGCTCTCTATGCATGCATGTATTTCGCCGCACTACGACCCAGCGAGGCAGTCGCGCTGCGACGGCAAGACTGTTACCTGCCCGCCACCGGTTGGGGGCGTCTGGTCCTGGAGAAGTCCCGGCCCGAGGTCAACCGGCGCCGGACCGACACGGCGTCAGCCCACGATGAGCGCGGACTCAAGCACCGTCCGGCGAGCGAGACACGGCGAGTGCCCATCCCGCCCGAACTGGTCGCCATCTTGCGCCAGCATGTCGACACCTTCGGCGTCGCGGCCGATGGCCGGATCTTCAGCAGCGACCGCGGACAGCCCGTCGCCTCCACCGCCATTAGCGACGTCTGGGCCGCGGCCCGGAGTCTTGCCCTGACGCCTGCCCAGGTTGCCTCAAGCCTGGCCGGGCGTCCCTGCGACCTCCGCCACGCGGCTGTCTCACTATGGCTAAGCGCGGGGGTGCCCCCGCCCCGGGTGGCCGAGCGCGCCGGGCACAGTGTCGAAGTACTGCTTCGGGTCTATGCCAAGTGCCTCGATGACGGTGACGACATCGCCAATACCCGCATAGACGCGGCCCTGCGTGGCGCATGACCGCGCGGGGCCCTGACGGCAGTTCGGCTATCCGACGCTGCCATTAGAAGGCGTAGGGTGCCTTTGCCAGCCGCCCTGAAGCATCCCCGGAGCTATCTGCGGACTGCATCCGCGTCAGCACGACTGCGCCGGTGGATTCCCCAAGTTCCGTGGATTTCGTCGCGCGTAGCCTGGCAGGGGATGTATCCGGGCGCTCCTCACCGTGCGCTGCGGGTCTAGATGGATGATTCCAAGGGGGCTGGTTACGGTTAGTGGTCGTAGGCGGTCAAAGATCTCATGACGGGCTGGCCGGTTTTGTCGTTGTGCCAGATCGCGGCGGTCAGCGCGAGGACCCGGGCCAGGACGCGGGCGAGGATGCCCTCGGGGGTCTTGCCGCCGTGGCGTTCCAGGTCAAGCTGCCCTTGAAGGTCCAGTTGACGGACTCGATGACCTGCCGCAGCGGCTTGAACAGGTTCTGCCCGGCGCGTCTGGCCTCGCCCTTGCGGACCGGCCGCAGCAGCGTCAGCTCACGCTCAGTGAGTTCCGCCTCGAAGGCGCGGCCGAAATAGTTCTTGTCCCCGATGATCACCTGCCCGGGATGAGCTGCCGTGACGTCGCGGGCGGCCTCGAGCATGCCCAGCAGGGTCTCGCGCTCGTCTGCCTTCGCGCCCGCCAGGGCGAACATGACCGGCAGCCCGGTCAAGGTGCAGACCAGGTGCAGCCGCAAACCCCAGAAGTACCGGGAGTGCCTGGCGCAATAGCCGTATTCCGCCCACCCCGCCGCGTCGCTGCGCTTGACCGTCTCCCGGGAACAGCCGCACTGCACCGGGGTGGAATCGACGACCCAGACATCGTCGCTCCACAGCGACGTGTCCATGGCCAGCATCCGGATTACCCGGATGAACAGGAAGAACGCCTTCCGCACCCGCTTGTTCCACCCGGACTGGCCGATCGTCCGCGGGAACATGCCCGCCAGTTCCTTATCCGCGTACCGCAGCCACCGCCGCTCCGAGGTGAATCCCAGCAGGGCGGACATCACCGCCATCGTCAGCAGCTCCGCATCGCTGAGCGTGAGCGGAGTGCCGGTCGCCGGGCGGACCGGGGCAAGGTCCGGCCAGTCCCGGAGCATGTCATCGATCTTCACGTACAGTGCAGTAGCGAGGGTCTCGATGTCGTTTTCCACAACTCGATCATGGAGACCCTCGCTTCTTCATGCGGGCCGTCCCCCTGGAATCACTCATCTAGGTTCAGCGCGCTGTGGCAGTACCGCGCATCAGCTAGATCCTGATCGTTTCGACGGCCAGACCCGGCGAGATCCATCCCACGAATATCCCGCGAGTAGCGGCATGTGGCCGCTTCCGGCGGCATCTAGCTGCATAAGCCTGACCGCGACGAGGACAGCCCCCGACCGCATAACTAGAGGTCAGGGGCTATCCTCGCTGGTGTGGCAGGTGTTGGGTTCGAACCAACGTAGGCTGAGCCGACGGTTTTACAGACCGCTACTGCCGGCACCTCCACATGCCCTCTGACCTGTGAAAACAGCATCTAACGGGGTTTCCCGAAGCGACGCTGTCCGCTATATGTACGTGCGCCGGGCCCTCCGCGCCGCCGATCCTGCGGACAGCCACGTACAGGCCCGTACAGCCCCCCAAAACCGCAGGCAGAAGCACCTCCGGCGTCAGGTTCCCTCCCGCAGGAAACGACCGCGCGAGCACCGCCCAGCCGGATCCTCCCGCACGCCCGGCATGTTCAGCACACAACCGGCATAGCAAGCCCTGTACACCTGCCGTGTACCCCTGATGCACCCTCCATGTACTTCTCGTAGACACCGCGCACCACCCCCGGGACCCGCTCCACCAGACGCAAACTCACCCTGGCCTCATCGTCCGCGCTCGCCACGAATGCCGCGAGCAGCTCGCCAGCCGGACGCGTACCGTCTGCGAGGCTGTATCCGGGCTGGCCAGTAGAGAATAATCGCGGTATGAGCGATGAGCGTCCGGCAGGGTTCGGGGCCTTGCTGCGGCGCTTTAGGGTCATGGCCGGGTTGTCGCAGGAGGCGCTGGCGGAGCGTGCTGGGCTTAGCGCGGACGCTATCGCCGCCCTGGAGCGGGGGCGGCGCAGTCGGCCGCGGGCGTTTACCCTGGGTGTGCTGGCCGAGGCGCTCGCCCTCGGTGCCGAGGATCGCGCCCTGCTGGTGTCGGCCGCGGCTAGCCCGCGCGTACCGCCCGGCCGGCCGCTGCCGGTCCAGCTGACCAGTTTTGTCGGCCGCCAGCGGGAGCTGGCCGAGGTGGAGCGGCGGGTCGGCCAGGCCCGGATGCTGACGCTGCTCGGGCCCGGTGGCACCGGGAAGACGAGGCTGGCCCTGATGGTTGCGGACCGCCATGCTGGCGGCCGCTGGTTCGCGGCCCTGGATGCCTGCCTGGAGCCGGAGCTGGTTGTCCACGCCGTCGCGGCCGCGGTAGGCGCCCGTGAGGTGCCGGGAACCCCGCTCGCCAAGACCTTGCTCCAGCACGCGGCCGGCCTGGATGGGCTGCTGGTCTTGGACAACTGCGAGCATGTGGCTGCGGCAGCCGCGGAGCTTGCTCATCACCTGCTGTCTGCCTCGCCTCGGCTCCGGCTGCTGGCCACGAGCCGGGAGGTGCTCCGGGTGCCTGGCGAGGTGACCTGGCAGGTTCCGGCGCTCCCCGAGGCCGACGCTCTCCGCCTGTTCGCCGACCGGGCGGCGCTCGCCGTGCCCGGCTTCGTGATCGGCCCGCAGAACGCGGCCGCCGTCACCCGGGTGTGCCATCTGCTGGACGGGATCCCGCTGGCGATCGAGCTGGCCGCCGCGCAGAGTCGGACGCTGACACCGGCGCAGCTCGCCGGGCGGCTCGACGACGCCTTCACGGTGCTCACCTCGGGTGCCAGGACCGCGGCGCCACGCCACCGGACGCTGCGGGCGGCCGTGGACTGGAGCTACCAGCTGCTAGAGCCGGGCGAGCAGCGGCTGTTCAGGACGCTGGCGGTGTTCTCCGGGGGGTTCGACCTGGCGGCCGCCGAGGCCGTCGGCGCTGGCCCGGTACCTGAGCTGCTCGCTGCGCTCATCGACCGATCGCTGGTCCTGGCCGAACCGGACGGCCTCGCGATGCGTTACCGGCTGCTGGAGGTGCTTCGCCAGTACGGGCAGGCCCGGCTGGCCGAGAGCGGGGAGGAGGACGACGCCCGCCGCCGGCACGCCGGGCATTACCTGCGGCTCGCCCAGCAGGTCCCGCCAGGCATGCCGGACGGCGCCGACGAGCGGCGGTGGCTGCCGCGCTTCCGGGCGGAGCGCGCTAACTTCGACACGGCGCTGCGCTCGGCCGCCACCCGGGCGGACGAGTCCGGGGTCCAGCTGGCTTTTGCCCTGGTGCCGTTCTGGGCTGCCGACGGCTCGGCCGGCGAAGGCCGCACCCGACTGGAAGCCGCGCTAGCCTCGGCCCGCGGCGCTTTGCGCGTCCGGGTGCTCGACGCCGCTGCCTGGTTTGCGTACCTGCAAGGCGATTACCGCGCGGCCGTGGCCTGGATCCAGGAAAGCGCGGACGCCAAGCACGCGGCGGGCGACGAGCAGGGCATGGCCCGCCGGCTCAACCTCCTTGGCCTGTACCGGATGGCCCAGGGCGAGCTCACGGCCGGCCAGGCTCTGCTTGAGCAGGCACTCGGCATCTTGACTGCGCACGGTGATCAGCGCGGCGCCGCCGAGTCAAACGCTTACCTCGGCATCGCCTCAGTGGTAGGCGGCGATCTGGCCGTGGCCGGACGCCGGTTCGGTGCAGCGGCCTCCGTCTACAGCGCCGTGGGCGACAGCGCCCGGCTGACACTCAACCGGACCGGCCAGATCGCGGTGCTGCTGGAGCTCGGCAATGCGGCCGAAGCCAGAGCCCTGGCAGCTGAAGTACTGGCGCTGGTGACCGGCCCGCTGAACGGCATGCACGAAGATCCGACGTGGCTGTGGGGCAGCATGCTGCTGGCCGAGGCGGAGGGCCGGGAACGAGCCGCCCTGCGGCTGCAGGGAGCGATCGAGGCCTGCGGCCAGCGCGGCCTGCGGATGTTCGGTCCCCTGGTCCGCCGGTACCAGCCGGTGGCCGACCGGCTCCGGACACGAGCGGGCCCGGCCTTGGCCGCGGCGCTCATGGATGAGGGTGCCGCGATGAGCCCAGCCGAACTGGCTGCACAGGCGCTGGCCACCGCTGACGACGCGCCGATGCTGGACCCGGCCCGCTCGCGAGCGCTTCCCGAGACAGACCCGCCCTAGATGGATGATTCCTGGGGTTCCTGTGACGGTCAGTAGTCGAAGGCGATCAGTGACCGCTTGACCGGCTGGGCAGTCTTGTCGTTGTGCCAGATCGCCGCGGTCAGCGCCTGGACCCGGGCCAGCACCCGCGTGCGCCAGCTTGAAAAACGCCTGTCCGAGGCGCTCGGGGACCAGGCATGGCGCGAGTCCGGGCTCGCCAACCCCGCCGACACCGACGCCCTCAGCCAGCAGATCACTATCCGCGCCGCGCTCGGCGCGGACCGCTTCGAAGCTGAACACCACCGCGCTGGTTCCCGCCGGGGCCCTGGATCTCGCCCTGAGCGAGACCGAGCGCCAGCCTCAGCCTGACTGCCGCCCGTGTCGGCAAGGACAGCCTGATGTCAGGGTCTCGTCAGGGCGCTGTCACTTCTACATCACCGCCGCCCCTGCGAGTGTGGCAGACGCTGATAACCCACCACTCACAGGAGACGTGCAGGTCATGAAGACATCCCTCTTCAAGGTGCCAGCAGTCAGCGGCAGGAATGGCCTGCCGCCTGAGCCGCCCGGCTTCCTGTCCGCATACCCCGGCTACCGGAGCACGGCGCTGCTTGACCGGCTGCGGGCGACCGACTATCCCTACCTCGACGCGGCCGGGCACGTCTACCTCGACTACACCGGCGCGGGCCTGCCGGCCCGGGCGCAGCTGGCCGCGCATGCCGAGCGGATCCGCGGCCGGTGCTTCGGGAACCCGCACTCGGAAAGCCCGACGTCCGCCGCATCGACCGAACTGATCGAGCGAGCCCGGCTCGCGGTCCTCGCGCACTTCAACGCGCCGCCCCAGGAGTACGCGGCCATCTTCACCCTGAACGCCACTGGCGCGTGCCGGCTTGTCGGGGAGGCATACCCGTTCGGCCCGCGGGCCCGCCTGGTCCTGACGTATGACAATCACAACTCGGTCAACGGCATCAGGGAGTTCGCCCGGTCGCGCGGCGCGATCATGCAGTACGTGCCGTTCTGCTCGCCTGACTTGCGGGTGGACGATGACGCGATTCGCCGGGCACTGGCACAGTCGAGGCCGGGCCCGCTGGGCGCGGCCCGGCGGGTGGCGCGTTCTGGAGTGGCGCCATGGGCCGGGCGGGGGTTGCGTGCCCGGCGGCAGCGCTCGCTGGCCGAGGAGGGGGTAAAGGACGCGGATCGGCCGGTGGCTGCGCTGTCCGGAGCGGCCGGGCCCCGCCGCCGCGGGCTGTTCGCCTATCCGGCGCAGAGCAACTTCAGCGGGGTTCAGCATCCCCTGAGCTGGATAGAGACGGCGCATGAGCATGGCTATGACGTCCTGCTGGACGCGGCAGCGTACGTGCCGTCGAACCGGCTGGATCTGTCCGTGGTCAAGCCCGATTTCGTGCCGGTCAGCTGGTATAAGGTGTTCGGCTACCCAACCGGCGTCGGCTGCCTGATCGCGCGACGGGAGGCGCTGGGGCGGCTGTGGCGTCCCTGGTTCGCTGGCGGGTCGGTTTACATAGTCAGCGTGCAGGGCGACTGGCACACGCTGGCCCCGGGCGAGACCCGGTTCGAGGAGGGCACGGTCAGCTTCCTGCAGATACCCGATCTGGAGCCGGGCCTGTCCTTGGTCAACGGCATCGGGATAGACCTGATCCATCAGCGGGTGATGTGCCTGACCGGCTGGCTCCTCGGCCGGCTCGCCGCGCTGCGCCATGGCAACGGCGAGCCGATAGCGCGGATCTACGGGCCCGCCAGTACCCGCGACCGCGGCGGCACCGTCGCCTTCAACCTGCTCGATCCCGGCGGGCGCGTCGTCGACGAGCGCGCCGTCGCGCAGGCTACCGCCGCTGCCGGGATCTCGATCCGAACCGGGTGCCACTGCAACCCGGGCGCCAGCGAGGCAGCATCCCAGCTCACCAAGCAAGCCTGGCGCAGAGCGGCGCGGGCACGCGTCCGAACGATGGATCAGTACCTCGACCTCCTCGGCCTGCCGAGCGCCGGGGCACTCCGCGCGTCGGTAGGCCTGGCCTCCAACATCGACGACGTAGAGCGGTTCCTGGCCTTCGTAGAGATGACCTACCGGGATCGCATGGCGGGCACCGGCGGCCTCCCGCCCCGGCGGGGCTGCTGAGCCCCGCGCGGCTCGGAGGAGGTCATCATGGAGAACGGACCCGGCTCGGCGCGGCGCCTACTCGGCGCCTTCGCGCACCCGGACGACGAGGTGTTCTGCGCCGGCGGCACGATGGCCCGGGCAGCCGAGGCGGGCGCCGAAGTCATGATCGTCTCGGCCACCCGCGGAGAACTGGGGCAGATCCGCGATCCCGCCGCCGCGACCCGGCGCACGCTCGGCGCGGTCCGCGAGGAGGAGCTTCGCGCGGCTGCCGCCGAGCTCGGCGTGCAGCGCGTGCAGGTGCTGGCCTACCCGGACGGGACCCTGCAGCGCCATCGGTCCTCGCTGGGCGCCGCGACCGCCGACATCATGCGGCACTTCGATCCGGACACGGTTATCACCTTCGGCGCGGACGGCGGGTACGGCCACCCGGACCACGTCGCGATTTCCGAGCTGACCACCGCCGCGTTCCGGGCGCTGGTCCGCGACCACAACCGGGGGCAGCGGCTGTACCACGCCGTCTTCCCGCCCCGGCGCACCTGCATGGCCGAGGAGCTGGCGCGCTGGATCGCCGGTTCGGGGCAGCGCGCCGCCGACCGCGCCGCGCTGCAAGCCATCGCGCTGTTCGCCGGCGAGGCGGCCACCATGCGGCTGGCCCGCGACGACGTGCGAACGCTGTGGTTCCCCCCGGGCACGTGCGTGATAGAGCAAGGTGAGCCCGCCGATGCGCTGTACCTGATCCTCACCGGGACCGCCGATGCCCTGCGGGAGCATCCCGGCGGCCAGGTCATCCACCTGCGGCGGATGCAGGCCGGTGACTTCTTCGGCGAGCATGGCCTGGCGGCGGGCCAGGGAACGGCGCACGTGGTGGCCCGCGACAGTCTCACCTGCCTCGTGCTGTCCCGCACGCCGATCAGGCCATACGCCGGGCGCGGCGCCGGCGCCGCCGGCGCAGCCGACCCCCCAGCCGCCGGCCTACCGCCGGGAACCTGCGCAATGGACGTCACCAGCTACCTTCACCGCAAGCTCGGCGCGCTGGCGCAGCACCGCACCCAGTACCCGGTCGTTCCGTCGATGCTTCCCCAACGCCTGCTGCAAGGCATGCTCGGTACGGAGTTCTTCCGCAGCACCGCCGGCGGCAGCGGGGACGCCGCCGTCAGCCGCTGCGCGAAGGCGCCGCGTCCCCGGCGGCCAGCTCGCCGGTCATTGCGAGGCCACCGTGGCCATCGCTGGACACCGATGGCTTCCTGACGATCGCGGACCGGAAGAAGGAGCTGATCATCACCTCGGGCGGGAAGAACATCTCGCCGGTGCTCATCGAGTCACCGCTGGCCCGGGCCGAGCAGGTGCGCCGGTTCGCCATGCTGCCCGCCGAGTGGACGGCCGAGACAGGCGAGCTCACCCCGACGCTCAAACGGCGCCGCCGGAGTCATCGCCGACCGCTACACCGCCGACATCGAGCGGCTTTACGGGCCGGTCACCACAGGTGTGATCGACGTGGAACCCGGTTAGCCTCGATTCCCGGTGTGGTGGACCGGCTGATGCATCACGCGCACGTCTGCCAGGCCGCCGGCGACAGCATCCGCCTGTCCCAGGCCCTCGCCGGAAAGGGAGTGATACCCCTCAGCCCGCTGCTGCATGCCCAGGTCAGGGCCCTGCCCTGGCGGCAGGTCCCGGCCGGCAGCGTCACCCGCGACACCGGGCACGGCCGTGCCGAGACCCGCACTCTGAAGGCCACCCATGTCAGCCGGCTGGACTTCCCGCACGCCCGCCAGGCCATCAAGATCACCCACTGGCGGCAGGACATCACTGCCGGCAGGGCCTCCCGCGAGGCCGTCTACGCCGTCACCAGCTTGACCAGCGCCGAGGCCACCGCACAGGACCTGGCCCGCCTCGTCCGCGACCACTGGTCCGTCGAGGCGCACCATCATGTCCGTTCTCCGGGAGTTCCCCGGGCTGTTGCGTGACGTTGCATAACGGCGGCACGCAGGAGGTTTCACGGCGGATCTCCGTGGGTGCGGTGCTCGTGGCTGGTAGGAGTTCACGACGGGCGCGAGATCGGGGGATCACGGGGTGCGAGCGTTCATGGTTCAGCTGCCGTCGGGTGCGCGGTACTGGACGGTGCTGGATGAGGAGCTGTCTGTCGTGGCGGCGGCCGATTCGTTCCTGCGGCAGGTGCGGTTCGGCCGGGATGGCGCGGAATCGACGACGCGGGCGTATGCGGGCGGGATCGCGCTGTTCCTGCGGTGGTGCGCCCGGACGGGAAGGGGCTGGCAGGCGGGGGTCGGGCAGCTCGGACTGTTCATGACCTGGCTGGTGCACGCGGGCCCGGACGTGTCGGGCCTGGGCGCCAGGCCCGGAGCTGAAGTCCTGGCCGGGCCTGGGCCCGGCCTGCCCGGTCGGCGCGGCGGGTCAACGCGGTGCTGGCTGCGGTGCGGGGCATGGCCATCCACGCGGTCGCGGAGGGGGCCGCGCCCGGGAGCCTGGTGCGGGTGCTTTACGAGGTCGCCGACGACTGCGATCTTCCGGCCGTGGCGCGGCCGGAAGACGGCGGGACGGGCTGGCGGATGCGGGCGCGGCACCGGCTGCACGAGCCTGAGACGGCGGTGGGCCAGGCCAGCGATGAGGATGTCGTGGCGTTGCTGCGGGCGTGCTGCTCGGCGCGGGACCGGCTGATCGTGCTGCTGATGGCCCGGCCGGGGCTGCGGCGCGGCGAGGTGCTCGGGCTGCGGCGCGGCGATGTCCACCTGCTCGCGGATTCCGGTGCGCTGAGCTGCCCGGTCGCCCGCGCGCACCTGCATGTCGTGCGCAGGCAGGACAACCCGAACCGGGCGGTGGCCAAGTCGCGCCGGCAGCGGGCGGTCCCGCTGGGCTTCCTGACGGTGCAGGCGTTCGACAGCTATGAGTTCGAGCGGATGACCGTCCCGGCAGCGGCTTCCAGCGATTTCGTGTTCGTGAACCTGTTCCGTGCCCCGCTGGGCGTCCCGATGCGGCTGGAACGCGGTCAACGACCTGGTCGCGGCCGCGGCCCGGAGGGCCGGGATCCCCGGGGTGCAGCCGCATCAGATGCGTCACGCGTTCGCCTCGAACGTTTGGACCGCGGCGGGCCGGAGGGCGACCTGATGGAACTCAACGGATGGACGTCCCCGCAGATGCTCCGCCGGTACGGCGCCAGCGCCCGCAGCTGCCCGCGCCCGCCGGACCTACGACCGCATCATGGACGACACCGCATGAGATGTCGGCGCTCGCAGGGTGATTTCGGTGCGCTGCCGGGACCCGCGCGGACCTGACTGCGTCCAAGACGGGCCAGGGCCGGGTACAGCGCGCGGTCATGGCTCGGGCACCAGAAGGGCGAAGGACTGCCTGCTCAGCTCGGCCCATGCCGGGATCACGCCGAGGCGGTCCTGGAGCGGCAGGGCCGCGAGGCGGTTGCGCATCGCCGTCGTCTCCTGCACGTAGCGGGTCCGTGGCACCCTGCGGTGGGCGTATCGCGCCAGTGCCTCGTCGGTGTCGGGCGACGCCGCAAGCTCGCGCGCCAGGACCAGCGCGTCCTCGGCCGCCATCGACGCTCCCTGTGCCACGCTCGGTGTCGTCCCGTGGCCGGCGTCGCCGAGGAGAACCACCCGCCCGTGCACGGGCTTGTCCACCCAGACCTCATCGGCCGGGCTGAACTGAACGCGGGCGTCATCTTTGAGTTGGCTGAGCACCTGCGCGTGGACTCCCGTGACGTCGCCGAAACGCTTCTGCACCCTTGCCGCCCGGCCATTGACCGGGTCCTCGAACGGCCGTGCTGAGTAGCCGACCGCTACCCAGTAGGCCAGGCCCCGGCCGATCGGCATGGCCAGGAATGTCCCCTGCTGGCAGAGGCACAAGTCCCAGTCGTCCAGGCCGGGCGGGCAGTCCACCACGCCACGCCAACACGACTCTCCGCCATAACGCACATCCACATCGGGCCAGACCTGACGGCGGATCGTCGAATATACGCCGTCTGCCCCGACCACTAGGTCGTACTCGGTTGCGGAACCGTCGCTGAGGGCGGCCTCGACCCGGTGCCCGCGCTCGCTCACCTTCTGGACACCGAGTCCCATCCGGACGGCGACCGGGCACCACTGCATCAGTGCCTGCAAGGACAGCCCGCGGTCGATCGTGACCGACGGCCCGACGCCCGGCCAGACGGACGTGAGGTCGGCGACGCCCTGGGTACTGCCGTCGGCGCTGCGCATGCGCAGCCTCTCGATGTCGCGGCCCCGCGCTCGCAGCGCTGCCGCGGCGCCGAGGGCGGCGAACGCGCGCATGCCGTTGGCGTGCAGGAACAGCCCGGTGGGAATGGCGTCGAACGCCTGCCGGCGCTCGACCAGATCCACTGTCCAGCCGAGATCGTGAAGGACCTTCGCGGTGGCGAGGCCGGCGAGGCCGGCGCCGACGACGAGGGCGTGAGTGCTGCTGCTCATGACTTGAAGTGTCAGTCAGGTGCCTCGGGGCGGCCACTGACACCGCCCTGACAGAGCCCGGCATTTGGAGGTAAGAAGGCCATATGACCTCTGCTGAAGAGACCGCGTTTGGTGCGCTGCTGCGGCGCCTGCGGATCAGGGCAGGTCTGTCCCAGGAGGCGCTCGCCCAGCGCGCTGGCCTGAGCGCAGACACCGTAGCCGCCTTGGAGGCGGGCCGCCGCAGGCAGCCGCGGGCCTTCACGGTCGGCCTGCTCGCCGATGCGCTCGGCTTGGGCCTGGACGAGCGTGCCCAGTTTGCCGCAGGCGCGACAACCGCGGGCACGCCGGTCCGTGATCGGCCGGTCCTGGATCGGCCGCCGCCGCTGCCCGCGCCCCTGGTCGGGCGCGAGCGCGACCTGGAGGCCGTGACCGGGATGCTGCTGCGGCCTGAGGTGCGCATCCTCACCCTCACCGGCGCCGGCGGCGTCGGCAAGTCCAGCCTTGCCATCGCTGTCGCGGACACGGTGCGCGAATATTTCCCTGACGGGGTGATTTTCGTCGCCCTCGCCTCGTTGCGCGACCACGAGCTGGTGCTGCCTACCATCGCTGCGGCCGTCGGCCTTCAGGACACCACTGCGGCCGAGTTGCGGCCGCGGCTACTGACCCGCCTTGACGGGCATCGCCTCCTGCTCATCCTGGACAACTTCGAGCACCTGCTCCCGGCCGCCGCAACGGTGGCCGAACTCGCCGGGGCATGCACGCGGCTCGCCGTGCTGGCGACGAGCCGCGCGGCGCTTAGGGTACGGCGCGAGCATCAGTTCCGAGTACCAGCCCTGGCCATGCCGGCTGCGGTGCGGCTGTTCGCCGAGCGAGCCAGGATGGCCGACGCCACTTTCGAGATCGACGCGGCCGCTGAGCAAATCCTCGGCGAGGTGTGCCGAAGGCTGGACGGGCTGCCGCTGGCCATCGAGCTCGCCGCTGCCCGGATCCGCCTGCTCCCGCCTGCCGCGCTGCTGCGCCGGCTCGACCGCCAACTCCAGCTCCTCGCCGACGGCCCTCACGACGCGCCCGATCGGCAGCGCACGATTCGAGCCACCATCGACTGGAGCTACCAGCTCCTCAGCGGTGCCGAGCAGCGCCTGTTCGCCCAGCTGGCCGTCTTCGAGGGTGGCTGTGTGCTGGATGCTGTCGAGTCGGTCTGCGGTCCCGATCAAGGTGATGCCCTTCTCGGCAACCTCGCGGCCCTGGCTGAGCAGGGCTTGCTTGCCGAGTCTGGCGCCGGGGCCCGGCCACGGCTGAGCATGCAGGAAACGGCTCGGACATGGGCACCCCTAATCTGGTTGTAATCGTTACAACCAGACTCCCATCATAACCAGCCAAGACATGGGACCCCAACGAATGTGTCGCGCACCCTCCGCGAAGCCAGCGGAGCCCGGTTCGACCTGCCCACCGGTACCATCTATCCGGCCCTGCGCCGCCTGGAATCCGCTTGGCCTGCGCCAGCCGCCGCCCGGATCGCTTTCGGCGGATGCTCTGCTCCTAGTCCAGCGGCGGCGGTCGCTTCTGGCGATGGCGGAGTCTTCCGGTGCCAAGGCCTCGGCGTGAGGTGGCAGCCCGGTGCCAGGCGGGGGCGGTACAAGCAGGCTGGGGCCGGGTCGACCCGCAGGGTGCCGGGGTGGCGGGCGAACAGGCCGATGACCTACGGCCGCGCCTGGCACACCGCCCGCCAGACCGCGCTCGGCCCCGGCCTGGCCGCCACCGCGCTGGCCCGCCGCCCCTACGACCTGCGGCACGCCGCCCTGTCGCTGTGGCTGAACGCCAGCGGCACGCCCGCCGAGGTCTCCGCACGGGCCGGGAACAGCGCCCGTGTCCTGCATGAGGTCTACCTGCACTGCACCGACAGCCAGGACGACACCGTCAGCCAGCGGATCGAAGACGCCCTTGACGCAGGCACAGGCATCACGCATCCGACACCACACGCCAAAGCGAGCGGTAATACACACCGTCGGCACCACCCCAGACCCTGTCCGCTATATGTACGTGAACCGGTCCCCGGTCCCGCGCACAGCCCACGGCCACCGGGTCCGCCAAGCCCGCGACACCGCATTCAGACACTCGCCGTCACTAGTGTTTCCGCAGATCAGGCGGAATGTGAGGCGATATCCGCGGAGGCCGGGCGATGCCCGGATCCGGCCCACGCATAGCCCACGAACAGAGCCGACGGTTTTCGTAACCTCTCGTTCTGCACGGAAAAGCCGGTGACGCAAGATCGCGTCACCGGCTTTGACCTGCGGAGATGGGTGGCAGGTGTTGGGTTCGAACCAACGTAGGCTGAGCCGACGGTTTTACAGACCGCTCCCTTTGGCCACTCGGGCAACCTGCCGTGTCCGCAGCGCGGGCGGCATCGCAAGGATAGCCCAAGACCAGACCGCACGGTAAGCGGCATACCGTTAAGCGGCTGACCTCAGGACATGGCGCGTTCGGCATGACGGTCCTTGCCTATCGCGTCTAGCCTGGAGCCGTGGCAGCACAAGAATCTTCCTTTGACATCGTGTCCAAGCTCGACCGCCAGGAAGTTGACAACGCGGTCAACCAGGCGGCCAAGGAGATAGGTACCCGGTTCGACTTCCGCGGCGTCGGCGCGTCCATCAGCTGGTCCGGCGAGCACGCCGTCGACATCCGCGCCAACAGCGAGGAGCGCGCCAAGGCGGTCCTGGACGTCTTCAAGGACAAGCTGGTCAAGCGCGGCGTCTCGCTCAAGACCCTGGACGCGAGCGACCCGAAACTCTCCGGCAAGGAGTACCGGATGAGCGTGGCCCTCAAGGAGGGCATCACCCAGGACAACGCCAAGAAGATCTCCAAGATCGTCAGGGACGAGGGCCCCAAGGGAGTCCGGGCCCAGGTCCAGGGCGAGGAGCTGCGCGTCTCGGCGAAGAAGAAGGACGATCTGCAGGCGGTCATCGCGCTGCTCAAGGGCAAGGAATTCGACTTCGCCCTGCAGTTCGTCAACTACAGGTAGCGGGTCGCGAGTCAGCGGCGGTAGCCAGCCAGGGCTTCCAGGCGGCGGACGCGCTCGCCCGAGGGCGGGTGGGTGCGGAAGAGACGGGCGACGCCCTCCGGGCGGAACGGGTTGACGATCATCAGGTGGCCGACCGAGATGCGCCGCCCGTCGGGCGCGAGGGCGAGCTCCGCCGTCCCGGCATCGAGCTTGCGCAGGGCGGCGGCCAGGGCCACCGGGTCGCCGGACAGCAGCGCCCCGGCCGCGTCGGCCCGGTATTCGCGCTCCTGGCTCACCGCCAGCCTGACGATGACCGCGGCGACCGGCCCGAGCAGCAGCATCAGCGCGTGCTCCAGCACGCCGAGCCCCGGGCCCGAACCGGCCGACCCTGGCCGGGCGAGCCTGGCCAGGGTGGCAGGGAACGTGATCGCGGTGGCCAGGCCGGCGGTCACCGAGGAGCCCAGTACGTCATGACCGGACACGTGCGCGAGCTCGTGCCCGAGCACGCTGCGCAGCTCGGCCTCGTCCAGCACGCGGAGCAGGCCCTCGGTGCAGCAGATCGCGGCCGAGCGCGGGCCTCGGCCGACGGCGAAGGAGTTGGGCTGCTCGGCCGGTGACAGGTAGAGCCGTGGCACCGGCAGCCGCCCGTCCTTGCTCAGCTCCCGCACCAGCCGGTACAGCTCGGGATGCTCAACCTCGCTGACCGGGCGGGCCAGCATGGCGGATAGCGCCAGCCGGTCGCAGCAGGCGTAGACGGCCGCGACCAGCACCGCCGCGAGCACGATCGCGACGACGGCGCCGCCCCCGCCGGCCGCGGCCACCCCGAGCAGGGCGCAGCCCGCGATCAGCAGGACCACGGATGTCACCGGCCCGGCGGCGGCGCCGGCCAGTTCGGCTGCCCGCAGCGCGTAACCGCGCACAGCCATCCACCTCCCAGTGGCCACGTTCCGGTCCCGACAGTGGCATGATGACAAGATTCCCGCGGGCGCGGGACATACGTCCCTAGCCAGCAGGACCAAGGGCCGGGCATGCTACGCGAAACAGCGCAGTACACGCTCGCTCCTGGCGGCGGAATTCTTACCGGAATCTGTCACAAACTACATCGGGTGACGCAGTGGTCATGCAGACCGGGAATATCAGCGGAAGCATTAATGTTCCAGCGCCTGTTTCAGCGTAATATTTGTACCGTCCTAACTCATGCCCCCGGCCGTGGGTGGTGCCAGGAGAGCGCCCGGCCGCGGCGTGCGGAGGAGGTCTTCCAACTGTGACCAAGAAGGTCCAGCAGCTCGATCACGTCATCATCAGGTTCGCTGGCGACTCTGGTGACGGCATGCAGCTCGCGGGAGACAGGTTCACCCAGGAGACCGCGGTCTTCGGCAACGACCTGTCCACTATGCCGAACTTCCCGGCCGAGATCCGGGCCCCGGCGGGCACGCTCGCCGGCGTCTCGAGCTTCCAGCTGCATTTCGCTGACCACGACATCCTCACACCGGGCGACGCGCCGGACGTCCTGATCGCGATGAATCCCGCCGCGCTGAAGGCCAATATCAAGGACCTGCCCAGGGGCAGCGACCTGATCGTCAACACCGACGAGTTCACCAAGCGGAACCTGACCAAGGTCGGCTACGAGGGCAGCCCGCTCGAGGACAACTCGCTCGAGCACTACCGCGTGCACGCGGTGCCGATCACCTCGATGACGGTCAAGGCCCTGCAAGACTACGACATCACCAGGAAGGACGCGGAGCGGGCGAAGAACATGTTCGCGCTCGGCATGGTCTCCTGGCTCTACGACCGGCCCGCGGACGGCACCCTGTCCTTCCTCAAGGCCAAGTTCGCCAGCAAGCCGGAGATCATGGCGGCGAACGTGGCCGCGTTCGGAGCCGGCTGGAACTACGGCGAGACCACCGAGGCCTTCTCGGTCCGGTACGAGGTCAAGCCCGCCCCGCTCACGCACGGCACGTACCGGAACATCAGCGGCAACACCGCCCTGGCCTACGGCCTGGTAGCCGCGTCCCAGCTGGCCGGGCTGCCGCTGTTCCTTGGCTCTTACCCGATCACCCCGGCCTCGGACATCCTGCACGAGCTGGCCAAGCACAAGCGGTTCGGCGTCCGCACGTTCCAGGCCGAGGACGAGATCGCGGCCGTCGGCGCGGCGCTCGGTGCCTCGTTCGGCGGCTCGCTGGCCGTGACCAGCACCTCGGGACCCGGCATGCTGCTCAAGGCGGAGACCATCGGCCTGGCCGTGTCGGTCGAGCTGCCGCTGATCATCTGCGACATCCAGCGGGCCGGCCCCTCCACCGGCATGCCGACCAAGACCGAGCAGGCCGACCTGCTGCAGGCGATGTTCGGCAGGAACGGGGAGTCGCCCGTCCCGATCGTCGCGCCCACCAGCCCGGCGGACTGCTTCAACGCGGCGATCGAGGCGGCCAGGATCGCGGTCAAGTACCGGACCCCGGTGTTCCTGCTCTCCGACGGCTACCTCGCCAACGGCTCGGAGCCCTGGCGCATCCCGGATACCGCCGGCCTGCCCGACCTGAGCCAGGAGTTCGCGTTCGCGCAGCCGGCCGACCTGGGCGAGAACGGGTTCGAGCCGTTCCGGCGGGACCCGGTGACGCTAGCCCGGCCGTGGGCCATCCCGGGCACCCCGGGCCTCGAGCACCGGATCGGCGGCATCGAGAAGGCCGACATCACCGGGGACATCTCCTACGACCCGGACAACCACGACCGGATGGTCCGGCTGCGCCAGGCCAAGATCGACGGCATCGCGGCCGACATGCCGCCGGTCGAGGTGGACGACCCGGACGGCAACGCCCGCGTGCTCGTGCTCGGCTGGGGATCCACCTACGGCGCCATCGGCGCCGCGGTGCGGCGGGCCAGGAACGCCGGGCACAGCGTGGCCCAGGCGCACCTGCGGCACCTCAACCCGTTCCCGCCGAACCTTCCGGACGTGCTCCGCCGTTACGACAAGGTGCTGCTGCCCGAGATCAACCTCGGTCAGCTCGCGCTGCTGCTGCGCGGACGGTTCCTGGTCGACGTGATCTCCTACAACCAGGTCCGCGGCCTGCCCTTCCGGGCGGCCGAGCTGGCCGGTGTCATCGAGGATGTGATCGAGCATGTCTGAGGCGAACGGCCACGGCCGGGCCGACGGCCAGCAGGGTGAGGGGCACAGGCTTCGCTCGCTGACGCTGGTGCCGCGAGCCGCCACCCGTTCGGCTACTAAAGACTTCAAGTCGGACCAGGAGGTCCGCTGGTGTCCCGGGTGCGGTGACTACGCCATCCTGGCCGCCTTCCAGGCCTTCCTGCCCGAGCTCGAGGTGCCGCGGGAGAACGTCGTGGTCATCTCGGGGATCGGCTGCTCCTCGCGGCTGCCCTACTACGTGAACAGCTACGGGATGCACTCCATCCACGGCCGGGCGCCCGCCATCGCCACCGGGCTCGCGGCGTCCCGCCCCGATCTGTCGGTCTGGGTGATCACCGGTGACGGCGACGCGCTGTCCATCGGCGGCAACCACCTGATCCACGCGTTGCGGCGCAACGTCAACATCAAGGTCCTGCTGTTCAACAACAGGATCTACGGGCTGACGAAAGGCCAGTACTCGCCCACCTCCGAGCGGGGCAAGGTGACCAAGTCGACCCCGTTCGGCTCGCTGGACCACCCGTTCAACCCGGCGTCGCTAGCGCTCGGCGCCGACGCCAGCTTCGTGGCCAGGACGATCGACTCCGACCGCAGGCACCTGACCTCGGTGCTGCGGGCCGCGGCCGACCACCAGGGCGCCGCGTTCATCGAGATCTTCCAGAACTGCCCCATCTTCAACGACGACGCGTTCGCCCCGCTCAAGGAGGCCAGCGCGACGGCCGAGCGGCTGATCAAGCTCGAGCACGGGGAGCCGGTCCGGTTCGCGGGCGGCACCCGGGGCCTGCGCTTCGGTCCGCACGGCGACCTGGAGGCGGTCGAGGTGGCCACGGCCGACGAGCACACGCTGATCACCCACGACGCGCACCGTGCCGACCCGTCCTACGCGTTCGCGCTGTCGCGGCTGGACACGGCGGACTTCCGGCACACCCCGGTCGGCGTCTTCCGGCAGGTGGAGCAGGCCAGCTACGACCAGCTGATGGCCGAGCAGATCGACGCGGCCCGCAGCCGGAGCGGTCCCGGCGACCTCGCCGCCCTGCTGGCCGGCAACGACACCTGGGAAGTCAGCTGACGCCCAGCCGCTGACGGACGATCTGCCGGGCCAGCTCGAGCACGGCAGGGTCGTCGTGCTCGGCGAAGTTGGTGTCGGTCGCCAGCATGATGCCGTTCAGCTCGAAGGCCAGCTGGCGCGGGTCCTCGCCGGGCGATAGCTCGTGCCTGGCCAGCGCGGTGACCGCGAAACCGTGGATGAGTTCGCCGAACCGGGCCTGGAGCGAGGCGATCAGGTCCCTGACCGGGCCCGGGCGGGCGTCCAGCTCCAGGGCCGCGCTGGCCATGAAGCAGCCGCCAGGGACGGTGTGCCGCTCTAGGTGCGCGATGAACGCCTCGCAGACCGCGGCCAGCTGGCCCAGGCCCGCGGGAGCCGCCTGGGCCGGCTGCACGACCTCTTCGTCGAAGATCCGGGCCGCTTCGGTCACGGTGGCCAGCTGAAGCTCCTGCCTGGAGCCCGAAGGCACTCCCCGGCCGAGCTCGCTCCGGCCGAGGGCCGCGGCGAGGGTTCCGGCGGAGAGCCCGTCCAGTCCGTCCTCGGTGGCCAGTGACGCGGCGGCGCGCAGGATCGCTTCGCGGCTCCGCTCATATGGCCATGCTTCGCTCATCGCCCTGGCAACCTAGCACGACCGCCGCTGAGCTGACCGTGCTGTCACCGCGACGGCCGCTCACAATGGCACCTGCTGCGCGGATGACCGACACTGTAGACATGGAACTGCTGGAGCGGGAGGCGTCGCTGGCCCTGCTGGCCGGCTACGCCGCCGACGCCCGGCTAGGCGACGGGCGGCTGGTCGTCCTCGGCGGGGAGGCGGGCGTCGGCAAGACCGCGCTGCTCGAACGGTTCCAGCACGACCTGCGTGATGCCCGCTGGTCCTGGGGAGCGTGCGACGGCCTGTTCACCCCGCGCCCGCTCGGGCCCCTGTACGACCTGGCCGACCAGCTGGGCGGCGAACTGCTGGACCTGTGCGCCCGCGGGGCACACAGGGATGAGCTCTTCCGCGCCCTGCTGCGTCAGGTCAGCGGGCCGGGCCCGCTGAACGTGGTAGTGGTGGAGGACGTCCACTGGGCCGACGAGGCGACCATGGACCTGCTCCGGTTCGCCGGCCGCTGGCTGCGCGAGGCCCGGGTCCTGCTGATCGTCACCTTCCGGGACGACGACCTGGCCACGGACGATCAGCTGCGGGTCGCGCTGGGCGAGCTCGCCAGGCAGCGCTCCACCCGGCGGATCAGCCTGACCGCCCTGTCCGCCGGCGCGGTGCGGGAGCTGGCCAGCGGCAGCGACCTGGAGGCCGCCGCGCTGTACCAGCTGACCGGCGGAAACCCGTTCTACGTGACCGAAGTCCTGCAGGCCGGGATGGCCGAGGTGCCGGCCTCGGCCCGGGACGCCGTGCTGGCCCGGGCGGCCGGCCTGAGCGCCGGCGCCAGGCAGCTGCTCGAGGTCGCCGCGCTGACCGGCGCCCGGGTGGAGGCGGCGCTGCTCGAAGCGACCGTCGGCTGCCCTCCGCCCGCCGTCGACGAGCTGCTGGCGTCCGGTCTGCTCGCCGCCGATGGCGGATGGCTGCGGTTCCGGCACGAGATCGCCAGGCTGGCGGTGGAGCAGGCCATCCCGGCGCGGCGCCGCGCGGCGATCCACGGCCAGATCCTCACCGCCCTGCGCTCGTCCGGGACGCGGGACGAGGCGCGGGTGGCCTTTCACGCCGAGGAGGCGGACGACGTCGCGGCCGTGCTGCGGTACGCGCCCGCGGCGGCGCGCCGGGCGGCCCGGCTGGCCTCGCACCGGGAGGCGGTCGCGCAGTTCGAGCGGGCGCTGCGGTTCGCGGCCGGGTTCCCGGCCGTCACGGTCGCGGGCCTGTACGACGAACTGGCGGCCGAGCTGACCCTGCTCGACCGAGCGGAACAGGCGGCCGACGCCTGTAAGCACGCGCTGGAACTGTGGCGCGCGGCCGGTGACCTGCGGCGCGAAGGCGATACCACGCGCCGTCTGTCCTCCTCGCTGTGGCACCTGTGCCGCGGCGAGGAGGCCGGGGCCGCCGCCGCGGCCGCGGTAGCGCTCCTGGAACCGCTGGGGCCCGGGGTCGAGCTGGCCCGGGCCTACGCGGAACTCGCCTCCCGGTCGATGGTCCTCGGTCGGCACGAGGCGGCGATCGGGAACGCCAGGCGGGCGCAGTCCATCGCCGAGCGGGCGGGCACGCCCGCGGTGGTCAGCGACGCGCTGAACACCGAGGCGATATCCGCCGCCATCCTGGGCCGGGAGTGGGCCGGGCTGATGGACCGCGCGCTGCGGATCGCCCTGGCCGGGGACCTGCAGGCCGAGGCGGGGCGGGCCTACTGCAACTACTACGCGACGTACTGCGCCCAGAAGCGGTTCGCCGAGGGGGAACCGCTGTACGCGGACGGCATCGCCTACTGCGACGACCACGACATCGTCACCTACGGGACCTTCCTGCGCAGCGAGCGCACCGGGATGCTGGAGAAGACCGGACGCTGGGACGAGGCGCTGGCGCTATGCCTGGACATCCTGGACCGGGCCGCTCCGGCGCCCATCACCCGGCTGTGCCCGACCACCCGGGCCGGCACCCTCATGGCCCGCCGGGGCGAGGCGGGCGCGTGGGAATACCTCGACCAGGCGATGGCCGACGCGGTCCGGACCGGCGAACCGCAGTCGATCGTCCCGGTCCGGCTGGCCCGGGCCGAGGCGTGCTGGCTGGAAGGCAGGGCCGCCGACGCCCTCAGTGAGGCCGAACGGGCCGACGAAGCCGCCGACACCGACGACGCCTGGAGCTACGGTGCGGTGGCCGCCTGGCTTCGCCGCACCGGATCCTCCCGGCGGCCGCGGGGCGAGGTGGCCGAGCCCTACCGGCACGAGCTCAACGGCCACTGGGAGAAGGCCGCCCAGCTGTGGACCGACCTGGGCTGCCCGTACGAGGCCGCGCTGGTCCGGCTGGACGCGGCGGAGGAAGGCGCGCTGCGGGAGGCGCTGAGCATCTTCACCGAGCTCCGCGCGTCCGCCGTGGCCCGGCTCACCCGGCAGCGGCTGCGCGCGCTCGGCGTCCGGTCCATCCCGGCCGGCCCCAGATCCGCGACCCGGGGTGATCCGCTCGGGCTAACCCGGCGTGAGCGCGAGGTCCTCGAGGAGATCTGCGCCGGTCAGACCAACGCGGCGATCGCGTCGAAGCTGTTCATCTCGGCCAAGACCGTCGACCACCACGTCTCCGCCGTGCTCGCCAAGCTCGGTGCGCCGAACCGCAACGCCGCCGCGGCCCAGGCCGCCAAGCTCGGCCTGCTCTCCTAGCCCTGGCCGGCCGCCCAGCTCATACAGTGTGGTTGCCGCGTTCATGCAGCTCCAGGGGCGGGCGCGCCAGAAGATAACCCGTCGCTTCGGGATTTCTGGCGCGCTGATGCGGTAACCGCTGGGTCGATGTGCCGATGGTCCGGTTAGAACAGGACCAACGGCCCATCGACCCAGTCCGTCCAATACACTGCCATGGTATTCGGGCGGCGGTGCGGCCACGGGCGCGCCGGGGGCAGCCGGGCACCAACCGGACGCGCACCCAGGAGACGGTCGGCTCATCGCGAGCGGCACCGGGGCCGAAATGCTGCATGTGTCACACAGGGAAATGACGGAAGATCTAATGCCAGTCTCCGGAGTTCCCGCTGGACCCGGGTCCCCGGCTGGTGCCGCGGAAGGGGCCGCGGAACCAGGCCAGGGCGCGGGCGCCGTGGCGGCGCCGGGTCGGCCGGGTCGGCCGGGTCGTTCGGTTCCCGGTGCGCGCTCGCTCAGCCGTGCGGGCATGCTCGTGCTAGCGGCCGCCGTCCTGTTCGTGTGCTACTGGCGCCAGTCGCTGACACAGCCGATCAGTTCGGACGGCGCGGCGAACGCTCTGCAGGCGTGGGACATGCTTCACGGCAACCTGCTGCTGCACGGCTGGCTGCTCTCTGACGTGTCCTTCTACACCACCGAACTGCCGCAGTACATGCTGATTGAGGCGGTACGCGGGCTCGGCCCCGAGGTGGTCAACCTCGCCGCGGCGATGACCTACACGCTGCTGGCACTGCTGGCGGGCCTGCTCGCGAAGGGGGACGCGGGTGGCCGGGAAGGGCTGGCCCGCTTCCTGCTGGCCGCCGGGATCGTGCTGGCGCCGCAGCTCAGCGCCACCTCGACGCTCCTGCAGGCGCCCGATCACACCGGTACGGCGGTGGCGCTGCTCGTGGTCTGGCTGGTGATCGACCGGGCCCGCCCGCACTGGCTGGTGCCGGTGGCGGTGTGCGTGATGCTGGCCTGGATCATGGCGGCCGACTCCATCGTGCTGCTGACCGGCATCGTGCCGATCGCCGTGGCGGCCGGCGCGCGGGCGGCCAGGGCGCTGGCCAAGCGCGCCAAGCCGGACTGGCACGAGCTGTCGCTGGCCGCGGCGGCGATACTGGCGGCCGTGCTCGGCGCGATAGCGCCGCTGGTCATCCGGGCGGCGGGCGGGTACACGGTGGCTCCGGTGCCGAGGCGGCTCGTGGGCATCGGCCGCCTGCCGGGGGCGGCGCGGGTGACGTTCCACGCCGCGCTCAACATCTTCGGCGCCAACGTCCTGGCCGCTCATTCCGCGCTTGAGCTTGCCTTCGCGGTACTGCACCTGGCTGGGGCAGCCCTGGCGGCCTGGGCCGTGTGCCTCGCGGCGCTGCGGTTCTTCCGCGTCCGCGAATTGCTGGTCCCGGCCCTCGCGGTGGCGGTCGTGGTGAACCTGGCCGCGTTCCTGCTCACCGCGCAGAGCCTCGCCGCCACCAGGGAGATCGCCGCGGTGCTGCCGTTCGGCGCGGTGCTGGCCGGACGGCTGCTGGCGCCGCGGCTCCTAGCCCCGCGGGCGCTCCGGGTACCGCTGAGGCCGGCGCTGGTGAGGCCCGTGCTGGTGAGGCCCGTGCTGGCGGTGGTCGCGGCGGGCTACCTCGCTGCGCTCGGGTACGGCGCGGCGCAGCCGGCCGCGACGCCGATGAACGAGCCGCTCGCGACCTGGCTGGTGGCCCACCGCCTCAGCCACGGGCTGGCCGGCTACTGGCAGGCCGGCAGCACCGCGCTCGGCGCCGGCGGCCGGGTCAGCGTGAGCTCGGTGGGGCACGGCCCCGGCGCAACGGTGGTCCCGGGGCGCTGGGAGACCAGCACGCTGGGATATGACCCGTCGCGGCAGTACGCCGACTTCGTCGTCGTCAAGAATTCCGGGACGTATTCCACCCGGTGGCTGCGGGCCGCCGCCGAACGAACCTTCGGCCCGCCGCGGCAGACCTACGTGGTGGGGCCCTACACGATCATGATGTGGCGCGCCAACCTGCTGGCGCAGCTGGGCCGGCCTCGCCGGTAAGGATCAGCCGGTCCGCTTCTCCACGAAGTCGCACAGGGCCAGGAAGGCGGCCCTGGCCGGCCCCTCCGGCAGCGCGCTGATCGAGGTCCGGGCCTCGTGCACCCAGTTCAGCACGTCCGCACGGGACTCCTTCATGGCGTGGTGACCGCGCAGCAGGGCGAGCGCCTCGGCTAGCAGGGCCTCGTCGGTCAGGTCGGCCTCGTCGAGCAGCCAGCGCAGCCGGGCGTCGGCCGGGGGCTGCGCCGACCGGGACTGGCCGATAGAGCGGAGCGCGTAGAGCACCGGCAGCGTCCGCACGCCCTGGCGCAGGTCGGTGCCGGGTGTCTTGCCCGACTGCGAGGAGTCGCTCGCGATGTCGATCACGTCGTCGGAAAGCTGCCAGGCCACGCCGATCCGCTCGCAGGCCGCGGCGATCTGGTCGGCGACCTCCGCCGGGGCGCCGGAGAACAGCGCGCCGAAGCGGCCGGACGTGGCGATCAGCGACCCCGTCTTCTCCGTGATCACGTACATGTAGAAGTCGAGCGGATCCTGGCCCGGCCGCGGCCCGATGGTCTCGGCCATCTGCCCGGTGACCAGCCGGCTGAACGTCTCGGCCTGGATCCGGACCGCGTCCGGGCCCAGGCGCGCCAGGATCTGGGAGGCCTGAGCGAACAGGAAGTCCCCGGTGAGGATCGCGACCGAGTTGTTCCATCGTGAGTTGGCGGACGGGTGGCCGCGGCGCACCAGGGCCTCGTCCATGACGTCGTCGTGGAACAGCGTGGCCAGATGGGTCAGTTCGATCGCGACCGCCGCCTCGATGACCCGCGGGTCCTTCGGGTCGCCGAACTGCGCGGCCAGCAGCACCAGCATGGCACGGAAGCGCTTCCCGCCGGCCGCGATGGAATGCCGGGACGCCTCGGTCAGCAGTTTGTCGTCGGGATGCGCCGTCGCGGCCAGCGACTCCTCGACCCGGCTCAGGTCGTCGAGCACCTCCGCCTCGAGGGCGGAGTCCGCGAAGTCAACGGGAACTGCGCTGATCAATTGCTCTCCACGTCATCGGCACGCGCAAACACCTCGAATTTTCGAGTATGCCCGTTCTGCGCCTGACCACGCAAAGCCGGGCCGGCCGAGCTGGGCACGGCCCGGGGGTCCGCGGGGGTGTCCCCCGCGTGTCAGCCGACGAACAACTGATTCGCTGCATGGCCGGCCAGGCTCAGGAGGGGCTGCGGCACGATGCCGAACACCAGGGTCGCCACCACGCCAACTCCCACCGCGGTACCGGTGAACACGCTCGGCACCACGACCTCGGGCCCGTCGGGGATGGGGTCGCTGAAGAACATCAGCACGATCACGCGGACGTAGAAGAACGCCGCGATCGCGCTGCTCAGCACGCCGACGATGACCAGTGCCGTCTCGCCGGAGGCGATCGCCGCCTGGAAGACGGCGAACTTCCCGGTGAAGCCGCTGGTCAGCGGGATGCCCGCGAACGCGAGCAGGAACAGCGCGAAGATCCCGGCCACCACCGGCGACCGGCGGCCCAGGCCCGCCCACCGGGACAGATGCCCGGCCTCACCGCCCGCGTCCCGGACCAGGGTGATCACCGCGAACGCGCCCACCGTGGTGAACCCGTAGGTAGCCAGGTAGAACAGGCTGCTCGACAGCCCGGCGACGCTGGTCGCGATGACCGCGGTCAGCACGAACCCGGCGTGCGCGATCGAGGAGTAGGCGAGCAGCCGCTTGACGTCGGTCTGGGTGATGGCGATGACCGCGCCGACCACCATGGTCAAGACGGCGACCACCCACAGCGCCGGACGCCAGTCCCAGGCCAGGTTGCCGAACGCCACGTAGAAGACGCGCAGCAGCGCGCCGAAGGCCGACACCACCGTGCAGGACGCCATCAGCGCGGTCACCGGCGTCGGCGCGCCCTGGTAGACGTCGGGTTTCCAGCCGTGGAAGGGCACCGCACCGATCTTGAACAGCAGACCGATGCCGGTCAGCGCGATGCCGGTCAACAGCAGCGTGCTGTTGGAGGTATTGCTGGCCGCCGCCGCGGCGATCGCGGAGAGCCGCACCGAGCCGGAGAAGCCGTACAGCATCGCGATGCCGAACAGGAAGAACGCCGAGGAGAACGCGCCGAGCAGGAAGTACTTCATGGCCGCCTCGTGCGAGAGGAGGCGGCGCCGCCGGGCCAGGCCGCACAGCAGGTACAGCGGCAGCGACAGCACCTCGAGCGCGACGAACATGGTCAGCAGGTCGTTCGAGGCCGGGAAGAGCATCATCCCGCCGACCGCGAACAGCGTCAGCGGGAAGATCTCGGTGTGCATGAACCCGGCGGCCAGGCCCTCGCGCTCCTCCTGGCTGCCGGGCGTCGCGGCCGCCACCGCGGCGAACGGGCTGTTGCTGGTGTCGCCGATGAGCAGCACGCTCACGAAGGCGAGCACCACGATCGTGCCCTGGATGAACAGGGTGGGCCGGTCGACCGCGACCGCGCCCTCGGCGGCCACGTGCCCCGGGCTGCCCGCGGCGTACAGGCTGTGCATCGAGGCCACCACGATCGTGAGGATGAACGCGGCGGCCAGGGATCCGAGGGTGAGTACAAGGTGCGCGGCGCGGCGGGAGGAGCGCGGCGCGAACGCCTCGACCAGGACACCGGCCACCGCCGCGCCGAAGACGACCAGCATCGGCGCGAGCTGGCCGTACTCGATGCTCGGCGCGGGGATCGTGCTGCTAGCCAAGGCTGCGTGCGCCGCGGACGAGCCGGCCAGGACACCGGTCACGGTGCGATTCCCTTCTGCACGGCGGTGGTGATCGTATTACTGGCTGGATGGGCGGGCTTCGGGTCGGTGGTGTGCACCTGCGTCATCGTCACCTTGACCGCGGGGTTGATGATGTCGAGCACCGGCTTGGGGTAGACACCGGCCCCGATCAGCAGCACGACCAGCGGCGCGACCGCGAGCAGTTCCCGCGGCCGCAGATCCGGCATCCCCTTGACCTCGTCACGGACCGGCCCGTTCATCGCCCGCTGGTACATCCACAGGACGTAGATCGCGGCCAGGATGATGCCCGCGGTGGCGATCACGGCGGGCACCTTGTACCGGGAGAAGGTCCCGACCAGCACCAGGAACTCGCTGACGAAGGTGGACAGGCCGGGCAGCGAGAGCATGGCCAGGCCGGAGATCAGGAACAGCCCGGCCAGCACCGGGGCCACGCTCTGCACGCCGCCGTAGTCGGCGATCCGGTCCGTGCCCCGCCGGGCGATCAGGAATCCGGCCAGGATGAACAGCGCGCCGGTGGCGAAGCCGTGGTTGACCATGTAGAACGTCGCGCCGGACACGCCCTGGCTGGTCATCGCGAAAATGCCGAGCGCGATGAAGCCGAAGTGCGAGACCGACGTGTAGGCGATCAGCCGCTTCATAGACTGCTGGCCGATGGCCACGATGGCCCCGTACAGGATCCCGATCACCGACAGCGTGATGACCAGCGGGGTGAAGTATTTCGCGCCGCTGGGGAACAGCTCGAAGCAGTACCGCAGCATGCCGAACGTGCCCACCTTGTCCAGCACGCCGACCAGCAGCACGGCGGCGCCGGGCGGCGCGGCCGCGGCGGCGTCGGGCAGCCAGGTGTGGAACGGCCACAGCGGCGCCTTGATCGCGAACGCGATGAAGAACCCGAGGAACAGCCACTTCTGCACGGCCGGGCTCAGCGAGACGTGGATCAGCTCGCTGAACAGGAAGGACCCGTGATGCCCGGTCGCGGCGCTGTGCGTGGAGTAGACGTACAGCGCGATGACCGCGACCAGCATGAGCAGCCCGCCGAGCAGGCTGTAGAGCAGGAACTTGACCGCCGCGTACTGCCGCCGGCCGACGCCGTAGCTGCCGATCATGAAGTACATCGGCACCAGCATGGCCTCGAAGAACACGTAGAACAGGAACACGTCGGTGGCCGCGAAGACGCCGATCATCATCGTCTCGAGCACCAGCATCAGCGAGAAGTAGGTCTTCACGCTGTGCCGTCCGGATTCTGCGTCGTTCCAGGAGGCGAGGATCACCACCGGCATCAGCACCGTGGACATGGCGATGAGCACCAGCGCGATGCCGTCCACGCCGAGCGCGTAGTGCACGCCGAACGCCGGGATCCAGGAGTAGATCTCGGTGAACTGGTAATTCGGCCCGCCGACCTGGAACTTGACCGCGATGATGATCACTACGACCAGCGTCAGCAGGGAGAAGGCGAGCGCCAGCTGCTTGGCCAGGAGGCCGCGCGCCGTCCGGTCGGCCTCGGCGCTGTCCGCGGGCAGGCCCGGGATCAGCGCGATGACGAGGGCGCCGAGCAGCGGCACCGCGCCCGCCACGGTCAGCCAGGGAAAGCCGTTCATCAGACCCTCACCACCAGCAGCAGGGCGACCAGCACCGCGGCGCCGACGAACATGGACAGAGCGTACGAGCGGACGAAGCCGGTCTGCAGCTTGCGGAGCCGGCCGGAGGACCCGCCGACCGTCGCGGCCAGCGTGTTGACCAGTCCGTCCACGCCGCGGTTGTCGAAGTACACGGAGAGCCTGGTCAGCCACTGGCCGGGCCGCATCAGCACCGATTCGTTGAACGCGTCGCCGTAGAGGTCCTTGCGCGCGGCGACGGTGAGGAACCGCCCGCGCGGGGCGACCGAGGGAACCGGGACCCGCCCGTATATGGCCCAGGCCAGGGCGACCCCGGCCAGGACCAGTACCAGCGCCACCACCCCGGTGACCGTGACAAAGCCATGCGATTCTGGCGGCACCCCGACCACAGGGGCCAGGAAGTCCTGCAGCCGGTCGTTGATGATGAGGAACGCGCCCGCGCCGACCGAGCCGATCGCGAGCACGATCATCGGCCAGGTCATCACCGATGGCGATTCGTGCGGATGAGGCGCGTGTGACGCCAGTTCGGCTTCGTCGTGCCCGGCCGCGCTCTCCGCCTCCCAGCGCCGCTTCCCGTACCAGGTCATGAACATCATCCGGGTCATGTAGAACGCGGTGATGCCCGCGCCTATCAGGGCGAGGATGCCGAGTATCCAGCCGCCCGCTCCGTGCTCGGTGAAGTCACCCTCGATGATGGGATCCTTGGCGAAGAACCCGGAGAACGGCGGGATGCCGATGATGGCCAGGTACGCCAGTCCGAATGTCACGTAGGTGACCGGCATGACCCGGGCCAGCCCGCCGTACCTGCGCATGTTGACTTCGTCGTTCATGCCGTGCATCACCGAGCCCGCGCCCAGGAACAGCCCGGCCTTGAAGAAGCCGTGCACGAGCAGGAGCGCGATCGCGAATACGTACCCTTGGGGCCCGAGGCCGGCCCCGAGCGTCATGTAGCCGATCTGGCTCATGGTGGACCCGGCCAGCGACTTCTTGATGTCGTCCTTGGCGCACGCGATAATGCCGCCGAACAGCAGCGTGACCGTGCCGACCAGGGCCACCGCCACCCGCGCGTCGGGCGATACCGCGAGGATCGGGTTGGACCGGACCAGCAGGTACACCCCGGCGGTGACCATGGTCGCCGCGTGGATGAGCGCCGACACCGGGGTCGGCCCCTCCATCGCGTCGAGCAGCCAGGACTGCAACGGCACCTGCGCGGACTTGCCGCACGCGCCGAGGAGCAGCAGCAGCCCGAGCGCCGTGGCCACGCCGCTCCCGGCCGAGCCCACCGTATTGAACACCCCGGTGAACGACACCGTGCCGAACTCGGCGAACATCAGGAAGATGGCCAGGGTGAGCCCGGCGTCACCAACCCGGTTGACGACGAACGCCTTCTTCGCCGCCACCGCCGCCGAGTTCTTGTACTGCCAGAACCCGATCAGCAGGTAGGAGGCCAGGCCGACGCCCTCCCACCCGACATAGAGCACCAGGAAGTTGTCGCCGAGCACGAGCAGCAGCATGGCCGCGAGGAACAGGTTCATGTAGCCGAAGAACCGGCGCCGGTCGCGGTCGTGGCTCATGTAGCCGACCGAGTAGATGATGATCAGCGACCCGACCCCGGTGATCAGCAGCACGAAGCAGATCGACAGCTGGTCCACCAGCAGGTTCATGTTCACCTGGAAGCCCGCCACCGGGATCCAGGAGTACAGGTGCACGTCCTGGCTGCGCTGGCTGGTCCCGAGCCCGAGCAGGGTGAAGAACGCGATCACGCCGTACACGAACGCCGCGACCGGCATGGCCACGCCGAGCAGGTGCCCCCACCGGTTGGTGCGGCGGCCGCCGAGCAGCAGCACCGCGGCGCCGAACAGCGGGAAGGCGAGCAGCAGCCACGACAGCTTCAGCGCACCAGTAGCCGCAACGGTGTGCAACGTCGTCATCCCCTCAGTACTTCAGCAGGTTGGCGTCGTCCACCGACGCGGATCGGCGGGCCCGGAAGATCGCCATCAGGATCGCGAGGCCCACGACGACCTCAGCGGCGGCCACCACCATCACGAAGAACGCGATGACCTGCCCGTCCAGGTTCCCGCGCACGCGCGCGAACGCGACGAACGCGAGGTTGCACGCGTTCAGCATCAGCTCGATGCACATGAACACGACGATCGCGTTGCGGCGGACGAGCACGCCGACCCCGCCGATCACGAACAGGATCACGGACAGCGCGACGTAGTGAACGGGACTCATGACTCCGCCTCCCGGGACGAGGTGGTGGGCAGAGCCACCGGCTCGCCGCTCTCCGTCGTCACCGCCACCGTCTCTTCTGGCTGAACGAACCGGGGCTCTTCGCCCGGGTCACGAGGTGAGAGCGTCGCGCTGACCGAGAGCTCCGAGGTAGAGCCGTCCGGCAGCAGGGCCGGCCGGTCCGCGGCGTCGTGCAGCGCGTAGACGCCGGGCGACGGGTCGGGCGCCAGCTGGCCGCTGGCCAGCCGCCGGGCGGCCAGGTCGCGCTGGGTGGGCTTCGGCTCGGTGCGCTCGCGGTGCGCCAGCACCATCGCGCCGACCGCCGCGGTGATCAGCAGCGCGCCGGTGACCTCGAACGGGAACACGTACCTGGTAAAGATCAGCTCGGCCAGCCCGGACAGGTTGTCCGTGCCGTTCGCCGCGGTGGTCTTCGCGGCGGGGCCGATGGCCGCGTGCCCGATGCCGAGGCTCAAGACCACGAACAGGCCGACCGCGGCGAGCCCGGCGGCCATCCGCTGGCCCTTGATCGTCTCCACGATCGAGTCCGCCGAGCTGATGCCGATCAGCATGATGACGAAGAGGAACAGCATGAGCACGGCGCCGGTGTACACGATGATCTGCACGAAGGCGAGGAAGGGCGCGCCCAGCATCGCGTACATGGTGGCCAGGCAGAGCATCACCACCGCGAGCATGATGGCGCAGTGCACCGCCCGCCGGACCAGGATCATGGCCAGCGCGGCGCCGACCGACAGGACGGCGAGGATCCAGAAGATGGTCTCGACCGCGATCGAGTCGGTGTTGGTGCCGGACGGGGCGGCCGCGAGGACGTGGCTCATTCCTCCTCACCCCCGCCCGCCTCGCGCACTTCCGGCGGCGCCCAGGCCAGCGAGGCGTCCGGGGACTTGGCGGGCACCGGCGGGCCGGACGGGCCGCCGGGGCCCGACATGCCGGGCGCGCGGGGACCGACGGTCAGGCCCGCCGCGCCGAGGCGGTAGTAGTCCTTCTCGTCCTCGCCCAGCCGCATCGGATGCGGCGGCGGCTCCATGTCCGGCAGCAGCGGCACGAGCAGCTGCTCCTTGGTCCAGATCAGGTGCTCCCGGCTGTCGTCGGCGATCTCGTACTCGTTGGTCATGGTCAGCGCGCGGGTCGGGCAGGCCTCGATGCACAAGCCGCACAGGATGCAGCGCAGGTAGTTGATCTGGTACACCGCCCCGTACCGCTCACCGGGCGAGAACCGCTCGTCCGCCGTGTTGTCCCGGCCCTCGACGTAGATGGCGTCCGCCGGGCAGGCCCATGCGCACAGCTCGCACCCGATGCACTTCTCCAGCCCGTCCGGCCACCGGTTGAGCTGGTGATGACCGTGGAACCGCGGCGCGGTCGGCCGCCTGTCCTCCGGATACTCGACGGTCTCGACCTTCCGGAACATCTCCTGGAAGGTGACCCCGAACCCCTTGATCGGGTTGAGGAAATCAAGCACCAGTGACCTCCTTGCTGGAGGTTTCGTTTCCGATGCCAACACCGTGGTAGTGCGGCAGGTCTAGCGGCGGCACGGGGAAGCCGGTAGCGGGCTCGGTGGTGCCGGCCTCCGCCACGTCGGCCTCCTCCGCGGCCGCGAAGCGCGCGGCCCGCTGCTGCGCCGCGCTGTCCCACATCGTGATCAGGGCCAGGATGAGCACGATGACCAGGCCGAAGACCACGTACGGGGCGGTGGAGTGGCTGTCAAGACGCCAGGCGCGCACGGTGGCGACCAGGAGGATCCAGACGATGGAGATCGGGATGAGGAACTTCCACCCGATCGCCATCAGCTGGTCGTACCTGACCCGGGGCAGCGTGCCGCGTAGCCAGATGTAGCAGAACAGCAGGATGAACACCTTGACCAGGAACCACAGCAACGGCCACCAGCCGGTGTTGGCGCCCGGCCACAGGGACAGCGGCCACGGCGCCCGCCAGCCGCCGAGGAACAGCGTGACGGCCAGCGCGGAGACCGTGGTCATGTTGATGTACTCGGCGAGGTAGAACATCGCGAACTTCATCGACGAGTACTCGGTGTGGTACCCGGCGACCAGCTCGCCCTCGCCCTCGGGCAGGTCGAACGGCAGCCGGTTGGTCTCGCCGACCATGGTGAACAGGTAGATGAGGAACGACGGTGCCAGTACCCACGCGTACCAGCCGTGCGCCTGGGCGGTGACGATCCCGGTGGTGGACAGCGACCCGGCGTCGAGGAACACGGCGACGAAGGCGAGCGCCATCGCGATCTCGTAGCTGATCACCTGGGCCGCCGAGCGCAGCGCGCCGAGCAGCGAGTACGGCGACCCCGAGGACCAGCCGGCCAGCACGATGCCGTACACGCCGATGGAGCTCATGGCCAGCACCAGCAGCACCGCCACCGGCAGGTCGGTGAGCTGCAGCGGGGTGCGGTGATGGAAGAGCGAGACCGTCGTACCCCACGGGATGATGGCGAAGGCGACGAAGGCGCACGTGGCCGACAGCACCGGCGCGACCACGAACACGAGCTTGTCCACGCCGGTGGGGATGATGTCTTCCTTCAGCGGCAGCTTGAGCGCGTCGGCGATCGGCTGCAGCAGGCCGAACGGGCAGGCCCGGTTCGGGCCCGGCCGGCTCTGCATCCGGCCGATGACCCGGCGTTCCGCCCAGATCATGAACATCGTCGTCAGCAGCAGGAAGAGGAAAATGATGCCGACCTTGAGCAGCACCATCCACCAGATGAGCTGGTTGAAGTCGCTGAGCGTGGGGTCGGCCGCGGGCGCCGCCAGTGCGTGCGGCAGCGTCCCCAGAGCCATCATTCCGGCCTCCTCAGGGTGACCGTGGCGCCATGGCCCGCACCGAGCCGGGCCCGGATGGTGGGCCCGGCCTGGGCCGCGGGTCCCGTGTCACCGGGGTACGGGGCGATCTCGGCGTTGTTCCCTGGCAGCCCGGCGGCCGGGAGCCAGACCACGTGACCGGCCATCGGCACCACCTCGACGGGAACCGTGACCGACCCCCGGTCGGTGGCCACCGTCACCTTATCGCCGTCGGCCACCCCGGCCTCGGCCGCGGTCGCCGCGGACATCCGGGCCACGGCCGGCCGGGCCGTGCCGGCCAGGGCCGGCTCGCCGTCCTGCATCCGGCCGCTGTCCAGCAGCTGGTGCCAGGTGGCAAGTTTCACGTCCAAGACGCCGGACCCGTGCGCCTGGTGAATAACGTGCACCCCGGGGTCGGCGCCGGCGCCGGCGACCTCTGGCGGCTGCGGCCGCTCCCCGCGCCAGCTGCCGAGCGCGGCGAGTTCGGCCCGCGCGGCCTCAGCGTCGGGCAGGCCGAGGTGTACGTCCATCCGGTCGGCGATCGCGCCGAGCACGTACAGGTCGGTGCGCACCTCCGGGACGCGCAGCGCGGCGCCGAACGTGCCGCCGCGCCCCTCCCAGTTCACGAACGTGCCGGCCTTCTCCGCGACCGCGGCGACCGGGAAGACCACGTCGGCGCGGTCGGTGACCGCGCTCGCCCGCAGCTCGAGGCTGACCACGAACGGCACCATCTCGATCGCGGCCAGCGCGGCCATCGGGTCAGGCAGGTCCGCCGGGTCGACGCCCGCCACCACCAGGGCACCGAGCTCGCCGTCCGCCGCCGCGGCCAGGATGGCCGTGGTGTCGCGCCCCGGGACAGCGGGTAGCGAGGCCTTGCCCCAGACTCGGGCCACCTCGGCGCGCGCCGCAGGGTCGGTCACCGGGCGGCCGATGGGCAGCAGCCCGGGCAGGGCTCCCGCCTCGACGGCCCCGCGCTCGCCCGCCCGGCGGGGCACCCAGGCCAGCCGCGCGCCCGACGCGACCGCGAGCGTGGCCGCGGCCGCCAGCGCCCCCGGCACCTCCGCCAGCCGCTCGCCGACCAGCAGTACCGCGCCCGGCTCGCCGAGCGCCTCCCCGGCACGCCGCCACAAGGGGGGTATGGGGGGAAGGGTCCCCCCATGAGCGGGGGGGTCTGGGGGGTCGTCCCCCCGGCTAGCATCGTCAGCGCCCTGGCCTCGTCGCCGGGCAGCGTGTCGAGCAGTTCGCCGGACAGCTTGACCAGCTCCGGGCTGGCCAGCGCGGCGACCGAGAACACCCGCTGGCCACGGTGCCGGACCGCCTTGCGCAGCCGCAGGAAGACGATGGGCGACTCGTCTTCGGGCTCGAAGCCGGCCAGCAGCACCGCCGGGGCCTGCTCCAGGTCGGCATAGCTGACGCCGATGCCGCGCCCGGCCACGCACGCGGCCAGGAACTGCTCCTCCTCGACCGAGTGCGGGCGGGCCCGCATGTCGACGTCGTTGGTGTCCAGGGCCACCCGGGCGAACTTGGCGTAGGCGTAGGCATCCTCGAGGGTCAGCCGGCCGCCGGTCAGCACGCCCACGCCACGGGACCCCTGAGCCTCGGTACCCTGCGGGGCCGGGTACGGGGCGCCGCGCGCCGCCTCCAGCCCAGCCGCGGCCACCGCCAGCGCGTGCGGCCAGGACGCCGGGACCAGCACCCCGTTCTCGTCCCTGACCAGCGGGGAGGTCAGCCGGTCCGGCTGGCTCGCGTAGGTGAAGGCCCAGCGGCCCTTGTCACAGTTCCACTCCTCGTTGACGGCCGGATCTTCGCCGGCCAGCCGCCGCATCACCCGGCCGCGCCTGACGTCGGTGCGCTGCCGGCAGCCGGCCGCGCAGTGCTCGCACACGCTGGGCACCGACATCAGGTCGAACGGCCGGGACCTGAACCGGTACGCGGCGCCGGTCAGCGCGCCGACGGGGCACACCTGCACGGTGTTGCCGGAGAAGTAGGAGTTGAACGGCCTGCCCTCGGCGGTGCCGATGAACTGGCCGGGGCCGCGGTCGATGAAGTCGATGAACGCGTCCCCGGCGATCTCCTCCGACGTCCGGACGCACCGGGTGCAGGAGATGCAGCGCTCGCGGTCGAGCAGCACCTGGGTGGAGATCGGCACCGGCTTGTCGAACGTGCGCTTGTCCTCGGTGAACCTGGTCTCGCCCTGGCCGGAGGACATGGCCTGGTTCTGCAGCGGGCACTCGCCGCCCTTGTCGCACATCGGGCAGTCGAGCGGATGGTTGATGAGCAGGAATTCCATCGCGCCCCGCTGCGCCTTCTCGGCGACCGCGGAGGTGAGCTGGGTGTGCACCACCATGCCCTCGGTGCAGGCGGTGGTGCACGAGGCCAGCGGCTTGCGCTGGCCCTCCACCTCGACCAGGCACTGGCGGCAGGCGCCGATCGGGTCGAGCAGCGGGTGGTCGCAGAACCGCGGGATCTGGATGCCGAGCATCTCGGCGGCCCTGATCACCAGGGTGCCCTTCGGCACCCTGATCTCGAAGCCGTCGATGGTGACGGTCACCGTGCCCTGCGTCGCCTCGACGGTCATCTACCGGCCCCCGAACAAGGTCGAGGCCGCCGGGTCGAACGGACAGCCGCCTTCCTTCTGGTGCTGCATGAACTCGTCCCTGAAGTACTGGATGCCCGAGGTGACCGGGCTGGTCGCGCCGTCGCCCAGGGCGCAGAACGCCCGGCCGAGGATGTTGTCGCAGATGTCGAGGAGCTTCTCCAGGTCCTCCTCGGTGCCGTGGCCGCCTTCCAGCCGTTCCAGCACCTTGACCATCCAGAACGTGCCCTCCCGGCACGGCGTGCACTTGCCACACGACTCGTGCTGGTAGAACTCGGTCCAGCGCAGCACCGCGCGGACCACGCAGGTGGTCTCGTCGAAGATCTGCAGCGCGCGGGTGCCGAGCATGGACCCGGCGGCGGCGACCGACTCGAAGTCGAGCGGCACGTCGAGGTGCTGGTCGGTCAGCAGCGGGGTGGAGGAGCCGCCAGGCGTCCAGAACTTCAGCCGGTGCCCGGCCCGGACCCCGCCGGCCAGGTCGAGCAGCTCGCGCAGCGTGATGCCGAGCGGCGCCTCGTACTGGCCCGGCGTGGTCACGTGCCCGGACAGCGAGAAGATGCCGTACCCCTTGGACTTCTCGGTGCCCAGGGCGGCGAACCAGTCCGCGCCGTAGGCCACGATCGACGGGACGCTGGCGATGGACTCCACGTTGTTGATCACGGTCGGGCAGGCGTACAGGCCCGCCACGGCCGGGAATGGCGGCCGGAGACGGGGCAGGCCGCGGAAGCCCTCGAGCGAGGTGAGCAGTGCCGACTCCTCGCCGCAGATGTAGGCGCCGGCCCCGGCGTGCACGATGACGTCCAGGTCGAAGCCTTTGCCCAGGATGTCCTGGCCCAGGTAGCCGGCCGCGTACGCCTCCTCGACCGCGTGCCGCAGCCGCCGCACCACGTGCAGCACCTCGCCGCGGACGTAGATGAACGCGTGCTTGGCCCTGATCGCGTACGCCGTGATGGCCACGCCCTCGACGAGCACCTGCGGGTCGGCCATCATCAGCGGGATGTCCTTGCAGGTGCCGGGCTCGGACTCGTCCGCGTTGACCACCAGGTAGTGCGGCTTGCCGTCACCCTGGGGCAGGAAGCTCCACTTCACCCCGGTCGGGAAGCCCGCTCCGCCGCGACCGCGCAGGTTCGCGTTCTTCAGCGCGGTGATGAGGTCGTCGGGCTCCATGGCCAGCGCCTTCGGCAGCGCTTGCCAGCCGCCGCCGCGCTTGTAGCCGTCCAGCGTGAAAGAATCCGGCTGGTCCCAGTTGGCGGTCAGGACCGGGGTAAGCGTGTCGGTCACGACGACTCCTCACCTGACGGGGATCCGGCAGGCTCCGGTGCCCGCCAGCCGTGCTCCTTGGCCAGCTTGAGGCCGACCAGGCTGGCCGGGCCGGCCGACGGGCCGTCGGTGGCCTGGTCGTCGTTGAAGCCGGCCAGGATCCGGGACGCCTCGCGCCAGGTGCACAGCCGGGTCGGGCCCCGGGTCGGCCGGACCGGGTTCCCCGCGCGCAGGTCGTCGACCAGCCGGCGGGCCGAGTCCGGCGTCTGGCTGTCGAAGAACTCCCAGTTCACCATCACGACCGGGGCGTAGTCGCAGGCGGCGTTGCACTCCACGTGCTCCAGGACGACCTTGCCGTCCGGCGTGGTCTCGTCGTTGCCCACGCCGAGGTGGTCCTTGAGCTCGGCGAAGATCTGGTCGCCGCCCATGATCGCGCACAGCGTGTTGGTGCACACGCCCACGTGGTAGTCACCGACCGGGCGGCGCTTGTACATGGTGTAGAAGCTCACCACCGCGGTGACCTCGGTCTCGGTCAGCCCGAACTTCGCGGCGCAGTACGCGATGCCGTCGGCGGAGACGTAGCCCTCCTCGGACTGGACCAGGTGGAGCACCGGGAGCAGCGCCGACCGCGGCCGCGGGTACCTGGCGATGATCTGCGCCGCGTCGGCGTCCAGGCGCGCCAGCACTTCGTCGCTGAACGGCATTACCGGTCCACGCCTCCCCTCGGAAACGGAGCATCGATGCGGTACGGACCCCGGTGGCTACGGCGGGAAGACCGAGTGATCACCTGTCCACGCCTCCCATCACCGGGTCGATGCTCGCGATCGCCGGGATCAGGTCGGCCACCTGGCCGCCCTCGCATACCGCGGCGACCATCTGCAGGTGGTTGAACGACGGGTCGCGGAGGTGTACCCGGTACGGCCGGGTCCCGCCGTCGCTCACCACATGCGCGCCCAGTTCGCCGCGGGGGGACTCGATAGCCACGTAGGCCTGGCCGGCCGGCACCCGGAACCCCTCGGTGACCAGCTTGAAGTGGTGGATGAGCGCCTCCATGGACTGGCCCATGATGTGCTTGATGTGCTCGGGCGAGGGGCCGAGGCCGTCCGGGCCGAGCGACAGCCGGGCCGGCCAGCCGATCTTAGCGTCCTTGATCATGACCGGGTCCTTGTCGGGACCGGGCGACCCGCGCTCGGCCAGCCGGTCGACGCACTGCCGGACGATCCGCAGCGACTGCGCCATCTCGTCCATCCTGATCAGGTACCGGCCGTAGGCGTCGCAGGTGTCGACCACCGGCACGTCGAACTCGTAGGTCTCGTAGCCGCAGTACGGCTGGGACTTGCGCAGGTCCCAGGGCAGCCCGGTCGACCTCAGTATCGGACCGGTCACGCCGAGGGCCATGCATCCCGCCAGGTCCAGGTAGGCGATGCCCTTGTTACGGCCGATGAAGATCGGGTTGGCGTCGATCAGCGTGCGCAGGTCGTGCACGAGCCGGGGCGCGGTGTCCAGGAAGGCGCGGATCGCCTCGAGCGCTCCGGGCGGCAGGTCCTGCGCCACTCCGCCCGGCCTGATGAAGGCGTGGTTCATCCGCAGGCCGGTGATCAGCTCCAGCAGGTCGAGGGCGCGTTCTCGCAGCCGCGCGCCCTGCGTGTAGATCGTGGTCGCGCCCAGCTCCAGGCCCATCGGGGCGATCCCGCCCAGGTGGGAGGTGATCCGGTTGAGCTCCATCAGCAGGACCCTGATGATCTGGGCGCGCTCGGGGATCTTGTCCTCGATGCCGAGCAGGCGCTCCACCGCGAAGCAGTACGCGGACTCGTTGAAGATCGGCATCAGGTAGTCCGCCCTGGTGCAGAACGTGACGCCCTGGGTCCAGGTGCGGTACTCCATGTTCTTCTCGATGCCGGTGTGCAGGTAGCCGATGGCCGGCCGCACCTCGACGACGGTCTCGCCCTCCAGGGTCAGGACCAGGCGGAGTACGCCGTGGGTGGACGGGTGCTGCGGGCCCATGTTGATGACGATCCGCTCGCCGGCCTGGAAGTCCTCCGACTGGAGGGCGGCGGAGACGATCTCGTCCCAATCCTCGCCGGAGACCGTGTAGACGCGGCCCTCGGCGGCTTCGTCGTCGCCCGCTCCGGCCGCTGCGTGCGGCGTCCGCGCCTGCGTCATGAGTAGTGCCTCCGCTCGTCCGGCGCCGGGATCTTCGCGCCGCGGTACTCGACCGGGATGCCGCCAAGCGGGTAGTCCTTGCGCTGCGGGTGGCCCTTCCAGTCGTCCGGCATCTGGATCCGGGTGAGCGCGGGATGGCCGTCGAAGATGATGCCGAACAGGTCCCAGGTCTCCCGCTCGTGCCAGTTGCAGGCGGGGTACACGCCGACCAGCGAGGGGATGTGCCGGTCGGCGTCCGGCGTGGTCGTCTCGAGCCGGACCCTGCGGTTATGCGTGATGGACAGCAGATGGTAGACCGCGTGCAGCTCTCGGCCGCCCTCGTCCGGGTAATGCACCCCGGACACCCCGGTACACAGCTCGAAACGGAGCGCGGGGTCGTCGCGGAACTTCGCGGCCACCTCGGGCAGCCGCTCGCGGCGCACGTAGAAGGTCAGCTCGCCGCGGTCCGCTATCACGCGCTCGATCGCATCGGAGAAGCCGACCCCGGCCGCCTCGAGCGCGCCGCCGAGGGCGTCGGCGACGTCGTCGAAGTAGGAGCCGTACGGGCGCGGGCTGGCCAGGACGGGGGCGCGGTGCACCCGGAGCAGGCCGTAACCCGAGGTGTCCGGGGTGTCCTGCACGCCGAACATGCCGGTGCGGACGACCGGCTCGGCCAGCCGCTCCTCGCCCAGCCGGGCCGGGAGGTTCTCGTCGGGGTCGGGTCCGGCTGCCGGGGGTACGGGCCCCTGCGGCGCCTGCGCGCCCTGGGTCTCCTCCGGGCCGGCCTTAGGCGACTCCTGCGGACCGCTCACAGCTGTGACCCCTCGGGGGAGGTCAGGTGCAGCGGGGCCAGGCCCAGCCGGGCGTTCTCCAGCTCGGTGATCTGGTGGTCCCGGTTCTTGCCCAGCTTCATGTTGATGATCTTGTCGTGCAGCTTGACGATCGAGTCGAGCAGCATCTCCGGCCGCGGCGGGCAGCCGGGCAGGTAGATGTCCACCGGCACGATGTGGTCGACGCCCTGCACGATCGCGTAGTTGTTGAACATGCCGCCGCTCGACGCGCAGACCCCCATCGAGATCACCCACTTGGGGTCGGACATCTGGTCGTAGATCTGCCGGAGCACGGGTGCCATCTTCTGGCTGACCCGGCCGGCCACGATCATCAGGTCGGCCTGGCGCGGGGTATTCGAGGCCCGCTCCATGCCGAACCTGGCCAGGTCGTGCTTTGGCCCGCCGGTCTGGAATAGCTCGATGGCGCAGCAGGCCAGGCCGAAGGTGGCCGGCCAGACCGAGCGCGCCCGCGCCCAGCCCGCCACCTTCTCCACCGACGTCAGCAGCACCCCGCTGGGCAGCTTTTCTTCAATACCCATGGCTAATCCCATTCCAGGCCGCCGCGCCGCCAGACGTAGGCGTACGCGACCAGCACAGTGATGACGAAGGTGACCATCTCGACCAGGCCGAAGACGCCGAGCTTGTTGAAGGCGACCGCCCAGGGATACAGGAAGATGATCTCGATGTCGAACACGATGAACAACATCGCGGTCAGGTAGTACTTGACCGGGATCCGGCCCCCGTGCGGCGGCGTCGGCGTCGGCTCGATGCCGCACTCGTAGTTCTCCAGCTTGGCCCGGTTCCACCGCTTGGGGCCGGCGATGGCGCCGAAGGTGACGGAAAAGGCGGCAAAACCGGCCGCCAGCACGGCCAGCACGAAGATCGGAAGATACAGCCTCATCGTGGTTTCCTCCCTCCACAGGCCGGATGCCAACTGCCTATCCTAGGGATGAGCTGCATAGCCCCTCACTCAGGGTTAGGCGCGAGCCTGGACAGGCCGTTGACCAGCCGGTCTGATGCATCCCCCCGCGGATCGGTCAGGTTGGCCAGCAGCTTGAGGGCGAACCGCATCAGGGCCGGGCGGCTCATGCCGTGCTTGGTCGCGATGCGCATCAGCGTCGGCTTGCCGATCAGCTTGACGAAAGTGCGGCCGAGCGCGTAATAGCCGCCGTATGCCTGTTTGAGCGCGTGCGGGTAGCCGGCCAGCACCCGTTCGGTCTCCGCCCGGCGCGACCGGGCCAGCGCCTGCACGATCGTGCGGGCGAGGATCTCGCCCGATTCCATCGCGTACGCGATGCCCTCGCCGTTGAACGGGTTGACCATGCCGGCGGCGTCGCCGGCCAGCAGCAGGCCCTGGTGGTAGTGCGGGGTGCGGTTGAAGCCCATCGGCAGCGCCGCGCCCCGGATCGGCTGGGTGCGGTTCTCCTCGGTGAAGCCCCACTCGGCCGGCATGCCCTTGAGCCACTTGCGCAGCAGGGCGTGGTAGTCCGTGTGGCCGAACGCGGCGCTGGTGTTCAGCAGCCCCAGACCTATGTTGGACGTGCCGTCGCCCATGCCGAAGATCCAGCCGTAGCCGGGCAGCAGCCGGTCGCCGTCCCACAGGTCAAGCCAGGATTCCAGGTAGTCGTCGTCGTGCCGGGGTGTCTGGTAGTAGGTCCTGACCGCGACGCCGAGCGGCCGGTCGTCGCGCTTGCGCAGGCCCATGCCCACGGAGAGCCGCGAGGAGTTGCCGTCCGCCGCGACCACGACCCGGGCTTTGTAGGTGCGCTCTTCCCCGCCATCGGGGCGGCCCGTCACTCCTGTTATCCGGCCCGTGCGCTCGCTGCGGACCGGGCCGGTCACCGTGATGCCCTCGAGCAGCCGCGCGCCGGCCTGCTGCGCCCGGCGGGCCAGCGTCTCGTCCATGTCGTGCCGGGTGCGGACCAGGCCGTAGCCGGGAAAGCTGGCCAGTTCGGGCCAGGGCAGCTCCAGTCGCTTGCCCGCGCCGATGACGCGCAGGCCCTTGTTGCGCACCCAGCCGTCCTGCTCGGTGACGCTGATGCCCATGCTGACCAGGGTCTTGACCGCGCGCGGGGTCAGCCCGTCACCGCATACCTTCTCCCGCGGGAACCTGGACTTCTCGAGCAGCAGTACGTCGAGCCCGGATTGTGCCAGGTAGAAGGCGGTGGTGGCACCGGCGGGACCGGCGCCCACGACGATAACGTCGGCTTCGTCGGCGGGTGGGTTTTTCGGGGCGGGGGGAGCGTGCTCCGTCACTTGATCAGATCCTGGTGTTCTTGTGAACCGCTTCACAAATTCTTTGCCATTAGTTTAGACCTAGCCGAACCTGGCTTGGCGCGGGGCAGCCAGTATCCCCCGGGTCAGTATCCCCCGGGTCAGGCGCGCCGGGCGACGTGCACGGCCACCGCGCCCAGGCTCAGGTTCCGCCATCGCACCGCCGACCAGCCGGCCGTGGAGATCAGGCCGGCCAGCTCGCGCTGGGCCGGCCAGTTCACGATCGACTCGGCCAGGTACTCGTAGGCTTCCGGGTTACGGGCCGCCCGCCGGGCGATCGCGGGCAGGGCATGGAGCAGGTAACGCCGGTAAAGCATATCCATAGGGGCGATCGCGATCGCGCTGAACTCGCACACCACGAGCCGCCCGCCCGGCCTGGTCACCCTGCGCATCTCGGCCAGGCCCGCTACCGGGTCGGCCACGTTCCGCAGCCCGAACGAGATCGTCGCCGCGTCGAACGCCCCGTCGCGGAACGGCAGCCGCAGCGCGTCACCGGCCACGAAACTCAGGCGTCCCTGCCCGCTGCCGCGCTGGCTGCCGTCCAGTCTGGACTTGCCCGCCCGGAGCATGCCGAGGGAGAAGTCGCAGGCCACGCAGTCCGCGCCGGTCGCGGTGAACGTCAGCGAGGAGGTCCCGGTGCCGGCCGCCAGGTCGAGCACCCGGTCCCCCGGGCGCGCCCCGGTGATCCGCGCCACGGCCCGGCGCCAGAGCCGGACCTGGCCCATGGAGAGCAGGTCGTTGAGCAGGTCGTAGCGCCCGGCGATGGCATCGAACATCGCCGCGACCTCACCGGGTCGCTTGTCCAGATCAGCACGAGCCACGCCCCCACCCTAATGGCCGCGCCCGCCCCACCCGGCAGCCCGCGAGGTGACGCCGCGCCACACCGCACCGGCCCTAACAACACCAGCACCACCCCACTCATCCGCCCCACCCCCGGATTCAGTAAGAGTGGCGCTCTACCGATTAGATTCGGCAGAGAATCACTTTCTACCGAATAGCGCGGCAGCGCAGGGGGCGGATGGGACGCGACGGGCTGGCGCCGCGCTGCCGGGTGCGGGCTGGCGCCGCGCTGCCGGGTGCGGGCTGGCGCCGCGGCGCTGGGCGTCGGGGCAGGACGGGGCTA
>CAVWBQ010000030.1:0-25303 GCA_963753225.1 uncultured Actinomycetota bacterium | reverse complement strand
AGGTCGGCGAACGCGTCGGGCGCGGCGTCCAGCGGATAGGTCTTGGTGTGCAGGGTGACCTTGCCGTTCTGGGCCAGTACCATCAGCTCGGCCAGTTCGTTGTATGTACCCACGATGTTGCCGATGATGTTGCGCTCGGTGGAGATGATGTCCAGGGTCGGGATCTCCAGGGTGCCGCCGTAGCCGATGACGTAGTACGACCCGGCGCGGCGGGTCATGTTCCAGCCGTCCATCTCGGCGCCCTGCTCGGCTACGAAGTCGAGTACCACGTGCGCGCCCTGGCCGCCGGTCAGGTCCTTCACCGCGTCGACGTGGGATCCGTCCGCTACCACGGTGTGGCTGGCGCCGAGCTCAGAGGCCAGCTTCAGCGCGTCCGGATTGCGATCCACCACGATGACGTTCGCCGCGGTCAGCGCGGCCAGGCATTGCACGCCGATGTGGCCGAGGCCGCCGGCGCCGATCACCACGCAGGTGGTACCGGGGTAGAGCAGCGGGATGGCCTTGCGGACCGCGTGGTACGCGGTGATGCCGGCGTCAGCGAGGGCCGCGACGTCCTTGGGCTGCGTCGACGGGTTCAGCTTGATGCAGGCCCGGGCGGAGGTGAGCAGGTACTCGGCCATGCCGCCATCCCTGGACAGGCCGGGGAACTCGCTGTTCTCGCAGTGCATGTCGTCGCCGGCCCGGCAGGCGTGGCAGAGCCCGTCGGTCGGGGTGGGGTGCAAGATGACCGTGTCGCCGACGGCCACGTTGGTGACCGCCGAGCCGACCTCGTGCACCCAGCCCGCGTTCTCGTGGCCGAGGATGTAGGGCAGCGGGGTGCCCATGGCGGCGTCCCACTGGCCCTCGATGATGTGCAGGTCGGTCCGGCAGACGCCGGCGCCGCCGATCTTCACGATGACGTCGAGCGGTCCGCTGATCTTCGGCTCTGGCACGTCGTCGATCACCGGCTGGGTGTGGAATTTATGCAACCGGACGGCCTTCATGGGTCCTCCTCGACCTGCTTCGCGGTTTATCTGAGTTCAGTGTTCAGGAGAGTTCCCGGCCGCAGCCGTTTCTCCCTGGCCTCGCGCGTCGTGGTACCTGTGCCGCAGCATGCCGCGGCAGATGCCGGAATTCGCCTCGATGCTGGTCCGGGTGAGCCTGGCCTTGCGCAGGTGCAGCGGCATGTCGCCGGCGGTTACCGGCGAGCCGGTCACCGGGTCGATCACCAGCGGAGCGTCGTCGCCGGCCGGCAGTCCCAGGTCGGCCCGGCGCGACCGCAGCCGGTCCAGAGCGCGAGACGGCGGCAGCTCGCCAAGAGTCATCGCGAGCAGTGCCGCCGGTTCCGTGCCCGCCGCCAGCAGCGGTCTGCACACCTGATCAGTGCCTGCCATCACCGCCTTGCGCAGAAAGTCGGCACGCAGCTGGTGCAGCTCACTGACCGCCTCGCCGTCGAAAGTCCTGACGAAACCGGCCCGGGCGGCCACGCCGCCGTTGATCACGTCGGAGGCGAAGTGGTCCTCCAGGACCACCTCGGCGCGCCGCACGCCCGGCAGCGCCGACACGGCGTCGTAGGCGTCCGCGACCATCAGGTAGGCGAAGTTGGGTGCGCAGAAGTAAGTGGGCAGCCGCAGCCGGACCTGCGCGTCCCCGGCCGCCGAGACGGCGCACGACGCGACGAACCCGAGCGAGGTGATCGGCTCGTCGAGTTCGGGGTCGCGCACCGTCTCCAGCGCCTTGAGCAGAGCCGAAGAGCTCATGCCCCCGCGACCAGCTGCGCGTCGTCCTGGGCGCCCGGCGTGCCCGCCTCGGCGGGCAGCTGGTACTCGGCGGGCACGTCGATGTCGTAGAGCCTGGCCGCGTTCAGGCCGAGGATCTTCTTCTTGCCCGCGATGCCCAGCCTCGGGAAGTCGGCGAACTCCTCGCGGTCCGGCATCTCCCAGTCCACGAATCCCTCGACCTGCCACTTCGGCTCCCAGATGCCGTAGTCGCTGCCGAACGTCATCTTGTCCTCGCCGACCCAGAACAGCAGCTCGCCCATGACCTTGGCGAAGAAGTTCGGCCGGGCGTGCATGAGGCCGCCGATGACCACGGACAGGCCCGCGTACACGTTCGGCTCCTGGGTAGCCATGAAGCAGAAGTCCTCGATCCGCGGCAGGCCCACGTGCTCGATGATGAAGTTGAGCTCCTGGAAGTCGGTCGCGGCGTGGTCCACGTCGGCGACGTCGAAGGCGTCCTTGTCCAGCGGCCAGATCGTCGGTCCCTTGTGCACGTGGATGTTCTTGATGCCCAGGTTCTGCGCGGCCTCGAGGAAGCGGTACGCGCCGGGGTCGCTCAGCTTGTACCCGCGCGAGCCGTTGTTCCACTCCGCGGTGTAGAGCTTGACGCCCTTGGAGCCGTACGTCTCGACGTTGCGCTTGAGCTCCTCCAGGCCCAGGTCGCCGTCGCGCGGGTCGAAGTTGGTGTTGTAGATGAACTTGCCGGGGTGCTTCTTCCCCATCTCCGCGTTGCGCGCGGTGGTGTTGAAGCCCTCCGTGTACCACTCCTTCAGGTCCGTCGGCTGGAAGATGGCCACGTCCACGTGCCCGTCCTCGAAGACGTCCTTCATCAGGTCGTCCTCTGAGTACTTCTGGAAGTGCTCGATCGTCCAGTGCGTCTCCGGCGGCCCGAGGCCCTGGTACGCGTGGAAGCATTCGATCCAGCCCTTGGCGTACTGCTCGGCGCCGGGAACCCAGTTGTCCGGGGCAGCATTCCAGTAATGCATGTGCGAATCGACGATGAAGTATTTCTCGCCGTTGTGCTCGTACAAGGCGCCTCCTTCAGGGAGCGGTCATGGCACTGAGCCGGCGATCACCGGCTCAGTGCCACGGGAGTCAAGACCACATTTCCGTTCGTACTCGCACGGCGCGGGCTGGACAAGCCCCGCGCCGTGTCGGGCTCTGCTAACTTCGGGGGGACGTCCCCCCGAAGCCCCCCGGGGCCAGCTACGACCGCGCGGTCAGGTCGAAGTCGAGGTACTCGGCCGCGTCCTCCGGGTTGGCGAACATGATCGTCCTGTCGTCCAGGTGGATCATCCGGCCGTAGTGCGTGGACATGTTCTCCTCGAACTGCGCGGCGTCATAGTAGCCGGGCTCCTCGCCGAGCGCCTCCGAGATCTCGTCGTAGTCGAAGTCCATCCGGCCCCGCGCGTCGACGCGGATCATCGACGGCAGGTAGGTGACCGTGACGTTGGGCTTCTCGGCCATGACCTGGGCGACGACCGCCCCGACCTGATTGTTCATCAGGGTGACGCCGGCCATGTTGGAGGCCGTGTTATTGGACTTGTACGGGCTCTCGGGGTGCTGGTAAGTGGTCACTGGGCGATCTCCTTCGGTGCGTCCAGGTTGAGGTCGTTGAGGATGCCGGAGAAACGGCTCTTGGCCGCGTCCAGGCCGTCCTCGAAGCGCGGCGGCTTGTGCTCGGGCAGCGACCAGATCGGCTGCAGCGTCCGGGAGGCGGCGATGGCGCGGCTGGTCCAGGTCGACAGCCAGCCCTGCAGCAAGTTCTTGTTGTGGTCGGCGAACTCGCGGTCGTTGGTGAGCAGGTGGAACATCGGCCTGGTATAGCGCAGGTCCCGCTCGGCGTAGTCGTATTCCTCCGCGCCGATGACCGTGGGGGTGACGAAGTTGCCGTTGCGCGGCGCCGACTGCTGCACCAGGCCGCTCCGGAACAGCTCGCCGACCAGCGGCTCGAAGACGACGTTGGCCGCGAAGATGGCCTCGCACCAGTCGTCGATCGCGGTCAGCTGCTCGGCCACCTCGCGGACGCCCTGCCACACCGGGTCCTCGTTCCACGCGGTCAGGTGCGCGGTGCCGTCGAAGCCCTCGATCTCCTCGGTCAGGGTCAGGTTGTACAGCGCCAGGTCCTGAGCCGAACGGATCCGGTGCATGCTGTTCACCGAGATCGCGTTGTTGTGCATGTTGGTCGGGGCGCGCCGGTTGGCGTTGGCGAACAGGTACAGGCCGAGCCCGTGGTCCACGTGCATCCACGCACCGACGTGCGACTCGACGAAGCGCACCCAGTTCCGGTTCCACTGCTCGAAGGCCTTCGCCGCCCTGGCCGCGTCGACGTTCTGGTTGAGCTGCCGGACGACGTTGGAGTTGTACCGGTAGAAGGTGAGTTCCCACTCCTCGTTCGGGTCGCGGAACTCGTGCCAGCCAAGGGCCGGCCAGTCGTAGCCCTTGCCGCCCGAGCCAGGGTAGCGCTCGGGCTCGGGGCGGTCCGAGCCCCAGGCCTTCAGGGCCGTCCAGTCCAGCGGGTAGCCGCCGCGGCCGTCGGAGAAGCCGTACAGCCAGCCCTGGGACAGGTAGTGCCGGGGGTCCGGCTGGACCTCGACGGTCACGTCCTCGTAGTGGGACTGCTTGCGCTTGGCCGGCGTGTAGTAGTTGAAATTCCGCTTGGTCGAGTCCGGGAAGGTCTTGGCGCCTGCCTCCGCGTCGGTGAAGACCGGCTTAGGGACACTGCGCGGCTTGTTCTCCTGCGTCTCTGTCATGATCTCACTCCTGCGGGTTACCAGTGGTCGTGAACTTGTCGTAGTAGATGCGCTTTTCCTCCACACCCAGCGTTTCCAGCAGCGGGAGCGCCGCTTCCACCATGGGCGGCGGCCCGCACACGTAGGCGTGCGCCCCGCGCAGGTCGCTGGCGTGCCGCTTGACCACATCGGTGATCAGGCCGGTCTCGCCGTCCCATTCCTCGTCGTAAGCCGGCTCGGACAGGGCCGGTATGTAACGGAAGCCCGGCAGCTTCTGCACCAGCCTGTGCAGTTCGGGCTCGAAGCAGAGGTCCTTCTTGGTCCGGGCGCCGTAGAAGAAGGTGGCCTTGCGCTGCAGACCGCGCTCGGCCATGGCCCGCAGCAGCGACAAGATGGGCGCCATGCCCGCGCCGCCGCCGACGAACACCAGGTCGTTGTCGCCCTCGCGGAGGGTGAAGACGCCGAACGGCCCGGTTATCTCCAGCCGGTCGCCCTCGGCCATTCTCTCCGCGAGGTACCTGGAGAAAAGCCCGTCGTGGTAGACCTTGATGACGAACTCAAGCAGCCCGCTCTCGCGGCTTGAGGTGTTGGCCATCGAGAAGGAACGCACCGCGCCGGTGTCCGGGATCTTGATGTCCACGTACTGGCCGGGGAAGAACTTGATCTCGGTCGGCTCGATCAGCCGCAGTACCAGGTGCCGCATGTCGTGGGTGACCGCGTCCCTGGACACTACCTCCGTGACGGCCTCCTGGATCGGCAGGCCGGAACGGATCATCTCCTCGTCGTAGTTGAGCAGCTCGATGGTGAGGTCTTCGTAGGCGTGCGCCCGGCACAGCAGCGTGTAGCCTTCCTCGAGCTCGAAGTCGGGCAGCGCGAAGGTGGAGTACTTGTCGAGCTCGATCTCGTCGCCGTCGAGGACGAACGACTTGCAGGATGCGCACTGCCCCTCCTTGCAGCCGTGCATCAGCATGATCCCCTGCTCCTGCGCGGCACGCAGGATGTTCTTGTCCTCGCTCACCTCGATCTCGATGCCCACCGGCTCGAAGCGGACGACGTGCTTCTCGGCCATAACCCCCTCATCAGGGCTGCGCAGGGACGGTAGAGGACAAACGAGCGCGGTGGTCAGAGGGGGCGGCCCGGAAACCGCGAACCGGGCTGCCCCCTCCGCTGCCAGCCCTTAGCTGGCCGCCGGGGCCGGACGGCCGGCCGGACCCTGCCGGACGTAGTCGGCGCGGAACGCTTCACGCTGCTCGGCGGTCATCTCGTTGAGCAGCACGTTCGGGCTGAGAACCTCGGGCATCCTGCGCAGGTGATCCAGGGTCCACATCTTCTTGGGATCCAGGTCCAGGTGCGGCTGGGCGGTCATGGTCTTGCCGTCGTCGCGGACGTAGCCCATGTCGGACACCACGTCGGCCCAGTTCCAGCCGTGGTACAGGGTCTCCCATTCGCGCTTGCCGATGAGCTGCCCCATGTTCGGGGTCTCACGGCCCTGATAGGTGGGCCGGAACGCCGTCTGGTCGGTCCACTGGCATTCCTTGTGGCAGTACGTGCGCCACTGCCCGTCGACCTCGGCCATCGTCATGTCCTCGCGGACCAGGCACGGGACCATGCAGGTCCAGCACCGGTGCGGGTACACGTAGTCGACGCTCTCGGCCACGATCGGGTGGTGACCGTTCGGCGTGGCGAGGCGGTTGTAGTTCTCCCACCACTTGCCGTACTTGTCATACCAGCCCGGGTACTTGTACTCGAACCACTCGAAGTCCGCGTCCGTCATCGCGTCGATCCGCCAGTAGTTGGCGAGCCAGCCGGTGGCGAAGAACTGCGCGACTTCGTGCACGTAGCCCTTGTTCCAGATCTGGTTCCAGGCTTCCTCGATGAGGTCGTGCGGGATGACCAGGCCGTACTTCTCCAGCGGCACGAGGTAGCTGCGGTAGTAGTCGTCGTAGATCCACCGGCGCCACATCTCGGCGTAGGACTCGCGGTCCTTGCGCCGGTCCTTGGTGCCGTACTCGATGAACGTGCCGATGGCCGCGTCCACCACGCGGTGGTTGTTCCACCATGCGTAGCGCAGGTCGCGCTCGAGTAGCTGGTGGTTGCTCTCGTCCGACAGCGCCATCAGCAGCGTGGCGTAGCCGTTCGAGATGTGCCGGGACTCATCCGACTGCACCGAGTGGAACACGGTGGGCAGCAGGTAGTCACCGTTGGCCGCGGCCTCGGCCGGCATGGCCACGAACAGCGTGTTCGTGAAGGCCGTCTCGGCCACGATGGTCAGGTAGATCGACGCGGCGGTGATCGCGTCACCGGTGATGAAGCCCTCGGCGAACTGCCGGCCGATGGTCCCGCAGTAGTCGTTCTGGAAGTTCCGGAGGCTGTTGTTGAAGCCGGCCGGGTCGATGTAGTTGTTCATGTACAGGCGCTTGAGGTTCTGCTGGATCGTCGAGTGGCGTACCTCGTCGATCATCTGGATCGCCTGGCCGTTGTGCAGCTCCGGGTTGGGGACCGTGCGGAACAGCAGCGGCATGGCGCGCGCCGCTGATACCTCCGGTAGCGGGATGATGGACAGGAATAGCTTCTGCCACTCCAGCCAGCGCTCCTGCACCTGGCGGAACATGTTGCCGCGGATGGCGCCGTCCTGCGCGCCGTACACGCGGTTGTCCTTCTCTTCCTGCATCGGGAAGTAGGACCGGAGGACCTGCTTGAGCGGGTCCTTCTTCTGCGCCTTGTGGAACGTGTAGTCCGTCCCGTACTGCGACACAGGCTCGTGATACTGAGGCTCCCAGGACAGCTCCTGGATTTTCTGGTGAGCCTTGGCCACACTCTGGCGACTCATCGTCACCCCTTTCTCGGCGGGTTCCGGCGTCGTGGGGCCCGCTGCGGGCCCGGCGGGCTGCAGCCAACAGCCCCGAAAGTCCTTGTGTGCTGCATCACATCTCGAAAGCCAAGGTCATGGGCTCTCAACATGAGACATCTCGAACGCGGCCCGGATCTCCGCCAGCCGCTGCTTGCGCTGCTCAGACTCCATCCGGTTGCCCTCCGCGGCGGGCACGATGCCCAGCGCACGGAGCAGGTCCGCCGCGGGTTTGCCCGGGTCGCCCGCCTCGCCGAGGACCGGATGCAATCCCTCCTCCGCCAGGTGGCTGAAAACGAGGTTGACGATGCTCCAGGGATTGAAGGTCTCCTGGTGGTCGGAATGGGTCGTCTCACCGTGGGCGTCCATGAACCGACACAACGTCGGCTGGCTCAAGATGGCAGTCTCAACTTGAGACAGTGCCCCGGAACATTGGGTTTACTTTGTAATGGGCGGGTAAACCCGGACCGCGATCCGTGTTGGGCAGACCCTCCAGCCGGGAATGCAAAGGGTGGGGGAGGCGATATGGCACGTACTTCGTTGCCGCTGCACACGACGAAAGATCGGCTGGCGGAGGCCAGGGAACGATTCCTCGCCGCCGAGCCGGTCGATTCCCACGCTGTGCGCAAGCCCATCCTGGCGTCCTGGTGGCGGTCGCGGCAGTGGAACGTCGCCGCGGACCACATCGAGCTGGACTACCTGCGCGACCCCGACCTGGAATCCAACCTGGCCCGCACGGCCGATCCGGTGCTGCGGCACCTGCACGAGCAGCTCGACGGCCAGCCGATCAGCATCATCCTGACCGACGCCGCGGGCCTGGTGCTGACCAGGATGACCGCGGATCACGACCTCGAGCGGCACCTGGATGGCGTCAAGCTGGCGCCGGGCTTCAGCTACGCCGAGGAGCGGGTGGGCACCAACGGCATCGGCACCGCGCTGGAATCCGGCGGCCCGGCCCACGTCTTCGGGCACGAGCACTACGCCGAGCACCTCGAGAGCCTGGCCTGCGCCGGGGTGCCGATCCACGACCCGGTCTCGGGCAAGACGGTCGGCGTGATCGACCTGACCTGCTGGCGCAAGAACGCCGACCCGCTGCTGGTCTCGCTGGTGAAGTCGACGGCAGACCAGATCACCCAGGCCCTGCTGGCCGCGGGCAGCAGCCGCGACCTGCGGCTGCTGCAGGAGTACGTGCGTGCCTGCCGCCGTACCGGCGGCATCGTGCTGGCCCTCGGCAACGACGTCGTCATGCTCAACGACCACGCCCGCCGGGTGCTCGACCCCGCTGACCAGTCTGCTCTGATCGGCCACGCCACCGAGGCGCTGGCGAGGGAGAACCCGGGCGCGGTGACGGTCGACCTGCCCAGCGGCATGGTGGCCAGGATGTTCTGCCGGCGGATCCCGGGCACCAGCGTCTGCCCGGACGGCGTGGTCCACGTGAAGCTGATGGCCGCGGCCGCGCCCGTGCCCGAGGTGCCCGCGCCGCGGACCGCCATGTACCTGCCGGGCCTGGTCGGCAGCGGGGTGCTGTGGCTGCGCGCCTGCCGGGAGGCGGAGGCCCTCTACGACGCCGCGGACTGGATGACGCTCGAGGGCGAGGGCGGCGTGGGCAAGCTGGCCCTGGCCCGCGGGGTGCACCAGCGGCGGAACCCGGCCGCGCCGTTCCACGTGGTCGACGCAGAAGGCGCTGGCGGCGACTGGCTGACCAAGACCCGCGGCGAGCTGCTCGACGGCTCGGGCATGCTGGTCATCAGGCACGCGGACCTGCTGAACGCCAAGCAGGTGCACGCGCTGGCCAGCGCGCTGCAGGAGGCCAGGACGGCCAGGCGGCACAAGGAACTGCGGGTGGCGATGACGCTGAACCGCAAGCGGTCCGGCACCGACCTGACCAGGCTGCTGCGGTTCTTCCAGGGCACCGTGGAGCTGCCGCCGCTGCGCCACCACATCGAGGACCTGCATGAGCTGATCCCGTTCTTCCTGGCCCGGCTCAGCCAGCAGGGCCGGCTGACATGCTCGCCCGAGGCGATGCAGCTGCTGCTCCGGCACAACTGGCCGGGCAACACCGAGCAGCTCTGGCTGGTTCTCAAGCAGGTCGTGCAGCGCCGCCGGGCGGGCGTGATCATGCCGCGGGACCTGCCCCCTGAGTGCTGGACGGTAAGCCGCAGGCTGCTGTCCCCGCTGGAGTCGATCGAGCGGGACGCGATCGTGCAGAGCCTGCAGGATCACGACGGCAACAAGGTCCGGGCGGCCGAGGCGCTGGGCATGTCGCGCGCCACCATCTACCGCAAGATCCACGAGTACGGAATCGTCGCGTCCGGCACCTTAGCGTCCCCTGATTCAAACTGAGAACACATCTGCCTGGTCATGGGCGTATGGATGCATTAAGCCCGCATACGCGGGACGCTCTAGATGAAGGAGCGAACTGATGGCCACTGTTGATGCAACCGCCGGCGAATCTGGTGGGCCAGCCACCGTGCCCGAGGCACCCGCCGCGGCGCCCGTGGTCGGACCGATGGCCGGCGACCCGGCCATGCTGGGCCTATCGAGCTTCATCGTCGGTTCCGTCGCGCTCGGCTTGGGGCTGGTCGGTGTAGTGCCAGTCGGCGTCCTTGGCGCCCCCCTGGCGATCATCCTGTCGGCCACGGCCCTGGGCTTGCTGCTGGCTGCGGTCTGGGCCGCGGCCGTCGGCCAGAGCGCGGTGGCGGCCGTCTTCGGCATCTTCGGCACGTTCTGGCTGAGCTACGGGATGCTCGTGCTCGGCCTCGACCACAACTGGTTCGCCATCACCGCCACCGCGGTGCTCGCCACCGTGAAGCTGTTCCTGGTTGCCTGGCTGGTCGCCATCATCATGCTCACCCTGGCCACGCTGCGGCTGCCTGCCGCGTTCACCGCGGTGTTCGTGCTCGTCGACCTGGCCCTGCTGCTGCTGCTGCTCGCCTTCGCCGAGGCATCGCCGCTCGGCGTGCCGTCGACCGGCTTGCTGAAGACCGCCGGCTACGTCGTGCTGCTGTTCGCCGCGCTCGGGATGTACCTCTTCTACGACGCCGCCCAGGCCGGCACCGGCGGGAATAGGGTTCCCCTCGGCAACCCCCTGATGAAATAACCAGATCCCGAACGGGCCGTGGTGACGGCCCCGCTCAGGATCGCGCCGTCCCGCGCGGTGTTGACCGGCGCTGGGCCAGCCGGACCGATTTCCACTTCAGGTCCCTGGCCCGGCGTCGCCGCGGTCGTCGGCCCCACGAGCCCCAGCGCATCGCCGGCTCGGGCAGCTTGGGCGGCTCGGCGAAGGCGGGGGCGGCCTGCAGGTCGACCATGTCCAGCGGTGACGAGGCGGCGGCGTCCCTGCGGGTCAGCGGGGGCAGGTTCCACTTCTCCTCGATCAGCTTGAGCACCGAGGTGTGATCCAGCGTCGTGCCGCACACGTAGTCCGGGCGGGCGTAGGGGGAGACGACCACGGCCGGGACCCGGAAGCCGTAGCGGGCGTAGTCGCGGGGGCCGTCGTCGATGGCCTTCAGCCGGGCGAAGCCGCCACCGAACACCGGGCTGAGCAGCGTGCGCAGCCACCGGGGCAGGTCGAGGACGTAGTTGCGCGCGGGTACGTCGTCGGGCGGCACCGCCTCCGGCGGCGGGATGTGGTCGTAGTAGCCGCCGTGCTCGTCGTAGAGCCAGATCAGCAGCGTGTGGGGCCACGCCGGGCCACCCATGACGCGGTTGATGACCTCCGCGGCGAACGACTCGCCCCTGCGGATGTCCTGCGGGTTCTCCTCCGAGTAAGTCTCGAAGTCCGGGTCGACGATGCTCACCGCGGGCAGCCTGCCCGCGTCCGCGTCGGCGAAGAACCGTTCGGTCCTGCGCAGGTGCCGGACGCACGCGGCCAGCCCGAGCGGGTACAAGTCGGCGGTGAACGACTTGTTGCCGACGGCCCGGTCGGCCATGCCGGGCAGCCACCGGCCGGTCTGCGCCAGCCGCCGGACCGCGGTCAGCCCGCGGCCGCCGAGCACCCGGCGCAGCAGCACCGAGTAGTGCCGCACGTTGTGGTAGTTGGCCCAGGAGATGTCGTGCCCGGTGAGCACGTCGAAGATCGTCCCGGCTTCCGGGTAGTCGACGATGTCCCACGGCAGGTCGTCCATGAGCCCGTGGGCCGTGCCCGAGATGAGGAACCTGCGGTTCGGGAACGTCGGGCCCAGGCAGGAGCTGAACCAGCGGTCGGCCAGCGGGAACGTCCGCGCGAGCGCGTGGTAGAAGGGCAGGTCCTCCTCGGTCCAGTAGCCCATCGGCACGGCCGGGTCGGCGCCGGGCAGCGCTTCGGCCACGGCGGCGGCGAAGCCGTCGTTGCGCCCGCCCGCGTACTGGATATGGCTGGCCCGCCAGTTCTGGCTGGGATCGTTCTTCACCTGGGCGGTGGAGGTCATGTGGTGGGCGTGATACCCGCGCCCGTTCGGCGTGTAGTTGACGACGTCCGGGGTTCCGTCGGGCCCAAGCGGCAGGCCGTCGCCCCGGCCTGCCAGCATGCCCAGGTAGTTGTCGTAGGAGTGGTTCTCCATCATCAGCACGACGATGTGCCTGATCTCCGGCAGCAGGTCGGTGCCCTCGGGCAGGTCGGGCCGCGGCCGGCCGCCGACGTCGGGCCGCTTGATCCCGCGCCGCCTGATCTCGCGGCCCTCCAGCCTCTCCCACACGCCGCCACCTCCTAAGGGGCCGCCATCTTCTAAGGAGCCGGCGCCAGCTACCGCGCGGCGATCTCCGTGACAGCCCTACTTTCCTCCAGGCGCTTCCGCAAACGATCCAGCCCGCCGCTAGCCGCGTCGTGCAACTCGCTGATCAGCCGCCCCACGCGCCGCAGCCCGGCCTCGTCCAGCCCAGGCTGGTCCATGGCCACCGGCCCGGGTACGTACTCGAGCACCTGCCGCCCTTCAACATCCCGGCCCAGCGGCCGCGGCGCCCCGGTGAACCCGCCTCGCCGCAGGTGCGAGAGCGGCGCCTCGACGGCCGGCGTCCAGTACCCGGCCGGCTTGCGCACCGTATCGCCGACGCGGACCACCCGGGTGGCCACGTTCCCGCCGCCCAGCGGGTGCTCGGTCATGATCCGGGCCAGGCGGGAATCGCCTCGCCCGGGCCGTCGCGACGGTGATCGCCGGTGCTGCCGTCGATGAGCTCGCGCAGGATGTCGGCGTGCCCGGCGTGCCTCGCGGTGTCCTCGATGACGTGGATCAGCACCCAGCGCAGCGTCACCGTGTCGCCGAACCAGGCCGTTCCTGTCGCCTCCAGGTCCAGGTCCGCGATGACCTGATCGGCCGCGGCCCTGGCCCGGGCGAACAACCCCACGATGTCCCCGGTGGTCTCGCCGGGCGCCGGGCGCATATCAGCCTCGATGTCGGAGTCCAGGTCGAACGGCAGGGGTTCATGCGACCGGCCGAACGTGTCGCAGAACCACCCGTATTCGGCGCCCGCCAGGTGCTTGACCAGGCCGAGCAGGCTGCTGCCCGACGGCACCATCGGCCGGCGCAGGGCCTCGTCATCCAGGCCTTCGAGCTTCCACAAGATAGCGTCGCGGTGCCGGTCGAGGCTGGCGGACAGGCTGGCCTTCTCATCACCCGTGTACGGAACTCGTGTCATGACCCGATCCTGCCTCAACACGCTGCGCGAGCCACATCGACACCGGGGTGGGCTGGAATGCCTGCCAGACTGGCCCGATGGACGTCTGGCTGGTGACCGGGGTACAGGCGGCAGGCAAGTCGACGGTGGCCGACCTGCTGGCCCGCCAGTTCGAGCGCGGCGTGCACGTCCGCGGTGGCCAGTTCTACCGCTGGGCCGTCCGCGGCTGGGCGCACCCGGGCGACGAGCGAGAAGCCGAGGCGCGCCGCCTGCTCGACCTCAGGTACCGGCTCTCCGCCGTGGTCGCCGGCGAGTACTGCGACGCCGGGTTCACCGTCGTGGTCCAGGACAACATCTTCGGCGCCGACGTCGTCACCTGGCTCAACCAGGTCAAGGCCGCCCCGCGGCACCTGGTGGTGCTGCGGCCGAGCGCGGACGCGGTCCGGGCCCGCGACGCGGCCCGCCAGGCCGCGACCGGCAAGGTCGCCTACCGGCCCGGGGAGTTCACCATCGAGGGCCTCGACCGCGAACTCGGCCAGACTCCGCGCACCGGCCTGTGGCTGGACACCTCCACCCAGACAGCCGAACAGACAGTGGCCGAGATCCTCCGCCGCCGCGACGAAGCCCTCATCAATGATGCGGAGATCGGCGGAAACCCGTGACACCTACGCTCGTGGTCGTCAGTGGCCCGCCTGGGTCCGGAAAGACCACGCTCGCCCGCCAGATCGCGGCGGCGGTGGGCTGCCCGGTCATCTCCCGCGACGAGATCAAGCAGGGCATGGCGCACGCGGCCCCCGGCTTCACCGGCGCGCCCGGCGACGAGCTGACCCGGCGCACGTTTCCGGTCTTCTTCGCCGTGCTGGAACTGCTGCTCCGGTCCAGCGTGACCACCGTGGCCGAGGCGGCCTTCCAGGACCACGTTTGGCGCCCGCGGCTGGAAGGGCTCCGCGGCCTGGCCGAGATCCGCGTCGTGCACTGCATGGTTGCGGCCGACGTGGCCTTCGCCCGGATCACCCGGCGCGAGCAGGACGACCCGCTGCGGCGCGTGCACGCCGGCCCGGGCGGTGCAGCCGAGCGCGATGCGGCGCACCGCGCGTTCCGCCGGGTGAGCATCGACGTGCCCGCGCTCGAGGTCGACACGAGAGACGGATACCGTCCCCCGTTCGGCCAGATCCTGTCCTTCGTAACCGGAACAATGGAATCATGACCGATCCACGCACGATCCCGCCGATGGAAGCCGACGAGCGGGTCACGCTCACCGCGTTCCTCGCCTGGCAGCGCGACCCTCGCCCTGAAGTGTGAAGGGCTGACCGACAACCAGCCGCCCGTGGTATCCGCGTGGCGGCTGTTAATTCTGGATCGGCGGCGCCCAGTTCGGCCTCGGGATCAGGCAGAACGGGTGCCCGGCCGGGTCGGCGTAGACGCCGGGACCGTCGAGCTTGGTCGCGCCGAGGGCCAGCACCAGGGGACCGGCCGCGGCCACGTCGTCCACCATCACGTCGAGGTGCATCTGCTGCGGCCGGGCCGGGTCGGGCCAGGCGGGCGGCTGGTGATCCTGCGCGAGCTGGAAGGCCAGGCCGGACGTGGTGTCGTCGGCCGACACCACGACGAAGTCGTCACTGCGGTAGGTGACGGGCTGGCCCAGAAGCTCGGCGTAGAAGCCGGCGAGGGACAGCGGATCCGGGCAGTCGATTACCAGGTGGTGCAGTCGTCCGATCATGGGTGCCATGCTGCCAGGCGCACTTGCTACCTTCAGGCGCATGCGGATCGCCCAACTCAGCGACCTCCACCTCACGCGGGGTCCCCTCGCCGCCCAGCCCGCGGCCGCCCTAGCCGACGCGCTCGCCCGCCTGCTCGCTGTCGAGCCGCGGCCGGACTGCGTGGTCATCACCGGAGATCTGGCGGACACCGGGCATCCGGACGAGTACGCCACGCTGCGCGAGATCTTGCGGCGGTGCCCGGTCCCTGTGCACCTGCTGCCGGGCAACCACGACGACCCGGCCGCCCTGATCGCCCGGTTCGGCGACACGCCGTACCTGGGCAACGGCGTGTCACCCTCCTACACGGTGGAGTATCCGCAGGCCACCCTGGTGATCGCGAACTCCTGGGTGCAGGGCAGCCCGGCGGGATGCCTCGGCCCCGCCCAGCTCGCCTGGATCGACCAGGCCCTCGGTGCCCGGCCGGACGTGCCCGCCTTCGTCTGCCTGCACCACCCGCCGGTGCCGGTCGGGATCCCGTTCCTCGACGGCATGATCCTCGACGACGCGGCCGGGCTGGCCGCGGTCATCGGCAAGCACCCGCACGTGGTCCGGGTGCTCGCCGGGCACGTGCACCGGGACACCTCCGCGCTGTTCGCCGGGACCTTGATGACCACCGCGCCCAGCACGTTCCGGCAGGCCGCGCTGCGCATGCACGACGCCGAACCCCCTGGCTACGTCGCCGACCCGACCGGCTTCCTGCTGCACCTGCTCGACGGAGCTCGCTGCGTGACGCACTCCGTGGCGGTCAGCCACGCCGCCGGCGTCCGCGCGTTCTGACGCCTGGTTACTCCCGCGATGGTCGCCCCGGCCGCAGCCATGGCTAGAACTCCTGGCCGCCCACGTCGGCCTGGCCGTTGGCCACCAGCCAGGCCAGCGCCTCGTGCAGGGCGTCCAGCGTGCTGTACCGCGGCGCGTACCCGAGCACCTCCCTGGCCCGGTCGATGCTCGCGCTGATGCTGCGCACGGTGTGCTCGCGGGTCGCCCCGGCGTGCTCGGCTCCCGTTCGCCGCTCGAACTCCGCCCAGTCGGTGAACTCGAGCACCGGCTCCCGGCCGAACCACCCCGCCACCCCCGCCGCCAGCCCGCGCAAGGTCATCGCCTGCTCGGCCACGACGTGGAAGCTGGCCCCGATCGCGGCCGGGCGGGACATGGCCCGCTCGAAGGCCTGCGCCACGTCGTCCGCGTGCACGTGGTTCAGCACGCCAAGCCCGTTGTCGGGCAGCGCGAGCGGCTGCCCGGTGGCCAGCCGGGTCCAGACGGCCGGATCCAGGTTGCCGGCCGGCGTGATGACCGGCCAGCCGGGCCCGCTGATGTGACCCGGGTGCAGCACCACCGCGGGCACGCCCCCGGCCAGCGTCTCGCGGTGCAGCAGGGCCTCGATCTCCGCCTTGCCGGTGCCGTACTCGCCGTAGGCCGTCCGCGGCTCGTCCTCGGTCAGCGGCACCCGCAGCGCGGGGCCGTGCACCCAGATGGTTCCGCAGTGGATCAGCAGCGGCCGGGCCGGACGCAGCGCATCGGTGAGCTGGCGCGCCGAGGCGGCGGTGAAGCAGATCAGGTCGATGACGACGTCCGGCCGCAGCTCCGCCACCCGCGCCCCGAACGTCCCCGCCTCGTCCTCAGCGTCACGATCGACCGTCACCCTGGTGACCGACTCCCACTGCGGGCTCGCGTGGTACGGATCCCGCGCGCCGCGGCTCATGGCGATCACCTCGTGACCGCCGCGTACCAGCCGCGGCACCAGGTAGGTGCCGATGTGCCCGGTGGCCCCGATGACAACGACCCGACTCATCCAGCGATCCCTTCGGCGAAACCACAGTCACGCCATCCTCCCAGGGCACCGCCCGCCACCCCGCTCCCGGGTCACCGTCAGCCCTCAGCCTCGCCTTTCTGTCCTCCCGCGCCGCCTCCCGCCCGCCGGGTCTCAACTATCACTCTAGATTCTTCATTCGAATTTCACAGATGATCTGGTGATTATGGAAGAAATTCGCTATTATGTTTGGTGAACTAAACCTGTCCAGAACGGATGGCGGTTCATGTCCACGGAACCGGTCTCTGCGGATGATCCGGACGAGCCCTGGTGGGAAGACGAGGAGGACTGGGAAGAGGAGTACGACTACGCCGAGGTCCTGACCGACTGCCGCGAGGCCGCCGAGGACCAGGCCCGCGCGGCCCAGAGCGCGGCCCGGGCGGGTACTACGGCCGGGCTGGCCGCGCTCACGGCGACGACCGGCCGCCGGGGGCCGGGCCAGCCGGGTTCGGCGGAGATCTTCCCCGGTGAGTACCCCGGCCCGGCCGCCCAGTTCGCCTCCGGCATGCTGATGGACACGATGTCCGGCAGTTCCGAGCTCGCCCGGTTCGCCGACCAGGCCAGTGACGGCTTCGAGGGTGTCTCCGACGATGAGCTCCTCGGGGTGCTGTGCGCGTGGGACCGGGTGGCCGTGCACGCCGCCGCCCGCAAGTACGCCGCGGTCGCCGAGCTGATCCGCCGCCGGGTGGCCGGCGGACAAGGCGACCGGGATGCCCCAGGTGTGGGATGAGTTCACCCCCAGCGAGCTGAGTGCGGTCCTGGCCGAGTCGAAGGGCGACGCCGCCGGGATGCTCGGCCTTGCTCACGACCTGGAGGTCAAGCTCCCAGGCACGCGGGTCGCGTTCCTGGACGGCATCCTGTCCGAGGACAAGGCCGCGATCATCGCTCGCGCCACCGCCGTGCTGATCCCGGAGGAGGCCCGGGCCGCCGAGGCGCTGGTCCTGGACCGCGCCGCCCGGCTGACCCCGGCCGCGCTGCGCTCCGCGATCGCCCGCGCGGTCATCGAGGTCGCCCCGAAGAAGGCGAAGGAACGCCGGGAGCGGGCGGCTCGCCAGGCCCGGGTGGAACGCTGGGCCGAGGAGTCCGGCAACGCGGGCCTGGCCGGCCGGGAGCTGCCCCCGGCGCAGGTACTCGCCGCCGATCAGAAGATCACCGCGCTGGCCCGGCTGCTTGGCCAGGCCGGCCTGGAAGGCAGCATGGACGAGCTGCGCGGCCGCGCCCTCATGGACCTACTGCTCGGCACCGACTCCCGCCCCCGCCCGCCGCACGGCGCGGCCAGCCAGAGCGGCCCCGCGAACCCCGCGGCCGGCCCGGGCCCGATCCCGCCCGGGTTCGCCGGGAAGGTCACCCTGACCGTTCCCCTGGCCACGCTGCTCGACCTGGCGGAACGGCCCGCGGAGATTCCCGGCATCGGCTCGATCGACCCGGATCCCGGAGCAAATACATAGGATCGTTACCAAACCCGGGCATCAGCCGACCCCGGTATCCAGCACGTCAATGTACCGGACCGTTGCCCTCGCAGGGTCGGTACCTGCCATGTGGCAAGATGTTCCTACGATCGTAGGCGAGATGTAGCATAAACGTATGACGACGAAGCGGCGGCTCTCCGCATCCGTGGACGCCGAGCTAGTGGCGGTGGCGCAGGAGGCCGTGACCGGAGGCCACGCCGAGAGCATAAGCGCCTGGGTCAATGACGCTCTCCGGCTGAAGGCCGATCATGACCGGCGCCTGCAGGCGCTGGATGACTTCCTGGCCGCCTACGAGGCCGAGTACGGGGAAATCACCGACGATGAGATGCGGGATGCCGCGCGGCGGGCACGCGAACGAGCCATCGTGGTAAGAGGCGACCCGGAGCAGCGGACACCCGGGCCGGCGCAGCATGGCCGGGGGGCCGCCTGATGCTGGTGCTGGATGCAGGGGCATTCGTTGCCGTTGAACGCGGCAGCCGGGATGTCGTAGCACTGATCAAGCGCGAACGTCTCGCCGGACGCTCGCCGGTTACCAGCGGCGGCGTGGTCGCCCAGGTCTGGCGCGGTGGCAGCGTACGGCAGGTCCCCATGGCCCGGCTCCTGGCCGGCACTGACGTGGCTCCCATCGACAACAGGCTGGGACGCCGGGCCGGCATGCTCCTTGCCCGCAGCGGCCAGTCCGATGCCATTGATGCCACTGTGGTGTGCCTGGCAGCCGACGGCGACGACATCCTCACTTCAGACTCCGGCGACCTGCGCGCGCTTGCGCAAGCAGCCGAGATTCACGTAGAACTCGTCCCGGTTTAAACCTTGCCGCTCGCCTGCCTTCGACACGCGGCATGCGGCATGCCGCATGACAGGACGATCCCATGCTGCCTTCGCGATCATGCGCGCGTTCCGCGGAGACGGCTTGTGAAATTACGCACAAGGCGCTTCCGCGGAAACGTCGCGGACGTCACACAACCACGAGCACGATGATCTGCGCCCAGACCCTGTCCGCGGCAGAAGCGGACATTCACCTCAAGCGGGGCGATACATAAATATACAGCCCGTCCGACTGTCCGCCGGGCCGTAACCGGCGACTGTTATGCATCCAACGACGCGAAGGGCTCTTGATAATCGCGCCGACTCGCCTAGTGGGCGGATTCGCCGGGTCAAAGTTGTCTCAATGGATCCGCTCATATCAGATCGTCGCGGTGGCTGCTCACCCCGGAGGATCTGCCAGGCCGAGAGCATGGCCGCAGACCGGGGTGGTGAAGTTACGCGCGCTACCGGACCCAGATCTGGTCGAGCAGCGGTCCGCCGTAGGACGGGGACTGCTGGTAGTTCCCGACCCGGGCGGAGACGAACACCGTGAACGACGTGTTGAGGACCGGCACCAGTGGTGCCTGATCGGTGACGGTGCGGTCGAGCTTGGCCCACAGCTTCCTGGCGCCGGCCGGGTCGGTCTGCTGTGTCGCCTGCGCCTGGCTGGCCAGCCGGTCCACCTGAGGTTCGCAGAACCCGGCCAAGTTGGCGGTGCCGGCGGGATCCTGGTAGATCGAGCGGCAGGTCAGGATCTGGAGGAAGAAGTCAGACGTGGTGGGAATGTTTGCTGCCCAGCCGGTGAGGCCCAGCTGGACCTTGTGGCTGGCATTGTGGAGCGCGGCGTGGTACTGGGGCTGGGACACATTGCGCACGGTGGCCCGGTATCCCAGTTGCCGGAGCAGATCGGCGAGGTAGGCGCCGACAGGCCTGCCGAAGTCGGTCTGGTTGTTCCACACGGTCACCGGCACGTTCGTCGTTCCGGACTCCTTGGCAAGCTGCCGGGCCTTCTCCATATCTGGGCCGTGCCAGGCATCGTCCTGCGGGCCGGCCGTGTAGGGGCAGTAGGGCTGGTAGCTGGGGGAACCGGCCGGCAGGAGCTGGCATGTCGGGGCGGCCTGGCCGGGGGAGTCGAAGCCGAGGAGCTGGATCATCCGGGCGCGGTCGATCGCGTAGTTGACGGCTTGCCGGGCCTTGAGGCTGGTGAACGGCGGCCGCCGGGTGTTGAGGAACAGGAACATGGTGAAGAGCTCGATGCTGGAGTGGACCCTGGTCGGGTACCGGATGGCCAGAGGGCGGTACGGCAGGCCGTTCGAGGTGATATCGACGACATCCGCCCGCCCGGCCGCCACCGCTGATTCCTGCTGGCGGAGCCGGCCATCTGCTCGAACCGGATCACGTCGGGGTAGCCGACCGGCTGGGCCGCGTACGACCACTGGCGGAAGCCCGGGTTCCGCACCAGGGTCAGCGACGAGTCGGGCCGGTATCGCGAGACCATGTACGGACCGGTTCCGGGCAGGAACGGCGCACGGTCCATGAAATGGCCGGCCGCGCCGGGCGGCGCCGGCGCCGCCATGAGCAGGGCGAGCTTGTCGGGGAAGTCAGGGTCGGCCTCGCTCAGGCGGAAGGTGACCGTCCCCGCCGCGTCATCGGTGACGATCCCGGCGGACAGGTCGCACCGCCGCGGGTTCCGGACGCACGCTGGCGCGCCGACGATGCCCTCGAAGTAGGCGGGAACGTCGCCGAAGCTGAGCTCGCGCTGGATGCCGCGGCGGAAGTCGGACGCCCGCACGGGTGCGCCGGTGGAGTACCGGATCCCCCGGCGCAGCGTGAACGTGTACGTCCTGCCGCCGTCGGCCGGGCGCGGCAGCGTCACGGCCAGGTCCGGCACGAGCGTGTCCCACCGCGCGCCTCCTGCCTTGCGGAACGCGACCAGCCCGTCGTAGACGCCGGCGAGCGCCGGGGTCGCGATATCGTAATCATGCACCGGGTCAGGCTCAGGCAGGTAGGAACTCACCTCGGTCAGCGTGCCGCCGAAGTGGGCGGCCGCCGCGAACGGCCGCGCCGCCACCCAGACGCCGGACCCGGTTGCCGCGATCCCCCGCGGCGTGCTTCCCAGCGAGATGACCCGGCTGACCTGGTTGGTGCGCGGGTCGATGCGGTCCAGCGTCGCGCCGAACCCATCGCTCACCCACACACCGTCCTTGGCCACGGCGATCGCACCGGGCCCGTCCCCGACGCGGATGGTGGAAGTCACCCGGCCGGTCGCCGGGTCGAGCCTGTCCACGGTGAGGTCGAGTGAGTTGGCCACCCATACCGTGTCCGTGGTGACCGCGATGCCCTCGGGCCCGGCACCGACGGGTAGCGGGCCGCTGGGCTGGCCGGTGGCCGCGTCGATCCGGGTCACCGTGCCGTCCTGGCCGTTGGCGACCCAAACGGCGTCCGGGCCGACCGCGATCCCGTCCGGGAGCCCCCCGACCGGGATATCCCGCATCGTCACGTCGCCGGTCACGGGATCGATCCGGTCCACGGTGGCGTCGCCCTGGTCGGCGACCCAGATGCCGCTGGGCCCGCTGGCGATGGCGTCCGGGATGTTGCCGACCGTGATCTTCTGCACCACGGCACTCGCCGCGGCGTTGATCCGTGTCACCGTCCCGTCGCCGCTGTTGGTGACCCATACGTCGCCGCCGGTGACGGCGACCGCGGCCGGGTTGACGCCGACCGGGATCTGCTGCATCACGGCATGGGTGGCCGGGTCGATCCGTGACACGGTGCCGCCGGTGCCGTTCACGGCCCAGACCGAGCCGTCGCCGTAGGCAAGGCCGTCCGGGCTGCCCACGGGCACCGCAGCGCCAACCCGTCCCCCGGCCGAGTCAATCAGGCCGACGCTGTTGCCCGGCAAGCCGGCCGGCTCGCCCGCCCACGGCCGGGCTACGGCGACAACGCACACGGCCGCGGCGACCGCCAGCGCCGCGCCGGCGGCCAGCAGGCGGCGGGGCCGCCGCACCCAGCCCAGCTCACGGCGGCCCGCCGTCAGCCGCGGGCCCGGCGGCCGGGGCGCCGGGGTGCCGACCTCGGCCGGGCGGCCTTCAGGCGCGGCGGGGCGGCTGCCGTTCCAGTCCAGCGCGGGGTCGTGGGCGAGGACGGAGGCATGCAGGCGCCGCAGCGGCTCCCCGGGATCGATCCCGAGCTCGGCGGCGAGCAGGTCGCGGACCCGCCGGTAGGCGGCCAGCGCGTCGGCCTGCCGGCCGCAGCGGTACAGCGCCAGCATCAGCTGGCCGTGCAGCCGCTCCCGCAGCGGATGGTCGGCGACCAGCCGCTCCAGTTCGGCGGTGACCGCGCCGTGCCGGCCCAGCGCCAGGTCAGCCTCGATCCGGCCCTCCCAGGCGGCGAGCCGCAGCTCTTCCAGGCGGGCCGCCTCGGCCCCTATGAACGCGTAGTCGGACAGGTCCGCGAGCACCGGGCCCCGCCACAACTCCAGGACCCGGCCGAGCCCCTCGCGGGCTTGTGAGTGCCGTCCGGCCTCAAGCGCAGCCAGGCCATCGGCCAGGCCATCCTCGAAGACGGCTGCGTCCAGGCGTTCTGGGCTCACGTGCAGGAGGTAGCCGCGATCCCTGGTCGCCAGCACCTCCGGCGCGCCGCCACGGGGCCGGCCGGGCTCGAGCGCGCGGCGAAGGTGGAACACGTAGGTCTGCAAGCTGGTCACCGAGGCCTCCGGGGCGTGCCCCGCCCACACGTCCTCGACCAGCCGGTCCGCGGACACCACCCGGTTCGCCTGGAGCAGCAGCACGGCGAGCACCGCCCGCTGCCGCGGACCGCCCAGCGGCACCGCGCGGCCGGACCTGAGCACCTCCAGCGGCCCGAGGATACCGAATGCGTCCGGCTCCGCCGGGTCGGACGCCTCGTCAGGAGCCATCACACATCGCCAGGCCACCCACCCTCACCCCGCCCCGGCAGCGGGTGCTCACCATTCCATCACCAGTCCACGGCGATTCCAAGCGGGCACTCCAAGCCGGGTCCAAGACCGCTCCGAGCGTGACGCGCTGTCCTGCCAGTACGCACAACACACAGGAGGACATCATGTTCACTCGCATTCCCCGCACGGGATCTCATCTGCGCGCCGCAGCCCGGCGGGCCGCCGCCCGCCCGCGCCGGCTCGCCGCGGCCCTGGCCGCGGTCACCTGCGCCCTGCTGGCATCAGCCATCGTCCCCGCGGCCTCCGCGCACGACCTGGTCCGGGACCCGCCCGGCGGGGCCCCGCTGGCACCGGTCCCGGCGCCTGCCGCCCCGGTCGTCACCGTGGGCGGCATGCCCGGCTGGCAGATCACCCTGATCGCGCTCGCCGCCGCCCTGGTCACGGCCATCGCCGCCGTGTTCCTGGACCGGGCGCTTACCGCCCGCCGCTCCGCCTCCTCAACCACCGCGTGACACGCTGTCCCGGCCCCCGGCCGGACATCAGCCGGCCATGGACTCCGACCAGGGGCCATGGCCGGTCCTGGCCGGGCAGGCGACCGCCGGCGGCACGCACCTCCCGGTCTCCTGCCGGCCCCAGGCAGGACAGCGCCCCAGGCCGGCCGAAACCGCGGCCCTGTCGGAAGTGGCCCTGCCGCTGCGACGGCCCGACGAACCGGAGAATCGACGGGGACGGCGGGATCGCGATCAGGCCAGGGAGCCGCTTTATCGTCGGCGGCCTGGTCGCGGGCTCAGCCCGCCGCGGCCCGTCCGCCGGCCGACAGCGCTGCCGACGCCGGATGGGCTGGATGAGTCACCTATCAGGCCATGGCTGGCGCCGAACAAGCTGGCAAGGGCCCCCACGCGTGGTGATCATCCGGGCCTCCGGCCACGGCAGAACCAGCCCACGGCCCGGAGCTTCCCGGCCAGTTCGACCGGACAGGAGAACCAGATCATGACCGCTGAGGCACACAGCGCCACAGCACAGCGCGACCCGCCGAGGTCCCCAACGCCGGTAGCGGGCACATTCCCCCCCACGCAGCACCGGCGCAGCGGGCACACCGACCGCGGCCCCTGCTGACCTCCCAGAACGGGAGCTGAGCTGGTGGTCACTGACCTGGTGACCTGCGCCAGAGAAGGCGACAAGCAGGCCTGGGACGCACTCGTCGAGCGGTACTCCCCGCTGATCTGGTCCATATGCCGCAGGCACCGGCTGCGCGACGCCGACGCCGAGGACGTCGGCCAGAGCGTCTGGTTGCACCTAGTGGACCAGCTGGACAAAATCCGCGATCCAGCCGCGCTACCCGGCTGGCTGGCCACCACAACCCGGCGAGAGTGCCTCCGGGTCGTGCGCGCCGCCCGGGAACCACTCGCGGCCGGGTACCGGCTGGACGCCCAGATCCTCCCGGCCGAGCAGGCTCGGACGGCCGAGCAGGAGCTGCTCGTGGCCGAGCGCCACGCGGCCCTGCGCGAGGCGTTCCTGGCCTTGTCTCCGAGCGACCAGCGGCTGATCGGCCTGCTGCTCGAAGACCCGCCAGTGCCGTACGCCCAGATCAGCTCCCGGCTGGGTATCCCAGTCGGGAGCATCGGACCCCACCGCGGCCGCTGCCTGGACAAGCTGCGCCGCCATCCGGCAACCGCCGCCCTGATCAACACCGAGGCCCACAGCACGAGGAGCGATATAAATGGCCAGCCGATGGTCCAGTGATCATGACGCGCCGCCAAGCCCACCAGGCCTTCCCCCCGACCCGGCCGCCGCCACCGGGCCACCCTGGCCCAGGCTCATCGCGCCCGGCGTCGCCCATAGCCCGCCCCGGATGGCCCGCTGGCCGATCGTGGCGGGGATCGTGCTCGTCGCCGGATGCATCGCAGCGACGGCAGGGCTGCACGCCGCTTCCGCGCCCTCGACACGCCCAGCCTCCGGGTACCTGCTGACAGCCAGCGACGCCCATTTCACCGCCACGTTCCCCCGCAAACCACTCCGCATCGAGAAGACCGCGGGAACCACCACCGTCATCGTCTACCTAGCCGACCTTCCCGGCTATGCCGTCGAAATTATCCGCGCTCCGGTACCCGCGTCGGGTTCCCTCAGCCTTGACCGCGCCGTCAACGTGGCTGCCTCAGCCCTTCCCGGGGGAGGAGTGGTCTCCCGCCATTCGATCACCTACCACGGGCAACCCGCCGACTCACCCTTGCCCGCGTGGGCGGGTCGCCATGGTGAGACCTGTAAACCAGCGAAATGGTTCGGCCACGATCCTGCCTGCTCTATCCGGCTGCTAACCCGGTCGCCCCACATGGCGGAGCGCGAATCGATGCCGCTCCGATCCGGCGTACGGCGCGCCCCGATACGAATGACGATGCTGAATTGACAATCGCTGCGACCGTTAGTTACATACAGTCCGCCGCATAAGTATACGAACTCGCAACGCCCTCATTTCACGCAGATCCGGATGTCGGGATCGGGCCGGTCGACCCGAAACCCAGAGCAAATACATCCGATTGTTACCGATCCCAGGTGCGAGCCGACCCAGCGCGGGCGGCTCATCCGCCGCGCCTGGACTTGCCGCACTCCTAGGCTGAGGT
>CAVWBQ010000029.1:0-51512 GCA_963753225.1 uncultured Actinomycetota bacterium | reverse complement strand
CTACCCGGGGCGCCCCGTCCCGGATCAGGCCGGCCACGGCCGCCGCGGGGGAGGGCTCTGCGGCGCAGGCGTAGGCCGGCCGGGCGGCGAACCATCCCGACCTGGCCTGCCACTGCGCCGCCAGCTGGGCGATGGTGGCGTTCGCCTCGGGGTCGCTGGAACCGGCCGCCGCGAGCACCACGGCGGTCCGGGCCGGGTCCCGGTAAGCGCCGGGGTCCGCCTCGGCCAGGCGACGGTCGAGCGCGTCCAGCAGCAGCGGGTGCGGCCCGAGGGTGGCGCCGTAGCTCACCCGTGGCCGGGGCCTCCTGGACAGCATGCGGGGGATGTCGGCCTTGCTGTGGTACGCCGCGGTCAGCAGCAGCGGCAGCACGGTCACCTCGCGGTCCGCCTCGATCGTGCCCAGGACCTGCGGCAGCGACGGCGGAGCATGGCCCAGGAAGGCGGTGCGCAGGTCGAGACCTGGCGAGCGCTCCCTGGCCACCGCGGCCAGTTCGGTGATGGTGGCCGAGGCCCTCGGGTCCGCGCTGCCGTGGGCCACGGCAACGAGAACGCGCTTATGCATGGATGCCGCACTCCGTCTTGCCGGTTCCCGCCCAGCGGCCGCTGCGCGGGTCGGCTCCAGCTTCGACGCGGATCGTGCAGGTCGCGCAGCCGATCGACGGGTATCCGTCGTAGACCAGCGGGTTCACCAGCACGCCCTGCTCGGTGATGAAGTCGTCCACCTGCTTCTGCGTCCAGCTCACGATCGGGTTAACCTTCACCATCTCCCGCCGGTCGTCCCACTCCACGACCTTCGTCTGACGGCGCTTGCTGGTCTCGTCCCGGCGCACCCCGGTGATCCAGGCGTCGTAATTGGTCAGCGCCCGCTCCAGCGGTTCGACCTTGCGCAGGTAGCAGCACAGATCGGGATTGCGCCCGTACAGCCTGGGGCCGAGCTCGGCGTCCTGCTCCTTCACGGTGCGCGACGGGGTGATGTTGATCAGCTTGACCGGATACACGGCCTCCACCGCGTCCCTGGTCCCGATGGTCTCGGCGAAGTGATAGCCGGTGTCGAGGAAGACCACCTCGATGCCCGGGTGGACGGCCGAGGCGAGATGGATGATCACCGCGTCGGTCATGGACGAGGTAACGCAGATCCGCTCGCCGAACGTGTCGACCGCCCAGCGAATTACCTCTTCGGCCGGCGCGTCGGCGAGTTCCTCCGCAGCCTGTTCGGCGAGGGTTCGCATCTGCTCGGGGTCCTCCAGGGTGTTCCGCTGCGCCAGGCCGCGCGTTACTACGGGGCTCACAGTGTGACTCCTATTCCGGCAAAGCGTAGCTGGAAAGACCGTGTGCAACTGCGGCAATGCCATTCACCGTCGGCCGCGCCCTGCGGTTCGAGGTCCTCTTCGCCGCAGTAGGGGCAGTAGAAAGGGACGGCCCGGGTGCTCATGAGAGATCTTCCTCACTGGCCCGGGCGGTCCAGGCGGCGAAGCTCTCGCCTGGACCGCGGGCCGCGTCGAACCGGCGCAGCACCCGCTCTACGTAGTCCGGCAGGTCCTCGGCGGTGGTCTTGAGCCCGCGGACCTTGCGGCCGAAGCCGGACCCTGAGCCGTCGCCGCCGCCCAGGCTGCCGCCCAGGTGGACCTGGAAGCCCTCGACCTGCCGGCCGTCCGGCCCGGGGACCAGCGAGCCTTTCAGGCCGATGTCGGCGGTCTGGATCCTGGCGCAGGAGTTCGGGCAGCCGTTCACGTTGATCGTGACCGGGGCGTCGAAGCCGGGCAGGCGTCGCTCCAGCTCGCTGATCAGGTCGGCGGCGCGGGCTTTGGTCTCGACGATCGCTAGCTTGCAGAACTCGATGCCGGTGCAGGCCATCGTGTGCCTGCGGAACGCGCTGGGCCTGGCCGGCAGGCCGGCCTTGTCCAGTTCGGCCACCAGCTCCTCGGTGCGCTCGGGTGGCACGTCGAGGATGACCATCTTCTGCTCGGTCGTTGTGTGCACGCGGCCGCTGCCGTACCTGGCCGCCAGCTCGGCGATCACATCGAGCGTGTCGGCCGACAGCCGGCCCACGACGGGCGCGAAGCCGACGTAGTTGTTGCCGTCGCGCTGCGGGTGCACGCCCACATGGTCGCGGACCCCGTTGCGCGGCGCGTCAGGGGCCGGGCCGTCCGGCAGGGCGTAGCCGAGGTACTCCTTCTCCAGCATCTCGCGGAACTTCTCCGGGCCCCAGTCCGCGACCAGGAACTTGATCCTGGCCCGGTGCCGCAGGCGCCGGTAGCCGTAGTCCCTGAACAGGCCGGTCACGCCCGCCCAGACCTCGGCCACCTGCCCCGGCCGGACGAACGCGCCGAGCCGCTTGCCGATCATCGGGTTGGTGGACAGGCCGCCGCCGACCCACAGGTCGTAGCCTGCCTCACCCTGTTCGTTCAGCACGCCGACGAAGGCGATGTCGTTGATCTCGTGGATGGCGCACTGCGCCGAGCAGCCGCTGATCGTGGACTTGAACTTGCGCGGCAGGTTGGAGAACGCGGAGTCGCCGATGTACTGCTCACCGATGGCGGCGATCTCCGGCGTGCCGTCGATGATCTCGTCCGCGTCGATGCCGGCCAGCGGGCAGCCGAGGATCACCCGCGGGGTGTCGCCGCAGGCCTCCGTGGTGGACAGGCCCACGGACTCGAGCGCCTCCCAGATGTCGGGGACGTTTTCGATCTCGATCCAGTGCAGCTGGATATTCTGCCGGTCGGTCACGTCCGCCGTGCCGCGCGCGTACCGGCGCGAGATGTAGGCGATGACCCGCAGCTGGTCGTTGGACAGCCGGCCGCCGTCGATGCGGACCCGCAGCATGAAGTAGCGGTCGTCGAGTTCCTCCGGCTCGAGCACCGCGGTCTTGCCGCCGTCGATACCCGGTCGGCGCTGCGTGTACAGCCCGTACCAGCGGAACCGGCCGCGCAGGTCAGCCGGGTCGATGGAGTCGAAGCCGTACTTGGAGTAGACGTCGATGATCCGCTGGCGGACATTGAGCCCGTCGTCGTTACGCTTGTTTTCCTCGTTCTTGTTGAGCGGCTCGCGGTACCCGAGAGCCCACTGGCCTTCACCGCGCTTGCGCTTCGTCCCAGTTGCGACTGGCATGTGGGAGAGGTTCCTTCAGGTTCGGGGGCGCGCATGGCACGAGAACCTGGGCTCCGCTGGGCAGGACTTGCTGTGCCACCCTTTTCCAGGCGCAGTTCAGCGGCGGGTCCAGCGGGGAGCGCCCGGCATCGCATACGCGCCCGGGCGGGAATCCAGGCCGGCGATTATCGGGCGAGTAGACAGATGGCGCTGCGGATGCGCAAGAAGTCAATGTGACGGCGCCCGACGAGCAACGGGTCCGTAACACTCATGAATCCAGGATCACATGTAACGAGCCGGACTGTCCAGGCTGCGTCCGGCATGTGGACGGTACGAAGGGTCACATCCGGCGCCATACGCGTGGCAACATGCCTGGCGGCGCCGGTTATTCCCGGGTTCGGCTCAGGGGAGGGGAGATCTAGCCCTGGCGGAGCCAGCTGAGCGGCGGCTCGGTGCCTGGCTGCGTCCCGGCCTGGCCGGCCGGCGGAAGGTGCTGGCAGTCGCACCAGCTGCCGCCCGGGCACTCCTCGTGGTGCCGCTTCCGGCACGGGAGGCAGATCATGTCTCCATTGTGCGACGCCGTTCTTGCATTGCGTCCTGATACCGGGGTAAATCCCGGACATGCGCCAGGGTGAGTCCCTGCTCCCCTTCCCGGACCGGCGGGCGGCCGGCGCCCTGCTCGGGAAACGGCTCATCCGTGCCGTGGCGCTCGAGGACTGGGCCGAACGGACCGTGGTGCTCGCCCTCCCCAGGGGAGGGGTGGCCGTGGCGAAGCAGGTCGCCGCGGTCCTGGACGTGCCGATGAACGTCATCGTCACCAGGAAGATCGGCTATCCGCGCCAGCCCGAACTCGGCGTCGGGGCGATCGCGGAGGGCCTGGGACAGGCCGTGTACGACGCCAGCCTGCTTGCCCGGCTGTCGCTTTCCCCGGCGGACCTGGCCCCGGTCGTCGCCGCCGAGCAAGCCGAACTGACCAGGCGGGTGCAGGTGTACCGGGGCGGCCGCCCGCTGCCCCGTGTGGCCGGCTGGTGCGTGATCGTGGTGGACGACGGCCTGGCGACCGGTGTGACCGCACGGGCCGCGCTGCGCTCGCTACGCGCGGCGCAGGCGGCCTATCTCGTGCTGGCGGCCCCGGTCGCGGCGCCCGCCGCGGCGGAACAGATGCGCGCGGAAGCGGACCGGGTGATCATCTTGGCGACGCCCAGGAGGTTCCGGTCCGTAGGGCAGTGTTACCTGTCCTTCGAACAGCTCACCGACGCCGACGTGCTGGCGCTGCTTGCCTAGGCCCCGGTACTGAGTGCGCCGGTTCCCGATTAGGCGGCGTTGGCCCGGCGCATCCGGCGGCGGCGCTCGGCCGACCGCTCATCCTCGTTGAGGCCACCCCATGTGCCGTACTTCTCCGGCCGCGACACCGCGTAGTTCAGGCACTCGAGCCGCACCGGGCAGGCAGCACAGATCCCCTTGGCCTTGCGCTCCCTGATCTCCCGCTCGGGCTGGCGCTCGCCGTCAGGACCGAAGAAGAGCAACAGATCTTCGCCCTTGCACGCGGCAGCATCTTGCCAGCCCCAGTTCGGGCGGGGAAGCACAGCCGACTGCCGACGTACCTGCGACATGGACCAATCACCTCAACCAAGATGCATCAAATGGTGCGTTACAGTAGAGCGTCAGGCTCGTGAACACGAGAACCAGTCCTGTCCGGAAGCCCTCCGCTGCAAGATACAACGCGTCTTCCCGGCTTGGTGTTCCCGTGCACGGGTATGGCTACCGCTGTAAGCAAGTGGTTACCATACCGAACGGCTGGCGCCAGCGCGTCGGTTCACTCATCCTTGCTAAACCATCGCGCACGCCGCTGCATGCCCGTCGACAATGATGCCATCCGCGGTGGCAGTCTCGCATGCGGGGTGGCGAAATTCCCTGCCTGAATTCCGGCCTCCAGCTAGCCTGCTGGAGAGTCTTCGTGACGAACTGGACAAAGAGAAGGGAGCGAGGCCACGATGGGCAGCATGTCAGCGGCGGACGCAGCTCCGCTGCCCCGGCTCGGCGAGGTTTTCTTCGACGTGCGCGGCAGCTCCCGCAGCATGCGGCTGAGCTGGTACGCCGACACCGGAGTCTCCGTCTTCAGCATCTGGCAGGGAGGCACCTGCACCGGCACGTTCCGGCTGCCGATGGAGGAGCTGCCGAGGCTGATCGACGCCCTGCAGCGTGGCGCGCAGGCCAGCGACCCCCGCGGCTCGGGTGCCTATGCCAGCCAGCTTCCCGGGGCGCCGACCGACCCCAGGCTGACGGCCCTGCCCGGTGGCTACGGCCGCGAGGCCGAGTTCACGGGCCCCGTGACCGGGGATTTCCGCGCGATACGGGCCGAGGACCCGGCGGGCACGATGGTGCTCAGCCCATCGCCTCAGAGCGCCCAGGGTCCCCGGGCGCTGCCCGCGGGCCCGCTGGCCCTGCCCCCCGGGTCTGGGGCCCAGTCCCAGGCACCGCAGGACTACGCCGAGCAGTACTACCCCGAGCAGTACTACCCCGAGCAGGGCGGCGCACGGCGGTATGCGGACGACGCCTACGGTGACACCGCCCGGTCCTACGGTGGCCAGTACGCCGACCACGGCCAGCAGTATGCCGGCCAGCAGTATGCCGGCCAGCAGTATGCCGGCCAGGGGCGCTACGCCGAGCCTGGCCAGTACGCCGACCAGGGCTACGCCCAGCAGGGGTACCAGGACCGCGGCTACGGCGACCAGCAGGGCTACGGCGACCAGCAGGGCTACGGCGACCGCGGGTACGCGGGGCAGGGCCACGCCGAATCCGGCTACGGCTACTCCGATCAGGGCTACTCCGGCCAGGGTTACCCCGATCCTGGCTATCCTGATCAGGGCTACTCTGACCAGGGCTACGGCGACCAGGGTTACTCCTCCTCCGGCCAGGGCTACGGCGAGCGGGGCTACTCAGGCCAGGGTTACGGCGAGCAGGGTTACGGCGAGCAGGGTTACGGCGACCCCCAGGCCATCCCTGACAGGGACCATCCCTCTTCCTCGTATTCGGGCCGGCACTACGCCAGCGGGTCCCACCAGGGCCAGGGCTACGGCGCCGAGTCCTATTCCGGTCAGGGCTATGACTCCGGGCCGGGTTACGACCAGGCTTCTTACGATGACCGGGGCTACACCGGGTCCGGTTACCAGGCCCAGGAACATCAGGGCTACGCCCAGGACGGCTACCAGGGCCAGCACTACCGGGACCAGTCGTACGAGGCTCAGGGTTACCAGGAGCAGCGCTATCAGGAGCAGCGCTATCAGGGTCAGCGCTACCAGGACGAGCGTTACCAGGAGCAGCCCTATCAGGAGCAGCCCTATCAGGAGCAGGGCCCCCGGCAGGAACCCGGCTACGAGAAGTACGACCGCCGGGGCCAGGGCAGCCAGGGATACGAGTCCACGGCGAGCTACCCGGCCGCCGGGAACGCGGATCAGGGCTATCAGGGCTACGGCGACCAGGGCTATCAGGAGCCGGACACTCCGGCCTACCCGGAGCAGGGGTACAGCGAGCACGGCTACACCGGGCAGGCCTACCAGGCTGAGGGGGACTCCGGCTCGTACCCGGACCAGGGGTACAGCACCTTCGGCTACGGCGCGCAGGACAACGCTTACCGCGGCGGGAGCGGGCCCTACCCGGATCAGGACCCGGAGGCCACCGCGAGCCAGCAGGCCATCTCGTCGTTCCCGTACGAAACAAATCCGCCCGCGCGCCGGGAACAGAGGCGGCGCCGGGCGCGTTAGTAGGTATCAGCCGGTGCGGCTGTGTCCCCGGGCCGCACCTACTGCCTTCGCGGAATACCGTTCGGCTGGAGCCGCGTTGCGCCTTTCGCCGAGAGGCGACCTCCGCACCGGTCAACGTGACGAAGGGCCGGCTGGCTTGCCAGCCGGCCCTTCGTTGTGCCCGGACGCCGTTATGCGGGTCCGGCCGGGCGCGGCTGCGGCTGCTCAGGCCCGCCTGGCGTGCCCGACCTGCCGTCCGCGACGACCTCGGGATCCTCCGGCTCAGGCGGGATGGGACCGACCACGGCGTTGAGCACCTGCGAGTTGGGGATGGACATCACGCTGCCGTCGGTGTGGAAGCGGACGTAGGTGATCCCGATGTCGGTCACGACGCCGTTGAGTGCGCCGCCGAGCGCGCCGGCCCGGAGCCGGACCGCGTTGCCCACCTGAAACGGCCGGGCGAAGACCAGCACCAGTCCGGCGAATACGTTGCCGAGCGCCTGTTGTGCCGCGATGCTGAGGAAGACTGTGGTGATCGCCCCGCCGAGGACAAGCTGGCTGACGTCGACACCGAACAGCACGAGCGTGATCACCAGAGTCGTGAACGCGCCGACGATCAAGATGGCGTACCGGACGATGGCGGCATGCGCCGGGCCGGCCGTCGGCTCGAGCAGCTCTCTGGATTTCCCGGCCAGGCCGTAGGCTGCGCTGGACCCGAAGACGAGGAAGAGCACGGCTGTGCCGTAGCTGACGAACTGATTGGCCAGTTCGTTCGTGGTGAAGGTGCCCCGGCGAGCCTGGTGCGAGATGACCGCGGATGCGATCGCGAGCAGCAGGGCGATGATCGACTTCCACGGCCTCGTCCTGCGCTTGACGCGCTCGACCTGCGCCGGCAGGTCGATCTGCCTCCCGTTCTGCATCGTGCTCCTCCTCTCGCGACCTCTTGGTGCGCCTAACGCTATCCGGCGCCGGGCCGGGCCGGCTGATCATCCCGGAGAACGCAAAAGCGCTGGGGAGCGGGCGCTCCCCAGCGCTGGTGCGAGGTCGGGGCCTAGCTGAGCAGCGGCCTGCCCACAGGGAATCTGAGCTTGCCGCCGGCAATGCCGTTCGAGACGCCGGCCGCCGAGGTGTACCAGGCGACGAGCGCGGTAATCAGGCCGATGTAGCCGCCGATCTTGATCGTCCCAGTGGGGAGTAGTGCCGCACCTGCGTTGAAGTTGCCGATGCACAGGACGATCTCGGTAATTTCCAGGGTGAGGAACACCGCGAACACCGCTACGCTCACCTGGGTACTCAGGATCAGCATGTAGGTGTTGAAGATGGCGAACGCGAGCAGGATCCAGCCCAGGTCGTGGTTGAGTGCCGTGACTGTTGCCGCCAGCGTGGCGGGCCTGGCCGCCGCGACCGTGGGGTTGACGACCAACTGGACCCACAGGCCGAGGCCGATCCAGAAGCCGCCATAGGTGGAGAACGCGGTGGCGCCGAACACGTTCCTGTTGCGGAACTCCCACATGCCGGCCAGCAGCTGGCCGAGGCCGCCGTAAGCGAAGGCGTAACCGAGCCACGCGCTGCCGGTGGCGTGGGTCATCCAGTTGGCATTCTTGGCTGACAGCAGGAACGTGGTGAGGGCAAACGCGGCGAGCCCGAGCGGGGCAGGGTCGGCGATGCCCGAGGGGGGGACTGCGGTAGTGGGGCTGGGCTGGACTGTGCGATCTTCGCTGACGCTCAAATTCGATCCCTCCTGGTGAGGAATGGCTCGTCCGGCTCCCGGCGTGCCATGCGGCGGCCGGGAGGGGCGGGGCGCCCGTTGTTACTACGTGACTGGCATGAAGACCTTGTGTTGCGCACCAAAATCGTCATGCCGAAACCTTCCGCTGGTCACATCGTGCACAGATAGACCAGATGAAAGATTCGCCAATAGCGTAACGCCACGTGGGTTGGCGTGCGATACCTAAACGGCCTCACTTTTGATAACCCTCCCGATGCCGCCGCATGACCGCACCCGATTCCGTTGCGGGATGCTTTGCCTCGGCGAAAGTTTCGGATAAAGCCGGCGGGTAATGGGGGTCGTGCCCGGCGCCGCTTCGACGGCGATGCCGTCCGGCACCCTGAGCGCGGTCACGGTGTCCGCGCGGCCTCGAGCCCGACCACCGCCTCGCCGGGAAAGATCACCGGGCGGCAGGCCGGCCCGGGCGTCAGCGTAAAGACCGGCGCGGTCCTCATCGTGCTCCCACCCTGCCATCCGCCGGCCCCGGCGTCCCGTGTGCGGCGTTTCCGCCGGGTGCTGGGTTAGGATCATTAGGTACACGAGGAGGGTTCGTGCCGATGACCGACCGACCGATCCGCGCGTCCGACAAAGAGCGGGAGAGCGTTGTCGACGTCCTCAGGGACGCGTACACGGATGGCCGGCTGACGCTGGACGAATTCGAGGAGCGGACTTCGGCCGCCTACGCCTCGAAAACCTGGGCCGACCTGCGCGAGCTGACCGGTGACCTGCCCGTCGAACCGGTACTAGGCGCTGACCTGCAGCAGCAGCCGCGCCCGGTGCCCGCGGCGCAGGTGATCCCGTCGGTACCCCGGCCGCGGCAAGGCGGCCGTGACCGGCCGCTGGGCAGGCTGCTGCCGGTCATCTTCGTCTGGATCATGATCGCGGCGGCGGCCGGATCGCCGGACACCGCGGCCGCTCTTTCTGTCGTGTTCATCTGCCTGCTCGCGTGCCGGGTAGGGTACGGGGGACGCTGATAACCCTCAGTGATGACCGACTAGTGAAACGGTGCCGTTAACCGGTAATACTTATCTCCTGCCTGGGCAGGCCGCTACTATGGGTCGGCCGACGTGGCGGGTTCGCGCGGTATGCCTGATCTCCCGGGGCCTGCGGGGTCGGCGAAAGGGAAGCGGTATTTCCGGCATGCTCACAGAGAGTCAGGAGGCGGTCGTTGTCCAACGCGACCACCGGCAGCGACCGGGTTATCCCTGATCAGCAGCCGCCTCAGGAGGAACGGCGCCCGCGGCTCGCGCGGCTCACCCGTCCCGCGGTTACGCACTGGCAATTCACCGTGGTGCTCGCGGCCGCGGTCTTGATCCGCGTCATCGTGATCCTCGGCTATCCGCCGATCCTGTGGTTCAACGACTCTTACACCTACATCTACGACGCCGTGACGCACGTCCCGGACGTGGTCCGGCCGAACGGTTACCCCTTCTTCATCGACCTGCTGCTTCCGCTGCACAGCGCGTATCCGCTGACCCTGCTGCAGGCGGCGATGGGTGTCGTCATGGGCGTCATCATCTACGCCCTGCTGCGCCACCGCGGGCTGCCCTGGTGGGGGGCGACGCTGCCCGCGCTGCCGGTGCTGTTCGATTCGTACGAACTGCACCTCGAGCACATGATCACCGCCGACACGTTGTTCATCTTCCTCGGCATCGTGGCGATCGTGATCCTGTGCTGGAACGATCGTCCCTCGGTCCCGGTCATGGCCGTGGCGGGCCTGCTCATCGGCTATGCCACCCTGGTAAGGTCGGTCGGCCAGCCGCTGCTCGTGGTGGTACTGGTGGCCATGCTGGTCAGGCGAGTGGGCTGGCGGCGGCTGGTGACCCTGCTCGTGGCGGGCGTGATACCCATCGCGGCGTACATGATCTGGTTCGACGGCACGCACGGCAAGTACGCGCTGACCGAGTCCTCGGGCACGTTCCTGTACAGCCGGGTGAGCGCGTTCGCCCAGTGCGACAAGATCAACCCCCCGGCCGACGTCCGCGCCCTGTGTGACCCGACGCCGCCCTACCTGCGCCCGGTGTCGGGGGAGTACATATGGGCGGACAACGAGAACTGGCCGGACAACAAGGTCACCACCCCCCTGTTCAACCTGTACAACTCCCACGATAACTCGCTGCGGTTCACGCCGGCGGTCAACGGGATGGCGGAGAAGTTCGCCAGGGAGGCCATCCTGGCCCAGCCGGCCGACTACCTGCGTGTGGTAGCCCACGACACGCTGCACACCTTCGGCTGGAACCGGCAGCCCGACCCGAACAACTACTACGGGAACGGCCCGGCCTTCCAGTTCGTCTCCGGCAAGACCCTGAACGCCCTGATCCCCTGGTGGGCGAACCCGTACCCGGGTGACGCCGCCGCCATGAAGACCTACCAGGCCCGGCAGGACTTCGGCGGGCCGGGGCTCGGGAAGACCAGCGCGGTCCGGCCCTGGCAGCACCTGCTCCAGGTGTACCAGCGGTACGTCTACCTGCGCGGCACGCTGCTGGGCCTGATCGTGCTCATCGGGGCGGCCGGCGTGCTGGCCCGCTGGCGCCGCTGGGGCGGCATCGGCCTGCTGCCCTGGCTGGTGGGGGCGCTGATGATCGTGCTGCCGCCGATGACCGCCGGGTTCAGCTACCGGTACGTGCTCGCCGCGGTGCCGGCCACCTGCCTGGCCGCCGGCCTGGCGTTCGCGCGCGGGCCGGGGGACAAGTCAGTGGGCGCCCTGGCGGCCGATCTGCGGCGGCACCTTCGCCGCGGCGGCGCTGTCGATCAGGAATAGCGTCCGCTGCCTGCCACGGGCCCCCGCGGCAGGCACCTGAACGGGCCCGGCGTCGGACAGCGCCATCGCGATGGCCTTCGCCTTGTCCGGGCCCGAGGCGATGATCCAGACCTCACGAGCGGCCTGGATGGACGGCAGGGTCAGCGACAGCCGGGTCGGCGGGGGCTTGGGGGAGCCCCGTACGGCCACTACCGCCCGCTCGTCGTACAGCGCGGGCATGCCAGGGAACAGCGACGCGACGTGGCCTTCTGGACCGATGCCGAGCATCAGCACGTCGAACGCGGGCACCGGTCCGTGGTCCTCCGGCGTCGTCGCGGCGGCCAGCCAGGACGCGTACCGGGCGGCGGCCGCCTCGGGATCGTCGCCGTCGGGTCCGTCCGGGCCGGGCATCGGGTGCACCCGGGCCGGGTCGACGTCCACGTGGTCGAGCAGGGCCGAACGGGCGCCGGTCTCGTTTCTGTCCGGGTGGCCAGCAGGAACGAATCGCTCGTCTCCCCACCAGATGTGCAGGCGCCGCCAGTCGACGGCGTCCCTGGCCGGCGCGGCGGCGAGTTCCTCGAGGACCTTCGTTCCGATACCGCCTCCGGTCAGCACCACCGACGCGGTGCTCCGGGCGGCGACCGCGTCGACCAGCCTGGTGACCAGGCGCGCGGCGACGGCCTGAGCGAGCAGATTGGCGTCGCGGTGAACGAGTACCTCGGGCACGGTCACTGGACGGCGCCTCCCGCGCCGCCGGCCAGCGCGCGCAGGGTTTCCGCGTAGACCTCGTCGGGCTCGAGACGGCGCAGTTCCTCGGCGATCAGGTCCGGGGTGTCGCGCCGGTGCAGGGCCACCCGCCGCTCCGGCCGTCCTGGCCAGGCCAGGGTGGCGTTGCGGCCGTCCGGCCGGGACAGCGAGACCTTCCCGTCCGCCGTCTCGAAGCTGACCTCGGTGACGCCGGGGCCGCCGGACTCGCCCCGCTGGACCTCGATGCCGAGCCGCGTCCCGAGCCAGGCCGCGATCAGGTCCGCGCTCGGGTTGGCCGGCTCGCCCAGCACCTCACCGCGGATCAGCCCGGGGTAGGGCTGGTCCAGGGTGGCGGCGAGCAGTGAGCGCCAGGACGTGGACCGGGTCCAGCTCAGGTCGGTGTCACCCGGCTGGTACGCCTTGGCCAGCCCCAGCAGCATGTCCCTGGGGGTGTCGCTGGCGGCCGCGTCGGTCACACGGCGCTGAGCCACCGCGCCGAGCGGATCTGCCTTGGGGGCGGCCGGCGCCACGTCCGGCCACCAGGTGACCACGGGCACGTCGGGCGCGAGCAGCGGCGCCACCACCGAGTCGGCGTGCTGGCCCAGCGGGCCGTACATCCGTAGCAGGATGGTCTCCCCTGGGCCGGTCTCACCCACCCGGATCTCGGCGTCGAGCCGTGACTCGCCCTTGGCTTTACGGGTGATGACGGTCAGGATCCGGCTCGGGTGCTCGCGTCCGGCCTGGCTGGCCGCCCGGACCGCGTCGTACTGCTCGGACTCGTCGGTGACGATAATCAGGGTCAGCACTGTGCCCGAGGCGGGACCGCCCATCCGGCGGCGGGCCTGGGTCAGCGCTTCGTGGATGGCGGCGGTGCTGGTGTCGGTCAGGTCGATAGTCATCGGAGCCTCCCTAGAGCCGGCGCCATGCTCGGCCGTCCCGTGCCATCAGCGCGTCGGCCGACGCGGGTCCCCCCGCCGGCCGGGTACTGGTCCGGCTTGGTGTGGGAAGCCCAGAACTCTTCCACCGGGTCGAGGATCCGCCAGCCCAGCTCGACCTCCGCCTGCCGGGGGAACAGCGGCGGGTCGCCGATGAGGACGTCGAGCAGCAGCCGCTCGTAGGCCTCGGGGCTTGACTCGGTGAACGACTCGCCGTAGGCGAAATCCATGTTCACGTCGCGGACCTCCATGGCCGTGCCCGGCACCTTCGAGCCGAACCTGACCGTGATGCCCTCGTCCGGCTGGATCCTGATCACCAGCGCGTTCTGGCCCAGTTCCTCGGTGTCGGTGGCGGAGAACGGCAGGTGCGGCGCCCGGTGGAAGATCAGCGCGATCTCCGTCATGCGCCGCGGTAGCCGCTTACCCGCGCGCAGGTAGAACGGGACCCCTGCCCAGCGCCTGGTGTCCACGCCGAGCCGCAGCGCGGCGTACGTCTCGGTACGCGAATCCGCCGGGATGCCCTCTTCCTCGAGAAACCCGTGCACCTGGCGGCCGCCCTGCCAGCCGGCCGAGTACTGCCCGCGCGCGGTGCCCTCGCTGATATCGGCGGGCAGCCGGACCGCGGACAGCACCTTCTCCTTCTCCATCCGCAGCGAATCCGCGTCGAACGCGACCGGCTCCTCCATGGCGACCAGCGCCAGCAGCTGCAGCAGGTGGTTCTGGATCACGTCCCGGGCCGCGCCGATGCCGTCGTAGTAGCCGGCCCGGCCGCCGATGCCGATGTCCTCGGCCATCGTGATCTGCACGTGGTCCACGTAGCCGCGGTTCCAGATCGGCTCGAACATCTCGTTGGCGAAGCGCAGCGCGAGGATGTTCTGCACCGTCTCCTTGCCGAGGTAGTGGTCGATACGGAACACCGCGTTCGGCGGGAAGACCCCCTCGAGGGTCGCGTTCAGCTCGCGGGCGCTGGCCAGGTCGTGGCCGAACGGCTTCTCGATCACCACCCGCCGCCAGCCCCCGTTGTGGGAGTCGGACAGGCCGCTGCGCTTGAGCTGCTGCACCACGGTCGGGAACTGGCCCGGCGGGATCGACAGGTAGAACGCGTAGTTGCCCCCGGTGCCCCGCTCGGCGTCCAGGCTCATGACGGCCGAGGCCAGCTGGTCGAAGGCCTCGTCGTCGCCGAACGAACCGGAGACGAACCTGACGCCCTCGCTGAGCTGCTGCCACACCGCGTCGCGGAACGGCGTGCGGGCGTACTCCTTCACCGCCTGGTAGGTCAGGTCAGCGAAATCCTCGTCTTCCCAGTCCCGGCGGGCGAAGCCGACGAACGAGAAACCCGGCGGCAGCAGGCCGCGGTTAGCCAGGTCGTAGATGGCCGGCATCAGCTTCTTGCGGGCCAGGTCGCCGGTGACCCCGAACATGACGACCACGCACGGGCCGGCCACCCGGGGGATGCGCCGGTCCCGGGGGTCACGGAGCGGATTGCGCGCCTGCGACAGCTCATGCATCTCCGCGATGACCCCCGGGTTGGCCGGGGCCAGGCCCTGGTCGGCCGTCACTCAAAGCCCCATGTTCATTCTGATCGTGTCGAGCAGCTCGTTCCACGATGCCTCGAATTTCGCTACGCCCTCGTCCTCGAGCACCTGCACCACGTCGTCGTAGCTGATGCCGAGCTCCTCCAGGTCGGCGAAGACCTTCCTGGCCTCGTCATAAGTGCCGTGCACGGTGTCACCGCGCAGCTCACCGTGGTCCGCGGTCGCCTTGATGGTGGCCTCGGGCATGGTGTTCACCGTGTCCGAGACGACCAGGTTGACCACGTACATGGTGTCGGGGAACGCCGGGTCCTTGGTGGAGGTGGAGGCCCACAGCGGCCGCTGCGCGTTGGCCCCGGCCGCGGCCAGCGCCCGCCAGCGCTCGGTCGCGCATTTGTTCTCGAACAGCTCGTAGGCCAGCCGTGCGTTGGCGATGGCGGCCTTGCCGCGCAGCGCCGTGGCCTCCGGGGTACCCAGCTTGTCCAGCCTGCCGTCGACCTCGGTGTCCACCCGGCTGACGAAGAACGAGGCCACCGAGAAGATCTTGGACAGGTCGTGCCCGTTCGCCTTGGCCTTCTCCAGGCCGGCCATGTAGGCGTCGATGACCTCGCCGTGCCGCTCCAGGGAGAAGATCAGCGTGACGTTGACGCTGATGCCCCGCGCGATCGTCTCGGTGATCGCCTCCAGGCCCTCCTGGGTGGCCGGGATCTTGATGTAGGCGTTGGGACGATCGACCATCCACCACAGGTTCCTGGCCTCGGCGATGGTCTTGGCCGTGTCCTTGGCCACCCGCGGGTCGACCTCGATCGACACCCGGCCGTCCAGGCCGTTCGTGGCGTCGTAGACCGGACGCAGCACGTCGCAGGCCCAGCGGATGTCGTAGGTGGTGAGCGCGCGAGAGGCCTCCTCCACCCCCACGCCGCGGACCTTCAGGTCGGCGACCTGCTCGTCGTAGGCGGAACCGCCGGACAGCGCCTTGGCGAAGATCGTCGGGTTCGAGGTCACGCCGACCACGTGGTAGTCGTCCATGAGCGACTGCAGGTTGCCGGTACGCAGCCGGTCGCGGCTGATGTCGTCCAGCCACACCGACACCCCGGCCTCGGAGAGCTGTCCGAGAACGTCAACGGTCACCGTTCTTTTCCCTTCCCTGCGCGGCCTAGGCCGGTCTAGACCCGGGCCAGACTGTCGCGTGCGGCAGCGGCTACCCGCTCCGCCGTGATGCCAAACTCCTCGTAAATCTTCTGGTAAGCGGCCGAGGCACCGTAGTGGTCTACTCCGATTGAAGCGCCCGCATCTCCCACAAACAACTTCCAGGGCGGGGTAATCCCGGCTTCCACCGAGACCCGGGCCCTGATCGTGGGCGGCAGGACTTCCCGCCGGTAGGCCTCGTCCTGCTCGCTGAACCACTCGACACACGGCATGGACACGACCCGGGCCGAGACGCCGTCAGCGGCCAGCAGCTCGCGGGCCTCCAGGGCGATCGAGACCTCGCTGCCGGTGGCAATCAGGATGACGTCCGTTCCCGGGGCCAGCACGTACCCGCCCTGGGCTACCCTGGCGGCGCCCTCAAGCTCGCCGGAGCGGTCAAGCACGGGCAGGTTCTGCCTGGTCAGGCACAGTGCCGCGGGCCGGGCCCGCTCCAGGATGGTGCGCCAGGCCACCACGGTCTCGTTGGCGTCGCCAGGCCGCACCACCTCTAGATGCGGGATGTTGCGCAGCGACCACAGGTGCTCGACCGGCTGGTGCGTGGGGCCATCCTCGCCCAGTCCGACGGAGTCGTGCGTCCACACGTAGGTGACCGGCAGTTCCATCAGGGAGGTCAGCCGGACCGCCCCCCGCATGTAGTCGCTGAACTGCAGGAACGTGCCGCCGTATGGGCGCGTCCCGCCGGACAGCGCGATCCCGTTGAGGATGGCGCCCATGCCGTGCTCGCGGATGCCGAAGTGCATGGTCCGCCCGTACGGGTTGCCCGGCCACATCGCCGTCTGGTGGTTGGCCGGGATGAAGGACGGCTCACCCTCCATCGTGGTCAGGTTGCTCTCGGCCAGGTCAGCCGAGCCACCCCACAGTTCGGGCAGCACGGGCGCCAGGGCGGTGAGGATCGTGCCGGACGCCTTGCGCGTGGCTATGCCCTTCGCGTCGGCCGGGAACTCCGGCAGCACCTTGGTCCAGCCGTCCGGCAGGCGGCGGACCGCCATCCGGTCGAACAGCGCCTTGCGTTCCGGGTTGGCCTTGGCCCATTCGGCGAACGGCCCTTCCCACTCCGCGTGCACCTGCTTGCCACGCTCGCCGACCTGGCGGGCGTGGTTGAGCGCGTCTTCCTCGACCGGGAAGTCCACGTCGGGGTCGAAGTGCAGGATCTCCTTGGTCGCCTTCACCTCGGGTACGCCGAGCGCGGAGCCGTGCGCCGCGCCGGTGTTCTGCTTGTTCGGCGCCGGCCAGCCGATGATGGTCCTCAGCGCGATAAAGGACGGCGCCTCGGTGTGCTCCTTGGCGTTCAGGAGCGCCTGGTACAGGGCGTCCACATCCTCGTGGTAGCCGCCACGCGGCCCGACCCAGTCCACCTTCTGCACGTGCCAGCCGTAGGCCTCGTAGCGCGCGGCCACGTCCTCGGACTTGGCGATGTTGGTGTTGTCCTCGATCGATATGTAGTTGTCGTCGTAGAGGACGATGAGGTTGCCGAGCTCCTGGTGGCCCGCCAGCGCGGAGACCTCGTGGCTGATGCCCTCTTCCATGTCGCCGTCGGACACGAAGCAGTACACGAAGTGGTCGAACGGGCTGGTGCCAGCCTCGGCGTCCGGGTCGAACAGGCCGCGCTCGCGGCGGGCGGCCATCGCCATGCCGACCGCGTTGCCGATGCCCTGGCCGAGCGGGCCGGTGGTGGTCTCCACGCCGGGGGTGAGCCCGTGCTCAGGGTGCCCGGGGGTGATGCTGCCCCAGGTCCGCAGCGCCTTGAGGTCATCCATGGTCAGGCCGTAGCCTGACAGGTAGAGCTGGATGTACAAGGTGAGGCTGGAGTGGCCGCAGGACAGCACGAACCGGTCCCGGCCCGGCCAGTGGGGATCGGCCGGGTCGTGCCGCATCACCCGCTGGAAGAGCAGGTACGCCGCGGGCGCCAGGCTCATCGCCGTACCCGGGTGGCCGTTGCCCACTTTCTGGACCGCATCCATGGCGAGGACCCGGATGAGATCGACGGCACGCTTGTCAGTCGCCGTCCAGTCAAGATTGGCCTGAGTGGTCACGCCCCGAGCTTATCGGTCAAGCGGTTCCGGCTGCCTGCTGGGTGCGGTCACCACCGGCCCTGTTCGCGCGGTGTTTACCGGGGCCCGCTCGCGCACGATGAAGAACAGGCGCAGCACCGCGATCCAGACCAGCACGGAGCCGGTCACGTGGACCCAGACCAGCCCCGCCGGGAGGTGGGTGAAGTACTGGATGTAGCCGACGACGCCCTGCGATCCCAGCGCGGCGAGCACGATCCAGCCGGCCCGGACCGCCCGCGGCGGTGCCGCGGACAGCCGCAGCCCGAGCACCAGGGCGATGGACAGGCCGGCCAGCAGCCAGCCGATGTCCGCGTGGAGCTGGGTGACCCCCTCCAGGGGCAAGTTGTACCGGGGCACGCCCGCGTCGCCGGCCAGCGGACCGGTCCCGGTGACTACCGTGCCCGCCGCCAGCATCAGGCAGGTGACCGCGACCAGCGCCGCGGAGATCACCCGCAGGTCACGCCGGACGGGCGTGGTCGCGGATACCGCGGCCGAGTCGGCAATCGCCGCGCACCGCATATGCAGGGCCACGGCGGCGGCCACTACGGCGGCGGAGACCAGGAAGTGCACAGAGACCGTGGCCGGGTTGAGCTTGGTCAGCACGACGATCCCGCCGATCACCGCCTGCGCCACCACCCCGAGCGGCTGGGCCGCGCCCAGCCACACCAGGTCGCGCCGGCGCCCTATCCCGTGGGCAGCAGGGCCGTCCGGCTCTGCGGGGCGGAACCGCCAGGCCGCGATGAAGATCAGCGCGGCGATGATGACCAGCGGGAAGTTCAGCAGCCTGTTGCCGAACTCGATCCAGGTGTTGAGCAGCGTCTGCCCGGTGGTCTTGCTGGCCACGATGTCGGCCGCGCTGCACTGCGGCCAGTCCGGGCAGCCGAGCCCGGACGCGCTGAGCCGCACCGCCGCGCCGGTGGACATGATCACCGCGTTGGCGATGACCCCGGCCAGCGCGAGCCGCCGCATCGAGACCGGTGTCGGCTCGAGTACGGGCCTGGTCCAGGCGGCTGCGCGGGACTTCAGATCGACGGGCACGCCATTATGGTAGAGCGCTGCCCGGCCAGGGGGGCCAAGGGGGTTTGGGGGGGCGGGCAGCCCCCCCAAGATCGGGGGGTTCCGGGGGGTCGCCCCCCCGGGCTAGTACAGCCGCCCCGGCGCAGGCCACCATCACGCAGCAGATGGCCAGCCACTCCATGATGCTCAGGTGCTGGCCGAGCAGGGCCAGCCCGATCAGCGCCGCCACCGCCGGCTCCAGGCTCATCCACACGCCGAACAGCCGCATCGGTATCCGGCGCAGCGACTCGAGTTCGAGCCGGTAGGGGATGACCGAGGACAGGATCCCGATCGCGGCGCCTGTGGCCAGTACGGCCGGCCGGAACATGGCGCTGCCCCCGGCGATCAGGGCGGGCGGAGCGACGATGACGGCCGAGACCACCATGGCGATGGCCAGCCCGGCCGAGCCGGGGAACCGCCGCCCGGTCGCCGAGCTGAGCACGATGTAGGCGGCCCAGCACGCCGCGGCCAGGCCGGCGAATAGCACCCCGGTCAGGTTGAGATGCCCGTGCCCGCCCTGGGTCAGCAGCACCACCCCGCTCGCGGCGAGCACGACCCAGCCGATATCCCGCAGGTGCCGCGACCCTGCCACCGCCACGGCCAGCGGGCCGAGGAACTCGATGGTGACGGCGACCCCGAGCGGGATCCGGGCGAACGACTGGTAGATCGAGAAGTTCATGACGCCCAGTGAGACGCCGAACGAGGTGGCGATGGCCGCATCGGCGAAGGCTCTCCGCTTCTTCAGGTCACGCACCGAGCGGGTGAAGCCGCGCCCCGAGATCGCCACCATGGCCAGCGCCGAGGTCCACAGCCGCAGCCCGGTCACCGCGGCGGGCGGGACCTGCGCGAACAGCCGGTCCGCCACCCCCGCCCCGAACTGCACCGACACTATCCCGGTGAGGATCATGACGGCGGGCAGCACGAACTGAGCCCGGCCCGCTCCCGACTGGATATTCCGGAAATGAGATATCCGCGGCTGGGTTTTCCGGACGGTGTCCCTTACTCCCACCTGAAGGTCCGCGCCGCCAGCGTGATCGCCACGACGGCCCAGATCATCAGCGTGACCGCGTTCCCGACCGGGAAGGCCGAGCCTTGCTGCAGCACCCCGCGCAGGCCGGTAGACAGCGCTCCGGTCGGCAGCAGCTCAAGCACGGGCCGCGCGCCCGCCGGGAACTTGGTCAGCGGGAAGATCACGCCGCCCACGCCGAGCAGCACGATGTAGACCAGGTTCGCCCCTGCTAGCGTGGCCTCGGCGCGCAGCGTGCCCGCCATCAGCAGGCCCAGGCCGCTGAACGCCGCGGTGCCGAGCAGGATGAGCAGCGGCACCACCACGATCGCGGCCGCGCTGGCGTCAGGCCGCCAGCCGATGGCCAGGGCGACGATCAGGATCAGCGCGCCCTGCAGCAGTTCCACCACGATTACGGTGGCCGTCTTGGCCGCGATCAGCCCGGGGCGGGACAGGGGGGTGGCGCCGAGCCGCTTGAGCACGCCGTACCGCCGCTCGAAGCCGGTGGCGATGGCCTGGCTGGTGAACGCGGTGGACATCACGGCCAGCGCGATGATGCCAGGGGTCAGGAAGTCGATCCGGCTCATGCCCGCGCCGAAGTTCACCAGCGGCTCGAGGCCGAACGCGGCCAGCAGCAGCAACGGGACCACCAGCGTGAGCAGCAACTGCTCGCCGTTGCGTAGCAGCGTCCTGGTCTCCAGCGTGGCCTGCGCGGCGATCATCCGCCGCAGCGGCGCCGCGCCGGGAGCGGGGGTGAACACCAGTGCCCCCGGCACCTCGGGGGCCACGTCCGGCGTCATGCGCCCCACTCCCTCACGGACGGAGCTCCTTACCGGTCAGCTCGAGGAACACGTCCTCCAGCGTGCGGCTCTCGACCCGCAGGCTGTTGGCCAGTACGCCGCGCTCGGCGCACCAGGCGGTCACCGCGGCCAGCAGCCGCGGGTCGACGGCGCCTGGCACTTCGATCACGTAGTGCCCGGCCGGGGATTCCTTCGCCAGGCTGGCCGCCGGAAGCGCGGCGAGCAGGCTGTCGATGTCCAGGCTCGGCTCCGCGCGGAACCTGAGCTGGCCCACCGTGCCGGTGAGCTGGCCGGGCGTTCCCTCCGCCACTAGCTGGCCGTGGTCGATGATGGCCACGAAGTCGCAGAGCCGTTCGGCTTCTTCCATGAAGTGGGTGGTCAAGATGATGCTCACCCCGGCCGAGCGCAGCTGCCCGATCAGCTCCCAGGTGGCGTGCCTGGCTTGCGGGTCCATGCCGGCCGTGGGCTCGTCGAGGAACACGAGCTCGGGTCGCCCGATGACGGCCGCGGCGAGCGACAGCCGCTGCTGCTGCCCGCCGGACAGCCGCTTGTACGGGGTGCGCGCGACCGCGGTCAGGCCGACCAGGTCGAGCAGCGCCGGGACGGCGAGCGGGCGGGCATAGAACCGGCTCAGCAGGTTCAGGTAGTCGGCCGCGGGCACCGACGGGGGAATGCCGCCGGACTGGAGCATCACGCCGACCCGGGGCCGCAGTGCCCGGGCGTCGCGCATCGGGTTCAGGCCGAGGACACGCACCGTGCCCTGGTCGGGTTTCCGGTAGCCCTCGCAGATCTCGACGGTGGTGGTCTTGCCCGCCCCGTTCGGTCCCAGGATGCCGGTGACCGCCCCGCGGGCCGCGCTCAGCGTCAGCCCGTCCACCGCCGTGGTCTGGCCGTACCGCTTGACCAGCCGGCCGACCTCGACGGCAGGCGTCTGCGGGACCGTGCTCACGGACGCGAGTCTACGGCGGTCAGAATCCGCCCCGTGCGACGCCGGGCACCTTTGGCATGCTGACGGGCTCGCTATGCTGCGGATGATGGGCGGCTCGCCCGACAGCCACGAACACGACCACGGGACGCTCGCGCGTCCCGTACCGATTAGGGAGGACGGCCCGATGGACCAGGACCGGGCGCGCAGCCTGCTTATCTCCGAGCGCGACGAGGTGCAGGGCCTGCTGAAGGATGCCGAGACGGCGGGCCAGGAGGACCGGCAGGCGGAAGTGGATAGCGAGGCCGGGGACACCTCCGACGCCGCGCAGCCGCTGACGGCCGAGGGCATGGATGACGCGATCGCGGAAAGCCTTCGCGGGCGGCTGGACGCCATCGAGCGCGCCCTGCACCGGCTGGACGACGGCACCTACGGCCGGTCCGTCAGCAGCGGCGATCCGATCCCGGACGAGCGCCTTGAGGCGGACCCCGCCGCCGAGCTCACCATCGAGGAGGCCAGGGCCGCCGAACGCCGCTGACCCGGATTGGATGCCGCGATCATGCAGCTCCAGGGGCGCGTCAGTTGTTACCACGCTGACCTGAGTTCGGCCGCGAGCGGTGAGGCGGCAGCCGCGGCGGCGGCACAGGGCGGTTCTGGGTCGAAGGGCCGTTGGTCCGTCTCTAACCGGACCAACGGCACATCGACCCAGCGGTTACCGCATCAGCACGCCAGAAATCCCGAAGTGACGCGTTATCTTCTGACGCGCCCCAGCGGCATGACTGCGGCATCCACGCCGTGACGGGCGCAGCGAGCTAGGAGGGATCCCCGGAAGGGCGCGGTCCCTTTTCCGGGGGAGAGGGCTGCGGCTGGGGATAACGCCGGACCGGCTTCTTGCGGGCGGCCTTCTTGTCCGGCGCGGGCCAGTCCGGGCCGGCCGGCCAGGAGGCGACGCGTACCGGGGTGTCCGAGTGCGGGTTGCGGCCCCGCGCGACGAAGCGTTCCATCCTGGTCGCGCCGGGCAGCTCGACCCGGGCCGAGACCAGGTCCGCCTTCCCGCCGTCCAGCTCGACCCAGCAGACCTGCTGGTTCCGCACGTAGGCCGGAGGCAGGCCGAACCGCCCGCCGATACCCTCCACGACCGAGGTACACGAGCCGGAGTTGGCGTAGAAGCCAGCCGCGATGGCGGCCAGTTCCGGATGGTGCGTGTGGCCCGAGATGAAGCCGCGGTAGCCGTCGGCGACCAGGTCGGCCGCTCGCTGGTGCGCCGCGTGGTTTTGCCTGTAGCCGCGTTCGTCCAGCGCCAGGGCGCTGATCGACAGCCAGGCCCGGCGGGCCAGGATGACGACCACGACGGCCAGCATCACCAGGTCCGCGATCGCGCCGTAGCCGAGGATCTCGCCCCGGTGCACCCAGATGTCCGTGTCGGGGTAGCGGGTCCTGATCGTGGTGATCACGGGTACCCGGACCAGGATCAGGATGGCCAGCGGGATCGCGATCAGCCACCAGAGCCGGCGGCCCAGCTTGCGGTAAACCATCCGCGAGCCGACGAACGAGGGGAAGTCGGTCGGGTCGGACATCTCGTGGGCGCCGTCGACCCAGCCCTGGCCCAGCCACTCGATCTTCGGGATGACCTCCCGGACGATGTGGTGGCCGATCGGGGTGTCCAGCGGGTTTCGCGGGTCGTGGAAGCAGTTGTACGGGTCGAGCTGGTGACCGTGCTCCACCCGGACCTTGCCGCCGCCGTCCAGGATCAGGTCGGCGGACAGGCACAGCCTGGCGCCGGTCATCTCCCGTACCGTGTCCGCCGCCTTGACGTCCCAGGCCAGGTCGCCGTCGTGGTTGCCGATCGCGTAGATGACCTGTCCGCCGCGCGCGGTCACCGCGGCCAGCGCCGCGCACAGGTCCTCGTGCGCGCGCAGGATCTCGGTGGCCGTCGCCTCGGGGTAGCCGAGCAGTTCCACTACGTCCCCGGCGAGCACCACGGTGAGCGGGCCGGTCTCGGAGTCCAGGTGGCGCGCCAGCATCTCGCAGGAGCGCCCGGACACGTCGGTGCGAACCGGGGGCAGGTGCAGGTCGCTGACGGTGATCACCTTGCTCCCCGGCGGGATATCCACCGTGAGCAGGTCAGCGATCTCGAGTCGCGGCGCGGGCATGGGCGGTGCGGCTTCCTTCCACCCGGTTCACACCGGGTTTCTTTCCCCCGGCACCTAGCAATGATGCCCCAGGAAGGACCGGCAAGCGTGCAACGCCCCGGGCGAGGGCGGCGGGAGACCCGGGCCCGTTCGGCCGAAAAGGATTTAGCGGCAGGTGGGCGAGCGGCTACTTTCCCTACGTATGGAACTCGGCGAGTATGACCACCGGGCGGTCGAGGCCGCCGTCCGGGAGCTGTGGGAAGCGCACGACATCTACCGGTACGACAGGGACGGGGACGGGCCCGTGTTCAGCGTGGACACGCCGCCTCCCTACGTATCGGCGGCGCACCTGCACGTCGGTCACGCGATGAGCTACTCGCAGCCGGACTTCATCGTCCGCTATCGCCGGATGCGCGGCGAGCGCGTGTTCTACCCGATCGGGTTCGATGACAACGGGCTGCCGACCGAGCGGTACGTGGAGCAGGCCCACGGGGTCCGCGCGGTGGATATGCCCAGGGCCGAGTTCACCGCGCTCTGCCTGGCGGAGACTCGCCGGGTGGCCGAACGGTACGAGGACCTGTGGCGGCGGCTCGGCCTGTCGGTGGACTGGTCGCTGCGCTACTCCACCATCGACGCCCGGTGCCAGCGGACCGCGCAGACCAGTTTCGTCAAGCTGTACGAGGCAGGTCACCTGCGGCGGGCCCAGGACCCGATCCTGTGGTGCCCGGAGGACCGCACGTCGCTGGCCCAGGCCGACGTGGAGGACCTGGAGCGGACCAGCAGGCTGCACACGATCAAGTTCGGCGACGGGATCCTGATCGCCACCACCCGGCCGGAGCTGCTGCCGGCCTGCGTGGCGCTGTACCACCATCCGGGCGACGCGCGGTACTCAGGGCTGGAGCGGGCTACCGTGCCGCTGTTCGGCTACCAGGTTCCGGTCCTGTCCGACGAGTCCGTCGACCCGGAGTACGGCACCGGGCTGATGATGGTGTGCACGTTCGGCGACAGCGAGGACGTGCTCAAGTGGCGGCGCGACCACCTGGACCTGCGCCTGGTGGTGGAGCCGGACGGCCGCCTCGGCGAGCTGGCCGGCGAGTTCGCCGGGCTGCCGCTGACCCAGGCCCGTTCGGCCATCGTCAAGGCGCTCGGCGAGGCCGCGCTGCTGGTGAGCAGCGAACCGGTCCGGCAGGTCGTCGGGGTGCACGAGCGGTGCCAGACTCCGGTGGAGTTCCAGATCAGGCCGCAGTGGTTCATCGCGGTCCGGGAGCACGCCGACCGGTTCCGGGCGCGCGCCGCCGAGCTTGAGTGGATCCCTGCGTTCATGCGCCGCAGGCTCGAGGACTGGATCGACGGGCTCAAATGGGACTGGAACGTCACCCGGCAGCGGCGCTACGGCGTGCCGTTCCCTGTGTGGTTCTGCGCCGCCTGCGCGGCGCCGGTGCTGGCCCGGCTGGAGGACCTGCCGGTGGATCCGCTGGCGGACAAGCCGCCGGTGAGCTCGTGCCCGTCGTGCGACGGGGGCGAGCTGACCCCCGACCCGGACGTGATGGACACCTGGATGACGTCCTCGCTGACCCCGCAGGTCAACGACGGCTGGGCGCTCGACGGCACCGATCCGGCGCTGGCGCCCATGTCGATGCGGGTGCAGGCGTTCGAGATCATCAGGACCTGGCTGTTCTATTCGGTGGTGCAGTCGGAGCTGCTGTTCGGCCGGGTACCCTGGCGGACCGCGCTGATCTCGGGCTGGGGGCTGAGCGAGCAGGGCAAAAAGCTGTCCAAGCGCGATCTCGATAAGTCGACGGGACCGGATGGCTACAACCGCTACGTGCCCGACGACGTGATGGGCAAGTACGGCGCGGACGCCGTCCGGCTGTGGGCGACCAGGGGCCGCATCGGCACCGACCTGCGGTACAACGAGAAGGACATCAGGACCGGGCGCAAGTTCGCGGTCAAGCTGTGGAACGTGGGCCGGTTCCTGTCCATGAACCTCGGCGACCTCGACATCTCGGCGCCGCCCCCGCCGCCGGGTGAGCGGGACATCGTCGACCGGTGGCTGCTCTCGCACCTGGCCGACACGGTGGCCGAGGCCACGGCGGCGTTCGGCGCGCACGACTACATGCAGGCCCACCAGGCTTCCTCGCGCATGTTCTGGTCCGTGTACTGCGACCGGTACCTCGAGATGATCAAGGACCGGCTAGCGGACAGGGACGGCGGTGACAGTGCCCGCTGGACCCTGTGGGAGTCGTTCCGGGTCCTGCTCGGGCTGTTCGCCCCGTTCGCCCCGTTCGTGACCGAACGGATGTACCAGCAGTTCTACGCGGCGCACGAGGACGCGGTCTCGCTGCACCTGACCCGCTGGCCGGTCGCGGACGAGCGATGGCGCGGCGACCGCCCGGCGGTGGAGGCCGTCGACCAGCTCGCGGTGATCCTGGACGCCACCCGGGTCCTGCGTAGCGGCCAGCGGCTCGGCAACTCGGCCCGGCTGAGCCAGCTGATCGTGCAGGCGCGCGACGCCCGGGCCCGGTCACTGCTCGATCAGATCGCCGAACCGCTCAGGATCGCCGCCCGCGCCGACACCCTGGTCCTCGGCCCCGCCGAGCATCCCAGCGGCGTCGACGGGATCACCGTCGCGATCGCCGTCTAGATGAGTGATTCCTGATCGGGTTGCGGGCTTAGGCGGTCTTTGCCGGGGGTGCCCGGTGCGCACGTGCACGGTGGGGCAGGCAGCGGCGAAAGATCCGGGTGGATTGGGGCTCCCGGGTGATTTTGGTGCACTATAGTACCCCTAATTCACCCGCAAGCCCGAATCCACCCCGTAAAAGTCACGATCATCGTACTGGCGAGCGAAAAGGCGTGCGGGAGGGCCGCCGCGGTGTCGGCGGCCTGCTCGCCGACGCTGTCGGAGGTCCAAGCCTGACACAATGCTGAGGTGCGGACGATTGCCCTCGAGGAGCACTTCTGGACGGCCGAACTCGCCGCGCCTCCCGGCACCGGTCCGCTGGCCACGTGGGGCCAGCGGGTGGACGGCCAGCTCCGGGATCTCGGCCGGGCCCGGCTGGCCGACATGGACGCCAGCGGCATCGACCTGCAGGTCCTCTCGCATGTGGCCCCGGCCGCGCAGGCGCTCGGGGGAGCGGAGGGGCTGGCCCGCGCCCGCGAGGCCAACGACCTGCTGGCCGGGGCGGTGCGCGCGTACCCGGACCGGTTCGCCGGCTTCGCGGCCCTGCCTACCGCGGACCCGGCGGCCGCGGCCGGGGAGCTCGAGCGCGCCGTCCGCGATCTCGGCCTGATCGGCGCCCTGGTCAACAGCACCCTGGGCTCGAACGGCGCCTTCCTCGACGACGCCAGGTTCGCCCCGCTGCTCGACCGGTTCGAGCGGCTCGACGTGCCGTTGTACCTGCACCCGGCCCCGCCATCAAACGCCCTGCGCGACGTGCTCTACCAGGGGCTGCCGCCGGCGGTGGCCGGCCGCCTGGCCACCGGCGCCTGGGGCTGGCACGCCGAGGCCGGCCTGCACGTGCTGCGCATGATCGCCACCGGGGTGTTCGACCGGCATCCCGGACTGCGGCTGATCGTCGGGCACTGCGGCGAGATGGTGCCGTTCATGCTGGACCGGATCGACGCGATGCTCGACCCGGCCAGGCTGGGGTCGGCCAGCATGGCGCGCAAGCCGTCGGAGTACTTCCTGCGGAACATCTGGGTGACGACGAGCGGGCTGTTCAGCCTTCCGCCGGTGCTCTGCGCGGTTCAGGTACTCGGGGTGGACCGGGTGCTGTTCAGCGTCGACTACCCGTTCGGCGACAACGCCGCGGGCCGGGCGCTGCTCGACACGCTCCCGCTGGCACCGGCGGACAAGGCGAAGATCGCGGGCGGCAACGCCGAGCAGGTGCTGCGCCTCGAGCCGGGAGCCTGAAGACCGGGCCCTGAAGACCGGGCCCTGAAGCCGGGGAGTGATTTAAGTCACGTTGATCTTGCATAAAGTTTGCGTCCACCCGGCGATTTACGGCACAATGGTGTTGTGAAAAACGTCGGAGCAGCCGAAGGTCCCACCAGGGGCCAGGTCGCGCGGCTGATCCTCGAGCTCGGGCCGTCCACCGCCGCCACCCTCGGCGGCCGGCTCGGGCTCACGCCTGCCGCGATCCGGCGCCATCTGGACAACCTGCTGGCCGAGGGCCTCATCGAGACCAGGACGGCCAGGACCTACGGGAACCGGGGCCGCGGCCGCCCGGCCAAGGTCTTCGTCATCACCGACGCGGGCCGCAGCGCGTTCGAGCACGCCTACGACGACCTGGCCAGCAGCGCGCTGCGCTTCCTGGCCGAGACGGCGGGCCCGGACGCGATCGCGGAGTTCGCCCGCAGGAAGGTCTCCGACCTCGAGCGCAGGTACGCGCCGGCGATGGCCAGGGGCGATCTGCCCGGCCGGGTCCAGGCGCTGGCCGAGGCGCTGTCCGCCGACGGCTACGCCGCGTCGGCAGGCCCGGCCCCCGCCATCGGGGCTCAGGCGGAAGCCGGCGAGCAACTCTGCCAGCACCACTGCCCGGTCGCGCACGTGGCGGCCGAGTTCCCGCAACTGTGCGAGGCGGAAACCGAGGCGTTCGGCAGGCTGCTCGGCACGCCGGTGCAGCGGCTCGCTACGATCGCGCACGGCGACGGCATCTGCACCACGCACGTCACCGGCGTCGGGAAGGCTGCCCCGCACCGGGCTGTTGAAGTACCCGTAACCAATGAAGTCACCCCAGAGTCCGGAGGGCTCTTGATATGACGACCACCACGCAAGACCAGCTCGAAGGGCTGGGCACGTACAAGTTCGGCTGGGCCGATTCGGACGTGGCGGGTGCGTCCGCGCGACGCGGCCTGTCCGAAGAGGTGGTCCGCGACATCTCCGCCAGGAAGAACGAGCCGGAGTGGATGCTCGAGATGCGGCTCAAGGGGCTGAAGTACTTCGGCCGCAAGCCCATGCCCAACTGGGGTGCCGACTTGTCCGGCATCGATTTCGACAACATCAAGTACTTCGTCCGCTCCACCGAGAAGCAGGCGGCGAGCTGGGACGAGCTGCCTGCCGACATCAAGAACACGTACGACAGGCTCGGCATCCCCGAGGCGGAAAAGCAGCGCCTCATCGCGGGTGTGGCCGCCCAGTACGAGTCCGAGGTCGTTTACCACAAGATCAGGGAAGACCTCGAGGAAAAGGGTGTCCTCTTTCTCGACACAGACACCGCGCTGCGGGAGCAGCCGGATCTGTTCCGCGAGTACTACGGCTCCGTGATCCCGGCCGGCGACAACAAGTTCGCCGCGCTGAACACCGCGGTGTGGTCCGGCGGCTCGTTCATCTACGTGCCCAAGAACGTCCAGGTGGAAATCCCGCTGCAGGCCTATTTCCGCATCAACACCGAGAACATGGGCCAGTTCGAGCGGACCCTGATCATCGTGGACGAGGGCGCGTACGTCCATTACGTGGAAGGCTGCACCGCGCCGATTTACAAGTCCGACTCGCTGCACTCCGCGGTGGTCGAGATCATCGTGAAGAAGGACGCCCGCTGCCGGTACACCACGATCCAGAACTGGTCGAACAATGTGTACAACCTGGTGACCAAGCGCGCCGTCGCCCAGCAGGGCGCGACGATGGAGTGGATCGACGGCAACATCGGCTCCAAGGTGACGATGAAGTACCCGGCGGTCTACCTGATGGGCGAGCACGCCAGGGGCGAGACGCTCTCCGTCGCGTTCGCCGGCGAGGGCCAGCACCAGGACGCCGGCGCGAAGATGGTGCACTGCGCGCCGAACACCTCCTCCACCATCGTCTCCAAGTCGGTGGCCAGGGCGGGCGGCCGGACGTCCTACCGTGGCCTGGTCAACGTGCAGGAGGGCGCCGAGCACTCCAAGTCGAACGTCAAGTGCGACGCGCTTCTGGTGGACTCGGTGAGCCGCAGCGACACCTACCCGTACGTGGACGTCCGCGAGGACGACGTGGAGATGGCGCACGAGGCCACCGTCTCCAAGATCTCCGAGGACCAGCTGTTCTACCTGATGAGCCGCGGCATGACCGAGGACGAGGCGATGGCCACGATCGTCCGCGGGTTCGTCGAGCCGATCGCCCGCGAGCTGCCGATGGAGTACGCGCTGGAGCTGAACCGGCTGATCGAGCTGCAGATGGAGGGGGCTGTCGGCTGATGTCGGCTGGACTTCAGGGAGCGATCGAGTCCGCTCCCGTCACAACGCTGCACGAGCACGGGTCCTACGACCCGGCGGACTTCGCCGTGCCCGGCGGCCGCGAGGAGGAGTGGCGCTTCACCCCGCTGCGCCGGCTGCGCGGGCTGCACACGGACAACCCGCCGGCGCCCGCCGGCAAGGTGAGCGTGGAAGTCGACCCGGCGCCCGAGGTCAAGATCTCGGTAGCCGAACGGGCTGGCGGTCTGCCCGGGCGCAGCTTCATCCCGGCTGACCGGGTGAGCGCCCGGGCGTACGCGAGCTTCGACGAGGCGACCGTGATCACGGTCCCGGCCGAGGCCGACACGTCGCGGCCCACCGTCGTCACCGTGACCGGCGACGGGGGTACCGGATACGGTCACCTGCTGGTGCAGGCCGAGCCGTTCTCCCGGGCCGTGGTCGTGCTCGACCACCGGGGCAGCGCCACCTACGCTGACAACGTTGAGCTGGTGGTCGGGGACGGCGCCTCGCTGTCCGTGGTCAGCCTGCAGGACTGGGCCGACGACGCGGTGCACCTGACGCATCACTACGCCACGCTTGGCCGGGACGCCAGGCTGCGGCATACCGCCGTCACGCTGGGCGGAAACCTCGTCCGCCTGGCCCCCTCCATCACGTACAGCGCTCCTGGCGGCGACGCCGAGCTGACCGGCCTCTACTTCGCCGACGCGGGCCAGCACCTTGAACACCGGCTGTTCGTCGACCACGACGTGCCGAACTGCCGCAGCCGCGTCACCTACAAGGGCGCACTGCAGGGCGAGGACGCGCACGCGGTCTGGATCGGCGACGTGCTGATCAGGCCCGGGGCGACCGGGACCGACACCTATGAGTACAACAGGAACCTGGTGCTGACCGACGGCACCCGGGTGGACTCGGTGCCGAACCTGGAGATCCTCACCGGGGAGATCGTCGGGGCCGGGCACGCCAGCGCCAGCGGCCGGCTCGAAGACCACCACCTGTTCTACCTGATGGCCCGGGGCATCCCGTTCGCCGAAGCCCGCCGGCTGGTCATCCGCGGCTTCTTCGGCCAGCTGATCGCCACCATCGAGGTGCCCGAGCTGCGGGACCGGATTACCGAGGCCATCGAGGCCGAGCTGACGAAGTCCCTGCCTTCGGGGGTGCGGTGATGACGGAGACCAATACCCCGGTATACGTCCGGGCCTGCGCGCTGTCCGAGATCCCGGCCGAGGGCGTCATCGGCGTCGAGGTGGCGGGCGAGCCGGTCGCGGTGGCCCGCGCTGAGGGGGAGATCTACGCGATACGGGACGTGTGCTCGCACGCCGAGGTGCCGCTGTCCGAGGGCGAGATCTACGACCACACGGTGGAGTGCTGGCTGCACGGGTCCTGCTTCGACCTGCGCACCGGGCAGCCCACCGGGCTCCCGGCCACCGAGCCGGTGCCCGTCTATCCCGTCAAGATCGAAGGCGACGACGTCTACGTCGCGCTCACCATGAACAAGGAGTCATAACGTGGCCACCCTCGAGATCCGCGACCTGCACGTCAGCGTGGAAGAGAGCGTAGGCGTCCACCGGGAAATCCTGCGCGGCGTGAACCTGACCGTCCGTGAGGGCGAGACCCACGCCATCATGGGCCCGAACGGCTCCGGCAAGTCCACCCTGGCCTACGCGATCGCCGGCCACCCCAAGTACCTGGTCACCCGCGGCAGCGTCACCCTCGACGGCGAGGACGTCCTGGCCATGAGCGTGGACTCCCGCGCCAGGGCCGGGCTGTTCCTGGCCATGCAGTATCCGGTCGAGGTGCCCGGCGTGTCGGTGTCGAACTTCCTGCGCACCGCGGTCACTGCGGTCCGGGGCGAGGCGCCGAAGCTGCGCCTGTTCGTCAAGGAACTGCGTGCCGCGATGGCCGCGTTGTCGATCGACCCGGCCTTCGCCGAGCGGAACCTGAACGAGGGCTTCTCCGGCGGCGAGAAGAAGCGGCATGAGATCCTGCAGCTCGAGCTGCTCCAGCCGAAGATCGCGATCCTGGACGAGACAGACTCGGGCCTGGACATCGACGCGCTCAAGGTGGTGTCCGAGGGCGTCAACCGCTTCCGCGAGCAGCCCGGTCACGGCGTACTGCTGATCACGCACTACACCCGGATCCTGCGATACGTGAAGCCGGACTTCGTGCACGTGTTCGTGGCCGGCCGCATCGTCGAAGAGGGCGGCCCTGAGCTGGCCGAGAGGCTGGAGAACGAGGGCTACGAGAAGTTTGCCGGGGTTCCGGCATGAGCACGTACCCGGAGCACCTCGACGTCGAGTCCATCCGGGCTGACTTCCCCGCACTGGCCAGGACGGTGCGCAACGGCAAGCCGCTGATCTACCTGGACTCCGGCGCGACCTCGCAGAAGCCGGTCCAGGTGCTCGACGCCGAGCGGGAATTCTACGAGCGGCACAACTCGGCCGCCCACCGCGGCACCCACCTGCTGGGCGAGGAGGCCACCGACGTCTACGAGGGCGCCAGGGTCAAGGTCGCGGCGTTCCTCGGTGCCGACGTAGGCGAGGTGGTGTTCACCAAGAACGCCACCGAGGCAATTAACCTGGTCGCCTACGCGATGAGCGGGCCCGGGGAACTCCAGGTGCAGCCTGGTGACGAGATCCTGATCACCGAGATGGAACACCACGCCAACCTGGTGCCGTGGCAGCAGTTGTGCGAGCGGATCGGTGCCACCCTGCGCTGGCTGGACGTCACCGCCGAGGGCCGGCTCGATCTGGACCACCTGGACAGCATGATCACCGAGCGCACCAGGATCGTCGCGGTGACCCACCAGTCGAACGTCACCGGCACGATCCCGCCGGTAGCCGAGATCGCCCGGGCAGCACACGAGAAGGGCGCCCTGGTGCTGGCGGACGCGGCCCAGTCGGTGCCGCACCAGCCGGTCGACGTGGCCGCGCTCGGCGTGGACTTCCTCGCTTTCTCCGCGCACAAGATGCTCGGCCCGTACGGGATCGGCGTGCTGTTCGGCCGCGCCGCGCTGCTAGAGGCCATGCCGCCGTTCCTGACCGGCGGGTCGATGATCGAGGTGGTGCGGATGGAGGGCAGCACGTTCCTGCCGCCGCCGCAGCGGTTCGAACCCGGTGTGCCCGCCGTGGCCGAGGCCGCCGGCCTGGCCGCCGCCGTCGACTACCTGACCGCGCTGGGCATGGGCAACGTGGCCGCGCACGAGGAGTCGCTGACCGCCCACGCCCTGGACACGCTGCGCGAGATCAGGGGCGTGCGCATCCTCGGGCCTGACACCACCAAGGACCGCGGCGGCGCCGTCGCGTTCGAGGTCGACGGCGTCCACCCGCACGACGTGGGCCAGGTACTCGACGAACTCGGCGTCGCGGTCCGTACTGGCCATCACTGCGCCTGGCCGCTGCACCGGGCGCTGGGCGTGCAGGCCAGCACCCGGGCCACCTTCTACGTGTACAACACCCACGACGAGGTAGACGCCCTGGCCGACGGAATCCGCTACGCCCAGGCCTTCTTCGGCGCCCGCCAGTAGGGACCCACCACTGTGCTATGTTCACCCGCGACTGCCACCGTCACCCCGGCCGGGATGACGCCGCCGGCATCCGGTGTTGGCAGGTGATGTGATGCAGCTCGAGTCGATGTACCAGGACATCATCCTGGACCACTACCGCAACCCTCACCACAAGGGCCTGCGGGATCCTTTCGATGCCGAGGTGCACCACGTCAACCCGGTCTGCGGTGATGAGGTGACGCTGCGGGTCGTCCTCAAGGACGTCAATGGCGAGCCGGTTGTCGAGGACGTCTCGTATGACTCGCTCGGCTGCTCAATCAGCCAGGCGAGCGCGTCGGTCATGAGCGACCTGGTCATCGGCAAGCCGGTGGCCGAGGCGATGACGATCAGCCAGGCCTTCCTCGAGCTCATGCAGTCCAAGGGCGCCGGTGAGCCGGACGAGGGCGTGCTCGAGGACGCGGTGGCGTTCGTCGGCGTGTCGAAGTACCCGGCCAGGATAAAGTGCGCCCTGCTCGGCTGGATGGCATGGAAGGACGCAACCGTACGGGCCATGGAGGAAGCGCGATGACAGAGAACGTAACCGCTCAGGAAGCTGCTCCCGATACGGAGGCCGCGCTGGCTCCGGAGGGGACGACCCCCCCGGGTGCCTCCGAGAGCATGGAGCTAACCGCCGAGCAGGAAGACGTGTTCGAGGCGCTGCGCGACGTGGTGGACCCCGAACTCGGGATCAACGTGGTGGACCTGGGCCTGGTCTACGGCGTTGGCGTGGACGCCGAGCGGATCGCTACCATCGACATGACGCTGACCAGCGCCGCGTGCCCCCTGACGGACGTGATCGAGGATCAGGCCCGGGAGGCGCTCGAGGGCGTGGTGGCCGACTTCCGCATTAACTGGGTGTGGCTGCCGCCATGGGGTCCCGAGAGCATCACCGAGGACGGGCGCGAGCAGCTTCGCGCCCTCGGTTTCAACATCTAAGGCCCGGAGGTAGAACGGCTCGGCGTTGGCTGAGATCCAGGCGTCGACCTGGTCTGGCTCGCTCTCGCCAGGGAACGTCACGTCGATCGGGAATCCCTGCTCCGGCACGGCGTGGACGGCCCGCTGGACCGCGTGCAGAACCTCCTGGTGCGCGTCCTGGCTGGCCGGGTCGTCCAGGGTGACCGAGATGACCAGGCCTTCGCCCCCGCCGGAAACCGACAGCCAGGCCCGGGATGCCTCCCGTACACCGGGAACCGAGTTCAGCGCCGTCCTGACCTCGCTGAGCAGCGGGAGCGGGTCCGCGGGCGGACGGCCCACCCGGACCTGGGCGCCGTCCGTGACCACCAGGGCCGCGGCAAGGTAGCGGACGCCTTCTGGGTAGATGGGCACGCTCGCCTCTGCGCCCGGGTTCAGCGCGATACCGACATCGGCCGGCATCCTCCTGGCCAGGTCGGCCGCCTGGACCACGATGTGCGGCATGGCCGCGAACGGGGGCACCGGATCCTGGTCGAGCCAGCTGGCCAGCCGCCCGGCGGAGGTGAACGCGGGCACGAACTCGGCACCTAGGTATGTGACGGTCGGCAGCATCACCGCGGACCCGTCGGTGACCGGGCGGGCCTCGGGCAGCGGAAGCCAGAGCCGTCCTCGGCTAAGCTCGTCGAGCAGGTCCGTGACCTGATCGGGATCCTTGGCCGCGGCGGCCAGGGCGTGCTCGATGGTGGCCGGGGTGGCCGGGTCGGCCGGAGGCTGGCCGTCGAGGCCGGGATGGCCCCAGGCCATGGCCCCTGGCCGCATGAAGGTGGCGCCCTGCGACATGGCGGACGTCGGAGTCGTCGGGTTCATGGACGTGTTCCTTGTCATCGTCATCGAGTTGGCTTGGGCATCCCGCTGCTAGCCCGGTGGCTGCCGCCGGGGTGAGGCCACAATAGTACGGATAGTAAGCGCGATGGGGCACTGCGTAATGAAGAATCCTGCCGCAGGTGGCGGTCGCTGGGTAGAGGTTCCGCCAGAACGCCTCGTGACCTGGGTCGTCACGTTCGCGCTGCGTCACGGCGGAGCCGCCCCGGACCGGCCGGTGACGCCCGGCGTGTCCGGCGCGGCGGTTACGTTCATCGCCGCGGACGGAGCGACGGCCGAGTGCCACCCGCCGTTCCCGCCCGTGCCCTCCGGCGGGCCGGCAGCCAACCCGGAGGTCCTGGCGGCGGCGCAGGCGCAGCCGGAGGCCGCGGTGCGCGCGGCCGCCGAGGCGCTCGCGGCGCACGCCGCCGCGGACCGCACCGTCGGCGTCCTGCTGGTGCGGCTGGGCGGCTACGCGGCCGGCGTGTTCTCGGGCTCGCCGCCCCGGCTGGTGTCCTCGAAGACCGGAAGCAGGCCGGTGCACGGCCGCAGTGCGGCGGGCGGCTGGTCGCAGCACCGGTTCTCCCGGCGCCGGGAGAACCAGGCCGCGACGGCGCTGCGGGCCGCCGCGGACGCCGCGGCCGAGGTATTCGGCCGGTACGGCCCGGACCGGCTCGACGCCGTGGTGCTGGGCGGTGACAAGCGGTCGGCCGCCGGGCTGCACGGTATACGGGGTGATGCCCGGCTGGAGAAATACCTGGCCAAGGCGACCGGACGTTTCCTGACCGTGCCCGACCCGCGGCTGGCCGTGCTGCGCGACATCCCGCGCGCCTTCCTGGCCACCCGCATCCGGCTGACCGAGCCGGAATCTATTGGCCCGGCCCGGCGCTGACCCGGTAGACTATGCGCATGCTGCTCACCGAGGACTAGGACACACCCTGGGGGAGAGGTCTGTCCATTTTCGGTCCGAATGCAGGAGCAGCTAAATCATGATCGTGGCAAGCGAAATAGAACTGCGGGCTGGCGCACGCCTGCTGCTTGACGGTGCGTCGTTCCAGGTGTCCGTCGGGGACCGGATCGGTTTGGTGGGCCGGAACGGCGCGGGCAAGACCACGCTGGCCAAGGTGCTGGCCGGGGAGGCGCAGCCGGCCGCGGGCTCGGTCCGCAGGTCAGGCACTGTCGGATACCTGCCGCAGGACCCGCGGACCGGGAACCTGGACATGCTCGCCATCGACCGCGTGCTGTCCGCGCGCGGGCTCGACCAGTTGCGCGCCGAACTCCGGGCGGCCGAAGCGGCGATGGCCGGCTCTGACTCCGCCGCGACGGACGCCGCCATCCGCAGGTACGGCCGGCTGGAAGAGCGGCTCGCGGTCCTCGGCGGGTACGCGGCCGAATCGCAGGCGGCCTCGATCACCGCCAGCCTCGGGCTGCCCGACCGGGTGCTGCACCAGCCGCTGCAGACCCTGTCCGGCGGTCAGCGGCGGCGGGTCGAGCTGGCCAGGATCCTGTTCTCCGGCTCCGAGACCATGCTGCTCGACGAGCCTACTAACCACCTGGACGCCGACTCGGTGGCCTGGCTGCGCGATCACCTCAAGAGCTACCGCGGCGGCCTGGTGGTGATCAGCCACGACGTGGCACTGCTCGGCGACGTAGTGAACAAGGTCTTCTATCTCGACGCGCAGCGGGCCTGCCTGGACGCCTACAACCTGGGCTGGCGCGCTTACCTGCAGCAGCGCGAGACCGACGAGCGGCGCCGCAGGCGGGAGCGGGTGAACGCGGGCCGCCAGGCCGGCGCTCTGATGGCCCAGGCGGACAAGATGCGGGCCAAGGCCACGAAGGCCAGGGCGGCGAAGAACATGCAGCGCCGGGCCGAGCGGATGCTGGCCGGGGTGGAGGCGGAACGCGCCGCCGACCGGGTGGCCAGGCTCCGCTTCCCGGATCCCGCATCGTGCGGCCGCACCCCGCTGACCGCGGCCGGGCTGTCCAAGTCGTACGGGTCCACCGAGGTGTTCAGCGGGGTGGACGTGGCCGTCGACCGGGGCAGCCGGGTGGTGGTCCTCGGACTGAACGGCGCCGGGAAGACGACACTGCTCCGGCTGCTGGCCGGACTGGAGACCCCTGACACCGGAAAAGTCACGCCGGGACACGGCCTTAGCCTCGGATATTATGCCCAGGAGCATGAAACGCTGGAAACCGATCGAACAGTTCTATCGCACATGCGCACGGCGGCCCCGGACCTTACCGAATCACAGCAGCGCAAGGTTCTCGGCTCATTCCTGTTCTCAGGTGATGATGTCGAAAAGCCCGCGGGCGTGCTTTCCGGCGGAGAAAAGACGAGGCTAGCCCTCGCTCTTCTTGTTGTATCGGGCGCGAACGTCCTGTTGCTCGATGAGCCGACGAACAACCTCGATCCGGCCAGCCGGGAAGAGGTTCTCGGGGCCCTACGGAGCTTCCGTGGTGCGATCGTGCTTGTGACGCATGATGAAGGTGCGGTTGAAGCGCTATCACCAGAGCGCGTTATCGTCCTGCCCGACGGCGTGGAAGACGCATGGAGCGAGGATTTCGCCGATCTTGTCGCACTTGCATAAGCACTTGCATCAGTTTGTTGCAAGTTTGGCGCATCTGGCCTATGGTCACGATTCAGTCATAGCCGGCGCGAAAATATAGTGATCATTTCCCGTCATCTGGTGGCCAATCCCGCGGTCATGCCTGATCATTACCAGTGGGGGAACGTGTACTCAATGGTGACCGCATCAAACGGGAGGTACATGTGGCCGAGACCCTCAAGAAGGGCACGCGGGTGACGGGGGTGGATCGCAGCAAGCTGGCGACAACCCTCAGCAAGCGGTATGACTCGGGCGAGAGCATCCGCTCACTGGCTGCCTCGACAGGAAGGTCCTACGGCTTCGTCCACCGGATCCTGACCGAGACCGGAGTGACGTTGCGCGGGCGTGGTGGTGCGACCCGCAGTAGAAAGACCAAGGTGAAGAGCTAAGCCCGCACCCAGGTGGCACCGGCCCGGCGAAGCTGACGATGATCACTGCCGGGACCCCGCCCGGATGGCCCCTGGAGTTCGCTGCTAGCTGATACCAATCCCGTTCGGCACGGAACTAATCGCCGCCCCTGGGGGGTTTCCCTGGTCATGTACGGGCGGTCAAACATGGTCATGATGCGCGGGTTCCGGATGGACCCCTCCATCACCAAGCAGAAGCTCAAGCCGGGCACCATCCGCAGGATCGCTTCCTACGCGCGGCCGTATCGCGTGCACCTGACCGTATTCCTCCTCGCCACCGCCGTCGACGCGGTGCTCACCGTCGTCAACCCGCTGCTGCTGCGGGACATCATCGACCACGGCATCCTGGACCGCAACGAACAGCTGGTGATCCTGCTCGCCTGCGCGGTCGCCGCCGTCGCGATCTTCGACGCGGTGCTGGGCTTCGTGATCCGGTGGTTCTCCGCCCGGATCGGCGAGGGTCTCATCTACGACCTGCGCACCCAGGTGTTCGACCACGTGCAGCGGCAGCCGATCGCCTTCTTCACCCGGGCGCAGACGGGATCGCTGGTCAGCCGGCTCGACGGCGACGTGGTCGGTGCCCAGCAGGCCATCACCTCCACGCTGTCCGGCGTGCTCTCGAACCTGCTCAGCCTGGTCGTCATCCTGATAGCGCTGTTCTACCTGTCCTGGCAGGTCAGCGTCATCGCCCTGGTCCTGATCCCGCTGTTCATCCTGCCCGCCCGGCTGGTCGGCCGCCGCATGCAGCGGCTGACCAGGGAGAGCATGCAGCTCAACGCCGAGATGGGCTCGACGATGACCGAGCGGTTCAACGTCGCGGGCGCGATGCTGGTGAAGCTGTTCGGGCGGCCGCGTGAGGAGTCCGTCGCGTTCGCCTCGCGCGCGGCCAAGGTCCGCGACATCGGCGTGGTCACCGCCATGTACGGCCAGGTGTTCTTCGTCGCGCTCACGCTGCTGGCCTCGGTGGTGACCGCCGTCGTCTACGGTCTGGGCGGCACGCTGGTCATTCGCGGGACCTTCCAGATCGGCACGCTGGTGGCCCTGACTACCCTGCTCGCCCGGGTCTACGGCCCGATCACCTCGCTGTCCAGCGTGCAGGTCAACGTCATGACGGCGCTGGTCAGCTTCGACCGGGTGTTCGAGGTGCTCGACCTCAAGCCGCTCATAGCGGAGAAGCCGGGCGCGGTGCCCCTGCCACGCAGCGCCGGCGCCAGCCGGCCGGACGCCCCCGTCCAGGACGCCGTCGCCCCGGAGATCGAGTTCGCCGACGTGTCGTTCCGCTACCCGTCGGCGAGCGAGGTGTCGCTCGCCTCGCTGGAGTCGATCGCGCTGCCCGCGCCGGAACGCAGGGACGCCGGGGCCGGGGTCCTGCACGAGGTGAGCTTCCGCGCCCCGCCGGGCAAGCTGACCGCCCTGGTCGGCCCCTCGGGCGCCGGCAAGACCACGATCACGGCGCTGGCCGCTCGGCTGTACGACCCCAACGACGGGGCGGTGCGGATCGGCGGCTATGACGTCAGGGACGTCACCCAGGAATCACTGCACGACGCGGTGGGCGTGGTCACCCAGGACGCGCACCTGTTCCACGACACGATCAGGGCCAACTTGACCTACGCGCGGCCCGAGGCCACCGAGCTCGAGCTGATCCAGGCGTGCGAGGCGGCCCAGATCTGGGACCTGATCTCCGGGCTGTCCGACGGGCTGGACACCGTGGTGGGGGACCGGGGCTACCGGCTGTCCGGCGGCGAGAAGCAGCGCGTCGCCGTGGCCCGGCTGCTGCTGAAGGCCCCGTCGGTGGTGGTGCTCGACGAGGCCACCGCGCACCTGGACTCCGAGTCGGAGGTCGCCGTCCAGCGCGCGCTGAAGACGGCGCTGGCCGGGCGCACCTCGCTGGTGATCGCGCACCGGCTGTCCACGATCAGGGAAGCCGACCAGATCCTGGTGGTCGACGCCGGCCGGATCACCGAGCGCGGCACGCACGACGACCTCCTCGCGGCGGGCGGCCTGTACGCCGACCTGTACCACACCCAGTTCGCGGGCCAGACGGCCTAGGGTCTGAGGCGGCTCGGGCGGGCTGCGCCACGCTCAGCCGCCCGGCGCTGCAGGTTACCCTGCGCGGCATGCGTCCCTAGAGGGTGTAGCCGAGGCGGCGGAGTTCCTCGCCGGCGATCTTCTCTATCTCGGTGATGTCCTCGGAGGTGAGGGACGTCTCGTACGCGGGGCCGCGGCGGCCGCGGCTGCGCGTCCGGGCGGCGCGGGCCTCGTTGCGAATCTCGGCCGCCTGCATGGACGTGCCGGCGAAGCGGGACAGGTCGGCCAGGGCGTCCTCCGGCTTGCTCAGCAGGTGCTCGTAGCGGATCGTCTTCAGCTGCCCGGACGGCAGGCTGTGGTGTAGCCGGGCAGCCAGGCGCACGGACCAGCGCCAGCGCAGCGCGCACCGCGCGGCCGGGGAGAGCCGGGGCCACAGGTCGCGATCCTCGGTGGTTTCGATGCCGAAGAAGGGATTGGGAAATTCGGTGTCCACGTTCACGAAGCTGGGCCGGTACCACGACATCACCACAGGATCGGCGAGCATGCTGGCCACCACATCCCGGCCGTCCCTTATGACCTGGACGATCCGGGCGTCGGGGAACGCATAGGTGAGCGCCTCCGCGCAGTAGATGAGATCCGGGCTCGCGTCCCCGAACGTCTCCAGGCCCCGGAGTTCCACGCACGGCCCGACGGCGTCGGCGGCCAGGCCCGCGGCGGCCCGGCATTCCCTGGTGCATTCCAGGCAGCTGCTCGGGGTGACCTGCCAGCCCTGCGCGAAGGCGTCCCTGATCACCGTGGCGGCGGCCTGCGTCCGGCCCTGGTACATGGATGGCCGCCGGGCGAAGGCGTACACGGTGCGCAGCACGCTCGGCTGCCCGATCGTGACGTGAAAGCCCGCGGACGCCTTCAGGGCACGGCCGATCAGGTCCGCGCCCGAGTGCGGTGTTCCGACCACGAAGACGGGCTGGTGCACACTGCGGGAGTTAACGATGAGGATGTGACGAGCGGAGGGCATCATCACCTTGCTGTCTGGGGTGTCATGGCGTGGCGGGTCATTTTCTCCTAGCCTGGCACGGTCCGGCGCTCATCTGCCGAACCACGCCGGTGTTCTTCTCGCCGACGATGGCGTAGTCTTCGATCCGGCCGGCCGCATGTCCTCCTGGCTGGGCCTGTTCAGGAAGGCCCTTCCGATACGGTACTAGCCGCCTTGACGTCCTCCCCGCCTCCGGTCACCCCGTAGGCTGGCATCATGCGGGTACTACCCGGTGTAGTGGGTATGCGGCGGCACCGCCGCCTGACTGCGGCGGGCACGGCCGTGGTCGCCGCGGTCTTCGCCGCGGTCACGCTGGCGGGCTGCTCGCGGTTCGACGCGGCGCTCGGACAGCGGCAGGCCATCGTCACGTTCCAGCCGGATACGCCGGTGTCGCAGCGGCTGGCCGTCCGCTCGGCCTGCGGCAAGATCCCGGAGGTGACCCCCCCGCCGGTGCCGTCGAACCTCAATTCCCCCTACGCGCTCCAGCAGCTGACCTTCCGGGTCGACCACGCCAGTGACACGGACATAGCCCGGCTGGAGAAGTGCCTGGCCAAGTTCCCCTCGGTGGTCGGCGTCACGCTGCAGGACTCGACGGACATGAGCTGACCTCGCCGGCGTTACATCGGTAACCCGAGTCAACCGTGACCAGCCCAGTCTAGTCTGCCCAGGTCAGAGCCAATTCCCTACATTGGCGACTTCATGTATAGTAATCAAGGTTGTTTCCTATAAAAACGATAGAAAATGGGTACTAGATGCGACGTGTCACGACCGCCGCGATGATCGCCGCGGCGCTGCTGCTGGCAGGCTGTTCTTCCTCGTCCTCGTCCTCATCTTCGGGTTCGACTGCGAATTCGGACTCTGGCGCCAGTGCACCGGTCACGGTCAGGCTCGGCCTCCTCAGCAACATCACCCACGCCTCCGCGCTGATCGCGCTGAAGGAGGGCTACTTCACCAAGGCCCTCGGCTCGGCCGGGACGCTGAAGGCGACCGCCTTCAGTAGCGGGACTGAGGAGACCACTGCGATCCTGGCCGGGCAGCTCGACGCCGCTTACGTCGGGCCGAATCCAGCTATCACCGCCTGGCAGAAGGCCAGCAGCATCCAGATCATCTCTGGCGCCGCCACCGGCGGCGCGTCGATCGTGGTCAAGAAGGGCATCACCTCGGCCGCCCAGCTCAAGGGCAAGTCGCTGGCCACGCCGTCGCTCGGCAACACGCAGGATGTAGCCCTGCGCTACTGGCTCAAGCAGCACGGCGTGACGACCAACACGACCGGTGGCGGTGACGCGTTCATCAAGCCGACCAAGCCGAACTCGGCGGCGGTCCTCCAGTTCAAGTCCGGGCAGATCGCCGGCGGATCCAGCCGGCCCCCTACGACATCCAGATGGTCCAGGATGGCGGCACGGTGCTGCTCAGCGAGCCCGGCGTTACTACGCTGCTCATCGTGACGAAGAGCTTCCTCTCGGCCCACCCGGCGATCGTGACCGATCTGCTCAACGCGCAGGTTCAGGCGAACGCCTTCATCAAGTCCAACCCGGCCCAAGCACAGGCGGACGCGAACGCGGAACTGGCCTCCTACACGGGCAAGCCGCTCAAGGCGGACCTGGTCGCGGCCTCGTTCAAGGAGATCACGTTCACCAACGACCCGAACCAGGCCTCGCTCAAGGCCGATGCCGAGCAGGCCGTGTCCCTTGGCTTGCTCAAGCCGGTGAACCTGGACGGGATCTACGATCTCGGCCCGCTCAACAAGGTGCTGGCCTCCGCGGCCGGCTAAATCCCAGTTTGGTTTCTTAGCCAACGGTGAGGTAGGTGAGTTCCGTGACGGTCGCCGACCGCCGCGCCGCGCCCCGGGTCGGGGGACAAAGGGACTCGGTCCGGCTGACGGGCGTGTCCAAGGTGTTCGGGCGCGGCGACTCGGCCGTGCGCGCGCTCGAAAACGTCTCGCTCGAGGTGCCGCCAGGGGAATTCACCTGCCTCATCGGCGCCTCGGGCTGCGGCAAGTCCACGCTGCTCTCCCTGGTGGCCGGGCTGGAGCAGCCCACGTCCGGCGAGGTGTCGGCCAATGTGGGGGGCAGGGGAGGTGGGCGGGGGGTGGCGTTCATGTTCCAGGAACCGGCGCTGTTCCCGTGGCTCACCGCGGCGGGCAACGTCGAGCTGGCCCTGCGGGCCCGCGGCCTCGGCAAGGCCGAGCGCCGCCAGCGGACCGAGGAGCTGCTGGACACGGTGCACCTGACCGGGTTCGGCGCGAAGCGGCCGCACCAGCTGTCCGGCGGCATGCGGCAGCGGGTCGCGCTGGCCCGCGCGCTGGCCCAGGACGCGGACGTGCTGCTGATGGACGAGCCGTTCGGCGCGCTGGACGCTATGACCAGGGACGTGCTGCACGACGAGCTGGACCGGATCTGCGCCGGGCGCCAGCTGACCATCCTGTTCGTGACCCACAACGTCAGGGAGGCGGTGCGCCTCGGCGACCGGGTGGTCGTGCTGAGCAGCCGCCCCGGCCGGGTCATCGCCGAGTACGACGTGCCCATCGAGCGTCCGCGCCGGATCGACTCTGCGCCGGTGGCGGAGCTGGCGGCCCAGGTTACTGACCGGCTGCGGGAGGAGATGGGCCGCGATGCCCGCTAACATGTCATCCCCCGTCGACAAGAACGTGCCGGGCTACGTAGAGAAGCTGACCTGGCTGGAATCGCTCGAGGCGCCCTCGGATCAGCGCAGCCGGCGGCTGGCCGCGCGCGCCTGGGGCGGCCTGTGGCCGATAGGCCTGGCGATCCTCATCGTGCTCGCGGTGTGGCAGCTGATCCACCTGAGCGGCTGGAAGAAGGCCATCTTCCCCGGGCCTGGTGCCACCCTGTCGAATCTGTGGGATCAGCTGCAGACCGGCCTGCTCTGGCAAGCCATTGCTACCACGGCCCAGCGCGCGATCATCGGGTTCGCCCTGGCCGTGCTGATCGGCGCGGTCATCGGCGCGCTGGTGTCCCGGATCAGGCCGCTGCGCGCGGCCGTCGGATCACTGATCACCGGGCTGCAGACGCTGCCGTCCATCGCCTGGTTCCCGTTCGCGATCATCCTCTTCGGGATCACCACCCAGGCCATCTTGTTCGTGATCATCCTCGGCGCCGCCCCCTCGGTGGCCAACGGGCTGATCGCCGGGGTGGACTACACCCCGCCGCTGCTGCTCAAGGCGGGCAAGATGATGGGCCTGCGCAGGCTGTCGCTGTACCGGTACCTGATCCTGCCGGCCTCGCTGCCGGCGTTCGTGGCCGGGCTCAAGCAGGGCTGGGCGTTCGCCTGGCGCAGCCTGATGGCCGGCGAGCTGCTGGTCATCATCGCCAACCACCCATCGCTCGGGGTGCTGCTGTCCACCGACCAGGACCAGGCCGACATGGCGAGCGCCACCGCGATCATCATCGTGATCCTGGTTCTCGGCATTCTCGTGCACGGCCTGTTCAGCATGGTCGACGGCGCCATCCGCCGCCGCTGGGGCCTGACCGGCAACAGCTGACCGGCACTCTCAGCCCGCGTGCGGAGTGTCCGGATCATCCGGGCCGAGCCCCCGCGAGCGGATGGCAAGAATGGCGCGGTGCTCTGCCACTGCCTGCGCAGTTGTCCGAGTTCCCACAGCAAGAGCACCCCGATAACCCGTCGCTTCGGGATTTGTGGCGCGCTGATGCGGTAGCCGCTGGGTCGATGGGCCGCCGGTCCGGTAAGAGCCGGACCAACGGCCCATCGACCCAGAACCGCCGCCGCCCTGGCGGTTAGTCCGGGGCGCCGTACGGGCTTGGCGCGGGAGAACATGAGTGTTGCGGGGCGCCTGGGACGCGAGGTGCGGAACTGCGCGGGCAACCACCGTACTGTGGTGCTGTACTAGGCGAGCAGGCGGCGGGCGGCGGCCGCGATGGCGTCGGCGTCGATGCCGGACTCGGCGAGCAGCTCCGCGGTGGTGCCTGACCCGGGCATCTCGCGGACGGCGAGGTGGGCCACGGTCAGCTCGGCGCGCCCGGCGCCGGTCAGGGCGTCGGTGACCGCGGATCCGAGGCCGCCTTCTGGGTGGTGGTCCTCGGCGACGACCAGCCGCCCGCCTGTGGCCGCGGCGGCCGCGGACAGCGTGGCGGTGTCGGCGGGCTTGACCGAGTACATGTCGATCACCCGGGCGCTGACGCCCTCGTCGCGCAGCCGGTCGGCCGCGGCCAGGCAGGCGTGCAGGGTAGTGCCCGCTCCGATCAGCGTCACCTGGTCGTCGTCGGCGGAGCGGAGCACCTTGGAGCCGCCGACCGGGAACGACTCGCCGGCCTCGTAGAGCACGGGGTAGGCGCCCCTGGTGGTCCGCATGTACGAGATGCCGTCCAGGTCGCCCATGGCCTGTACCAGGGCGGCGGCACTGGTGGCGTCGCTGGGGTAGAGCACGGTGGAGCCATGCACCGCGCGCATCATGGCCAGGTCCTCCAGCGCCATCTGGGACGGGCCGTCGGCGCCGATCTCCACCCCGGCATGCGAGCCGGCCAGGCAGATGCTGGCCCGGGAGACGGCCGCCATCCGGATGAAGTCGTAGGCCCGGGTGAAGAACGCGGCGAAGGTCGAGGCGAACGGCCGGTAGCCGCGCACCCCGACGCCCACCGCGGCGGCGACGAGCTGCTGCTCGGCGATGTACATCTCGAAGAACCGGCCGGGATGCGCCTGGGCGAACAGGTTGGCGAAGGTGGAGTTGCTGACCTCGCCGTCCATCGCCACGACGTCGGGCCGCGCGCCGAGCGCGGCCAGCGCCTCGCCGTACGCCTTGCGGGTCGCCACCTTCTGGCCGCGCTCGTAGACCGGCAGCTTGACCTCGATGGCCTGGTCGGCGCGAAGTCGCGGCTGCCCGTCGGCGGATGCCGGCCCCCGGACGAGCAGGTGGCGCTCGCCGCCGAGCTCGGTGATGGCCCGTTCGGCCATCTCCGGCGGGAGCGGCTTGCCGTGCCAGTCCTCCCGGTCCTCCACCTCGGAGGCGCCGCGGCCCTTGATGGTGCGGGCCAGGATGACGGACGGCCGCTCTCCGCCGAGGTCGCCCGCCTCGGCCATGGCCCGGTCGATCGCCTCGACATTGTGGCCGTCAACCTCGAACACCCGGGCGCCGAACGCCTCCGCCCGGCGGCGGTAGGCCTCGACGTCCCAGCCGAGGTCGGTGGGACCGCGCTGGCCGAGCCGGTTGATGTCGATGATGGCGATCAGGTTGGCCAGCTTGTAGTGCGACGCCTTGTCGAAGGCCTCCCACATCGATCCCTCGGCCATCTCGCTGTCACCGCACAGCACCCAGACCCGGTATGGCAGCTCGTCCAGGTACTTCCCGGCCAGCGCGACGCCAACGCCGTCGGGCAGGCCCTGCCCGAGGGATCCGGTCGCCACGTCCACCCACGGCAGGACCGGGGTGGGGTGACCTTCAAGCCGCGAGCCGAAGCGGCGGTAGCCGGTCATCAGCTCCTCGTCCGAGACCACCCCGACCGCCTTGTAGATCGAGTACAGCAGGGGCGACGCGTGTCCCTTGGAGAAGATGAGGTGGTCGTTACCCGGATGGTCCGGGTTGTCCCAGTCGTAGCGGAGGTGCCGGCTCACCAGCACGGCCATCAGGTCGGCGGCGGACATGCTCGAGGTGGGATGCCCGGATCCGGCCGAGGTGCTCGACCGGATCGAGTCCACTCGCAGCTGCTGGCCGAGTTCGGCGGCGGTCGCGAGGTCGATGTCGGTGGCTGGCGTGGGCACGGGCACCTCCTGAAGGTCCGGCGCGTATGCGCGGATGAGCGGGAGAGCCGTCCCTACCCGCGCGGGGCCACTCCACACAGTAGTCCGGCCCCGTTCCGGTCCGGCCGCCGGACCCGGCCGCCGGACCCGGCCGGGCTGGCACCGGTCAGCGCCAGGGGATACCCAGCTCGTTCAGGATCGATTTCAGCGATCGGGCGGCCAGGGTGAAGCCCTCGGGTCCGCTGAACCCGCCGTGACGGCCCGCCTGGGCCAGGTGCGGTTCCAGCGACATGAAGCCCGCGAAGCCCGAATCTCGCAGCGCGGCGAGGGTTTCCCGCAGCTGCCCGTCGCCCTGGCCCGCGGGCACGACCTCGCCCGTGGCCGCGAGGGCGTCCTTGACCTGGAGGTAGACCAGGTGTGGCCGGAGCAGGCCGTAGGCTTGCGTGAACGGCCTGACGCCGCACTGGACGAAGTTCGCCGCGTCGAACGTCGCCCGCAGAGCGGGAGAGCCCACCGCGGTGATCAGGTCGGCGCAGCGGCCGGGAGTGTCTCCGAAGATCTCCTTCTCGTTCTCGTGCGCCAGCACCAGGCCCTGCCCGGCGGCGATCCCGGCCAGTGCGGCCATCCGGTCGATGACCTGCGCCCGGAACCGCTCCGGCGGCTCCCCGGGCGGGATGAAGAACGAGAACACGCGGACGATCGTGGTACCGAGTTCGCGGGCCGCGGCCGCGACGCGGCGCATCCGGTCCAGTTCGGGACCGAGCGGCGCGCCGACCGGAATCTTCCCGATGGGCGATCCGATCGCGGAGACCAGGACCCCGGCGTCGGCCAGCATGGCCCGGAACTCGGCCAGCTGGGGACCGGTGAGGTCGGCCACGCTGACCGACCAGACGGTGCGCAACTCCAGGTGCGTGATCGACTCGGCGGCCAGCGTGGCGAGCTGCTCGCGCGGGTCGGGCGAGATCTCGTCGGCAAAGCCGCTGAGCGTGACGGTCCCGCGGGAGTCCCGGGGGGTATGGGGGGCGGGCAGCCCCCCATGATCGGGGGGGTTCATGGGGGGTCGTCCCCCCGGCTAACACAAACCGACCGGCCGGTGCGGGCCGATTCGTACACGGCGCAGACGATCTCGAGCGCGTCGCGGCCGGCCTGGCCGTCGACGGCGGGCTCGCGTCCGTCCTCGACCGCGGCCAGCAGGTCGGCGATCTGCGCGGCGTGGCTGGCCACCTCGATCGCGGCCGGGTCCGCGGCGGCTCCGGTAGGGCCTGGGCCGCCCCCGGGCTGCGCGGCTCCGGGCTGCGCGCCCCCGGGCTGCGCGGCTCCGGGCTGCGCGCCCCCGGGCTGCGCGGCTCCGGGCTGCGCGCCGAACGCGCGGCGGACGATCCGGCCGTCCTCGACGATCACGGTGCCGTCCGTCCCGGTGATCTCCAGCCGCTGCGGGAAACCGGGGTAGGCGGCGGTGCTGGACAGGATCGTGCCGACGGCGCCCGAGCCGAACCTGACGATGGCCAGCGCGGTGTCCTCGACCTCGACCTGGTGCGCCTGGGTGGCGCAGACCGCGGTGACCTCGGTCGCCGGGCCCATGCACCAGCGCAGCAGGTCCACGTAGTGGATGCCCTGGTTCATCAGCGAGCCGCCGTCCATCGCCCAGGTGCCGCGCCACGCGGCGCTGTCGTAATAGGCCTGCTTCCGGTACCACTTGGTGCTGGCCTCGGCGAGTACCAGCCGCCCCAGCGCCCCGCCGCCGAGCAGCCGCTTCAGCTCGATCAGGCCGGGATCGAAGCGGTGCTGGGAGATCACGGTCAGCGCGACCCCGGCCGCGCGGGCAGCCTCGATGAGCCGGTCGGCGGCGGCCAGGGTGACGTCGATCGGCTTCTCCACCACCAGGTGCTTGCCGGCCCGGGCGGCTCGGACGCCGACCTCGGCGTGCAGGCCGCTCGGCACGCAGACGCACACCACGTCGACATCGGGGCGGGCGAGCAGCGCGTCCAGGCTGGGTTCGGCGGCACAGCCGCGGGCGGCGGCAAAGGCAGCGGCTGTCCCGTCGGCCACGTCGGTGACGGCCGCCAGCCGGGCGCCGGGCAGGGTCGCGATCGCGGCGGCGTGCATGGCCGCGATCACCCCGGTGCCGACGATCCCGAAGCCGCGGCTGCCCGCCTCTGACGTCACAGGTCCGACTCTAGCCACCTGGTCAGCAGGTCCAGGTGCTGGGGGAGGGCGACCTCGGGTTCTTCGATCTCGGGGTGCCAGCGCTTCTCCCACTCCACCGAGATCCAGTGCGGGTAGCCCTCGGCCGCCAGCTGGCCGAGCATGTCCCTGACTGGCACCTCGCCCGCGCCGAGCAGGACCAGCCGCCAGTCCCCGCCGGGCGTGCGGCGGGCGTCCTTGACCTGGGCGAGCAGGACACGGGGGCCCAGGTTGGCGTATACCTCGGCGGGCGTCTCGCCCATCCGGTGCGGGTGATGGCTGTCCCACACCGCGCCCACCAGGTCCGAGGGCACCAGGGCCAGCAGCTCGGCCACGGCCGATGAGGCGGAGAAGTCGTCGTGCGTCTCGACGCCGATGGCGACGCCGAGCCGGGTAGCTAGCGGCACGGCCTCCTCGAGCACCCGAGCCGCGATCCGGAGCCGGTCCTGGCGCGCCGGGGGCGGGTCCAGGCCGCCGCCGAACACCCGCACCAGCGGCGCCTCCCACTCGCTCGCCAGCTGCAGGAACCGGCGAAGCGCCGGGGCGGGTTCTTCGCCGGTGAGGCGGATCGAGCTGTCCACCGCGACCACGGGCAGCCCGGCCGCGGTCAGGGTCCGCCCGACCTGCGCGCGGCGGGCGGCGGGCATGGCCGGGTCGATGAGCTCGCCGTCGATGAGCCGCAGTTCGACGCCGGAATAGCCCCAGCGGCGGCCCGCGGAGGCGGCCGCCGCCAGGGTGGCGTCAGGAAACGCGAGGGTGCTGAAGGCGATGCGCGCGACGGCACGCTCCTTCCTTCGGCACTAGCTGGGCTCATGTGGTGGTGGGGAACTTAGGGATGAGGCCCGCCCCCGGTGGGGGGGGGTTGCCAGGGGCGGGCCAGCTTGGTGCCGTGGAGCCTAGGACATCAGGCCCGCGGGCGCAGGTGCAACAGAATTACCTCGTCGGTGCCGGAACCGGGACCGTTGTTGGTTCCGGAGGGCTGCCCGGACTCGTAGGGGTTGTCCGGCGTCGGCCAGCCGACGTAGTTCTGCGAGTTGTACTGGAACCACTGCGAGCCGGTCGTGGTCGGGATGATCGGCAGGTTCGCCGCGACGAACTTGGCGATCGGCTCCAGCGCCGCGGTCTGCTGGGCGGTGGTCTCGGCCCCGGCCAGCTTGGCCAGCATCTGGTCGACGGCGGGGTCCTTCAGCCGCTCGTAGTTGCCGGTCGCGGTCTTGCCGCTGGACAGCGCGCTGTCCAGCCAGCCGTCGTACATGTTGTACGGGGTGATACCGCCATTTGACCAGTGCGAGGTCATCTGGAAGTTACCGGAGGCAACGTCGGCGTTCCACGCGTCCACCGACTGGCCCTGGAACGTGGCGTCGATGCCGGCCGCCTTGAGCTCCTGCGCGACGAGGGAGTCGACCTGAGCGTAGTCGGTGTAAGCGGACGGGTTCGTGATCGTGATCGAGACCTTCTTGCCGCCCTTGGCGAAGAAGCCGTCCGATCCCTTGGTGTAGCCGGCCTTCTGCAGGATCTGCGCCGCGGCGGCCGCGTCGCCCGTGGCGGGCACGGTCATGCTGGCGACAGGACCGCTCCACGCGTCGAACAGCTGCGGGGTCAGGCCGGTGGCGTTCAGGACCGGGTTCTCCAGGCCGGACTCGCCCTCGGAGGCCAGCAGCCCGCGGTTGATCGCGGCGCTGATCGCCTGCCGCACCGGCAGCTGGTTGGTCGGCCACTTGTTCAGGTTCGGCACCAGGCTGTTGGTCCCGCCGGGCGCCTCCCAGTGGTGGTGGAGGCTCGGGTTGGTGTCGACGAAGCTGTGCTGCAGGCCGGGGATGTAGTTACCGGTCCAGTCGATCTGCCCGGAGTACAGCGCGCTGAGCGCGCTCGTGTTGGACGTGTACACCGGGAAGAAGACCTTCGGGACCTGCACCTGGGAGGCCTGCCAGTAGCTGGGGTTCTTGACCAGCGCGAAGCCCTGCGGCGTGAAGCTGCCCAGCTTCATCGGGCCGGTGCCGACCGGGCTGGGGTCCGCGAACGTGGCCGGGTTGCTCACCGACTTCCAGATGTGCTCCGGCACCATCGCGGTGCCGGCGATGGACTGCAGGTTGGTGAACTGCGGGGTAGCGAAGTTGAGCACGACGTTGTTGCCGGACGCGGTCACGGTGCCGTACTTCACGCCGTTGAGGTTGACCGCCGCGTTCGCCTTCAGCATGTTGAAGGTGAAGACCACGTTGGCCGGGGTGAACGGCTGGCCGTCGTTCCACTTCACGCCCTGGCGGATCGCGAAGGTGAGAGTCTTCCCGCCGTTGGACCACGCGTAGGACGTGGCCAGCCACGGGTAGTACTT
>CAVWBQ010000028.1:0-121522 GCA_963753225.1 uncultured Actinomycetota bacterium | reverse complement strand
GCGCGAGCTACCATCGCGACGACGCGTCAGTTACCGCTTCGGGTGAGCGCGGCCTTTGGACTCCGCGTGATCGCCGCCGAGCACGGTCGTGGCCCGAAACCAAACGAGCCTTCACGCCGTGCTCAACGCCACGCGCTTTTGCTGACCAGGTACGTTGGCCTGCGGCGTCGCCGGACCCTGCGTCTCCGCAGGTGGCTATGGCTCAGGGAATCACGTCGCGCCGTCACCTGAGGCTAACGACTGGTCGCCAAGCCGGGCGGGGAGCCAGGTCCCGGCACATGATCGCCGCCGAAGGGCTGGTCGCGATCGGCCGCATGATCGTGGCCTATCGCCGCGGTGACGGCGCCGCGACCAACTACGAGATTGGCTGGGTGACCGTGGCGCTGCAGCACCTGAGGGTCGGGGACAATGCCTGGGCCCGAATAAATCCCGTGCACCGATGACTGTGGACCCTATGGTTCGGCGGGCGGCAGCTCGGGTACGTGCCGACGCCCGCGTCCCTGCTCGCCTTGGCGAGGTGTTGTTAGGAGCAGGTGATGGCGCGATGCGATGCTTACCACCGATCTACCCACTGAGCCTGTAGCCATCAGCGAAGACGCAGGCCGCACCGGACTGCTGCAGGCTAACCCGTCCGTTCACACCGGAAGCATCACGCGCCGCCCAGGGAACGATTCAGTCCGGTCCGCTCACCGCCCTGCGGGCGCTGGCGAGGTGGTCCCGCGAGGCCAGGGTGTCCGGGGGTGGTCCGGTCCCGGCACCCGTCCGCTGTCCACTGCCGGCGGCTCACCGGCCGCGATCACCTGCCGCGCGCTGCCAGCCAGTTCATCCAGGTAACACACCGCCCGCAGCCGCAGGCGCAGCAGTATCCCGGCCAGCTCATCACCGCCCTCGGCTGCGAGCCAGGCCGCGCTGTCCCGCAATACCATTACCTGCGCGGAGAGGTCCCGCCCAGATGCTCGCTCATGCGAAATGAGGACGTTGCGTGCACGCATGCTTATGCGCTGACCGGCATGTTCACTCGTAGTGGTTCGCCCCGGCGAGTCTGGAGGCCTCTATGTCTGGGCTCCGCCCCGAGCCTGATCCTCCCTGCCGACTCTGTTTCTGCCAACGGTCACGCCAGCGTCGTGTATTACAGCCCAGCGTCGTGTATTACAGTCCGTTAACCCAAAGTGGTCCTGTGACAGACGCTACGCCGCTGCGTCACCCGGAAAACCCGGCCGGGGAGATGGCAGGCCAGCCCGGCAGACGGTCCCGGGTCAGGCCCGTGGCGCGTACTGGATCGAGTCGAAGGGCCAGTCGCGTTCCAGCCATGCGCGGACCGCGTGGTAGAGCACGGGGTCGAGCGCCGCCTGGTCCGCGCGGACCCAGGAACGGACGACCGCGCTGCGGCGGCCCTGGTTCTGGCCGGGCGGCGGGTAGATGTAGACGCAGCCGATGACTTCGCCCGTGGCGGTGCTGAGCACGGTGTAGGTTGAATCCGCGGCGCCGAGCGAAGTCCTGCGCGTGGCGCTCGAGATCGCGCAGGTTCTCCGCCAGGCTCATCTCGTGCGGCCAGTCACCCCAGGGGAATCCCGGGGTTGCCTGGATGTGGCCGGTGCTGGCCGTCCAGGCGGCGTAGTCCGCGGCGTTGTGCTGTGGCCCGAGCGGTTCCAGCCGCATTTCCCCGGCCGTGAGCCCGCCGGGAACGGCGAAATCGGCCGGGACGAACAACTGATCACCCATCAGGCGATGCTAGCCGCGCTTGCCCGCTGCAGCAGATCCCCTCCGTAGCTGTCCGCCTCGGCAACAGCGGCGTCCGGGCAGCCTCCAAGCCCGCCGATGGCCGCAGTCATGTTCCGTAACACCTACGGCGCGCAGTTCCGCCTAATCTAAAGCCGGAATTTGGGTGTCTTTGCTGTAAACGCCGCAGGTCCTGGGCTTCGGCGGGGACACGTTATCTGGAGCGTCGTGTGCCGGTGCGTGGTTGGTGTGGGCTACCTCGGGGCCGGCGCGTCGGTGGCTGCGGCGCGCAGGGCGTCGGCGAGGCTGGCGGCTGGCTCGGTGAGCGGGTGCGGGAGCCGGGCCAGGATGATGCGCCGTTGTTCTTGCGACCCGCCGTGAATCGCCCCGGGTTTTGTGGAGACTCCCAATCCACGGGAGAGTGGAGAGATGGGAGCAGCACGGAAGTATCCGGACGAGCTGCGTGACCGGGCGGTCCGGCTGGTGCTGGACGTGGTCAAGGACCAGGAGACCAGCGTGACGGCGGCCTGCCGCAAGGTGGGCGCGGAGCTGGGAATCAACGCGGACACGCTGCGCGGCTGGGCTAAGCAGGCGCAGGTCGACCGGGGCATGCGGCCGGGGAGCACCTCGGCGGACGCGGCGCGGATGCGGGCGCTGGAGCGGGAGAATGCGGAGCTTCGCCGGGTGAACGCGATCTTGCGCACGGCGAGCGCTTTTTTCGCGGCCGAGCTCGACCACCGGTAACCCTGGTGGTGGCCTTCATCGAGGCCTGCCGGGACCAGTTCGGGGTCGGGCCGATCTGCCGGGCGCTGCGCCAGGCCGGCGTGGCGATCTCGCCGTCGGGGTACTACGCGGCCCGGGCGCGGCCGCCGCCGGCCAGGGCGGTCCGTGATGCCGCGCTGGAGAAACAGATCCTGCGGGTCTATAAGGACAGCGGGGAGCGGTACGGCGCCTGGAAGGTGTGGGACCAGCTGAACCGCGAGGGCATCGCGGCGGCCCGGTGCACCGTGGAGCGGCTGATGCGCAAGCTGGGGCTGCGCGGGGTGCGCCGCGGCGGGTGGAAGAAGCCGCGGACCACGGTACCCGACCCGTCGCAGGACCGGCCGGCGGACCTGGTGAACCGGGACTTCGCGCCGCCTGCGCCGGACCGGCTGTGGGTGGTGGACTTCACCTTCGTGGCCACCCGGGCGGGCACCGCCTATACCGCGTTCGTGATCGACGCGTTCGCCCGGCTGATCGCCGGGTGGCGCACCGCGGCGTGCCACGATACCGGCCTGGTGCTGGACGCGCTGGTGATGGCGGTCACCTACCGCGCCCGGCAGGGCGTGAAAGCCGCCGGGCTGATCCACCACAGCGACGCCGGCAGCGAGTACCTGTCCATCCGCTACGGCGCCGAGCTGGCCGCCTCGGGCATCGCGCCGTCGGTCGGGTCCGTCGGGGATTCCTATGACAACGCGCTGGCCGAGAGCATCATCGGCCTGTACAAGACCGAGGTCATCGACCACCTGGGGCCATGGGAAACCCCCGCCCGGGTCGAGGCCGCCACCAGCGAATGGGCCAGCTGGTACAACACCGCGCGGGTCATGCGGCGCACCGGGGGCCGCCCGCCGGGCGAATACGAGCAGGCCTGGCGCGACGGCACACTCGGCCAGGTCCCCGCCCGCGGCCCGGGCAGCAGGCCCCGCCGGCCACCAGAAGGAGGCGGCCATGGCCGCCACTCATTACCCAGGCGGGCTCCGCCCGCACCCGCCGGGGCTCCGCCCCGGACCCCGGCCCTCCTCAGAGATGCCCCGGCAGGTCAAGACGGGTGCGGCGGCGGGCAGGCATCTCCTCGCCGGCCGCGCGAGGGGTGCCACGGAACCCCCGCCCAGGTCAAGGGCGCCTCCGGCGTCGCAGGCGATGACGCTGAAGCGTCACCCTTGACCAGCCCGGGGAACCCGCGGCGCAATGCGGGGTGCCCGACGAGGAGATGCCCAAGCCCCCCCGGGCGGCCTGGCGGGCGCAGCCCGCCACCAGGCGGGCAGCTGGACAGCGCAGCTGGACAGATGTTCGATAAAACAAAGCGGAAAAATGATCAGACCGTGGTTCCGCCAGGCGGCGGTACCGTGGAAGACAACGGCCCACCCAGACAAGAGCATCTGGGGAGAATCGAGTCTCCACCAAACTCGGGGTGCTCCACCGCGCACGGCTAGGACCCGCACGCCCGGGGGCGTGATGGCCGCGAATGAGGCGGGCACTGTAGTCAGGCCGCATCCTGCCGCGACGAGGTGCAGTTTGGTCAGCCAGTCCCGGGCGGTGTGGGTGATCTTGGGTCGCTCGTCCAGCCCGGGCCATACCCCCATCAGGGTCTCATCTGCGGAGGAGGGGCTGGCGATCCAGCGCTGACCGCGCAGGTCTGCGATGTCGGCGACGTTCTGGCGGGCGAGCGGGTGGGCGGCGGGGACCGCTAGGCACAGGCTGCGTTCGGCGATCACCTGGAGGTCCAGCGGGGGTGTCTCCGCGTCGGGTGGGCGGAACGGCGGTGCTGAGGCCAGCAGGGCGAGATCTATGCTGCCGGCCCGCAGCGCGCGGACCAGGGCGGGGGTACTGCCTTCCCGGGTGATGACGGTGATGGCGGGATGGGTACGGCGCAGGGCCGCGAGGGCGCGGGGCACCAGGCTGGCCCCCGCGCTGGTGTACCAGCCCAGGCGGACCGTTCCCGCCTCGGCGGGCAGGCCAGCGAGCTCCCGCGCGGCGGCGTCGATCTGATCGAGCACGGTCGCGGCGCGGCGCAGCACGACGTGTCCTGCGGTGGTCGGCCGCACCCCGTCGTGGCGCCGTTCCAGCAACGGCGCCCCTGCCGCCCGTTCCAGCGAGGCGACCTGCCGGGAGACCGCGGACTGGGTGTAGCCCAGCGCGGCCGCTGCGGAGGTGAGGGTGCCCCGCTCGGCCACCTCGCGGAAGACCCGCAGCGTCACCAGCGACATGTCGGCGAAATCCATGACTATTACGCATACCATATATGCGTAACTTTCGTTTGACGCATGACCCGGACCTGCTTAGCGTGATGGTCATGTCAGATGCACGTATCGCCCTGGTCACCGGGGCCAATCAAGGGCTGGGGTTCGCCCTCGTCACGGGCCTGGCTGCCCGGATGAACCCGGAGGACCTGGTCCTGCTCACCGGGCGTACCGCCCGGCGCGTCGCCGACGCCGCTGCCGCGGTCACCGCGCACGCCGGGACCCGGAGCCGGGTGTCAGGCCGGGTTCTCGACGTCGCGGATGCCGGAGCCGTGGCCGGGCTGGCCGCAGAACTCGCTGACCGCCACGGCGGGGTGGACATCGTGATGTCTAACGCGATCGCCGCGCTCACCCCGGACCGGCCGCAGTCCGAGCAGGCCGACGAATTCATCGACGTCGCCAACGCAGGCACCCATTCGGTGCTGCGTTCGTTCGGCCCCGTGCTCCGGCCCGGCGGCCGACTGATCGTGGTGGCCAGCTCGCTGGGCACACTCGGCCACCTGGACCCTCGCCTGCACCCACTGTTCGACGGGGCCACGCTGGAGCAGGTCGAGGCGGCCGTAGCGTCCTGGCGGACCGCCATCCACGACGGCACGGCCGAGGAACAGGGCTGGCCCCGCTGGATCAACGTGCCCTCCAAAGTGGCTCAAGTCGCCGCGGTGCGGGCTGTCGCCGCACAGCGCCGGGCGGCAGATCTGGCCGACGGAACCCTCATCGCCGCGGTCTGCCCCGGAATGGTGGACACCCGGGCGTCCCGACCATGGTTCGCCGACTACAGCCACGCGCAGACCCCCGACCAGGCCGCCCGGGCCGTCCTCGACCTAACCCTGGCCGACCGGCTCGACCCAGCGACCCACGGCGAACTCGTCCGCTTCGGCCAGGTCCTGCCCTGGCACAGCGGAACACCGTCCCCCAGCCAGGACCAGATGCTCAGCAGGTAGACCAGGACCAAGCGCACCCCTCGCCCTGGCCGGCTGCGAGCTTCCTGCATCTCTCCGACCGGCAAATTGGGCAGCTGCTGCTGCTAGCGGCGGCGAGGCGGACGGGGCGGGGAAAGAACCCACCCGCTGAAGAGAGTTGCCGGTACCACGCCGACAGGTTCAGCAGGTCAGGTGCAAGATGGCGTTGGTGACGACGAGATCGATCTTGCGGCGGCGGGCCTCATCTCGGACCTGCTGCAGCACCGGCAGCGCGCCGTCGGCGCCGGTGCCGATCACCAGCCGGCGGCATCGCCACGGGATGTCCTCCGCGGCCGAGAGCGGAGTGTGCCCTTACCCGCCGCGGAACCTCCGCGATGCGGCCTTCTTGCGCTTCCGGATCTTCCCGCGGTCGATGACCAGGGTGTCTCCGATGTAGCTTTACGGGCCTTTGAGCTGCGTCGTGGACGCGTAGTTATCTTAAGTCGTGTATACGACGCACCGGAAGCAGGCGATCACTCGCCGCAGCGGTAAGCCGAGGGCCTGAATGTTTGTTTACCCTCGAGGGTCACCGGCCGAGGCGCACAGATCAGGTCACTCTGCTGCCGACGTCGACCGGGAAGCCGCGATGAGGTTCATCAGAGCAGCCAGAGGCCGGGCTGACTGGGGTATCAAGGCGGGTGTGCTTCCCCTCGCGCAGGCTGGCCGCCGCAGGCGTTCTTCACATCGCCCGCGCGCTCGTTTGCGTGCCTGGCGCTGAATGCAGAGCGCGGGGTGGCACTAGTGGCGGTCGTGCCAGCTGGCTCTGCCGGGCCGGGCGGGGTGGGTGCTGGCCTGGTTAGGTAGCGCTGCATGGTGGGCGCCAGTTCCCGGACCAGGTCGCCGGGGGTCGCGCCGGCGATGGTGGGTAGTTGCAGGACGTAGCGGGTGTAGGCCAGGCCGAGCATCTGCGATGCCATGAGGTCGGCGCGCTGCTGGGCGTTGCCGAGGCCGGCGGCGGTGAGCATGGCGGCGACCTGTGTGGATACCGCGTTCCCGAGCCGGGCGGCGGCGGTGGCGTTGGTGGGGGCGACGCGGAACAGCATGCGCAGTGAACCGTCCTGGTCCGGCCCCTCCCATCGGTCGAGGAACTGCCGGACCAGCACCTCGCCCCACTGGCGGCGCGGGATCGCGCGGAGCGCGGGAAGCTCAAGGTCGATGACGGCGGCCGCCGCGAACAGCCCTTCCTTGCTGCCGAAGTACCGCATGACCAGGGACGGGTCGATGCGGGCACGATCAGCGATGGCGCGGATCGTCGCCCCGTCGTATCCGTCCCGCGCGAACTCTTCCCGCGCGGCGGCGAGGATCCGGGCACGTGCTGGTTCTGATCGCGGGCCGCCTGTTACCGCGCCATCGCCTCTCGCTGTGGCCACGGCCGCACCTCACCTTCTGGGTCCTGGTCCGGGCACCACGCCTGGTGCCCTGGGCAGACGCTACCGCCCCAGGCAATTCTTGCCAACGGATGTTGACTTTAGCCGAGCATCTGTGCCTACAGTTGTTTGCCAACGAGCGTTGGCCAACAACGATCCGACTCAGGAGAACGTCATGACAAACCAGACCGGTGTTCCCGGCTACTCCCTCGCCGAGCGGGACCGGCGGTGGGCGCTGGCCCAGGACCTGATGCAGGCCGAAGGCCTCGACGCGCTGCTGGTGTACGGCGAGCACGAGTGCGCCCCGCTGGCACCGTTCGCACCGGATGTCTACTTCAGCAACGACCGGCCCGGCTCGATCGTGCTGTTCTTCGCGGGAGAGGAACAGCCGGTCCAGCTGGCCTGGTCGCCGATGAGCATTGAGGACAACATCGAGGCACGCAAGCGCGGCGACACGCTGTGGATCGACCCGGCGCATATCCGCGTAGGCAAAGACCCGGCCCACGTGGCGCAACTGCTCACCGAGCACGGGCTGCAGCGCGGGGCGGTGGGCATGATCGGCCTGGAGCCCTACCCGCCTTGGCACATCGTCCCAGTGCTGCCCCATGCGCTGTATGAGCCGCTGGCCCGGCAGTTCCCCGATGCCACGTTCAAGCCCGCCTGGTTCAGCCTGCTGCGCCGGATCATCCGTAACTCCGAGGAGGAACTGGCCCTCGTCCGGCACGTGGCGGCGATCGGGGAGGCGATGGCCCAGGCCATGCTGGACGCGGCACGCCCCGGCGTTAGCGAGGCCGAGGTGTTCGCCGCCGGGATGGCCGAGGGCCTGCGCCGCGGCGCGCACTCCCCGCACATGCTGCTCTCCTCCGGCCCAGGATTCGTGTCCTGGGGCCCGGTGCCCTGGTCCTACCGGCCGCAGGCACCCCGGGTGATCGAGGACGGCGACGTGATCATGGCCGAGGTGTTCAACTCCATCGCCCTGAAGGAAACCCAGCACCAGGTGGCCATCGCCGTCGGCGACATCCACCCGGACATCGAGCAGGCCGCCAAGGTCGCCCGCGCCGCCTACGACACCGGGCTAGCCCTGCTGCGCCCAGGCCACACCTTCGGCGAGGTAGCCCAGGCCATGCTCGACACCGTCAGCGACGCCGGCGGATGGAACGTGCACCCCATGGTGCACAGCATCAACCCCTACGGCCCGGTCTGCGGCTTCGGCCAGGGCCTGAAGACCTACCCGCCCGCCCAGGCCTACGGCCAACTCGGTGAGGTACCCACCATCGGCGCCGAACTGCCCCTAGCCCCCGGCATGACCTTCTCCCTCGAACCCAACTGCGTCATCAACGGCCGCCTCGCCAACATCGGCGGCACCATCATCATCACCCAGGACACCCCAGCCGAGCTGAACCCGCTGACAGCCCAGCTCATGCGCGCCTGAACCCGGGTACGCCACGCCGGCGTGCCTGAGGCCCGCAGCCCGCCCCTCAGGCACACCGGCGAAGCCCGGCCAGCATCGACCCCGCCCAGGCGGCCACCCCGGTGACATCCCGCCATCACGGCCCGCGGGAGCGGTGACGCTCAGCCCTGCCCGGCCTTAGCCGCCCGGCCGTCGGCTAGCCCCGAGCTTTTACGGCCGGCGCAGACCAAGACCCCGAATCTGGCACGCTTTCACCCATCCGCCGCCATGAAGCCGTCCGCCGTCGGCTATCCAGCGCGCAGAATTGGACCATTGCGTCGGCACTCGCGCTGCTCTGATGTGGTGAGCAAGTGAAATATTCGGCAGCGTTCCGCGCGCCCTCCCGTCCGTGACATTCCGGCGCAGTCACCCTCCGTAGCGATTGCCGGCAAGGCGCGGAGTCACGGCCGCGGCTCTTACCAGATTGGTGCTCACGATCCTGTCGCTGGCGGGCAGGCAGCGCCGCCGCTGTGGCCGTGCTCACCGCTGTGGCGATGCTCATGGCAAGCGTCGCGTAACAGCACCGGCGCGGACCGCAGACGAGCCGGACCTTAAGCAGCTCGTACCATTCCCGGTGGCACAGTCAGCGTTGGCGGCCTGGCAGTCCGGTAATGGCGCAATGCAAGCTCGGCCGACCCGGCTGCGGCCGATGGCGAGGGAGCCGCGTACGGCAGCACCCCGGCGTCCGTAGGGCCTGCGTCCGAATGACGCGAACGAGGCTGATGTGACGCCAATCACGATGCAATTTCTCCGCTCGCGCATCGCCTCGGCCAGCGCGTCGTGGTACCGCTGCTCCTTCGTCCGGTCATCGTCCTTCCCGGCCGGGGCGCCCAGCGCGTCCAGCACCCGCCCGGCCACCTCCGCGCACTCCGCCGTCAGCTCCCCGTGGATCACCCCGGCCCCGCCGAACGTGACCGCCAGCTTCAGCCCCCGGTCCGCCAGATCCCGGCCCGGATCCTCATCCGGCAGGTCACCGCGGGCCCGCTCGTACATCTGCGCGAACAGCCCGGCAAGCTCCTCCAAACCCAGCCCCGCCGCCGCGGCCGCCAGCAGCAGCTCATCGGACTCCTCCCGGAACTTCTCCGGCAGCCGGCTCGTCCACAAGCAGATCAGCCGCCCGACCGATTCGGAGACCTGCCGGGCGGCCAGCGCCGCCACCAGCGTCGGGTGGGTGCGGGTCCGCTTCGCCCAGGCGGCGTGCCCGACGGCGGCGCCCCGGGTGATCCCGGTCCGGTGCATCAGCCACGACACCGCGCTGTACTCCGCGTCCCCGGCGCAGCCCTGCCCGGCGGTGAACCCGGCCAGGATCGACGCCCGGGCGGCCGTCGCGACCGCATCGGCCTGCTCCAGTTCCCTCAGGCACTCCGCCTGGGTCGCGGCAGACAGCTGGTTAGCGTCGGCGGCGGCCAGGTAGCCCAGCCCGGCGCGGACCATGTCCAGCGCCTCACGGGCACACGCCGGGGCGTTACCCATCTGGGGTCACCTCCCTCCACTCGGGCTTGTCGCTGCTGCTGCCGCTCCTGCTCCTTCCCGGAAACATCTCTAGGATCTGATTTCGATTCTACCGCCGGGCTACGACATTTCCCGGGAGAAAAACGCCGCTCCGCGAAATTGGTGCGCATGGTTGAAATGTGGCTTGTGGTGTCTTAAGGAAATCGATGAAGCCACGTACCCACTCTGATGGACAGTTTGACTAAGTCTCACATCGCCCTTGGCTGCACATAGTCACCGGCGGAGCAGTCGCGCTACGCTTTGCCTGCATTGTGCGAGTGGGGGAGGCGCCGGTGATGACAGGACCGGAAGACCCGGCCGCGGCGGGCCGTGACCGGCTCAGGGCGGGCCACGCCGACCGCGAGCAGGTGATCGGCATGCTGAAGGACGCGTTCGTGCACGGCCGGCTGACCAGGGACGAACTTGATACGCGGGCGGGTCAGGCGCTGGCCGCGCGGACCTGCGCCGACCTGGCCGCGCTCACCGCCGACATCCGGGCCGCCGACATCCCGGCCGCCCCGGCCGCAGCCGGGCCGCCGTGCCCGCCCGCCCCGGCGCGCCGCCGGCCGCTGGCCAGGGCGGCCGCCGGGTCGGGCGGCTGCCTGATCATCGCGGCCGCCGCCATGTGGGCCCACCCCCTCCTCGATCCAGGGGCCCGCCCCGCTCCCTATGATTGGGCTGCCAAGCTGCTGTTCCTGGCCTTTCTCGCCGCCGTCGTCGCGGCGCTCGCCATCTTGGCGTACGGGGTGGCCGCCTCATGGGAGCTCAGGCGCTCCCGCGGGCAGCTGCCGCCCGGGCCGGGGCCAGGCGGCCACGACCTAGACGGCGAGCGACGCGGCGGCACCGGCCAGGATCCGGATCTCCCCGCCCTCGGCACCGACCAGACCCGCTCCGACCTGCGGGTTCACAAATCACGGCCGCGTCGGCAGCACATTTCCTCCCGGGTGTCCCGTGGCGAGCGGCCGGCGCCAGGCGCAGCCTGACGCCAGTGAAATCAGCACCCGCCGTGCGGCCCCGCGCGGCGGTCCCGGCCCGCCCGCCGGGCAGGCCCGGCGCACTACACGCACGTTCCGCGCGAGCTTGCGGCAGCGCATGGTGCGTTCCGCCGAGTAGGACACCGGGTGCTCGTAACGTTGCCGGAACGCCCGGGCCGTAGGGTTAACCGCATTCGGGAAGGTTGGCTGGGTGGTGCTCCGGATGGGCGAGGTCTTCAGGTTGCGGCGGGTTTCGCCGGTCCTGGCGGTCATGCTGGGCCTGCTCGCGCTGGGCGCCGTCCTCGCCGACCTGGTGGGCTCGACGGTACTGCACCAGGCCGCGCCAGGTGGCCCGGTGATCAACTGGCTGATCACCTTGGCGGTCACGCTGCCCTGTACGGCGGTGGGGGTCCTGCTGGCGGCCCGGCGGCCGGCCAACCCGATCGGTTGGCTGCTGCTGATCCTGCTCCTGCTCACCGCGGACCCCGCCGACGGTTACGCCATCGTGGACTACCGGCTCCACCACGGCACGCTGCCGCTGGGCTGGGTGGCGGTGCTGTTCCTCGGCGGGCCCCTGGTCACGGTGCTGATGGCGATCGTGCTCTGGCTGTTCCCGGACGGCCGGCTGCCCGCGGGGCGCTGGCACCGGGTAGCGGTGGCCGTGACGACCGCAGGGCTGCTGCTGGGGGTCGCGACGACCATCGGGCCCGGGCTGGCCGCCGTGGCCGGCCACAACGTGCATATCGACGCTGGCGGCAACCTGTACCCGGTGAGCCCGGCTTGGACCATCGCCGGGAACGTGGTGTCCACCGCGGCGCTGGTGAGCATGCTCGGCTGGCTGGCGCTGCAGGTACCCCGCTACCGGCGGGCCGGGGCCGAACGGCGCCAGCAGCTCAAGTGGCTGTACAGCGGCGCCGCCGTCTTCGTCGGCGCGCTCCTGGCCGCCGCGCTCGTCCCGTACGCCGTCGGCGAGGCCTTCGGGTCCGACGGGCCGCTGGCCAACGACACGATCGAGCTGGGCACTTCGGTGCTGCTGGTCTGCATCGCCATCGCGGTGCTGAAGTACCGTCTGTACGCCATCGACCGCGTCATCAGCCGGGTCATCTCCTACCTGATCATCACTACGGTGCTGGCCGGGGTGTTCGCCGGGCTCGTGCTGTTCGCGACCAGCGTGCTGCCGGTCAAGGCGCCGGTGGCGGTGGCTGCCGCGACGCTGGCCGCGGCGGCGCTGTTCAACCCGCTGCGGCGGCGGGTGCAGCACGCGGTGGACCGCCGGTTCAACCGGACCCGGTACGACGCCGAGGCGGTCGTGGCCTCGTTCACCGCACGGATGCGCCAGACGGTGGATCTCGACGCCATGCAGAGCGAGCTATCGAGCACGGTGCACCAGGCGTTCCAGCCGGCCCACGTCTCGATCTGGTCCGCGGGCCAGCTCCCGTAACACCGGCACCCGCACCACGGGCGGCGGGCCGCCCCGCGGCCCGAACGTCTCCACCACCGCCGACACCCCGGCGTTGCCCGCCCCGGCCACTACCACCAGAACGGCCTCCGGCGAGGTGAGCACGTGCAAACCGGCCTCAGCACCAGCAGGAACAGGCAGCGCGTCGGGGTGATCGGCCGGCAGCCGCCACCGTGTCCGGCTCGAGACCGCCTCCTTGCCGGCCGCCACGAGCTCCGGCCAGGACAAGACGGCGCGGTCGTACACCGCCTGCCGCACGTCGGCCTTGGACCACCCAGCCGCGCCGAACAGCCGCGCGTGCTCGGGGCTCAGCACCACGGCGGCGCTGATGGTCTCGTGGATGAGCGCCCCGGTCCGCGCGATCGTGCCGGCCAGGTCGGCGGCCAGCTGCCCGGGCACCATGGTGTGCCGGGCCTCGATGTGCACGCAGGACCTGATCACCATCGCGGTCACGGCACTGTCCGCCGCGGCCAGGCCGAACTCCTCGTGCAAGGCCGGCCACGGGCTCTCTTCCTCGTTCTCCGCGATGCACGCGGTGTACTTGGCCGGAGTGCCCTGGGTGGCCTGGTCGAGCTCGTGCGGGCGCAGGCCGAATGCGTTGATCGCGCCGAGCCGGATGGCCCGGCCGATCGTGGCGTTGGCCCGGAAGCCCGAGCCGAACACGTTGCCCTTGCTGTTCAGGCCGAGCCGCTCGCGTACCGGCCCGTTCACGATCAGGAACGGGGCGGTCCCGGTGGTGGACTGCCAGATGGCCCGGCCGACGTACCCCTCGGCGACCAGCGACTCCCACGCGGCCAGCACCACCGGGAAGTACTCGGCCGGCAGCCGGCCAGCGCCGCGTTGATGGCGGCCAGCCGCACGGTGAGCTCCCGGTTCAGGTGCGGCATCGCCAGCAGCACGTCACCGGGGTCCCGGCCGGAGAAGGCGAGGAACTCCGCGAGGTAGGACTCGGTGACCGGGACGACCGGCAGCCCGTCGGTCCAGCCCTGGTCCGCGTAGTACTCCATGGCCTGGCGCAGCCCGGCGGCGTCCTCCGCGAAGGACGGATCCACTACTCCACCCCCAGGATCCGCACCAGGCCGGGCAGCAGGGCGCGGGCCCGCTCCCCGATCTGCCCGGCGGACAGGCTCGCCACCGGGTGCGGGATGCTCACGTACTCGAAGCCGGGGAAGCCGTAGGACCGCGCCATCGCCCCCGCCGTGAGCACGAACGGGTCAGTGCAGATGCTGACCGCGGGCACCCCGGCCCGCTCCAGCAGGATCCCGTCGGCCAGACTGGCCGCGCTGCAGGAGCCTCAATCGCCGATCGCGGCCACCGCGAAGTCGCAGTTGTGCAGGATCCGCTGGATCAGGCTCTCCTCGACCGGCGTGCCGAAGTAGCTCTTGCAGAACATCGTGAAGTCCCGGATACCGTACCTGTCCCGCAGTTCGCGGCCGGTCGCCTCCAGCAGCGCCGCCGCGTTCGGCTTGCCGTTCCCGAGCAGGCCGGCGGTCAGCCCGCGCAGGCTCCGCAGCCGGGGGGAGAGGGTGGTATCCACGGCCCGTTCGGTGGTACCTGTCGGGTCGAGCAGCATCTCCCGCATCTCATCTCCCAGTGTCCCGAACGGATGCCGTGCCCGCCCCTGGCTCACCTACGAGCCTAACCAGCCCGCCGCTCTATTCGGTAGCCTCAGGCGGTGATCAAGGCCGCGGCGGACGCGTCGGAGCGCTTTCTGCTGGTCCTCGTGCTCGCGATCGCCGCCGCCGGCGTGGCCGGTCCCGCGCCCGGACGTGCCCTGGCCGCGGGAAACGGCATCGATGCCGCGCTGGCGGTGCTGGTCTTCGCGACCGGCTTGTCCCTGCGCCTGGCCGACCTGGCCGCCGTCCGCCTGGTGTGGCGGCGCATCGCGGTCGTGCTGCTAGTCAGCACCGCGGCCCTGCCCGCCCTGGCCTGGGCGGCCAGTCAGTTGATCAGCGACCCGGTGCTGCGTTCGGGCATGCAGACCGTCGGGGTCGCACCCGCCGAGGTGGCCACGGTGGCGCTGTGCGTCATCGCGGGCGGCGAGGCGGCGGTGTGCGCGACGCTGCTCGCCGCGTCCACGGTCATCACCGTGGTGGCGGCGGGCCCGATCTTGTCGCTGCTGGGGGCGTCGGTCACGGTGTCCTCGGCGGGGCTGCTCGGCAACCTCGCGGTCGTCATCGCGCTGCCGCTGGCCACGGGAGTGGCGCTGCGCGCGGTCTGGTCGCCAGGACCCGGGGTCGATGCCGCCGTCCGCCTCGTCACGGTGCTGGCCCTGCTCCTGCTGCTGTGGCAGGTCGCCAGCCAGATCAGGCTGGACTCCGCCTACGTCAAGGTGATCGTCGCGCTCGTCGTCTTCGTGGCCGGCTCCGCGGCGCTCGGCTGGGTCCTCGCCCTGCGGGCCCCGCCCGGCCAGGCGACCGCCGTGCTGCTCCCGGTGGCCATGCGGGACTTCGCGGTCGCGGCCGGGATCGCGGCGGCCGCGTTCGGACCCGCCGCCGCCGCGCCGCTGGGCGCTTACGGGGTGCTCGTCCTGCTGGCCGGCTCCGCGGCAGCGATCATCGCCCGCCGCCGCGGACCGGCGGCCGAGGGCACCGGCCCGGCAAGGCCCGGTCCGTGATCAGCGCTCCTGGCCCGCTCGTTCGGTACTCATCGTTGCCCGCTCAGCCGCGTCACCGGCGTCCGCCACCGCCCGCGCGGCCCGCTGTGACAGCTCGGGATCCAGCCCGCCCAGCCCGACGTTGATGTCCACCAGGCAACCCGCGCTTCGGGCCGAAGCCGCCGCCAGCACCGCCCCGGTCACGGCGTCGCCGCGCAGGTTCGGGTTGCCCGCCTCGGCCACCCGGACGGCCAGCCCGGCCACCCGCGCGCCGATCGCCGCGATCTCCAGCGGCACCATGGCCGCGGCGAGCAGCGCTTCCTTGCGCTCGGGCCCGCGGGTGGCGAGCACGGCCGCGTAGGCCCGGGCGTCCATGTCGGCCAGCTGGACCGCCATGAACCGCAGCCTGTCGGCCTGGTCCGCCAGGTCGCCGGCCTCCGGGAGCTGCCGCGCGGAGAACCGCGCGGCCATGGCGACGAGCCCGGCCGCCATCGCGCCGGTCACCGCCGCCGCCCCGCCGCCGCCCGGGGTCGGGGTCCGGGCGGCGAGCTGCTCTAGGAACCCCCGCACCGGCTGGTCCAGGAACGAGTCAGGAAATGAGTCCAGGGGTGAGGTCACGACATCACGATAGGCCGACGACTTGGCCGTCATCGTCGATGTCGATGCGGGCCGCGGCCGGGTTCGAGCTGAGCCCCGGCATCGTCCGCACGTCGCCGCAGATCGGGTACACGAAGCCCGCGCCCACCGACGCACGCACCTCACGGACGGGCAGGGTCCAGCCGGTCGGCGCGCCCTTGAGCGCGGGATCGGAGGAGATCGACAGGTGCGTCTTGGCGATGCATACCGGCAGGTGCCCGAAGCCGGCCCGCTCGTAGGTGTCCAGCTGCCTGGCGGCCTGGGTGGAATAGCTGACGCCGTCCGCGCCGTAGACCTGCGTGGCCACGGCCGCGATCTTATCCCGCAGGCTGGCCGAATCGGGGTAGAGGAAGCGGAAGTCCGACGGCTCCTCCGCGGCCTCGCTGACCGCCTCGGCCAGCTCGATGGCGCCCCGGCCGCCCTCGGCGAAGTGCGTGCACACCGCCGCCCGCACTCCCATCTCCGCGGCGATGTCCCTGATCACCCGGTGCTCGCTGGGATGGTCGGTGGGGAAGCTGTTGATCGCCACCACCGGGGAGACCCCGTGCACGCGGATGTTCTCGATCTGCTTGCGCAGGTTCGCCGCCCCGGCCACCACGTCGTCCGGGTTCTCCCGCAGCAGGTCCTCGGGCAGCGGCCGCCCGGCCACGATCCTGTACTTGCCCGAGTGCGCCTTGAGCGCCCGGACGGTGGCGACGATGACGGCGGCGTCGGGTCGCAGCCCGGAGGTGCGGCACTTGATGTTGAAGAACCGTTCGGCTCCCATGTCCGCGCCGAAGCCGGCCTCGGTGACGAGATAGTCGCCGGTGTGGATGCCGATCAGGTCGGCGATCACGGAGGAGTTCCCGGTGGCGATGTTCCCGAACGGGCCCGCGTGGACGAGCACGGGCGTGTTCTCCAGCGTCTGGAGCAGGTTCGGCTTGACGGCGTCCCGCAGCAGGACCGCCATCGACCCCGCCCCGGCCAGTTGCTCGGCGGTGACCGGGGTCCCGTCCCTGGTGTAGCCGATCACGATCCGGCCGAGCCGGGCGCGCAGGTCGGCCAGCGAGCCCGCCAGGGCCAGGGTCGCCATGACCTCGGAGGCAGCGGTGATGTCGAAGCCGGTCTGGCGGGGCACCCCGTCCGCCCGCCCGCCCAGCCCGATGACGATGTTGCGCAGCGCGCGGTCGTTGACGTCGAGCACCCGCCGCCAGGTGATGTTGTGCGGGTCGATGCCGAGATCGTTCCCCTGGTAGATGTGGTTGTCGATCATCGCGGCCAGCAGGTTGTGGGCCGCCGTGACCGCGTGCATGTCGCCGGTCAGGTGCAGGTTGAGCGCCTCCATGGGGACGACCTGGCTGTATCCGCCCCCGGCCGCGCCGCCCTTGATGCCGAACGTGGGTCCCATCGACGGCTGCCGGATCGCGACCGTGGCCCGCTTCCCGATGTGCCGGAACCCCTGCCCGAGGCCGACCGTCGTGGTGGTCTTGCCTTCGCCGAGCGGCGTGGGCGTGATCGCGCTCACCACCACGTACCTGGCGGCGGGCTGGTCGGCCAGCTCCGCGATGGCCCCGAGCTTGATCTTCATCACCTCCTCGCCGTGCGGCTCGAGCAGGTGAGAGGCGATGCCCATCCCGTCCGCGATGTCTTCGAGCGGCTTCAGGGCCGCGCCGCGGGCGATCTCCAGGTCGCTCGGGAAGTCCATGCTGTCACCACCGGAACCGGGCATGGCAGCTCCTCAGCACTTGAGATCCACGGATCGCCCGACTATAGGACTGTCAGACAATCTCCGGCAAGATCCCGCTCCTCCGCCACAAGATTCCCGCGCCGTATCCCCGCCCTCGCCACAAATTCCCGCCCCGCAGCCCTCTCAGGCCAGGACGACCGAGCCCTCGCGTTCGAGTTCGGCCATGCCGGTGCGGCCGGCGTTGCGGACGTGCTCGGCGCACAGCCGGGCCGCCTCGTCGGCGTCCCTGGCATTGATCGCCGTGGCCAGCGTGCGCAGTTCGCTGAGCATCTCCAGCGGACGGCCCTCGTGGGTGAGCGACGTGGCGCGCAACAGCGACACCCGGGCCTGCAGCGACGACAGCATGGTGGCCAGCACCGAGCTGTCCGCGCCGTCGATCAGCACGTCGTAGAAGCGGCCCTTGACCGCCAGCAACTCACGCACCGGCCGCCCGGCGTCGATCGCCTGGCCCAGCTCGTCCAGCGAGCGGGCCAGCCGGATCAGGTACTCCTGGTCGGCCCGCTCCACGAACCGGCGGACGATCAGCGACTCGATGGCGGCGCGCGCCTCGTAGATGTCGGCGGCCTCCTGCAGCGAGATCGACGCCACCACGGCGCCGCGCTGCGGGATAACCGTGACCAGGCCCTCGGCCTCCAGCTCACGCAGCGACTCGCGGATAGTGGCCCGGGAAACCTGGAGCCGGTCGACGAGCTCGCGCTCGATCAGGCGCTGCCCCGGCCGCAGTTCGCGTTCCACGATGGCCTGCCGCAGGATCCCGGAGACCTGGTCCCGCAGCGGCGCGGCCACCCGGCTCATCCGCGCCGCCGTCGCCCAGCGGTTCTCCGGAGGCGCGTCGGTCATGGCTTGAGGGTACGGGCTTACCCCGCTCAGTCAAGACACCCGCCGGCCGGGTCCCGGCCGGAAACTCTCCGGTCGCATGCCCTTGACGACCGCGAAACGCGCGGCGTATTAATGACCACATTGTCAGCTGGCCCGATTGTCAGACAAAATCTCAGGAAGCGGGCACGGATGGCAGCGCAGCACGACCTGGCCGCGACGGCCGAGGTCATGGTGGCGGGCAAGAAGGCCGGGCTCGACCTGGCCCGGCTGATGGCCAGGGACGTCCGGCTCTACCTCGACCTGGCCGGGGGTCTCGGCGTGGTCACGCTCACCGGTCCGGGCACGCTGACCGCCTTCGAGGTGTCCAGCGCGCTCGGCTACGGTGACCTGATCAGCAACCGCGTCGTCGACGCCCTCGGCGACCTGGCCGGCGGCATCCGCGTCGCGGATCAATCGGAGCAGGAGGAGCGCTAACCAGAATGCACATCAGCCACGGCCGGTCCGGCCAGCCGTCCGAGCAGCGCACCGCCACCTTTACAGGGACGGTGCACATGGATCCGGTGCTGAACGCCCCCGGAGTCATGATCAACACCGTGATCTTCACCCCGGGCGCCCGTACCCACTGGCACCGTCACCCAGGCGGCCAGCTTCTCGTCGTCACCGCGGGCCGCGGCGTCGTGGCCACCCGGGATGGCGACATAGAGGTCGTGGCCAGCGGCGACGTAATCTGGGCCGAGCCAGGTCAGGAGCACTGGCATGGCGCCTGCGGTGACTCGCTGCTGACCCACATGGCCGTCTCGCACGGCACCACCGAATGGGGCGGCGAGGTCGGGGAGAGCGACTACGCCGCCGCGCAACCGTAGATCGCCCGTTCCCATGAGCGAACAGTACGAGGTACTGGCGGTCCGGTACGGGACCCGGCAGGCCAGCGCGGCCGAGGTCTTCCTCAACTACCACGCCTACCGCGAGCCGGACCGGCCGCTCGGCATGGACTACTTCTTCTGGGTGGCCCGCAACCCGGCCCGCACGGTTGTCATTGACACGGGCTTCTCCCCGGCCGGAGGTGCCGCCCGCGGCCGCACCATGCTCGTGGACACGGTGCCCGCCCTGCGGGCGGCCGGGACCGCCCCGGACGATGTCACCCACGTCGTCCTCACCCACGCGCACTACGATCACATCGGCGGGCTCCCTGCCTTCACCGGAACCGCCGCCGAAGTCCTCATGACCAGGGACGAGTACGGCTTCTGGACCGGGCCGATGGGCCGACGCGGCCAGTTCGCGCACACCACCGAGGCTAGCGAGCTTGACCACCTGCGCGAGCTGCGCGCGGCCGGGCGGCTGACCCTGGCCGGCCAGACCCGCCAGGTAGCGCCCGGCATCGAGATGATCCAGGTCGGCGGGCACACCCCCGGCCAGGCCATCGTCACCGTGGCCACGGCCGGCGGGCCGGTGATCCTGGCCTCGGACGCGGTGCACTACTACGAGGAGCTGGAGCGGGACCGGCCGTTCTCCATCGTGGCCAGCCTCGCGGACATGTACGCCGCCTTCGACCAGATCCGCGAGCTGTCCGCCGCGGGCCGCGTCGTCGCCGGGCACGACCCGCTGGTGGCCCAGCGGTTCGGCGACCCCGCGGATGCGCCGGACGTGATCACGATTTCCCATGATTAGGGCCGGGGCGACGGTCGGCTTCGTCGGGCTGGGCAAGATGGGAACCCCGATGGCCAGCCGGCTGGCCGAGGCCGGCTACCGGGTCCAGGGGTACGACGTCAGCGAGCAGGCGGTCAGGTCATGGGCCGAACGGGCCGAGGGTGCCCGCCCCGCCGCCAGCCTCGACGCCGCCGCTGCCGGGGCCGCCGCCGTGATCCTCATGCTGCCCGACTCCGCCGTGGTGCGCCGCGTCATGGACGGCCTGGACCTCGCCCCGGACACGGTCGTGGTCGACATGAGCTCCTCGGAGCCCATCGTGACCAGGGAACTCGCGTCCGAGGCCGCCCGCCGCGCGGTCACCCTGGTGGACGCGCCAGTCTCCGGCGGCGTGGCCGGCGCGGTCAGCGGGAAGCTGACCATCATGGCCGGCGGCGCGCCGGACGACGTGGCGCGCGTCCGCCCGCTGCTCGACGTGCTCGGCGCGCGGGTGGTGCACGTCGGCGACGTCGGCGCCGGGCACGCGGTCAAGGCGCTGAACAACCTGCTGTCCGCCACGCACCTGCTCGCGACGTCCGAGGCGATGATGGCGGCGGCCGAGTTCGGCCTCGACGTGCCCACCGTCCTGGCCGCCATCAATACCTCCAGCGGCCGCAGCGGATCCACCGAGAACAAGTGGCCGAACTTCATCGTCCCCCGCACCTTCGACTCCGGCTTCTCGCTGCGCCTGATGCTCAAGGACATGCGGATCGCCCTCGGCCTGGCCGAGGCGGCCGGCACCCCTGCCACGCTGTCCTCCGCCGCGGCAGACCTATGGGCGCAGGCCGCCCAGGCGCTGCCCGCCGACGCCGACCACACCGAGATCGCCCGCTGGCTCGAGCCTTAACAGATCGCGACCTGGGCCAGGGCGTCGGCTAGTTCGGCCGGGCGGGTGAACATGGACTCGTGGCTGCCGGGCACTCGCACCGGGGAGACCTTGATCCGCTCGGCGAAGCGGTCCCAGCCGTACTCGCCGGGCGGCAGCGCCACGTCACCCTCGGACAGCACGTAGTGCAGCGGGATGCCCAGGCTGCGATAGGCCTCATCGGCGGGCGGGTCGGTGAACGTGCGGAACGGCTGCGGGCGCAGCACCGAGTGCACTGCCGCGGCCGCGGCCGGGTCGGCGTCGCCCATGAAGGCGCCCTGGAACACCTCAAGCGGCATCGCCACCGTGTTGTCCTGGGACGCCCCGGCCAGCTGGCTGAACAGCTCCTGGTAGCTCGGCGGGATCTCGTCGTACAGCGGGCGGCCCGACTCGGGCACGAAGGCGCTCCAGAACACCAGGGACTTCAGCCGGGAGGCCAGCCGCGGCGCCGCGCCGGCGATGACGTAGCCGCCCCAGCTGTGCCCGACCAGCGTGACGTCGACCGCGAAGGACGCCTCGACCTGGCTCACCACGCTGTCGATGCAGCCGGCCAGGGTCACGCCCCGCGGGTCGTCGTCGATGCCGAGCCCGGGGCAGGTCGGCGCCCACACCCGGTGCCCGGCGGCGCGCAGCCTGCTCGCTACCGGCTGCCACGCCCATCCGCCGTGCCACGCCCCGTGCACCAGCACGAAGTTCTCTGTCATGGTGACCTCCTCGTCAAGGGTTGACGATATCCCGGACGAAGGTGCCGGCCGGGCCGTGCAGCGCGTCGTGGGCCGCGATGAACAGCTCGTGCGCGCGCCGCCCGGGCCAGCGCTCGGGCAGCAGGGCGGCGGGCAGGTCGGGATCGCGGAACGGCAGCGCCCGGTACGAGGAGACCAGCTTCACCTGCCGTCGCAGCGCCTCGGGGCCGGGCAGCGCGGCCAGCTCGGCCGCGCGGGGGAGTTGCTCGTAGCCGCTGATCACCTCGACGTAGTCCCGGCCGAGGCCGTCCAGGTCCCAGCAGCGGAACGCCATCTCCCGGTCCGCGGCCCGGCTCAGCGCCCGGCTTTCCAGCAGGTCCATCCGGGTGGCGGACAGGTCGGCGAGCGCGTCCCGCACGGTCTCGAGCCGGGGGTGCGGGCTGATCCAGGTGGCCGCGGCCAGCGGCCCGAACCCGTGCCAGGCCAGCGTCCGGCGGACCCGGTCCCGCTCGCCGCGGCTCTCCTCGGGTACGGCGTAGATCACCGTGCGCCAGATGCCGTCCCAGGCGTCGCGGCCGCGGTCGAAGATCCTGGCCCGGCCCTCGTCGAGCGTCCTGAAGCTCCGGCCGGTAAGCGCGTAGCTGGTCTGGCGGCCTTCGCGAGCGGTGGTGAACCAGCCCTCCCGGCGCATCCGGGACAGCACCACCCGGGTCGTGCTCTCCCCGACCCCGAACACGTCCAGCAGCTGGTTCAGCGCGCGCATCGGAACGTGGCCATCAGCGATATAGCGGAGATGATCGCCGAACAGGTCCCAGAGGATCGCCCGCGGCTTCACCGGCACGGGCCGGGGGTTGCGTTCACCAGCATGGGCGCTATTATGTTTCATAAAATCTGCGCTCGTCAATAGATCGAAACACAAATCCGCCAGGCGCGGCGACCCGGGCCGTGAGGTCACCGTATTCGAGCGCAACCGGGCCGGCGACACGTTCGGCTTCGGCGTGGTGTTCTCCGACGCCACCCCCTGCTGTCCGGCGGCCGGGTGGTCATGCTCGGATGGCCGGACCCGGTCGGTGGCCCAGCGCTGGCTGGCCCACGCCACCGAACAAGGAGCCGGGGTAGCCAGGTTCAAGTGGCCGGAACGGCTGCAGATCGTGGCCGAGTTGCCCGTCACCAAGATGGGCAAGCTGGACAAGAAGGCGCTGCGCGAGATCCTCGCAGCGCCGGGAGGAGGCCAGAGATGACCGACACCGAAGCCCGCTCCGCGAACGACACCTTCGACAGCACGGAGCACCAGGCCAGGCTGAAGGAGCTCTACCGCGACTTCGAGGCCGCCGGGATGACCCCGCTCTGGCTGACCCGCGAGGGCCTGATGCCCTTCCACCCCCAGCCCCGGGCGGTGCCGCACCTGTGGCGCTGGGCCGACCTGCTGCCGCTGGCCGCACGTAGCGCCGAACTCGTCCCAGTGGGCCGCGGCGGCGAGCGCCGCGCGATCAGCCTCGGCAACCCTGGCCTGACCGGCGACCCGTATACCACGCCCACCCTGTGGGCGGCCATCCAGTACCTGGCCCCCCGCGAGGACGCCCCGGAGCACCGGCATACCCAGTCGGCGTTCCGCTTCGTGCTGGAGGGCGAGGGAGTCTGGACGGTCGTAGACGGCGACCCGGTCGCGATGCGCCGGGGCGACCTGCTGCTGACGCCCGGCTGGGCCTTCCACGGCCACCATAACGTCTCCGACACCCCGATGGCCTGGCTGGACGGGCTCGACATCCCGCTGGTGGCAGAGACCGACCAGGGCTTCTTCGAGTTCGGCCCCGACCAGGTGCGGACCAGGGCTACACCGGACCGTTCGGCTTCCGAACGACTCTGGGGTCAGCCCGGGCTCACCCCGGTCGCCCTGGCCGGGACGCGCCCGGCCTCGCCGCTGGTCGCCTACCGCTGGGCGCACACCGACGCGGCCCTGGCGGCCCAGCTCGAACTGGAGGCCGCCGGAAATGAGCAGGGCCTCGCCGGGGTGCTCGAGCCGGGCCACGCCGCCGTCCGGTACACCAACCCGGCCAGCGGCGGCGACGCGCTGACCACCATGCGGACCGAGTTCCACCGGCTAGCCGCCGGCGCGGCTACCCGCCGGTCACGCACCTCGGCGTCCTCGGTCTGGCAGGTGTTCGACGGCACCGGCTCGGTCAGGCTGAACGACGAGGAGCAGCCGCTGGAGCGCGGCGACATCGTCGCCGTCCCGGCCTGGACCGAGTTCTCCCTGACCGCCGCCGCCCAGCTAGACCTGTTCACCTTCTCCGACGCCCCCGTGTTCGAGAAGCTGAACCTGCTCCGAACTGAAGTCAGCTGACCACCAAGGCCAGCTGCGCCCCGAGGCCAGCTGCGCCCCTGACCCCGGCGCGACCACCTCACCCTGGCCCACTCGCGTCCCGTCAGCCCCTCCATGCACTTCAGCAGCAGCGTCGGCCTGGCGCCGAACCGCCACGATGTTACATTGATGCGGTTATAACCGTCACGATGTGACATCGTGGCGGTTCTGTCCGGGTCGTGCGGCTAGGCTCGATGGTGCCCGTGCGTACCACGATGCCGGTGTGTGCTGCGGTGCGCGAGCAGACTGCCAGCCCGTTCGGCCCATAACCCATTCGGCCAGCCTGTCTTATTGACAGTCCCGCTCAACCTCGCCCTGTCCGGGGCTGCCACCTGGCTGGACCGCCGCATCCGGCGCCGCCGGATCACGGCCGTACCGGCTGCCGCCGATGGGGAACTCGTGGCCTGGCGGACATGACCGCTCATCCGGCGGCCCGCTCATCCGGCGGCCCGGCGGCCCGGCGGCCCGCTCATCCGGCGGCCCGGCGGCTCATCCGGCGGCCCGGCGGCCCGGCGGCTGACCTCGCCCAGGGCGTCCGCGATGACGGCGAGCTGCCCGGGCGTGAGCACGTCGATGAGCAGTTCGCGGACCAGGGTGACGTGTCCGGGAGCCGCCTGCTCCAGCTTGCGCCGGCCGGCCTCGGTCAGCACGGCCAAGACCCCGCGCACGTCGGACGGGCAGGACCGGCGAGCCACCAGGCCTGCCTTCTCGAGCTGCGTGACCTGGTAGGTCAGCCCGCTCTTGGAGGTGAGCACGGTGTCGGCGAGCTCGGTCATCCGCAGCTCGCCGTCCGGGGCGGCGGCCAGCCGGACCAGGATCTCGTACTGCGGATGAGACAACCCGACGGCCTCTTTCAGCTGCTGGTCGACCCGCCGGTCGACCAGGGCTCCGGCGGCCAGGAAGCTCTGCCATGCCCGCATCTCGTCCTCATCCAGCCATTTCACCGCTGCCACGCGGCCATCCTACGCTTGTTGTACAAATTTGAATCATCATGTTAGGGTCTTTGATAGTAATTCAAATTTGAACTGTACGGAGACCGTCATGCCTAACCAGGACCGGATGCCCGCCCTGTACCTCTCGCACGGCGCCCCGCCGCTGGCCGACCATCCGTCCTGGCCGGGGGAGCTGGTCGCGTGGTCCGCCGGCCTGCCCAGGCCGTCGGCCATCCTGATGATCTCCGCGCATTGGGAGGAGGCGCCGCTGGCCCTGGGCGCCACCACCACGGTGCCGCTGGTCTACGACTTCTGGGGCTTCCCGGACCGCTACTACCAGGTCACCTACGCCCCGCCCGGCGCGCCGGAACTGGCAGGGAAGGTCCGCAAGCTGCTGCGCTCCGCGGGCACTCCGGTGCTGGATATCGCGGACCGGGGCCTGGACCACGGCGCGTACGTGCCGCTGGTGGAGATGTACCCGGCCGCGGATGTGCCGGTGCTGCAGATCTCGATGCCCAGCCTGGACCCGGGCCGGCTGCTGGAGATCGGCCGCAGGCTGGCCCCGCTGCGCGACGAGGGCGTGCTCATCGTCGGCAGCGGCTTCTTCACCCACAACCTGCGCGCGCTCACCGCCGACGACCGCCTGGTCCCGGCGGTCATGGCCGAGTTCGACGACTGGGGCCGCCGGGCACTGGAGGGCGCCGACCTCGACGCGCTGCTCGACTTCGAGCACAAGGCCCCGGCCAGCCGCCTCGCCCACCCGCGCACCGAACACTTCGCCCCGCTGTTCGTCACCCTCGGCGCGGCCGCCGACGAACTGGTTACCCAGCGCACCGTCATCGACGGGTTCTGGCACGGCATGGCCCGGCGCTCCGTCCAGTTCGGCTAGGGGCCAGCCCGGCCGGCGGAACCCGGCCGACGGAACGGGGGACGGCCCCGCGGCATTTAAGGGGCCGTGGCCACTGCGACGAAGCTCGCCCAGGCGTTCAGGACACCCGACCTCCGCAAGAAGCTGCTGTTCACCTCCGGCATCATCGTCTTGTTCCGGTTCGGCTCGGCGCTGCCCGCGCCGGGCATCTCGGCGTCGAACGTCCGGTACTGCTCCGGCCTGGAGGCGAGCCGGGGCGCCGCGGCGAACATCTACGCGGTGCTCAACCTGTTCAGCGGCAACTCGCTGCTGCACGTGACGGTCTTCGCGCTGGGCATCATGCCCTACATCACCGCGAGCATCATCGTGCAATTGCTCACCCAGGTCATCCCGCGGCTGCAGGCCCTGAAGGACCAGGACCGGGCCGGCCAGGCCAAGCTCACCCAGTACACCAGGTACCTCACCGTGATGCTCGCAGTCATCGTGTCGGCCGGGTACGTGGAGCTGGCCCGCTCGGGGAACCTGTTCCCCGGCACGGACTGCTCGGCGGTGAGTCATCCCCTGCTCCCTCACCCCTCGGCGCTCACCATGGCCACCATGATGATCACGATGGTGGCGGGCACGGCGGTGATCATGTGGATGGGCGAGCTCATCACCGACCGCGGCATCGGCAACGGCATGTCGGTGATGATCTTCACCAGCGTGATCGCCGTGGTCTTCGGCGAGGTCGAGCAGATCTACCTGACCAGGGGCATCCCGATGACCCTGGCGGCGATCGCCGTGGTCGTCGCCGTCATCGCCTTCGTGGTCTTCATCGAGCAGGCGCAGCGGCGCATCCCGGTCCAGTACGCCCGGCGGATGGCCGGCCGGCCGGTCTACGGCGGGGCGACCACGTACATACCGGTGAAGGTCAACCAGGCCGGCGTGGTCCCGGTCATCTTCGCCTCGTCGCTGCTGGCCGTTCCGCAGCTCGCCGCTTCGCTGCTCGGTAACCAGAACAGCCCACAGGGATGGGTGGCCTGGGCGGACCGTTACCTCCTCCCCGGCGTGCACGGCCTCCCCGTCTACTACCTGGCGTTCTTCGTGCTGATCATCGCCTTCACCTACTTCTACGTGTCGATCACGTTCAACCCGGCCGAGGTCGCGGACAACACCAGGAAGTACGGCGGCTTCGTGCCGGGCCTGCGGCCAGGACCGCCGACAGCCGGCTACCTGGGTTACGTGCTCACCCGCCTGACCGCACCCGGGGCGGTGTACCTGGCGGTGATCGCGATGCTCCCGATGGTCGCGCTGGGCATGATCGGTATCGGCAGCCAGGCCCTGTTCAGCGGGGTCAGCCTGCTGATCATGGTCGGGGTCGGGCTTGACACGGTCAAGCAGATCGAGAGCCAGCTGCAGCAGCACCACTACGAGGGCTTCCTGCGACGGTCCGCCGGGTCCGCCGGGTCAGCCAGGCCCGCCGGGTCAGCCGGGTCAGCCGGGCCCGCCGGGAAAGTGAAGGGAACCTCACGGGCTCCCGCGGCATTGACGATGTCGTGAGACGGGTGCTTGGTGCTCCGGCGGGCCGGGAGGCGGAGTTCACCGAATTCGTCGAGGCGGCGTCGCCCCGGCTCCTGCGGGCGGCCCTGGTGCTGCTCGACACGCGGGAGGAAGCCGAGGACGCCCTGCAGCTGACGCTGCTGCGGACGTACCGGCGCTGGGACCGTGCGCGGGAGGCCCCCGAGGCCTACAGCCGGGCGGTCCTGGTCAACACCTGCCGGGAGCGCTGGCGGCACCGGCTGCGCCATCCCGAGGTGACCGGTGTGCTTACCGAGGCCAGCCCGCAGTCGGTGGTCACGTCGTTCACCGAGGCGGTCGACCGCCGTCACGTGCTCGTCCGGGTGCTGCGCCGCCTGCCCGCCGTCCAACGCGAGGTGCTCGTGTTCCGCTACATGCTCGACGCCTCGGTGGCCGACACCGCAGCCGCCCTCGACATCGCCGAGGGCACCGTGAAGTCCGCGGCCAGCCGCGGGCTCGACCAGCTGCGGATCCTGCTGTCCGCCGAATATGAAGACAAGAAGGTTCGCCGTGTCCATCCACGCTGATGACGAATTCAACCTCAGGCTGGCGCTGATGAGCGAGCTGGATGACGTGACGCCGCGCGCCGGACTCGCCGATTCGGTCATCGCGCGCTACCGCAAGGGCCGCCGGCGCCGCTTCGCGGGCGTGGTCGGTCTGTTCGTGGTCTTCGTCGGCATCGGCGTGCCGGCCGGGATCGCGAGCACCTCCGGCAGTGCGTCGGACGGGGCCGCGGCCCGCTCCGGGCCGGTCGCGCTCCGCCTCGGCTCGTACACGCTGACGCTACCCGACCGGTACCACCTCAGCGACGCCAGGACCGCCCCGTGTGCCACGGGGGCCGGGGCGGGTCAGGAGACGGCCGCCGTCGCGTCCGGCGTCTGCGTCCTCATGTTCTTCATGCCGCCGGCGAGCCCAGGGCGGTCCGGCCCGGACGTGCCGCGCGGCGCCAGCCAGATCGCCGTCGGCCGTTATCGGGCCTGGCTCGCGCCGCCCGGCTACGTGCCCTCCGGCGACGGGCCCGCCCTGGTCCCCACCGCCCTGGTCCCCACTGCCCTGGTCGTCGAGGGGGATGGCCAGGACCTTGTGATCGGCGCTTCCGGATTGTCGCGGTCCGCGCTGGTCTCGCTCGTCTCGACTGGCTTGTCCGCGGCCTGAGATGCATTTGTTACCGTCTGAACTGTGCGTCTCGCCTCGATCCACATCTACCCGATGAAGGCGGCCCGCGCCGTGGACCTCGAAGAGTCTCTCGTCGAGCCGTGGGGCCTGGCCGGGGACCGCCGGTGGCTCCTGGTCGACCGCAACGGCCGTTTCATAAGCCAGCGTGAGAAACCCCCGCTCGCCCGCGTGATCGTCAGCTACGAGTCGGCCGCGGGGAGCATCAGCGTGTCGGCGGACGGCGTTGCCGGCACCACGATTACCCCGCCGGCGCCCGACGCGCCGCTGCTCAAGGTGACGGTCTGGAGCTCCACGCTGCTGGCCGCCGAAGGGGGGCCGGCGGCCGACGCGTGGTTCTCGGCCTATCTCCGCTGCCCGGTGCGGCTGGTCTACCTCGATGATCCGACCCGCCGGCCGGTCAACCCGCAGTACGGGCGGGACGGTGACGTCGTCAGCTTCGCCGATGGCTACCCGCTGCTGCTCACCAGCGCCGGATCGCTCGGCGAACTCAGCGACTGGCTCGCCGCCGCCCGCCAGCCGCGGGTGCCGATGACCAGGTTCCGGCCCAGCGTGGTGGTGGCCGGCGCCCCGCCCTGGGCCGAAGACCGCTGGCGCCGCATCCGCATCGGCGCGGTACCGTTCCGGGTGGCCAAGCCGTGCGGGCGGTGTGTCGTCACCACCATCGACCAGATCACCGGCACGCGCGGCAACCAGCCGCTCAAGATGCTGGGCAAGCGCCGGCGGATCGGAAAGGATCTCGTCTTCGGCCAGAACCTGATCCCCGACTCCGGCGGCGTGATCAGGGTAGGCGACCCCGTTGAGATCATGGACGCCGCGTAGCCCTCAGCCGGCCAGGCTCTCAGCCCGGCCAGGCTCTCAGCCCGGCCGGTAGCGGATGTGGATGTTCTTCTGCTGGGTGAAGTCGAGCAGTTCGTCCAGGCATTCCTCGCGCCCGGTGCCCGACTGCTTGTAACCGCCGAAGGCCGTGCCGAGGAAATGCCTGGCGACCTCGTTCACCCACACGAAGCCCGCCTCGGCGGCGGCCGCGGTCTCGTGCGCCGCGGTCAGGTCGTTGGTCCAGATCGAGCACGTCAGCCCGTACGGGGTGCTGTTCACGTCGGCCATCATGGCCTGCGGGTCGTCCCAGCGGAGCACGGAGAGCACCGGGCCGAAGATCTCCTCGCGCGCGATCGTCATGTCCTGGGTGACGTCGGCGAAGACCGTCGGCTCGATGAAGCAGCCGCCGGCCAGCCCGGGGTCTGCCGGCGGCCCGCCGCCCGCCACCAGCCGGGCGCCCTCGGCCTGGCCCCGGGCGATGTAGCCGAGTACCCGGTCGCGGTGGGCCCGGCTGACCAGCGCGCCCATGGTGGTGGCCAGCTCCTCGGGCGGTCCCGGCCTGATCTGCTTCAGCTCGTCCTGGACCCGGTCGAGCACCTCGTCGTGGATGGTGTCGTGGAGGAAGGCGCGGCTGGTCGAGCCGCAGGACTGGCCGCACCAGCCGAAGTTCATGCCGGCCACGGCCGCCCGGGCGACCGCGCCGGGATCGGCGTCGGCAAAGGCGATCAGCGCGTTCTTGCCGCCCAGCTCGAGCAGGACTGGCCTGATGTGGTCGGCCCCGGCCCGCATCACCGCCCGGCCCGCGTTCACGCTGCCGATCAGCGCCACCTTGGCCACCCCGGGATGGCTTGCCAGCGCCGCCCCGGTCGCGCCGTCGCCGGTCACCACCGAGAAGACCCCGGGCGGGAACAGGTCGTCGACCAGTTCGGCGATCCGCAGCGCGGACAGCGGCGCCTGCTCGGGCGGCTTGACAATGACCGCGTTTCCGGCCGCCAGGGCCGAGGCGGGCTTGCCCGCGCAGAACATGAACGGGTGGTTGAACGGGATGATGCGGACCACCACGCCGAGCGGTTCGCGCACCGAGAAGTTCACCGCCCCCGGCCCCATCGGCACCGACGCCCCCTTCATCTCGGTGACCAGGCCGGCGAAGAAGTCGAGCTGCGCGACCGCGGTGTCCACGTCGTTGCGCAGTTCCCGCACCGGGCTGCCGCCGTCGGTGGCGTCGATCCAGGCCAGCTCGTCGCGCCGGGCGGCCAGGCGGCGTGCCATCTCGCGCAGGACGCGGGCGCGCTCGAGCGGGGCGACGTGGCGCCACCCGGCGAAGCCGGCCCGCGCCGCGGTTACGGCCAGGTCCACGTCCTCGGCGCTGGCCACGGCGAAGCTCCCCAGCGCCTGGCCGGTGGACGGGCTCACGTTCGCCGCGGTGCCCCCGGCGGCCTGGTGCCACCCGCCGCCGTAGAACAGGTCGCGGTGCTCGGGCAGCTGGAACTGGCTCATGCCTTCCGAAGCCTACGCCCGGGGTGGCCGGCCGGCCCGGGCGGCTACCATCGAGCCGATGCGACGCAATGCCAGCACCGTGGTGGTCCTGGCCGGCCCGGCGCCCGGCGAGGTCCTGGCCGCCCTCGGCCGGTCCATGAACGTGGCCCTAATCAGGCCCGGAGAGGGCGCCGAGGGCGAGGGCGCGGCGGCGGCGGAGGCGCTGCAGCGGGCCGGCCGGGCCACGTCGCCCTACGCCCTGGTGCCCGCCGACCCGCTCGCGGCGGTGGCCGCGAGCTGGCGCGAGATGTGGGACGTGTCGCGGCAGGAGGGTTCGGCGGCCTTCGAGCAGGAGGCGGTCAAGGCGCTGGCCGCGTGGCGGGCGGGCCGGTTCGAGCTGCCGGACTACTACCTGGTGCTGGCCCGCGAGGACACCGAAGGGCCGGATTTCTACCTCGGGCCGCTGCGCGCGGCGCGGCCGCACCGGGTCGTGCTCGTGCCCGAGCAGGAACCCGGCCGGCAGGCCGCGGGGGTCCTGCACGCCCTCGGCTCGCTGCGGCACGGTCCGTGGTGGCCGGGCCTGGACGAGGTGATCGAGGTGGCCCGCCGGTTCTACCCGGACAGCCTGGCCGAAGGGATCGCTACCGGCCCGCTCCCAGCGACACCGGAAGACGGGCGGGTCCGCGCAGGTTGATCCGGCCGTTCCAGGTGACCTCGCCGTCGAGGGCGAGCCCGGGGAACCGGCCGGTCAGCTGCGCGAGGGCGGTCGAGGTCTCCAGCCGGGCCAGCGACGCCCCCAGGCAGTGGTGCGGCCCGGCGCCGAACGAGACGTGCTGCCGCGCATTCTCCCGGTCGAGCCTGAGCCCGCCGGCGTCCGGACCCCAGTAGCTCTCGTCCCGGTTGGCCGAGCCCAGCAGGGCCATCACGAAGGCCCCGGCCGGGATCTCCACGCCGGAGAGGGTAACCGGCTCCAGGGTGACCCGCCTCGTCGCCTGCACCGGGCTGTCGTAACGGAGCAGTTCCTCCACCGCGTTGCCGATCAGCGCGGGTTCTGAGCGCAACCGCGCGAGCTGGTCCGGGTGGCGCAGCAGGGCGAGGGTCCCGCCCGCGATGAGGTTGACCGTCGTCTCGTGCCCGGCGATGTACAGCAACAGCGTCTGCGCGATCAGCTCGTCATCGTCGAGCACGTCGCCGTCGTCCTCGGCGTTGATGAGCGCGGTGAGCAGGTCACCGGCCGGGTTGGCGCGCTTCCACGCGATCATCTCCGCGGCGATCTGGGTCAGCTCGGCGTCGGCGGCCGTGATGGCCGCGGCCATGTCCGGGTCGTTGACCGGTTCGAGCGAGCGGACCACGGTACCGCTCAGCTGCCTGATCCGCTCGTGGTCGGCGGGCGGCGTGCCGAGCATCTCCGCGATCACGGCGAACGGCAGCGGGAAGGCCAGCGCGTCGACCAGGTTGACCCGGGCCCTTGGACCCTGGCGTTCCGCCGCGTCGAGCATCTCGTCGACCAGCCCGGTGATGCGCGGCCGCAGCGCTTCCACGGCCCGCGGCGTGAACGCCTTCGACACCAGCCGGCGCAGCCGCGTGTGGTCCGGCGGGTCGCGGTCGAGCATGGAGATGCCGCGGGGGCGGGCGGCTTCCTCGCCGTACATCTGCTCGCGCAGCTCGATCAGCTGGCGGTCGGTGATGTTGCGATCCTCGACCGACATGCCCGCCCGGAGCAGCCCGGACACGTCCTCGTAGCGGGTGAGCAGCCAGAACCCGAGCGGATGCCGGCCAGCGGGTGCCCCGCTGCGCAGCGCCGCGTACTGCGGGTACGGATCGTCGGTGAATCCGGGGGCGAACGGGTCGAACACCGGCGGGGGCATGGTCTGGGACATGACGGCGGCTCCTTCCGGCCTGTCATCCACATACGCCGTGCCTGTCACATACTCCGTGTATGTTACTACACTCGACGCATGCAACAAGTCAGGAGCCGGCGTGAGCTGTACTCGGAGGCCACCCGGACGGCGTTGCTCGACGAGGCGACCCGCCTGTTTGCCCAGCGCGGGTACGCCGGGACCTCCCTGGAGGACGTGGCGGCCGCCAGCCAGGTGACCCGGGGCGCGGTGTACCACCACTTTGACGGGAAGCAGGCCCTGTTCGAGGCGGTCCTCGACGCGCAGGAGACCCGCGCGATCGCCCGCATCACCGCCGCCGCCACCGCCGCCGACCCCCTCGACGCGGCGCGTCAGGCCCTCGACGCGTTCCTCGACCAGTGCTGCGATCCTGTGTACGGGCGCCTGGTCTGGCTGGAGGGGCCGACCGCGCTCGGCTGGCACCGCTGGCGGGAGTGCGAGCAGAAGTACGCCTACGGCCTGGTCGAGCGCTTCATTACCGCCCTGGTCGACGCCGGCTACCTGGCGGACCGGGCGCAGGGCAGCCTGGTCAGGTTCTCCTTCTGGATGCTCGGCGGCGCCGGGCTCGCGCTCGCCGAGGGCCCGGAAGCCGACCGGCCCCGCCTGCGCGAGGAGTGGCGCTACCTGATCGGCCAGACCATCGTCGGCCTGCGCGCCGTCTAGGCCCGCCGGCCGGCGAGAAAGGGCGGGCGCGGGCGGGGGTTGCGGCCCTTTCCAGCCGAACGGACGGGCTGTTCGCCCCCGCACCACGATTCGCGCGGGCACCGCAGGACACACGGGCATCATCGAGCCGGTGTGCATGCCCCGGAGACAACCACGACGATGCCCCATCGTCGTGGTCAGGCACCTGTCCCGCTGGTGCTGCTGTGCAGGATGTGTCTGCTGTCGTTCACCGGGAGCTCGGCGGAGGTGCGGCGGGCGCGCTCGGATGGGGTGAGGGGCCCTTTGCCCCCATCTATTGGGGGCGTGGGCCCCCTCACCCCATGAGCCGACGGTCCCCGCGGAGGCAGCTGTGAAAGGCGAGGCCAGTGGGTCCGGCGGGCGTTGGCCCGCGGTCGCCGCAGGTCAGATATGGCCGGCCCCCCGCCGGTGGGTGCCAGACCCATTCCGGCAGGGGGCCGCTATGTGTTAGCGAGAGGTCAGGTCAGTGACCGCAGCTGACCGTGAACTTCTCCCACGCGCCCACCCGGGTGGCGTCGGTGTGGATGGTGTCGGTCGTCCGGCCGCCGCCGCCCACGGCGGTGACGTAGTGACCGTCGAGCGTCTGGATGTCGTACACGCCTCCGCCGAGCGAGTTCAGGGTGAACATCTCCCAGCCCAGCAGGTGCGTGGCGTCGGAGTGGATCACGTCCGTGGTGCGCCCGCCGCCGCCCACGGCGGTGAGGTAATGCCCGTTGGTGGTCAGCAGACCGTACTGAATGACAGGCGTCCCGGACCCCGAGTCGATCAGCGTGAACTTCTCCCAGGACCCGATCCTCGTCGCATCGGTGTGGATCACGTCCGTTGTGCGGCCGCCGCCGCCCACCGCCGTCAGGTAGTGGCCGGTGACAGTCTGGAAGACGCAGCCGTAAACCGGGCCGTTGATCGGGTTGCCGACCGGCGCCACCGGCGCCACCGGCGCCACCGGCGCCGCCGACGCCACCGGCGCCGCCGACGCCGCCGACGCCGCCCCGGCCAGGCCCACGCTGCCCACGCCCATCGCAACGGCGATCGCGGCAATGCCCCCAGCCCGGCCCAGCCTGCTCTTGATGTTCATCCTTAGTTCTCCAATCCCCGAATGAGTTTCCGCAGTACAGCGGACACACTGGGGAGGAGCGCCGGGAACCGTGCCGGGATACTGTGACGCCGATCACGTCACCCGGCCGGCGAAGGACGCAGCTTAAGGACGCTGCTTAAGGACGCTGCTTATGGACGCAGCATGCCGAGCAGCTCGTCGAGCATCTCCTGCTGGCGGTCCGGGGTGACCCGGTCGGGATAGAGCACCCGCTCGGCGCTGAGCCCGTCGATCAGGACGAGCAACTGGTGCGCGGCCAGGCCGATGTCCACGCCGTCACGGAGCTCGCCGTCCTTCTCGGCCTGGACGAGGTGCCCGCGCAGCCGTTCGGTGAAGCGGTCGAACTCCGCGTGCTGCAGCCGCCGCAGTGCCGGGTTGCCCAGGGCCCGGCCCCAGAAACTGATCTCGATCTGGGCCTCGAGGTCGCGCTCGGAGTCCAGCGGCAGCGCCTCCAGCATGATGACGCGCAGCGCGGCCAGCCCGGTGAGCCCGGCCGCGCGGGCTTCCATCCGGGTCACCACGCGGCGGTGAGAGAGCAGCAGCGCCGAGCCGAGGATGTCGGCCTTGTCGTCGAAGTAGTGCGCCAGGATGCCCCGGGAGCAGCCGGCCTCGCGGGCGATGGCCCTGATGGTGGCGCGGGCGATGCCGTCACGCGCGATCACCCGCCAGGTAGCGGACAGGATCTCGTCCCGCCGGGCGTCCCAGTCGACGATCTTCGGCATGATCACCAGGTGTCTTGTTCAAAGGTCGCGTTGTTCAAAGGTCGCGCTGTGCAAGGAACCCGCTGAGATTGCTGACCGCGGCCCGCGCCAGGCCGACCGCGCAAGCCCAGACGGCCTGCACTCGCGGCCGGTTTTGCATAACGCTCCGAGGCCTGTTTTTTTGTCGGACGTCCGTCTAATATCCGAAATTAGTGTATCGCAGCGACTCCGACGGGCTTCAGGCGGCTCGCGAGCAGCTCGTCGGCTACAGCGCACGCCTGCTTGACGACGGGCTGGCCGTCGGCAGCGCAGGCAATATGAGCGTCCGCGCGGGGGACACCGTCGCGATCACGCCGTCCGGGGTCAGCTACGCCGAGATGCGCCCGGAGGACGTCTGCCTGGTCACTCTCGACGGCGCCGAGCGGCCGGCCTCGCCCAGGAGACTCCCTCCTCGGAAACCCCCATGCACCTGGCGATCTACGCGGCGACCAAGGCGGGCGCCGTGGTCCACACGCACTCGCCCGAGGTCATCGCGCTGTCCGCGGCCCGCGAGGAGCTGCCGGCCATCCACTACGCGATCACCGGCCTGGGCGGCCCGGTCCGGGTCGCGCCCTACGTGCGCTTCGGTTCGGCGGGCCTGGCCGCGGCGGCCGTCGAGGCGCTGGACGGCCGCAGCGCCGTCATCCTGCGCAACCACGGCGCGGTCACCTACGGCCGCGACCTGGCACAGGCCTACGACCGGGCGCTGCTGCTCGAATGGCTGGCCCGCACCTACCGGCTGGCGCTGAGCTACGGGGAACCCTCGATCCTCTCGGCCGCCGAACTAGACGAGGTCACGGCCGAATCCCGCCGCCGCCGCTACGGCGAGCGGCGCGCCGGACATGAGCCCGGACATGAGCCCGGACATGAGCAGGGCCGGCCATGAGCGAGCTAAAGGGCCTTGAGGGCTCCCCGGAGGCGAGCGAATGGCCATCGGGAACAGTGACCGTGCTTGGCGCGCACATCCTGGACGTGCTGGGCCGTCCGGTCGAGACGATCCCGCCCGGCCAGGGCAGCGTCCGGCTGCAGGAGATCCGGGCCACCGCCGCGGGCACGGCCGCCGGGACCGGCGTCGACCTGGCCAAGCTGGGGGCCAGGGTGCTCGCCGTCGGCGCGCTCGGCGACGACCTGCTCGGCGACATCGTGATCGCCGCCATGGCCAGGCACGGCGTGGACACCGCAGGGCTGGTCCGCAAAAAAGGAGCCCAGACGTCGGCCACGATCCTGCCCATCAGGCCGAACGGCGATCGGCCCGCCTTCCACGTCCCGGGCGCGACGCGCCTGTTCACCCGGGCCGACGTCGACCTGGAGCGAATCCAAAACAGCCGCGCCCTGCTCGTCGGCGCCCCGGACGCGCTCGCCGGGATGACCGGCGAGGAGCTAGCGGACATCGCCGGGGCGGCCAGGAGCAACGGCACGCTCGTCGCCGTCGACGTGCTGCACCCCGGCCGCCCGCGGGACCTCGGCAGGCTCGCCCCGCTGCTGGCCGTCACGGACTGGTTCATTCCGAACGAGGATCAGATCCTCGCTCTCACCGGCCGCGAGGAGCCCGCCGACGCCATCAAGGACGTGCTGGCGCTCGGCACTGCCGCAGTGGCCGTGACCTGCGGCGCGGACGGCTGCCTGGTCGCCTGGCAGGGCAGCGGCGCCCCCGTGCGCCTGCCCGCCCTCGAAGTCCAGGTGGTGGACACCACCGGCTGCGGCGACGGCTTCACCGCCGGCCTGCTCACCGGGCTGCTGGCCGGGGCCACCCCAGAAAACGCCGCCTGGCTCGGCCTCGCCTGCGGGGCCCTGGTCGCCACCGGCCTGGGTTCGGACGCCGGGATCGAGAACCTGGGGCAGGTACTGGACTTCCTCGAACGCACGCAGCCGGCCGTGGCCGGCCGCATCAGGGACCGCATTAAGGACTAAGGAGCGCATTTCATGAGTGAGGGCACCGCCGGCCGGCAGCTGCGCGAGCGCGCCAGGGCCGTGATCCCGGGCGGGATGTACGGGCACCAGGCGGCCCCGGGCGCCGCCTACCCGCAGTTCATGAGGAGCGGCCGCGGGGCGAGGGTCTGGGACGTGGACGGGAACGAGTACGTCGACCTGATGTGCAGCTACGGCCCGGTCGTGCTCGGCCACCAGCACCCGGCGGTGGAAGCCGCGGCAGCCCAGCAGGCCACGGCCGGCGACTGCATGAACGCGCCCGGCCCGGTCATGGTGGACCTGGCCGAGCTCCTCACACAAACCGTTCGGCACGCGGACTGGGCGATACTCGCCAAGAACGGCACCGACGCCACCACCATGTGCTGCACGATCGCGCGGGCGCAGACCGGGCGGAGCAAGATCCTGGTCGCGAAGGGCGCCTACCACGGCGCCGCGCCTTGGTGCACGCCACGGCCGGCCGGCGTCACGCCCGCCGACCACGCCAACCTGCGCCGCTATACCTTCAACGACCTGGCCAGCGTGCAGCAGGCCGCCGCCGAGGCGGGCGATGACCTGGCCGGCATCCTGGTCAGCCCGTTCAAGCACGACGCCGGGTACGACCAGGAGCTCGTCGATCCTCTGTTCGCCCGCGGCCTGCGCGCGCTGTGCGACGCCACCGGGGCCGCGCTGATCCTGGACGACGTGCGAGCCGGGTTCCGGCTGCACCTCGGGTCCAGCTGGGAGCCGGTCGGCGTGGATCCGGACCTGTCGGCCTGGAGCAAGGCGATCGCGAACGGCCGGGCGCTCGCCGCCGTGCTCGGCAACGACGCGTTCCGCGGCGGGGCGAGAAACATCTTCGTCACCGGCTCGTTCTGGTTCTCCGCCGTGCCCATGGCGGCCGCCATCGCCACCATCGGCGCGCTGCGCGAGGAAAAGGCCATCGAGACGATGCACCAAAAAGGCGAGGCGCTGCGCGACGGGATCCTGGACCAGGCCCGGTCGTGGGACCTGGCCGTCAGCTACACCGGCCCGCCGGTGATGCCCTACCTCACCTTCGCCGGGGACCGGGACCACGAGCTGGCCGGCGTGTTCGCCGCGCAGGCCCTGCGCGGTGGCGCCTACCTGCATCCCCGGCACAACTGGTTCGTGTCCGCCGCCATGACCGGGGATGACCTCGCCCTGGTGCTCGAGGCGACCGACCAGGCCTTCGCCTCCGTCCGCAAGCACCTCGGCCAGTTAGCAGGAGGACCCCCATGTCCAGTACAGCAGCCGAACCCAACCCGCCCGCGCCCGCCGCCGTGAGGGACGGCCCGGCCGATTCCGGCGACGTGGTCCTCGAGCGGGCCGGCTACCGGCCGGAGCTGCGGCGATCGCTGCGGTTCTTCTCCATGTTCGCGATCGCCTTCTCGATCATCTCGATCACCACCGGCATCTTCCTGAACTACGGGTTCGGCCTGTCTTACTGGGGCCCGGCCTCGATCTGGACCTGGCCGATCGTCGGCGTGGGCAACATGATGATCGCCCTGGTGGTGGCCGAACTGGGCACCCGCATCCCGCTGGCCGGGTACGCCTACCAGTGGAGCGCCCGGCTGGTGAACCCTACCTACGGCTGGTTCGTCGGCTTCGCCGGGCTGCTGTACATGGCCGTCGGCGGCGGCGCGATCATGCTCGGGGTGGCGTCTCCGCTGCTGCTCAGCGAGTTCAACGTGGACAACCCGAGCCAGCAGCTCGTGCTCACGGTGGCGATCATCCTCATGGTGCTGCCGGTCGTGATCAACCTCATCAGCATGCAGGTCGCGGCGCGGGTCAACAACGTCGCGGTGTTCACCGAGATCATCGGGACGGTCCTGTTCGGCGTGCTTGCTGCTCATCCTGTGGGGCGTGCACGCCAAGCCCACCAGCACCGGCGCCGGCATCTTGTTCAACACCACGTCGGTCAACCACAACCCGACCTGGTACGCCTTCGCGCTGGCCGGCCTGCTCGGCGCGTTCACCCTGGTCGGGTTCGAGCTGGCCGCCGACATGTCCGAGGACGCGGTCAACCCCGTGCGCAGCGTGCCCCGCGGCGTGCTGTGGGCGGTGGGAAGCTCCGCCGTCCTGGGCATGATCGCGCTGATCGGCTTCACCCTCGCCATCCCCGACCTCAAGACGGTCGAGGCGGCCCCGCTGCCGTTGCTCGCCATCGCGGGCTACTGGCTGCCGTCCTGGCTGGTCAAGGTGTTCATAGCGTTCGTGATCTTCTCGATGTTCGCGATCCTGGTCGTCGGCTCGGGCGCCCAGGCCCGGCTCGTCTACTCGATGTCGCGGGACAACATGCTGCCGTTCTCCGGCGCCCTGCGGAAGATCAACGCCCGCAGCCAGACCCCGATCGTGGCGCTGCTGGTCTTCGGCGTGATCGACCTGGGCGTGATGTTCTACGGGTACAAGCAGCCCAGCGCGTTCGGCACGCTGGTCGGGGCGACCGCGATCATCCCGTACATCATCTACTTCCTGATCACGCTGGCCTACGCGGTCAAGCGGCGGACCACGGACAGCCTGCCCGGCGCGTTCAACCTCGGCCGCTGGGCCTGGCCGGTCATCATCTTCGTGCTCGCCTACACCGTGCTGATCATGATCGTGCTGTCGCTTCCCGCGCCGTTCCACGGCGCCGACAAGGTCCTCGGCTACGGCCTGGTCCTGGCCGCGCTGTGGTAATTCGGCGGCCTGCTGTGGCGCCTGAAGAAGGGCACCGCCGGCGTCAAGCCGGTCGAGGACCTACTCCAGGGGCCGCCCCGGGCCGGGTAGCGGGCTAGAACGAAGGCACCGGTCCGACCGGGCCGGTAATCGGCAGCACCACCAGGCAGGGGACGCGCACCGGGTGGGCCGGGTCGAGCGCGTTCAGCACGTCGGCCAGCGCGACCGGGTCCGCCGCGATCTCCAGGTGGTCGGTCTGGTCCAGCGCGCACTGGTTCTGCAAGGTGATGTTCGTGACGCCGGAGCCGGACAGGAACGCCGACTCATGCGGCGTGACCACCTCGTCGTTCCTCGACTCGATGACGGTGTAGCTCACCCCGGCCACGGTGTCACCGCCCGCGTTCAGGTTGGCCAGGAACGCCGAACCCGCCTCCTGCTGCACGCACGCCGTGCACAGCGCGTTCAGCGCGCCGTTCACCAGGCCCGCCGCGCCGAACGCCCTGACCAGCGCGGTCAGCCCGTCCAGCGTGGTGCCGTGGTTGCTCGGCGCCAGCGCGACCAGCCGGTTCACGAAGGCCGCGCCGCCGAGGAATTTCAGGTAGTACCGGGGCATCATGCCGCCCTGGGAATGCCCGACCAGGTCCACCCTGGCCGCGCCGGTCGCCGCGAGCACCCGGGTCACGAACGAGGCCAGCTGGCCCGCCGAGGCGGCGATATCCCCGGTGCCCTGGACGACCGACGATGCCGAGCTCCCGCCGTAGTTGAAGGTGAAGACGCAGTACCCGTGGTTGGCCAGCAGCGGCGAGGCGGCCTGCCAGTTGTCGTCCTGGTTCGCGAACGTGCCGTTCACCAGGATGACCGGGTCGGGGTGCGCGGACGACGGCTTGCAGCCGAAGTTGTCCGCGCCCGGCGGCGGCGTCCGCGGGAACAGGAAACCGGCCAGCGCGCCGGTAGCGAAGTCGTAGTTGACCGGCAGCGTCCGGGCCTGGGCGGACACGGGGGCCGCGACGAGCACGGCGCCCGCGAGGAGCATGGTGACGGCAAGGCGGATGCGGGACATGATCGCAGTACACGCCGCGCCGTGACGCGTTCCTATGCGCGCGGGTAACGATTCAGCGCCACAGTTTGTCACGATCGAACAAATTACTACCGAACGGACGGGGTGACGGCTCGCGCGAACCGCATCGAGCCGTCCTCTATCTTGCCGTGCCGCAGCGTCACCACGTCGCGCGCGTAGCTCTGGCCCAGCCGCCACGGGGGACGCGAGCCTGCCCGCGGGAACTGATCGACGGACCTGAGCACGTAGCCGGCCTGGAAGTCGAGCAGGGGCTGCGGGGTGACGGCCGGGTCGTCGTTGACCGGCACGCACGTGTCGTAGCCGCGGGCGTCCATGTGCCGGAGCAGCCGGCAGGCGAACTCGCTCACCAGGTCTGCCTTGAGCGTCCAGGACGCGTTGGTGTAGCCGATGGTGAACGCGAAGTTCGGTACGCCGCTCAGCATCATCCCCTTGTACGCCATCGTCTCGGGCAGCCGGACCAGCGCGCCGTCCACGCTGAGCTCGGCGCCGCCGAACGCGAGCAGCTGCAAGCCGGTCGCGGTCACCACGATGTCGGCCCCCAGCTCGGCGCCGGACTCGAGTACCAAGCCCCGTTCGGTGAAAGTTTTGACGCGATCCGTGGCCACGGACGCCCGCCCGTCCCGGATGACCTCGAACAGGTCACCGTCGGGCACCAGGCACAGCCGCTGGTCCCACGGGTTGTAGGACGGCTTGAAGTGCGTGTCCACGTCGTACCCGTCCGGTAGCTGCTTGACCGACATCTGCCGGATCCAGCCGCGGATCATGTCGGGCCGGCGCTGGCTGAGCTTGTAGATCAGCGTGGTGATCGCGACGTTCTTCCACCGCGTGACCGCGTACCCGCGCCGCGCGCCGAGCAGCCGGCGCAGCCGGGTGGCGATGCCGTCCTCGGTCGGCATGGCCAGGACGTAGGTGGGGGAGCGCTGCAGCATGGTCACGTGCTCCGCCGTCTCGGCCAGGGCGGGGACGAGCGTCACCGCGGTCGCCCCGCTGCCGATCACCACGATCCGCTTCCCCGCGTAGTCGAGGTCCTGCGGCCAGTGCTGCGGGTGAACGACCTGCCCGCGGAAGTTCCCGATGCCGGGGAAATCTGGCAGGTAGCCCTGGTCGTAGTGGTAGTAGCCGCTGCACATCAGCAGGAAACCGCAGGTCAGCGTCACCGTCTCGCCGCCGGGAAGTTCGGCCTCCACGGTCCACCGCGCTTGCTCGCCGGACCAGCTGGCCCTCCTCACCCGGTGGCCGAAGCGGATGTGCTTCTCGATCCCCGCGTCGGCCGCGGTGGCCCGGACGTAGTCCAGGATGGCCGGGCCGTCCGCGATCGCCTTGGCCTCGGTCCACGGCCGGAACCGGTAGCCGAGCGTGAACATGTCCGAGTCCGATCGCACGCCCGGATAGCGGAACAGGTCCCAGGTGCCGCCGACGGCGTCCCTGGCCTCGAGGATCGCGTAGGTCTTGGCGCCGAACGCGGCCTGCAGGTGGTGGGCGGCGCCGATCCCGGACAGCCCCGCCCCGACGATCAGGACGTCGACATACTCGGTCATCGCGCCGCTCGCAGCCGCTTCTCCAGTACTGCCAGCACGTCGTAGTAGTGGGTGGGGGTGACCCGGGCCAGGGCGTCGAAGACGTAGGCGTCGGGGCCCACCAGGATGCGGGCCTTGCCCCGTTCCACCCCGCGGCAGATGATCTCGGCCGCCTTGTCCGGCGTGGTCCTCAGGAGCGCTTCGAACTCGGCCGCCATCTGCTCCTGGCTGCGCCCGCGGCCCTCCGGGTCCTTCCTGACCCGCGCGTTACGGGCGATGCTGGTCCTGATGCCGCCCGGGTGGACGGTCACCGCGCGGACGCCGGTGCCGCGCAGTTCCTGGCGCAGCGCGTCGGTGAAGCCGCGCACCGCGAACTTCGACGCGCAGTAGGCGCTCTGGTAGGGCATGCCCACCAGGCCGAACACGCTCGAGGTGTTGACGATGACCCCGTCGTCCTGCTCGACCAGGATGGGCAGGAAGGCGCGGGTACCGTTGACCACCCCGTCGAAGTTGATCTGCCGTAGCCACTCGTCGTCGTCCGGGTCGGCATCGAGTACCGACGAGGCCACCGCGACGCCCGCGTTGTTGAACACCGCGGCCAGCGGCGGCCGGTCAGGCAGCGAGGTCAGCCACTCGCGCACCTCCGCCGCGAACCGGCGCTGGTCCGCGGCGTCCCGCACGTCGAGCACCCGGACCAGCGCGGGCCCCGGCATCGTCCTCGCGGTCTCCTTAAGACCGGCCTCGTCGATATCGGCGATGGCCGCCGGCGAGCCCAGCCGCGACAGCCGCCGGGCCAGGCTCCGGCCGATGCCAGAGGCCGCGCCGGTGATCATCACCGGCCGGCCGCCGAGCGGCCTGACCGTCCTTCCGCCGAGCGGCCTGACCGCCCGGCTGCCGATCGCCCCGCGCTTCGCGGCCATCGGTCCTCCTCCGCCAGTGCTCATCGATCCAGTGCTCATCGACCCAGTGCCAATCGACTCAGTGCCAATCGACCCAGTGCCAATCGACCCAGTGCCAATCGATCTGCGCCAATCGATCTGCGGTACGCGTGCGTACCAGATTGACGGTACGCGAGAGTACCATCGTCGGCAAGAGGAGGCGCAGTGTGACGACCGCCAGTACCGCGCGGCATGAGGCCGGCCTTGCGGGGACCGCCCCGGCCGAATTCCGCCGACGGCTGCTCGAGGGCATGGCCGCGGCCATCCGCGAGAGCGGCTACCGCGAGGCGACGGTCGCGGACGTGGTGCGCCACGCCCGCACCTCGCGCCGCACGTTCTACGAGCACTTCCCCAGCAAGCAGGCCTGTTTCATCGACCTGCTGCGGGAGGCCAACGCGGCCATGATCCGGCAGATCGGGGCCGCGGTCGACCGGCGCGCGCCGTGGGACGCCCAGGTGCGGCAGGCCATCGAGGCGTGGATCGCGGTGGCGCAGGCCGACCTGGCCCTCACGCTGAGCTGGATCCGGGACCTCCCCTCGCTGGGCGCCGACGCCCGCCACCTGCAGCGCGAATGGCTCGAGGCCTTCATCGTGCTGGTCAGGGAGCTCACCGACACCCCGGAGCTGCGCGTGGCCGGCGTGTCCCCGCCGTCCCGCCAGCTCATGATCATGATGCTCGGCGGCCTGCGCGAGCTGGTCGCGACCACCGTCGAGGACGGCGGCGACATCGGCGGCATCACCGAGGTGGCCGTCCGGGCCACGCAGGCAATGCTCGGCCCGAACCGCCGTCCCGGGCCCGCGTGACAGGCCTCCACCCGCCGCCGGCGCATGACAGGCCTCCACCCGCCGCCGGCGCATGACAGGCCTCCACCCGCCGCCGGCGCATGACAGGCCTCCACCCGCCGCCCCGCGCGTGACAGCAGAAGTTACTTACTGGTAACGTAGGGGCTGGTCATGTCGCGGGGCGGAGCTGGCGTCCGGGCGGTGAGTGAGGGTGCGAGAGCTTGCGGAGGTCTCCCGGCCGGAGACCCTGCCCATTTCCGGGTCGGCGTTTTCTGCCGAGACCGCGGCCGTGGTCCGGACCAGGCTCGGCGGTGCCATCCCGGAGATGATCGAGGCCATCGCGCGCGGGGTCCCCGACTACGCGGCCCGTGCGCGCCCGGACTACCAGCAGCGGCTCACCGACGCGGTGACCGGCGCCGTCGCCCATTTCATCGCGCACGTCGCCCGGCCGGATGAGCCGGCGCGCGCCATCACGGCGGAGTTCCGCGCCATCGGCGGCGCCGCGGCCCGCGAGGGCCGTACCCTCGACGCGCTGCAGGACGCGCTGCGCCTGGGCGCGCGGGTGGCCTGGCGCTGGCTGTGCGAGGCCGACGCCGGGCTCGACCGGCGCGAGCTCAGCCGCGTCGGCGAAGCCATCTTCGCGTACCTAGATGAGCTGGCCGCGGCCTGCGCCCAGGGGTACGCGGAGGCTCGCGTGCAGGCCGCGGGGGACCGGCAGCGCCGGCTGCTCGCCGCGATCGTCTCCGACCCACCGCCCCGCGCCGAACTCGTCGCCAGCCTGGCCGGCGCGGCCGGCTGGGTGCTGCCCGCCCAGGTCGCGGTGGTCGTCCTGGCCGAGAGGCGGCAGGACGCGTTCCCGCTGCCGCCCGGCGTGCTCGCCGACTGGACCGCCCCGGAGCCGTGCCTGCTCGTGCCGGACCCGGACGGCCCGGGACGGCAGGCGGCGATCGACCGGGCCCTGAGCGATCGGGCCCTGCGCGGCCGCCGCGCTGCGATCGGCCCGTCGGTGCCGCTCGACGGCGCGGCCTTGTCGCTGCGCTGGGCCCGGCACGCGCTGGCGCTGGCCCGTGCCGGGGTCATCCCGGCGGGTCCGGTCCGCTGCGACCAGCACCTGTCCACGCTGCTGATCCTCGCCGACGAGGACCTGGCCGCCGCGCTGCGCGGACGCCGGCTGGCGCCGTTGGCCCGGCTGCGGCCCGGCCAGCGCGACCGGATCGCCGAGACGCTGCTGGCCTGGTTGCAGCTCGGCGAGAACGCCGCAGAGGTCGCGCAGCGGATCCATGTCCATCCGCAGACGGTCAGGTACCGGATGCGGCAGATCCACGAGCTGTTCGGCGACCAGCTGCGCGATCCGGACCGGCGGTTCGAGCTGCAGCTGGCGCTGCGCATCCGCACCCTGGCCGGCCGCCGCGAGCCGGGCTAAGACCCACGGCCGCCGGGCGATTACGCCAGCATGCTGACCCTGACCGCGGTCACGTCCCTGCCCTAGCGCAGGCCAGCCGCGGGATGAAGGCCGGTCATCCCTCGGATCGGCGACGGCGGTGGCCGACCGAGGGTGACCGGAACCGTGGCGGGCTGGACTCGTTCGCGTCCGCGGCACCGCGACGGCAACCTCAGGGAACCGGACCGCTGTGCAGGTCGTCTGGTGTCCGTGTGGTGGTCGTGTGGAGAACGGTGCAACTGCGGCGGCCCTCGCGCGGGCCGATCCGCACCCTGCCCGGCCGCCGGGACGGACCGGAACCAGGATAGGAAACGCCGCCCGTCAGGTGATTATTTCTAGGTGAGAATTCCCTGGCCAGGAAGGCTTTTCGGCCGTGGAAATATCTCGCCGGCCAGGCTCGGATTTCACTGCGCGCGATCATTGCTCTCTGATAGCTTCTGGGCGAATTAATTCATCTATGCATTTAGCTGACCCATAGATGATCTTCATTCCGTTATGTACCAGGGGAAACAGGGGACAGAACACATGCGCAGAAGCAGGACCAGAATGAGCGTGACCGTCATGGCGGCCGCGGCGGCAGCGGTCGCGCTGGCGTTTCCGGCGTCGGCGTTGGCGTCGGTATCCACGGCGTGCCCGGCCGTCGCGCATCACGAGAACGCCGCGCACGACGGCCACAACTGCTCGGCGGTGCCCGTCAACCCGGCTCAGCTGTGGTCGGTCACGCTGAACGGCTCGGCGTCGTACCCGGTAATTGCCGGGGGCCGGGTATTCGTCACCACGTCGGTGCCCGGCGGATCGTACGGGGGTAGCCTCTACGCCCTCGACGCCCAGACAGGAAAGACCCTCTGGGGGCCGATCGCGCTATCGGGAACGTACTTCTATTTCCCGCTGGCTTATGCGGGCGGCCGGGTCTTTGTGAATAATTTCGACGGTACGGTGACGGCTTTCAACGCCGCCACGGGAGCGCAGGAATGGTCGACGACCACGAGCTACTTCAGCGGTGAGCCGGTGGTGTCCAAGGGGGAGGTATGGGTGCAGGGTGCCGGTAGCGTGTACGGGCTGTCGGCCAAGACCGGGGCCATCGAGGCCCAGACCGGCTACCTCGACGGCAACGGCGCCGCCCCGGCGGTGAACAAGACCGGCGTCTACGTATCCACGGGCTGCCAGACCCAGGTCAAGCTGTCGCTGTCGGCTCAGGTCGCCTGGGACGACAACACCGGCTGCTCCGGCGGCGGCGGCGCCTCGACCGCACTGTGGCGCGGCCGCATGTACGGCAGCCAGGGCGACGAGATCCTGGACCAGTCGACCGGTACCGTCGAGGGCTCCTTCTCCGGCATCCCGGCGTTCAGCGGCAGCACCGGCTTCTTCGCCAGCGGCACCACGGTGTCGGCGCTCAACGTGGTCAAGGGCAACGCCCCGGTGTGGAGCGCGAGCCTGCCCGCCGCGGTGGTGGCCGGGCCGGTCGTGACGTCATCCGCTGTGTGGGTAGGCACTAGCGCCTCGACGCTGGTCGCGCTCAGCCCGGCCACCGGCGCGGTGCTGTCCACGATCACGCTGCCCGGGACCCCCGGCGGGGGCGGGAAATACTCAGGCGACCCGTCGGACATCGGCATCGGCAATAACATCCTCGTCGTGCCGACCGGATCGACGGTCACCGCCTTCGGGTGAAGGTAACCAGGGTGCCGGCTGAGCTGCGTGGAGGCCCTGTCCTCCGCGCAGCTCCGCACACCTTCCTGTCACGCTTTTCACTTCGCTTTCAGTGCGCTGCCACCACGCGTCTCGGGTCTAATGGGACTACCCAGACGGAAGGAGGCGGCGATGGCGGCGCGGGTGGACAGTGAGCTGTTGCTGGTCGGGAGCCTGCCGGCGGATTCGGCCGAGTCGGCGCTGCGGGCTGCCGCCGCGTTCTACGACGGCCTGGTGTTCGCGCTGCCGGACGGCGAGACAGGCCCCCGGGCGGCCTGGGTCGGCTACGAGCGGGAGCGCCTGGTCCGGCCGAACCCGGACGTGGTGGTGGTGCAGGAGACCGAGTTGCCGACCGGCATCCCGCGGCACGCGTACGAGACCCCGGTGTTCGGCATCCGGCCCGGCGTCACCGGGCTGCACTGGGATTCCTGGCCGCGCATCGACGACGCGATCGCCGGCTACCAGGTATTCCGCGCGCTGCGCTCTGACGGGGTGATCCCGGCCGGGCTGCGCTTCCAGGTCGGGCTGCCGTTCCCGGCCAGCGCGCTGAACGGGTTCAAGGCCGACTTCGCCGCGGACTACCCGGTGGCCGAGCGGGCGTTCGAGGATCTGGTGGCGCGGGAACTGGCTCGGCTCACCTCGGCCATCCCGCCCGGCGAACTGGCCATCCAGTGGGACCTGGCGTACGAGACGCAGGACCTGGAGGGCGTGCTCGCCTGGACCGGCGAAGGGGGATGGGAGCGGTTCGCCGGGCCTGTCGCCCGGCTGACCCGGCTGATCCCGGAGGAGGTCCTAGTCGGCTACCACCTGTGCTACGGGACATTCCCCGAATGGCCGATGTACGAAGCGCGCGACATGGGGCTGCTGGTGCGGATGGCGAACTTCGCGGTCGCGCACTCCGGCCGCACGGTTGACTGGCTGCACCTGGCCGGGCCGCGCTACCTGCGCAGCGAGGACCGCAGCTTCTTCCGGCCGCTGGCCGACCTGGAGCCGGGCGACGCCCGGGTCTTCCTCGGCATCGTGCTGCCGATCGACGGGGTCGCCGGGCTGCGCCGCAGGCAGGCCACCGCGTCGCGGTACCTTTCCGACTTCGGCGTGGCGATGTACTGCGGGTTCGGCCGCCAGCCCGGCGCGGACGGCACCGAGACCATGCGCGAGCACGCCCGCGTCGTCCGCGACGCGCGGGCGCAGGTAGCCGACGCGGGGTCAGAGTAACGGGAGCGCGTCCCGTGCGGTGAGGCGCTGCTGAGCTGAGGGGCGGTGCGGGCGGCCGGGGGCGGATGCTTCGCCGCCGACCCGGTTGGCCGAGGCGCTGGCGTGTCCGAGGATGCGCGCGTGTCGTGTGGTGCGTTTGGCGGGCGGAAGATCGGGGTGGATTAGGGCTTTGGGGTGACTTTTGTGCACCATAGTCCACCTAATCCGCCCACAAGCCCGAATCAACCCCAGAAAATTTTAGATCGTCGTACTGGTGAGTGAATCAGCCTGCAGATGAGAAAGGAGGGATCGCTGGTGGCTAGTACGCAGGATCAGGCCGGAAGGTCCCGGCGGCTCACGGTAATCACCCAGTTAGCCGTGGGCGCGCCACCGACCGGCGGGGCAGCAGCTTCATCGGCTCGCGGATCATCACGTCGTCGGCCTGCTGCCGCCCGATCCTGGCGATCAGCTGGTCCACCGCGGCGGCGCCGAGTTCGGCCAGTGGCATGGCCACGCTGGTCACCGGGACCTCGAGGAAAGCCAGGCACTCGTCCTCGTCGAAGCTCACCACCGACATCTGCCCCGGCACGCCCACCCCGGCGGCGCGCAGCGCCGCCATGACCCCGAACAGCTGGTTGAGGCTGCCGACGCCGCACGCAGTGGGCCGCGGGTCCCGGCGCAGGATCCGCGTCATGGCCTCCCAGCCGCCGTCTTCCGTCATCGCGGCGTGCCGTACCGTCACCGCGATCCCGGTGGCCGCGCAGAGCCGACGACGGCAAGAACCTCAACAGGTGCTTCCCCGGCGACCCGGCGGGAACGCTTGCCGACCGGCTCGCGTACGACGCGTTCACCCAGCTGATCTCGGGCTCCGACGCCCTGGTCGACGCGCACACCGGCGACATGGTCGAGGCGCTGGAGCCGTTCGCGCTGTACGACACGGGCCCCGCCGAGGCCAGGGCGCGCGAGCTGGCCAGCGCGTACGGGCTCGGCTACGTGATCCGCCAGGAGCCGGGGCCCGACCGGGCGGTCGGCGGCTCCACCAGCGCGGCCGCGGCCGAAGCCGGCATTCCCGCGATCATCGCCGAGGCAGGCGGATGCGGCCTGGTCGAGCGGGCTGCCGTCGACGCGCACGTGCGCGGTCTTGACCGGATCCTCGCGGTGCTCGGCATGACCGGCCCCCCGGCGCCGGATGCCAGCCCGGGTCCCGCCCACCTCCGCCGCTTCCTGTGGGTGCGCTGTGCGGACGAGGGCTGGTGGGAGCCGTCCGTCGGACCCGGCGAACCCGTGGCGCAGGGGCAGGTGCTCGGCACCGTCAGCAGCCTCGACGGCGCCAGGCTGCTGCAGACGATCACCGCACCCGCCGCCGGCGTCCCGCTCTTCGTGACCAGTTCCCCCGCCGTCGCGGCCGACGGCCTCCTCCTCGGCCTCGGCGCGGTGTAAGGCACCCCGCCCACCCGTCCCCGCCACCCGCGCTCAGCACACGCCCGCCCACCCCGCCCGGGCGCTCCCCCGTTCACTCCAGCCCCGGCCAGCGCACGGGCACCAGCGCACGACCCGCCGTAACCCCGCCAGCCCTGCCAGCCCCGCCTGTCACAGCCGCATCCCGCACGCCTGCCTGCCGATGGGGTGAGGGGGCCCTCGCCCCCGTCTATTGGGGGCGAGGGCCCCCTCACCCCGAACGATCACGCCCGCTGAAGCCGCAGTCAACCCCAGCCGACACCCCCGTCATACCAGCACCGGCGGCGGGCCGCCGGGTCACGACGGGGCGCAGTCCAGTACACCCGGGGCCCCTGAGCCAGCCCGTTCGGTCCCATTGGCCAGCACCGGAGCGAGACATGCCAACCAACCTATTGACACCGTTTACATAGCTGTTTAGCGTTACCGGCGAAACTCCTATGTAAGCGGTTTCAAAGGCTGGATGACCCGATGACCACGGTCTATGACGTCGCCCGGGTGGCGGGAGTCTCCACCGCCACGGTCTCCCGCGTCATGCGCGACTCCAGCCTGGTCCAGCCGGAGACCCGGCAGCGCGTGCAGGCCGTGATCGAGGCCCTCGGCTTCGTGCCCGACGCCACCGCCCAGGGGCTCAGCCGGCGCCGCAAGGACATCATCGGCTTCGTCGGCCTGGAGCGCGGGACCGCGGAGATCGACATCGAGCGCGAGAGCCTGCTGTTCGTCGACCAGATCGTGCACGCCGCCGAGGCGGTACTGCGGGACACCGAGTACTCGCTGCTGCTGACGTTCGGCTCGGCCGGGCAGTCGTTCGAGCGGCGTGTCCGCGCCCTGTCCGGCAAGGTCGACGGGCTCCTGATGGCCGAAGAGGTCATGGCCGTCGCCGACCTGCGCCGCCTGGCCGGGCGGATACCAGTCGCGCTCATCGCCGGACGGCGCGACACTGGGCTCGACGTGGTGATGGCCGACAACACGGCCGGCATCACCGCGCTGGTGTCGCACCTGGCCGGGCAGCACCGGTACCAGCGGCTGTGCTTCATCACCGGGCCGCAGGACGCGCCGGACGCGCGGGAACGGCAGGCGGCCTTCGAGACCGCGGTGCTGGCCAGCCCGGGCTGCGTCATCGACCAGGTCCTGCACGGGGACTTCTCGGAGGCCAGCGGGGCCGAAGCGGCCCGGGTGCTGCTCGCCCGCCGGTCCCTGCCGCACGCCGTGGTCTGCGCCAACGATCAGATGGCCATCGGCGTGCTGCGGGAGTTCCAGCACGCCCGCCTCGCCGTCCCGGCGGACGTCGCGCTGACCGGGTTCGACGACGTGTACCCGAGCAGGCTAGTGGACCCGCCGCTGACCACGGTGAGCCAGCCGCTGCGCGAGCTTGGCGTGCGCGCCACCCGGCGCCTGCTGGCCAGGATCGAGAACCGGGCGCTGCCGCCCGAGACTGACGTGCTGCCGACCCGGGTCGTCATCCGGGCCAGCTGCGGATGCGGGAGCGGGGACACACCTTAACCGCGAAAGGAGAATCGCCGTGCGCAGACAATCGGACTGGCTGAAGGGGCCGGTGACAGGGGGCGCGGCACATACGGGCAGGGTTACCCGGCGGGCGGCGGTGGTGCTGATCACCGCGCTCGCCCCGGCGGCGGCGCTGCTGGCGACGGCGCAGAGCGCGTCCGCGACGACCGTCCCGCCACCGCCTGCGGGCTGGACGACGACCTTCGGCGACGCCTTCTCCTCCCCGTCAGGGTCCGGCGTCGACTCGAGCTGGACCTACGACCAGGGCACCCAGTACAACGGCAGCGGCTGCGCCGCCAACTGGGGCACCGGCGAGGTCGAGCGCAACACGAACTCCACCGCCAACGTCTCCGAGGACGGCAGCGGCCACCTCAACGTCACCCCGGTGAACTCCGGCGGATCCTGGACGTCGGGCCGGATCGAGACCGTGTCCAGTAACTTCTCCGCCCCGGCCGGCGGCGAGATGGAGGTCAGCGCCTCGATCAAGCAGCCCGACCCGGGTAGCGGGCTCGGCTACTGGCCCGCCTTCTGGATGCTCGGCGCGGGCTTCCGTGCCAGCGGGGCCGGCACGTCGGGCACCATGACCTGCTCCAACTGGCCTTCGGTCGGCGAGATCGACGTCATGGAGGACGTCAACGCACTGTCCGAGGTGGCGGGCACGCTGCACTGCGGCGTGGACCCCGGCGGGCCCTGCAACGAGACGACCGGCCAGGGTAGCGGGCTCGTGTCCTGTTCCGGCTGCCAGACCGGGTACAACACCTACTCGGTCATCGTGAACCGGACCAGCACCAGCAACGAGTCGATCACCTGGCTGCTCAACGGCACCGCCTACCACACGGTCACCGAAAGCCAGATCGGCACGTCGGCCTGGCAGGCCGCGGTGGACCACGGCTTCTTCCTCATCCTGGACGTCGCCATCGGCGGCGGCTTCCCGAACGGCGTCTGCAACTGCAGCACGCCGGTCGCCTCCACCAGTTCGGGCGCGGCTATGAGCGTCGGTTACGTCGCCGTCTACACCACGTCCAGGAGCGGTGGCGGGGGAGGGGGTGGCGGCGGCGGTGGCGGCAAGTCGTGCACGACCACGGCGACCTCGGACATCTCGGCCGACTGCTTCAGTGCCAGCCAGGGCACGATCAACGTCACCTCCACCACCGACGCCGACCCCAGCGGGGTGGACTCGAACCAGGCCGCGCAGCTGACCAACGGCGAGTACCTGAAGTACAGCGGCGTCAACTTCGGGACGGGCTCGACGCAGTTCGACGCCCGGGTGGCCTCCGGGGCCGCGGGCGGAGTGAGCGGGCTGGTGAAGGTGGTGCTTGACAACCCGGCCAATGCCCCGGTGGGCAGCTTCGCGGTGGGCAATACCGGCGGCTGGTCGTCCTGGCGGACGGTCCCGGCCAACATCTCGTCCGTGACCGGCACCCACGACGTCTACCTGGAGTTCTCCTCAGGCGCGGGCGGTAATCCGCCGTTCGTCAGCCTGCACTGGTTCAACTTCCCGGCCCACTAGTTCCTGGCACACCGGCCCCGGGCCCGGCGCCGCCGCGCGCAGGTCGCGCACACCGGTCCCGGGGCACGGCAGGAACGCCGCCACCGGCGGCGCCGGGGTTCCGGGGCTGGTCGCGGCGAAGATGACGCACTACGCCTTCACCCTGCGATCGCTCCTGGGGGACGCTAGCCAGCCTGGCTTAACCCCTGGGCGCGGGCAGCCGGCGTCAGCACGTCTCCGACCGCCTCGACCAGCAAGGACATCTCGTAGGCCACCAGATCCGTGTCGCAGTCCGATGCGGCGAGGACGGCCAGGCTCGACCCGTCGCTGATCGCCATCACGAACATCAGCCCGCGCTCCATCTCCACCAGGGCCTGCGTCGGATGGCCCGCCTCGAAGATCCGCGCGGCGCCCACCATGAGACTGGTCAACCCGGAGGTGATCGCCGCGAGCTGCTCGGCGAACTGGCGAGGGATGTACTCCGACAACGCCAGCGGCACGCCATCCGCGGACACCACGACCGCATGCGCGACATCGGCCACCCGGGCGGTGAAGTCGGTGACGAGCCAGTTCAGGTCCTGGCGGTATGCGTAGCTCAACGATCGGCTTCCTCTCCTGCACGGGGTGTATGGCCCTTGGCGCGGCGGGTTCCGCGCTGGAAGCCACTGAGACGGCTGCGAGCCAGCTCAGGTGATCGCGGCGCCCGTGCGGCGGGAGCAGCCTGCGCCCCGCGACCATCGGCCGGGCGACCATCGGCTGGGCGGCTGTCGCCCGGCCGTCCGTCCGGCGGGCGGCTGCTGACGCCGCCACCCGCCCGGTGGCCGCCGGCCGACCCGGGAATGAGGTTCGCCCGCGGGACCCGCACCGGCAGCCCGGCGGACGTATGGTCGCCGCGGACCGGGTCGGCGACGATCTCGGCCGCGTGCCTGCCCTCGGCCCACCCGTCCGCCCCGGTCCGCCAGCCGGCGCCCGCGGGCGCCGGCGCACCCGCCGCCGATCCGCCGTTGCCCGATGCGCGCGACCGCGAGCTGCGGAACCAGTCCGATACCGCCGAGTCGGCGGCGGCCTGCGCGGTCTCGCGCATGGCCGGGGCCTGCGCGGGCCCCGCCGGCCCCGCTGGCCCCGCCGGCCCCGCCGGCCCTGCCGGCCCCGCCGGCCGCGTCGACCCCGTCGGCAGAGTCGGCAGAGTCGGCACCGCCGGTCCCGGCGGCACGGTCGGCATCGGCGTCGTGGCCGGGGTGGGTACGGCGGCGGGCTGCCAGCCGTTGGCTGGCAGCCTGGCCGCGGACTGTGCGTCCGGAAGGACGTGCGCGCCGGTGCCATGACCGCCGGAGGCACGGGCCGAAGCGGCCGCCTGCCGCCCCAGCCGGTTTGCGGACCATGCCGACGATCCGGTTCCGCGCTCGGTGACGCTGTCCGGCAGCCACACCAGGGCGATCAGCCCGCGCGGGGACCTGGTCCGCAGCCTGACCCGCACCCCGTGCCGCTCGGCCAGGCGTGCCACCGCGAACAGCCCCATGTGCCGGGATACCGAGACGTCGATGACCGGCGGGTTGTCCAGCCGCAGGTTCATCTCCGTCAGCCGGGCCTCGGGGACGCCGACCCCGCTGTCGCTGACCTCGATCAGCACGCCCCCGCTGGGTATCTCCTGGCCCGAGATGTGCACCGGCGTGTCCCTGGAGGAGAAGATCGTGGCGTTCTCGACAATCTCGGCCAGCAGGTGCACGACGTCGGATACCGCCGGGCCGGTGATCGAGATCCCCGGCTGGATCTTCATCGCCACCCGGCTGTACTGCTCGATCTCGGACGTCGCGGCCCGGACCACGTCCGCGAGCGGTACCGGGGCACTCCACTTGCGCGCGGTCTCGTGCCCGGCCAGCAGGAGCAGGTTCTCGGAGTTCCGGCGCATCCGGGTGACCAGGTGGTCCATCGAGAACAGGTTGGACAGCCGGTCGGGATCGGCCTCGTTCTGCTCGAGGGAGTCGATCATGCGCGCCAGTCGCTCGATCAGCGACTGGCTGCGCCGGGACAGGTTGACGAACATCGCATTGAAGCTGTTGCGCAGCATCGCCTCGTTGCCGGCCAGCCGTACGGCCTCGGCGTGCACCTGGTCGAACGCGCGGGCGACCTGGCCGATCTCGTCGGCTGACAGCACGTCGATCGGCGCCACCTCCAGGCTTGTGGCCGGATCCATGTCCTCACCAAGCAGCCGGACCCGCTCGGGAAGCTGCACCGTGGCGATGTCGAGTGCGCCCTCCCGCAGCCTGCGCAGCGGCCGGACCAGGGACCTGGCCACGACGAGCGTCGCGATCAGCACCAGGAACAAGATGACCGCGGTCAGGATGCCATTGAGCAGCGCAGACTCTTCCGCGCCCCGCCGCAGCACCTGGCTGCGCGCGACGATGTTCCTGGCTACCTCCAGCTCGACGGCCTGCATCTTGTCGATCTTGTCGGACATCGACGAGTACCAGCGTGCGGGCGCTTTGTTCAGGCTGATGCCGTCTACCTGCGTGATGTCGGCCAGGTTTCCGTCGCCGAGGATGAGATCTTCGATTTCCTCGGCCACGTTCACCCCCTGCCCGGCGACGGTGGTGGTGAAGGAGTTCTGTTCCGCGGGCGTGGCTGTCGCTTCGAACGATGCCTTGTCAATGAGTTCCTCGGACAGCGCGGTGGTCAGCGCCTGCTGCTCGCCATCGCCGAAGAACTGATCTATGAACGTGTGGAAGAAGAGCGCGCGCTGCTGGGCGGCCTCGTCCTTCGCCAGGGACAGCGCGTTGAGCGTCCGGACGTCGTTGACGAGGATGGAGTCAGAGGTCCCCTGCGCGGTCAGGTCGTTCAGGGTGATCATGTCGCTGATGGGGGCCGCGTAGTTGGCGATCACCGCCAGCGCGTCCTGGCTCGCCTTGGCCGTCTTGCGCAGCTCCCCGAGGTTATCGATCACCGACAGTACGGTGGACACGCTGGCCTGGATGTTCGCCGGGAACGAGCCGCCGACGCCGGCCGCCAGCGTCCGGACCCTGGCCGCCGCCACGTCTGTCGCGTGATACCAGGGCGTGAGCGTGTCGGGGTTACCGCCTGAGCTGACCCCGGTCGTCTCGTCGCGTTCATCCTGGAGCGCCTGCACCAGCCCGGTGACCTGCTGCCCGAGGCTTGCGAGCTGCGACACGCGGCCGAACTGGGCCGCGCTGCCCGCCGCCGCCGCCACCCGCAGGCCGCCGAAGACCAAGCCCATGACGAGCGCCAGCACGATCACCGCGACCAGCCGCCAGGAGACCGGCCAGTCCCGCAGCGTGCGCGCGCTGCGGACTCTAGCGGCGGCCGGCTGCCCGGCGTGATGGCTGGTCTTACCGGCGCGCAGTCTAGCGCTCGCTACCCCATGGCTTCCCATTGTGATGTCCTCGCTGGCGACGCGCTCTGTTCAAACCGGTATTCAACACGTGGTGTGCCCGCGCCACTGATCCTCCGGACCAATGGCCTCCGGCGGCACAAATATAGGGCTACGCCACTTTAATCCGTTAGAGGATGAAAGATCCGGCGGTTGATGATCTCCCGGCCGGGGCCGGGAAATGGGACCTGGCCTGGGCGGACGATCGCCGATTCGGGTTGTGTCGATCATGTTACGGCGCGCGGGCCGCCGGCCGGCCTCCCCGGACCCGGCGCCGCCCGCCATCACCGGCGGCCGGCCTCAGCCGCCCCGGCCGGCCACGCGGCAGGGCCCAGGCGTCCCGGAATTCCGGCAAACGCCGGGGAGAATCGCGAAGGCATTCCGGCGTGTCTGGTGAGTAGCCGCCGGCCGACGGGGCGGGTGCGGCCGCTCGATTGCAGTGGTCGTCCGCGAGTTCGGTGCAAACGATACAACCTTGAGGTTCCCTGGCAACGCGCCTGGCGGCCCCGTACTCGGCCGCAGAGCATCGGCGCCGTGCAATTCGAGATCACCGGCGCGGAGAGCGAGATTGGGCCAGGCTCACGCCCAGGCGACGCCCGGACCTGGTGCAAGGATGATTTTCCGGGGCGGGCGCCGGGCTGGGTTTCCCGTGATCGCTTGGAATTAATTCGCGGTCCGGTGATCTTCGTTCCGGGGGCTAATTCATTAATCATTACTGTATTCGGCGAAGAAGAACAGCCCAGCGACGGCTGCGAGCATGCTCTCGAACTTGTCGATCGGGCAGCGGTAGCGGCCGCCTTCCCTGCTGAGCATCCGCCATGTCTTCACCTTTGCCACGGCGTGCTCGACGGCGGCGCGGATCTTGCTGAAGATCGTGTTGAATTCACGCTGCCAGTCCAGGAGTTCCGCTCCGCTGAAGCGCTTGAATGGTACGATCCCGATGCCGTCGACTCCGATGTAGCCGAGGTCGGCACCAGTATTGCCTGCGGCCATGGATTTCTCAAGTATTTCCTTGAGGCCGGAGGCCTCGAACGCATGGGCATCGTGCCGGGCGCCGTGCACGGGAACCGGGCCGATCGCGGCCACGTCGCCCTTGAGATTGCACGCGATCTGCACGTTCATTCCCGTGTACTTTGCCTTCCCGGAATACAGGTCCGGGATCGCGTCCCAGTCCCATACCGGGCAGACGGTGCCGTCGACCAGGGCAGTTCCCTCGCGGCCGAGCACCTGGACGGGATCGGGGACATACGGGGCGAGAACCTTGCCGATTACCGGTCGCAGCAAGTCCCACCGCCGGCTGACCGTCGGCTGGCTGCAACGGAAATGCGCTGCTGCGGAGGCCTGGGTTGCATTGCGGCGCATCAGCATGACGACCATGACCACTGAGTCGAGCAGTCCGACCGCCGGCGGCCTTTTCGCGCCGGCCTTGACCAGCGAGCCGATCTCCTGCATGACCAGGAGGCCCAGCTTGTGCAGTTGCCCGGTGGTCAGCCCTGTGAGAGCATAGTGCTCCAACGGTTCCTCCTCGTGATCCTTCCGGTCTTATCAACCATGGATCTAAAAGGAGGGACCGTTGCCATGTCCGGGGTTTCCCGTCATTCTCAGGAAACGTTCATCTTGCCTGTGGAATTGTGGAAAACATTCCGCCGTACCGACCGCCAGAGTTTCGGGGGCGAGAATTCGAAAATGCGATAAATGAATAATCTCCCCGGACGGGTATTCGCTTCGACAATGCTCTCGCCGGATTGAGCGGCAAGTACTAAATACAGTGCGCTGTACGATAGTTCGGCCCGCCTCGTTCGATGCCAAGTGCTTATTAATAAGGCAGAATTTGTGGTCGGCGACGGCCTTTCCGCCAGATCGTGCGCGTGTTCTGGGCGTGGTTCTTGCCCATTGACACGCGACTGCCATCGCCGGTCTCGGCGCGGGCTCAGCGGGCCCAGGGCGGCTTCGTGGCGGTGATCGACACCGAACCCGTGGTCTTGGACGGCAGGACCTGCCTGAAGTTGCCCTTCTGCCACTGGAAGACGAAGGCTGCGGCGGCCCCGTTCTCGCCCAGCGCGTCAAACTTCACCGGACCCTGCACGCTGGTCAGCGGGACACCGCTGTGCAGGTAGCTGATGATCTTGGCGTTGTCGGTGCCGCCGGTGGCCTTGACTGCCTCGGCGACCACCTGACCCACCGAGTAGGCCTCGGCCACGTCGGCGTTGACGCCGGACGCGGTGCCGCCGAACTGGGCCACGTACTCCCTGACCATCTGCTGGCTCGTCGGGTTCGCGTACCCCGGGTACCACCCGTCCGGCACCATCATGCCGTTGGCGTTACCGGTGCCGACCGCGGAGGTGAACGCGTCGCCCTGGTCCGGCCCGGCCGCCGCGATGAACATCCTGGGCGTGTAGTGCTGCTGCTGGAACGCCTGCATGAAGGTGCCGACGGTCGGCACGTCGGTGGACCCGAGCACCACGAGCTGGGCGCCGCTCGCGGCGACCTGGTCGGCAGGGCCCTTGTAGGACGCGACCTCCTCGGGGAAGGTCTTCGAGTACACCGTCCGGATGCCGAGCTTCTGCAGCTCGGTCTGGACGAGCTGGACCGGCGGGTCGGCGAAGGGATCCTCGGCCATCGGGTAGGCCGCGGTCTTCGGCCGCTCGCTGGCCGGCAGCGAGGCGATCCAGTTCACGAACGGGAGCATCTCGTCCGCGATCGGCAGGCTCACGTCGAACACGTTGTGGTCGGCCTGGTTGGACGGGGTGTCGAAGACCGACGGCGCGCCGCCCGCCCCTTCCACCAGCGCCATGCGGAATCGCGCCGCCACCGACGACGCCGGGCTGCTGAGCAGCGAGGAGAACGGCCCGAAGGCCAGTTGCACGTGGTCCGCGCCGAACAGCGTCTGGTAGTTCGTGACCACCTGGTTCGGCTGGCTTCCGTCGTTGAGGATGGTCAGGTTGACCTTCCGGCCGAGTATGCCGCCCTGGGCGTTCACGTCCTTGGCCCACAGCTCGTACCCCCGTTTAAACGCCTGGCCGTCGGCGGAGAAGTCTCCATCCAGCGACAGCGACGCGCCGATGGTAATCGGGCCCGTGGGCCGGCTCGTGGAGGCGGGAGTGCCGCTCGACGTGCTCGAGCTGGTGCACGCGGCCAGGGCGCTCAATCCGAGCACGGTCACGGCGGTTATGGCGAATACGTTTCCCGAGAACCGGGGGTGACCAGGTCGCACGCCCAGTTCCTCCTTCCGTTTCAGGCCTCGTCAGGGCAGGAGCTGTCAGGATGCGTCCGCGTCCTCAGCTCAGCTGGTTATACCGGTCGGCCACGCGTCGCCGCCGTCGAATACGGCGAAATTCTCCTATTCCGGCGATAACGGCCGCATCCTCGGCCGCGGATCTTCATCTCGTCACCACGCCGGCGGCATCTGCCGTCCACAGGCCGCGGGTTGGCTTGGCGCCAGTGCCGATCGGCGCCGGCCAGCCAGGCCTATCGGCGGAAGGAGGCCGGTCATGCCCCGCACCCGCAGGATCGTCGCGGGCGTCAGCGGCAGCCCGGGCAACCTGCCCGCGCTGCGCTATGCCGCGGACCTGGCTCGCGCATCTGACGCCGCCCTGACGTTCGTCCACGCCTGGCTACCCTCCGGCCCGGAGTTCGCGGCCTGGCAGTTCCCCTCGGATCCGCTGGTTTTCAAGTGGCAGGACGACGCCTGGCAGCTGCTGTGGCGCGCCCTGGACTCGGCGTTCGGCGGGTTCCCGCCGGACGCCGAGGCCCAGCCGCTGATCATGCGGGGGAACGCGGGCCCGGTCCTGGTCGCGGCGGCCAGCCGCGACGGTGACACGCTGGTCGTGGGGGCCGGCCGCCGCGGCACGTTCGGCCGCCTCCGGCACGGCCTGGTCGGCCGGTACTGCCTGGCCCACGCCAGCTGCCCCGTGATCGCCGTCCCCGCCCCGGCGCTCGACAGGGGCGCCCGGCCGAGGCGCCCGCGCCGTGCGCGCGTTCCGGACTTAACGACCGCTGGCCGGCCGCCCGCGGCCCTGGTTCCATTACCGTGGTTGACCACACGGGAGGATGCCATGGCAGAGCTGCGTTTCGGCGTGGTCGGCGAATCGGTACCGGACGGGCGGGGGTGGCTGGACCACGCGCGCCGGGTCGAGGACGCCGGGATTGACGTGCTGCTGATCCGGGATCACTTCTCGGCGGGCGCGTTCGGTCAGCAACTGGCGCCGTTCACCGCCCTGGCCTCCGCGGCCGCGGTGACGACCCGCCTCCGGGTGGGCACGATCGTGCTCTCCAACGACTTCCGCCATCCGGCCATCGTGGCGCACGAGGCCGCCAGCCTGCACCTCGTGTCCGGGGGCCGGTTCGAGCTCGGCCTCGGCGCGGGGTGGTACCAGCCCGAATACGACGCCGCCGGGATCGGGTTCGATCCGGCGGGTCAGCGCATCGGCCGCCTGGAGGAGTCACTGAGCATCATCAGGGCCCTGCTGTCCGGTACCGAGGTGCACCACCCCGGTACCTGGTACCGGGTGGAGGGGCTGGACCTCGACGTGCTCCCCGCACCGCGCAGTTCCCCGCGGCTGCTGGTCGGCGCGGGCGGGCCGCGCATGCTGCGCCTGGCCGCCCGTCATGCGGACGTGGTCGGGGTGCTTCCCGCGCCGATCAAGGACCCGCAGGACGGCGACGACCCGGCCGACCGGTCGCCCGCGGCGTTCGACGCCAAGCTCGCCGTGCTCCGCGAGGCGGCCGGCGACCGGTTCCCGGACCTGGAAATCAACGCCTTCGGGACGTTCGTCGTCACGGACACCCGGCAGGCCAGCACCGAGGAGCTGATCCGGCGGCGCGGCTGGACCGGCGTCGGCGCGGAGACCGTCTGGGAGATGCCGACGATCTTCATCGGCAGCCCGGCCCAGATCCGGGATGACCTGCTGGCCCGCCGGGCGCGGTTCGGCCTGTCGTACGTGGTCGCCGCCGAGAGCGCGCTGCCCGCGCTGACCAAGATCGTCAGTGCGCTCTAGGGCCGGCGGGTCGGCGGGTCGGCGGGTCGGCAAGGCCGGCGGGTCGGCAAGGCCGGCCGGGCGCTCACCCGGACTTTGCCCGGTGCCTCGCCAGCCAGACCGCGGAACCGAGCAAGACCACGCCCACCACGAAGATCGCCAGCGGCGCCGCGGCCGACATGGGCAGGTACCGGGTCGCGGTCTGCGGTGTCACCAGCAAGACACCAAAGGCGCCCAGCGCGACCAGCCAGGCCTGGCGCAGCAGCACCCCGGCCGCGAGCAGGCCAGCCACCGTGGCCAGGGCGAGCACGTGACCGGCCGCGACCTGCAAGGTGAGCTGGGCGCCGGCCAGCAGGCCGATCCCGGCGGCGATGTACCCGGTCACGACGGGCGGGAGGTAACCGCGCATCACCGCCACGCCCCACAGCGCGGACAGGGCCCAGATCCCCAGGCCCGGCCCCCACGCTCCGGCGTCCGGATCCAGCCGGCCCGCGGCGGTGCCGGCGAGGACGGCCAGGCTGGCGAATACCGCCAGGTGCTGGAGCACGGCACGGGTCCGCCACCACAGCGCCGCTCCGTACGCGGCGGATGCCGCCGCCGTGACCAGGGTGGTGCTATCCGGGCCGAACCTGGCGACCTGGTCCGCGAGCGTGCCCGTGAACGCCGCCAGGCTCACCGTGGACAACAGCCACAAGACGCTGCGCAGCCGTCTGAAGGCGGGGTCGCCCGTCGTACGCACCGCCGCGCCGCCCGCGCCGAGGACCAGCCACGCGACGGCTGCGAACGCGAGCACCGCGCCGGTCGACGGACTCGGCCAGAGGTCCCTGACCATGTAGATCCCGGCCGCGATGGCCAGCACGCCGCCGGCGTAACCCAGCGCCTCGGCCACCAGCGGCAGCCTCGATCCAGTATCAGCTTGAAGTTCAGTCATGGCATCTCCAGGGCTAGGGTCCGATGACCTCAGCCTCGCGGCCGGCGGCGCGCGCCGCATCGGCGCTGGTACTCAACTGAGACGCCGTAGCTACTCACGAGTAGCTTGTATCGGGGGGCGGGGTCGTCCCCCGCGAGCCAGCCGGGCTACGGCTCGGGCTCACCCGCCAGGCCGTGCTCAAAGGCGTACCTGACCAGCTCGACCCGGTTGTGCAGCTGCAGCTTGCCCAGCGTGTTCTGGACATGGTTCTGGACCGTGCGGTGGGACAGCACGAGCCGGGCGGCGATCTGCTTGTAGGACAGGCCGGTGGCCACCATGCGCAGGATCTCGGTCTCCCGTTCGGTCAGGCGCGGCGTGTCCGCGGCGTCGGCGCCGGGCGCGGCGGCCAGCCGCCGGAACTCGCCGAGCACCAGCGCGGCCAGCCCGGGAGTGAACACGGCGTCGCCGCCCGCCGTGCGCCGCACCGCGTCGAGGAATTCCGGCCGGGCCGCGGACTTCAGCAGGTAGCCGACGGCGCCGGCCTTCACCGCGTCCAGCACGTCCTGCTGCTCGCCGCTCGCCGACAGGACCAGCACGCGCGCGGCGGGGTGGGCCGCGCGCAGGCCGCGCGTCACCTCGACCCCGGACATGTCCGGCAGCTGCAGATCGAGCACGACGACATCCGGCCGGGCCGGGCCGGCCACGCGCAGCGCCTGCGCGCCGTCGGCGGCCGTCGCGACGACCTCGTATCCGGCTTCGGTCAGGTCCCGCGCCACCGCGTCGCGCCACATCGGGTGGTCATCCACCACCATGACCCTGATCGGCGCGTCCTGCCCCACCTCCGCACCCTAGCCCGTCCCCGGGGCCCGCGCCACCGGCACGCTGGCCGCCCGCGGCAGGCGCAGCTCCACCACGGTGCCCTCGCCGGGCACCGACCTGATGTTGGCAGAGCCGCCCAGGTCACGCAGCCGGCCGCAGATGGAATGGCTGACCCCGAGCCGCCCGGCGGCCGCCGCCTCGGCCAGCCGGCCCGCCGCGATGCCCGGGCCGTCGTCCCTGACCGTCACCGTGACCAGGCCCGGCTCGTCTTCGACCAGGATCCAGGCCCGGGCCCGTTCCCCGCAGTGCCGCCGTACGTTGTCCAGCGCCGTACGGATCGCCGCGGCCAGCTCGCCGGCCGCCTCTTTTTCCAGCCGAACGGACTGGGCCGGCGCCGAACACCGTCACCTGATCCGACTGGACGGGCAGGACCAGCGCGCGCAGATCCACGTCCCCCGACGGGCTGGCCGCCGGGCCGCCGCCCACCGGAACGCTGGCCACCAGGGAACGCAGCGCGGCTTCCTGCTGGCCCGCCAGCCGGCCGAGCTCGGCCGCCGCGCCGCCCGCCTCCGCACCCCGCCGCTGCACCATCGCCAGCACCTGCAGCACCGAGTCGTGGATGTCGCGGGCCAGCCGTTCCCGTTCCCGGCTGGCCGCCTCGACCTCGACCGCGTGCTGGCGTTCCGTCTCCACCTCGGCGGCGAGCCTGGCCAGGTGACCGACGACCACGCCGGCCAGCAGCAGGAGCACCACGCCGTTGAGCACCACGGTGATCGCCTCGCTGCGGAGCAGGAAGTCGCAGCCGGAGATGATCAGGGCGGCGATCGCGCCCGCTCGCCTGCCGTACCGCACCGCCCAGGCCAGCACCGGCCCGGCCACCCAGATCCCGGTCACCGGCATCACCCCGTGCCGCATCGCGGCCGGGTACTGCAGGGCCGCGGTGGACAGCAGCAGGCCGGCCGTGACCGCCAGGTCGGTGCTCAGCAGGAGCCTGGTGCGCCGCTCCGGGCGGGCGTAGGCCATGGTGGTGGCGACCGTCCACGCCGTCATCACGCCGATAACCGCCCACGCCCAGTCCAGCCGGAAGTAGTCGCCGCGGTCGATGACGGCGGTGAGCAGCACGGCATAGCCGAGGCCGGCGAACCGGAACACCGCGATCGCCCGCCACAGTGGCTCAGCGCTCTGACGCCTGCGCGGCACGCCCCCTATCGTGCCACGCCGCGCAGGCCGGCCGGGGTGAGGCCGTAACGCCGCCGGAACAGCCTGCGGAAGTGGCTGATGTTCGAGAACCCGACGGACAGGGCGATCGCGGTCACGCTGGTGTCGCCGCGCAGCAGGCGGTCCCGCGCGACCATCAGCCGGTGCTCGGTGACGAAGGCGTGCGGCGTCATGCCGGTGGTCGCCCGGAAGGAGCGGGCGAAGTGGTACGGGCTCAGGCTGACCGCCCCGGCCAGCCCGTCCAGGGTGATCACGTCGGCCAGATGCGCACGGGTGTACTCGGCGACGAGGTCGACGTCTCCGCGGCGCAGTTCCCCGGCCGGCCCGCCGCGCGCCCCCGGGCCACGGCCGTACCGGCGCAGCAGGTGCCGGACCAGCAGGTGCGCTAGCGTGCTGGCCTCGATGTCGGTGAGCGCACCGGCGGCCAGGTGCGCCCCGTCTAGATGAGCCCCGTCTAGATGAGCCCCGTCTAGATGAGCCCCGTCTAGATGAGCCCCGTCTAGATGAGCCCCGTCTAGATGAGCACGGCGCAGCCGGGAGGCGACGGCGAACACCACCCCGTCAGGTGCCCCGAACGACGGCCGCACCTCGGCGGTCCCGCAGGCTAGCCGGTCCACGAGGGCGAAGTCCGGGTAGACCTCCAGCGCCTCGGTCGGATCGCCGACCTCGAGCCAGGTGATCGGGCTGCGCCCGGTCACGTAGACCGCTCCCGGCGGCGCGTCGTGCCGCGCGGCCCGACCCTCGATCTCGCGGACAAGCCCGAGATGGCCGCTGAAATCGATGCCGACCTGGTGCGCGCCCGTCGTCGTGACCCCGGACTGCGGCTCCAGCACGGCGTACACGGACACCATGCCCGGCCACTCGATCGTCGAACTCCCCGTAGACCGCAAGATCGGACCCTCTCTCCCCGTTCTCTATTTGGCAGGCTAGTAGGCATGACGCTCGATTTCACTCACCGGGCGGAGGTCGCCCTGCGGCTCAATGGCCGCGACCTGACCACCGTCGTTTCGCCCAGGACCACCCTGCTCGACTGGCTGCGCGACGACATCGGGCTGACCGGCGCCAAGAAGGGGTGCAACGAGGGCGCCTGCGGCACCTGCACCGTGCTCGTGGACGGGCGCCGGATGAACGGCTGCCTGACCCTGGTCGTGCAGTGCGCGGGCCGGTCGGTCGTCACGGTAGAGGGCCTGGCCGGGGCCGGCGGGGAGCTGCACCCCGTCCAGCGGGCCTTCGCGGACCACGACGCGTTCCAGTGCGGTTACTGCACCCCCGGTCAGCTGATGTCGGCGGTGGCCTGCATCGCCGAGGGGCATGCCACCGACGACGCCAGCGTCCGCGAGTGGATGAGCGGCAACATCTGCCGCTGCTCGGCCTACCCGCAGATCACCGCGGCCGTGCTGGCCGCCGCGCGGGAGGAGGCGGGCCGGTGAGGGACTTCGCTTACGCCAGGGCGGGCACGGCCGAAGCGGTGGCGGGAGCGCTGGCCGACCCGCGGACGTCGGTGATCGCGGGCGGCACCGAGCTGCTCAACTGGTTCCGGCTGGGCATCGCCGCGCCGGACCGCGTGGTCGATATCGGCGGCCTTGACGAGCTGCGCGGCATCGACAGGGACGGGGACGAACTGCGCATCGGCGCGCTCGCGACGCTGAACGAGATCGGCGAGCACCCGCTCGTCACTCAGGCGGCCGGCGCGCTCGCCTCGGCCTGCCTGCAGGCGGCCTCGGCCCAGCTACGGAACCGGGCCACGATCGGCGGGAACGTGCTGCAGCGCACCCGCTGCCCGTACTTCCGCGCCGAGGAACCGCTGCCGTGGCCCTGCAGCAAGCGCGATCCGGGCAGTGGCTGCACGTCGCTGGCCGGCCGGCACGAGCGCCAGGCCATCTTCGGCTGGACGCAGGACTGCGTCGCGGTGCAGCCATCCGACCCGGCGGTCGCCCTGGCCATGCTGAACGCGCGGGCCGACGTGCTGGGCCCGGCCGGGCCGCGGACGATCCCGATGCGGGAGTTCCACCTGACCCAGCGCGAGGCGGCCGACGCCGGCCAGCCGATGCGCGAGACCCGGCTCGAGCCCGGCGAGCTGATCACCTGCTACCGGCTGCCGGTCAGCCTTGACGGGCAGGCCTACGTCAAGGTGCGCGAGCGGGCGTCCTACGAGTACGCGATCGTGTCCGCCGCGGCCGCGGTGCGGCTCGCCGGGGAGCAGCGCATCGCCGCGGCGCGGGTCGCGCTCGGCTCGGTCGCCCAGCGGCCGTGGCCGCTGACCGCCGCGGAGGCCGAACTGCCTGGCACCCCGCTCACCCGCGAGGCGCTCATCCCGGTTATCGAGCGAGCGATGGCCGACGCCGTTCCCCTCCCGCAGAACGGGTTCAAGGTGCTCATGGCCCGCAACGCCGCGGTCCGGGCGCTGCTGACGGCCGGCGGTGCGCGATGACCGCGACCCGAGCCCGCGCCGGGGGGCAGCGCGTCGAGGCGCCGCTGAAACTGACCGGGGCGGCCCGCTACGCCGCCGATCACCGGCCCGACGGGGTGCTGCACGCGGTCCTGGTCGGCGCGCCCGTGGCCGCCGGGCGGCTGCGCGGCGTCGACGCGAGCGCGGCGCTGATCCTGCCCGGCGTCACGGCCGTGCTCACCGCCGCCGACCTGCCTGCCTTCCCCGAGCTGCCGCCGCCCTCCGCGGTCCGCGCGATGCCGTTCTCCGACGACCGGATCCGCTTCGAGGGCCAGCCCGTCGCCATCGTCCTGGCCGAGTCGATCGAGGCGGCCGAGGCGGGCCGGGCCGCCGTGGTCGTCGACTGCGAGCGCGAGGCGCCCGTGCTGATCGGGCACGGCCCGCGCGAGCCGGTGATGGGTGAGGACCGGGGCGACGTGGACAAGGCACTGGCCGGCGCGGCGATCAGGATCGAGCAGACCTACCTGCAGGCCTCGCGGCATCACCACGCGATGGAGACGTCAGGGACGGTCGCGCGGTGGGACGGCGGCCGGCTCACCTTGTGGGACGCGGTGCAGGCAAGCTCGACCGTCATCGGTGTGGTGAGCACCGCGCTCGGCGTCGACCCCGCGGACGTGCGCGTGGTGGCGCGGCACACTGGCGGCGGGTTCGGGGCCAAGGGTTACATCTGGCCGCACGAGATCCTGGCCGCCGCCGCGGCCCGGATCGCCGGACGGCCGGTCAACCTGCACCTGCGGCGCCCGGACCAGTTCAGCAACGTGGGCTACCAGCCGTGGATGGAGCAGACGATCCGGCTCGGCGCGACCGCCGACGGTGTGCTGCTCGGCCTCGAGCACGAGGTCGTCAACAACACGGCCCTGGCCGACACCCACGTCGAGCCCGCCACCGAGGCCAGCAAGTCCCTGTACGCCGTGCCGGCCCTGCGGCTGCGTCAGCTGGTCGAGCGGGTCAGCCTGAACGTGCCCACGCCGATGCGGGCGCCGGTCGAGGGACCCGGGTTGTGGGCCCTGGAGAGCGCCATGAACGAACTGGCCGAGGCCGCCGGCCTGGACCCGCTCGACGTCCGGCTGGCCAACTTCGCCGAGGTCTCGCCCGCGGACGGCCGGCCGTGGTCGGGCAACGGCCTGCGCGAGGCGTACGAGGAAGGGGCGCGCCGCTACGGCTGGCGGGCCCGGCACGAGCGGCCGCGCCGGGACGGCCCGTGGGTGATAGGGCACGGCATGGCGACCTGCACGATGGGCAGCTTCCGGTTCCCCGGCGCGAGCCGGGTCCGGCTGCGCCGCGACGGCGCCGTGGTCGAGGCCAACGTGCACGACATCGGGACCGGCGTGCAGACCGTGCTGAGCCAGATCGCCGCCGGCGAACTAGGCATCTCCCCGGACCAGGTCGAGATGCGCTGGGGCGACACCGACCTGCCCAGGACGGGACCCACCTACGGCTCGTCCACCACCGTGGGCACCGGCAGCGCGGTCGCGGCCGCCGCCCGCGACGTGTCGAAGCAGCTCGCCGGGCTCGGCCAGGCCGGCCGCGGCCCCTTCGAGGCGCTCGATCGCGCCGGGATCGACGAGCTCGTCGGCGAGGGCACCTTCGACCTGCCCGGGGGCAGCCAGTTCAACCAGGACGGCGAGGGCACGCCCTACGCGATCAGGACCTGGGGCGTGATCTTCACCGAGGTCGGCGTCGACCCTGACTTCGGCCTGCTGCGGCTGCGCCGCGCGGTCGGCGTCTACTCGGCCGGCCGGATCGTCAACCCGGTCACGGCCCGCGCCCAGATGACCGGCGGCATCATCTGGGGCTGGGGCAAGGCCACTATGGAGGAGAGCGACCAGGAGCCGGTGTCGGGGCGGTGGCTGGCCAAGAACCTCTCCAACGTGGCGGTCCCGGTCAACGCCGACATCCCGGCCGGCATCGACGTCTCGTTCACCGACGAGTACGACGAGACCGCGAGCCTGATCGGGGCGCGGGGCATCGGCGAGCTCGGCGCCACCGGGGTGGACGCGGCCGTCGCCGCCGCGGTGCACGACGCCGTCGGGGTCCGCGTCCGCGACCTGCCCATCCTGCCCTGGAAGGTCCTGGACGGCTAGGGGCTCCCGTCCTCGCCGAGGTCCTCCGGTATCAGGCTGTACACGGCCATGTCGCCGCGGCCCGCGCGGGACCAGGCCGCGTTGCGCAGCACGCCCTCGAAGCGGAAGCCCGCCGTCCGGGCCACTTTCTGCGAGGCGGTGTTGCCGGTGACCGTCCGCAGCGTGATGCGGGCGAAGCCCTGGTCGGTCAGCGCCCAGCGGGCGACCGCCCGGGCCGCTTCGGCGGCGTACCCGCGCCCGCGGGCCCACGGGGCGGTCCAGTAGTGGACCTCGGCGATCATCGCGGCCCAGTCGGTGCCGAACAGCGCCACGTGGCACGCCAGCCGGCCGGTGTCACGGTCCGCCCCGGCGAAGGCCATCCCCTTGCCCGCCTGTCGCTGTTCCTCCGCGGTCCTGGTGCACCAGACGACGGCCCGGTCAAGGCCGACCCCGGCGTGCGGGAACTGTGCCGGAGCGAAGCGCAGGTAGACCTCGTCGCTCCAGACGGCGTGCACGACCGCCGCGTCGCCCGCCTCGAACGGACGCAGCACCAGCCGCTCGGTCGGCAGCGTGACTCGCGGGAACGCGCGATAGGCCGTCACCGGACACCCCGGATCGCGGCGTCGAGCGCCGCCGCCTGGTCCCGGCCGAGCGGGACGTAGCCGGGGGACCGGCCGTCAGGACGCCACCACACCGGATCGCCGGTATTCCACCGGTCGGCGGCTAGCACCCTGGTCAGCACCTTGAACGTGGCCGTGCGCGGCAGCTGCGCCGCGACCCGGACGAAGCGCGGATGCTGCTTGCGGCCGATGTCGCCCTGCGCGGCGAGGAAGGCGCCAAGCTCGCCCGGCGTCAGCGACGCCCCGCCGCGCAGCACGACGCAGGCCATGACCTGGTCCCCGGAGAGGGGATCGGGCACGCCGTAGACCGCCGCCTCCGCGATGGCGGGATGGCGCAGCAGGGCCCGCTCGATCGGCGCGGTGCCGAGGTTCTCCCCGTCCACGCGCAGCCACTGGCCCGCCCGCCCGGCGAACCAGCAGAACCCGCGGGAGTCCGCATAGCCCAGGTCGCCGCTCCAGTACATGCCGTCGCGCATCCGGCTCGCGTCCGCCGCCACGTCGTGGTAGTACCCGGCGAACAGGCCGGGACCCGACGTGTTCACGAGCTCCCCGACGGCTTCGGCCGGGTTGAGCAGCTCGCCGCCGGGGCTGAAACGGGCCGGCGGGCACCGGCGGCCGGTCTCCGGGTCCAGGACCGCCACCCCGTCCGCCAGCCTGCCGAGCGCACCCGGCGGGGTATCGGGGCTGCGGCTGATCGCCACGCCGCCCTCGGTGGAGCCGAACCCGTCTATCACGGTGCAGCCGAACCGTTCGGCGAACCTGGCCAGGTCGCCAGGCGCGCCCTCGTTGCCGTAGGCGATGCGGAGCGGGTTGTCGGCGTCGTCGGCGCGCTCCGGCGTGGCCAGCACGTAGCTGAGCGGCTTGCCCACGTAGTTGGCGTAGGTCGCGCCGAAGGCCCGGACGTCGGGGAGGAACCCGGAGGCGGAGAACCGGCGGCGCAGCGCGATCGCGGCGCCCGCGGCCAGGCCCACCGCCCAGCCCGCCATGATCGCGTTGGAGTGGAACATCGGCATCGACACGTAGACCGTGTCCGCGGTCCCCAGCCCGAACCGCCCGGCGAGCATCCGTCCCGGCACGGCGATCTTCCCGTGCGTGCACCTGACCGCCTTCGGCTCGCCGCTTGTCCCCGAGGTGAAGATCAGCATGAGCAGGTCGTCCGGCGTCGCCGGCGTCACCTCGAGCGGGGCGTGCCCACCTAGCCCGAGCCCGTCGAGCGGCAGCACCGGGACGTCCATCGCGGGCAGCAGCGCCGCGTATTGCGGCTCGGCGAGCACGTACTGGCAGGCGGTGCGGGTCACGTCCCTGGCCAGGGCGGCCCCGCGGCGAACCGGGTTGAGCGCGACGAGCACCGCGCCGGCGAACGCGCACCCGCCGAGCAGGAAGGAGAACCCGGGCACGTTGTCGGCCAGCACCCCGACGTGGAACGGCAGGCCGGGCGTGCGCCGCGCCCGCAGCGCGGCGGCGTACCGCGTGCACTCGCCGACGTGCTCCTGCCAGCTCCACCGCCGGTCCTCGAACCGCAGCCCCGGCTCCGGGCTGGCCGCCCGGGCCAGCAGCAGCTCGGTGACCGTCGGGAGCGCGACGGGAACGCTCACGGCCATCGGCTCCCTACCCTGACGAGAACTGAAACGTGTTCTAGCAATGGTAGTCCCGGCCGCCGCGCCAGCGCGTTGCCCGGCTCCGCCGCCCGCCGCCACCGGAGTAGTTTTGCTGTCAAACTGGGATGAGCGTGATGGCTGCCGGGAGGAGGGTGGTTGGCCGGAGATTCCCCCGCGCAGCCGGGCGGTCCGCTGGCCGGGCTCACGGCTGGCTCCCGGGTGGCCGGGTACCTGCTGGAGAACCTGGTCGGCGTGGGCGGGATGGCGGCGGTGTTCCGCGCGCGTGACGAGCGGCTGGGACGGGTGGTGGCCCTGAAGCTGCTGGCCGGGGACGAGGTGGTCCGCAAGCGGTTCATACGGGAGGCGCGGGCGGTCGCGGCGGTGGACCATCCGCACATCATCCCCGTCTACGAGGCCGGCGAGGCGGCTGGCGTGCTGTACATCGCGATGCGTTTCGTGGCCGGCGACGACCTGCGGGTGCTGGTGGGCCGGGAGGGCGCCCTGCGGCCGCGGCGCGCGGCGGCGTTCATCTCCCCGGTGGCCTCGGCGCTGGATGCCGCGCACGATGCCGGACTGGTGCACCGTGACGTCAAGCCCGCGAACATGCTGGTGGACACCGCTCCCGGCCGCCCGGAACACGTATACCTGTCGGACTTCGGGGTCGCCAGGGGCGTAATGGCGTCGAGCGGGCTGACCAGGGCCGGGCAGTTTCTCGGCACGCCGGACTACGCGGCGCCCGAGCAGATCAATGGCCGGGACGTGGACGGCCGCGCGGATCAGTACGCCCTGGCGTGTGTGGCGTACACGCTGCTGAGCGGTTCGGTGCTGTTCAGGCGCGAGGTGCCGATGGCGGTGCTCTACGCCCACCTGTCCGTGCCGCCGCCGCGGCTGACCACGGTGCGGCCGGAACTGCCGGGCGCGGTGAACCAGGTGCTGGCGCGGGCACTGGCCAAGGAGCCGGACGACCGGTACGACAGCTGCGGTGCCTTCGCCGACGCGCTGCGGGAGGCGCTCGGCCTTGAGCCCTACGATTCTTCCCGGCCGCCCGGGGCGCCCCCCACGCTGTCGGCGTCGCGGTCCGCGGCGACGGCGCCGCTGACCCTCCCGCCGGACTCGCCCCCGACCAAGCTGCTGCCCGGATCTCCCTCACCCTCACTCCCGCCGATGGCGAGCCTGCCGTCGCCGCCGTCGGGCTCGCCGTCCCGGCCGGCCGCGGCCGGCACCTGGACCGCGGTGGTGGGCGCTGACCGCGCCTACTACGACAGCGTGCAGGCGGTCAGCGACCAGGACGCCGCGTCGATCGTTTTCCCCGCCTTTCTGCCCGAACGGCGGTTCCGGCTCTCCGGAGCCGAGGTCCTCATCGGACGGCGCAGCGTGTCCCGCCACATCGAGCCGGAGATCGACCTGACCGGCCCGCCCACTGATCCGGGGGTCTCGCGCCGTCACGCCGTGCTGATCGCCGGCCCGGACCAGAGCTGGTCGGTCGTCGATGCCGACTCGCCGAACGGCATCGTCGTCAACGGGAAGGACGTCCCGCCTGGTCAGGTCGTGCCGCTGCGCCACGGCGACCGCATCCACCTGGGCGCGTGGACCGTGATCACCATCACCCGCGACTGATCGGGCGGGTGTGATCGTCCGCGGAGCGCCGCGAACCGCGGCGGGACCGCGCGCGCCCGTGCTTCAAAATCCGTCAGCTGACCGATGTCTTGCAGTGCAAGTTGCAGCACTATTTTCTTGCAACTAGCACCGAGCCTTTCAGTACAGTGCTCGGCCCGCAACCGAGAAGGATCACGATGAACGCGATGGCGCCGACCCGCCCCACCGAGCTGCAGGTCTGCCGCGTCCGGCTGACCGCCAGCCCGGCCGCGGCGGGGGAGGCGCGCCGCAAGGTCCAGGCGGCCATCCGCACCTGGGAAATCCCGGTCGACCCGGACATCGCGGTCCTGCTCACCAGCGAGTTGGTCACCAACGCCATCAGTCACGAGGCAGGCGAGACCATCACGCTGGCCGTCACCTGCTCCTTCGGCCAGCTGCGCGTGGATGTCCATGACACGTCACGCATCTTGCCGGTGCTGGCGGACGCCCCGGCCGACGCGGAGGCAGGACGGGGCCTGATGCTGGTCGCTACCTTGTCGGCTACCTGGGGCGTCTACCGCACCCCGGCGGGCAAGGCCGTGTACTTCACGCTCGCGTTCGAGCCCGGTCATGCCGGAGCCGACGAACGCGTACAGACGTGGGGACTGTGAGTCATTACCCCGGCGCCTCACAGTTCCCACTGAACTCCCCTGGAACCCCGCACCCCGGCCGCGGGGTTCCAGGGGCTGTCTTCCCGGGCCGCGTCACCTCGGCGTGATGGTGCGCAGGGCCGACTCCCTGGCGATGTCTATCCGCGAGTTGACGTTGAGCTTCTTGAGGATGTGGGAGACGTGGGTGGCGACGGTCCGGCGCGATAGCAGCAGCCGGGCGGCGATCTCCGGGTTGGACAGGCCCTCCTCCACGAACGCGGCGATCTTGATCTCGGTCGCCGTGAGGCTGTCCCAGCCGCTCTGCGCCCGCCGGTGCTTGGCGTGCGACCCGCGCCGGATGCCGTGGGCACGGAACGCGGCCTGGAGCCGGGCGATATCAGCGGCCGCGCCCAGCGAGGTGTAGACATCCACGGCGGTGGTGAACGCGGCGCGCGCCTCGGTCCGGTCGTCGGCGTCGACGAAGTGCCCGGCGGCCGCCTCCAGCGCCTTCGCCTGCTGCAGGGGCCGGCCGGCGGTGCCGTAGCGCTCTGCGGCGGTGAGCAGCCGGGGGGCATCGCGGTCCAGCAGGCCGCGACAGTACAGCGCGTTCGCCAGCCGGTGCGGGATCTCCGATCCGGCGGCGAGCGCGTCGGCGTGGCCCGCGAGGGTCTTGGCCGTGCCCTGGTCGCCGGCCTGGAGGGCGAGGCGGACGGCGTCACCCAGCAGATCCTCGACCTCCCCCAGGTCCTCGGTATTGCCGTCGAAGGCGGCGGTCAGCGTGGCCAGCGCCTCCTGCGGCGCGTCGGCCTGCTCACAGTCCAGGCTGCGGGCGAGCGCCAGCGTGCCGATGGGCCGGTGGCCGATCCGCTTGGCGTGCGGGACAGCCGCCGCCAGCTGGCTCCGGGCCGCGTCGATCTCGCCGCGATGGAACTGGATCACGGCGGCAACGCCGAGAATGACGCAGGCCACGGCGGCTTCTTTCAGGTTCTCCTGCAGCACCTCCACCTCGGCTAGCACTTCGTCCCAGTGTCCCGTCTCGAAGCGCAGCTGACTCAGGGCGCCGTGCGCCTGAGCCAGCCGGATCGCCGTGCCGACCTGGCCGGCGAGTTCCCGGGCCTGCCCGGCCGCGGCGAAGGCCTGCTCGTACTGGTCGAGGCAGCCCAGCGTCACAGCTTTGTTGATCTGCAGCAGCAGGCGCAGGTCGGTCAGGGCCGGATCGGCCTGGGTCACGGCCAGCGCCCGGTCGAACAGCGGCAGCGCGTCGGTCATGTTCCCCTGCACCGTGGTCACCAGCGTCAGCACGTGCAACGCCCAGCTCATGGCCCAGTTGTCACCGGCCTCCGTCGCCGCGGCGAGGGCACCGGTGGCGGCCACGCCAGCCTTCTCGACCTCGCCGAAGTAGCTGTGCGTCCGCGCGGCGAGTACGAGCAGCCGCGCGCGATCCCGGGCGGAGATGCCGGGAGCAGCCAGCGCCCGGTCCAGCGCGGCCAGCGACTCCGCGGACGAGCCCGCCACCATGCGGCACTGCGCCAGCGTCCAGTGCAGCTCCACGATCAGATCGGGCTCGGTGGCGTAGTCCAGCGCGAGGTCCGCCACCCGTTCGGCCTCCGCCAGGTCACCGATGCGGTAAAGGGCGTCGGCCAGTCGGCTGGCCAGCCAGCCATGCTGGGCCGAGCCGGCCGGGGCACTGGCGACAGCCCTGGTGAGGAGCTCGGCCGCGACCCCGGGCGCCTGGCCGACCAGCGGCTCGGCCGCGCCGGCCAGCCAGGTCAGCATCCGCTCGTCCATCGGCTCGGCCGGTCCGCCGAGCCCGCCGGTCGCCCCCAGCATCTGCCTGGCCACCCGGTCCGGCGGCGCGCCGGACTCGGCCAGGGCGTGCGCCGCGTCGCGGTGCCAGGCAGCGCGCAGCGGCGCGGGCATATCGTCGTACAGGGCCGCGCGGATCAGCGGGTGCCGGAACCCGAGGCCGTGGCCGGACTCGGCCAGCACGCCAGCGGCGCATGCCTCATCCACCGCAGGGATCAGGTCCGCCACGCTGCGTCCGAGCACGATCGCCAGATCGGGGACCGCGAAATCCGTGCCGAGCAGGGCCGCCGCCCGCAGTACGTCGCGCACCGGGCCAGCCACGAAGCCGAGGCGGTCCGCTATGGCCGCGGACAGCGAACCCGGCGCGGAACCGCCCGCCAGCTCGGCCGCGCCCGCCTCGGTGACGGTCAGCCGGGAGCCGCGGGCCAGCGCGGCCACCAGTTCAGTCACGTAGAGGGGGTTCCCCGCGGCCCCGTCGGCGAGCTGCATCAGGCCGTCGTCGGGCCTGCCGCCGGCCAGGGCCTCTACCAGATCGGCCACGGCGTCGCCGGTGAGCCCGGTGAGCTGGAACCTGGCCGCCTCACCTGCCACCCGCCGCAGCGCCAGCAGGTCATCGCGCTGCGGCACCGGGCGCATCATCCCGATCAGCAGCAGCGGCACCCGCTGCGCCGCCTTGGCCAGCCGGCCCCACAGGGCGACGCTGGCCTGGTCGGCCCACTGCAGGTCATCGACGACCAAGATGGTGGGCCGCACCGCGCACTGCTCGGCGACGAGGGCCAGCAACTGCTCCGCCAGCACGGCCGGCACGTCTGTACCGCGGTCGGCGGCGACCTCGCCGCGCAGCAGCCTGACGATCGTGTTCTGCCGCGGATTAGCCGACGGCTCGCGCACTCGCAGGCCGTCCAGGAACGGCAGCAGCGGAAGCGCCTGGCCCAGTTCGTCACCGGCGCCCCAGAAAACCTGGCAGCCGGCCTCCGGCGCCTCGGCCACGGCCACCCGCACCAGCGCGGACTTGCCGATGCCCGGCTCGCCCTCGATGAGGACGGAACTGCCCCGGCCGCGGGCGACGTCTTTTACGAGTCCGGTCAGCAGCGCCATCTCACTGTCGCGGCCGACCAGCGCACCGGCCGGGGTAACCGAGTGCATGCAGCGAACTTTACTACCCCAACATTTACGGAACAAGCGGTATTATTCGGACTCTAATTCGGCATGCGATATTATCTGTTGTAGTTAATTTCTTCCGCATCAGCCGAACAGCATGCACTGCAAATTGCACGGAACCTTCTAGTGCAATGTTCACGGCTATTTTCATGTCCTGATTTAATGATTATTTCAGATCAATTAACGATAAAAATAATTGATATTTCATAATCTTGATAATCTGTATTCGGCGAATTACCCTAGGTGTATGGAAGTTGCCGCAGATCGGCAATAAGCCCACATTGTTCAGATGTGCCGTGCGTGCCGCCGGAGCCATGCAGCGGGCTGCTGACCTCGGTAGAAACCATGGAGGAGTAATGCGCAGAGGCCGCAACATCGTCATCTCAGCTATCCTAGCACTCAGCGCGGGCGGGTCAATCCTAGTCGGCGCTGCAGTACCCGCGGCCACTGCGCAGGCATCCGGTGCGCACGTACACGTCGTCGCCATCTCGAAGGTCCCCAGCACGTGGTATCACGCGTAATTAAGCTTGGTGCATGACCGGCGGCCTGTTGCCGATTCAATGGATCCGCAACAGGCCGTTCGCACGTTTGGCGCAAGCGGCGGCAAAAGTTTCGCCGCGCCAATCCCGGGGTGTCTGCCGCGACCGATCACCGCCGTCGGATGCACCCGTAACTCCAGGCGCATTTCTTCACCCTCGCATATGGCTGCACAGCAGTCGCAGCACCACCCATTCTGGCGATAGCGCCGCCAGGCCCCGCGTGACGAGCCGGACCACCGTCCGTTCCTCGGCCTTACCTGCGTCGGCGCCCCGGCCCGCCCTCGCCGGCTCCCGGCAGGTCCGGCGGCGTGCCGCCCGCCCCCGCGGCGTGCCGCCTGCCCCCGCACCGTCCCATTCCCCGCAGAAAACGCTCCAAGAGCGCGTCCTCAAATAACCCGTCGCTTCGGGATTTCCGGCGCGCTGATGCGGCACATCGACCCGGAACCGCCGGCCCACACCGCCGCCGCGGCTACTGCCCCCGCCCGCTCGCACCCGAGATCAAACCGGCGTGTTGATAACTGACGCGCTCCAACGGCATGAACGCGGCAACCACGCCTTCTGGATGGAGGCACGAGGCGGGTGGGGTGGGTCAGCCGGGGCAGTCGACGCGTTTCAGCGGCCACGGGAGTGCGTCCGGAACGCACGGGCACCAGGAAGTACAGCCAGAAGGAAGGGCCGCACCGGCAGGTGATCAACTCAGGCTCGCCGGGCGGTGGCAGCGTGCCTCCGCCGGGTACGCGTCGCCGGATTTACCGGTTCTTCCGGACTGTTTATTGCCAGGGCCTTCGTTACGATGGCATGTGTACGGTGTACTAAAGGTTTCACCACAACAATTGGTGAAATCTGCGTGACCGTCGCTCGTCCGCCCACGCGGCGCCGAGGAGGAGGAACGCCCGATGATCGCGCCAGGAAGCCCCACGGTGCGGCGCCGCCGGCTGGCCGCTGAACTGCGCGGGATCAGGGAAAGCAAAGGCAAGAGCGGGGACACGGTCGCCGCGGCGCTGAAATGGTCGCCTTCGAAGATCAGCAGGTACGAGCGGGCCAGAACCGGCCTGCGGCCGCGGGAAGTCGAGCGGCTGCTCGACTACTACGAGATCACCGGGCCACGCCGCGAACTGCTGCTCGGCCTAGCCGAGGACGCCGCGCAGAAGGGCTGGTGGGAAGAACACGCCGACAGCCTGTCCGAGGACTATAAGCAGTTCATCGGATTGGAGCACGAGGCTACGTCGATGGCCATCTGGCATGTCGACGTGGTCACCGGGCTGCTCCAGACGGAAGAGTACGCGCGGCACATCATCAGCAGCTACAGCCGGGTCGAGCCGGTCGCGCCGGGCATGGTCGGGCGGCTGGTCCGGGTGCGGATGCGCCGCCAGCAGGTGCTGAACCGCGACGGGCTGGAGTTGTCGGTCGTGCTGGACGAATCGGTCCTCAAGCGCCGGATCGGCGATGAGTCGGTGATGTATGACCAGCTCCAGCGGCTGGTGAAAGAGGCTGACCGGCCGAATCTGACGTTGCAGGTTCTTCCCCTTGACGCGCAGCACTCGGTATTCGGGGAATCCTTTGTCATCTTCGGCTTCGGGCAAGACGCCGACGCGATGCTGCAAGATGTGGTGAGCACCGAGCATCTGAGGAGCGGATTCACCCTGGAAGGGGAGCGGGATACATACCTGCACCGGATCGCATTCGAGATGCTTTCCGAAGCCTCGCTCGACCCGGTGGCGTCCCGGGCGCTTATTCTCGAGACCGCGGAGTCGTATTGGTCCGGCGCCCAGAAGCACGCACATGCCTGAATAGCGCCGGGCGTTAATTCCTGTCTGCTGCGGCAAAAGCCATATTTCGTGGTATTTCCTGGCGGCCCGGACGGTCTGGCTGGGCTGATCCGCGGCACCGCCGGGATGGTCGGCGCGGCAGGGCTCCCAGGCGGTTGACCTGCACGTTACGTCGACGTGCCCCGGGGCATTCACCGGACCTTGGCACCAATTGAGTCAAGAGGGATCCTAGGTGCCTATGATGTCTGTTAGTCTTACAGTGACCGACTGCGTTTAGTGGTGATAGCGCCACATTTCGTAATCGTGCATTCGGGGTAATTCACAACAATCAGTGAGGTAATGACATGGGCATACCTATGCACGAAAATCGCTCCGAAAGACCAAATTCAGGACTTAACTGGATCAAGAGCTCGCTGAGTTTCTCCAACGGCAACTGCGTCGAGGTAGCGAGCCTAACCGATGGCGGCGTCGGTGTCCGAAACAGCAGGAACCCTGAAGGGACGGTTCTGGCGTTTACGCCGGACGAATGGCACGCTTTTATCGGCGGCGTGCATAACGGGGAATTCGACAGTTTCGGTAGGTAGCGGACACGCCAGCATGGTGCGGTAGCGCCCGGCCCGGCAAACTGCCGGTCAGGGCAAAAGCGACAGAAGCGGAGGGCTCGGCCGGAATCCGCGTGGGCCCTCCGCTTCTTGCTGCCGCCGCCAGCTCACTTGTCCTTCGGGCGGTACTGGAGCCGCTGCCGCGCTACCTCGCAGACGCCCTTGCGCTCGTTTTCCGCCGCCACCCGCCGCGCCTCGTCAAGGTCGGCCGGCGTCAGCAGGCCGTTGGCGAGCAGGAAGTCGGCGAGATCGCGGGCATGACCACGCTCTTTCCAGATGAAGCCCTGCAGCAGCTTCTTGTAGTCGGATACGGCGCCCTCTCCGCTCAGGTCCAGGGCGATCACCACGTTTATCATCGGCACCGTCTGCGGGGCGGCCAGGCCGAGGATGAACTCCTGGTAGTAAAAGGCCATCGTCAGCCGCGCGCTCGCGTTGCGCTCGAAGTAACCGCGCACCCGGGCCACCGCGTCCTCGCCGGCCCCGCCGCTCCGCCGCACGATGGTCCCGGCCCGGGTGGTCAGCTGCTTGCCGTCGTCAGGGACCGGCGGCTCGGCGGGCGGGCGGTCCGCCACATCGAGCCGCAGCCGCAGCACCCAGGGACCCACGCTGACCAGCCACGAGCCCTCCGCGAGCGTGATAGGGAGCGCCTCGTAGCGGGCCGGGGCGACCGGCAGGACATGCCGCGCCGTCCGCTCCACGGCCTCCGCGCTCAGCGGTGTCCCGGCCGCGTAGGGCGCCAGGTAGATCCGGTAGGTCGTGTCGCGGCTGAACAGCTCCCAGCGGTGGTGGACATAGCGAAGGCCCCCGCACCGCGGTGCCCGGTGCAAGGTGAGGTCCTCGTCGCCGCTGAGCATGCGCCGGTCCAGCCAGGTGATCTCGTCGGGCGGACAGCTCACCCACTCACCGCGCGCCGCTGACCACAGGAAAAGCCGGCCCGTCGCCACTGGATCGCCACTCCCGAACGACGCGCGCCACCGGCGCGGCCATCCCGTCTCGCCATGTCTTGGAATGACAATTCTCGCACTTGCGGGCGTCAGCTGATCTCAACGCGGGACAGCGGGGCGTCGGGATTGGTCCCCCAGCGGATCGCATCGCCGCCGCTGAGCGGCTGCTCACCCGTCACCGGGGCCCCGTTGAGGGTGAGCCCGTTCCTGCCCTGGTTGGTGATCCACCAGCGGCCGTCGGCGAAGGTGAACCGTGCGTGCTCCCTGGATACCGTGGGCACGTCGGGCAGCATTAGCTCGACGGGCCCGCGCCCTGCCCGGGCGCCCGACGTCCGGGTTTCCGTCACCAAGGAGCCCGTGACCAGCCGCAGTACCGGGACGGGGGGCAGTCCCCGTTCCATCACCGTGGTCCCGCCCGCCGCCACCGTCGGTCCCGGATCCTGCCAGACGTCGCTGACCGGCCAGGCGTATGCATGGCGCGAGGCGGCGTACGCGGGCTCGGGTGCGGCCTCCGCGTACTGGATATCGGGTGCATCAGGCCGGGTGCCGGCGCGGACGGGATCCCCCTGCCGCAGGCGGTAGCGGCCCGGCGGGACCGAACCGCTGGCGATGACGTACACCTGCGCCCGGCCAGGCGCGGCTAGCCGGGCCTGGTACGCGGCGACCTGCTCCTCGTAGACCTCGGTCAGGCTCGAACTGATCACGCCGAGTTCCATCCGGTCCCGCAGGGAGTCGAGATCGGCGGGGTTCAGCTGCAGTTCCACTACGCCCGGCGCGAGTAGCGACCCGCTCGGCGTGACCACGAACACGTCCGGCAGGTGCCGCATGGCCACCTTGAGCACGTCCTGCCCGTCGCGCCATGGCCGCGAGGCCATCCGCTGTATCCACGGGTGATCCCTGGTGATGCCCAGCGCACGCAGGCCGGCCAGGCTCGCGCCGCCGAGTCCCGCTATCGCCACCAGCACCACGGTGGCCGAGACGGCCGAACCCGTCATGACCTCCAGAACCACCCAGCCCGCCGCGACTCCCCCCGCGATCGCCCAGCGTCTGCGGCTGCGCTGCCGCAGCGGAGCGCGCCCCCGCTTGGGTGCCGCTTCCTCGCCTCCAGCCATCGATACCGTCCTTGACCTGTCCTGACTCGAAGAAATCCGTAGTAATCGCCAGCCCCTCGTCATCGAGGATGCGGGCTCGCGCGCCCGTGAGTCAACGAATCAGCGACAGCTTCCAGGCATCTGGAAATTGCCAGGGGCGAGTCAGGGGCGGGTGAGCGTGGCCATCGCCCGTTCGGGTTCCCAGTGCGCCCGGATCGAGGTAATCCGCCCGTCCTCGCCGACGGTGTAGATGACCACGCAGTCGACCGTGATCGTCGCGCCGCTGTCACCGAGCCACATCGTGATGCTGGCGATGTTGGCGCAGCACGGTCCGTTGGCGAAGGAATCGGTGATGCGGAAGTGGAACCGGCTCACCGAGCCGAAGTTCCGGTCCCAGAATCTCCCGATCCCGTCGTGCCCGCGGTGCCCGTGGCCGCCGGGATCCAGCCGCGAGGGACCGACGGGATCCTGCACCACCGCGTCCGGCGTGAACAGGGCGAGCCACTCGTCCTTGCGGCGCGCGGCGACGGCGGCCATGGAGAGGCGCGAAACGCGGCGTGCGGGGTGATCCGTGTCGGGGGCTTCCCAGGTGATCGCGTCACTCACGGCAAAAATGTAACGTGTTCTAGTTCGATGTCAAGGCCCCGGGTCCGGCGTCACGGTTTCCTGCCGACCGCCCCGGCGATCCTCAGCCGGGTGGGAGCGGTGACGTCCTGCCGCCACGCCTGGACATCGGTCAGGCCGGGCGTCAGCAGCTCGAAACCGCCGAAGAACCCCAGGATCCGGTGCCTGGGCCGGAAATAGGTCTCTACCGGCGTGCCCGCCGCCACGGCGCGCAGTTCGCCCATCGCATCCGGGTCGCTGTCGCTGGCGAACTGGGAGAGCACCAGGTGGCTGCCCGCGCACACGCGGTCGCGGTACTGCGCGATGATCCCCTCGGGATCGTCGTCGTCCGGTACCAGGTGCAGGACCGCGACGCACAGCAGGGCCGGCTGGCCGAAGTCGATCAGCCGGGTGACGTCCGGATGCTCGAGGACCGCCTGCGGCTGGCGGATGTCGGCCTGCACAGAAACCACCCGGTCGTCCGTGGCCAGCAGGGCGGTGTTGTGTACGTGCACGACCGGATCGTGGTCGACGTACACCACGCGGGCCGGCGGGTCGGCCCGGCGGGCGGCCTCGTGAACGCTCGGGGAGGTCGGGAACCCGGTCCCCAAGTCGATGAACTGCCTGATGCCGGCTTCGGCCAGCACCCGGACCGCCCGGATCGCGAACGCCCGGTTGGCCCGGGCCAGCCGCCGCTGGTCCGGCGCGACGGCGAGGACCTTATCGGCCGCGACCCGGTCCACCGCGTAGTTGTCCTTGCCGCCCAGCAGGTAGTCATAGATCCGCGCGGCGGCGGGCTGAGCCGGATCGTTGCCCGGTGACGTCAGCAGTCCTCCTGCTGGCCAGCGCTCCCCGGCAGGAGACTACAGCGCCGTTAGCCCGTCTCGCTGTGCGCCGCGCACCTGGTGGCGGCGGCCAGGTCTGCGTCGTCGTAGAAGGCCTGGCCGCACTGCGGGGCCGAGCAGGACTTGAGCCGGAGCCACGCGCCGGAGGCGGCGGCTCCGGCGATGGCGATGGCGACGACGGCCACCAGGTTCGGGTAGCTGGCGCGGGCGGCGCTGGCCAGCTGGACCGCGCTCGCGGGATCGACGGTGAGGACGAGACGTCCGTCGGCCAGCGCCCTGGTCAGGCGGGCGGCAGCGTCGGCGTCCCCGCGGCCGCCGGTGTTCGCCGCCAGGACGTCCCTGATCGACTCGCGCAGGCGCAGCAGCGCGGCATACTCGGAGTTGCTCAGCCCGGCCTCGGCGGGCAGCAGCCCCGCTGCGCGGAGCCACGCGGCCGCCTCCTCCCCGGTGCCTAGCTGGTCGGTGTCGGGGGAGGCGCCCAGCGTGTTGGCGAACGCCTGGATCAGCTGTAGCGGACCGGTAGCAGACACGATCCGATGCTAACGAGTCTCCGGTCCGCCCGGCTTCGCCTCCCGCTGGCTACTATTCGGTAACCGTTCATCCGCCGCATCTTGCGACCGCCCTGGCTCCCTGCAAAACTCCCCGGCATGACACAGAATCGGACGGCGGATTCTGTCGGCATGAGCAGACGCGAGCTCCTGAAGACCGGAGCGCTCGCGGCGGCCGTGGCCCCGGCGGCGGCTTGGCGCCGGGCCAGCCCGGGGACCACCGGCCGGCCCGCGGCGGCTGGCTGGGCCGGACTCCGGCAGCCGGGCTCGCTGCCCGACCCGCGGCTGCCCGCCGGCACCGACGCGATCCCGCAGATCGAGCACATCGTCGTGGTGATGATGGAGAACCACTCCTACGACAACCACCTCGGCATGCTGCGCCGCCCGGGTGCGGACGGGTTCCGGCTCGGCCGCGACGGGCGGCCCCGGGCGTCGAACCCGTATCCGGACGGCCGCATCCAGCACGCCTTCCGCATGCCGACCACGTGCCAGCTATCCGGCCAGCCGGCCCAGGACTGGCTGGCCAGCCACGTCCAGTACGACGGCGGACGGCTGGACGGCTTCGTCGCCTCGGCGAGCGGTCCGGTCTCGATGGGCTACTGGCAGCAGGCCGACCTGCCGTTCTACTACTCACTCGCCTCGGTGTTCCCGATCGCGGACCGGTATTTCTGCTCGGTCCTCGGCCAGACCTACCCGAACCGGCGCTACCTGATGGCGGCCACGTCGATCGGCCAGGTCAACGACACTACCCCGGCGCTGACCGACTACCCCGCGAACGGGACCATCTTCGACCGGCTCGACGCGCACGGCATCACCTGGAAGGACTACTTCACCAACCTCGCCACCCCGGAGCTGTTTCCCCCGCTGTTCCTCAAGAACCAGGGCACCAAGATCGTCCCCATCGCCGGGTTCTTCACCGACGCGGCGGCCGGGACGCTGCCCGGCTTCTGCCTGGTGGAGCCGGAGTACGGAACGGCCGACGAGGAGAACCCGCAGAACATCGCCAGGGGCGAGGCCTTCGCCGCGCAGGTGATCAACGCGGTGATGGCCGGTCCGGCCTGGGATCGCACGCTGCTGATCTGGACGTTCGACGAGCACGGCGGGTACTACGACCACGTCCCCCCGCCACGCGCGGTGCCGCCCGATGCCATCCCGCCCGCCGTCCCTGCCGGGCAGCTGGCCTACGACGGGTTCGGCCGGTACGGGTTCCGGGTGCCGTGCGCGATCGTCTCCCCGTGGGCCAGGCCGCGCCACGTGTCGCACCGGGTCTTCGATCACGCGAGCATCTGCAAGCTGGTGGAGACCAAGTGGAACCTGCCCGCGATGACCTACAGGGACGCCAACGCCGCCGCCATGCTCGACCTGCTCGACCTGCGGCGCCCCGCGTTCCGCACTCCGCCGCGGCTGGCCGCTCCGCTGCTGGACACCGACCCGGCCGCGCTGGCATGCGACGCGAGCGGCCCCGGCGTGATCCCGCCGCCGGGTTCGGTCACCCCCACCCACCCCACGCCGTCCCGGCCTGACCCACGCCCGCCAGCCTGACGACGCCCGGCCTGACCACTCGCCGGCCGGGCCACCCGCCGGCCGGGCCACCCGCCAGCCGGGCCGCTCACGCCATGGATGCCGTGTTCACGCCGCTCTGACGCAATGCCGCTCGGCCATATGTCGTCCGAAGGCGCCGTGCTGGCGGCCAAAACCGACTTCTGCCACTCCAGCACCGTCCGTCCCTAGGCGACAACCGCGACGATGTCACATCGTGACGGTTATAAGCGCGTCTTAAAATAACCCGTCGCTTCGGGATTTCTGGCGCGCTGATGTGCTAACCGCTGGGTCGATGTGCCGCTGGTCCGGCTAGAACCGGACCACCGGCACTTCGACCCAGAACCGCCGCCCCGCCCAGGCGCATCCGCGCCGTCCGGGTGGGCTGACCGGAGGATCACGGGTCACCGCAGCGTACCGGAAGCTCAGGGGCACCATTTCTAACTGATGGCGGGGCGGGTCTTCCCGATATCCGTCAGCTGACCGATGTATTGCAATGCAAGTTGCATCAATACTTGCGTCACCGACCTCGAGCACCGCGCTAGCTGACCGGAAGCCTCCCGGACCGGCTGGGCCAGCGCACGGAGGAACCCGATGACCACGATGGCGCCGACCCGGCCGGCCAGACGACACGGATGCCGCATCCGGCTGGCCGCGGGACCGGCCGCGGCGGCCGATGCCCGCCGCCGGGTCTTGGCCGCCATCCAGTCCTGGCAGGTCCCGGTCGACCCGGACACCGCGATCCTGCTCACCAGCGAGCTGGTGACCAACGCCGTCAGGCACGAGGCGGCCCAGGCCATCATGCTCGTCGTCACCTGTGCCCGCGGCCAGCTTCGCGTCGACGTGCACGACACGTCGCCCTCCTGGCCGGCCGTGGCAGACGTCCCCGCCGACGCGGAGACCGGCCGCGGCCTGCTCCTGGTCGAGACCCTCTCCGACGAGTGGGGCTTCTACCGCACCCCGGCGGGCAAGGCCGTGTACTTCATGCTCGCATTCGAGTCCGACCAGTCCGACCAGTCCGATCAGGCTCCCGCGGCAGGCGGACGTGGCCCGCAGCGGGTCAACGCGCGTGGACGGTGGACCGTGACTCCTCCCTCGGCACACCGTCCTCGCCGCGCCGCTCTGGGGGTCCCCGCCGCGCGGCTGCCCTCAGCCTGACGCGCCGGCCGTGCCTGACGCGCCGGCCGTGCCTGACGCGCCGGCCGTGCCAGACGCGCCGGCCGTACCAGACGCGCCGGCCGTACCGGCCGTGCCAGACGCGCCGGACGCGCCGGACGTGCTAGCCGCGCCGGCCTCCAGCCGCAGCAGCCGCCACAGCGCCCGGTAGGGCGGCCGGGTGAGCCTCAGTTCGGCGCACAGCTTCCTGACCTTGCTCAGCGACTCGGCGGTTTCCGCCCGGTGACCCGGGTTGCGCGTGTACGCCTCGGCGATGACCGCCCGGGGGATCTGGTACCTGGTCACGAGCTGCCTGGACGGTCTCAGCATCATCCGCGCCATCGCGCCGAGGATGAGCGGGGCGGCGACGGCCAGCCGGACACGGTGACGCCCGGGCAGGCCGGGGACGGTGTGCTTGAGGTAGTGCCGGGCGAAGGAAAGATGACGGGCTTCCTCGGTGACGTGGATGCGCATGATCCGCTCGAGCAGCGGGTGAAGTTCCCGGCCCGACCGCAACTCGCGGCGCTGGACGTAGTCGATCGGGTCCTCGCCGCCCAGGACGAACAGGAAGAACAACTGCGGGAAGCGGCGGCCGAGCCGGACGATCCGACGGCTGCCGATCCGGTGCACCGGGTGCAGCCCCGCCGCGTCGAAGCCGCTGCGGTTGACGAACTCGGCGAACATCAGCGAGTGCTGCGCCTCCTCGATGATCTCGTGGTAGGCGTAGCGGAACTCCGGCGCCCCGTTCGGCAGGGTGGAGGCGAACTCGAGCAAGCCGCGTTTCAGCACGCTCTCGAAGACCAGCCCGATCTTCATCTTGCTCGCCACCAGCTCGCAGCCGAGCCGGGCCCGTTTGGCGGCGGGCAGGTTCCGGTACCAGGCGGTCCCGCCGAGCGGGTCGTCGGCGGCCAGTTCCCAGCGCGGATCTTCCGGATCCAGCGCCATGTCCGGGCTGTCCCAGTCGATGTCGGCGTACGCGTCGAAGTGCCGGCTAACCGACTGGCGGCTGAGCCGGCCGAGCAGCGACAGCCAGGCCCGGTCCGAAGCGTTCGCGCCCGCTTCCGGACGGGCCGTGTCAGCGGTGGCCATGGCGGTTACCTCCAGCCCGTTCAGCCTCTCATGACCGGACGGCCGCCGGAAGACGCTGGCCAGCCCGCGCGCCGGTCCCCTATTCTCGGGGCGTGCAGGCCGAAGTACCCGAAGTACCCGAAGGCGACGCCGCGATCGAGTGGGGCAGCGACGCGCTGGCCGAACTCCTCCGCCGCCTCGACCTGCGCTACCTCGCGCTCGTCCCCGGTTCGAGTTACCGCGGGCTGCACGACAGCCTGGTGAACTACAGCGGCAACCGCGATCCGCGGATGCTCGTCTGCCTGCACGAGGAGCACGCGGTCGCGATCGCCCACGGCTACGCCAAGGTGACCGGGCGGCCGATGGCCGTGGCGGTCCACAGCAACGTCGGCCTGATGCACGCGACCATGGCCATCTACAACGCCTGGTGCGACCGCGTCCCGATGCTGATCATCGGGGCCACCGGCCCTGTGGACGCGGCCAGGCGGCGGCCCTGGATCGACTGGATCCACACCTCGGCCGACCAGGGCGCGCTGATCCGCCCCTACGTCAAGTGGGACGACCAGCCCGCCTCGGTCGAGGCGGCGCTTGACTCGCTCGCCCAGGCGTACTCGATCACCCGGGCGGCGCCGTCCGCGCCGGTCTACGTCTGCCTCGACGTGAGCCTGCAGGAGCAGCCGCTGGCCGCGCCGCCCGCCATCCCCGACGTTCACCGCGATCGGTCACCGCGGTCGCACGGGCCTGACGCGCAGGCGGTCCGGGCCACGCTGGAGTACCTCGGCCAGGCGCGCCGGCCGCTGTTCCTGTTCGGCCGCGCAAGCCGCGACGAGCGGGACTGGGATCGCCGCGTCGCCCTGGCCGAACGGTACGGGGCGCTGGTGCTCTCCGACCTCAAGAACGGCGCGGTCTTCCCGACCTCGCACCCGCTGCACCCGGACCCGCCCGGTATCTTCCTGCCCGCCGCCTCCGCCTCTCTGATCGGGGCCGCGGACCTGATCTTGAACCTGGACTGGACCGACCTGGCCGGGACCCTGTCCGCCGCGGCCAGCCACGGCCATCCGGCTTCGGCGCGGATCGTCTCCTGCACGTCGGACTCCGCGCTGCGCAACGGCTGGTCCAAGGACTCCTTCGGGCCAGCGCCCGTCGATCTGTCTGTTCCCGCCGATCCCGACCTGCTGGTGCGTGCCCTGGTGGAGGCAGCGGGGCCGGAATCGGGCGAGCCGGCCGGGGCAGCCGCATGGCCGGCCAGCGACGGCACCCCGGCACCGTCCCGTAATCCCGCCAGCGCCAGCGCCAGCGCCAGCGCCAGCGACAACGGCGACAGCGACGGCGACGGCGACGGCGACGGCGACGGCATAGGCATGCACGACCTGGCCGAGGCGCTGAGCGGCGCGCTCGCCGGCTCACCCGCCTGCCTGGTCCGGGTCCCGCTCGGCTGGCACGGCGCCGACCTGGAGGCCGGCCACCCGCTGGACTACCTGGGGATGGACGGCGGCGCGGGCATCGGCTCCGGGCCGGGCATGGCCGTCGGCGCCGCCCTCGCGCTGGAGGACCCCGCGCTCGGGGGCAGCGGCCGGCTCCCGGTGGCCGTGCTGGGAGACGGCGACTTCCTGATGGGCGGGACCGCGGTGTGGACCGCGGCGCGCTACCGGCTGCCGCTGCTGATCGTGGTGGCGAACAACTCCTCCTTCCACAACGACGTGGTCCACGCCGAGCGCATGGCCAGCCAGCGCCAGCGGCCGGCCAGCAACACCTGGATCGGCCAGGCCATCGCCGACCCCGATCCCGACCTGCCCGCCTTCGCCCGCTCGCTCGGCTTCCACGCCGTCGGTCAGGTGCTCGACCGCTCCGCGTTGCCCGCCGCGCTCGCCGCGGCGGTCGCTGCAGCCCGCTCCGGGCAGTGTGCGCTCGTCGACGTGCGGATCCGCCCATACCGCTAGGATCCCGGCATGAGGGAGATAACGGTCGGCGTTGTCGCCCCGGCCTACGTCAACGTCCCGCTGTGGGTCGCCCAGGAGCGCGGGTTCCTCGAGCGCCGCGGGCTCAGCGCCACCGAGCGGATCCTCGGTACCACCCACGGGGTGACGAACGCGCTGCGAGACCGCGAGGTGGACATCGCGCTGACCGCGCCGGAGGGCAGCATCGCGGACGCGGTGGCCGGCGGCCCGCTCCGCGTGGTGGCGGGCCTGACCGACCGGCCGCCGCTGTCGATGATCGCGCTACCCCGGCACCATGGGTTCGGCGACCTGCGCGGCGGGCGGATCGGGACGTCATCCCTGACCGAAGGCACCCGGCACGTCGCGGAGCGGATGCTCGCCGCGCACGGCCTGAGCTACCCGGCCGACTACGACTTCGCGCTCGAGGGCTCGCACGTGGAGCGGTGGAAGGCGCTGCAGGCCGGGACGATCGACGCGGCGCTGCAGATGATCCCGTACGACGCCATGGCCGTCGACGCCGGCTTCACCAACCTCGGACCGGTGACCGAGGAATTTGCCCTGAACGCCGTGTGCGTCCGGCTTCCGGCCGAACGGGCCGAGCTCACGCCCTTCCTCCAGGCTCTCGCCGAGGCGGCGGAATGGTTCCGCGGCCACGTCGCGGAGTCGGCGGACATCGCGGCGAAGCGGACATCGATCGAGCCGCGCTACGCGCTGCCGGCCTGCCAGGCGCTGGCCGCCGACGGGGTCATCCCGCGGGATCTGCGCTCCAGCCCCGGGGCTCTCGCCGCGGTGACCGGGGCGCTGCGCTCGAGCGGCCTCATCCCGGCGGAGGCACCCGAACCCCTTGACCCGATCGCCGCCGCCGTCGACTACTCCTACCTGTGATGGACGCCTATGACGTGGCCATCGTCGGCGGGGGCCCGGTCGGCATGTGGCTCGCGGCCGAACTGCACCGCGGGGGAGTGCGCCCGGTCGTCCTGGAACGGCGCGCGGAGCGGCCGCCGTACTCCAAGGCGCTCACGATCTACCCCCGCACGGTGGAGCAGTTCGCGATGCGCGGGCTGGTGGACCGCTGGCTGGCCGAGGGCACCCCGGTGCCGTCCTCGCACTTCGCGCTGCTGAAGAACCGGCTGGACTTCTCGTTCCTGCCCACCCGCTACCCGTTCACGCTGTTCCTTCCGCAGCGGCGTACCGAGGAACTGCTCGAGGAGCACCTGGCCGAGCTCGGCGTGCCGTACCTGAGGCGGCACGCCGTCACCGGCCTGCGGCAGGACGAGGCCGGCGTGGACCTGGACGTGGACTCGCCCGGCGGTGCGGCGGTCGTCCGCGCCGCCTACGCGGTCGGCTGCGACGGCGCCGCGAGCGTGGTCCGCGACGTGGCCGGGATCGATTTCGAGGGAACCCCGGATACCTGGCGGACGATCCTGGGCGACATCGAGCTGGCCGATCCGCCGCAGGCCCCGGCGCTCTCCCTGAACCAGCCGGGCGGGTCGATGTACATGGTCGCGATCGGCGGCGGCCGGTACCGGCTGGCGGTGATCGACCACGCGACGCTGTACGACCCGCTCGACAAGCCGGCCACGTTCGCAGAACTGCGTGCCAGCGCGCTGCGCCTGGCCGGGACCGATTTCGGCATGCGCGAGACTCCGGACGCGTGGCTGAGCCGGGTGGGCAACGCGGCCAGGCAGGCGGCTCGCTACCGGGCCGGGCGCGTCCTGCTGGCCGGAGACGCGGCGCACATCCACTACCCGGCCGGGGGACAGGGCCTGAACCTCGGGCTGCAGGACGCCACCAACCTGGCATGGAAGCTGGCCGCCGAGATCCGCGGCTGGGCGCCCCCGGGCCTGCTGGACAGCTACCACGCCGAGCGGCACCCGGTCGGCCTCGACGTGATCGACGACTCCCTCGCCCAGTGCGCGCTGTTCGCCAACCCGACCCGGGAGGGCATCGCGCTGCGGGACCGGTTCGACGCGTTCCTCGGCGCGCACCCGTCCATGGGCCGTGACCTGGCCGTCCGTCTCTCCGGCCTGGCCATCCGCTACCCGGCGCCCGGCCAGGCGGCGCCCGCCCAGGCGGCACCCGGCCAGGCGGCGCCCGCCCAGGCCGGCCTGGCCGGGCGCCGGGCGCCCGACCTCGACCTGCGCGGCAGCCGCGCTGCCACCCTCTTCGGTCTCCTTACCGCCGCGCGGTTCGTCCTGCTCAACCTGCGGCCCCCGGCCGCCGCCCCCACCCTTCAAGACGGCTTCTCGGGCCGGCTGGACACCGTGACCGCGGAACTGGCCGCGGACACCGGCGAATTCACCGATGTCCGCACCATGCTGATCCGGCCCGACGGCTACATCGCCTGGGCCACCTCAGCGGATGACGCGCCGCTGCTGGGCAGCTGGCTCGGCGATGCCCGATGAGATCTTGAACAATCCGTAAATCGCAAGGTCAGGGGCGTGGCGCCGCTCACGAAAGGTCATTTTCCAGAGCATTTACAGCCCCATTATAGTTCCCGCCCCACCGATGCCTCCCGGGCCGGAAGCTGCTATCGTCTCGGGCAGATGCGAGGAAATAGCCGAACTCGGAAGTTCTCCGTCCCGATCCCTGCAAACCACTCAATTTACGAGGGATTTCCGGTGACCATTGATCATTCGTCTGCCCAGGGCGAGCCCGGGCAGGAAACGCCCGGTGAAACCGCCGGAACGGGGATCGACACCACGGTCCCGCATTCGGCCCGGATCTGGAACTACTGGCTAGGCGGCAAGGACAATTACGAGGTCGACCGCGCGGCCGGTGATCAATTCAGCGCGATCTACCCGGGGATCGTGGATATCGCCCGGGCCGACCGCGCCTTCCTCGGGCGTGTCGTCCGCTACCTGGCCGGCGAGGCCGGGGTGCGGCAGTTCCTTGACGTCGGCACCGGGCTGCCCACGGCGGACAACACGCATGAGGTCGCGCAGCGGGCGGCGCCGGAGTCGCGGGTCGTGTACGTCGACAACGACCCGCTTGTGCTGGAGCACGCCCGGGCGCTGCTGACCAGCAGCCCGGAGGGCGCCACGCACTACGTGGACGCGAACATGGGCGACCCCGGGATGGTCCTGCGCGAGGCCGCGAAGTGGCTGGACCTGACCCAGCCGGTCGGTCTGACGTTCATGGGGGTCCTCGGTCACGTCACCGACCATGCCGAGGCCCGCTCGATCGTGGCCGGGCTGGTCGCCGGCCTGCCGGCCGGCAGCTACCTGGCCATCAACGACAGCGTCAACACGAGCGAGGCGCTCGAGGAGGCCCTGCGAGTCTACGAGGCATCCGGCGCCGTCCCGTACCGGACCCGCAGCCTGGAGGAATTCACCGGCTACTTCGATGGCCTGAAACTGGTGGAGCCGGGCGTGGTCCTGGTGGCGGACTGGCGCCCCGATCCCGGTGCCAGCCGGGGCCCGGAGATCCCGCAGATCGGAGCCGTCGGGCGTAAGCGCTGACCGCGCCCCGCACCCCCGCACGCCGGGTCCCCGCACCGCCAACGCGGCTGGAACCTGGAGCGAAGTCATGGTTACGATGGGCGAGTGTATGGGTACTAAAAGTATTAAAGCGCATGTTTCACTGAAATCTGCGTGACCGTCACGTTTGGTCGCCCGCGCGGCACCGAGGAGGAGGAACGCCCGATGATCGCGCCTGGAAGCCCCACGGTACGGCGGCGCCGGCTGGCCGCCGAGCTGCGCGGGATCAGGGAAGACAAAGGCAAGAGCGGAGACGCGGTCGCTGCGGCGCTGAAATGGTCGCCTTCGAAGATCAGCAGGTACGAGCGGGCCAGGACCGGGCTGCGGCCGCGGGAAGTCGAGCGGCTGCTCGACTACTACCAGATCACCGGATCCCATCGGGCGCTCCTGCTCGGGCTGGCCGAGGATGCGACGCAGAAGGGCTGGTGGGAGGAGTTCACCGACAGCCTGTCCGAGGATTACCAGCAGTTCATCGGCCTAGAGCACGAGGCCGCGTCCATGTCCATCTGGCATGTCGACGTGGTCACCGGCCTGCTCCAGACGGAAGGTTACGCGCGGCACATCATCAGCAGCTACAGCCGGGTCGAGCCGATCGCGCCGGGCATGGTCGGGCGGCTGGTCCGGGTCCGGATGCGCCGCCAGCAGGTGCTGAATCGCGACGATCTGCAGTTGTCGGTCGTGCTGGACGAATCGGTCCTCAAGCGCCGGATCGGCGATGACTCGGTCATGTATGACCAGCTCCAGCGCCTCGCGCGGGAGGCCGAGCGGCCCAACCTGACGCTGCAGATCCTTCCCCTCAACGCGCAGCACGTGGTGTTCGGGGAATCCTTCGTCGTCTTCGGCTTCGGGTACGACAGCGATGCGATGCTGCAGGACGTGGTGGTCACCGAGCAGCTGAAGAACAGCTTCACCCTGGAGGGGGAACGGGAGACGTACCTGCACCGGATCGCGTTCCAGATGCTCGCCGACGCCTCGCTCGACCCGGTGGCCTCCAGGGAGCTCATCCTCGACACGGCCGAGTCACACTGGTCGGGCGCCAGGCGGCCCGCTCACGTATAACCGGCACGGGTCAGGCGCACGGGTCAGGCGCACGGGTCAGGCGCACAGGTCAGGCGGCGAGCACCTCCGGTGAGCTCGCGTCGTAGTCCGCGAGCCAGGCCGCGCCGCGCCCCTCCGGGTCGTGCCGGTGCATCCGCCGTCGCCAGGCGATCTTCAGATCCCGCCGCCAGGCCGCCCACGGCGACGTCAGGTGGTTGCTCAGCCCTCGCTCGCGGGCGGCGAGCACTACCCGGCTCGCTCTCGGGCGGCGGGTCCGCTCGTACCGGGCCAGGCCCGTGAGCGGATCAGAGGCCTCGGCCGCCAGCGCCGTGGCCAGGACCGCGCCGTCCTCGATCGCCTGGCAGGCGCCCTGCCCCAGGTAAGGAAGCATCGGATGCGCGGCGTCGCCAAGGACGGTGACCCGCCCGCGCGTCCACTGCGGGATCGGGTCGCGGTCGTAGAGCGCCCACTTGTACCAGGTGCCCGCGGCGGCGAAGAGTCGGAGCAGGGACTCGTGCCAGCCGGCGTAGCGGCCGAGCACCTCCTCGCGGCTGCACTCAGCGATCCACGACTCGTGCCGGTATTCGTCATCGTCGTAGTGGCAGACGACGTTGATCAGTTCCTCGCCCCGCAGCGGATACAGGACGATCGTGCCGTGCGGGCCGAGCCATTGGGCCCCGTCGGTGCCGGGCCGCGCGCCGCGGACGGCTTCGGTCGGAACGACGCTGCGATAGCAGATCTTCCCGGTGAACCGGGGCGCGTCCGGGCCGAACAACGAGGCGCGCACAGGTGAGTGGATGCCGTCAGCGCCCACGATGACGTCGGCCTCGATCTCGCTGCCGTCCGTAAAGCGCGCGACCGCGACGTCACCGTCGGGTTGCACCGTCGTGCATCGCTTGCCCAGGGTCACCAGGCCGGCCGGCAGCGCGTCGGCGAGCACGTCGAGGAGATCGGCCCGGTGCACGGTCGCGCCCGTGACGCCGAACGAGGCCGCCTGCTGCTGCCGGCTCGTCCTGCCGATCACCCGGGCGGTCTTCCAGTTCTGCATGACCTGCCACTGCGACCGCCCGGCGACCTTGCGGACGTTGTCCTCCACGCCGAGAGCGCGCAGCACCTTCATCGCGTTGGGGTGCAGGGCGACGCCGGCCCCGATCTCCCTGAGCTCGGCGGCCGCCTCGTAGACCGCCACCTCGACCCCCGCCCGCGACAGCGCGTTCGCCGCCGTGAGGCCGCCGATGCCCCCTCCGATGATCGCGACGCGTGTCACAGCGCAGCCTCCCGGTTGAGCCGGTCAGGGTAGCGGGCTCCGCCCCCGGTGCACGACGGTGACCGTGCCGGCACTCTCCGGATGGGCGCTGCCCGGGGCGTAGTCAAACACGGTGTGGTGGGCGAAGTCCATGACGAACGCGTCCACGATCGCGAAGGAGGTCGGATCCAGCCAGGTCACGTACAGCTCATGGTGACCAATTGGAATGGCCACATAGTCTTCCGGCGGGAATTGCGTGCCGACCAGCGGGCCTTTTACGGGAACGCCCTGGACCATCGAGTGGCCATACGTCTGCTGGAACGTGTTGCCGGTGTTCCGGCCAAGTGTGTAGGTCGTGTCGAGCACGTACCCGTTGAGATCGAATCGCTCCAGGCTGAGGCGGGGAACTCCGGGCGCCGGGTGCGGCTGGGAGGCCAGTGGGTGAGCACGGGGCGCGGTGGCGTTCGCCGCCACCGCGGTTCCGGCCAGGGCGATCGCGACGAAGATCCCTGCCGCGCTCAGCAGGATCCGCTTGCCAGAATGCATGCTTTCCTCTCCCGGTCGGCAATAATGCCGCATTCTATTTCCCGGCATAGTGTTCTGGCATTAGCCCTGCATCATAATTGCGCGCTTTAGAATTTGTCTTTCCAGCCTGGTCAGGAGCCCTCGGCGCCGATCGCCTAGTCGGCATCCGCCAGGCGGTTGGGCACCCATAGCCGGTCGGCGTCGCCGGCCTCGAGCCGGCACCCGGTAGACGTCAAGGCGGGCGTGGTCGCGTCGCGGGGCGCGATGATCCGGCCCGGCTCGGGGTTGGATAACGGGCACTGGTCGCGGGTAATCCCGGGCTGCCGGTCTGGTGCGCCGGGTATCAGGGCGCGATGTCCGCGCCGCCGGGACGGCTGGCGCGGACATCGCGGACATCGCGCGGATCGCTCAGGCGCGGGCTACGTCGATGGCGACGGCGACGGGGTTGCTAATGATGTCCCGGACGGGCGAGTAGCGGGTGAGGCTGGTGAGCTCGGCGAGCTGGTTGTCGTCGAAGTCGCCGGTGGCCTTGATGGTGACCCGGATCTGCTCGTAGCCGGGGCGGACATTGCTGTCGAGGCCAAGGAAGCCGTGCAGGTCCAGGTCGCCGTGGATCGTGGTCTCCAGGCCGTCGAGTGCGATGCCGCGGGCGGCGGCGTGGTAGACGATCGTGCCGGTCAGGCACGCCGCGAGGGCGTGGAGGACGTATTCGCCGGCGTTGGGTGCCCGGTTCTCGCCGAGCAGGACCGGCGGCTCGTCGGCGTCCACGGTGAACGGCTGTGTGCGGGTGGCGTCTTCCTGGCCGGCGCCGTAGAAGCCTTTGATCGTCGTGCGGTTGTGGCCGCCGTCGATCCAGTGGTTGCGGGCCCGAAACTGAAACCGCGCCAGCGCGGGGTCGGCGGTGACAGCGTTGATCGTTCCGGAGAGGCGGTCGAGGTCGACGCCGTTGACGATGCTGGTGACGTGCATGGTGAGCTCCTTGTGGTTGAAGTGGGTTATCTGTCCGGTGGCCTGGCTCGAGGCCACCACAGAAGGCCACCATAGAGTTAGCACGATCGTTCGTGCTAAATTGGACAGTACGACCGGTCGTGCTATCTTGTCAACATGACAACCGGCGCTATGAACCAGCGCAGCCGCGCGCACCGGCACCCGCGGGCCGACGGGGAACGCACCCGGAGCGCGATCTTGCGCGCTGCCGCGTCGCTGGCCACCGTTGACGGGCTGGAGGGCCTGTCGATCGGGAACCTGGCCGCTGCGACCGGCATCAGCAAGAGCGGCCTTTACGCGCACTTCGGCTCCAAGCAGGAACTCCAGCTGACCACCGTCGACGAGGCGGAGCGGATCCTCACCGAAGAAGTCGTCCAGCCCGCGCTCGCGGCTCGCCCCGGCCTAGCCCAGCTGGCGGCGGTGTGCGAGGCGTTCTTCAGCTACGTGGAGCGCCGCGTCTTCCCCGGCGGCTGCTTCTTCGCTGCCACGGCGCTGGAGATGGGCACCCGCCCCGGGCCGGTCAAGGAACGGATCGCCGCCATCCACTGCGGTTTCACGGCGCTGCTCCGGTCCTTCGCGGCCACCGCGATTGAGCAGCACGAGCTTCCCGCCCGCGAGGATCCCGACCGGCTCGCCTTCGAGCTGCACGCGATCCTCCTGGGCGCCGACACCAAATTCGTCCTGCACGACGACCCGGCAATTCTGGACCTGGCCCGCCAGGTCGTCCACCAGCGGCTAGGACTGCCCGGCTGAGCGCGTACGCAGGGCGGCACTTTTAACCAGGTGAATGCCGCGCGGTTGGCGGCGATACTGCGAGGGTGAACCCGGCAAGCCTGGGAGACCTTCCGGCCGTGCTGGCATGGGCCGAACGGAGAGCGCCGGGCGCCCGCGTGGCCGGATGCGCGGTGCGCCCGCTGGCCGGCGGTGCCGTCGCCCTCCGGGTCGACCAGGTGAGGTTGCACCTGACCGGCCACCACGAGCCGCTGGAACTGGTATGCAAACAGGTCTCTGCCCACGAGATCGCCGGGCTGCGCGCCGCGCAGGCAGTGCGCCATGAGACCACCGCGATACCCGAGCTCGTGGCATGGGGCAGCGACTGGCTGGTCACCCCGCTGGCAGCCGGCTCGCCGCTGGCCTGGGGCGACGCGGTCCCCGCCAGCCTGTTCGACGCTCTCGCCGCGCTGCATGCCCGCTACCACGGCGCCGCCGGCCTGCCCGCGGCGATACCGCGCGTGACCCCCGCGTGGTGGCAGGCGCTGTGCCGGGAATGGGTCGATCCTCGGCTCCGCGATCACGCCGCCCGGCACCCGCGGGAAACCACCGCACGAGCCCGGACGCTCATCGGCCGCGCCGCCGGCCTCGCGGCGGTCTCCGCCGTGCTGGCCGAACTGCCCCCGACGCTCCTGCACGGCGACGTCCACCCCGGCAACGTGCTCGTGCACGCGGGCCGGGCCACGCTCATCGACTGGGGCAGCAGCCGCGCCGGCCCGGCAGCGCTCGACCTGGCCAACCTCGTCACCGCCGACTCGGCGGACGTCGCACGCTACGCCCGGACATGGCAGCAGCTCACCGGGCAGCCGCCGCCCGCCGCCGCGATCGAGCTGGGCTACCGGTGGGCCGCACTTCAGATCCCCGTCCAGTACCTGCCCTGGACGACCGCGCACCAGCCCACCCGCGAAGTCGAGGCCGCACTGGACCGGATCGAACGAGCGCTCGACCGGCTGGCGGCCTAGGCTCCGCACCTCACACCCCAGAAGTCCCGCAGCGCTCGCGCTTCCCATGCCAGCCCGCCCTGACCACCCGCCCTGACCACCCGCCCTGACCACCCGCCCTGACCACCCGCCCTGACCACCCGCCCTGACCACCCGCCCTGACCATCCGCCCTGACCATCCGCCCTGACCATCCGCCCTGACCATCCGCCCGACCCCGGATTAACCGCCACGATGTGACATCGTGACGGTTAGCGCGTGTCAGTTATTAACACGCGGGTTTGATCTCGGCTGCGAGCGGGCGGGGCGGGAGCCGCGGCGGCGGTACGGGGCGGCGGTTCTGGGTCGAAGTGCCGGTGGTCCGGTTCTAGCCGGACCAACGGCACATCGACCCAGCGGTTAGCACATCAGCGCGCCAGAAATCCCGAAGCGACGGGTTATTTTAAGACGCGCGCTGACCGCATCACTGTCACATTGTGGCGGTTGCGCAGGATAGCGTCCTGTGCCCAGTGAGGCGAGTGTGCCAGCCGGGACAGCACGCTAACCGGAGGAGCGCCTCTGTGCCAGCCGGGACAGCACGCTAAACGGAGGAGCGCCTCCGAAACTGCAGGAGCGCCTCCGAAACTGCAGGAGCGCCTCCGGCCAGGGGCGCCGCCGGCACCAGATCTGGATTCCCCCGCCCACCCGTCAATCCTCCCGCGAGCCCGCACAGGGTGCGGCGGACCTGTGTGGTTCCTGACGCGTGGATTTTCATGATTTACCGATCGATGCCGGTTCCGTAAATTGTCCATAGGCGGATGCGGTCAACCGCCGGTACCGACTGACTGCGTTTCATGAGGGACAGGTGCGATGCCGGACATCCTTGGAATGTATGCCCAGAGTCAGCCAGACAAGCCGGGCGTCATCGACGACAAGCCAGACGGGACCGTCGTCACCTGGACATACGCTGAGCTTGACACGCAATCGAATAGGGTAGCGAACCTGCTGCTCTCCCTGGGGGTCCGCCCGGGCCAGAAGGTCCTGTGGTGCGGGCCGAACTCCCCCCAGGTCGTCGCGGTCATGAGCGCCACCAGGAAGATCGGCGCGGTCGCCGTGCCGCTGAACTACCGGCTCACTCCGGATGAGGCGCTCTACGTCATCAACCACAGCGACGCCGAGATCGCCTACGTGGACTACGAGCACGCGCCCATGTTCGCCGCGCTCCGCGGCCAGTTCGAGAAGGTGCGGCACATCATCGCGGTCGGCGGTGCGGTCGGCGGGCCGGTCGGCGGGCCGGTCGGCGGTGCGGTCGGCGGGCCGGTCGGCGGGCCGGTCCCGGACGGGATGCTGACCGACGCCGACATTGCCGCTGCGCCGTCCGGCGCGCCCGACGTCGGAGACGCGGAGGGCACCGGCGGGACGATGATCTACACCTCCGGTACGACCGGCAAGCCGAAGGGCGCGGTCCGGTCCGGTCCCCCGGATCCGGAACTCCTCGGCGCCCTGCTGAACCTGTTCAGCTACCGGCCCGACGACATCTACATCACCTCAGGACCGCTGTACCACAGCGGACCCAGCGCGTTCATGGGCGCGGGCATGCTCTTCGGCCAGACGATCGTCGTGCAGCGCAAGTTCGACGCCGAGGACTGGCTGCGTCTCGTGGACAAGTACAAGGTGAGCTCGACGTTCTCGGCGCCCGCGCTGGTCCGGATGATCTGCGCGCTGCCCCGGGAGGTCAAGGACCGCTACGACCGCTCCTCCATGCGCGTCATGATCGCCAACGCGGCCCCCTGGAGCTATGCGCTCAAGCAGCAGTACGTGGCGGACTTCCCGCCCGAGTCCCTGTTCGAGGTCTACGGGTCGACCGAACTCGGCGTGGACACGGTACTGATGCCCGGGGACCAGATGCGCAAGCCCGGATCCTGCGGCAAGCCGGCTCCCGGCATCGAGATCGCGCTGCTCGACGACGACGGCAACGAGGTCACCGGTACCGGCCCGGACCATGCCGGCGAGGTTTTCGTGCGGTCCAAGGGCGCGTTCGACACCTATTACAAGAACGACACCAGCTACGAGTCGAACAGCCGCGGCGACTATCACACGGTCGGGGACGTCGCCTACTGGGACGACGAGGGCTACCTGTACATCTGTGACCGCAAGACCGACATGATCATCTCCGGCGGCATGAACATCTACCCCGCCGAGATCGAGGCGGCGCTGGAGCAGCATCCCGAGATCTACGACGTCGCGGTGTTCGGGATCCCGTCGGAAGACTGGGGCGAGGTCGTGCACGCGACGGTTGTGCGGTCGCCGGGATCCTCGCTGGCCGCCGGGGAGATCACCGCGTTCGCGCGCGAGCATCTGGCCAGTTACAAGGTGCCGCGGTCGGTGGATTTCCTCGACGAACTGCCGCGCACCGGATCGGGGAAGATCCTCAAGCGCCAGCTCCGTGCGCCCTACTGGGCCGGCCGTACCGCGCAGGTCGGATAGAGCGCGACCTCAGCCCCCGGCGGGCACGTTGACGCCGGGCTTGCCGTAACCGAAGCTGCCGGCGTCTAGCCACGGCTGACGTTGATGATCACCTTGCCCGGGGGCCGGGCGGCGCGCAGGGCACCGAACGCCTCCGGCAAGGCGCTCAGTTCGAAGACCGTCGATACGACAGGCCGCAACTGCCCCTTGTCGACCAGGCTGGCCAGCTCTCGCAGCTGGCCGCCGTCGGGCCTGACCACGAAGAACACGCTGCGGACGTCGTCCCTGCCGCCCTTGGCCTGGTCTGCCTCTTCTGCGATGTCGACCAGGATCCCGCCGCTGCGCAGTACCGGCCAGGAGCGGGCGGTGGTGGTCCCGCCTACCGGGTCGATCACCACGTCCACGTCGCGGACATGGTCCTCGAACCTGCCGGAGTAGTCGAGGACGTCGTGGGCGCCGAGCCCGGTGACGAAGGCCAGATTCCGCGCGGACGCCGTGGCGGTCACCCGGGCGCCGTGCTGCACCGCGAGCTGAGTGGCGTAGGCGCCGACACCGCCCGCGCCGCCGTGGACCAGGACATGCTGCCCCGGAGCCAGCTTCGCGTGCTCGTGCAGCGCCTGCCAGGCCGTCAGCGCGCCGAGCGGAATGGAGGCGGCCGCGAGATGATCCACGGAGGCGGGCTTGGGGGCGAGATCGGCGGCGGGGGCGGTAACGTACTCGGCGGCCGCGCCGGGACGGTCGAAGCCGACCAGGCCGTAGACCTCGTCGCCGGCCCGCCAGCCGTCGGTCCCCGGGCCCGTCGCGGCCACCACCCCGGACAAGTCATGGCAGGGGATGGCGGGCCAGCTCTCCGGCCAGGTCAGTTCGTCGGCCGTGATAGCGGTGGCGCGGACCTCGACGAGAAGCTCCCCAGGCCCGGGATCGGGGACGGAGACGCTCTGGCTGGTCAGGCTGGCCGGATCGGAGCTCGATGCGCACATGGCGCGCATCGAGCGGGCGGCGTCGTTCATGGGCCGTGTCCTTCCTGTGGTCGGGGTTCGTTCCGTCAGGTCAGCCGAGGATCTGGGCTGCCGGTTCCACGCCATTCTCCCGGCACCAGGCCAGGTACACCGCGCGCTGGGTTCCCGCATTCACGGACTCGATGACCTCGCCGTTCTCACCGAGATACTCGATCGTGCCGACGACCTTGATGTACACCACGCATGGCTCGTCGCCGACCGCTCCCCATCCGTCGATGGTGCCCGCGGGCTCGTAGACGTAGTTGCCGGGCCCGACCCGCTCGCCGGTACCGAAGATTTCACGCGTCCCGGCGAGGTTGAACGCATGAACGTCACCGGTATGGCGGTGCACCGCAACCGCGCTGCCCGGCTCGAGCCGCATCAGCTCAGACCAGCCGTCCGCGACGAAACGCAGCGGGCGGAACGACTTACCCGGGCCGGTCGGGATCCACGGCATGGCGTCGGTATCGAGAGGCCGGGCAGGTTCGAATGTCATGGGGCGCATGGCTTTCCTCCCGTGAGCGCGATAGGTCCACGGTACGGCCGGATTGGCCTGTGACCTAGGGCCAATCAGATTCGAATTTCGTGGGCCAATAGGCCAATAGGCCAATGGTGCCAATGGGCCAATGGGCCATCGACCCGTTAGCCGCCCGCCCGCATGGTCCCGGCGGGAAGCACCGCGTGCACCCCCCAGGCCTGGTTCGCCACCTGCGTGATCCGCAGGTCCACGCAGGTGCTGGCCAGCGCGAGCGCCGCCGTCTTGCCGACGCCGAACAGCACCTGCATCCAGCTCACCATCGCGTCCAGGGCGTCGCCCATGGCGACGTTGAGGTCGGCGTCGAAGCCGAACGTCATCCGTCCCGCGGGCGCCTCCGCGTGGATGGTCCCGAGCGGGCGGCCCGGCGCCAGGCTGACGACGGCCTCGGTGGTCATCGGGCATTCGATGGCGGTCCCGCCGACCTCGCCGTCGCCCTGCGCGGCGTGGCCGTCGCCCAGGTAGAGGAGGGCGCCCGGCACGGTGACCGGCAGGAACAGCGTGGTCCCCGCGACGAGTTCCCTGCAGTCGATGTTCCCGCCGCCGGCGGCGCGCGGCGGTATCGTCGAGTGCTCCCCGGGCTCGGCCGGCGGCATGCCCATCACCCCGAGGAACGGCGCGAGCGAACGGGTGAACCCCTCCTCGGTGCGGCCCTGGCCCGCGTCCGGGTCGAGTTCCCACAGCAGCCACGATGGCGGGCCTCCGGCCAGCCCGAGGCGCCGCGTCACCGGCGTGTCGCGCGCGCCGGCCACGGTCCAGCCCCAGTCGCCGGGGCGCAGCGACAGCAGCCGCAACGCGAGCATGTCGCCAGGCCGGGCTCCGCGTACCTCGATCGGGCCGGTCAGGCAGTGACCGCGGGCCTCGGGGAACATCCTGGGCTGAACCTGGCCGGGAAACGTCTGCCGGGCCAGGTACCCGGAGGCGTCCAGCGAGCGGACGGTGACGGTGTCGCCGGGGTCCACGGTCAGCACCGGAGCGTGGTCACGGGAGAAGACATCCCTGGTGGTACCGGGCGTGGGGTCTAGCCGGCGGCTGGTCATGGCCGGGCCAGCGGGTCATGCCGCCGCAGTCCGCTGGGGCCGGTCATGAGAACGAGGGTAGAGGCCCGCGGCCGGCAGACGCGAAGAATTATCCCGAACGACCGTCGTTTCCGCTCACCCGCACCAGTCCTCCATATCCTGGTGAGGGTGCTCCCCGTCTATCTCGCCGCGGCGGTCCTGGTCCTCTTCGTGGCGGGTGTGCTGCGCGATCCCCGCAGCTTCAGCAACGCGGTCTTCCTCGGCTCTGGCCTCGCGCTAGGCGCGCTGGGCGCGCTGGGCGCGGCTCACCGGCTAGCGGAAACCTCCGGGACACTGGCCCGTCTCCTGGCCCTGGCCCTGGGCCTGCTGGTGGCGTTCGGGCCGGTCCTGGTGGCGAGCTACCTGGTGCTGAACGGCATCACGATGGTGCGCCGGGAAAGCATCCGTCCTGCCAACCTGCTGTCCCTGCTGGCCGGCCTCGGCATCTTCGGGCTCCTCGCGCTGATGATCGCGACGCTCCTGGCCCGGTCCCCGGATCTGACGGTGTCCTTCGTGATCACCGCCTTGCTGTCCGGCTACATCTCCTTCCTGCTGGTGTCGTACGTGATCTACGCGTTCGTCTACAGCCGGATCACGGGGCTGCGGCGTGCCGACTTCGTCGTGGTGCTCGGCGCCGGCCTGCACGATGGCGACCGGGTCCCGCCGCTGCTGGCGAGCAGGCTGGAACGAGCCCGGCAGGTTCACCAGACGCTGGCCGGGCGCCGCAAGACCAGCCCCGTGCTGATCGTCTCGGGCGGCAAGGGCAGCGACGAGCGCCTCTCCGAGGCGGAGGCGATGGCCCGCTACCTGGTCGAGCGCGGGATCCCGGAGGACCATGTGGTGCGGGAGGACGGGTCCCGCACGACCGAGGAGAACCTGACGTTCAGCCAGGCGATCATGGACCGGTCCCTGCCGGGCTACCGGTGCATCATCGTGACCAGCAACTATCACGTGTTCCGGGTCGCGATCATCGCCCGCCGCCTCGGAGTCAACGGCCAGGTTACGGGAGCGCGGACCGCGGGCTACTACTGGCCGAGCGCGATGCTCAGGGAATTCGCCGCGGTATTCCTCAGCTACAAGGTGGTCAACTTCGGCATCTGCGCGCTGATCGTCGCGCTGCCCCTGGCCTTCTACGTCGTCACCAGATGAGGCTGTCCGGCATGCGTCAGGTGACGACGACCCCGAAGCCCTGCCCGTTTCCCCTGCCTACACCCACGTCGTCGTCGGGACCGGCACGGTGGTGGGAGTGGAAACGTTAGCCAGGCCCTCCTGCGGTCGTGGCGTCCACACGGGCAGGGCGATCACCCGGTATCACGGCACCGCCGGCCGCGGAGATAGCGTGAGCCGCATGGCGATCATGACGCGTCCGCTCGGCCGGACGCAGGCAGACGTGACCATCCTCGGATATGGCGCCATGGAGCTGCGAGGACTGCCGAGGGGACCCGAGATAGCGGACGAGGACGCCGGGCGCCTGCTCAACGCGGTCCTGGACGGCGGCATCAGCCTGATCGACACCTCGCCCGACTACGGCCGCAGCGAGGAGCTCATCGGGCGCTACGTGGGGCACAGGCGCGATGAGTTCTTCCTCGCTTCTAAGTGCGGCTGCCTGATCGAGCTGCCCGCGGACGCCCTGCCGCCGTACCCGCATGACTACAGCCCTGCCAACGTCCGCGCGGCTGTCGAGCGGTCGCTGCGGCGGCTCCGTACGGACCACCTGGATCTCGTCCAGGTGCACATGTCCCCGGACAGGGCCGCGCTGGAGGACAATCACACGGTCGAGACGCTCCAGGGGCTGCGGGACGAGGGCAAGGTCCGGTTCATCGGTATGTCGGGCATCCTCCCCGACCTTCCCGACCACCTCGCGATGAACGTCTTCGACGCCTTCCAGATCCCCTACTCGGCCGTCCAGCGCGACCACGAGGAGCTCATCGCCGAGGCGGCGGACAAGGGCGCGGGAACGCTGATCCGAGGCGGCGCGGCCCGCGGCGCGGCGTCGGAGGAGAAGAGCTGGCGGACCGGCCCGCTCACCCAGGAGCCGGGCCTGGGCCAGCGGAACTGGGAGACGTCGGGCATCGAGGGCCTGCTCGCCGATGCGGGCATGTCCGCAATGGAGTTCGTCCTCCGCTTCACCCTCAGCCACCCGGGCCTGTCGACCACCATCGTCGGCACCGCGAGCCCGGGGCACCTGGCCGCCAACATCGCGACAGCCGAGAAGGGGCCCCTCCCTGCGGACCTCTACGAAGAGGCGAAGAAGCGCCTCCCGCAGTAAGAAGCCGGTCAGCTAGCCAGCCGGCTCGGGGGCAGCCGCGCTCATCCTGTACCGCTCCAGAACCCGGCACATGGGCGTTGAGCTGGGCGTTGCTGCCGGTTAGGTGAAGCCGACGTTCAGGACGAAGTGTCCGAGGCGCAGGTTCAGGACTCCGCCGCCGGCCCAGTGCACGATGAATGCCAGCAGGATGATGGCGAGGATGGCGACCACCAACCAGAAGAAGAACACGACGATTCCGGGGACGGCGTACCCGGCTACTGCTCTCGCTCTAGCCACGGCCTCCAGCTACCCGGCGCCGCACGGCTTATCCTCGACGGGCGCGGGTCATCGCCGCATCACTTACGGGAGCCGCGATGAGCATCCCGCATCCATGCCTTCATCCAGCAGTACCTAAGCGACCCCGAACTATCCCGACGTGCTCGGCCGGCCGCGGGCTGATCCGGTCTGATCTGCGCGACGTGCGCGGCAGCGACGTGGACTGCGCACAACCCGGCGGTGTGACCCAGATCATACACATCTAAATACGGTCATAGCTCTCATTAGGTAACATATTAATCATCAGTAGCATCCGAACGCACATGACGGTCGCCAGCCCGGCAATGCGCCGCCCTGATCCGGCTCGCATCGGCGCGCCTGTGCTGGTAGCTCCCGGGAAGAACGGCATATGACCTCCTCAGTGGACGACCAGACGCGCAGCCTGACCTTGCGAGTCGCGAAGGCGGTACCGAGGGACGCTGGTCGCGGCATGGCGCGACTCGACCCCGCCGATATGGCGCGCATTGGGGCGAAGGTCGGCGATGTAGTGCTCGTTGACGGCCGGCATCGCTCGACCGCACTGAAGATCATGCCCGCGGGTCCCGTCGAGCGGGGCAAGCGGCGGATCCAGATCGACGGTATCGCTCGTGAGAACGTCGGCACCAGGCTCGACGCGCCGGTAAGCGTGAAGGTGACGCAGGTAAGGGCTGCTCAGATGGTGACGCTGACGCCCATCGGCATCGTGCGCGCGCCGCAAGTCCAAGACGCTTCCCGTGTCGGGCCGCTCATCGACGGACTTGTGGTGCACGCTGGCGAGCGTGTCAGCGTGCCCGTTCTCCGGTCTCGGCCGCAGAATTTCAAGGTCAGTGGAACGGTGCCCGACGGCCACGTAATGATCCAGCCGGGTACGCGGGTCCGCGTCGTGAGCGTGGCCGGGAAGCCGGGCGTGGCCGGGAAGCCGGGCGTGGCCGGGAAGCGGAGCAGTCGCCGGAGTGGGCCGAAGGTCTCGTATGGAGACATCGGCGGTCTCGGCCGTACCGTGGCGCGCGTACGCGAGATGATCGAGCTGCCACTGCGGTTCCCGGAGGCGTTCGAGCGGCTGGGAATCGATCCGCCGCGAGGAGTGCTGCTCTACGGGCCGCCTGGTTGCGGCAAGACGCTGCTGGCCAGGGCCGTTGCCAGCGAGACCGCGGCGTATTTCATCCACGTCAGCGGACCGGAGATCATCCACAAGTTCTACGGTGAGAGCGAGGCTCACCTCCGCAAGATCTTCGCGGAGGCCGCGGCGAAGGCGCCCTCGATCATCTTCCTGGATGAGATCGACGGTATCGCGCCGAAGCGAGGAGAGGTGCAAGGCGAGGTCGAGAAGCGCGTGGTGGCGCAGTTGCTCGCGCTGATGGACGGCCACCAAACGCGCGGTCAGGTGATCGTGATCGGCGCGACGAACATCCCGCAGAATCTTGATCAGGCACTTCGTCGTCCTGGCCGCTTTGACCGGGAGATCGAGATCGGCATCCCTGATCGCGCCGGACGCGCCGAGATATTGCAGATCCACACGCGGACGATGCCGCTGGCCGGGGACGTTGACCTGGCTCACCTCGCGGCCGTCACGCACGGCTTCGGCGGGGCCGACCTGAAGGGGCTCGCGCGCGAAGCTGCGATGGCCGCGCTCCGACGGCTCATGCCGGGCGTCGACCTCGCGACGGAGGATATTCCCTACGGGGAGCTGATGGTGCTCGAGGTAACCATGAGCGACTTCTCCGCAGCCCTCGACGAGGTGGCACCGTCGGCGCTGCGCGAAGTATTCACCGAGATACCCAAGGTCAGCTGGCACGAGGTGGGCGGGCTGGAAGAGGCGAAGGCGGCTCTGCGCGAGGCAGTCGAATGGCCGCTTCGCTACGCGCCGGTGCTTGCTCAGGCCGGCGTGCGTCCGGCGAAAGGGATCTTGCTTACCGGGCCGCCCGGGGGCGGCAAGACGCTGCTGGCGAAGGCGGTGGCGCACGAGAGCGGCGTGAATTTCATCTCCGTCAAGGGACCAGAGCTCCTGTCCAAGTGGGTCGGGGACTCCGAGAAGGGGATCCGGGAGGTCTTCGGGAAGGCACGGCAGGCCGCGCCCTGCATCATCTTTCTCGACGAGATCGACGCGCTGGCCCCGCGCCGGGGGGGCGGAGGCGAGAACCATGTCAGTGAGCGGCTCGTCAGCCAGCTTCTGACTGAGCTCGACGGGATTACCGAACTCCGGGGAGTGGTCACCCTCGCGACAACAAACCGGCCCGACATCGTGGACCCCGCTCTGCTGCGGTCGGGCCGGTTTGATGTGCAGATCGAGGTCGGGCCTCCCGATGCCGCGACCAGGCAGGCGATTCTCAAGGTGCACACCAGGCAGAAGCCGCTAGCCGACGATGTTGACCTCACGTTGCTGGCCGCGGCGACGGAAGGCTGCATGGGAGCCGATCTGGCCGGCATCTGCCGGGAAGCCGCCATGGCAGCGGTGCGCAGGGTGATCATCCGAGCCCATAGCGGCGGCCCTCCTGACGCGTCCCGACTCAAGATCACTCAATCGGACCTGTGCGCGGCGCTTGCGCGCAACGCAGGACGGCGCGAATACCACGAGATCGACGGGACAAGTAACTGGAGCACCGGCCAGGAGCCCGTCACCTGAACCGCCGGTGAGATCCCGGCAGCCTGCCAGCGTGCGTGCCCTTCCCGGCGCGGTGGCCAGCAGCCGGAACTCGCCGGGTATGAGCGCGGCGAGTCCGGGGTGAAGACCGCTTCTCCGGGACGGTCCTCCTCTCTCATCGCCGGGAACTCCAAGTCGACGTCGGCGGGTGCTTTCCTGCGAACCAGATGGCGTTGTCGTTATCCTGGACCGGCGAAGCTCGCTTGGCCGCGGAACCTCGGCTGCCTCCTCTCGTACCTCGCCATCGCTACCGGTCAAGGATCGCTCCAGGGTGGCCGCTGCGGCGGTCGCGTGGTTGACGTGCGGCGGGCGGTGTGCGCAGCGGAGCGCCGCGCCGCCGCGATCAGGGCTCTCGGCTGTCGCGGTCCGCGATAAAAGCTGACCAAATCTGAGTTAACCTCCATGACCAGGCGAATCGGCCTGAATGCTAATATTCGCACGAACCGCTTTGTCATCAGATATGTTTATTAGGAATATAGTCGGTAAAGTGCATAAGCCGTATTCGCGGTCAAATCGGCGTGAAAGAGTAGATTGCATAGGAACGGCATTCTCAGGTCAGGAGATAGCTTGCGGGCTGCTATCGCGCCGATGTATGATCGACTTTAGATTGCGCTGCCGTGAAGGCGAGGGTAAGAGCGTAGTCTGGCCAAAAAGTATATCGACGGGGGGAGTGACCGATGGCTGTAGAGAAGGCTATTGGGTCTTCGAGTCTAGTAGAGGTCGTCGACCGGATTCTGGACAAGGGCATCGTTATCGACGCCTGGGTGCGCGTGTCCCTGGTCGGGATCGAACTGCTGGCCATCGAGGCCCGTGTTGTCGTGGCGTCGGTGGAAACGTACCTGAAGTACGCCGAGGCAGTCGGCCTGACCGCCACCGCGGCAGAAGCAGAGGCGTAGCGGCGTCATTCGCTGATGGGTTCAGCGGATGGGGGAAGCTAGATCAGGGGCGGGCTGGCGAGAAGGCCAAGATTCCGTCTTGTGCTGCCCATTTCGTCGGGTGAGCGCGGTTCTCCCTGTTCGCTGGGCCCTGCGGCGGCACTCGGCGGCGCCTTCCCGTGATGGTGGCGGGAAGGGCGCCGGCGAGGATACGGGGTGTTCATGGCTAAGGCGGGCGGGATGCTGGTAGCCAACTCGTCTTTTAGGGGGAGATTGACGAATGGGGCTCCTGGAGGAAATACGGGTTCTGGTCGGCGACCTCGAGGTGGCTTTCTCGGCTCGCGCAGATGACGAGCGCGAGCGGCTGGCGACTGCCGGTCAGGATGCCCGGGAGCGCATCGCGGACATAGGCGTCCTGCGGACCGAGGTCGCGGAGATGCTGGGGGAGTTTCGCCGGGAACGTTCCACGCGGAGCGCAGGCGATGCCCGTGAGCGTGCCGGGAATGAGCGTGAGCGGCTGGCGATTGCGGGGCGGGATGCCCGTGAGCGGACGGCGGAGATTCTCGAACTCGGGAGGATCTGGAGCGACCACTCCGTGGCCATGGTAGGTCTTCGCGGCAGCGTATTCTCGCCGCCGCGGCCTGCGGTCGCCAGGCGCAGGTCCCCGGCCCAGGCCGCCGCCAAGCGCAAGCCCGCGACGTCAGCACCGGCCGCCGCCAAGCGCAAGCCCGCGACGTCAGCACCGGCCGCCGCCAAGCGCAAGCCCGCGACGTCAGCACCGGCCGCCGCCAAGCGCAAGCGGGCGGAACCGGCACCCGCTGAACAGGTACCCGCGGAACAGGTGACGGCCGCGGCCATTATGGGTTACCTGGCGGATCGTCCCGAGGGAGCGAAGCTGGGGGAGCTGGAAACCCACTTCGGCGGGAACCGGGACGTGCTGAGGCCAATTCTGGACGAGATGATCACAGACAAGAAACTGCGTAAAGACGCGAAATTGAAGCTCTATTTCGCGGCCTAAAACGCGTGGCATCCCTGGGCATCGAGCCCATTCACGGGGTTAGCGTTGCCGTTTCTTATCTTAGATGATTCAGTTCGCCAGAAAACGAAATGCTCGGGACGGGGTGTGTGTGTTGGATGTTGGCGGTGTTTCGGTTATCAAGTCGGCTCCGCGGCCGGATTTCGTGGAGACTCCTTATGTCGCGCAGGTGAGTGAGCGGGCTGTGGGGTATGTCCGGGCGGGTTTCCCGGTGCATTTCCGGGGGCCGTCCGGGGTCGGGAAGACGACGATGGCGCTGCATGTGGCGCATCAGCTCGGCAGGCCGGTGATGCTGATGGTCGGTGATGATGAGTTCGGCAGCTCGGACCTGGTCGGGTCGCAGGCGGGTTACCGGCGCCGCCGGGTGGTGGATAACTTTATCGCCTCGGTGCGCAAGACCGAGGATGATGTGTCGCCGCGGTGGGTGGATAACCGGCTGACGATCGCCTGCCGGGAGGGGCTGACGCTGGTGTATGACGAGTTCACCCGGTCGCGGCCGGAGGCGAACAATGCGCTGCTTTCGGTGCTGGAGGAGGGGGTGCTGGTGCTTCCGGCGCAGCGGCGGGCCGGGACGGATTACCTGCGGGTGCATCCGGATTTCACGGCGATCTTCACGAGTAACCCGGCGGAGTATGCCGGGGTGCATCAGGCGCAGGATGCTCTTTTCGAGCGGATCGTGACGATCGACCTTGGCTGTTTCGATGAGGGCAGCGAGGTGGCGATCGTGCGGGCCCGGTCGGGGGTGGCGGAGGCCGATGCGCTGAGTATTGTCCGGCTGGTGCATGCGTGCCGGCGGGCGCTGGGCGGTACTGATCGTCATACGGTGCGCAGCGCGATCGTGATCGCGCGGGTGGTGACGCAGCGGGGGGCGGTGGTGCGGGCCGGGGATCCGGTGTTCGAGCAGGTGTGCCAGGATGTGCTGTCGAGTGAGGCGGGGCGGCGTGGCTGGGACGGGCTCACGCCGGAAGCGGTCCGCGGGCGGGTCCTGGAACTGGTCCGCGAGTATGCGTGCGGGCCGGCCAGGCGAACCCGGGTGCCCCGCCCGGCACCGGTATGAGGCCTCGGCGCGTACCTCACGCCGGCCAGGACATAAGGACGGCCCCAGTATGCCCGGCGGCGCCGGGCAGGGCGCATATGCCCGGCCGGGTCAGCTGGCGAGGCAGTGGTGGCGAGGCAGTGGTGGCGCCTCCTGGAAGAGCAGGAACTCCGGCAGCGCAGACTCGGGCGGATCACCAGCGGCTGACGGAGATCGATTCGTAGATGGAACGGCTGAACCGGCAAGTGCCGTCGGCGCACGACGAGCAGAAGCCCCGTCCCCCCAGGCGGCTCTGGCAGGAGTACGAGTTCCCGTACCGACCGCATGTACAGGAGGAGGTGGGCTAGATGGCGTCGACTGGACAACGCCCTACGCGCCCGGGAAGTGAAGGGCTCGGAGGTCTTTTCAAGGGCCTCGGAGACTTGCTCGACCTCGCCGAACGGCTCGCCGAGCAAGGCGGGCGTGAGGTGAGCGAAGAACGGGAGTTCTCGTCTCCGAGCGGCATGCGCGGGGTCTACGGCTTCTCGGTGCGCACGGGGGTTGGCGGTGCGCCGACCGTCGAGCGTTTCGGCAACGTGCGGGCGACGAGCGAGGGACCGGTCGTCAGCGACACCCGCGAGCCTCTCGTCGACGTGTTCGACGAGGGCGACGAGATCGTGGTCGTCGCGGAGGTGCCTGGCGTGCAGGAGGAGAACATCCACCTGGAGCTTGACGGGGATGTGCTGGCGTTGTCGGCGACGGGGCCGAAGCGGAAATACGAGAAGGAGGTCCTCCTCCCCGCGGCGGCAGATCCGGCATCGCGCCGGCAGAGCTACCAGAACGGTTACCTGGAGCTGCGCTTCAAGAAGATCAACGTCGAGAGTTGAGGCCTCTGTCATGGTTCGGTCACCAGCGGGCAAGGGCTCACCGGCAGGTAAGGGCTCACCGGCAGGTAAAGGCTCAGCAGGGACGTCGCGGCTGACATTGCGCGTCTCGGAGGCCCTGCTGAAGGACGTTGGCCGCGGGCTGGCCCGCTTCGACCCGGATGGCATGGAGAAACTCGGCATCGGCATCGGCGACGTCGTCACGATCACCGGCCGCGGAACGACCGCGCTGAAGGCCATGCCGGTGTACCCGGACGAGCGGGGCAAAGAGCTGGTCCAGATCGACGGGATCGCCAGGGAGAACGCCGGCGCCGGGCTCGACGAGCGCGTGCGGGTAGAGCCTACGGTGGTCAAGGATGCGGTGACCGTGGTGCTCTCGCCCATCGGCAAGTCATGGCTGTCCCATCAGGCACGGGACGCTGCTTACGTCGGGCGCCTGATCGACGGCCTCGTTGTCCACGCCGGCGAACGCATCCGCTCCAACCTCTTCGGCTCACGGCCTCAGGATTTCACCGTTGTCAGCACGGTCCCCAGCGGTTTCATCCTGATCCAGAACGGGACGAAAATTAAGATCGCCGGGGAGACGGCGGCTGCGCGTCCCGTCCTGAAAGTGTCGTACGAGGACCTGGGCGGCATGGGCCGGACGATCGAGCGCGTCCGCGAGGTGATCGAGCTGCCGCTACGGTTCCCCGAGGTGTGGGACCGGCTCGGTATCGATCCGCCGCGGGGGGTCCTGCTTTACGGCCCACCCGGTTGCGGCAAGACTCTCATTGCCCGGGCGGTCGCGAGTGAGACCGCAGCGCACTTCGTCCACATTAACGGGCCTGAGGTGATCCACAAGTTCTACGGGGAGAGCGAGGCCCACCTCCGCAAGATCTTCGAGGATGCTCAGGCTAACGCGCCCACCATCGTCTTCCTCGACGAGATCGACGCGATCGCGCCCAAGCGTGCCGAAGTGCAGGGTGAGGTCGAGAAGCGAGTGGTGGCCCAGTTGCTGGCCTTGATGGACGGGCTGAAAACGCGCGGCCAGGTGGTCGTGATCGGGGCGACGAACATCCAGGACAATCTCGACCCGGCGTTGCGCAGGCCCGGCCGCTTTGACCGCGAGATCGAGGTTGGCATCCCGGATCGCAACGGCCGGAGGGAGATCCTCGAGATCCACACCCGGGGCATGCCGCTGACGGACGATGTTGATCTTGAACGCATCGCAGGCATGACGCACGGCTTCGTCGGCGCCGACCTCGCGGCGCTCGCGCGGGAAGCCGCCATGGCCACGCTCCGGGGGCACCAGCACGAGCTCAGGGAACGCCAGGACGACTTGCGCCGGCGCGACGACGACTTGCGGGGCGAGGTCGACTACCAAGCGCTGATGGACATGCAGGTGACGATGGACAACTTCCTCGACGCCGTCCGTGAGGTGGAGCCATCCGCGATGCGAGAGGTGTTTAGCGAGGTGGCCGACGTGACCTGGGATCAGGTGGGCGGGATGGAGGTGGCGAAGGCGGCACTGCGCGAGGCGGTGGAGTGGCCGCTCCTCTACGCGCCTGTGCTCGCCCACGTCGGTGCCAAGCCCGCCAAGGGCATCCTGCTCGACGGGCCGCCGGGCAGCGGGAAAACCCTGCTGGCGAAGGCGGTCGCAAATGAGAGCGGCGTGAACTTTATCTCGGTCAAGGGTCCGGAGCTGCTCTCCAAGTGGGTCGGCGAATCTGAGAAGGGGATTCGCGAGGTCTTCAAGAAGGCACGGCAGGCGGCGCCCTGCATCATCTTCCTCGACGAGATCGACTCCCTGGCGCCCCGGCGGGGCGGCGGCGGAGGTGAGGGTCACCTGAGCGAGCGAGTGGTGAGTCAGCTCCTCACCGAGCTCGACGGGATCGAGGAGCTGCGCGGGGTCACCGTGCTGGCGGCGACGAACCGGTCAGACATGCTCGATCCGGCCCTGCTCAGGCCGGGCCGCTTCGACATCCTGATCGAGATACCGCTCCCCGACGCGGCCACCCGGCGGGCCATCCTCGAAGTGCAGACCCGGGGCCGACCGCTTGCCGCCGACGTCAACCTTGATGCCCTGTCGGCGGAGACCGACGGCTTCGTGGGCGCCGACCTGGCGGGGGTCTGCCGCGAGGCCACCATGGAGGCCGCCAGGAGGTTCATCTCGCAGGGCAAGAGCTCCGACAGCGACCTGGAGGAACTCGAGATCAAGGGCGCGGATATGGCGTTCGGAATGGCAGAACGTAACAGGGCACTGGGCAATGCCTGAGACGCCAACCTATGTCTACGGCGTTGCCGCGGCCGGCGCGTTCCGCTCCCCGCTTCGCGCGCAGGGACTGCCCGATGGGCGGGCTCCGGTCACGGCGATCGCCGTCGGGGGGGCGGCAGCCATCGTGGGGCGCCATGAGGGAATGCATCCTGGCGGTCTTCCGCAGCAGGAACTGTTGCGCCGCCTGACCATTCACCAACGGGTGATCGAGGAGGTCATGGAGCGAGGCGACGTCCTGCCCGCACGGTTCGGCACCGTGCTCGCCTCCGAGGATGAGGTCCGGTCCATCTTGACCCGCTGGGGGGGACTGGTAAGAGAATCCCTGACGCGTTTCTCCGGCCTCATCGAGGTGGAGGTGGCGGCCACCTGGGACCTGGGGCGGACACTCGCCCTGATCGCAGTCGAACCCGAGGTCGTGGCGGCGAAGGCGGTGGCAGGGCAGGCAGCGCCCGAGGAGCGTTTCGCTCAGCAGGTGCGGGTCGGTCAGGTCGTCAAACGGGCTCTCGACAAGCGGCGCGCGCTGTTCCAGGAGGAACTCCTGCAGGAGGTCGGCTCGCTCGCGAAGGGCGTACAGCCGAACGCCGTACTTACGGACGAACTGGTCTTCAACGTCGCGTTCCTCCTGGAGCGACAGGCATTGTCGGCCTTCGACGCGGCCATCGAACGACTGGATGCGGCGTTGGCGGGTGCGCTCTCGCTTCGCCGTATCGGCCCGCTTCCCCCCTACAGCTTCGCCACGGTCAGCGTCACGCGGTTCGACGCGCAGCGACTGGCGGCAGGCCGTGCGCTGCTCGGTATCCCCGGCGAGATCTCCGAGGAGGCCGTGATTTCGAGCTACCGCAGGCTCGCGTGCCTGGCCCACCCTGACCGCAGCCCGGACGACCCGAGCGCGGCGGACCGCTTCGCCGCGCTCAACGCCGCGCGAACCGACCTCCTTGCCTACTGCCGCAGTCGCGGCCAGGCGGATGAGTCCGGTGGCGGCCCGGCCATCATGGTGATGATCGACAGGATCGGAGACACCGCAGTCCCCGGGGAGGGCCGCCATGACTGAGGGGTCGGCGCGCGTGTACCTCTACGGCGTGATCCGGGACGGGGAACCGCTTGTGCTCGACGTGCCGCCGATCAACGGCGACGGGCCGGTCCGCACTATCCGGCACCGCGGCCTGGCCGCCGTGGTGAGCGATGACCCGCTGCCACGATACGAACTGACCCGCAAGAACGTTCGCGGCCACCAGGCAGTCATCGACAACGTGATGCGAACGAACGACATCTTGCCGACGCGGCTCGGGACCGTGCTGCCAAGCGTGCGGTCGGTCGTCGAGGACGTGCTGGAAAAGCGCTGGGACGAGCTGCGGAAGCTACTTGAGCGTGTTGGCGGCCGCGTCGAGCTCGGCCTGAAGGTGTCCTGGCTGGATCTGCAGCGCGTCTTGGGTGAGGTCGTCGCGGCAGACCGTGATCTCAGGACGGAGCGCGACCGCCTGGTCAGGCATCCCAAGAGGGCGACGTACGAGGCGCGGCTCGAGCTTGGCGGCCGGGCAGCGCAGATGCTGGCGGCGAAGCGCGAGCAGGAGGCGGACGAGATCGTGGCTGCGCTCGAGCATCAGGCGGTCGACGTCTGCCGGAACGACCCGATCTCCGAGCTCATGGTGCTCAATGCGGCCTTCCTCGTAGAGCGCCGGTGGACCGAGGCGTTCGAGGCCGCGGTCGAGAAGCTCGACCGCTGCTGCGGGGGACGCCTGGGTTTTATGCTCGCCGGGCCGCTGCCCCCCTACAGCTTCGTCGGTATCAACCAGGCGTGAACAAGCACAAGCATGCGAGGGAAGAGGGCTGAGCGATGGGACTTCTGGCGAACCTGCTTTTCGCGCCCGTGGCGCTGCCCGTGCACGGGATCAACTCCATCTTCAGGGAGATCCGGGATGTGGTGGACCAGGAGCTGAACGATCCGGACGTCATCCGCCGGGAACTGATGGAGCTGCAGCGGCGCCTCGATGCCGGCCTGATCGAGGAGGCCGCATACGACATCGCGGAAGCCGAGCTGCTGGCACACCTGAGCGCGATCGCCGGGAGGCAAGGAACTGGTGAGGCTGCGGGAGGTGCTGGCTAAGCGGGGTGTCGAGCGTTCGCGAGAAGACTCTGCGATACCGCCACGGCGCGATGCGAGGGAAGCACGCCGGAAGCTGGGCGGGTCGAAAGCATGATTTCACGGGCCCGGAAGGGGAGGAACAACGGGATGCAGCTATTGAAGGTCACCCAGCTCGCCAAGGCACAGCTCGCCGAGGCGACCAACTTGGAGCCACTGATCGTGTCGGGGGCAGACCGCGACGGCGAGGGGTGGCGGCTGAAGGTCGAGATGGTGGAGCTTCAGCGGATCCCCGAGGCGCAGGACGTGATCGGTGCGTACGAGGTCCGGCTGGATGACGAGGGCGAGATCCTTGAGTGGCGGCGCACCGGCCTGCGGCGCAGGAACGATACGGAATGGAGCACGGAGTGAGAGGTTGTTCCGCTCGGCCGGGCCGGGAGGGGCGGCGGCGTGGCGCTTGAGCCGACCAGGGATCGCGGCGACGCCCTAGCCGACGTCATCGACGCCGTCCTCGACAAGGGGCTGGTGATCAACGCCGACATCATGGTTTCGCTGGCCGGGGTAGAGCTCCTCGGCATCAAGGTGCGGGCGGCGCTCGCCTCGTTCGAGACTGCCGCCAGGTACGGTCTGGAATTCCCGTCCGGCACGAATCTCCAGACCGCCGCCTGGCGCGACGCCGCGCTGGAAAAGGAGCGCTGCCCGGGCTGTGGCGAAAAGTTCACCGGGCGGGCTGAGCTGCTCGGCACGGGCTGCCCGGCGTGTGGCTGGCGAGGCATCAGGGCGCCAGGCCTCTCCACTGAGCTGCCGGGCCCCATCCCGGTGAGGTGAGCCGCCGGTGATGGAACCGCAGCGCGGGTCTCAGGCGACCCTGCAGGACCTGCTTGAGCGCGTCCTGGACAAGGGAATCGTGCTCAAGCTCGACCTCATCATCGGCGTGGCGGGGATTCCGCTGATCGGGATCAGCCTCCAGGGGGCGATTGCCGCGATTGAGACGATGCTGGATTACGGCATGATGGAGGCCTGGGACGCTGACACGCGCGCGTACGCGGTCCGCGAGGAGCGGCGGCGAGAGTTCGGCTTCCAGCCGGGTGAGCATCCGGTGCTCGATCTGTACGGTTCGTACCACCGCAGGCGGGGCATCTCCCGCGTCTGGCAGCCCGGCCGTCTCATTCTCACCGACCGGCGCCTCCTGCTCGTCCGGTCAGCGCCGCCGGAGGTTCTTTTCGAGACGCTCGTCAGCGCGATTGTCGGCATCGGTCGCGTCGTGCATGAGAACCTCGGGTCAGGCCGGCGTGAGATCGTCTCGCTTGCGCTGGCGGACGGCACGGTGGCCGGGTTCTACGCCGCCAAGCCCGACATCTTGGAGACGCACCTGCGAGAGGGGATCCAGCGGCTCGGCCAGACGGTCACGGAGATCCCCGCTGCCCAGGTCGAGCGGCTCGACCTGGGCGCGGTGGCCGGCGGCCAGTTGTGGCACCGCTGGGTGCCCGGGCGCGGCTCAGCGCTGTGGAAGTCCGGCTGGGCGGTGCTGACGGAAACCGAACTCACCTGGCGGGGCGACCCGCCGCAAGGTGCGCTGCTGCGCGTGCCGCTCACCGAAATCTGGGGGGTAACCATCGAACGGCGCGAGTTCGGAACTCTCGGGGTGCGCGACGTGCTCGTCGTCACTCGCGGGGCCGGGGGGGACCGCGCCGAGGCCCTGTTCGCGGGGGAGGGCATCGGCGCATGGTCTGAGGCGATCCGGCGAGCGGCGCTTGCCGGCGACGGGGTTGGCGATGCTCGATCTTGAAGAGGGCAACCTCAGGCAAGGGTTGCTCGCGCTCGTCGTCGCGCTACTCGAAGTAGTCAAGGAGGCGCTGGTGCACGCGGCTCTCCGCCGGGTCGAAGGGGGTCGGCTGAGCGACGCCGAGGTCGAGCGGCTGGGCGACGCGCTGGCCGAACTCGAGGAGGCCGTTGCCCAGATCAAGGCCGAGCATGGCGTAGAAGAGGCGGTCCAGGGCGTCCGGGACGACCTCGACCAGGTTGTGAGCAAGCTCATTGACACCATGCTCGGCCGCGAGCGGTGGTCCGGGGAGACGGAGCGCACCCATGCTCAGCGAGCCTGAGGTAGCGCTATCGGCACAGGGCGCGGTCAGTGTCAGCCGGCCCGGTAGCTGGCGCCTGGGGTGGCTGAGCCTGGGAGGAACGACGCTCACCTTCCGGCAGCCCGGCCGGCCGGGAATGCGGATCGACCTGGAGACGGTCACCCGACTGGACGTGGAGCGGCGGACGTTCGTCATGTGCACCAAACGCGTGGTCAGGTTGGCGTATCGGCCCACGGCGTCAGCGCACCCGCGTTCCTGCTGGCTGATCACGGCACATCTCGGCGACTGGGAAGCAGCACTGAGCCGGCGAGCAGGACTTTCCAGCGAACACAGGTCCACCGTGGGGCCGACCCTCCCGGTGACTCGTGAGCTTGCGGCAGCGCTCGCCGGGCTTGGCGGCACGGCCGGGCTAATCCTCGATTACCTCGCGCACCGCGGGCACGCGACAACCGGCGAACTCATGGCACTGGTCGGTGCCGGAACCGAGGATGCCGTGTTCCTCCATCTGCATGAGCCCTTCCGGCACGTCGAGCAGGCCCTGGGCCGCCCTGTGATCCGGTACGAAGCGGTGTACTTCGACCGGGAGTCGGGGGTAGTGAGGCAGCAGTCGTGGCGGCTTGACGAGTCGGTAGCGCACTGGTGGCCGGCCTCCCGCGTTCCGGCGGACGTACTGCTAGAAGACAACGACCTGCTGGTGGTGACCAGCGTGCCAACGCAGGCGCGGGGCGCGCTGCCCGTCGCCCGAGTCGAACCGGCCGGATGTGGCCTCGTGGTGAGCGGCGCCGGCGGGCACGACCGCTGGATCGACCTGCCGGAGCAAGTCGTTGGCGAGGCGCAGTGCGCTATTAGCGCCACTGGCACGCTCGTCATCCGGGTGCGGCGCAAGGCGCGGGGAGCAACTCCTGCGGAGCGGCGCGCAGAGGGCGAGACGCGGCGGAGCCTGGCTGCCTCCGCTCCGGCAGGCAGGTCATTTCACGAACCGCGGCCCAGGCGGTGATTGACGAAGTGCGCGCTGCCGCGCTCTACCTTTACTGCGTCGTACCGGTCGCGGACGCCATCCCTGCGCCGCTCTCGTCACCGGCTCTCGACGGGGGGGCTGTTCACGCCGTCCGGTACCGGGACCTCGCCGCGCTCGCGCACGCGTGCCCGCCGGAGCCTTACCAGGGGGACGAGGAAAAGGTGCGGGCCTGGGTCGCAGCCCACAACACGGTCGTCGAGGAGGCCTGGCAGTCCGCGGAAAGCGTCCTGCCCATGAGCTTCGACGTTATCGTCACCGGCGATGCTGACCGGAGCGCTGAGGCGAACCTCGTCGGCTGGCTCGGAGAGCATCATGGGGCCCTTCGCAGTCGCCTCCAGGCCCTTGAGGGCCGCGCCGAGGTGGGGGTTCAGATTCTATGGAGTACCGACGGTACAACCGCCTCCGAGCCGATTGCCGTTGAGGCGCCGGCCCTTCCCGCACGTGGGCGCGCCTACTTTGCCCGCCAGCAACTCCGGCGACAGCTCAGAGAGCAACTCGAGCGGAAGGCCGAGGCAGACTGCCGCCGCTACTTCGAGAATCTCGCAGCGCTGGCGGACGACGTGCAAGTCGGAAAGCCGCGACCGGTGAAAGGGGGGCAAATGGTACTCAACCTCTCGCTGCTCGTCGCCCGACTTGCGATCGCCCCCATCGGGGAATATCTCGAAATGGTGAGTCAGGAGCCGGGTGTCGAGGTGAGGTTCACCGGGCCGTGGCCGCCTTACAGTTTCGCGGGCGCATTTGGTACCGTTGAGGATAACTGTCGATAGGACAGATCCCGCGGGGATCGGGCTAAAACGGCAAAAGGGGGCAAAGTGCTAATTGCGAGAAGCGTCGGGGTAAAGGGGATGCGCCATGTGCGGGGTGTGATGTCAGTCCCCAGCCTTAACCTCAGGCAGCGAGGCCGGGCCGAGTGGTCGCGCGAAAACACGAAAATTGCAGCCGAATTGGCGGCGCTAAGAGCGCGGCGCCGGGTGCTGAACGCGCGGCGCCGATGCGAAGGGGGCCGGTATGGATAAGACACGCGCGGATGCCGAGATAGACTGCGCCTTCTGCAACGGGACGGGACACGATCGTTTCGGTCTTCTCTCGCCGCCCTCTGCCTGTCAGGTCTGCCTGGGAAAGGGCGTCGTGGACGTGCCGGAACCGCGCGTGAGCTGCGCTTTCTGCAGGGGGTCTGGCGTGCACCCGCACACCAGGCTGACCTGCGGCAGCTGCGGCGGCAAAGGCCTCCAGACGGTCCGGGAAGCCAGGACGATCTGTCCGCGCTGCGGTGGCGACGGAGTGGACCCGGTGAGCGAGGCCCATCTGTACTGCTCCGCCTGTCACGGAGCCGGGTGGGTGCATACCCCGGCGCCCGAGGGAACAGGGTAAGCCATCGCTTCATGGAGTTCAGGAAAGGTGCATTATGCCAATGTGCACACAATGTACCTTTCTGCTCCGCCGGGGCGCCAGGCTCATGCGGGGCCACGCCAAGGAAAGCAGCACCATAGTCCGCGCACTTGGCAAGATTTCCCACTCGCGGGTGTTTGCGGGCCACTGCCGCCGGATATAGATATAAAGGATTGCGCTGCCCAGGAGGCACTCCTTACCTGGGTAAGAGCGTCGTCTGGCCAAGAGGTACATTGACGGGGGGAGTGACCGATGGCTGTAGAGAAGGCGATTGGCTCTTCGAGCCTAGTAGAGGTCGTCGACCGGATTCTGGACAAGGGCATCGTTATCGACGCCTGGATGCGCGTGTCCCTGGCTGGCATCGAACTGCTGGCCTTGGAGGCCCGGGTTGTCGTGGCCTCGGTGGAAACGTACCTGAAGTACGCCGAGGCAGTCGGCCTGACCGCCGCCGCGGCAGAGGCAGAGGCATAAAAGGGGCGTCGCTAGGGTCTAGCGGGTAGGGAAAGCCGGATCACGGAGCGGCTGGTGATGCCAGCCCTCCGCCGAAGGGTTCGTTTCATCCAGGTCAGCCTGGTTGTCCCTATTCACTGGGCCCGCGGCGGCGCCTGGCAGCGACTTCCATGTCGCGAGCGGGGACGGTGCCCGGCGGAGGCGCGGGGAATTTCGTGGTACACATCGCGAGCCAGGCCGCTGGTGGCCGACCTCGCGCTTATGGGGGGAGATTGACGCATGGCGCTCCAAGAGGAAATGCAGGTTCTGGTCGGCGACCTCGAGGCGGCATCCTCGCGCCGCACCAGGGATGAGAGTGAGCGGCACGCGGTTGCTGCCTCAGACGCCAGGGACCGAATGGCGATCATCGCTGGCATGCGGATCGAGCTCGCGGAGGCGCTTAGCGAGTTCCGCCGGGAACGCGTCATGCAGGCCGCGCAGGACGCCAGGGGGCGGGCCGAGGCCGAGCATGAGCGGCAGGCGATGGCGGCGCAGGACGCCCGTGACCGGGGCGCCTTCGACTATGAGCGCTATGGCGCGGGCGTGGCAGACACTCGCCAGCGTGCGTCGGACATCGCCAGCCGGTCGGTCGACGTCACGGGGACGCTGAG
>CAVWBQ010000027.1:0-112481 GCA_963753225.1 uncultured Actinomycetota bacterium | reverse complement strand
TGACACGCAGCTGCAGCCCGCGCAGGCGACCACCGTGACCCAGCAGTTCATCTCGAACTCGGGCATCCTCGCCGTGGTCGGCCCGGCCGGCAGCCAGGAGGTCGAGGCGGTCGGCGGGCCGATGGCCCGCGCCGGGATGGCGTTCATCACCGGGTCGGCGACCGCGGTCGCGCTGACGACCGGGAAGTATCCGACGTTCTTCCGGGTGGTGTCCAAGGACAGCGTGCAGGGCCCGCAGGACGCGAACTACATCGTGAACACGCTGCACCCGAAGGCGATCATGATCGTGGATGACCAGGAGGCCTACTCGACCGGGCTGGTCAGCGCGATGACGCCGGTCTTCCAGGCCGCCGGGATCAAGGTCGACCACGAGTCGGTCTCGCAGAAGCTCACCGACTTCTCCTCGCTGGTCGCCAAGGTCACCCCCGCCACCTCGGTGGTGGTCCTGCCCTGGCAGGTGGCCGCGAACGCGCAGCAGTTCGGCCGTAACCTGGCCCAGCAGCACAAGAAGGCCGTGATCTTCGGCACGGACGGCCTGTTCTCGCCGGGCACGTTCACGATCTCCGGCTCGTACGTGTCCTCGTTCGGCCCGGACATCACCGCGATCGCCGCCGACTCGGCGCTCGCCCAGGCGGCCAAGGCGAAGTACGGGGCGTTCGGCACGTTCGGCCCGCCCGTGTTCGCGGCCACGCACGTGATCGACGAGGCGATCGCGTCGGTCTGCAAGGCCGGGCAGACGCCGAGCCGCGCCAACGTGCTGGCCGCGATCAAGAAGACGAACGAGCCGACCTCGATCCTGGGCCAGCCGATCTCCTTCGACTCGCACGGCGACCTGAACGGCGGTAAGTTCTTCCTGTTCAAGATCGATTCGGCGGGCAAGTACCAGCTGATCCCGAGTTCGTGACCGGCTGAATTTTCAGCGGCAGTTCCGCCGCGGGCCGGCGTACGAACGCCGGCCCGCGGCGGAGCGCGTGTGAGGGCCTTGATGGGCAGGAGTCGCGCCGGATGAGCTTCTTCTTTCAGGAACTGGTGAACGGCCTCACCACGGGTGCGCTCTACTCGCTGGTCGCGCTGGGGTTCTCGATGGTGTACGGGGTCCTGAAGCTGCTCAACTTCGCGCACGGCGACCTGTACATGGTCGGGGCGTACATCGGCTTCTTCGTGATCCAGTGGTTCGGCGGCGCGCAGCATCTGAGCATCCCGGTGCCGCTGCTGCTGGTGATCATGTTCGTGCTGGCGGCGGGCCTGGTCGGCGGGCTGGGCGTGGCGATCGAGCGGTTCGCCTACCGGCCGCTGCGCGACGCGCCGCGGATCGCGCCGCTGATCACCGCGATCGGCGTCTCGTTCTTCCTGGAGAGCTCGGCCCTTCTGCTGTTCGGCGCGCAGTACCGCGTCTACAACACCGCGGAGTTCATCTCGCTGTCCAGCGGCATCCAGATCGGCTCGGTCACCATCGACAGCGTGCAGATCCTGGTCCTGGTGCTGGGCGTCGTGCTGATGGCCGGGCTGCAACTGCTGGTCAACCGGACCAGGCTGGGCAGGCAGATGCGGGCGGTAGCGGCCGACCGGGAGGCGGCCGAGATGCTGGGGATCAACGTGAACTTCGTCATCACGGCGACGTTCTTCCTCGGCTCGGCCCTGGCGGGCGTGGCCGGGATCATGGGCGGGCTGCTGTTCAACCAGGTGACGTCCACGATCGGGTTCATCGCCGGGCTCAAGGCGTTCACCGCGGCCGTGGTCGGCGGGATCGGCTCGATACCGGGAGCGATGCTCGGCGGCCTGTTTATCGGCGTCGCGGAATCGTTCGTCACCGGCTACATCTCCTCCACCTACAGCAACCTGATCGTGTTCGGGATCCTGATCGTCGTGATGCTGCTGCGGCCCAGCGGGCTGCTTGGCCGGGCCCAGCTGCAGAAAGTGTGACGTGCCGATGAGCATCGATCCGCCGGGGCCGCAGGTCGGGGCCGACGAGTGGGTGGCCAGGCAGGCGCACCGGCGCGTGTACCTGCCGTCCTGGCTCGGCCGCGCGCAGCGGGCGGGCGAGCGGATCGGCTGGTGGCCCAGGCTGGCGATCGCCGGGCTGGCCGGCCTGGCCCTGCCGCTGCTCGGCCTGGGCGGTTTCCAGCTGCAGGTCGGCATCGACGCCCTGGTGATCGCGCTGCTGGCGGTGGGGCTGAACATCGTGGTGGGCTGGGCCGGGCTGCTCGACCTCGGCTACGTCGCGTTCTTCGGCTTCGGCGCGTACGGGTACGCGCTGCTCTCCTCGTCCCAGCTCGGTGCCAACGGCATCCACCTGCCGTACTGGCTGTCGCTGCCGATCGTGATGATCGGCGCGGCGCTCCTCGGGCTGGCCGTCGGGCTGCCGTCCCGGCGACTGCTCGGCGACTACCTGGCCATCGTGACGCTGTTCCTCGGCGAGGCGTTCGTCGAGTTCACCAACAACGTGGCGCCGTCCAAGCTCGGCGGGCCGAACGGGATCACCGCGATCGACCCGATCCGGTCCTTCGGGGTCGTGCTGACGACCAACGAGAGCTACTACTTCCTGCTGGTGATCGTGGTGGTGGTCACGATGGCGGTGCTGCGACTGCTGGAGTACTCGCGCACCGGGCGGGCCTGGCGCGCGGTCCGCGAGGACCCGCTGGCGGCGGCGGCGATGACGATCCCGGTCAACCGGGTGAAGCTATCCGCGTTCGCCTGCGGCGCCATGGTCGCGGCGCTGGCCGGCACCATCTTCGCCGCCCAGCAGGCGAGCGTGTTCCCCACCGACTTCGACACCCCGATCCTGATCCTGATCTACGCCGGGCTCATCCTCGGCGGCACCGGCAGCATCGCGGGCGCGGCGACCGGCGCGCTCGTGGTGATGGTCATCTACGACGGTTTGCTGCGCAGCCCGGCCGAGGCCAGCCTCCTGTTCTACGGGCTGGGCCTGCTGACCCTGCTGGTCAAGCTGCGCCCCTGGCGCAGGCTGGCCGCGGTCCTCGGTGCGACCGTCGCGCTCGGCTTCGCGGCGCACGCCATCGCCGCGGCCATCTCACCCAGCGCGGTAGCGGGCGGGCCGCAGTCCACCGGCTTGATCGGCGACGGGCTGCGCGACTGGATCATCGTCCCGGGCAATCCGCAGGCCATGCAGACCGCGGGGAACGTCGGGTTCGTGGTGCTGATCTGCCTGGCGATCACGCTGGTGCAGGTCAAGGGCAGGTGGCGGACCATCCTGCTGGTGCCGACGATCTACCTGGCCGCGTTCGTATGGGAGACCAGGCTGGTGAACGAGCCATCGATTACCCGGCAGCTGATGATCGGTGCGATCCTCATCGTGATGATGATCAGCCGTCCGCAGGGGTTGCTCGGGCAGCGACGGGTCGAGGTCGCGCAATGAGCGCCGGCCCCGAGCCTCCGGGCGGTGCCGCCCCCGTCCTCGAGCTCGATCAGCTCTCCCTGTCGTTCGGCGGGCTGCGCGCCCTGTCCGAGCTGGACCTGCGGGTCGCCGAGCGTGAGGTGGTCAGCGTCATCGGGCCGAACGGCGCGGGCAAGACCACGGTCTTCAACGTGATCACCGGCGTGTACGAGCCGAGCGCGGGAGATGTCAGGTTCGCCGCCCAGCCTGGGTCAGCAGAGTCGATCGCGGGCCGGCCGCCGCACGTCATCGCCAGGCTCGGGGTCGCGCGCACGTTCCAGACGCTGCGGCTGTTCATGAACATGTCCGTGCTGGAGAACGTGATGGCCGCCACCTACGGCGGCACCAGGGCGATGCCGTGGGAGTCGGTGCTGCGGCTGCCGCGGGCCCGGCGCGAGGAGCGCGAGGCCCGGGCGCTGGCCGAGGACGTGCTGTCGTTCTTCGGCGAGCGCCTCGCCGGGTACCGCTGGGACCAGCCCGCCTACTCGCTGTCCTACGCGAACCGGCGGCGGCTGGAGATCGCCCGGGCGCTGGCCACCAAGCCGAAGCTGCTGCTACTGGACGAGCCGGCCGCCGGGATGAACCCGGCCGAGACGCACGAGATCACCGAGCTGATCGGGCGGCTGTGCGACGAGCGCGAGGTGGCGATCCTGGTGATCGAGCACGACATGCACGTGGTGTCCGGCTGCTCGGACCGGGTGGTCGCGCTCGATCACGGCGTCAAGATCGCCGAGGGCAGCTTCGACGCGGTCTCGAACCATCCGGCGGTGGTCGAGGCCTACATGGGCCGCCACCCCGAGGCCCTGGCAGGTGAAGAATGAGCTCTGCACCTCCCGAGCCCCTGCTGAGCTTGGACCAGGTCACCACGTACTACGGCCAGATGCGGATCCTGGAAGGGATCTCGCTGCACGTGAACGAGGGCGAGCTGGTCTGCCTGCTCGGCGGGAACGCGTCCGGCAAGTCGACGACGCTGAAGACCATCCTGGGCATCGTCCGGCCGCGCTCCGGCCGGGTGCTGCTGGCCGGCCGGGACGTGACGCAGTGGCCGGTGCCGCAGCGCATCGCGACCGGGATCGCGATCGTGCCGGAGAACCGGCGCTTGTTCGGGCAGCTCACGGTGCGGGAGAACCTGGAGCTCGGCGCGGTGCTGCGCCGGGGCGAATCGCTCGCCGAGGACTTCGACCGGGTGCACGAGCTGTTCCCGCGGCTGCTCGAACGGCGGAGCCAGCTAGCCGGCACGCTGTCCGGCGGCGAGCAGCAGATGGTCGCGATGGGCCGGGCGCTGATGTCGCGCCCGCGGCTGCTGCTGATGGACGAGCCGTCAATGGGCCTGTCGCCCGCGCTGGTCCTGCAGAACTTCCAGATCATCAAGACCATCCACGCCTCCGGGGTGGCGGTCCTGATGGTCGAGCAGAACGCGACCATGGCGCTGTCCATCGCCGACCGCGGCTACGTCCTGTCCACCGGGGAGATCGTCCTCGAGGGGCGGGCCGCGGACCTGCTGCAGGACGAGGACCTCAAGCGCGCCTACCTGGGCAGGTAGCCGCTCAAGCCTTGTGCAGGGTCCCGACGGTCACGTGCGGCCAGCTGATGCCGTTGAAGTTAAGCAGAACGGTCTGGGTGTACTGCAACTGCGTAGGCGCTGACTGCCCTTGCAGGGTCTCCAGCCAGAAGGTGCACGCGGCCGAGACCGCGGTCGCGTTCGGGCCGTCGGCGCCCCCCTTCAGGAAGGCCGTGTTCGCCGTGCCGCCACCCGGTGTCGGAAGGTCGATGGTGGTCACGTGCAGCGTGGTCGTGGCGGTGATGTGCTGGCCCGCGATCGCCGTGGTCAGGACGCTGTTCGGGTTGTTGACCATGGCCTGCGTGATGCCGGTGAGCCCCGCGCCGGAGGTCCGGAAGCTGGTGTGGTTGGTCAGGGTCTGCTCGGGGAAGTCGATCGTCTGGGTCGGCGGGCCGCCGATGCCGAACGGCTTGATGCCCTTGATCGCGATGTTCGGGCCGCCGTTCGCCGTCGCCGCGGTGCCCTGGAACAGCACCACGGTGCCGTGCGGGATGGAGGCCAGCCGGGCGACGGTCGGGACCACGGCCGGGTCGGTGGTCGCCGGCACCGCCACCCACAGGCCCGGCTCGATGTGCAGCCCGGCGTTCAGGTTCGCGTCGGTGATCTGCTGCAGGTAGGTCAGGCCGAACATGTTGATGTCGGGCTGCAGCAGGCCGCGGTTGGGAATCGGCCCGCTGATCGCGGTGAATTCGATCTGGTCAGAGGTCAGGTTGAGCTCGAGAAAACGATCTTGACCGGACGTGTGGTTGGGCCGCCAGATGACGTTGAAACCCCGGCCGCTCCACTTCCCCACGAGCGGGGCGAGCGGCCCGAGCGGGCTCGCGACCTGCGGGAACGGCTGCAATATCTCGTTTTGCAGGGCCGGGAGCGGCTGAAATGAAAAATCGGGCGACAGTTCCATGAATCCCCCAAACCAAGGCGGGCCGATACGAGGAAACGCTCAGTCACATTGGTACGGAAGCCAACATTCGTTCCAGGCGCTGGAATTGTCAAGGACCGGGCGTCACAATTCGGGACGCGCCGTCAGGAAAGGTTTCCCTTGACAAGCCGGCCGCCGGACGGCTAGATGGCGGTAACGCGGACCGGCCCGAAAGAGGGGGATTATGGCCGAGGCGACCATCGACCCGGTACTGGCCAGCTCAGCACGGGCTCTGGCTCCTGGCCAGACCCCGGCACCGGAGGCGCCCGGCCCGGTCACGGCGGACCTGGGCACGATCGTGTCCAGGGCGGCCCGGCGGTTCGGCGCCAAGACGGCGCTCATCGCCCCCGGCCAGACGCTGACCTACGCCGAGCTCGACGACCTGTGCGACCGGGTGGCGGGCGGGCTGCACGACATCGGGGTACGCCCGGGCGACCGGGTCTCGCTCTACTCGCCGAACCGGTGGGAGTGGGTGATCGCCTACCACGCGGCGCTGCGCGCCGGGGCGGTCGTCAACCCCGTCAACGTGATGCTCACCGCGGAGGAAGTGGCCTTCGTCCTGAACGACTGCGGTGCCGCGGCCATCTTCACCTCGGGTGACAAGGCCGAGGTGATCGCGGGCTCGACCCGGTCCGTGCCCACGCTGCGCCGGGTGATCAGCTTCGACGGCGCGGGCAGCGGCGTCACCGCGTTCGGGGAGCTACTCGACCACGCCGCGGCGGCACCCGAGGTAGCCCGGCCGGCCCCGGCCGGCCTGTCGACGATCGGCTATACCTCCGGCACCACCGGCCATCCCAAGGGAGCGATGCAGTCGCACCGGGCCGTGTTCCTCAACAGTGCGGCCCTGTTCGCGGTCCAGACGCGGACCGACCGGGACGTGCTGCTCAGCGCCCTGCCGCTGCCGCACGTCTACGGCAACGTGGTGATGAACGGCACCTTCATGGCCGGCGCCACGCTGGTGATGATGGAGCGCTTCGAGCCCGCCCAGGCCCTGGCGGCGATCCAGCGGCACCGCGCGACCGTGTTCGACGGCGTGCCCACCATGTACGCGATGATGCTCGCCGACCCCTCCCTGCCCGGGACCGACCTGTCCTCGCTGCGAATCTGCGGCGTGGGCGGGCAGACCATGCCGGCGGCCAAGATGGCCGAATGGGAGCGCCGGTCCGGCGCTCCCCTGCTTGAGCTGTGGGGCATGACCGAGCTTGGCGGCGCGGGCACGGCCACCCCGGTCTACATGCCCAACGTGCACGGCTCGATCGGCTTCGCGCTGCCCGGCGCGGAGGCCAGGGTCGCCGCGCTCGACGACGCGGGTGTCACCATGCCCGATGGCGAGCCGGGCGAGCTGATGATCCGCGGGCCGCTGGTCATGCTCGGCTACTACGGCAACGAGCCCGCCACCCGGGCCGCGATCGAGCCCGACGGCTGGATGCACACCGGCGACATCGCCACCAGGGACGAGGAGGGCCGCTACTTCGTCGTCGACCGCAGGAAGGACCTGATCATCACGGGCGGGTTCAACGTCTACCCGGCCGAGATCGAGCGAGTCGTGGCCGCCCACCCCGCGGTGGCCATGGTCGCTGTCGGCTCGGTGACCGACGACACGCACGGCGAACTGGCCCGCGCCTACGTGGTGCTCCGCCCGGGTGCCACCGCCTCCGAGGCCGAGATCATCGAGCACTGCCGCCCGCACCTGGCCGCCTACAAGCGGCCGCGCTCGGTCCGGTTCGTGCCCGACCTGCCCAAGACCTCCACCGGCAAGGTGATGCGCCGGGAGCTGAAGACTCTCGACGGCTGAGACAGCACTGGAGCGTCAGGCCGGGATGGCGCCGAGTTGCTGCATCAGGGCGACGCCGTCGAACTGCGTCCAGATGTCGGTCACGCGACCGTCCTTGAGGCGGTAGAAGTTCATGCCCTCGACCCTGATCGTCTGGCCGGAGGCCGGGATCCCCATGAGCTCCTGCTGCTGAGAACCGGTCACGACCCACCGGGTGGCGACGGTGTTGCCGCTGGCGATGATGTCCTGCAGGTCCTCCTTCAGGTCGGGGAAGCTCGCCTTGAAGCCCGCGACCTTCTGCTTGAAGCCGGCCAGCGTCGGCTCATGGTCGGGCGCTGGATTGTGGTCGACCAGGCCCGGGTGGCAGAGCTCGTCGATCGTCGCCTGGTCGGCCGCGCGAAACGCGTGCTCGAAGCGCGTGATGATCTCGATGTTGTCGGACAAGGCCAGCCCCTCGCTTTCCCTCGATGTTGATATAGCAACTCATCGGTTGCTATATTATGGCAATCGATCAGTTGCGTCAAGGGCTCTGTTCGCGAGGCCGTCCGCCTCACTTAGCCTGGGGCGATGAGCATTCCCGTGGTGCTGATCCCCGGCGCGGGCGGCCAGGCCTGGGTCTGGCACCTGGTCGAAGCCGACCTGCGGCAGCGTGGCTACGACGCGTTCGCGGTCGACCTGCCCGCCGCCGATGAGAGCAAAGGGCTGCCCGCCTACGCCGATGCCGTCGTCAGCGCCATCGGCCGCCGAACGAACGGCAACCAGTCTCCGGTCACGATCGCCGCGTACTCGCTGGGCGCGTTCACCGCGCCGCTGGTGTGGCAGCGCGTGCCCGCACGGCAGGTCATCCTCGTGAACGCGATGATCCCGCGTCCCGGCGAAACGCCCGGCGCCTGGTGGGACAACGTGGGCTGGGAGCAGGCCCGGACGGCCGCGGCCCGGCGGAACGCCTACTCCCCCGACTTCGACCTGGATACCTACTTCCTGCACGACATCCCGGCGGAGCTTCGCCAGCAGATGGCTGGCCACGATGCGCCGCAGTCCGGAGGCCCGTTCGGCGACGTGTGCGCGTTCGACGAGTGGCCGAGCGTCCCGGTACATGCCATCGCCGGGCGGGACGACCGCTTCTTCCCTGTCGAGTTGCAGCAGCGGGTCGCCCGCGAGCGGCTGGGCATCGAGCCGGACCTGGTGCCTGGTGGCCACCTCGCCGCGCTGAGCCGGCCCGAGGAGCTGGCCAGCGCGCTCGCCTGGCACCTGTGAGCCCCGGATAAGCAAGCGCGGCGCGGGGGCCTGCGCCGTTACCCGCAGCAGACACCAGAGGAGGAGGCTTCCTCCCGGCCTGGTGCTTGCGGCTCGTCCTGGCCCCAGAAGGTGGGGCTGTCGGCCAGGACGGTGTAGATCTCCCATCGCTCGCCGCCGGGGGCGCCGGTGACCCAGAACTTGTCCTGCCGGGCGTAGCAGCAGGTGGTGTTGCGCTCGTCTACCGCGGCCAGGCCCGCCTGGGCGAGCCTGGCCTGCTCGGCGTCCACGGCACCGGCGTCGGCGACTTCCACGCCGAGGTGGTTCAGGGTGCCGCCCTGGCCGGGATTCTCCAGCAGGACGAGCTTGAGCGGCGGCTCGGTGATGGCGAAGTTGGCATAGCCGGGCTTGCGCTTGGCGGGCTCGGTGCCGAACAGCTTGGTGTAGAAGCTAACGGCCTCGTCGATGTCGTTGACGTTCAGCGCGAGCTGGACCCGGGACATGGCGGCCTCCCAAAGATATTGATATCTGTCTATGTCTTGCCTGGACCGAGCTTGCCACTAGACATCGATATCTGTCAATATAGATGGGTGTCTAATTCTCTTCCGCTCGCGGTGATCAGGCCGGCGGAGACGGCCGCCTGCTGCGCACCGCTGACCGCCTCGCCGCTGAGCATGGAGCAGGCCGAGCAGGTCGCGCCGCTGCTGAAGGCGCTGGGCGACCCGGTGCGGCTGCGACTGCTGTCCCTGGTCGCCTCCCGCCAGGGCGGCGAGGCGTGCATCTGCGACCTGAACGAGGCGTTCGAGTTGTCCCAGCCGACGATTAGCCATCACATGAAGGTGCTGTACGAGGCGGGCCTGGTGGGCCGGGATAAGCGCGGCGTGTGGGTCTACTACCGGATCCGGCCGCAGGCGCTGGCCGGCCTGGCCGCCCTGATCGGCTGCCCCGTGCCGTAGCAGCCCCGTGCCGTAGCAGCCCCGTGCCGTAGCTGCCCCGCGCCGTAACCGGCCGCCCGGGCTTGCCGCCTCAGCTATTCATCGTCTATCGTCGATTAACGATGAATGACGTGCTGCCGCTGGACCGCCAGACCGCCGAGACCTACGCGACCTGGTTCAAGGCCCTGGCCGACGGCACCAGGGTCCAGATCGTCTCGCTGCTGGCCCGGGCCGGCCGGCCGCTGACCGTCCGGGAGATCGTCGCGGCCGTCCCGGTGAGCCAGTCCACGGTGTCGGAGCACCTGCGGCAGCTCGCCGCGGTCCGGTTCGTGCTCGCCGAGGACCGCGGCACCTCTCGGCTGTACCGGATCAACGACACCTGCGTGACCTGCTTCCCCACCGCCGCCGACCTGGTGATGGGCAAACCCTCACCGGTCCCGCCCGCCGACGCGCCCGGAGGATGACCATGACACCAGCACCCCGCCCCGCTGACCGCGACCAGATCCGGGCGGCGGTCGCCGCCCGGTACGCCGGGCTGGCCCGCGCCGCCCGGGCCGGGCAGACGATCACCGACGGCGACCCGGACACGCTGGCGGGCTGCTCAGCCGACGCGTATCCGGACACGGGCGACCTGCCCGCCGGCGCCGTGCAGGCCAGCCTCGGCTGCGGCAACCCCGTCGCAGTGGCAGACCTGCGGCCGGGTGAGACGGTGCTGGACCTGGGCTCGGGCGGAGGCATCGACGTACTGCTGTCGGCCCGCCGGGTCGGGCCGGCCGGCCAGGTGTTCGGCCTGGACATGACCGAGGAGATGCTGGACCTGGCCCGGGCCAACGCCCGCGACGCAGGCGCGGTCAACGTGGAATTCCTCCGCGGCCAGATCGAGGCGATCCCGCTGCCGGACCGGTCGGTGGACGTGATCATCTCCAACTGCGTCATCAACCTGTCCACCGACCGGCCCGCCGCCTTCGCCGAGAGCTTCCGCGTGCTGCGGCCAGGCGGCCGCCTGGCCATCTCCGACATCCTCGCCGACGACCACCTCACCCCGGCCCAGCGGCTCGAGCGCGGCGGCCAGGCCGGCTGCATCGCCGGCGCGCCCTCCTTCACCGAATACCGCGAAGGGCTAACCCGGGCCGGGTTCACCGGCATCATCATCACCTCGACCCACCAGCTCGGCGACGGAGTGCACACCGCGATCATCCGCACGGTCCGGCCCTGACCCCTGAGGCCCGCCGGAGGCATCGTTCTTATCTTTCTGGCGGGGGTGCGAGGTCCTTGCGGCCGGTCAGGACGAACCACAAGATGAGGCCGAGGATGTCTGCGGGCGCGGCGGGCTGGCCGGGGATCAGGTTCAGCACCAGAAGGGCCAGTACGGCGGCGATGATCGCGCGGAGGGCCAGGCGCAGCGGGCGGCCGCGGCGGATCCGGGACGGCAACTCGGCCAGGACCGCTATGGGGTCGCCGTGGGGCAGGCCGGTCTCGGGGTTGATCGGGACGGGGGGCAGCGGCTCGGTGCAGGGCTGGCCGTCGTCGTCCAGGCCGTCGTGGCCGTCGGCCCAGGCCTGCTCGACCAGGTTGGCGTAGGCCTCGGACCGGGACCAGGGGGTGCGCAGCTCGGCGAACGCGGCGGAGGCCTGGGTGTAGCGGGCCAGGTCCCCGCCATCAGGCCGGTCCGGGTGGGTCGCCATGGCGATCGTCCGCCAGGCGGCGTCGACCTGCTCGTCACTCAGGTCGCGGCGGGCGGGCAGGCCCAGGATCTCGAACGGGTTCGGCTTGGCGTTCATCGGGGGTCTCCGGATCCGAAGATGTCATCGAAGCCGTCCAGGCCCGGCCAGGACGGCGGCTCCGGCTCCTGCCGGGGCTCGGGCGCCGGGGCCGGGGGCGGCTGGGGTACGGGCGGGGGGAGCAGGGTCAGCGGGGAGGCGGCCGGCCGGGCGACCTGGACGAAGGTGGCGGCGCCGTGGTGGATGTAGCAGGCTTGCCCGACGGTCAGGCGGCGGATGATGTCGGGGTCGGCGGTCCAGGCGCGCTGCTCGCGGGTTGTGCCCTCATCCCCCCAGCTGTTGCCGATGAGCTTGTGCGCGGTCTCCAGCACCCGCCGCCTGCCCGCGAGGGCGGCCAGGGGTTCGGGGTGGGGAGTATTGAGGACGAAGATGCCGCCATCCGCTGTCGCGGCGATCCGGTACCGCTCGTCCTCATCGGCCCCCAGGCCCTGCCACGACTGCGCGGAAACCTGAACCCCGATGCCGAGGGAGCGGCCGCGCTCGTACAGGTTCGACATCGGCACCCGGCGGGACACCGCCGAGTAGTCATCGGCGGCCAGCAAGATCGCTCGCTGTTCGCCGTCCAGGGCGGTGGCGGCCCGGGCGGCTAGCTCGGTGATGGCCATCGCCTGCGCCTCGGCCACGGACGGTTCGCGGGTGCCTTCCAGGATGAAATACCAGGCATCGGCCTCATCCAGGCGGCCGGGGCCGTCCAGGGCCGGGCCGAGCCGGTCCAGCAGGGTGGCGTAACGCAGCTGGATGTCGCGCAGATGCCGCGCGGCAGCCCGGGCCTGCCCGGCCTGCCGGGGGTAGCGGCCGTCGCCCCACGCGGACTGCAGCCATTTGGCGTCCAGCCGGTCCAGGAACGACGCCGTGTTGTACGGCGGGCCGCCGGGCGCGGTAACGGCCAGCACCACGCAGGCGTACAGCATGTCGGCGTAGTAGGCGGCCGCTCCCGTGCCGGACTCGATCATCTGGTACAGCAGCACCGCCAGGTCAGCAGGCGGGAGGTCCCAGATGGACAGGCGGGCCTCATCGGGCCAGATGGCGACGCGGCGGGCGCCGGCGCCGTAGAGCAGGCGGCGGGTGCGTTCGGCCTTCTTGCGGGCGTCCCGGCCGCCCTTGCAGTCCAGCACCACCAGCAGCGGACGGCCGCCCTGGCCCGCCCGCCAGGCCTGGAGGGTGGCGGTGAACCAGCCGGCCCACAGCCGGATCATCAAGTTCGTCTTCCCGCTGCCGGTCGAGCCGACGATGACCATGTGCCGGGCGCACGCGGCGGGGTCCAGGGTGAACACCGGGTGCCACGGGTGGCCGATGGCGCGGACGGTGCCGCCGACCGGGATGCGGTGCCCGCGGGCGAGCAGGGGGACGGCGCCGGGGGCGTGGGTCAGGCCCTGGGCGGTGCGGACCTGCCGCTTCCACTGCCGGGCGTCGAAGGTGATGGAGGCAGATGCCATGATCCCGGCCAGCCCGGCGGTGACGGCGTAATTCCGCCACGCCCAGACAAGGCCGGCCAGCGCCAGCCCGGCCGGGAGGGTGACTGGGGCCAGCACCGCGAACTCGCCCGCCAGGTCCGCGGGGGTCACATGGCCCCAGCCGCCCGCCCAGGTCCGCCCGGGGTCGCGGGCGGCCAGAAAGCCCGGCACCCGGATCTCCAGCCAGGCCAGCCAGGCCGCGGTGACCGGCAGCGCCCAGGCGGCGGCCCGGTACAGCCGGACCGGGGGCCAGCCGCGCACCCACGCCGCGACATACCCGGCCGCCACCACCGCGGTGACCGGCCAGGCCGCCACCGCGGCTACCGCCAGCAGCAGCCACCAGGCCAGCTTGAAGGCCTTGCGGATCAGCCAGAGAAAGAAGGTGAACTTCAGCCAGGACCACACCGTCACGACTGGGCCTCCGGGGTGAACGCCCGCCGCGCGGGGGTTACAGGCGGGATAGTGGCATGTGCGTGCGCCGTCATGGTTCCTCACTGCCTCCAAGCAGTAACTGGAGCCCCGGCTGCCCCCCGTGCGTGTTCACCACTGCACGTGATGTGACGATTCTTCCGCGCAGGCGCACGCGGGCAAGAGGCGCGCGTCGCCCGTAATCGTATCGTCAGGATTACGGTCTGTGATGGCTGGGCGGGTTCGCTGGACTTGCACGCTGGTGCTAGGCATTAGCCCGGCGCAGGCGTTCGGCTGCTTGTGCCCGGAGCGCATCGCCGCCCACCCGGGCGTCGCCGTACAGCGCTTCCTCCCGGGCGTTGTACGCTGCCATCCACAAGCTGGCCGCCCACGCGATCTGGAGCTCCACCGCCGTGAACATGCGCCCGCGGATGTCCTGGTAAGCCATCAGGAATGCCTCGGAGCTTTCGACCGGCGCCAGCGCAGGCGGCCCGGCGCTGGCGAAAGACCCGCTCGCCGCTCCCGCCAGCGCCGCCTCCGGTTGCCACGCCAGGCTGTCCCAGTCGTGCACCGCCCAGACCTGCTGGCCGTGCCACCGCAGGTTCTGCGCCTCGAAGTCGGCGTAGCCCAGCACGCACGGCAAGCCGGCGGCCAGTATCCGCCGCCGAGCCCGTTCGGCCACCTCAGCGATGTACGCGGGCACGACGCTCTGGTCCCGGCTATCGAGGCAGCCGATCGCCGGCCACACCCCCGGATCGGCGTGGTCCCAGCGCACCCAGGGTGGATTCGGCAGCGGCGGCTCGACGGTCACGCCGGCCAGTTCGGCCATCAGCCGGGCGAACACCTCCGCGTAGTGCGCGGCCACGTCCGGCGAGTCTCCGCCCAGCACCTCGCCGCCTGGCCGGAACTCTTCCGCGTGTACAGCCAGCGAACCGGCACCGGTCACCGGCGTGAGCGGCCGGGCACAGGGAAACCCGCGCCCGGCCAGCCGGGCCTGCGCCGTGACACACGACGCGGCCCGGCCGTCATCGGCGCGCGCCTTGACCACCACCTCGGTACCACCGGCCAGCCGCAGACCGAACACCATCGAGACCTGCTGTACCTGGAACAGCACGCCGGAGGGTTCGCCACCCAGATGATCCAGGCACCAAGCCGGCAACCAGTCCGGCAGATCGTCCAACGGCACAATCAGGACTGTGCCATAGGCGCCGAACGCATAACCCGTTCCTCGCCAGGACTGCCCGCAGCAGCCGTGCGCTGAGACCTAGCCGGGCCACGCTGGCGATCATGGCAACGGCTGCCGCCGATCTGACGGCCGGATCAGCGGCCAGCGTTCCGATGATCATCGCTGTATCCATCGCCGCCGTGCCGATACAGCCGCCTGTGCCCGCCCGGCCGACGGAACGGTAGCGGGTGGTGCGCGCGGCGACGGCTAGCAGCGCTACGACCGTCACCAGCGCCACGCCGGGCACGAACCTGGCCGCCAGGGGTACCGGCCAGGTCCACGCGCGGCCGGTGAGCAGCGCCACCGCCCAGCACAATCCCACCGCCGGCCCAATCGTTAGCAGCCGCATGGCGGCCCGGCGAGCCGGATGCGCGCGGGCGAACTCCGCCGCGATCAGCTCCGGGTCGCCGAACTCGGCCACAGCGGCGGCCGCCGCCTCCTTGGGGGCAAGGTCCAGGCTCAGGTGCCGCCGGTAAGTTTGCTCCAGCCCGTCGGCCAGCTCCTCCACCACCGGGCCAGGTAGCTGGCCAGCCAGCGCGTCGAGATAGCTTGCGATCAGGCCGGGTCCGGGCACGGGCCGCCTTCCAGCGCGGCCAGGTGTCCCTTCAGGTCCTCGGCCTTCATATGTAGCAACGCTACTCTAAGCGCGCGTCTTAAAATAACCCGTCGCTTCGGGATTTCTGGCGCGCTGATGGGCTGACCGCTGGGTCGATGTGCCGCCGGTCCGGCTAGAACCGGACCACCGGCACTTTGACCCAGAACCGCCGCCCCGTACCGCCGCCCCCGCACCGCCGCCGCGGCTACCGCCCCGCCCGCTCGCACCCGAGATCAAACCCGCGTGTCAATAACTGACGCGCACTAACCCTTCTGTCCAGGCAATACGCGAGGTAGCCTGAAGCCTATAAGTAGTAATGCTACTTATAGGCGCCGACAGTGAGGAGCAGGCCATGATCACCGCCAGCCGCATCCTGGGCGACGAGGTGGGCTCGACCGCCCCCGCCTTCCTGGCCATCCTCGCCATTCATGTCGTCGCCGGCCTGGCCGCCGTCATCACCGGCGCGATCGCCGCACTGACCCGCAAGGGCAGCCCCCGGCACATCCGGGCCGGCCGCTGGTACTACCGGGCCATCACCGCCGTGTTCGCCACCGCCGCCGGCCTGGCCGCCATGCGCTGGGCCAAGGATTACTACCTGCTCATCCTCGGCGCGGTAGCGTTCACCGCCGCCACCATCGGGTACCTGCACCGCCGCCGCCACCGTCCCGGCGACACCGGCCACATCGCGGGCATGGGCATCGCCTACACCGCCATGCTCACCGCGTTCTACGTCGACAACGGATCGCACCTGCCGCTGTGGGACCGGCTGCCCACCCCGACATTCTGGCTCCTGCCCTCCGCTATCGCCGCCCCCCTCATCACCCGTGCCATCATCCGCGCTGGCAGCAAAGGACCGGCCGGCACGACCGGGGGTTCAGGGGGTCGCGGCCAGCCGCGGTGCGAGCCGCTCGACGCGGTGGCTGAGGTCGGCTATCGCCGCGTCGAAACTGGCGGGATCGCCGACCGGGACCGGGTCGGGGACGGACCAGTGCACGGCTGCCTGGCGGCCGAGTTCTTCGCGGGCCATGTCGCAGACCGCGACCACAAGATCGTCCACCTGCCGGACATCGGTGATGTGGCGGGGCCGCAGCCGGGGCAGCGGCAGGCGGTGGCGCCGGGCGGCGGCGATCGCGCCCGGGTCGATCGCCGGCCCGGGATGGGTGCCGGCCGATACTGCCGGGACGCTGCTGGCCCGGCGCCACAGCGCGGCGGCCAGGTGCGAGCGCGCCGAGTTGGCGGTGCACACGAACAGCACCCGCCGCGCCGCGCGGGCTGGCGGCGCAGCCAGCGAGCCCAGGGTGCCGGGGGTGCCTGGGATAAGCCGCAGGTAGGTACGGCGGCGATCGCCCTCGGACCGGCGGCGGCTGATGATTCCGGCCTGCTCCAGCACGTGCAGGTGGTGCGCCAGCAGGTTGGACGGCATGGCCAGCATGGCCGCCAGCTCGGACGGGGACGCGTCCCCCGCTAGCAGCGTGTCGGTGATCGCCAGCCGGGCCGGATCGGCCAGCGCGGCATGGACCGCGGCACGCCGGGCCAGATCGGAGTTTCGCTCAACTGACATTGACTCAATATTGACTGAGCTAAGTTCGCCTGTCAAGATTGGCGGCGTGACCAGTGCACCCGTCCCGATGTGGCGCCGGCTCACCGCCGAGTTCCTGGGCAGCGCGTTCCTGGCCGCGGTGGTGATCGGCTCGGGGATAGCGGCGCAGCGGCTGTCGCCGGGCCAGGTAGGCCTGGAACTGCTGGAGAACGCAGCGGCGACCGCAGCCGGACTGTACGCGATCATCTTGATGTTCGGCCCGGTCTCCGGGGGTCATTTCAATCCGGTGGTGTCCTTCGCCGACGCCGCGTTCGGCGGCTTGTCCTGGCGGGGCGCAGCCGCGTACCTGCCCGCGCAGGTGGCCGGGTGCACTGCCGGGGCGGTGCTCGCGAACCTGATGTTCGCGCTCCCCGCGGTCAGCATCTCGGCCAAGCACCGGGCCTCGGGCGCGCACTTCCTGTCTGAGGTCATCGCCACGCTCGGGCTGCTGCTGGTGATCTTCGCCCTGGCCCGGTCCCGCCGCGGCCCGTCCGCCCCGGCCGCAGTGGGCGCCTACATCGGCGCGGCGTACTGGTTCACCTCCTCGACTAGCTTCGCCAACCCGGCCATCACCATCGGCCGGATGTTCTCCGACACCTTCGCCGGCATCGCCCCGTCCTCAGTCCCTAGCTTCATCGGCGCCCAGATCGCCGGCGGCGTCCTGGCGGTCGGGGCCATCAAGGCGCTATATCCCGCCATCACCCCGGCCGACGCCGCCGGCATCATCGTCCCCCATACCAGCGACACGGCCCATTAACCAGGCAACAGAAAGGGATACCGCCATGCACGTGGTCATGATCGGCGGCAGCGACGCCGCAATCAGCGCGGCCCTGCGGGCCCGCGAGCTTGACCCGGCCGCCGACGTCACCGTGGTCCTGGCGGACGCCTACCCGAACTTCTCTATCTGCGGCATCCCTTATTACGTCTCCGGTGAGGTCACCCACTGGCGGAACCTGGCGCACCGGACCATTGCCGATCTGGAAGCGACCGGGATGCGGCTGCGACCGGACACGACCGCCCGGCGGATCGACGTGCCCGGCCGCAAGCTGCTGGTCTCCAGCGCCGACCGGGGCGAGGAGGTGCTCGGCTACGACAAGCTCGTCATCGGCACCGGCGCGGTCCCGGTCCGCCCGCCCATCACCGGCCTGGCCGGCCCGGACGCACTCGGCCCTGATGATGGCGTGCACCTGCTGCACTCCATGGGTGACACCTTCGCCGTCATGCGCACCCTGGAGGAAGCTGCCCCGGCCAGCGCGGTCATCGTCGGCGCTGGCTACGTCGGCCTGGAGATGGCCGATGCCCTGACCGTACGCGGGCTGCCCGTCACCCAGATGGAACGGCTCGGTGAGGTGCTGCCTACCGTCGATCCCGCGCTCGGCGCCCTGGTGCACGCCGAACTCGCCGCCCGCGGCGTGGAGGTGCTGACCGGTACCGCCGTCCGGGCCATCACTCACGCTGCGCCGGGCCAAGCCGGGCGGCTGCAGGTCCAGGCGGCCGCGGCTGACGGGTCGGAGGTGACCCGCATCGCCGACATGGTCCTGGTCGTCGTCGGGGTCCGCCCCGAGGTCGCCCTGGCCGCAGAGGCGGGCGTCACCCTCGGTGCCAGGGGTGCCGTCTCGGTGGACCCGATGATGCGGACCGGCCTGCCGGACATCTACGCCGCCGGGGATTGCGTCATCACCCACCACCGGCTCCTCGGCGAGACCTACCTCCCGCTGGGCACCACCGCGCACAAGCAGGGCCGGGTCGCCGGGGAGAACGCGCTCGGCGGGAACCGGCAGTTCGCCGGCAGCCTCGGCACCCAGGTCGTCAAGATCTTCGACCAGGCCGCCGCCCGCACCGGGCTGCGCGACCACGAAGCCGTCGCCGCCGGATTCGACCCGGTCACCATCGAGTCCGCCGCCGATGACCACAAGGCCTACTACCCCGGCAGCCACCGCATCACCATCCGCGTTACCGGCGACCAGGCCACCGGGCGGCTGCTCGGCATGCAACTGTTCGGCCACAAGAACGCCGAGATCGCCAAGCGCGTCGACATCGCCGCCACCGCGATCTTCCACGGCATGACCGTCGACGCGGTCAGCGACCTGGACCTGTCCTATACCCCGCCACTCGGTAGCCCCTGGGACGCGGTCCAGATGGCCGCCCAGGCCTGGGTTCGCGGCACCCGTGGTCGGGGGCGGGATGGGCGGGAACCAGGCCCGTTCGGTACACATGTCTGACCGTGGTTCACGGCGACCGCGGCAGCTGCGAGACCTGGTCATGACGATGCGCTTACGGAACTTGCGCCGCCTTTCCCCGGTGCGCGTCCGCGCGAAAGAATTGTCACATCCCGTGCATAAGTGAGCACACGGGGCAGCCGGGGCTTCTGTTACTGCGGGGAAGGTAGGGATGACCATGGCCGCACAAGCTCACGACACCATTACTCCTGTCACCGCGTCCCGTCGGCGGCGCGCCGATGGGGGCGCGCTCCGGCTGTCTCAGCGGGACATCGACGGGCTCCTGCTCTGCGGCGAGCACTCCGGCGCGCCGTTCGACCTGCTGGCCGCGGCGTTGCGGGTGGAGCAGGACCGGCTGTCCGCGATCACAGCCCGGTGGCGGCGCGCAGGCTTTGCGGCCGCGGGGCGGCTGGGTCCCGGGCCGAAGTGGTGCTGGCTGACCCGGGACGGGATGACCGCGACCGGCCTGGGGTTCACCGCAAGCCCGCCCGCGCTGGGACGGCTTGCGCACTTGCGGGCGATCCTGGCCGCCCGGCTGTGGATGGAGGCCAGCCCGGCCTGGCACGACGCGCGCCCATGGTGGCACTCGGAGCGACGGCTGCGCGCCGAACAGCCCGCGGCCGACCGCTCCGGGCACATCCCGGATGCGGAGATCCACTGGCCCAGCATCGACGGCAGCCCCTATGCCGGGCAGGTCTGGGCGGTCGAGGTGGAGCTGACCCCCAAGTCGACCGGGCGGACCACGCGGATCATGACCGGGTTGCTGTCGCCAATGCAGTATGCCCTGGTCGTCTATTTGACCGCCGCGCGGGCCCGCCCGGTGGTGACCCGGGCCGCCGGGTTGCTGCCGCCTGGGGAGAGGTCCCAGGTGGTGGTTCGGGATCTGCCCGGCTACGCGTTCGTCCCGGTGGGGTCATTACCGGGGGTGTACCTCAACCCAGAGCTCACCCATGGGCCGCTGCGGCGTCCCGTCGAGGTCTGCGAGCGGGCGTCGCTCAGGTGGATTGTTCGGCCCTCGGCGCTGGGGCGCCGGTTACTGGCCGGGGTTCGCCCCTGGGCAGCAAGAGGGTTGCTCCCAGGCCGAGCAGGCCGATGAACGCCAGGACGGCCATGGCAATTCCGTAGGACTGCTGAGCGTCACCGAGACCGGCGACCAGGATGGTGCCCGCGACCGCGGTGCCGATCGACGAGCCCAGGTTCGACACGCTGCGGGACAAGCCGGAGATTTCTCCCTGGAGGTTCTCCGGGAAGGCGGATTGCACCACGTTGACCGACGGCGTCAGCATGGTACCGACGCCGGCGCCGATCAGGAACAGCCCCGGGGCGAAGTACCAGGCGCTGGGGTGGCCCTTCACCTGGACCAGCAGGACGACGATGCCGATGATGGCGATCACGAACCCGGCCAGGATCAGTGTCCGCTGCTGGAACCGCCTGGCCAGGCGCCCGGCGGCCAGCGAGGACAGCAAGATGCCCACGGTGGCGGCGGTGAAGATCACGCCGGTCTGGATGGCGTTGTAATGCCGCACCGTCTGCAGGTAGATCGACACGACCAGCGACGTGCCCAGCAGCATCTGCCATTGCACGTTCTGGGTGACCAGGGCCAGGTTCGAGATGCGGTTGCGGAACAGGCTGGTGGACAGCAGTGCCTCCTTCCCGGCTCGCTCGCGGTGGTTGATCCAGGCGAAGAATCCGGCGAGGATAACCGCCCCTACGACGATCAGGACCAGCATCAGCACCACGTTCTGGTCGGCGGCCAGGATCCCCCCGACCAGGACCACCAGGCCCGCGGCGGACAAGACGGCCCCCACGATGTCGAACGGCCGGGTGGGGTCGGGGGGCACCGGGTCGACGAGGCGGCGGCCGAGGAGCAGGATGATCACGATGATCACGGCCTGAAAGACGAAGGCGGCCCGCCAGCTGATCGCGGTCGTGATCAGGCCGCCGATCAACGGCCCGGCGGCGGCGCCGATCCCGCCCATGCCGCTGATCAGCCCGAACGCCTGCGCCCGGGATTTGATGTCGTCGAACATCATGGTGGTCAGGATGTAGACCGGCGGGATCAGCAGGGCGGTGCCGACGCCCTCGAAGATGGAGTTGCCCAGGATCAGCACGCCGATCCCGGGCGAGGCGGCACTGAGTATGGCGCCGACCCCGTAGACCAAGAGCCCGAGCTGGAACAGCCGTTTGCGGCCATAGCGGTCGGTCAGCTTGCCGCAGGGAATCATCAGCGCCGCCATGACCAGCAGGAACAAGGTGATGCAGACCTGTACGCCCTGGACGTCGGTGTGCAGGTCGTGGCTGATGTCGTTGATCATGACGTTCATGTTCGAGCCCGCGAAGCTGCAGATGAACTGGGCCATGGCCAGCGGCAGCAGCATCCTGCGCAGCGACGAAGCAGGGCCCTGCGCGGCCGCGGCGCTGGTCATGACGCCGACCCGCAGGCGAGCCGGTCGGGATGATCAGCGGGGGTCTCAAAATGCGCGACAGGTCCGGGCATCTACTCCACTCCAGAGCTCAGGATCTAGGTGACACTCACCAGACTCCCAGCGCCTCACCCGCCATGGATGATGCCGGCTGATCGGATTGGCTCAGATAGAGCAGGACCAGCGGCACCTGCGCCGCACGCCGGTCGCCAGCGCGGGCGACGTGGGCGGGGGTGGCGGGGCTACTGGAGCGGGAACTCTATGCCGCGCTCCCCGGACGGGCGCGGGCCGAAGATCCGCCGCTGGGACTCCTCGATCGAGAGGTCGTTGATGCTGGCCTCCCGGCGGCGCATCAGGCCGTGCTCGTCGAACTCCCACAGTTCGTTGCCGTAGCTGCGCCACCACCGGCCCTGCGCGTCGCGGGACTCGTACTGGAACCGGACCGCGATCCTGTTCTCATGGAACGCCCACAGGTTCTTGCGCAGGGCGTAGTCGCGCTCGCGGTTCCACTTGGCGGTGAGGAACTCGATGATCGCGGCCCGCCCGGTGAAGAAGGCGTCGCGGTTGCGCCAGGCCGAGTCCATCGTGTAGGCGCCCGCGACGCGCTCAGGGTCGCGGGTGTTCCAGGCATCCTCGGCGGCCTGCACCTTGGTCACGGCGCTTTCCCGGTCGAACGGCGGGAGCGGCGGGCGGTCGGTCATGAGCGGACTCCTTGCTGGTGGCCCGAGTTTCTTTAATTAAGAATTTTTAGTGATAGAGTCTCGATCATGAGCCTATCACCCGGCGGCCCGGATCTGGCCCCGCTGAGCAGCCTGGACGATCCGCTGCGCCGCCGCCTGTACGAGGTCGTGACCAGCCGGCCCGGGCCGGTGAGCCGGGACGAGGCGGCCTCCGCGGCCGGGATCGGCCGGGCGCTGGCCGTCTACCACCTCGACAAGCTGGTCGAGTCCGGGCTGCTGACCGCGTCTTACCAGAGGCCGCCCGGGCGGAGCGGGCCGGGGCCGGCCGTCCCGCCAAGTTGTACGCCCGGTCGGACCGCGAGTTCGCGGTCACCGTGCCGCCGCGGGAGTACGAACTGGCCGCGCGGCTGCTTGTCCAGGCGGTCGAGGCCGATCCCAGCGACCGCAGCCGGGCCGCGCTGGCCGAGGCGGCGCGCCGGCTGGGCACGGAGCTGGGCGAAGCGTTTCGCCCGGGCGCGGCCAAGCGGGACGTGAAGGGCGTGCTGACCCAGCAGGGATACGAGCCATGCGGCGGCGCCGACGGCGTCATCCGGTTGCGGAACTGCCCGTTCCACCAGCTCGCGGAGCGGCACACAGAGGTGGTCTGCGGAATGAACCTGGCGCTGGTGGAGGGGCTGGTCGAAGGGCTCGGCGCGGACGGCTGGCGTCCGGCTCTCGACCCGCGGCCCGGTCACTGCTGCGTCGCGATCGGCGGCGAGCGGTCATGACGGCGGGATCGTCCCTGCACATCGCGCGGGACGACACCGGGGTCGATGCCGAAGCGGCCGAGCGGGCGGCGGCCGACTTCCTGGCCGCGCTGGGGATCGACGTGGACCACGAGGACCTGCGGGAGACCCCGGGCCGGATGGCACGCGCCTACGCCGAGCTGTTTGATGCGCGGCCGCTGCGGCTGACCACGTTCGCCAACGACGAGGGCTACGACGAGCTCGTGCTGGCGCGGGCGATCCCGTTCCGCACCGTCTGCGAGCACCACCTGCTGCCCTTCTCCGGCGTCGCGCACGTCGGCTACCTGCCCGGCGAGCGCATCGTCGGGCTGTCCAAGCTGGCCCGGCTGGTGGAGCACTTCGCGGCCAGGCCCCAGGTCCAGGAGCGGCTGACCAAGCAGGTCGCCGAGTGCCTGTCCACCCGTCTCCGCGCCCCCGGCGTGGGCGTGGTGCTGGAGGCGGAGCACTCCTGTATGACGCTGCGTGGCGTACGGGCGCTCGGCGCGAAGACGGTCACGTCGGCCCTGCTGGGCACGCTGCGCTCCGACCCGGCCAGCCGGGCCGAGTTCTTCGCCCTGGCCGGCGTGCCGCGCTTAGAGATGACAGTGCCATTCACGACAGTTCCATTCACGACAGTGCCATTCACGACAGGAGAGCGGGAGAATGACCGATAGCAGTGCATATGTGATTGCCGGGGCAGGGCTGGCCGGGGCGAAGGCCGCCGAGACCCTGCGCGGGGAAGGGTTCGACGGCCCGGTCGTGCTGATCGGGGATGAGGCCGAACGGCCCTACGAGCGGCCGCCCCTGTCCAAGGACTACCTGCTAGGTAAGGCCGAACGCGACACGATCTACGTCCACCCGGAGTCGTGGTACGCCGACAACGGCGTCGAGCTGCGCCTCGGCGTCCCGGTGACCGGCATCGACCGCGCCGCGCACGAGGTGGCGCTCGCTGACGGCAGCCGGATCGGCTACTCCCGGCTGCTGCTGGCCACCGGGTCCTCGCCGCGGCACCTCACGGTGCCGGGCGGCGACGCCGACGGCGTGCTCTACCTGCGCCGGGTGAGCGACAGCGACCAGATCAAGGCCGCCTTCCAGACCGCCTCCCGGATCGCGGTCATCGGCGCGGGCTGGATCGGCCTGGAGAGCGCCGCCGCGGCCCGCGCGGCCGGCGTCGAGGTCACCGTGCTTGAGGCGGCCGAACTGCCGCTGCTGCGGGTGCTCGGCCCCGAGGTCGCCCGGGTCTTCGCCGGCCTGCACCGCGAACACGGCGTGGACCTGCGGTTCGGCGTGCAGGTGAGCGAGATCACCACCGCGGGCGGCCGCGTCAGTGGCGTCCTGCTGGCCGACGGCAGCCACGTCGAGGCCGACGCGGTCGTCGCCGGCGTCGGGATCACGCCGAACACCCAGCTGGCCGAGGCCGCGGGCCTGCAGGTCAGTAACGGCGTCGTGGTCGACGCCGGACTGCGGTCCTCCGACCCGGACATCTTCGCGGCCGGGGACGTCGCCAGCGCCCTGCACCCGGCGCTCGGCCGGCACATCCGGGTGGAGCACTGGGCCAACGCGCTGAACCAGCCGCAGGCGGCCGCCCGGGCCATGCTCGGCCAGGATGTCGCCTACGACAAGGTTCCCTACTTCTACACCGACCAGTACGACCTGGGCATGGAGTACTCCGGCTACGTCGAGCCCGGCGGCTACGACCAGGTCGTGTTCCGCGGCGACGTGGACCGGCGCGAGTTCGTCGCCTTCTGGCTGGGCGGCCGCCGCGTGCTGGCCGGCATGAACGTCAACATCTGGGACGTCAACGACGCCATCGCGGCCCTGGTGAACGACGGCCGCCCGGTGGATCCGGCCCGGCTGGCCGATTCGGCCGTGCCGCTGGAGGAGGTCGCCGGCTAACGCTCACCGGCCCGGGAGCTTACCGCCCATCAGGCGCCTGAGCCGGAGGATCTCGGTGTCCCGCGCGTCGAGCACCGGCTCGATGACGTTCATCGCGGCGTGCACGGCGGTCTCCAGATCGCCGGAAATGCCGTAGCGGAGGAAACTCCGGCCCAGCGCCCGCCGGAGCCGTTCCGCGGTGACCGTCAGCAAATCGGCCGGCTCTTTACGCGGCGTGGCGGGGCTATCGGAACGGCCCTGGCGCGAATTCGGCCGCCGGCCGCGCGCGGGTGCCAGCGTGTCCTGGCGGCCGGACGGCGGGATCATGTCGGGGCTGTCCGGCACCGCGAACAACGGTGTCATCCCCCACGGCTGCGGCTGAGCCGGGGCAGCGCGCCGCCGCTTTGGTAGGGTCGGCTCCGGGAGCATTGGCGTGACCTTTCCTTTCCAGGATTTGTCTGCACAGCGCTAATGCTCCCCCTTTGTGGTCGTCATATCACAGATGTCCAGGTCGCACGGCGTGTCATCAATACTCCGCTCGGTGCTTTCCGGCTCTTTCAGGGCATATTCCGACGACAATTCCTATCGAATATTTGTGCGTACGAACATCGTTCACGCGGTGGCAGGGCCGGCCTCGCCGGGCCGGCCGATTTCCACATGCGGGCGGGAAAGCCAGATCGCCCACTCCGCGCTGACCTGGCCCGCCGTGGTCAGCAGCGGCGGCAGGTGATCGTTCAGCAGCCGCTGCGTGGTCGTCTCGGCCGCGTGCACGGTGACGTTCATCGCGGCCCGGACCGCCCCGGTCCCGTCCCGGACCGGGACGGCCACCGAACGGACGCCGGGTGCGAGCTCCTCGTCGGCCAGCGCCCAGCCCCGCGCCCGCACCTCGGCCAGCTCGTCCCGCAGCTGGCCGGCCGAATGGCCGATGTAGGGCGGCAGCCCGGACCGGCTGGGCTGGGCCAGCACGGCCGTCACCTGCTCGGGGGGCAGGGCCGCGAGCAGCACCTTGCCCTGCGAGGTCTGCGCCGCCGGGAAGTGGGTGCCGATCTCGACCCGCAGCGCGATCAGCTTGGGCACCGAGACGCGGGCCACGTAGACGATGTCGGAGCCGTCGAGCTGGGCCATGGACGACGACTCGCCGGTGCGGGCCACCAGCGCTTCCATGTGCGGCCTGGCGATATCCCACAGGCCCAGCGAGCTGATGTAGGCCATCCCGAGGTTCATTACCTTCGGGGTCAGCTCGAAGGTCCCGTACCCGGAGCGGACGAAGCCCAGCTCTTCCAGGGTGAGCAGCAGGCGGCGGGCGGTGGGGCGGGTCAGCCCGGCCGCGGCCGCCACCTCGCTCAGTGACATGCCGCGGTGGTCCACGCCGAACGCGGCCAGGATGTCCAGCCCGCGCGCCAGCGCCTCGACGAAGTCCGGCCCCTTGCCGCGCCCGGCCATCAGCTCCCCTAGCCGTCCTCGCCGAACATGCTGCCCCGTGCGCCGTGCGTGGATTCGGACTTGAACTCGGTGTACTGGTACGGGTTGTCCAGCACCTCGCTGGACTGCGGCAGATCCGGGTTCATCCCGGCCGCCCAGGCCTGTTCGCCGAGCTCCGCGCGCAGGTAATCGACGGTGGCCTCGACGGTGCGCCGAACCGCGCCCAGGTCGGCGCCGACGAGCCGGTTCTCGTGCTTGACCACCCGCCCGTCGACCAGCACGGTGTGCACGTCACCGCGCTGCGCCTGGAAGGCAACGTGACCGTAGGGATTCACCAGCGGGAACGAGACCGGGGAGCTGTCGTTCTTGATCAGCACGATGTCGGCCTTGAAGCCAGGCTCGAGACGGCCGAGGTCGTTTCGGCCCAGGGCGTGCGCGCCGCCGCGAGTGGCCCAGTCGACGACGTGCTCGGCGCGCAGCGCGTGGTGGGTGACGGTCTCGCCCTTCATGTGCGCCTCGAGGTGCTCACGGGCCCGGTCGGCGCCGAGCGTGGTGCGCATGGCGGAGAACAGGTCGCCGCTCCACCAGACGCTGGTGTCCATCGACAGCGAGACCGGGATGCGGTGGCGCCGGACCTGCCAGGTGGGCGGATAGCCCTGGCCCGCGCTCTGCTCGGACTCGGTCGACACCGAGATGGAGCCGCCGGTGGCGGCGATGCGCTGGTAGGAGTCCGTGCTCAGCGTGGCCGCGTGCACGTAGACGTTCTCCGGCGTCATGAACCCGTTCTCGTGCATCAGGCGGATGCCGTCGTCGTTGGTGGCACCCCACACGCCGGCGTGGGTGGTGACCGGCAGGCCCAGCTCGCGGGCCGCCTCGAACGCCGCCTTCTCCGGGAACGACGGGTCCCCGGTGACGTCGAAGGCGAGCTGGAAGCGCAGCATGTCAGACGCGGGGCGCCGGCCGAAGAACGACCGGAAGGCCGGGTCGGCCGTCCACTCCCACGGGCCGGCCTGGATGTTGCCATAGGCCAGGACGAACCGGCCGGGTACCGCGCGCAGCGCGTCGACGGCAGCCTCGGCGTAGTCGGGAGTCTGCAGGTTGTGCGACCAGTCCACCGTGGTGGTCACGCCGGCCTCGAGGGACTCCCAGGCGGAGACGAGGTTGCCCGCGTAGATGTCCTCGGGCCGGAACTTCCGGCCGTGCTCCAGGTAGTTCCAGACGAAGTACTGGGTCAGCGTCCAGTCCGCGCCGTAGGCGCGCATCGCCGTCTGCCACATGTGCCGGTGCGTGTCGATCATCCCCGGCATCACGATGCCGCCGCCCGCGTCGATCTCGAGCGCGCCGTCCGGGGCCTCGAGCCGCGGTCCCACCGCGGCGATCTTGTCGCCGGTTACCAGCACGTCCGCGTCTGCGAGGATCGTGTGGGCGTCGTCCATGGTGAGCACCGTGCCGCCGCGCAGCACCACCGGGCGGCCCGCTGCTACCTCGTCGGGATTCGTCATCGAAACCTCCGGGTATTTCCCTACGGACAAACGTCCGCTATACGACCGTTCGGCCAACCAGTGTCACTGTCGGCCATCGGCGTTCCCAGTGTCAAGCCACTCCCCTTCCTGCCGACCTTGACAGGGACCTTCGCGGGCCTAGGCTGGTCCGTACGCTGATCATGGTCGACTGTCCGCATGACGGACAGTCCGACGAAAGGACCGACCATACGATGACGGTGGACCAGGCGGAGGGGCCGCTGGCCGGGCTGCTGGTGGCGGACTTCTCCCGGATCCTGGCCGGGCCGTACGCGACGATGCTACTGGCCGACATGGGCGCGGAAGTGGTCAAGGTCGAGGGCCCGGGCGGCGACGACACGCGCACCTGGCAGCCGCCGGTCCGTGACGGCATCTCGACCTATTACCTCAGCGTCAACCGCAACAAGCGCTCGGTCGCGCTCGACCTGCGTGATCCAGGCGACCTGGCCGCCGCGCACGAGCTGGCGCGGCGCGCCGACGTGTTCATCGAGAACTTCAGACCGGGCGGCCTGACCCGCTTCAAGCTCGACTACGACTCCGTCTCGGCCGCCAACCCGGCCGTGGTGTACGCCTCGATCAGCGGTTTCGGCAGTGGGCCCAAGGGCGCCGCGCTGCCCGGGTACGACCTCATCGTGCAGGCAATCTCCGGGCTGATGAGCGTGACGGGAGACCCGGAGGGCGAACCGTACCGGGCCGGCGTGGCGGTGTTCGACGTGATCTCCGGCCTGCACGCCACCATCGGGATCCTGGCCGCGCTCAACCACAGGCACGAGACCGGCCGCGGCCAGCACGTCGAGATCAGCCTGCTGGCTTCGGCCATGTCCGGGCTGGTGAACCAGACCGGCGCCTTTGTCGCGGGCGGGGTGGTGCCGTTCCGGATGGGTAACAGCCACCCGAGCTTGTTTCCCTACGAGCCGCTCCCCTGTTCCGACGGTGAGCTGATCATCACCGCGGGCAACGACATCCAGTTCCGCAAGCTGGCCCAGGCGCTGGGCCTGCCCGAACTCCCCGACGACCCGCGGTTCGCCCGCAACGAGGACCGGACGGCCAACCGGGATCAGCTGCGGCCGCTTCTGGTGGAGCGGCTGCGGACCCGGCCCAAGATGGAGTGGTTCCGTGAGCTGACCGGGGCCGGGGTGGCCTGCGGCCCGATCAACACCATCGACCAGGGCGTGGCGTTCGCGGACGAGGTGGGGCTCGCTCCGGTCGTCATCGTGGGGCAGGGCGACGAGGCGGTCCCGTCGGTGCGCCACCCGATCACCTTCTCCGAGACCCCGGCCAGCTACCGGCTGCCGCCGCCGTCCCTGGACCAGCACGGCGAGGAGATCCGCCGCTGGCTGGCCGAACCGGAGGACACGACCCGCGACGTGGAGGCGGGCGGCTGATGAGCGAACCCGCGGGACTTTCCTTCCCCACCTCGCTCGGCACCTCCACGGCCGACCAGATCAGGCTGCTCGGCCAGGACCTCACGGCCGACCTGATGGGCAAGGTCAGCTTCGGCGAACTCGCCTTCTGGCTGGTCAGCCTGCGGCGGCCGACCCCGGCCGAGACCCGGGTGTTCGAGGCAGTGCTGGTGGCGCTGGCCGACCACGGGTTCACCCCGACCGCGATCGCCGCGCGGGTCACCTACCTGTCCGCCCCGGACTCGCTGCAGGGGGCGCTGGCCGCCGGGCTGCTCGGCGGCGGGTCCCGGTTCCTCGGCGTCACCGAGGACTGCGGGCGCTACCTGCACGACGTGCTGGAGTCCCTGGACGGCGCGCTGCCGTCCGACGACGAGGGCTGGGACGTTGTCGCGCTGGAGGCGGTCCAGCAGACCAAGGCGGCCGGGCGCTACGTCCCCGGGCTCGGGCATCCGGTGCACAAGGTGACCGATCCGCGCACGCCGGTGCTGATCGGGATCGCCGAGGCCGAGGGGCTGCGCGGCCCGCACCTGCGGCTGTTCGAGGCCATCGGCCGGGTGCACGAGCAGGTGCTCGGCCGCAGGCTCCCGCTCAACGGGGCCGGCGTCTGCGGCGCCGCGCTCGCCGACCTCGGCCTGCCCGTCGAACTGCTCCGCGGCTTCGCCCTGCTGGCCCGCGCGGCCGGGCTGCTCGGGCAGATCGCCGAGGAGCGCCGTCGCCCGATCGGCATGGACATGTACATGACCGTCGACCGAAACGCCGTCTACGTCGACCCCGCGGACGACGCCGCCGGCTAAGAAGCACTGAGAAGGGAGTTGCCGCATGGCCACCGTCGCCGCGGTCATCGCCTCGACGCATCACCCGTTCTACTACCGGGCCAGCACCTCGGCCGGCGCGGACCGGCCGCCCTTCGCCGACGAGTGGGTGGCCAAGATCGAGGCGTTCAGGGAAACGCTGACCCGTGCGCGACCTGATGTGCTGGTCATGGTGGGCAGCGACCACTTCCACCAGCTGTGGCTGGACAACATGCCGCAGTTCCTGGTGGGCAAGGCGCCGTTCTTCGACGCGAACTGGTACAACGAGGAACGGGAGTTCGGCCTGCCGCGGATGCGACTGGCGGGCGACGAGGAACTGGCCGCCTACCTCCTGCGGGAGGGCCTGGACGCCGGCTTCGACCTGGCCTTCAGCAACGAACTGCGGATCGACCACAGCGTGACCTGCCCGATCATCACCCTGCGGCCGCAGGCCGACCTGCCCATCGTGCCGGTTTACACCAACATCTTCGCGCCGCCGATGCCGAGGCCTTCGCGATTCGTCGAGCTGGGCCGGGCGCTGCGGCGGATGGTCGAGGCCTGGCCGTCGGACAAGCGGGTGGCCATCATCGGCACCGGGCACCTGTCACTGGAGCTCGGCGGCCCGCGCCAGTTCGGCCCGCACGGCCCCGACCCGGAATTCGACCGTAAGGCGGTGGCCTGGATCGCCAACGGCGACGTCGACGGCTGCCTGGGCGAGGTCACCCTGGACAGCCTGCACGCGCCGGGCAACGCCACCCACGGGTTCATGGACTTCATGCTGATGATGGGCGCGGCCGGCGACGGCGTGAAAGCCGACTACACCGACAGCCTGGACCTGTTCCACACCATGGAGGCCTACTTCACCTGGTACCCGGAAGGAGCGCCGTCGTGAGCAAGTACCTGCTGGACAAGTTCCTGTACACGGTGGACCGCGATCCCGCGCTGGTCGAGCGCTACCGCGAGGACCCGGGCGCGACGGTGGACTGGTGGGAACGGGAGATCGCCAACAGCGTGCTCAACTGCCACGTCGCGGAGAAGTCGACGTGGCTGGCATTCGAGGAGGAGGAGCGCCGCGCCCTGCGCGAGCACGACCACGTGGCGCTGTTCCGGATGGGCGCCCATCCGTTCCTGACCCTCACCCTGTTCATCGCCATGTTCGAGCGCGACCACGGCCCGCTGGAGTACCAGATCGCCTACGCCCGGGCCATGGACCACATCGCGCTCCCCTACCCCGACATCGCCACCTGAGGAAAGCGGCCACCGGCGACACGCCGGATCCGTGAATGCCCTCCCGCCGCCCCCCGCGGAGCCCTAGAATCCTGCACGCGGGGCCGCGAACAAGCCGGGAGAACTATGGCTGCGGTCCTGCTGGAACCGGGTACCCGCCTGCTGCACATCGGCCCGCACAAGACCGGCACCACCGCCATCCAGGGCGTACTGCACCTGGCCAGGGAGCGACTGGCCGCCGAGGGCGTGGTCTACCCCGGCCGGGGTCGGCAGCCGCTGTGGCCCATCCTCGCCGTCACCGGCCAGCCCGCCCTGCGTGGCGGACCGCGCCCCGAGATCTCCTACTGGGACAACCTGGTCCGCGAGGTCCGCGCGGCCGGCGACCGGCGCGTGGTGCTGAGCAGCGAGTTCTTCGCCGAGGCGGACGACACCGCGGCCCGCCGCGTGGTCGCGGACCTGGGCGGCGCCCGGGTCCACGTCGTGGTGACGCTGCGCTCCCTGACCCGGATCATGCCGTCACAATGGCAGCAATATCTGCAAAATGGCTTTCATTTCCGGTACCTAGAATGGCTCGAAGGAATACTCAGCGATCCGCCGCGGACGCCGACGCCGGGTTTCTGGCGTCGGCATAGGCATGACGCGCTGGTAACCCGCTGGGCTGCGGAAAACGGCCCGGAAAACATCACCGTGATCGTGCTGGACGAATCAGACCGGCTGATGCTGCTGCGTGTCTTCGAATCGATGCTCGGCCTGCCCGGCGGCTTCCTCGTACCCGAGGAAAAGGCGTCGAACCGGTCCCTCACCGCGGCGGAGGCCGAACTCGTCCGGATGCTCAACGAGGAATTCACCCGCCGGGACTGGCCGCACCGCAACTACGCCAGGTTTATGCGGCACGGCGCGGTCGAGTACATGAAGACCGCCCGCCAGCCTTCGCCGGCCGAGCCGAGGATCGCCACCCCGGCGTGGGCCCTGGCCCGCGCCGCCGAGATCAGCGCCGAGATGGCCAGGAACATCGAGGCGCTCGGCGTGAACATCGCCGGCGACATCTCCTCGCTGGGCAAGGTGCCCGACGACATGCCGGACCCGGGCGGGGACGGCGGGCCCGCCCCGGTGCTGCCCGTCGAGGCCGCCGCCAGCGCCGCGCTCGGCGCGTTCGTCGCCGGCGGGGCGGGCGGCCAGAGCGCCGAGGAGATCGTCAGGGACCTGGACGCCAGGAGCCTGGCGAGGGTGCTGGCCAGGCGCTGGCGGCAGCGGGCACGCCAGAGGATGCCCGGTCAATCCGCATCCGGACGGTGATCCACCGGCAACATCTTCGACGGGCGGCCGTACCTCCCGGCCTGATCCCTGGCATCCGGTTCTGGCGCAGCGCCGGGCGGGCGTTTCCAGCGCCCGCCCGGCGTGCCAGGATGGCGGGATGACAGACCCGCGCGCCGGGCAGCCCGCTGCCGCTGAAGACCTAGTGGACGTCGCGAAGCTGGTCACCGCCTACTACGCGGTGCACCCCGATCCGGGCGATCCGGTGCAGCGGGTGTCGTTCGGCACGTCGGGGCATCGCGGATCGGCGTTCACGGCAACGTTCAACGAGGACCACATCCTGGCCACCACCCAGGCGATCTGCGAGTACCGGGCCAGCCAGGGGATCGGCGGCCCGGTGTACCTGGGCGCCGACACGCACGCGCTGTCCGAGCCGGCCCAGGTCAGCGCGCTGGAGGTGCTCGCCGCTAACGAGGTCAGCGTCCTGGTCGACGCGCGCGGCGGGTACACGCCGACGCCGGCGGTGTCCCGCGCGATCCTGGCTCACAATGGCTCTCCCCTGGCCGCCGGGACGGGCCCGCGCGCCGACGGGATCGTGGTCACCCCGTCGCACAACCCGCCGCCGGACGGCGGGTTCAAGTACAACCCGCCCGATGGCGGGCCGGCCGGAACCGACATCACCCGGCAGATCCAGGACCGGGCGAACGAACTGCTGGCCGACGGGCTGAAGGGGGTGCGCCGCATCCCCTACGCCCGGGCAGCCGCGGCCGGCACGACCGGGAAGTTCGACTTTCTCGGCAGCTACGTGGCCGCCCTCGGACAGGTGGTTGACCTGGCCGCGATCAAGGCAGCCGGGATCCGGATCGGCGCCGACCCGCTTGGCGGGGCGAGCGTGGCCTACTGGGGCGAGATCGGCGAGCACTACGGTCTCGACCTGACCGTCGTCAACCCGGTCGTGGACGCCACCTTCAGGTTCATGACGCTGGACTGGGACGGCAAGATCCGGATGGACTGCTCCTCGCCGTTCGCGATGGCCGCCCTGATCGGCCGCCAGCACGAGTTCACCGTCGCGACCGGGAACGACACCGACGCGGACCGGCACGGCATCGTCACCCCGGACGCCGGGCTGCTCAACCCCAACCACTACCTCGCGGTCGCCATCGACTACCTGTACCGGCACCGGGACGGCTGGCCGGCCGGCGCCGCGGTGGGCAAGACGCTGGTCAGCTCCTCGATGATCGACCGGGTGGCGGAGGGCCTGGGCCGTGACCTGCTGGAGGTCCCGGTCGGGTTCAAGTGGTTCGTGCCCGGCCTGCTGGACGGTTCGGTGGCCTTCGGCGGCGAGGAGAGCGCCGGGGCCTCCTTCCTGCGGCGCGACGGCTCGGTCTGGACCACCGACAAGGACGGGATCATCCTGGCCCTGCTCGCCTCCGAGATCACCGCGGTGACCGGGCGCTCGCCTTCCGAGCTCTACCGGGACCTGACGTCCAGGTACGGGGACCCTGCCTACGCGCGCATCGACACCGCCGCCAGCCGGGCGCAGAAGGAGGCGCTGGCCCGGCTCTCCCCCGAGCAGGTCTCCGCGACCGAGCTCGCGGGCGAGCCGATCACCGCGGCGCTGACGACGGCGCCGGGCAACGGAGCGCCGATCGGCGGGCTCAAGGTGGTCGCCGGGTCCGGCTGGTTCGCCGCCCGCCCGTCCGGCACCGAGGACGTCTACAAGTTGTACGCCGAATCCTTCCGCGGCCCCGCGCACCTCGCCGCCATCCAGGACCAGGCCCGGGAGATCATCGCCGCCGCCATCGAGGGCTCCTGACCGGCCCCGCCTGACCGGCCCCCGCCCCTGACCAGTGCTGCCTCACCGGGCTCGCTCTCCACACGAACTACATATGGTCTTCACCCGGGTGTCACCATCGCGGGCTGAGCTAGCGTCGTGGATCTTGCCGGGCGGGACGGGCTCATGGTGCGGCGCGCCGGGGCGGGGCGGGCATGCGGACCTGTCCCGGATATCCCCCGGACCGCTGCCCTGGGCAGACGGTCACCCTGCCTGACGAGCTTGCCGCGGTACCAGCGAACGAGGACGGTCCGCCCCGGGGTGTCCCCCGCGCTTCCATTCCCGCACGCGGCCGAGGACGGGCCGGTCAGCACCCGCCCGGCCGGCGTGGGGTGGGCGGGAAGGAGCACGGCGTTTCGCTGTACCGCGGCACCGCCCGGCATCAGACCACACCGGCCGCCTGGCGGGGCGCGGGAGCCCGGCCCGGCCTTCCTCCGGCAACCGCTGGGTCGATGTGCCGGTGGTCCGCATAGAACCGGACCACCTGCACATCGACCCAGAACCGTCGACCCAGAACCGTCGACCCAGAACCGCCGCCTCGTACCGCCGCCTCGTACCGCCGCCTCGTACCGCCGCCGCGGCTACGGCCGGTCCTCTTCCTGGCCGGCGGCCGGAGCCCGCTCATGCAGGCGCCGGACCTCCAGGACCTCGACCCCGAACGTCTCCAGCCGGGCGAGCAGCCCGTTCAGGGCCGCCTTATCGCGCAGCGGGCCGTGCACGACCGTCTCGACCGGCTCGACGGAGGCGGTGAGCCTTTCGAAGTCGAGAAGCGCCTCGGGCGGGAGAACCCCCGCTATCCGGATCTCGTAGTAAGACGGCTGCACCGTAGCCCCCGGGGTCGAAGAATCTTCTGCATCGTGCCCACGGTCTCCCAGCCGCACCCCGCGCGAGCCACTCATAACGGGTGATATTCCGTCACCCGTGGTGAGATCACAGGGTGATGACTTCTCACCCTACGATAAGAAATAAATGCAGTACGGAGGCCTTGGCGGAGGATGAGGAGAGTGCATGACCAATCCCGACGCGAACGAAGGCCGAGCCCGAGGGCGCCGTGATCCACGCGATCCCGTCCTGACCTCCAAGATCACGCGACCCGAAGTGCCGGGCTGGGCGGTCACCCGGCCGCGCATCGACAAGCTGGTCGACGCGGGCGCGCGCGGCCCGCTGACCACCGTTACCGGCCCGCCGGGAGCCGGCAAGACCATGGCCGTCGCGGCGTGGGCCGCCTCGGCCAGCTTCCCGTGCACCGTGGCCTGGCTCACTGTCGACGACTATGACAACCGGCCCAGGGGGTTCTGGGCTTACGTGGTGGCTGCGCTGAGACAGGCGGGCATCGCCGTGCCACGGGTCGTGCCCGGCCCTGATCAGGGATGCGTCGATCACGTCTTTCTCGCCCGGCTGGCGTCGGTGCTGGCCGCGCAGGACCCGCCTGTGGTCCTCGTCCTCGACGACTTCCACCTGCTGGCAGATCCGGCCCTCCTGGAGGACATTTCCTACCTGGTGCGAAATTCAGGCCCGGGTCTGCACCTGGTGGCGGCGTCACGGGCCGACCCGCTGCTGCCGTTGCACCGGTACCGGCTAGCCGGGCAGCTGGCCGAGATCAGGGCGGATGACCTGGCCTTCAGCGTGCACGAGTCCGGCTTGCTGATGGCGCGTCACGGCATCACCCTGCTGGCCTCGATGCTCGAGCGGATTATCGGGCGAACGGAAGGCTGGGCCGCGGGAATGCGCCTGGCGGCGCTCTCACTGCAAGGACACTCCGACCCGGAGCAGTTCGTGAAGGAACTGGAGGCCGGCGACACCGCCATCAGCAGTTACCTGGTAGAGGAGGTGCTCAGCGCCCAGCCCGGTCAGGTCCGGGACATGCTGCTGCGGACGAGCATCCTGGATAGCTTCAACGCCGGCCTGGTCAGCGAGCTAACCGATGACCAGCAGTGGGCGGAGGCCCTGCCTGCCCTGGCGCGGGCGAACGCGTTCGTTCGCCCGCTCGGCCAAGGGTGGTACCGCTACCACTCCCTGTTCGCCGCGATGTTGCGTCTCAAGCTCAGGATCGAATGCCGCGGGCAACTGCCCAGCCTGTACCAGCGGGCGGCCCGGTGGTGTCAGCGCAACGGGCGGCTCGGGGAAGCAGTGCGGTACGCCGCCGAGTCCGGCGATTGGCCGTTCGCCGCCGGACTGGTCGTGGACGAGTTCGCGGTAGGTCAGCTCATTGAGGCGCGCGGCCAGCGCGCACTGGCCGAGGCGTTCCTGAACATGCCGGAGGATCCGGCCTGGACGCAACCGGCGCCGTGGCTGGTACAGGCCGCGGCGCGCCTGTGCCGGGACGGGGCCGAGGCGAGTGCGGCTCCGCTTGGCGTCGCCGAGGGCATCCTGGAGCGCCTGCCTGCCGACGACCAGGTCCCCGCCCGGCTGGCCGCGGCGCTGGTCCGGCTGGCGCTGGCCCGCCGCACCGGCGATCTCGAGGCGGCGACGGCCGCGTCCGGGCACGCGGAGACCCTCATCGGTCGATTGCCCAGGGAGGTACTCAGCGAGCATCCGGAGATCCGGGTCCAGGTACTGGCGGGCCGCGGGATAGCGGAGCTGTGGGCGGGGCACCTGGACGCGGCGGCCGGGCGCTTCGCCGAAGGCGCGGCCGCCTGCACCAGGGAAACCGCGCATGAGCAGGCCGCCTGCCTCGGGTACCTCGCGCTGGTGGAGGTCCTGTGCGGCAGGCTGAGCCGGGCCGTCAAACAGGCCGGCCAGGCAGCCGAGGCGATGAGCAGCGGCGGCGACGACCTTACCGAGCCTATGACCTCCGGCTCGGCGGTCGCGCTGGCCTGGGCGTACTTGCAGCAGGGTGACATGCGAGAGTCACATGCCCAGCTGAAGCTGGCCGAGGCCGCCCTGCGGAGCTGCCCGGACAAGCTGGTCAGCGCGCTCGCCGGTGCGGTCGCGGCGCAGCGGCGACTGGCTGAGGGGCAACCCGCGGCCGCGGTGGATATGCTCCGCGGCGCGCGCCAGGGATGGCTGCCGCCCGCCTGGCTCGAGGCCAGGCTAGCGATCCTCGAGTCGCGGGCGCTGGCGGCAGCGGGCGATGCCCCGGCGGCGGCCGCCGCGGCGCGGCGCGGCGGCCCTGGCCCCGAGGCCGCGGCGGCGCTCGCTCACGCGTGGCTGGCTGCGGGAGACCAGCCCGCCGCCCGGCGCGTCCTGGACGCGGTGGGCCCGGAATCTGCCGAGCTCGCGGTGGCGCTGGCCGGTGCCCGGGTCAGCTACGGCGCGGGCGACAGCACACGCGGCCGCCGTGACCTGGAGCTGGCGCTAGGGCTGGCCAGGCAGGAGCAGGTGAGGCTGCCTTTCGCCATGGAACGAGGCTGGCTGCGGCAGGTCCTGCGGCGCGACCCCGAACTGGCCCGCGCCTATCGTGAGCTGCTCGAGCCCGATGTGACAGGTCACGGACCGATCGCGCTCCGGGATAAGCCGTCCACCGCCCAGGCGCCGCCCCTGGTCGTGGAGCGGCTCAGCGCGCGCGAGCGGGAGGTGCTCACGCACGCGTCGGAAATGCTCAGCACCGCCGAGATCGCCACCGAGATGTTCCTCTCGGTAAACACCGTCAAAACCCATCTCAGGAGTATCTACCGCAAGCTGTCGGCCACCCATCGCAGCGAGGCGGTCCGCCGCGCGCAGCAGCTCGAGCTGATCTGACCCAGGCGCGGGTCAGAAGATGCCGAGGTCTCGGGCGAGGCGAATGGCCTGGCTCCGCTCGGCGACGCCGAGCTTGCGGTAGATAGCCCGGGTATGGCTCTTGATCGTGTTCTTCGACACTTGCAGCTCACGGCCGATCTCGCACAGCGACAGCGGCCCGCGCATCATCTCCAGCACGGTTTCCTCTCGTGCCGTGAGCGGGTCGGCGAGCGGACCCGCCTGCCCGCGGCCTTGCCGCGGTACCTGGCGCAGACCGGGCCGGCCGCCCGGAACCCGCCGGCAGTCCGGGCGTGAGGTAAGAGCCTGGATCGCGTCTTCGATCCGGTTGAGCCGCTGGACAGCCTGTTCCATGTTCCCGGGTCCCGGGCCGATATCCTCTTCGCCGCGGCTAGAGGCCAGGGTGCGCAGTGCCGCCGCGGTCTGCTTCTGGATGCGGGCTATCTCCTCGGCCAGAGATACCGTCGAGGCGATGGTGGCCAGCAGGTACTTCTCCAGGTCGGCTGGCGGCTGACCGTCGGGGCGGGTCCAGCCGCGGCCATGGCTGATCTGCGGCCGGTAGTCCGAGCGTAGCGGCACGACAGGCTGAGGTCTCATAAGCTCTCACCTTGGCGCGAAGCTTCCCCCCTGTGCCAGGGACGTTGGTCCCGCGGTCGCCCGCTGTTCTGCCTGTCGACGAGCTGCCGGTCGAGGTCTAGTACGGGACCTCGGTGTTCAGCAGCTCGTCGAGGGTGATGCTGGCCGGGCGCCTGGAGATGGCCCGGCAGAAGTCCACGGCGTCCAGCGTCCAGCTCGGGCCGTTGGCGCCGGCCTGCCAGGTCCCGCCGGCCGGCCCGGTCAGCGTCAGCTCGAAGTCCTTGCCGTGCCGGTCGGCCCACTCGGCCACGACATCGGCGACGATCACGCCGTCGTGCTCGGCGGTCAGCCGCGGCGCCGTGCCGGTGGCCGCGGCGATGTCCAGGCGGTGCATCCACGGGTCCCTGGTCAGGATCACGTCGATCAGGTAGCCGAACGTCCAGGGCTCCCGTACCCCGTTCACATCCTGGAGCACCGGCATGGTCCGGCGGCGGATGAAGCCGGGAGTACGGCGGCGGCCGGCCACGGCCTTCGGTCCGCGGGCGGCGTAACGTCCGGTGATCCGCTCCGGTGTCCAGTCCGCGCGCTCGTCGACCTGGAGCTGGGTCAGCGCGTCGAGGTAGACGCCGCCGGACCCTGCCACCTTGGCCGCCTTGCGCTGCTGGCGGAGGTTCTCCCTGATCGAGGCGGCCATTTCGGCCATGCCGAGCATGTGGGCGGCCATCTGGCGGACGTCCCAGGCCGGGCAGCCGGTCGGCATGGTCCACTGGGCCGGGCTCAGGGAGCGGAATACCTCGGCACAGCGATCGTACTCGGTGGCGGCCAGGCGCATGGCCACCGGTCGGGACAGGGCGGATTCGCGTGGGTTCATCGTGGGTCCTTTTCTCTGCTTATCCGGTTCAGGGCAGGCCGAGGTCGTCGGCGAACATGGACATCACCCGGGGAATCAGGCGGCGCCACCGCTGGCCGCCCGGGTCGTTGGCGAGCTGCTGGTTGACCAGGCCGCCGATGAGCGCGGTGTAGACGTCGGCGTCTTCGTCCCTCGTGATGCCCATGCCGCGCAACTGCTCCAGCATCAGGTTGTAGACCTCCACGGCCGGCGCGTAGGCCTCCGGACTGGGCTGGAAGTTCGGGACGACGTTGACGTCCATCAGCTGGTGCCGCGGCAGGTCGGCGACCGCGAAATCGAAGTAGTGCCCGGCGATGGCGATCAGCCGGGCACGGGGCCCGGCGGGCAGGTCACCGACCGCGTTCCTGGCGTCATCGAGGAAGGCCTGCCAGGCCTGCTTGAACATCGCGTCGTAGATGGCCTGCTTGGAGGAGAAGTGCGAGTACAGCGAGGGCTGCTGCATGCCTACCCGGGTGGCGATGTCGCGCAGGGTCAGCCCGGCGATGCTGGTCTCGTGCGCGGAATCCCAGGCCGCGTCGAGGATCTCCCGCCTGATTGCCTCATGACGTTCGGTTCTCCTATCGCGATTAGGTTTTACTATCACTATTCGATCATGGGGTCGCGCTGGTGCCGTGTCAAGGGGTCCCAGCTGGAGAGATTCAGGCTGCGAGGGCGGCGAGCAGTTGCTCGCGGGTGGGCTGGGCCACCGGAGGGCCGCTGCCGTGCCGACTGAGCGCCTCCCGCGTGCACGCGACCACGTGCGGGTCGGTGTAGACCACCTCGGGCGGGCACACCATGCCGTTGATCTTCCAGAACGCGCGGAAGGCGACCGGATCGTAGCACCCGGCCACGCGCAGCTGCGGGTAGCTGACCCGGGCCGTGGCCGCGGGCGGCCGCGGCGCGGGCTCGCCAAAGATGGTGTGCCGCATCATCGCCAGCCGGGCGGCGTCGATCGCGGCCTGATCGTGGTAGAACGGCGCCACGTGCGCGGCGACCAGGCGGTCCAGGGCCAGTGCCTGCGCGGCCGGGTCGCCGGCCTGCGCGCCGAGGGTGTCCGCCAGGTCGGCGGCGCCGGCCAGGGCCAGGGCCAGGCCGCGCCCCAGGGTCGGGTTGGTGGTGCACACCGAGTCGCCGATCGCGAACAGGCCGGTGGCGACCGGGGTCCCGTCCACCACCAGGCGGCGCAGGGTGTTGTGCAGGCCGCCCATCGGGAACACGTCGGTGATCGGGTCCATCACGTCCAGCCAGGCAGCGCAGGCGGGGACGGTCCGCAGCACGGCGGTGAAGATTCCCGGATCCCGCACCGGGCGGAACCGGCGGTCGGCGGCCAGCGGCGCCACCACCATCTGCACGGCACCGTTGTCGGCCCCCCACTTCCCGGCCAGGAACTCATCGAGCGCGATGACGGTCCTGGTCACCGGCAGCCCGGGCAGGTCCACGCCCGGGCGGACCCGGTAGTGGCGGCTGTAGTAGGCGATGCCGCATTCGGCGAACCAGGTGGCACTGGGCCGCGCCCCGATCCGCGCCAGCCAGTCGTCGGCCGGCGAACGGCGCCCGGTGGCGTCGACCACCAGGTCGGCGGGCAGGTCGCCCCGGTCGGTCCGGACGCCGGTCACATGCGGCGGGTTTGTGCCGGCGCTCCTGGTGGCCCGCCCAGCGGCACAGAGCAGTCCGGTGACCTTCACCCCGTAGCGCACCTCGACTCGCGCCTCGGCCGCCGCCGCCCGCCCCAGCACCCAGTCGACGGTGGAGCGCCTGGTCATGACCGGCATGAGCTCGTCGTCCCCGGGCCGGGGCGCGGTGTCGGCCAGCGTGTCCGGCATCTGCGTCCAAAGCGGGGCCTCGGCCACCCCGGCGGCCAGCATCCCGGCGTACACGTCGGGCAGCCGCTCGACGAGCAGCTGACGGCACCGGGCCATGATCAGGTGCGGCTGCACGATCTGCGGCGCCGAGGGCCGGAACGCCGCGGCCGCGGCGGATTCCACGTCCGGCGCGGGCTCCAGCGGATCCCGTTCGAGCACCATCACGTCGTGCCCGGCCCGCGCCAGCAGCAGCGCGGCGAAAAGACCCGCGGCGCTGCCTCCGGCGATGGCGATCTTCAACGCGTGCTCCCCCCTCGCGCCGTGACGGCACGGCCGGCGCGCCACGCAGGGAATGACACCAGAGTAAAGCGCGCGGCGCCACGGCGGGGCCGGACGGCGGGCCGCCGCTCGCGGGGAAATGGCGCCGGGTCGGTCATTCGCCTGCCTACGGACCGCAGCCGGTCGCCTGGGTTCACCGCGCCGGTATCCATCCGCGGCCGGATACCGGACACCATCCGCCAGGGATGATGCGGGCAATGCGATCGGCAGGTTCCGCCGTTTGGCGTGGCTGATTCTCCTGGCGGTCCGCCGAGTGACTCCTCAGCTAAACCGGCGAGTAACTCTTAGGCGTATATGCATGAAAGCAGAGCAGCTTGTTGATCATGTCCTTATATAGTGCGGGTGCTGGGCACTGCGTCCAGACGGAGGGGACGTGCGTACGCACCGCTACAAAATCACCATTTCGGGTGGTCTTGGCGACACCGGCCGTGAGGCGTTCGGGGATTTCCAGATCGAGCGGAACGGCAAGAACACCATGCTGACCGGCGAGCTGGACCAGTCGGGACTGTACGGCGCGCTCAACCGTATCCTGGCGCTTGGCCTCGAGCTGGTCGAGTTGAGACGCCTGGCCGACGGCACTAGCTGAGGGAGCGCGTCGTGCAGCGAAATCGCGGTCAGGCCGGTACCTCCTTGACGTCGAGGAGTTCCAGGCCAAGCGCGCGCACCCGGTCCAGCAGGGCGTGCAGGCCGGGCTGGTCGAGGTCGCCGGACAAGACCGTCGTGGTCGGCTCAACCTCCAGCGCCATGTCGGCGAACGCCTCGCGCGCCGCCGGGCCGAGCGAGCCGACCACCCTGATCTCGTAGATGCGCCTGGCCACCTAGGCCTCCTTCCGGGTCCAGTCGATCAGGACGAGCCGGTCACGTCACCCCTCGTGCCCCGCGGCGGAGCGCGGACGCGACGAGCCTCCACGAGGTCGAGGCCAAGCGACCTGATCTTTTCCAGCAGGCCATGCAGCGCCGCCTGATCGAACTCGCCGGTGATGACCGTGACCTGGCCGCGGAATGCTACTTCCAGGCCGGCGAACGCAATCATCGTGGCCTCGTCCAGCCGACCCGCGATGCGGATCTCGTAGGCAGGCGGGGTTCTCATCAGGATGGGTCGGCCTCGTCGCGCACGATGCAGCGGAAACCGAGATGCACGGTCGAGGTATCGACGGCCTCACCCTGGCGGGCCGCCGGACGGTAGCGCAGGCAGTAGTTGGGGGCGCAGAGGTGGGAGCCGCCCTTGATCACGCGGCGCGGGATGTCCGCTCCCGGCTCGCCGGCGACCAGGCTGTCCTGCGCGGAAGTTACCCGCGGGTTCCTGGGTGTGCAGCACGCCCGATGAGCCTGGCGGCCGGGTCCGGCGGCAAAGTAGTCACTCGTCCATTCCCAGACATTTCCGGCCATGTCGTACAGCCCGAAACCGTTCGGGGGATAACTCCCGACCGGCGACGTTCCCTGCCGTCGGCGGGGCTTGAGGTTCTGCCACGGGAACTGCCCGTGCCAGGTATTAGCCATCACCCTGCCGCGGGGAGCAGCGTTATTTCCCCAGGAAAAGCTGGCCCCTTCCAGGCCGCCGCGGGCAGCGAGCTCCCACTCGGCCTCGGTGGGCAGGTCCTTGCCCGCCCAGGCCGCGTACGCATCGGCGTCCTCGGCCGCGACGTGAGTGACCGGATGCCGGTCCAGCCCGTCCACGGTACTGTCCGGCCCGCGCGGATGGCGCCAGCTGGCACCGGGGAGGTAACGCCACCACTGGGCGGGGTCGCGCAGGTCTACCGGCCCGCTCGGCGGATGAAATACCAGGGAGCCCGGGTGCAGCAGCGCGGGGTCTGCCCCGGGATACCGCCGGGAATCAAGCGGACGCTCGGCGACGGTCACATATCCGGTCGCCGTCACGAACCGGCGGAAATCGGCGACGGTGACGGGATGGATGTCCATCCAGAACCCGTCGACCTCGACGCGGCGCACCGGGCGCTCCTCGGGGTAGAAGTCCTCCGACCCCATCAGGAAGGGGCCCCCCGGCACCCGGGCCATGTTCTCCGCCCGCCCGCGAGGGTGCGCTTGCTGCGCGGCCAATGTCTCGCTCACCCGGTGACCATCCCTTCTGTGCCCGGCCAGAACCATCTCGCGGGCGCCTAACTCGCGCGCGAGCATCATGCCTTCGGAGGCTCTAACGGGGCCCAGTCGGATGCCGAGTCGCGGACATCAATGTTGATCTTCCCGTTGAAGCGCACTGCCATCACGAATCCTCGCAGTCAGGAGGCCTGGGCCTTACCGCCGATCTTGGCAATCGGGCGGCATCGTGTGGTCACCCGCGAAGGGTGAAGGCAAAAGCACCGTCAGGCATCCGGCCGGCGTCGCGGCTCAGATCAGCTCGAGCTGGCGGGCTCGGTGCACTGCTTCGCGCCGGCGACGGGCCGGCAGCTTGCGATAGATGGCCGCCAGATGCGTCTTGACCGTGTTCACCGATAGACATAGTTCAGCGGCGATCTCTACGGTCGACATGTCGGTGGGGAGGAAACGCAGGACGGTCAGCTCGCGCTGGGTGAGCGGCTCCGGCAGATCACCAAAGATCATCAGCGGAGCTCCGGAGCCCGGCTCCTCCGCGGCACCCGGGCGGGGTACGGGCCATCGGGCAGCGACGGCAGGATGCCGGGCCAGCACGGCGGCGAACACGTCCTTCGCATGCACGAACGGCAGGATAATCTCCCCCCGGGCGATCTCCAGAGCCCGGATGAGCACCTCAATGGCGCGTCCCGGATCATCGCTGCGCTGGGCGATCTGCGCATCGCACAGCATCGCGTCCACGAGCACGACCCGGCTCACCTGACTGCTGGCCGCCGTCAGCACGGTGCGGACGCACTCCCGCGCTTCGCGCAGATCGCCCAGCGCCAGGCATGCACGTGCCCGCGGCACCGCGGTCAGCACGGCGAATTCGCCGTCCAGGTAGTTCCGCAGCAGCTGGAGCGCCGCGCGCGGCCGTCCCAGCGAGGTGTCAAGATCGGCCAGCAGGATGTCGCGCTGGACGGCCAGCGCAGGCGGGATGCGGTGCCCGGCCTCCCGCAGCAGGATCCGTGCGTGGTTGACCTGGCCGCGGCCCAGGAGCACGCCGGCTTGCCCGACCACGATTGCGACCGCGATACCAGGATCGACCCCGACCGCGTCGGGCAGCAGGATCCGCTGGAGCGCTTGCGCCCGGCCGCCGAGGTCGCCTGCTACCAATGAGCGCAACGCCGCCGCGAGTTCCAGCACCGGGGGGGCGCCCAGGTTCTTATGCCTGCGGAGAGCATGGGCTCGCTGCGCCACGTCATCTGCGTGATTCGTCCGCGACCAGTAGGTGTCGACGAACGCCATCATGGCGAGCACCTCGAGTTCAATGCCGGCTGGTCCCTCGCGCTCCGCCTCCGCGAGGGCCTCCTCCAGGAGCGCGCCGATGTCCTCGAGCCTGCCGTGCCACAGGTGAGTGCTCGCCTGCGCCAGCAGCACCGCCGCCCGCAGCCCCGGAACTACGGGCGCGGATATATCACCTCTCCTGCTGAGCAGGCGACTCGCGGCCGAGTCGACGGCGCTGACATCGCATGCCTTCTGCCCGAGGACGAGCTCGACCAGGTCGGAGGTGACGAGCAGGTCGGTATCCGCCAGAGTCTCGCCGGCTGTCACGTCTGGTACGCGTCGCAGCCCGTCGGCGGCCGAGTCGGCGTCGGCGAAGACAGCTTCGATCACGGAACTGGCGACGGCGAACTCGGCGGCCCGGGAGGGACCTGCGCCCTTCGGCAGGTCCAGTGGCAGCAGCTCGCGGAGACCGACACCCGAGAGGTCCTGCCGGTGCACGAACGCGTGCACGAATCCGCCGCGTGCCAGGAGCACGGCCACGTGCGCCCGGTCGCCGCCCTGCGCGGACCAGTAAACGGCGTTACCCAGGTCGCCGACGCTCTCGAACCAGGCGGCCGCGCGCGCCTGCAAAGCGGGTACGGCGTGCCGCGAACGCCGTTGCAGCAGGTAGCGGAGAATCTCCCGGAACAGCTGATGGTAACGGAAACTAGCCTGGGCGGCGTCGAGCGGTATGACGAATGAGTTGTCACGCGCAAGGTCGGCGAGCATTTCCCCGCATCCGGACAGGCCGGTGACCGCATCGGCCAGCGGTCCCGTTACCTCGTCCAGGAAGCTCGTCTCGACCAGGAGCCGTTGCTGTGGTTCGGGCTGACGGCAGAGGACCTCATCCACCAGGTACTCGCCGATGCTGCCCCGGTCCAGCGCGAGTTCGGAAACGAAGTCGGCGGGATAGTCGGTGCCCTCCATCCGCATGGCTGACAGCCGCACGCCGGCCGCCCATCCCTCGGTCCGCGCCACGAGGACGCCGAGATCCCGGGACGCGAGGGTGACGCCGTGCCCCGTGAGCATTTCCCGGATCTCCCCCGGTGTCATGGCCAGGTCCGCCGCGCGGATCTCGTGCATCTGCCCGGCCAGCCGGTACCGGTGCAGCGGCAGGAGAGGATCACTGCGCGCGGCCAGCACCAGGCGCAGTCCCGGCCGCCACCCCCGTATCAGGCTATCCAGGCCCTCAAGCACATCCGGGTGAGTGAGCACATGCGCATCATCGATGATCACGACAAATGGAGCCGCCGAGTCAGGCACCCTGCTGTACAAGATCTGGACCAGGTCAACCGCGGCACCCCGCGGCATCGCGATCGGCGGGCTGCGCTCCGCGTCATCGCATTCCCGCAGCGCGGACAGGAGCAGGCGCCAGAACCGCCGGGGCTCGGCGTCCGCCGACTTCGGGTTGAGCCACGCCACCCGGGCTCCGCCACGCCGGACCCAGTTGGTGAGCAGCACGGTCTTGCCCGCCCCTGGCCCGGCGGAGAGCAGCGTGAGCGGCAGGTCCGCGACCTTGTCCAGCTCAGCGAGCAGGCGGGGACGAGAGACGTGGCGCGGCGGAAGCTGCGGCACAGTCAAGCGTGAGTCACGTACTGCGTTCGACAAGCCGGGCCCCCTCGTACCCAGGACGCGCCAGGACGCATCCGCGAAAATGACGCGTTTGCCCACTTTAAACTGCATTGGCCCGCGAAGGAAGTGCACAATTAGGCGCGAGCCTAAATAAGGGCAGTATACAGGGAGACCAATGTGGCTGGTGGTTCTGCCGTTCTGGCGGTGAATTAAGACGGCGCTCCAGCCATGAGGCGCCCGAGTTCCGGTGGTTTTGCGCCGAAAAAAGAGATCGAGGCTTTCTAGCGCAGGTAACCCGATCCATTCCGGCACCGGCCAGGTCGCCGAGGCTCACTCGCGCCGGGTGATGACGGTCCCGCGCCCTTGAGCGATTGTGCTGACAAACCGGCACACTCGTCCCACGCCCACGAGGGAGACAGGAACACTCATGGAATCCGGCGACTATGACGCGCCGCCATCATCCGGCCTGCTCCTAGCGGAGTCATGGCAGGCGACGGTGGTTCTCGGCGCGCTGACACTGATCCTCGGGATCATCGTGAGCTTCCACCCGTCGGGGTCGCTGAACGTCGTAGCGGTCCTGCTCGGCATCCTCATGATCCTCTCGGGGATCTTCCACCTGGTCCGCATATTCGGCCCTGGGGAGGAGCACCGGGTATGGCTCGGGATCGCCGGCCTGCTGTTCATCGTTATCGGCGTCGTCCTGATCCGCCATCTGCATCTGACTCTGGCTCTCGTCGGCCTGTTGGTGGGCCTCACCTGGGTCGTGCAGGGGTTGACGGCGCTCATCGGAGGAATCGCAGGCGGTGCCCGCGAAGGGCGGGCCTGGTGGATCATCTTCGGCGCGGTGAGCCTCATCGCGGGGATCGTGGTCACGGTCACCCCCGTCTCCTCGCTCACCGTCCTGGCCGTGCTGCTGGGCATATGGTTCATCATCATGGGCATCTTCGAGATCATCGGCGGGCTCATGCTCCGGCGGATGGTCAGCACCAACAAGCAGGCAACCCTCGCAGGGCCCCCTGGCAGTCCTATGACGACGAGCGGATGACCGCCGAGAGGACCGGGATTTGCGATGAGCGCCGAACGTGAGCGTGTAGCGGGATTCGGCAAGCTCGAGGACGGCCTCCGCCAGGCTGGTGAGTGGTACCGGTGGGGGCCGTACGTGAGCGAGCGGCAGTGGGGCACCGTCCGGGAGGATTACAGCGCTGACGGTGAGGCGTGGGACTACCTGCCGCACGACCAGGCCAGGTCGCGCGCCTACCGCTGGGGCGAGGACGGCCTGGCCGGGTTCTGTGACGTGGAGCAGCGGCTCTGCCTGGGCCTGGCGCTGTGGAACGGACGCGATCCGATACTGAAGGAGCGGGCCTTCGGGCTGACCGGGGCGCAGGGCAATCACGGCGAGGACGTCAAGGAATACTGGTGGTATCTGGACGCGGTGCCGAGCCATGCCTGGAACCGGTGGCGTTATCACTACCCGCAGGCCGCGTTCCCGTACCAGGACCTGATCGATCAGAACGCGGCGCGGAACCGGCTGCAGCCCGAATACGAGCTGATCGACACCGGAGCATTCGACGACGACCGGTACTGGATCGTCGAGGTGCATTATGCGAAAGAGAATCCCGACGAGCTTCTGATGGCGATCTCGGTGACCAACGCAGGGGCGGACACCGAGACGCTGCACGTGCTACCCACGTCCTGGTTCCGCAACACCTGGTCCTGGGACCACGACTCGCCTAGGCCGGCCCTTGGCGCGGCCGAAGCCGACGCGCCGGGCGCGGCGGCAGTCAGCATCCAGCATCCGTTCCTCGGTGAACTCGAACTGATCGCCGGCTCCGGACCCGACGGTACGGCGCCGCAGGTGCTGTACTGCGAGAACGAGACAAATACCAAACGCCTGTTCGATTCAACGCCGATCACGCCGTACCCGAAGGACGGCATCAACGACCATGTGATCAGCGCGGCGGCCACGGTCAACCCCGAACGGACTGGCACCAAGTGCGCCTTCTGGTACCAGGTCACCGTGGCGCCCGGCCAGACGGCCGAGCTGCGGCTGCGGCTGCGGCCGGCCGGGCAAACGGCGAGCGGTGGCACGAGCGCCGCGTTCGGCACCGCGTTTGACCAGGTGATGGCGGATCGGCGGGCCGAGGCCGATGAGTTCTATGACGAGCTGACGCCGCGCGACGCTACCGCCGATGAGGCGATGGTGATGCGGCAGGCGTTCGGCGGGATGCTGTGGAGCAAGCAGCTGTTCTACTACGACGTGACCCGCTGGCTGGACGGCGACCCCGCCCAGCCGACCCCGCCGCCGCAGCGGCTGACCGGGCGCAACAGCCACTGGCGCAGCTTCAACGCCTTCGACATCATGTCGATGCCGGACAAGTGGGAGTACCCGTGGTACGCCGCGTGGGACCTGGGGTTCCACTGCGTGGCGCTGGCGCACGTAGACCCCGCGTTCGCCAAGTACCAGCTGATCCTTTTGTGCCGGGAGTGGTTCCAGCACCCGAATGGGGCGCTGCCCGCCTACGAGTGGGACTTCGGCGACGTGAACCCGCCGGTGCAGGCGTGGGCGGCGCTGGAGGTGTTCGCGATCGACGGCGGCCGCGACCTGGATTTCCTCAGCCGGATCTTCGACAAGCTGCTGGTCAACTTCACCTGGTGGGTCAACCGGGAGGACGCCGAGGGCAACAACCTGTTCGAGGGCGGCTTCCTCGGCCTGGACAACATCGGCCCGATCGACCGGTCGCACCTGCCGGCCGGCGATGTCCTGGAGCAGTCCGACGCCACCGGGTGGATGGGCGCCTACGCGATCGCCATGGGCGCCATGGCCGTCGCGCTGAACCGGTCCGGCCGGCGGCCCGCCGAGGATCTGATCCTGAAGTTCCTTGAGCACTTCGCCGCGATCACCGAAGCGCTGGACGGGCTCGGGCTGTGGGACGATGCCGACGGGCTGTACTACGACCGGCTCAAGACGCCGAGCGGGGAGACCGTGCCGGTGAAGGTCCGGTCGATGGTGGGCATCATCCCCGCGCTGGCGGCCGCGGTCATCACCGAGGATGACCTCCAGCGGGCACTGGTGGTCGGCAAGGGCTTCGCGGAATTCCTGGCCCGGCGGGACATGCGGCACCCGGACAAGCTCAGCGAACTCGGCGTGCTGCGCGGAGAGCCCGGCCAGCGGCGGCTGCTGCTGTCTCTGTGCGGGCCGGACCGGCTGGGGAGGCTGTTCGCCAAGGCGTTCGACGAGGCCGAGTTCCTGTCCCCGCACGGGCTGCGGGCGCTGTCCGCCTACCACCGCGAGCATCCCTACACGCTGCACTACGACGGCGTCACGGCGAACATCGACTACGAGCCGGCCGAGTCCACCACGCCCATGTTCGGCGGCAACTCCAACTGGCGCGGCCCCGTCTGGTTCCCGCTGAACTACCTGATGATCACCGTGCTCGAGCGATACCACCGGTTCTTCGGCGACGACTTCACCATCGAGTATCCGACCGGGTCGGGCAGGCAGCTGACCCTGGACAAGGTCTCCGCGGACCTGGCGGACCGGCTGATCTCCATCTTCACCAACGACGCCGACGGGCGGCGGGCCTGCTTCGGCGGCACCGAGAAGATGCAGACCGACCCGGAATGGCACGACAACCTGATCTTCAGCGAGTACTTCCACGGCGACAACGGCGCGGCGATCGGCGCCTTCCACCAGACCGGCTGGACCGGGGTAATCGCCGACGTGATCCGCAGGCGCCACGGCGAGGTCCGCTCGGTCGGCGAAATAATCCGGCTGGTAGAGCGGGATGCCACGCCATGACCGTCACCGCCGTGACGGCCGTCGAGACGCTCCCGGGAGATCATTTCCCGCTGGGCGCGACGGTCTCCGCGACCGGGACGAATTTCGCCGTGGCCTCCGGTGCCGCCGACGGGATGGTGCTCTGCCTGTTTGACGAGGCAGGCGCCGAGACGCAGATTCCGATGCGGGACTACGACGCCGACGTCTGGCATGCCTTCGTGCCGGGAGTCACGACGGGGCAGGCATACGGGTACCGGGCGACGGGTCCCTACGACCCGGCCCGGGGGATGCGCTGTAATCCGGCCAAGCTGCTGCTTGACCCCTATGCGAGGGCCCTGAGCGGGACCGTGGCGTTCGGCCCGGCGGTGCTGGGGTACTCGGTCAGCGACCAGGACGCGCCGGGCGACGAGGACTCCGCGGCCAGCGTGCCGCGCAGCCTGGTGGTGGCCGACGAATCATTCCCGTGGCGTGACAAAGCCCGCTGGAGGCACACGTACGCGGAAACGATCATCTATGAAGTGCACGTCAAGGGCTTCACCATGCGCCACCCGGGGATCCCTCCCGAGCTGCGCGGGACTTACGCCGGGCTCGGGCATGAGGCGGCCATCAGCCATCTGCGCCACCTCGGCGTGACCGCCGTCGAACTGCTGCCGGTGCACGAGAGCATCCCCGAGGCGTTCCTGGTGCGGCGAGGGCTCACGAACTACTGGGGATACAACACGATCGGGTATTTCGCACCCCACCAGGCATACTCGGCCGCGGTCAGGGCCGGCCGCCCCGGCGGCCAGGTCACCGAGTTCAAGGCGATGGTGGACGCGCTGCACGCGGCCGGGATCGAGGTCCTGCTCGACGTGGTGTTCAACCACACCGCGGAGAGCGATCATCTCGGCCCGACCCTCTGCTACCGCGGCCTCGACAACCCCGCGTACTACCGCCTGGACGGCAGCGACCCGCGCCTTTACGTCGACACGACCGGCTGCGGCAATTCACTCAACGTCGGCGACCCTGTCACACTGCAGCTGATCATGGACTCGCTGCGCTACTGGCTGACGGAGATGCACGTCGACGGCTTCCGGTTCGACCTCGCACCGGCCCTCGCCCGCCAGGAGGGCGAGTTCGAGCTGCGTTCGGCCTTCTTCGACCTGATCTCCCAGGATCCCGTGGTGTCGCGCGCGAAGCTCATCGCCGAACCATGGGACGTCGGGCAGATGGACAGCTACGACCTCGGCCGGTTCCCGCCGGTCTGGCGCGAATGGAACGGAAAGTACCGCGACACCATGCGCGACTTCTGGCGCAGCCATCCGGTCGGCCTCGGCGAGTTCACGGCCCGGTTCTGCGGGTCGTCGGACATGTACGCACGTGCGCGCCGCCGCCCGACCGCCTCGGTGAACCTGATCACCGCGCACGACGGTTTCACCCTGCACGACCTGGTCTCCTACGACGCAAAGCACAACGAGGCCAACGGGCAATCGAACCACGACGGAACCGACGACAACCGCTCGTGGAACTGCGGCGCGGAAGGACCGACCGACGACGCCGCCGTGCTGGCCCTGCGAGCGCGCCAGTCCCGGGCGATGCTCACCACCCTGCTGCTCTCCTTCGGCATCCCGATGCTGCTCGGCGGCGACGAGATGGGCCGCACCCAGCAGGGCAACAACAACGCCTACTGCCAGGACAACGAGATCACCTGGTTCGACTGGTCGCAGCCGGACACTGGCCTGCTGGATTTCACCAAGCGGCTGATCGGGTTGCGCCGGGCGCACCCGGTGTTCCGCCGCAACAGGTTCCTGGCCGGAGCCGAAGCAGCCGAGCTGCGCTGGTTTACCCCGGCGGGGACCGAGATGACCGCCGCCTGCTGGTCAGACCCGAACGCCCTGGCGATCGCGCTCTACCTGGACGGATCCAAGGACCCCGACCGGGCCGCCGACGGCGCGTGGCTGCTCGACGACGACTTCCTGGTCCTCGTGAACGCCTGGTGGCAGCCGCTCGAATTTGTTCTGCCGGCCACCAGGCCGCAGGCGGGCTGGCGGGTCGAGATCGACACCTATGACCTCGCGTCCCCGGCTGGATCCGCGGCGGTTAGCTACGCCAGGGATCACGTCACCGCCGGCCCTCGCTCCGTCGTGGTGCTCCTGAGCCCGCGCTAGCCGGCCTGGCGGTCAGTGGCCGGTCAGGTGGATCACGCCCACGTCGGCCAGTCCGCTGAGCGCCAGTTGCACGCCGAGCGCGGCGAGCAGGAAGCCGAACACCTTCTCGGTCACCAGCATCCGGCTGGCGTCAAGGTGGCTGCTGACCTGGACGGCCCAGCGGAACACGACGACGTCGATGGCGAGCACCAGGATCAGGATGCCGAGGACGACGGCGCCCACCGAGACCGAGGCGGCTTCGGCCGACGTGGTGACCAGGACGACGATCCCGGCCGGGTTGAGCAGATAGGGAACGGCCAGCGGGAAGACGGCGACCTGCATCGGGTCTTCGCCTTCGGCTGGGTGGCTGTCGTGGTTGCCATCGCTGCGGCCGAGCACCATCGTGGCCGCGATGACGAACAAGATGGCGCCGCTGGCGACGCCTAGCGCGCCCGGGGAGAAGTGCAGAAGCCTGGTCAGCAGGCCGCCGAGGACCAACAGGAGCACGGCGACCGTCGCAGCGGTGGTCAGCATCTTGCGCAGGACGCGCCGTTGGGTGACCTGCGGCATCTGCTTGGTCGCCTCGAGAAAGGGCACCAGCGCGATCTTGGGCCCGATGCCGATCAAGAGCAGCAGGAACGTGTCGATGGCGAAGGTCCAGTTCAGCGACTCTAGTTCCATATCGGCTCCATCCTCTATTGCGGCCAGCCGGCTGGGATCGCCCCGCACGGATGATCCCGGGTATTTGTCCCCCCGGACGGGTGAGGCCTAGCCGTCTGATCAGCAGGATCATTACTGCGAATGACAGGCCCGGCGCCTGCGACCAGCGCCTGTTACGGATACTGCGCGGAAGGATTGCCATGCGGCGGCTTATGAGGATCCTTTTCCTCTCGGTAGCGATCCTGGCCGCCGGAGGCATGGCTGCTGGATGCGGGAGCTCGGTCAAGAGCGCGATCTCGAGTATCGCGCCGAGCCGGAGTTCCACCACGCCCGGCACCAGCACGAGCACCGCCGCCGGCCCGACCGCCACCACCCCCAGTCCGACTGCCACCACCCCCACCCCGACTGCCACCGCCCCCATCCCGACCGTCACCACCACCACCACCGAGACCGCGGCAGGTTCCTCTACCGTCGCCGCTCAGTCGGTGACCGCAACACCTGGCGGTTCCCCGGCGGCGAACGGCGGGACGGGCACGAGCCTGCTCTGGCTCTGGATCCTCCTGGGCGCCCTCGTACTCGTCGGTCTGATCGTGCTGATTGTGCGCTCGGCCGGCCGCCGCTCGGCCACCGCCGCAGGCTGGCAGTCGAGGATAATCGACGCGTATGCGAAGGGCTCGGCCCTCCACGACGCCATGAGCGTCGCGGAAACCCCCGGTGCGCTGGCCGCCGGCGACGCGGCCGCTCGCTGGGGTGACATTCAGCGCCGCTCCGATGACCTCGCGCAGACGCTGTACGCGCTGCGCGAGTCGGCTCCGGACGAGGAGAATCGCGCCCTGGCCGCCGATACGCTCGCATCGCTGCAGGCTGTCCGTTCCGCGATGGACGCTGAGCGCGCGCCAGGCGGCGCCGGCGTGGAGTACGCCGAGGTCGTCCGCAGCCGACTGCGGACGTTCGAGGCATCCCTGCGCGCGCTCCGGGGCCTGGAACAGCCGCCGCTCTGACCCACGCTCATCGGCGCTTCACCCCCACGGGGTGATGCACGCCAGCCCGTTCCGGCCAGATCCTGCGGATACAGGTTTATCCAGATCGGATTCACGTCACCTGGAGGACAGGATTATGGCAATTGGGCCTGTGCAGCTGATCGTGCTGGGATTCAGGCATCCCGACTTCCACGGCGAGATCATCGCTGAACTGGAGCGACTCAGGGAAAGCGACACGGTGCGGGTGATTGACTCGCTGGTCGTCTACAAGGACGCCGATGGCGAGCTGGCGGTGGAACACCTCAGCAACCTGTCCGAGAGTGAGGCGATCGAGTACGGCACCAAAATCGGCGCGCTGATCGGCCTGGGCATCGAGGGTGAAGAGGGCGCCGAGGCGGGTGCGGTAGAGGGCGCGGAGGAGGTGGCCGCCGCCGGCGGCGTGCACGTGTTCACCGAGGAAGAAGGGTGGGATGTGCTGGAAGACATCCCGAACGACTCGGCGGCGGCGCTGCTCTTGATCGAGCACCACTGGGCGGTGCCGATTCGCGATGCCGTACTCCGTGCCGGTGGCTTCCGCATCAGCGACGGCTTCATCAGCCCGCTCGATCTGGTGGGAATCGGGCTGATGGCGGCGGAGGAGGCGAAGGAACTGCACGAACTGGAGACGTCCTCGGCCGCGCCGGGCAAACCATGAGATAACCCCACACCAGGAGGCTCAGATGTTCGGATCACGCAGAGTAGCGCGGCGCACCGGTCGGCGTACCGCACGCCGCGTCTCCCGCCGCCGGTAGCGGGCGGTGGCCATCCGCGGCGATGGCTTTGGCTCTTCATCCCCAGCGGTTGAAGCCCGCTGGGGATGAAGAGCCCAGAACGGAGATGGGACTATGTCAGGAACGGCGTGGGCCATATCGATGGCCGTTCTCTATCTGGTTCTGGTGTTTACCATTGCCCTCCTCACGTTCCGCAAGGGGCACTGGGTCCTCGGCCTGATCGGTTTTGTATTCCCGATCTTGTGGCTGGTCGGAGCCATCTTGCCAGCCAGATCCCGGTGATCGCTCCTCGAAGAAGGACGGTGTCATGGGCGACAGCGAGAACCGCAGGAACGGCCCGCAGTTCCGGGCTGGTCCGCTGATTACCAGCGCGTCATTGGTGGGCGCCGGTACCTTGATCGCCCTGGCCGGCCTGGCCGTGGGCGGCGGGCACCTGGCCGCGGCTACCCGCCGCTGGGTCAGTGAGATGGAAGTGCCGCCGAGCGAACTGGCCAGGCTGAAGTGGGCGCAGACCAGAGCCGCGGTTGCGGCCGGCGCATCGGCCGGCGCATCGGCTTGGCAGAACGGGCCGCGGGCCGGCCTGGCGAGCGATTCCTGATTTCCGGGCCGCCGGGCGGCCCGGCCGTACCTGTGCCCTGGGTATCACCCGCAGTGGGTGGGGCGCGACAGCAGCCGGATTGATGGACTTGGCAAAACTCAGCCGGCCTACCGAGAAAAGAGAGAACATAATGTCTGACCTGATCGCGATCGGGTACCCCGACGAAGCTACTGCCGAGGCGGCGGCCGACGAGGCGCGGCGGCTGGCGCAGGACCTGATCATCCAACCTGATGCCATCGCGGTGATCACGCGGGACAGCGAGGGTAAGTACCACACGCACACGAGCCATCACCTGGTTGGCGGCGGGGCCACCTGGGGCATGTTCTGGGGCCTGCTGTTCGGCCTGTTGTTCTTCGTCCCGGTTTTCGGGATGGCCATCGGCGCCGGGTTCGGCGCGCTCATGGGGAAGATCACCAAGTCCGGCGTAGACAAGCAGTTCCAGGACCAGGTCCGCGGCATGCTGCAGCCGGGAACCTCGGCGCTGTTCCTCATGGTGGAGAAGGTCACCCCGGACAAGGCCGTCGAGGCGATGAGCAAGTTCGGCGGCACCGTGATCAAGACCTCGCTGTCCAAGGAAGGCGAGCAGGAACTCCAGGAGGCCCTGCACGGCGGCGGAAGCGCCAGCTGAACGCCCTGATTTACGCTCATCCCCCGGCGGGTCAGCCCGAGGGCTGATCATACGGAGGGTCATGACGCAGGCATCCATGGCCCGGCGGCCAGTCAGGCGCGGTAACCGCGACCGGACCAGGCCGCCGGGCCCTGGCGGCCGGTACGGCCTGCTGCTGCTGGTCCTCATCGCGACGTACCTGCTCTCCGCGTTCAGCGGTGGGAGGGTAAGCGCCGCCGTGCAGGTCGGGCTGGTCACCGTGATCGTGGTGCTCGCGTTGCGCACGTCGCCGCTACCCGGCCGGTGGCCGGCGCTGATCGGCGTCGTCGCGGTCACCGGTTCGGTCGCCGCGGTGCTCGGGGCCTCGCTGACCGGGACCCAGGCAGGAACCGGCGCGGCGGACCTGTGGAAGGCGCTGATGCTGCTGCTGACCGCGGTCCTGATCGTGCGCCGCGTCCTATCCAGGCCCGTGGTCACCATACAGAGCATCTACGGCGCCCTGAGCGCCTACCTGGTAATCGGACTGATGTTCGCGGCTTGCTACTCGGCCATCCAGCACCTCGGCGGGGCCCCGTTTTTCGCTGGCGGCCAGCCCGCCGACACCCAGACATTCCAGTACTTCAGTTTCACCACGTTGACCACCCTCGGGTACGGGGACTTCACCGCGGCCGGGAACGGCAGCCGCGCCATCGCCGTCATGGAAGCGCTGACCGGCCAGGTGTTCCTAGCCACCCTGGTAGCGCGCCTCGTGGCCGCATTCCGGTCACCAGCCGAGCCGAAGAACGAGCCGAGGAACCCGCCGCCCAGCCGCTTTCCCCCGCGTGGCGTCCGGAACGGCACCAGGAGGATCAATGGCACGATCCCGCTGGGAAGTACCAGACGGTCCCCGCACCGGCGGCCTGCTTACCGCCGCCGTGTCGATGGATCGTCGTCAGGGCCGCTCCGCCGGAGCTGAGGCGACCGGGCCCGGCGTCTCGCGTGCCGCTGGCGGCGTTTCGGCTTGGGGGGATGGGGCGAACCTGGCCGAGGCGACGTAGGCAACCGCGACCGCCACGATGGCCAGCGGCATGACTTGCAGGCCGTCTGAGGACAATAGCAAGGTGGCCAGCAGGACGGAGGTCAGCGGGAGCCTGAGCATCACCACGGTCATCGCGCCGATGCCCATGGCGACACCGTAGACAAGCGGCAGGCCCGGCAGGTGCGACAGTGCCACGCCGCCTACCGCTCCGAGGAACATGGCAGGGAAGGTCGGGCCGCCGCGGAAGCCGCTCAGCGACACGCCGTAGGCGATTCCCTTACAGACCAGCAGCAGCAGCAGCGCTCCCACGGTATAGCTGGCGCTGTTGCTGATGAACGGGCCCAGGTCGGATTGCCCGGAGAACAGCACGTCTGAGGAGCCCTTTCCTGTACCCGCGGCGTACGCGATCGCCAGTCCCGCCACGGCCAGGCCAGCCGCCGGCGTGACCAGCAGCATCCGCCGCTCGACATGGGGCCGCAAGAACAGCCCGAGCCACCGGATCCCGGACCCGATCGGTACAGCCATCACCCCGATCGCCAGCGCCCACAGGAACTCAGCGCCGGTGGGCGACCCGGCATGGGGGAGGCCGGGAATCGCCAGCGAGAACGTGCCGAGCCCGGTCCAGGCGTCCAGGCCGGTGAACACCAGCGAACCGACGCCCGCGGCCAGTAGTCCGGGCACCAGCACGAGCTCCAGCATGGCCCCGCCCAGTCCCGAGGCTTCCATCAGCAGGAACGCCCCGAGCAGGGGCGAGCCCAGCAGCGTGCTGATGGCGGCGAAACTCCCCGCCGCGGCCACCACCGTGGCGGTTCTGGGCGGGGCGTCCCGCTTGACCAGGCGGACCGCCAGGACGCCGAGCCCGCCGCCCAGGGCGATCATGGGCGCCTCGGGTCCGAGCACCACGCCCAGGCTCAAGGTCGCGAACGCCGCGAGCACGATGCCGGGCAGCTCGACCGGCGCGGGCGGGCCTTCGCCCATCTTGAACCCGTCGGCTGGCGAGTGGCCGCCCTTGCCCGGCAGGTACTGGATGGCGAGAGCGACCAGCACCCCGGCCAGCGCCAGCGGCAGGACCGGCCACCACAGCGGTTCGGCGTGGAAGCCCAGGCCCTTGGGCAGGTCGGTGAATATCCATCCCTGCATCTTGCTGACCAGGGCGAGAAAGAAGTACGCCGCCGCCGAGACGGGCACCCCGATGATCGCGGCAAGCACCAGGAGCGCCACGTAGCTCCGGGAACGCAGCAGCGCGAGTGGATCAGATGGCGTCGTCATCGGCGTCCTCCCGGATCTGGCGGCGGAGACTGGCCGCTTCGGTGTCGCATGTGCCGCTACTTCAAGATGTTCACGGCCCTGGAGACCACAAGAATCGCGACTACCAGCGAGATTGCTTCCTCGGTCATCATCATGAGCTTCGCCCAGGGCCTGATCGCCGAGACGTCCGTCGGGCTGAACGCCGTGGCGGCAGCGAACGAGAGATGGAAGTAGTCCACGAACTTCGGATACCAGTCCTGCCCCACGTACTGGGCGTTGGTCATTTCCGGAAAGACGAAGGCGGGCTGACGGCCGGCTCCGCGTGCGCGGGCAGCCGCGCCGCCGCGGTCGAGATCCCAGTACCACAGGCCGAAGGCGATCACGTTGCTGAGCCAGATCGCGCCGCCGCTGGCCAGCAGGACGTTCGCGTTGGTGCTGAACGCGGCCGCGCCGATGATCCCCGCTACCAGGCGCACCGCGGCGACGGCGTTCACGGCGGAAATCAGGCCGATCAGCGTCCCGGTCAGCAGCCGGAGCGAGGCCGAGTCGCGGTCGATGCGCCCGGGGTCGCCGAGGATGAGGATGACGAGGAGCCCGACGACGACCAGGATGAAGAGCCAGCGGGCATCGCCGCTCCTGAGCTCGGGTGGCAGGGCCGCACGCAGGAAGCCGGCCGCCAGCACCGCCAGCGCCATCGGCCAGCGGCTCTCGCCAACCTTGGGCGACCGGCCAGGGTCTGGCCGCGCAGGCGATGTAGTGCTGGTCACCGTCAGGTGACCAGCAGGTAGATGCTCTTGCAGGTTAGCCAGAGTCCGAGCAGCAGCAACACGGCGATGATGACCTGATCCTGGTGAGAGTCCAGCCACGCCCGCAGCCGGGCTAGCCGGGCGCCGGCGTTGGCCGGCGCGAAAGTGGCGTACAGCTCGAGGTACAAGAAGCTGCCGGTGGCTAGCAGGCAGAAGAACACCAGCGCCAGGTAGCTGCCCGCGGTAGCGAGCTTGGCCCCGGCGACCGTGGTGGCGCCGGCCGCCACCAGCGTCCAGGGCTGCAGGAACGCGGCGAGCCCGGCCGCGGACCACAGCGAGAGCCGGTCCATGCTGGCCATCCAGGCCGGCGGCTTGCGGGGGCGGCCCATCCGGCGCCGCTGGCGCATGGCGAGCAGTATCAGCACCACGCCCAGCGCGAGCTTGACGGCCAGGATGGCGGTCGACGGCGCGGTCTGCGGCTCGGGCGGGCTGTTTCCGGTCGTCAGGATCACCGCGGCGATCACCACGACCAGGCAGGCCAGCCAGCCCAGAAGAAACGCCAGTCCCTTCCACTTGCCTTTCTCGGCACTCAGCATCAGGATGAAGGCCGTCAGCGGAAACGGCTCCAGGGTGATCGCGAGCCCGATAAGCAGCAGGTCAAGTACCACGCCTCCTCCGCCCCGAGGTCAGGTTGGCCCGGCATCACGCGTCGCGCTCCGCGGTTATCCGCCCGGATGCTATGGCTTCGACGAGAGACTGGTAGTCACGCTCGTTCTGATCGGCGTAAGCGGCGGCGAACCTGGTAACAGCCCGGTCAAAGACGTCCGAGCCGCCGAGGTAGGCGGCGATGGCTATCCGGTCCCCGGAGCGGGCGTGCGCCCGGGCGAGCGTCCAGCCGCAGAGCGTGGCGTACATCCGCAGCCCGTCCGGCTGCAAGGTCTCGATCTCAACGGAGTATTTCCAGTCGCGCAGCTGGCGGACGTAAAAGTCCCTGGGCTGGCCGTCCAGCCCGGCCTCGATGTGGTGCCAGCCCAGGAAGATATCGCTGCTCGCCTGCATCAGCCGCTGGCCCGCCACCACCCGCTGGCCCTGGTTCTTGTATTTGCTGACGCCGACGAAGCGACTGAGCACCGATGCCTCTGCCTCCTTCACCTGCAAGAACAGCGGATCGGACTCGTCGCGGCCGAGCATCAGGACGATCCAGCAGCGCGTTCCGACACTGCCGACGCCGACGACCTTCCTGGCCAGGTCGGCGAACTGGTACTGGTCGAGCAGGTGCCGGCGGTCGGTCTCGAGCGTGCGCCGGTACTTGGCGACGATGCCGCTGTATGACGCCTCGATGCTCGCGTTGTCCGTCCCGCTGGGCATCAGTTCATCGATCGGCACCAGCAGCGGCGGGTCGGAGATGATCCGCGGCCGCCCGTCCACCATGCGGGTGAGCTTGGCTACTTCCTGCATGCTGTCCCTGGTCCGCGCCTTGGCCAGCCCCTTGTCCACCATCTTGCGCTGCCGCGCTTGGAGCCCGGGGTCGACCTGCGCACGAAGTTCGTCCAGGTCGGCGCGCGCGTACCAGACATCCAGGTTCGTCATCCCGGCGAACGTGCGCATCGCCTGCCGGTAGCGGCCTACGCCAGCCATGACGACGTTGCGGCGCTGTTTACCGGAAAAGCCGTTGCCGCGCGCCGCGACTTCCAAGCTGGCCGCCAGCCGCTTGACGTCCCATTCCCAGGGCCCGGGCAGCGTCTCGTCGAAGTCGTTGACGTCGAACACCAGCCGGCGCTCGGCCGAGCCGAAGACGCCGAAGTTGGACAGGTGCGCGTCGCCGCACGCCTGCACCGCGAGCCCGGAGACCGGAGTGGTAGCCAGATCACTGGCCATCGGCAGCGCTGCGCCGCGGTAGAAGGTGAACGGGGACACCACCATCCGGCCCCACCGGACCGGAACCAGCTCGGGAACGCGCGACCGCGCCTGCTCGTCCAGCAAGGCGATCGGGTCGGCCCGGTCCGCTGGCGGGTCGAACATCTCATGGCTCTCTCGTGGTACCTCGGCCCGCAGGGCCTTGCCCCTGGCGACCCGCTCCGCGGGCGTCAGCCCGCTCACTCCGGAATCGAGCTGGTACCGAACCGCTTGCCGCGGCGGAGCCTCGGCTGTCCGCCCAGTCATGATCGGCTCCTCTCCGGCTACGCTATGCCTCGACAATGCCGCTGCAGGCCGGCCACCGCCTCACCCGCTCTGGATGAGGCGCCCTCCCCTGTCTTCAGGGTTATGGTCGGAGCTCCGGAGAGGCGATATCGGCTCATAGGGTGTCTCCTTCCGCCAGGCGGATCCCTGTTCGCTCAGCGCACGACTGCTCGTGAAGGGCATCCCACAGTGGCCATGGAAGGGAATGCACCCGAACGGCTGACAGCCACGTCTGCCGATGATGCCTCCGCCAGATCCGCGCCGCCCGGAACCGGCGGCGGGTCGCCCCCGCGGCGACGGCACGTCACGCGGGCGCAGGTCCAACGGTTTATCCAGGCCGTCAGGGACAGTGACCGGACGGTCGTGGACGAGACGATCATGCGGCTGAGCCGCTCCCGCCCGTGGCTGGCTCCCCTCGCCTTCGCCGTCGGCGCCTTCGCGATGCTTTTTGACGGAGTGAAGCTGCTGCTCACCAACTGGCGGCTTACACTGATCCAGGTGCTGCCCGCTATGTGGATCTGGGCGGCCATGGTCGACCTGAAAGCCCATGTGCTGCACGGCAAATCATTTCATGTCCTGACCGGGCCGACGATTGTGATCCCGGTCGTGCTCGCTATCGCCGCGATCACGGCGGCGAGCTTTTACCTTAACGCCGTGTTCGCCTTCGCGATCGTCTCACCTGGCCGGCCGCAGATCCGGCCTGCGTTCACCCAGGCACGGTCTCACCTTCCTGTCGTGCTGGGATCAGGTGCGGTCGTGGGCATCCTTCTGGGCCTGTCGACGGTGGTCGTCGTCCGCTGGGGAGTGTTCTGGTTCGGGTTCTCCCTCAGCATCGTCGTCGGCGTCATGATGCTGTGCTACGTCGCCGTGCCGGCCCGGCTCATCGGCATTAAGACCGACAATCCGAAACGCGACAAGCTGGCCGCCACCGCGGTGGGCGGGGCGATCGGAGCGATAATCTGCACACCGCCCTACGTCCTGGGCCGCCTCGGGCTGCTTTTGCTCGGTTCGAACACGCTCTTCATTCTCGGCGTCATCCTGCTCACTGTCGGGCTAACGTTGCAGGCAGGCGCGACGGGGGCGGTTAAGACGGTCAAGATGAGCGCCAAGCTCGTCTCCGGGCGCCAGGTGACCGACGGTGAAGGTCCGCCCGGCGACGCGGCCCCGTAGGCGAGAACCAGCACTGGCCCGGCTCTACGATCGTCCGCCGCATACCTTGACGAGCCATGCCTCGGCATCCAGGTAAGCCGCCTGGGTCGACTCGCCGACGACCGGGGTCGCCTCGAAGGCGCGGACCGGACCGTCGACGTGTCCCGTGCGGCGAAGCTGTTCGGTAAGACTCGAATCGAGGCCGCTCAGGTAGAGCCGGCCGCCGGAGTCGACGAGTTGGTCGGCGTAGTCGGCGACCACCTTGACGAAGGTAGAGCCAAGGGAGGTCCGGCGTCGCAGCCGCAACACGACCACGGGCGAGCGCGCGTCGCCCGGCGCGGGCAGGCGAGCCTGAAGAGTACGCGCGCCCGCGTAGAGCAGGCTGCCGTAGACGTCCAGGACCGTGACGTGAAAGCTGGTCAGGACGGCTGGCGGCTTCCGCTCTTCGAAGCGTCCGTCGTCTCTGGGAATGAGCTCGACCACGGCGAGATCCATGGCCTCCTGGTTGAGCTGCAGCAGCAGGGACAGGGCCACCCCGATGCCGACCGCCGCGGCGACCGGCAGGAACAGCGTGGCGGCGAACGTCGTGATGACGACGACTTGCGAGACACGCCCGGTGCGCAGGATCGAGGCGACCTCGCCCGGCCGCAGTGAGCCGATGGCGGCGAAGATCAGGATCGCGCCGAGGGGCGGAACCGCGAGCTTCGCGACGAGCCCGGAGAAGGCGGCGAGGATGATCAGCATCCAGGCGCCGGACCAGATCGCCGCCCAGCGGGACCGGGCGCCGACGGTCACGTTGAGCGCAGTCTGACCGACGGAGCCCCCGACTGCGATGCCACGGAAGAAACCCGCGGCCAGGTTTCCCGCCCCTTGCGCGATGATGTCCTGGTTCGGATTCGGTCGCGCGTTGCCGGGATTAGGCGCGGCTTCCGCGACCCCGGCGCCCTGCACGATGATGATGGCCGCGATCGCCAGCGCGCCGGTAACCATACTGAACGACAGAAACCTCGGGTCAGGCAGTTGCGGAAGCGGGATACCCCGGGGAATGGCCCCCTGGTCACCGACCCTGGCCACCTGGGTTGCGCCCGCGAGTATCACCACGATGGTGGGGATCACCAGGGCGATCAGCGCACTCATCACGGACAGGCGGGTCCGCGCCAGCACCAGCAGGATCGCGAGCGCGCTCAGCCCGGCGAGCAGGGACGGCAGATCGATGGCGCTCGGATGGATGAGCACGTCGATGGCCTTGGCCAACGGGTAGGCGCCGTGCGCCTCAGTCCCGGTAAGATCGGCGATCTGGCTGCAGACGATATTGACCGAGATACCGCTGAGGAACCCGATCATCACCGAGTACGAGACGAACCTGGTATAGCGGCCAAGGCGGGCAATACCGGCGCCCGCCAAGGCGATACCGACCAGGATCACCAGCAGCGCGATGGCCGCTGGCCGCTGGTCCGGCGCCACGCTCTGCAGCGCCGAGCCTGCCGCCAGCGCGGCAGCCGAGGTCGCCGAGATCACCATCAGCCGGGTGTTCGAGCCGAGCCCGCCCACGATGGGCCCGGCGAAGCTCGCATAGAGCCCCTGGACCGGATTCACTCCAGCGAGGATCGCGGCGGCCATTCCGTCGGGCACGCGGCTGATCGCACCGGGCAGCCCGGCGACCATGTCCGCGCGCAGGTGAGCGCGCTCCGGCCGGACCGAGCGCAGCCAGCGGCCGACGGCGGCCATGGCCGGGCGAATGGCATGCATGATCCCTTGCTACCTCCGGCGGCATATGCCGGAGCACCGGAGAAGGGGGGCGCCGACCGGATGGATACTCAGATGGGTCCGGCTCAGGTACCGAACAGCTTGGCCTTGGCGGCACTGAATTCGTCGTCGGTCAGAACGCCCTGCTGATGCAGCGCCGCAAGCTGGTTCAGCTGGTCAATCATGGGTGACGATGCTGCCGGGGCCGGGGCCGGGGCCGGGGCCTGCTGGGACGGAGCCGGTGGCGCCTGCTGCTGTTCGAGATCACTGATGCGCTGGTCCTGGTATTGTTCTTGCTGCTGCTGCTCCGCCGAGTTCCGGGCTACATGCTTGCCCGCCATGTACGCGCCACCGCCCACCACGGCCGCACGGAGCAACGGGCGTCGCCTACGGAACATCACTGCCTCCTTGTTGTCATTGTGACGGGCCGGTTACTGCTCATCGGGCAGCGTCAGGCCGAGAGCGACCATGAGCTCGGGCGCGGCCGCCACCAGCTTCGGCCCGCCGATCTGGGGCGCGATAGCGATCAGCACGCCGACCAGGTCCTCCGGCGTCGCGCCGGCGTCTATGGCGTTGGCTACCTGCCAGAGGTATGAGGCCGGGGGGGCATCCAGCGCCATGATGGCGGCCAGCTTGACCAGAGCATAACTACGTGCGTCGAGACCGCTTCTTGCCTGGAATTCCGTCCGCACCTCCAGGCCCGCGGCCAGGAGGTCAGGGTCGCCTAGGGTCAATGCACCCAGCATCTCTATTGTGGCTTGGTCGACATCTACCTTGGCGGGCATGTTCATAGTCGAATCCTTCCGGCTAAGCGAATGGGAGGCGGCACTGCGTCGCTGAGTCGACGATGGCGGTTGCTCGCGGGTATCGCGTCACCCGCGGCGGATGGTCTGGGAAAACGTACGCCACGGCTGACGCGGGCTGGCGCCGGGCGGTCATTCGCGGTCAGCCCTGGTCCGCGGCCTGAGGCTCCGCGCCGGGCCTTGCGACCACCTCGATCAGTCCGAGAACCACCAGCAAGAGGACGACGAGCAGAATGACCACCAGCGCGGTCGGCTCGCCCCAGAAGACGAATATCAGGGCGAAGAGTGCCACCGCCCCGATCCGCAGGCTCCTGCGGTGCGCGTAGGTCCACAGGCCGAACGGGCCGGTGGACACGCCCTTGCGCTCGCCGAAGTTCCGGATCCAGGCCATGCCCGACTTGAGGGCCGAACGAGTCTGGACCGCCGTGTGAGTGGGGCCGGTGAAGAACACCCCGATGGCGACGACCAGCCCGACCGCCAGCACGACACGGAGTCCCACCTTGATGAAGTGAACCATGGCGTCGAACGCCGCGGCGGCGGCATCGCTGGGCAATACGCTGCTGGGGACGCTGCTGAGGTAGATACTACGGGCGATTAGCAACCCGATGGCCAGGACCAGCATGGACGCGACAAGACCGAGCGCGGCTCCCACCAGGGCACGCCGGCGGCCCCGCGCGACGTACACCCCGGCGCCGAGGAGGACCACCACCAGTATGGGCAGCACGATCTTGAGGGTCTTGATCAGCCGGTAGCCGGCCTGTGCCTTGCCGAGGTCCTTCGCCTGGAACAGCGCGAAGGTCGGGCTGACCGGCGGGATGTTGCTCGCCAGCGAGAACCCGCGCGCGAGCAAGTCGGTTTTGGCCACGGCGATCAGGGGGCCAAGGTTGAGGACGATCTGGCCGTTGCTCGTGCTGATGGCACCGCCGCCCTGCCCGGAGAGCACCTTGACCACCGCCTGGTGCGCGACGGTATTGACCTGTACCCAGGCGGTGGCCATGGCCTTGCTGGATATGACCGTGTGCACGGTGCTGTGGATGAAGCCGGTTACCGCGCTGGCGATCTGCGGGCCGAATGTGTTGAGCAGCGTGCTGATCCGGGGCAGCCCTCTGCTGTTGAGCTGGGTGGCGGCCTGATTGATGGTTCCGGTTATGTTCAGCTGGCTGGTTATCTGGTTGGTGATCTTGTCGGTCAGGACGTTCTGGATGGCCGGGTCGTGGATCAGCGGTTCCACGGTGGCCACCCACCGGCCGGTGTCGGAAACCTCGTTGCCAGCCCAGACGCCGAGCACGGCGACCGGAGCAAGCACGCAGCCGAGCACGATGAGCACAACGGCAACGATGGCTCGCCAGCTGAAACGCCGCCGGTGAGCTTGGCCCTGGCGCTGGAGCTCGGCCGTCTTGGCGCGGAGGCGTTCCAGCTCAGCTCGCTCGTCCTGGCTGAGTTCGGGGCTCTCGGCGGCCGGGCTGGGCTCACCTCCGATGGCAGACAAGGTCACCTCCGCCGTATCTGGTTCATGACATCCGGCTGGCCAGCGTATGGGCCAGCGTGCCTCCGCCGGCGCCGCTGCCGACGATGATCACGTCATAATGCTCTGTCACGAACCCATCGTGGAACCGCAGGGCCCGCGAGTCATCACCCGCAAGAGGTGATCGCGGTCAGGGCGAGCGGCGGCGCCAGATCGCGCGCTGGCTGCTGAGGCCGGCCGCGCCCACCACGATGAGCAGGATGACATTGAGCAGCAGTTGCACCGTGGATCCCCTGGCTTCGCCCCAGCTCGAGTACGCGATCGACACACCCACCGAGGCGGCGGCCGGGATGGTGGTAACGGAAATGAACACGCCGATGAGCGCGTTGGCCCGGGACTCGGTCAGGGACACCACGCCCACCACGCCGGCCAGTACGGCCACGATGACAGAAAAGGCGTTGGGCGTATTGATGAGGTCCGCGACGGGCCGCACGCCATGCAGGAAAGGGGCCGGGGTCTTGCCCGACGCGCGGACCGCGAGGCCGAACAGCAGGGTCACCGCGATGGCAGCCAGGAATCCCCAGCATAGGGCGAGCAGGCCATCCTGCACCTCGGCCCGATTCCGCTTGGTGATGCCGAGCGCGACGCCGATGATCGCGTTGTACTCGGGACCGACCACCATGGCACCCACGATGAGGATCTGCGAGTTGGTCAGGAGGCCCACGGCGCCGATGAGGCCGGCCACCGTCAGCAGGGCGTAGAAACTCGGCGCGTATGCCTCGCCCTGACGGATGACCGCGTCGACCATTTCCCATATCGGGGCAGTCTCCTGCCTCAGCACGCCGCGGTCTGCGGCCGGAACGGCCTGACCCGTCAGCGTGGCATCGACCCGCTCGACGCAGATCACCCTGTCGTGATCGAGGCCGAGCTCGCGCAGGGCCTTGAACACGGGGTTGGCGGTGCCATCGCGCACGTCGAACTGGACCGCATCGCCATCGGGCCGGCGCGCGGCTCCGGCGCGTACCACCACGTTCTGCACCCCCGGGGCGACGGCGAGCCGGTCGGCCAGCCGCTCGGTGAGGTCGGCCGGGCTCACCAGGCGAACGTGCAGCATCACGAACCGCCCGCCGGCGGGCCGAGCAGGACCATGGTGTCTCCGGTCTGCGGTTCGGGCGGGCCGACCTGGGTGACGGGGTCGAGCCTGCCGTCGGCCCGGACCAGGAACAGCAGGTCACCGCCGACTGGGATCCCGTCGCCGGCGGCCTTGGTGCAGATCCGCGCACCGCCGGAATAGCGGCGGCTGACCTCGTATCTCGTCAGCTGGGGGGCGAACAGGATCTCGCCGCCGGTGTAGGGAGCGACCACGCCATGGCTGGGCAGCCGGGCCCCCAGCCGGTAGACCGGCCCCTCAAGGCTGCCTTGCAGCACACTCGACCCGAGTGCGTTGAAGTCGTCCTCGCCGGTGAGCAGCAGCAGCGCGGTGATGCCCTCGAGCTGGGCGCCCCGGCCAGTAGCCGCGGCCAGCAGTTCACCGGGTGCCAGCTCCAGGCCGGCCGCTTTGATCGCCTGCCGTTGCTCGTCGAACCCGGCCCACATGAGGACCTCAAGGCCCAGCGACCGCAGGGCGTGCCCCAGGTCCACGACCCAGTCCTCTCCTCCTACCAGTAGCGGCCGGGTGCGAGCCGGGCGCGTGACGCCGACCCGCCTGGCCACCGGCACAGCCGTCAGGCCGTATAGGGCCACGGTGACGACAATGACAAGGAACGTGACCGGCAGGATCTTGGATGCGCCCTGGATGTGCTGGGCGACGAGCGCGGCGGAAAACGTCGATGCGGTGGCCGCCGCGATAATGCCGCGCGGGGCCATCCACCCGATGAACAGGCGTTCCCCCCTCGTCAGGTCGGTCCGGACCGTCGACAGCAGGGCCACAAGCGGCCGGGCTATCACGACGAGGACGGCGATCAGCGCCAGCGCTGGCAGCACCAGATGCTGCAGCGACGCCGGGGTGACGGTGGCCGAAATGGCGATGAAGAGCACGCCGATGATCAGCTGCACCAGGGTCTCGAAGAATGGCCGCCGCGCGGGAACGTCGAAGCCGCGCAGGTTGGCCACGGCCAGCCCCATGACAATGGCGGAGATGAGTCCGGAGTCCTCGCGGAGGATGTCGCAACCGGCGGCCACGGCGACCACCGAGGCCAGCTGGGCGGTGGTGCCGAGCACCTCGCCGAGCTGGAGTTTTCGCAGCAAGAACCACAGCAGGGCGGTGCCCGCGATGCCGCCCGCCAGGCCGACGCCGATGTCCACCAGGAATTGTCCCAGCTGGTAGCCGAGTCCCTTGCGGGTGCTCGCCACCACAGCGTGGAAAACGACGGCGCCGAGGATGCCGCCGACCGGATCGATCAGTGACCCCTCCCAGGAGAGCACCCGCTGCAGCCGTTCGGTAGGCCGGATGAAACGCAGCAGCGGCCCGACGACCGTCGGGCCCGACACCACCAGGATGGCCCCGAGCATCAGGGCCGCCTTGCTGGACATGTCCAGCAGCAGGCCGGCGAACACAGCCGCCAGGACCATGGTGACGGGCACGCCTATCGCGATCAGCCTGATCACGACCCGCCGGGTGTGCCCGCGCAGCTTCCGCAGGTCCAGCGACATGCCCGCGTCGTAGAGGATGACCGCCACCGCCAACGACACCAGCGGCTGGAACGCGGCCCCTAGCAGGTCCTGGGGGTTAACGTCAGTGGTGATCGCGCCCGCGATGAAGCCGGCAGGCAGCAGGATGATCAGCGCTGGAATCCGCAGGCGGCTGGCGAGGACCTGTGAGCCGACCGCGAGCGCAAGAATAAGGCCCACTCCGAGCAAAACCTGGTTGGTCGTCACGGATCGTTCCAGTTCTGGGCGCACCAGTCCCTCATTCGCTCGGCGAGAGTCCGCCGGCGCCGAAGCCGCGCGAATATCCGCAGAGGACCCTTGCCTATCTTCTCCAACCTGGGCATCATGGGTCGTCCGGCGTGCGAATCGAATGACAGGAAGTAAGCATTCAGACGCGGATCGGATTCAGCCAGGTCGCGTTCGATTCCGCGCAGGGCACGCGGCTGACCCCGGCGCAGGCTCACCGCGATGCCCTCCAGCGCGCCACGCAGCCTGACGAGATCGTGACGCCGCCGCTGCTGGAGTCATAGGTCACGAGGGCATGCTCACCTCCGCCGTACCCGCATGCCTCCCCCAGCCCGGGTGATTGGAGCCGGACCAGAGCAGGCAGACGGATCCGAGCAGGCAAGACGGCGCCAGCGCGACTAGTACCACCCGGCACGGATGAGGTCCCGGTACAGCGTGGACCCGAATCATGGGTGCATCAGGCCGCGACCTGAAGGTTCCCATCGGGGTTGACCAGGTGACCGAAGTCGGAGGCAGCCGATGACGAATGTTGACTTGGCGCGGGTGGAATTCGCGTTTGTGACGATCAACCATTTCTTCTTCGTCCCGGTCACGATCGGGCTGGCGTTCCTGACCGCGTTGCTGCAGACGGCGTGGTACCGGTCCGGGCGTGATGATTACCTGCGGCTGACCCGGTTCTTCGGCGTTTTGCTGGTGATCAACGTGGCGATCGGCGTGGTGACCGGCATTGTGCAGGAGTTCCAGTTCGGGATGAACTGGGGGGCGTACTCGCGGCTGGTCGGGAACATCTTCGGCGCGCCGCTGGCGATGGAGGGGCTGGCCGCGTTCTTCCTGGAGTCGACGTTCCTGGGGTTGTGGCTGTTCGGCTGGGACAAGCTGCCGCGCCGAATCCACCTGCTGACCATCTGGGCGGTCTCGCTCGGCACGGTGCTGTCGGCGGCGTTCATCATGGCCGCCAACTCCTGGATGCAGCACCCGGTCGGCTACACCATGGTGAGCGGGAAGCCACAGCTGAACGACATCTGGGCGGTGTTCACCAACCCGGTCTTCGTCTGGGGCTACGCCAAGGTGCTGTTCGCGTCGCTGGTCACCGGCGCCGCGGTCATGCTGGCCGTCTCGGCGTGGCAGCTGCGGCACGGCGGGGACCGGGGCGTGTTCACCCGGTCCGCGCGGCTGGCGCTGATCGTGCTGGTCCCGGCGATCTTGTTCACCATGCTGGTGGGCGATGAGCTGGGCGTGATCGAGGCCAGGTACCAGCCGATGAAGATCGCCGCGGCCGAGGCGCAGTGGACGACCTGCCAGCCGTGCTCGTTCTCGCTGTTCCAGATCGGCGGCGGCAACAACGACCAGACCCCGACCGAGATCATCGCGATCCCGCACCTGCTGTCGCTGCTGGCCACCAACCACTGGAACGGGCAGGTGGTCGGGCTGAACCCGCTGCAGTCCCAGTACACCAGGCAATTCGGGCCCGGATATTACGTGCCGAACGTGTTCATCCAGTACTGGTCGATGCGGGTGATGGCCTACCTGGGGGTCCTGGTTCTGGCGATATCGGTGTGGGGGCTGTGGCTGATCCGGCGGAAAACGCTGGCCACCTCCCGGGTGTTCTTGTGGGTGGCGGTGTGGGGGGCGGTGCTGCCGTTCCTGATGAACACCGCGGGCTGGTTCCTGACCGAAAGCGGCAGGCAGCCGTGGATCGTGCAAGGCATCATGCTGACCAAGAACGGGATCAGCCCGACCGTCAGCACCACGACGCTGTGGATCAGCCTGGTCGCGTTCGTCCTGCTGTACGGCACGCTCGCCACCGTCGACCTGCTGCTGATGCTGCGGTACTCCCGCGAACAGCTCCCGCCCCCGCGCACCGAAACCGACGCGGACGCGCCGGTGCCGGCCGTCCGGTACTAAGGGGGTCACGATGGGTCTCATCCCGTTCTGGTACATCATCATCGCCATCTTGTGGACCGGGTTCTTCATCCTCGAGGGGTTCGACTTCGGCGTCGGCATGCTGCACGCCGTGATCGGCACCGACGAGGCCGGCCGCCGCGCGGCCATCAACACGATCGGGCCGCTGTGGGACGGCAACGAGGTCTGGCTGATCGTGGCCGGGGCCGGCATGTTCGCCGCGTTCCCGGGCTGGTACGCGACGATGTTCTCGGCCTACAACCTCGCGCTGGTCCTGCTGCTGGCCGCCCTGATCGTCCGCGGCGTGGCCTTTGAGTACCGCGGCAAGCGCGACACGGCACGCTGGCGCCGCACCTGGGATGTGCTGCTGACCACAGGCAGCGCGCTGGCCCCGTTGCTGATCGGCGTGGCCCTGGCCGGATTGCTGCACGGACTGCCCATCAACTCCAGCCAGAACTACACCGGCTCCTTCTGGGAACTGCTCCAGCCCTACGCCCTGTTCACCGGGGTCACCCTGGTGCTGATCTGCCTGCTGCACGGCGCGACATTCTTGTGCCTGAAGACCACCGGCGACATGCGTGAGCGGTCCTGGCAGGTGGCCCGCCGCGTGGCCCCCTTCACCGGCGCCGCCGTCATCGGCTTCATCATCTGGACGCACGTGACCGCCGGCACCACGTTCTTCCTGAACGTGATCGAGCTGCTCGCCGTGCTCGCCGTCATTGCCGCCGTCTGGCTCGTCTACGAGCACCGCGAGGGCTTCGCCTTCGCCGCCACCACCGTCACCATCGCGTCGTGCATCCTGGCGATCTTTGTCGACCTGTACCCCAACGTGATGGTCTCCTCCACCAACCCGGCGTACAACCTCACCGTGCACAACACAGCCTCGGGCGGGTACTCACTCAAGGTGATGACCGTCGTCGTCATCATCCTCCTGCCCGTGGTCCTCGCCTACCAGACCTGGACCTACTACGTGTTCCGCCGCCGCGTCACCCGCCAGGAATTCCAGCCGCCAGCCCCGCCCCCAGAAACCACGCCGGAGCCGGCCGCGCAGGCCGCCTCTCCCCCGGCCCGCGCCGGTGCGGTCGGGTGGCTGAGCCGCGTCGCCCGGCGCGGATAAGCCGATGGCCGGTACGTGACTCCCGGCACCGAGTGGCCACGACCGGGGCGCGGAGCCGCGTCGCGACACCAGGCGAGCTGGTAGCGAGTTAAGGAGACAGGACCCTCGCGAAGTCAGATTCCGTTAAAACCGCATGTCTACCTCGCGCAGTTCCGCACCTCACGTCCCAGGCGTCCCGCAACACTCATGTTCTCCCGCGCCCAGCCCGTCCGGCACCCCGGGCCAACCGTCACGGTGTGACATCGTGACGGTCATAACCGCATCGATGTGACATCGTGGCGGTTGCGTGGGCCGGCGTCCGGCTAACGGGTGAGGCCGGGGAGGCACGTGTGCCTTGCCATGGCACTGGCTATCCATGACGCATTTCTCGCGCTCCCGTTTACCCGAAGGAGGCCGGCTTATTGGGTTCGTGCTCGGATTGGATGAGCAGCGACACGGCCTCGATCAGGGCCAGGTGGGTGAATGCCTGCGGGAAATTGCCGAGATGCTGGCCGGTCGTGACGTCAATCTCCTCCGCGTAGAGTTGCAGCGGTCCGGCGAACGACAGCAGCTTCTGGCACAGGGCAAGCGCGCGTTCGGTTTCGCCGATCATGGCCAGCGCGCTTACCAGCCAGAAGGAGCAGATGGTGAACGTCCCTTCCTCGCCTTCGAACCCGGTGTCTGTTCCCTCGACCCGGTAACGCAGGACTAGGCCGTCCTGGGTCAGCTCGTCGGCGATGGCCAGGACGGTGGCCCTGATGCGCTCGTCGTCGGGTGGCAGGAACCCCATGATGGGCAGCAGCAGGAGCGAGGCGTCGAGGTCCTCGGTCTCATAGTGCTGCCGGAACACTCCCCGGCTGGACAGGCCTTTGTCCAGTATTTCGGTCATGATCTCATCGGCGCCTGCATGCCAGCGCTTGGCACGTTCGTCGTCGCCGCGCTCCTGGGCGAGATCGGCACCACGCGAGGCCGCGACCCAGCACATCATCTTGGACGCCGTGAAGTGCTTAGGGTCGCCGCGGACTTCCCAGATCCCCTGGTCGGGTTCACGCCAGTGCTGCAGGGCGGCGTCCACGAACCCGGCGAGCCCTTCCCATACCGGTGTCACGATCTGGGAAGCTCCGTTGCGGAACTGGACATCCAGGGCGTCGAGAATCATTCCCCAGACGTCGTGCTGCTGCTGGTTCCAGGCACCATTCCCGACCCGGACTGGCCGCGCCCCGCGGTACCCGGACAGGTGGTCCAGGGTCCGCTCGGTCAGGTCGCGTTCGCCGCCGATGCCGTACATGATCTGAAGCTCGAGCTTGCGGTTCAGGTCGCCCCCGCTGACCGCGTCCAGGACGAAGCCCCAGTACTCGATCGCCTCCCAGTCGAAACCCAGGCGGTACAGCGAGCGGAGCATGAACGCCGAGTCCCTGATCCAGGTGAACCGGTAGTCCCAGTTACGCGCCCCGCCGGGCGTTTCCGGCAGCGAGGTCGTCGACGCCGCCATGATGGCGCCGGTAGGAGCGTAACTGAGTCCTTTCAGGGTGAGGGCGCTGCGGTCGAGGTAGGGCTTCCACGGGTGGTCAGGAATCTTGGCCGAGCTCAGCCAGTCACGCCAGAAGCCGACCGTGGTCGTCAGCGTACTGAACGCTTCGTCCAAGCTAGCCGGAACCTGGCCATCGCCCCAGGACAGCGTGACAAAGGCCGACTGGCCCTCGGTGAGCGTCGTACGACCGTAACAGCGGGCACTCATCACGCCGAGCGGGATGGTGCCCGCCACCTCCAGGTGGAGATCACCCTCCGCCGCGGCAATAACCATCGCGTCGTAGCTGTCCCCCTTATAACTCCACGTGCCGCCGACCGCCCCGTAATTGAACTGCGGGCCACAGTTCACGACGGCCTCGACCCGGCCGCTGATGCATGTCGCGATCCGCACCAGCGCGCCCACGGCGCCGAAATCAGCCGGAGCCCGGTGGTAGTCCGGCCGCCGTCCCTTGTGCTGGATCGGGCCGATGGCCAGGAAATCCTGGACAATCATCCATCCCGTCGGCGTCTGCCAGGTTGTTTCCAGCACCATCGTCCCCGGCACGTATCTGCGGTGCTGAGGAACGTGGGTATTGGTGGGACCGAACCTGAACATGCCAGCGGCTCGGTCCAGCAGCGCCCCGAAGACACTGGGGGAATCGGGTCGGGGCAGGCACAGCCATTCGATCGCCCCGTCCGGTGCGACCAGGCAGCTCTGCTCGCAATTCGACAAGAAGCCATAATCAGCAATAGGCGGGAACGCGCTCATCGGTACCTGACCTCTCGCGGCCGGGATAGGAACGTAAGGCGTTGTGGCCTCTTATCAATCTCGGTGTGCGCCAGCGTGCCTGCGCTCGCGCCGCCGCCAGTGACAATGAGGTCACAGCGCTCGGTCATATGACCGAATATGGCGGTCCGGGAGGCGCCGAACGTCATCCCTGCCGGGTGATTTGAGTAGAGCCTCAGCCGCCGATGATGAGAACCGTTATCGGCGCTAAGGAAATCGTCCTCCGTCATCATGCCGCGGCAGGGCAGAAGCTGACCAGGCCCCACTGATCACCCGGTGGCGCGCTGCCCGCAAGACGCTGGCCACCTCCCGGCTGTTCCACCGCAGGCTGACTGCCGGGCATCACCCGCTCCGAGGGATGACAGGAAGGTTGCCGCCAGATCCGATGGATAGCGTCACGAGATAGATCGGTAGAGGAGCTGATTTGGCTGCCAACGACGTTGACGCGCTGGTGATTTTCGGCGCCACTGGCGACCTGGCCAAGATCGAGACGTTCCCGGCGCTGGTGGGTCTGGTCCAGCGCGGCGTGCTCGACGTGCCGGTGATCGGGGTGGCGAAGAGCGGGTGGGGGCTGGAGCAGTTCCGCGACTACGCGGTAGCCTCGCTGCGGCTTAACCACATGGACCCGGAAACCGCCGCGGCGCGCAAGATGCTCGGGCTGCTGCGGTATGTCGACGGGGACCTCGACGACGACGCCACCTACAAGGCGATGTCGGACGCTATCGGCGCCGGCAGCCGCGTCCTGTTCTACCTGGAGGTGCCGCCCCCGCTGTTCGGGCGCATCGCCAAGGGAATCGCGACGGCCGGGCGCACCAAGGATGCCCGGGTCATGGTCGAGAAGCCGTTCGGCCATGATCTGGCCAGTTCGCGACAGCTCAACGACACCATGCACCAGTACTTCAGTGAAGAGGCGATCTTCCGAGTCGATGACTGGCTGGCGTTTGATCCCGTGGAGAACGTGCTGTTCGTCCGGTTCGCCAACTCGGTCATCGAGCCGCTGCTCAACCGGACATACGTGGAGAGCATCCAGATCACGATGGCCGAAGCCTTCGACGTCGCTGACCGCGGCAGGTTCTACGACCGGACCGGGGCCATCAACGACGTCGTCCAGAACCACATGCTCCAGGTACTGGCCACCGTGCTGGCCGACCCGCCCGATAGGCCCGGCCTAGCCGACTGGCGGGATGCCAAGTCACGGGTGGTGGCCGCGCTGCGGCCGCTGGCCCCCGAAGATACGGTACGCGGCCAGTACGAGGGCTACCACGAGGTCGAGGGGGTCGATCCGAAATCGACCACGGAGACCTTCGTCGCGGTCCGGCTCGCCGCCGACACCTGGCGCTGGGAGGGCGTGCCGATCCTGATCCGGGCCGGCAAGTGCATGCCGGTCACCGCCACCGAGATCAGTATCCGCTTCAAGCGGCCGCCGCATGACGTGTTCGGCATCGATCCGTTCGCCGTCCGCGACTCGCTGCGCTTCCGGATCTGGCCGGAAACCGCGGTCGGCCTCACCCTGGCGGGCAAGAAGCCAGGCGCCGGAATGGAGCCGCTGCTGGAGGACCTGACGTTCGCCGGGCAGTCCGGCACGGACATGCGCCCCTACGACCGCCTCATCGGCGCGGCCCTGGATGGAGACCGCTGGCTGTTTGCCCGCCAGGACACCGTTGAGGCCGCGTGGCGGGTCGTCGACCCAGTGCTCGGCGACGTCACGCCCGTACACCCCTACGCCAGGGGCAGCTGGGGCCCGGCCGAAGCCGACAAGCTGCTGCCCGACCGGGACGCCTGGCACGACCCGGCGGCCTGACGGGGCACCGCGATCAGAGACGACGGGATCGGGGACGCGCCATGAACGACCAAGATAGCCAGCGCCGCGTGGTGATCATCGGCGGCGGATTCGCCGGGCTGTTCGCCGCCAGGATGCTGCGGCGCGCCCCGGTCCGGGTGACCCTCATCGACAGGCGCCCGCACCACCTGTTCCAGCCTCTGCTGTACCAGTGCTCGACCGGGATCTTGTCCGAGGGGAAGATCGCCGTCCCGCTGCGGGATCTGCTCCGTAAGCACAAGAACGCGGACTTCGTGCTGGCCGAGGTGACCGGCATCGACACCGAAGGGCGCCGGGTACTCGCGACGCGGCCGCTCGGGGATCAGCTGGAGTTCGGCTACGACTACCTGATCGTGGCGGCCGGGGTGCAGCAATCGTATTTCGGGCACGACGAGTTCGCCCAGTGGGCGCCCGGCATGAAGACCATCGAGCATGCCCTGGTCATCCGGCGCCGCGTCTTCGGCGCGTTCGAGCTGGCCGATACCGCGGTCGACCCGGCCGAGCGTAGCCGCTGGCTCACCTTCGCCCTGGTCGGCGCCGGACCCACCGGCGTCGAGCTGGCCGGGCAGATCCGCGAGGTAGCCACCAAGACGCTGCGCGCCGAATACCGCCACATCAAGCCCGAGGACGCCAGGGTGCTGCTGTTCGACGGCGGGGACGCCCCGCTCGCCTCGTTCGGCCCGGAGCTGTCGGCCAAGGCGGCACGCAACCTGGCCAAGCTCGGCGTCGAGCAGCACATGCACTCGATCGTGACCGATATAGACGCCACCGGGCTGAGCGTCCGCGCTCAGGACGGCACGGTGACCCGCCACGAGGCGGGCACCGTGCTGTGGACCGCCGGGGTGGCAGCGCCGCCGGTCGCGGCGGCCATCGCGGCGGCCACCGGCGCCAAGCAGGACCGGGCCGGCCGCATCATGGTCGGCGACGACTGCACCATTCCCGACCACCCCGAGATCTTCGTGACCGGGGACGTGATGAGCCTGAACAAGCTCCCCGGTGTGTGCGAGGTAGCCATGCAGACCGGCATATACGCCGGGGAACGCATCAAACACGAGGTCACCGGGCACATGGCCACAAAGCCGTTCCGCTACCGTGACCTGGGGTCGGCTGCTTACCTGTCCCGCGGCCACGCGGTCGTTTCCGTGGGACGCGTGCACCTCTCCGGCTTCCTCGCCTGGGTCGTCTGGCTCTTCATCCACATCAGCTTCCTGACCGGCGTCCGCAACCGCCTCGGCGCGCTGGTGAGCTGGTGGCCCGCCTTTGTCCGTGACGTGCGCAGGCAACGGATATACCCCACCGAGCAGGTGGGACTGGTCCACAGTGCATACGACGTACTGCCTCCCTCTACCGCCGGCACCGCGCCCTCCGCCACTGGCACTGAGCCCTCCAGCCGAGCGGGATAAGCCCTGGCGAGATGAGCGATTTTGAGCTGAGCGCCAGCGAGTTCCTGGCCCTTTACGACCGGGTGAAGCACATGTCCCTGTGGGGACCAGCCGACCGGCGGGGAGCATTGAACAACATCTCGCCCGCGCAGGTGGTGGCGGCGGCCAGCGACGTCTGGCGTGGCCGCGCTGTGTCGCTGGCGGCGCCGATCGAGAACGAGGTGGCGGCCGACAACCCCGATCCCGCCGTGCACCAGATGATTCACGCCGGGACCGGTTCGGTTCCCGCTTCCGGGCTCTCCTTCGCCATGGACCGGATAGCGATGAACATCCACGGCAACGCCGACAGCCATATCGACGCCCTGTGTCACGTGATCTTCGACGGGACTCTCTACAACGGCCTGAGCGCGGGCGCGGTCACCGCGGCGGGGGCCGCTGAGCTCTCCATCGAGGTGGCCGGCGGCGGGATCGTCGGCCGTGGTCTGCTGCTCGACATTCCGCGTGTGCGGCGGGTGCCGTGGCTGGAGCCCGGTGACCACGTGACCACCGATGACCTGATCATGGCGGAGGCGGCGCAGGAGGTCCGCATCGAGCCGGGCGATCTGCTCTTCGTCAGGGTCGGCCACCGCAGCCGGCGCAGAGCGCTCGGGCCGTGGGACGCCGCGAATGCGCGCGCCGGGTTGCATCCAGCGGCGCTGGAACTCCTCGCGGAACGGCGGATCGCGGTACTTGGCAGCGACGGCAACAACGACACGGCGCCGAGCGCGGCCGAGGGTGTCGACTTTCCTGTGCACGTGCTCGCCGTCAACGCGATGGGCCTGCACCTGCTGGACTGGCTGCAATTCGACGACCTCGTCGCGGTGTGCGAGGAGCTGAACCGCTGGTCGTTCCTCTGCGTCGTCGCGCCTCTCCGGCTCGGTGCCGCGACCGGCTCGCCGGTCAACCCGATCGCTATTTTCTGAACCGGCAGGCCGGCCACCCGGCCTTGGAAGGAGCACAGCATGGACGGACATTACGACGTGATCATCATCGGGACTGGGGCGGGCGGCGGCACGCTCGCCCGTCACCTGGCCCCCTCGGGCAAGCGGATCCTGCTGCTCGAGCGCGGCGACTGGCTGCCCCGCGAGCCGGAGAACTGGTCCACCGTAGACGTGTTCGTCGACGGCCGCTACATCTCGAAGGACAGCTGGTACGACCCGAAGGGCAAGTCGTTCTACCAGCCGCAGGTGCATTACTTCGTCGGCGGCGCCACCAAGCTGTACGGAGCCGCGCTGTACCGGATGCGCGCCGAGGACTTCGGCGAATTGCGCCACCATGACGGCATCTCGCCCGCCTGGCCCATCTCCTACCAGGACATGGAGCCGTACTACACCGCCGCCGAGACGATGTACCAGGTGCACGGCGCGCGGGGTGAGGATCCGACCGATCCGCCGGCCAGCGCGCCCTACCCGCACCCCGCGGTCTCCCACGAGCCCCGGATCCAGCAGCTCTCCGATGATCTGGCCACAGCCGGCCTTCACCCGTTCCACGCGCCGTGCGGCATCTTGGTCAACGAGGCGAACATGCCCTACAGCATCTGCGTGCGCTGCGCGGACTGCGACGGCTTCCCGTGCCCGCTGCACGCCAAGTCCGACGCCGAGGTGATCGGCGTCCGCCCCGCCCTGGAGCACGCCAACGTCACCCTGGTCACGAACGCGCGAGCGGTGAAGCTGGAGACCAACCCGGCGGGCACCGCGGTCACCCAGGTGGTGGTCGAGCACGACGGCGAAACCGAGCAGTACGAGGGCGACATCGTGGTTGTCTCCTGCGGCGCGGTCAACTCCGCCAAGCTGCTGCTGGCCTCCGCCAGCGACAGCCACCCGAACGGGCTGGCCAACGGCTCCGATCAGGTCGGCCGCAACTTCATGTACCACGACAGCCAGGCCGTGCTCGCCCTGTCCAAGGACCCGAACCCGACCGTGTTCCAGAAGACCCTCGGCGTCAATGACTTCTACTTCAGCGGCCCGGACTTCGACTACCCGATGGGCAACATCCAGATGATCGGCAAGTCACAAGCGGCGATGTTCCGCGGCGAAAAACCCCTCGAGACCAAGTTCGCGCCGACCTGGGCGCTGCGCGACGTCGCCGCGCACGCCGTGGACTTCTGGCTGTCCACCGAGGACCTGCCGCAGCCGGACAACCGGGTCACCCTCGGGCCGGACGGCGGCGTCCACCTTGCGTACACGCCGAGCAACCCCACCGCCGCCAAGCAGCTGTACCACCAGCTCCATTCGATGCTGGGCTCGCTCCGCATGCACCCCGGCCACCTGGCTCACCGGTTCGCGTACATGAAGACCGACATCCCGGTGGCCGGCTGCGCGCACCAGGCCGGGACCGTCCGGTTCGGCTCGGACCCGGCCGCATCGGTGCTTAACACCGACTGCCGGGCCCACGAACTCGACAACCTCTACGTGGTCGACACCAGCATTTACCCGAGCATCAGCGCGGTCAACCCGGCCCTCACCGCGATGGCCAACGCCATCCGGGTCGGCGACCACCTGCTCGAACGGCTCGGCTGAGGCGGTGGCGCCAACGGCATAGTTGCGGACAGATGCAGTAAGCTCCCCGGCGGCTCTCGCCGTCAAATGGCGATGAGGAATCCGACTATGACTATCCTCACCACGGCGGACGCTGACGACGCCACCAGTCACGTGGGCATTCCGGGCGGGTCATGAAGCCCGTCGATCCGCGTCTGCTCCGCCACGCTCGGGCGGTCCGCGGTTACATGATGGTGACGGTCGTGCTGGGCGTGGTCGTCACTGGCATGGTGGTGGCGCAGGCGGAGTTGCTAGCGCGGCTGCTGGCTAGCGCGGCCCGGGGCACCGGCCCGGCCGTCCTGTCGTCCGCCTTGATCGCCCTGCTCGCCGTGGTGGCCGTCCGGGCGGCAGCGGCCTACGGCGGCGAGGTGGCGGCGCTGCGGGCGGCCGCCGCGGTGAAGTCACAGCTGCGCACCACGCTGGCCGCCTGCCTGCAGCGGCTCGGACCAAGCTGGCTGGGACGGCAGCGGCCAGGTGAGATTACCACCGTGGCCACCCGCGGACTGGATGGCCTGGACCCGTATTTCGCCCGGTACCTTCCGCAACTGGTACTTGCCTGCCTGGTACCGACGGCGGTGCTGGTCACGGTGGCGGCCGCCGACTGGATCTCCGCGGTGATCATCGCCGTCACCTTGCCGCTCATTCCCGTCTTCACCGTGCTTGTCGGCCTGCATACCCGGGCCCGCACGCAGCGCCAGTGGCAGTTGCTGGCGCGGCTGGGCGGCCACTTCCTTGACGTGGTGGAGGGCCTGCCCACACTCAAGGTGTTCGGCCGGGCCAAGGCGCAAGCGGACGTAATCAAGGACGTCACGGCCGGCTACCGGTCGGCGACCATGGCCACGCTGCGCGTGGCGTTCTTGTCCGCGCTGGTGCTGGAACTGGCCGCGGCGCTGGCGACGGCCCTGGTCGCGGTGGAGGTCGGGCTGCGGCTGCTGGCCGGCCACCTGGGGTACCAGACCGCATTGCTGGTGCTGTTGCTCACCCCCGAGGCCTACCTGCCGCTGCGAGCGGTGGGCCTGCATTTCCACGCCAGCATGGAGGGTGCCGCCGCAGCCGGGCGTGTGTGCGACATCATCGAGACGGCGCCCGCGTCACCGGGCGGCGCCGAGTCCGGCGTACGCGGCGCTGTGCGCGGGGCGGGCGGGCCGGCGACGCCCGGCCTGCGGTGCGACCTGCGGTACGACGAAATCATCCTGGACGCGGTAAGCCTGACCTATCCGGGGCGTGACCGGCCCGCGCTGGCTGAAGTATCGCTGAGAATCCGGCCCGGCGACCGGGTCGCGGTCATGGGGCCGAGCGGGGCGGGTAAGAGCTCGTTGCTCAGCTTGCTGCTGCGGTTTACCGAGCCCACCGGCGGCCGGATCACGGCGGGTGGCGTCGACGTCGCCCGCGTTGCCGTGGATAACTGGCGGCGGCAGGTCACCTGGGTACCGCAGCAGCCATACCTTTTCGCCGCCACCGTCGCCGACAATATCGCGCTGGGCCAGCCGGACGCCAGCCGCGAGGACATCGCGCGGGCGGCCGGGATGGCCGGGGCGGACGCCTTCATCGAGGCGCTGCCAGAAGGGTACGACACACCGCTGACAGAACAGGCGCTGCGGCTGTCGGCCGGGCAGCGGCAGCGAATCGCGCTGGCTCGCGCGTTCCTGCGGGACGCGCCGCTGCTGCTGCTTGACGAGCCCACCGCCCATCTCGATCCGATCGTCGCCGGGCAGATCCTGGCGGTCATTCAGACCCTGATGGCCGGGCGGACCGTGATCCTGGTCACCCACCGGCATGGCTGGCCGGGTCTGCGGGTCGACGCCGACCGCGTGCTCACCCTCGATCACGGCCGCCTGCTGATCCCCGCTCTGGACGAGCCGGCGGCGGGGCCGATAGCGGTGGGGCCATGAGGCCGCGGTTTCGCTGGCTGCACCTGCGGGTGGTGCAGGATCGCGGACATGACCCGCTGCTGCGGCTGCTACGGCTGGCCCGGCCGCTCCGCGGCCGGCTGCTGCTCGCCGTCGCGGCGGGAGCCGCGGCCACGGGATGCGGCATCGCCCTGCTGGCGGTGTCCGGGTTCATGCTGGCGCGCGCATCGGAGCACCCGAGCATCATCGCCATCAGCGCCGCCGTGGTGGCGGTCCGGGCGCTGTCCGTCGGGCGGGGCACGTTCCGCTACGGTGAGCGGCTAGCCTCCCACGACGTCGCCTTCCGGGTGCTCGCCGACGTCCGGGTCAGCATTTACCGACGGCTGGAACGGCTGGCCCCGGCCGGGTTGCGGGCCTTCCGATCCGGCGATCTGCTGGCCAGGCTGATCTCTGACGTGGACGCGACCCAGGACCTGTTCATCCGGGCGATAGCTCCGCCGCTTACCGCGCTGCTGGCCGGCGGAGGCGCGGTGATCCTATGCCTGCTACTCCTTGGCCCCGCGGCGGGTGTGCTGGCTGCCGGGCTGGTCACCGCCGGCGTGACGGTGCCGCTGCTGGCCGCAAGCCGGGCCCGGGCGGCGAGCAGGCGCATGGCTCCGGCCCGCGGCGAGTTTTCCGCGGGCCTGACCGGCCTGGTCGCCGGCGCCGCCGACCTGCACGCGTTCGGGGCGCAGGACACAGCTCTGGCGGCGGTCGCCGCACACGACCGCTCGCTCACCCGGCTCGCCCGCAGGTCCGCCTCCGCGGAGGGCCTGGGCGCCGGGCTCATCGTCGCCACCACAGGCCTGACGCTGTGGGGCGTGCTGCTGCTCGGCCTGGCCGCGGTCGAGGTTGGCGGGCTCACCCGGGTGACACTGGCAGTGCTGGCCCTCACGGCACTGGCCGCGTTCGACGCGGTAACCGCCCTTCCCTCGGCGGCCGTGCAGATGGGCCAGGCACGCGCCAGCGCGGCCCGGGTAGGCGCAGTCCTGGACGCCCCCGACCCGGTCACCGACCCGGCCGCGCCGCTCCCGCTGCCAGGCGGCCCGCTTCGCGTGATGCTGCGGGACGCGCGGGTACGGTACGAGCCTGGCGGCCCGCTCGCCCTGGACGGGGTGGACCTGGACGTCGCGGCCGGGCAGCGAGTCGCGCTGGTCGGCCCGAGCGGGGCGGGTAAGTCCACCGTGGCCGCGGTGCTGCTGAGGTTCTGCGATCTGGCCGGCGGCACTGCCACCTTGGGCGGCCACGACCTGCGCGCCTACCGGGCCGATGACGTACGCACGGTGATCGGCGGCTGCACCCAGGACCCGCACATCTTCAATGCCAGCATCCGGGAGAACATCAGGCTGGCACGCCCGGCCGCCTCCGACGGCGAACTGGCCGAGGCGGCCCGGCAGGCCCGGCTGCTGCCCTGGATCGAATCGCTCCCGCTGGGCTGGGATACCCCGGCCGGGCCGCGCGGAGGCGCGGTATCCGGCGGGGAACGCCAGCGGCTCGCCCTGGCCCGGGCCCTGCTCGCGGGGCCTGACCTGCTGATCCTGGACGAACCCGCAGCCCACCTGGACCCGGAGACCAGGACCGCTGTCACAGCCGACCTACTCGAGGCCACGAAGGGCCGGGCCACCTTGCTGATCACCCACGAACTGCGCGGGCTCGACCAGGTGGACGAGATCGTGGTGCTGGAGGCGGGAAAGATCGCCGGCCGCGGCACCCACCAGGCGCTGCTACGGGGATGCCCCCTCTACCAGCAGATGTGGGACGCCGAGCAGGCCCTTACCGCTGCCTTTTAGGCGGCAGGCTTGGTACACACAATCCAGATCCGATCCGCACCATCTTCGTCGGCCGGCCTGCCGTCAGCGCCAATAGTTTCTATGTTGCTAAACCTTGGGCGCAGGGCTTCCCGGATGCTGTCGACCGGGAATGATCTCGTCTCGACGGTCTGCGTGAGCAGGCAGTAGCTGCTGTCCGGCTGACGTTCAAATACCTCGATCTGCCACCTGAACACCATTTCCTCAGCCACGCTCACCCTTATTAGGAGATAGTTATCACCGAATTGCTGAACTATCTCTGGAGTGCTCGCCATCAGCATGAGATTGCTGACAGTGGTGATGTCGAAGATGAACACTCCGCCATCGTTCAGGTGAGCCCAGACGCAGCCGAAGAAACTCTCCCAGGCTGGGAAGGCGAGCAAATGATTGATGGCCTGATAGGCACAAACGACGGCATCAAATTTGACGTCGAGTTTGAAGCACGCCATGTCGGCAAGATACAGAGGCGTTCCCCCTGGCAGCTTCTCACGCGCCACAGCCAGCATGCCCGGCGATATATCCAGGCCGCTCACCTGGTACTTGTCTGCCAGTAGCGCGGTGATACCGCCGGTTCCGCATCCGACGTCAAGCAGGCTCGCAACCGCGCCGTGACGATGCTCGATGACGTCGCGAACGAATGCACCCTCCGTCGCTGAATCGCCCGTCACAGCATCATAATGCGGAGCAAGTACGTCATAAACCGCCATTTCCCCAGTCACCGTCAATCTGGCTTGCCTGAAACACATCCTGACTCGTTCTACGCCCGCGGAGCGGCTCCACCATCACTCCAGCAGGGTCAGATCAGCTCCAGCTGGCGGGCGCGGCGGACCGCTTCGCTGCGGTGAGCGGCCGCCAGTTTTCTGTAGATGTTCCTGAGATGGGTCTTGACGGTGTTGACGGAGATGTACATCTCGCTTGCGACCTCGGCCGTGTTCAGCATGCCTGACACGTGTACCAGTACCTCCCGCTCGCGGTCGGTGAGCGGCTCGATCATCAGGACCGGGGCCTGATCTGAGGGCCGCCCGGGAGCGGGAAGGTGCTCGTGGCCCAGCGCCGGGGCGAGCAGGCTCCGGTGGGTGCCTGCCAGTTCGGGGTCACGCCGGAACACCGGCCCCAGCCAGCCGCGCTCGACCGCGAACGGCAGCCTGACCTGCTCTCGTTCAGCCAGCCGCAGCGCCGACGCCAGTGACCTGCGGCCGCGCGCACCGTCACCGTTGGCGTAGCTGAGCCGGGCGTCCACGAGCCACGCTTCCAGGCGTACCCGGTCCGGGACCTCCCCGCTAGCGGTCAGGACGGAAGCGAGCGCATGCTGCGCGCTCTCGCCGTCTCCGGCAGCTGCCCAGACGTGCGCGAGCGCGACGGCTGCTTCTGGTGAGGTGCCGGGGCCGGCCTGGCCGGCGGCGGCCAGCGCTGCCCGGGTGTCGCCGGCCGCCTCACATGCTCGCGACTCGACCAGGCTGAGCTGCTGGTCCAGCCAGGCCGGGACCGGCCATCCGGATCGTGCCCTGGTGATGATCTGCGCTGCCACCGTGGCGCGTCCCTCGGCCAGGGCACCGCCCGCCGCTACCAGGTAGGCCAGCGCCCCGGTCAGCCTGTCCGGGCTCACGCCGAGTGCGGCGTCCGCCTGCTTGATCCAGCCGCGTGTCTCGCGTAGCTCATTGCGCTGCAAGTGCACCCAGGCCAGCGCGACTAGCGACGCAGCGTCGGGGTGCCGGCCAGGCGGACGCGGCTCGCCGGCCGCCAGGACCGCCTGGCCGGCCAGCTCCGCCGCGCGGCCTAGCCGGCCGCGCAGCGCCTCCGTCAGCGCCAGCTGCCCGGCCCAGCCGGCCTGCTCGCTCTCGCCGCCGGCCACGGCCCCGGCTGCTCCTGCCTCCAGCAGGCGGGCCGCCTGGTCCAGCCGCCCGCTCCACAGCTCGACGGCCGCGCGGCCGGACAGCACCAGCCTGGAGAGGTCAGGATGCCGGGCCAGCGTTGCGTCCGGGACCGCGCTGAGCATGAGCTCGGCGCGGCCGGCAGCGGCCGCCGCCGCGGTCAGGTCCCCCGCGCGAAGCGAGGCGGTGAGCCGGATAACCGCAGCGGCCAGCCGGGAGGTGGCCTGCTGATCAGCGGGAAAGCGCTGTAGCAGGTCGTCAGCGGCATCTAGCGCGGCGGCACACGGCTCGTACCGGCCAGCGGACAGCGCCAGCGCGGCCGAGATCAATGGCGGCTGCGGCCGGGTCCAGGCCCGGTCCAGGGGCATGTCCGCGAACTCCTCGGCCAGGCCCTGGCGATCCCGCGGCTCGATGATCTGGCCGACCGCCAGCTGGTCGATGACCAGGCCGGCCGCGAGTTGCCAGTCACCGGCCCGGGAGGCGTGCCTCACGGCGTCGGTGAGCAGGCCGTTCCGCTCATACCAGCGAGCCGCCCGCTGATGCAGGATCACCACCCGGTCCGGATGCTCGTGCCGCAGCTTCAGCCGCAGCATCTCGGCGAACAATGTGTGATAGCGGTACCACCCCGACCCGATGGGCTGAACGAACGCGTTCGTGCGCACCAGGGCCATCAGGATTCCCGCGGCCTGCTCGTTGCCGGTCAGGTCAACGGCGGCATCGGCGCTGACATGCTCCAGGATGCTGGTGCTCAGCAGAACCTCACGGACCTCAGGCGGCTGGACGTTGAGCACCTCGTCCACCAGATAGCCGATCAGGGCACTGTCCTCGGCGATCAGCTCCTTGACGAACTGGCCAGGGTCGGGATGGGTGCCCAGGGAGATCGCGGCCAGGCGCAGGCCGGCCGCCCAGCCTTCTGTTCGCTCCGTCAGGCTCTCGAGTGAGTCCGCCGACAGCATGCTGCCGCCGTGCTGGGCCAGCAGCAGGCCGGCTTCATCGGTGCTGAACGCCAGGTCGGCGGCCCGGATCTCGGTCAGCTGCCCGGCCAGCCGGTACCGGTGCAGTGGCAGCAACGGATCCATCCGCGACGCCACCACCAGGCGCAGCCCGGGCCCCACGTTCCGCAGCACGAACTCAAGGCCCTTCAGCACCCCCGGCTCGGTCAGCAGATGCAGGTCGTCCAGGACCAGCGTCACGGGAGGCTCCAGGGCAGCGAGCGCCGCCGTCAGCCGGAGCAGGAACCCGTCATCGTCCGTTTCCTGCGGGACGCCCCGCAAGGTCCTCGGAATGGCAACGCCGGACCGGCGCAACGCCGCCACGACGTAGGACCAGAAGACACCCGGCCGGTTGTCGAACTCATCCAGCCCGACCCAGGCCACCGTCCCCGGTTCCGCCGCCGCCCACAGGGCCAGGGCCATCGTCTTGCCCGCCCCCGGCGGGCCGGTCACAACCGTCAGCGGGCACCACCGCGTGCCCTCGGCGACCAGTTTCGTGATCCGCGGGCGGTGCACCGCCCAGTCGGGTACATTCGGCGCTGTGATCTTGGACGCCAGGATGGGGTCGGCGGCGGACACTGATGACCGTCTGCCGCGGGTGGACACTTGGTTGGCGACGCTGACAGCCATCGTTACCTCCCGCGCTCCCATGCTCCGATAGCGGCGACCCGATAGTCGCCGCCGTCATGAGGACGCTTTGCCCTAGATGACCAGCCAACGCCAGCCGGTCCGGCGGCACATCATACGATCGGCATGAAACGCCTATTGATCGGCAAGTGCCGAAGCCGCCACGGCAGGAAATCCCAGCTAGCCCCGCGTCCATGACCCTTGCCCGTGCAATTGCGCCTTAAAGAAATGCTGCCTGACCGTACCGCGCCGTCACTGATCGTATGGCTCCTCCAGCGCGGCCCCGATGTCATACCCAAGCGCGATCGCCACATCGGGAGCGGCGCAGACGACCCGGGCGAGCCCGACCACGGGGGCGATCGCCAGCAGCACGTCGGCGATCTCGTCGTCGGTCGCGCCCGCGGCCATGGCCCGGTGAAAGACCGGTCGTTACCCCTCCGGGAGGCCCAGTTCCCGGGATCGGGTGACGGCCTGGCTACATGAGGCCGATGGGGTACTAGTAGGCCGCTTCCACGTTCTCGCGGCTGCCATAGGCACACAGCCCGTACAGGGCCACCACGTCTATGGCGATGATGGTCAGTGACCAGAACGGGTAGGCGGGGAGGAAGAGCATCTGGTCGATGGCGTTGAGCCCGACCAGAACCACGCCGAACCAGCGTGCCAGCTGATTGCCCGCCAGGACCCCGATCCCGGCCAGGACCTGCAGGACAGCGATGATGAGGGTGATCCAGCCCCAGGTCTTCAGGTTGGCGAAGACAAAGTGTGCGTTGGCCACGAACACGTGTGAGTTGGCAATCGCCGCGATGCCGTGAATCAGGTTGAAGCAGCCCAGCACCAGCAGAAGCGTGGCTGCGAACAGGACGAGTCCGTACCCGCGACCGTCCGCCCGGACGCTCCCGGCTGGCCGCCTTGCTGCCGACGTCATTGTTGCCTCCCTTGTCGGGGTCGCCGGACGCTCCGGCTATCAGAACGATGAGTGATGCGCGCATTTCACGGTTCACCCGCTGTGGGTGACAGGGCCGACGTGAGGCTGCTCAGGCGAGCGGCGGCAGGTCTCCCACCTGTTCCTTGGTGATATTGAGCCGGATTCCTTCGTCCACGGCGACCACGGCGCTGACCGGGATGGCCACTTCCTTTCGGCCCCACATGTGCCCTTCCCGCAGGAGCACATGCGTCACCCGGTGATCGGCCGGGTCCACGGCAAAGCCCTCCACCTGCCCGATCTCGCCGTCCAGAGCGTGGACATGCTCGTGACGAGACACTTCGGCCTCACCCAGCGGAACAGCGTGGCTGACGACGAGCGGCGTCCGGTGGCCTAGGCCCATGCCGATCCCCATGCCCGACGCCGAGCCCCCGACCCCCATGCCGCCGACATTGCCGTAGCCCTGGACCGACGCCGCCGACCCGTAGCCGCCGCTGTAGTCGGCCCCCTCCTCCACGTCGGTTTCCTCGGCCGGATCGAGCCGGCCGAATTCGGCCAGGGTACAGCGCAGCCTGATCTCGTCAGCCATGACCTCTGCCAGCTCAACAGGGACAAGCCGGCCGAGTTCTCCCCGGTGCCCGGGCTGGATGACAAGATGGGTGACCGTCAGGGCCACCGGGTCGAGGATCGTGCGGCGGACCTCGCCGCAGAAACCATCCGAGCAGCTTGCCCTGGCCCCGAGTAGGAACTCCGCCGCCATGGCCGTCTCCCTTTCCTGCGATGTCCGAGCCGGAATCCGGTGCGCGTCCACCAGCCGTCATAGGTGGTTGAACGTGCTTGATTCCTCCCTGGAAATGGGCACCTTGATCGGATGCCTGCTGAAGTGCGCCAGGGCGCTGCGAAAGTCGTCGAGCAGCAAGGACGCTATGTCGCGGCTGACTCCAAGGCGGACCAGGATGCGCTGAACGGGAATGTCGGCTGCCGTTCCGGTGAGGGTGTAGGCAGGCACCTGCCAGCCGCGGGCGCGCAGCCGGTCGGCCAGGTCGAACAGGGTATAGCCGGGATTTTCCCCTTCGCGTATCCGCCACGTGACCGTCGGGATGCCCGTGGCCGGGTTACTGTCACACAGCAGCTCGAACGGGCCAAGCTTGACGATCTCCGCGGCGAGGTACTGCCCGATCTCATAGGAAGCCTGGTGGACACGCTTGTAGCCGTCGAAGCCGAGACGCAGGAAGTTGTAGTACTGCGCGATGATCTGCCCGGCCGGACGGGAGAAGTTGATCTGGAACACCGGCATGTCGCCGCCCAGGTAGTTGACGTGGAACACCAGGTCATCCGGGAGTTCCTGGCGGTCGCGCCAGACGACCCAGCCCACGCCCAGGGGAGCCAGCCCGAACTTGTGTCCCGAAGCGCTGATCGACTTGACCCGGGGCAGCCGGAAATCGAAGAGGAGGTCGGGGGCGCAGAACGGGGCGAGGAAGGCGCCGCTGGCGCCGTCCACGTGGATCCCGATGTCGAGTCCGGTCTCGGCTTGCAGCTGGTCGAGAGCCGCGGACATCGCCTCTACCGGCTCGTAGGCCCCGGTGTAGGTGACGCCCAGGGTCGGCACGACCATGATGGTGTTCTCGTCCACCCGTTCCAGCATCGAGGCCGGATCCATGCCGAAGCGAGTGTGGGACATCGGGACCTCGCGCATCTCAATGTCCCAGTAGCGGGCGAACTTGTGCCACACCACCTGCACCGGACCGCATACCATGTTCGGCTTGTCGGTCGGCTGGCCCGCTGCCCGCCGCCTGGCCCGCCACCGCCACTTGGCCGCCATACCCGCGAGCATGCAGGCCTCAGAAGAGCCGATGGCCGAGGCTCCCACGGTGTTGGCCCCGTCGGGCGCGTGCCACAGGTCGGCGAGCATATGAACACAGCGCCGCTCTATCTCAGCGGTCTGCGGATACTCGTCCTTGTCGATCATGTTCTTTTCGACCGACAGCGCCATCAGGGCAAGCAGCTCCGGTTCGGCCCACGTCTGGCAGAACGTGGCCAGGTTCTGGCGCGCGTTGCCGTCGAGTATCAGCTCGTCCGACACCACCTGGAACGCTTCCCGCGGCAACGTCTCGTTACGAGGGAACCTGTACTTGGGGACGGGCCTGGTCATGTCGCGCCCGACGAACACGCAGTCCGCCAGCCGCTCGTTTACCGTTTCACGTTCGTGCAAGGGCATGATCGACATCTTCCTGGTAAGGAGTTTTCAGGCTCGCCTGGCGGGCCGCCGCCGTCATCACCCGCCGTGGATGATTGCGGATAGAGTCGCGCGCGAAGCCATTCCGCATACGACGCGGAGTTTTCCATGCGCAGTTCCACGCCAGCCGGCAAGGCCTGGGTGAATACGAGCGCGGCGGTGGCCTCGAGCCCGGTGCGGAGCAGATCGCCGGGGCCGGTCGCTTCGAAACCAAGGGACCACCAGTCCTGGTGATGCGCGCGGAGTTCGGTGAGCTCCACCGCGCACCAGGCCCCTTCGGCCAGCTCACGGGGGGGTGTCGTGATTCGCCTGCCGGTCAGCGAGTACCGGCTGATCCGCCGTTGTTTGCGTACCGGCCTCCATCCGTCCTGGACACTGCTGTTCTGGCTGAGCGGGCGGAAAGGAAAGGACCACTTCTGCCAGTACTGCATGCGACCGCGGGCGCGGCCGGGAAAATCGAGGATTCCCGCGCTGCCGCGGAACGCCTTCACCTCCAGTGCCCTGCCCGCGCGAACCTTCACCGACAGCCCTCCCATGTCCGGATCGAGAAGGTAGTCGTCTTCACGCGACTCCATCTCGAGCGGGGATCCGCCGAACCATCCAGCCACCGCCATGTCCAGCTGGCCAGGCAAAATCCAGCGCACCTCGAGACTGCGGACTCCCTCCATGACCGGTCCCCCGGGCAGCGTGACCGTCATCGTCACATCCGGGTTGGGGTGCCCCGTGGACCGCGGCCGTCCACTCTGACCATCGGCACCACATCTCCCGCCAACTCGCACACGATCAACCCGGCCGCGGCAGTTCGTGTGACCGTTTTCCCAGGGACCGGGCCGCCCGCTAGCTCATATGTACGGCCAGCGTGCCTGCCGGGCGGGCCCGCGTCATCACCCTCGACGGGGTGACCTGGGACTCGCAGGGTCAGCCGGTTAGGGTGAAGCGCCGGAGCCATCAGCGCGCGATCATGGAGGCATGGACAATGCGACGCCGGAGCCCGCCGCCCAGGGCACGCGCTCGCAGCGCTGGCTCGCGCGCCTCAGCTTCGTACTGGCCGGCGCGGCGGTTGTCATCGCGGCCGTCTTCGCTGGGCTCAGGAGCATCTCGATGCTCGCCGTGGGCCTGGCCGCCGCGGCCGTGGGCCTGACCGCCGCGTTCTTCTTCCTATCCCGTCGGGGCTTTTGGCGCTGGCTGTCGCTCGGGGTTTTCGTCCTGGCGCCGATCGCGGTGCTCGTCGTCTTCGCCGTCCGGAATCTGCTGTGGGTGGCGGTCGTGTCGGCCGCCGCGTGGCTGCTGGCCAGCATGACCGCGCGCCTGGCGCTGACCGGGGAAAAGGCCGACTGGCGGATGCCCGAGCATCCGGCACAGCCGCCGGCCGCGCGCCCGTACCTGATCATGAACCCCAGGTCCGGTGGCGGGAAAGTAGAGAAGTTCGATCTGAAGCGCAAGGCCGAAGAGCTTGGCGCCGAGGTGTTCCTGATGAGCGGTCCCGAGCTCGTCGATGTCGCGGAGGTGGCGCGTGAGGCCGTCGCCGGGGGCGCCGATCTACTCGGCGTCGCGGGAGGCGACGGCACCCAGGCCCTGGTGGCCGGCATCGCCGCCGAGCATGGCATCCCTTTCATGGTGATCACCGCGGGAACGCGCAATCACTTCGCCCTCGATCTGGGGCTGGACCGCGAGAACCCCGCAGCGTGCCTTGGCGCGCTGTCCAATGGCGTCGAACTGCACGTGGACCTCGGGGTGATTGGCGGCCAGACATTCGTCAACAACGCGTCGTTCGGTGCGTACGCGGCGGTCGTCGAGAGCCCGGCCTACCGTGGCGACAAGCTGAACACCACCCTGAAGCTGCTACCGGACCTGCTGCAAGGCCACCGCGGGGCGCGGCTCTCGGCCCGGGCGGACGGCGTGGAGATCCGGGCGCCGCAGGCTTTGCTGGTGGCCAACAACCCGTACGGAACCGGGGACATCGCCGGCCTGAGCCGCCGTGCCCGGCTGGATCGCGGCATCCTCGGCGTCGTGGGGGTCAGGGTGCGAAGCGCGCAGCAGGCTGTCGGCCTGCTCCGCGGCGCGCGCGCCACCGGGCTGAGCGTGCTGGCAGCCAAGGAGATCGAGATCGTCGCCGACGCCCCGCACATCCCGGTCGGCATCGACGGTGAGTCGGTCTCGCTGCCGACACCGGTGCACTGCACGATCCATCCCGGCGCGCTCCGCGTGTGGGTGCCGCGAGACCGCCCCGGCATCCCCCGGCCGAAGCCCCCGGTGAACTGGACCACGCTGCGGCACATCGCGGCGTTCCGTAGGCAGCGCCGACCTCACGCTCCTGTGACGGCAGCGCCGGGGCCGGCGGAGGAACCCCAGCTGGGCGCGGATCGTCAGTTACGCGGATCGTCAGTTAAAGGCAGGCAGCGTGAGACCCGGTTATGAACGCATCGCCGACCTCGGCGAATTGATGCGGCGCGCAGGGAACCTGCACGTCCGAACGATGATCTTCGATGTGGAACCGCTGGTTGCTTACTGGGATAGCGGCCAGGAGGTACTCGATCAGGGGATTGCGCGGGTCTGCAGCGAGGTCGGCGCGATGCCGGATGTACAGGTGCTGTGCTTCGCCACGAATTCGCTGCGCCGTCCGTCGGTAATGCCCGACCTTCCGGGCCTGCGGGTGCTCTATCTGGCGGCGGCGGGAAAGCCGCTGCGTACGGCGGCTTACCGGGGTTTCCCCCGCCCGGGGGTGGTCATCGGCGACCAGGTCGGCACGGACGGAATCCTGGCCCGGCGGCTGGACTATGCGTTCGTGCTGTACGACTCCCGTGTGCTCGGTGTTCCCGCGGGGCCGCGGCTGATGGGGGCCTGGGGAAAGCTGGTGCGGCCGCTGCTGTACACGCGGCATGGGTAACCTCTGGGCTCCGGCGACGTCCGGGTGAGGTTCGGATTGCCGCGTCCTGAAGAAGAGCCCCGCCTGGATCAGGAACTGGAAGAAGAACATCACCGGGCCGCCGGGCTTGGGCAGCACCCACCCCCACACGCTCGAGCGCAGCACGCCGAGCACCGCGAGCCCAAGCCCGGCGGCCGACCCGGCGCGCCAGGACCAAGACCGGCTAGCCCGGCGCCGCGCCCGGCCCCGCTCTCAGTACCCGGGCCGGCCATCCGTAATTTCCGCCGCCGGATCAGGCGAGTATCTTCGCCTTCTCACGGTCGAATTCCGCATCCGAGATGACATGGCGGTCGCGAAGGTCAGCCAGCTTCGTCAGCTGGTCGGCCGTGCTTGCCGGTGCCTCCGCCGCTGCCTGCTGGATGTACCGCCGCGCTTCCTCATCCTGCTGCTGTACCTGCTGCGCTGCCCGCTCGTGCATGGAGCCGCCACGGACGATCAGGTAGATCAGCACGCCGATCAGCGGGATGAGCAGCACGAACAGGAACCACAGGGCCTTGCCCCAGCCGGACAGATCATGGCTGCGGAAGATGTCGATGAACACGGTGATCAGGATCCAGAACCAGATCACCCACAGGAAGACCTCGAAAATCGTCCAGAAAACGTTCAAGAGCGGATAATTCATTCCTTCTCCTTCACGCCGGGAAGTCGCAGTTAGCGACCGGGCTCCGCGGTCATAGTCCGGGGGCATGCCCAGCATGCGCTCGCATCGGATCGGCAGAATCACCCGTCACGGGTGGGATAGCACGCCGCAGGAGCGTCCCTGGCATGTCCGCCTAGGACCAGGTGGCGTGACAGCTGTCCGCGCTGTCACCGGCCGAGCGCGAGGTCCTGGCCAAGCGCGCAAGTGACCGTCCGCCTCGCCATGCCGGCCGTCGCCGGCGGGTAACCGGCCTGGGTACGGGACCGGACGGTAGCGGCGGCGACCGCGGCGACGACGGCGACGGCGAGCAGGGCCAGCCAGCCGCAGAAGGCCAGGACCGCGAGCACCGCCAGCACCGCGACGGCGGCGGCCGCGCGGGCCGGCCCGGCCAGGATGCGGACCGCGGACGCGGTGCAACTGAGGTAGACGCACAGGAACATCGCGGTCGGCACGCTGACCAGGGCGATGATGTCGGCCAGCCGCAGCGCGGACAGGCCGATCAGCACCAGGCCGACCAGGGCGATGACGCCGAGCAAGGCGTGAGCGGACAGCCGGGGCGGGCGACCCGGACCGTTCGGATCCTTATGACCGGGTACGGCGGTCAGCTCGCGCAGCATCTCGGATGCCCCGGAGATGTAGGCGTTGACCGACCCTGCCGTGAGCACCAGGGCGGCAGCGGCGGCCACCGCCCGCCCGGCCGGGCCGATGGCCAGCTGCAGCAGGTCGGCGAGCGGCACGGTCAGGTTCGCGCCCCGGCCCAGGCAGCTGACCGTGGCCACGGCCAGGCCCAGGTAGAGCACCGCGGTCACGGTGAACGCGATCCCGATGACCCGGGACAGCTGGCCCGCGCGCAGCCGCCCGGTCAGCGGGGCCACCGCCTCCCAGCCGACGAACGAGAGCATCAGCGTGGCCGCCGCCCGGCCGATCGACAGCCAGCCGTGCGGGGCGAACGGGGTCCAGTTGGCCGGGCGGGCCGCGGGCGCCGAGCCGGCCACCGCGGTCACCACCACGACGATCAGCAGCGCGACCAGCAGCAGCTGGGCCATCGTGCTGGCGCGGACGCCGCCGACCGCCAGGCCGAGCACCGCGAGCAGCAGCCCGGCCGCGACCGCGGCGCGGGCCAGCGGGCCGCCGCCGGTCAGCGCGGTCACGTAGCTGGCGCCGATGAGGCAGACGATCGGCGCCCCGGCGATGACGCCGGCCAGGAACCACCACCGGGTCATCGTCGCGGCCCGGCGGCCAAGGCCGGCGGCGGCGTAGCCGGCCGCGCCGGCCGCACCCGGCACCGCCTTGCCGAGCGCGGCGAACACCGTCGCGAAGATGGCGGACAGGCCGAGCAGCGCTACCCACGCGATGATCGAGGCCGGGCCGGCCTGCTGGGCGGCCAGGCCGGGCAGGAGCAGGAGTCCCGGGCCGAACAGGGCGCCGATGTACAGCGCGCTGGCGCGCGGGACCGACAGCGGGAGGGCTTGTGCCGGTGAGGTGCTCATGGGTCAATCTTCGGCGAAAACCGGCCGCACGCGATGGCAAAGATTGCGCCTTGACCGGCATATGGCGCAATACTGTGCGGCTAAATGGACGATATGATGATTTTCATGCCAGCCCCTGGAGACCGCACCGACCGCGCCATTCTCGCCACCCTGCAACGCGACGGCCGCATCGCCAACATCGACCTGGCCGAGGCGGTCTCGCTGTCCCCCTCGGCCTGCCTGCGCCGGGTCAAGGCGCTGGAGGCCAGCGGCATAATCGAGGGCTACCGCGCGGAGATCAGCCGGACCAGGGCCGGGCTTGGCCTGACCGCCTTCATCGGGCTGCGGGTCGACGGGCATTCCCGGTCGACCTCGCTCGAGGTCGAGCGGGCCCTGATGGCGATCCCAGCCGTGGTGGCCTGCTACGTGGTCACGGGTTCCGACGACTTCATGGTCGAGGTCGCGACGCAGGACCTGGCCGACTACGAGAAGGTCCTGCTGGACGAGATCCTGGCCGTCCCGGCCGTCCTCACCGCCCACAGCGTCTTCGCCATCCGCACCGTGCTGAGCCGCGGCCCGGTGCCCCTCACCCACTGGCGCTGACGATGTTTAGGCGAGCTCTCGATGGGGACCTTCGGTCCTTTACGCGCGTACCAGCGCCAAGTAGCGTCGGAGGGGTTCCGAGCGTCCGGACCCAGGAAGGCATGCAGATGACCGCACAGGAATCGGCGTGGCAGGCTGCGGAGTCGGCGGCGGCTGTGCTGGCGCCGGACGCCGACGTGCTCGCCTCGATGGACGCGGCCGGCCTCGGCGCCGCCACGCTGGCCGTACTCCGACGCGCCGCAGCCAAGCCGACCGTCACGGCGTCGGCGGCGATGCGCTTCTGGACCAGCATGGCGGTGGCCGGGCCGGTGGCCGCGGCTCGCTGGATGGGAATGGACGCGCCGCCGCCGGTTCCGGTGCCGGAAAACGACAAGCGGTTCGCGGACCGGACGTGGACGGACAATCCGGCCTTCTACGCCATCCGGCAGGTCCACCTGGCGACGTCGAGGCTGGTCAGCGAACTGCTTGAGGCGGGCTCCGGTAACGCCACGGACGATGCCAAGGCGGCGCTCGCGACCGGCTTCCTGATGGACGCCCTCGCGCCGACGAACTTCCTGCCGACCAACCCGGCGGCGCTGAAGCGGGTGTTCGAGACCAGCGGAGCCAGCGTAGTCGCCGGCACCAGCCACTTCGTCGACGACATGCTCAACAACAACGGCCGCCCGCGTCAGGTCGACACCCGGCCGTTCCAGGTAGGCGAGAACCTGGCCGCCACGCCGGGCAAGGTCGTGTTCAAGAACAACCTGATGGAGCTCATCCAGTACGCGCCGCAGACGCCCAAGGTCCACGCGGTACCGGTGCTGGCCAGCCCGCCGTGGATCAACAAGTACTACATCATGGACCTGGCGCCCGGCCGCAGCTTCCTGGAGTGGGCGGTGCAGCACGGGCGTACCGTGTTCGCGATCTCCTACCGCAACCCGGACGCCTCCATGGGCGGCACGACCCTGGACGACTACCTCATCCACGGCCCGCGGGAAGCACTCGACGTCATCGCCGAGATCACCGGCGCGCCCAAGATCGACATTATCGGTCTGTGCCTGGGCGGGGCGCTGACCGCCATGCTGGCCGGCTACCTCGCCGAGAAGGGCGACGACAGGATCGGTTCCATCACCCTGCTCAACACGCTGCTCGACTACAGTGAGCCCGGCATCCTCGGCGCCTTCACCGACGAGAAGACGGTGCAGCGGCTGGAAAAGCAGATGGCGAAGACGGGCGTCCTGGACGCCAGCCAGATGGCGGGTACCTTCGACATGCTGCGGGCCAACGACCTGATCTTCAACTACGTGGTCTCCAACTGGCTGATGGGCCAGGATCCGCCAGCGTTCGACATCTTGGCCTGGAACGGCGACAGTACGCGCATGCCCTCCGCCATGCACTCGTTCTACCTGCGCTCGCTGTACATGCGGAACGAGCTAGCCAGGGGCGAGATGGAGGTGGTCGGCCAGCGGCTGTCGCTGACCACGGTGAAGAACGACACCTACGTGGTCGGCGCGATCAACGATCACATCGTGCCCTGGCACGCGTCGTACAAGACCGGCGCGCTGATGGGCGGCGACGTCCGCTACGTGCTGTCCAGCGGCGGGCACATCGCCGGCATCGTCAATCCGCCCGGCCCGAAGGCATGGTACGAGGCGGCCGATGATGACGGCTTCGACGCCGAGGGCTGGCGCGCTGCGAACAGCAAGCACCGCGGCTCGTGGTGGGAGGACTGGACCGCCTGGTCCGAATCCCGCGCGGGCGAACTTATCAAGCCGCCGCACATGGGCAGCAGGAAGCACCCGGCCATCGCGGACGCTCCCGGAGAGTACGTGTTCGGCTGATCGCGGCCGTCTGCCCGCCCGTACGACATCGAACGGAGGTTTACGACATGGCCGATATGAACGGGCAGGTCGCACTGGTAACCGGGGGAATCCGCGGGATCGGGCTGGCCATCGGCGAACGGCTGATGAACCGCGGCGTGCGTGTCGCGGCCGGTTACTCGAGTAATGCTGATGCCGCCCAGCAGTTCGCCGACAAGTACGCCGACCACGGCGTCACGATCCACCAGGGCAACATCGGCTCCAACGAGGACTGCGAGCGGGTCATCGGCGAGGTCCTCGAGCAGCACGGGCAGCTGGACATCCTGGTTAACAACGCCGGCGTGACGGTGGACAAGACGATGCGCAAGATGAGCCCCGAGGAATGGGACCACGTCATCCACGTCAACCTGTCCGGTGCGTTCTACCTGTCCCGGGCCATCCTGCAGCACATGCTCGACCGCGGCTACGGCCGCGTCATCAACATCTCCTCGGTGATCGGCTCGTCCGGCGGATTCGGCCAGGCCAACTACGCGTCGGCCAAGTCGGGTCTGTTCGGGTTGACGATGAGCCTGGCGCTGGAGACCGCGGCGAAGGGCATCACGGTCAACGCGGTCACCCCCGGCTACATAACCACCGACATGACCGCGGCCGTCCCCGGCAACGTGATGGACAAGCTCATCGCCAACATCCCGGTGGGCCGGCTCGGCGAGCCCAACGAGGTCGCCCGGGTGGTGGAGTTCCTCGCCGACCCGGAATCGGGGTACATCACCGGCCAGGTCTACCCGGTCAACGGCGGCCTGTACATGTAGCTGGTCTGCCGTCCCGCGCGGGCCGGTGCGGGCCGGTGCGGGCCAGTGCCGCGGGCGCGTACGGGCCGGTGCCGCGGGCGCGTACGGGCCGGTGCCGCGGGCGCCGCGGGCGGCCGGCACAAGGCGTGGGTCTCGCATTCAAACAGCCCTAGGTCAATGCCGCTCAGCCTGCTGGCGCGCAAAGCGGCGCACGAGCGCACGAACCGCTTCCGCCCCTGCAGCACCACCCGTGCGGGAGCCCTACTGCATGGTTGCCCCCAGCTGGGTCGATGTGCCATTGGTCCGGTTAGAACAGGACCACCGGCACATCGACCCAGAACCGCCGGCCCCGCACCGCCGCCGCGGCTACTGCCCCGCCCGCTCGCAACTGAGATCAAACCAGCGTGTTAATAACTGACGCGCACCTGGAGCTGCATGAACGCGGCAACCATGCAGTATGAACTGGCCGGACGAGGCAGCCGGGGCGGGTAGCAGAGGGCACAGGCCCTAGCGCTCTTCGGCCTGGCCGTTCTCGATCCGCCCGAGGTCGACGGCCCCGATGCTGATCCGCTTGCCGGTGGCGGGCATCCCGTGAGGTCGCCGGTCCAGATCGAGTACGCGATCGGCCCGGTGACGTCCACCTGGGGAGCGCGGCGCGCGGCCGACGGGCACCCGAAGCCGTTCGCCGTTCCCTACGTCGAGGTCGGCAACGAGGACTTCCTCAACGGCGGCACCGCCAGCTACAACGCCTACCGGTACCCGATGTTCTACGACGCCATCAAGGCCGCGTACCCGCAGGTGAAGATCATCGCCACGACACCCGTGACCAGCCGCCCCATGGACGTCATCGACCAGCACTACTACAACTCGGCGGAGTTCTTCGAGCAGGCGTCCACCATGTTCGACAGCTACGACCGCAGCGGGCCGCTGGTGTTCGTGGGTGAATACTCGGCGACGGCGAGCGCGGGCGGGCTGCCGACCGGCCTACTCGGCAACTCCATCGGCGAGGCCGCGTTCATGACCGGGATGGAACGCAACTCCGACATCGTCCACATGAGCTCATACGCTCCCCTGTTCGCGAACTATGCCCACACGCAGTGGAACCCCGACCTGATCGGCTACGACCAGACGAGCAGTTTCGGGTCGACCTCCTACTGGGTCCAGCAGATGTTCGCGCGCAACGTCGGCGACAAGGTGCTGCCGGTCACCGCCAGTGCCTCCGGCCTGTACTACTCCGCGACCATCGACAGCCGGAGCGGCCAGGTCTACCTGAAGATCGCCAACCCGGGTTCCCAGGACATCCCGGCCCAGCTCAGCTTCGGCGGGCGCAGCGCCCCGGCGGCGAGCGTCGAGGTGCTCGCCAACCCCGACCCGCAGGCCGGCAACACGCTGGCGGCCCCGGACGCCGTGGTGCCGGCGCGCAATACGCTGCATGGCTCCAAGGGCGTCTTCAGCTACCTGGTGCCCGCCAACTCGCTGACCGTGGTTAGGGTGGCCCGCTAGGGCGGCATCTGGCCGGCGACGGCCGCCGCCCGGCTCGAACTCGCGATCCGGAGGGCAGGTCAGGTTGGCGGAGGAATTCGCGGAGCGGATGCTCCGCACGATGAACGAGGCCGCTCTGGCCCTGATGGTGAGCGTCGGCCACCGGACCGGGCTGTTCGACGCCATGGCGGGGATGCCCGCGGCGACGAGCGCCGGGATTGCCTCGGCGGCAGGGCTTGACGAGCGGTACGTCCGGGAGTGGCTGGCGGTGATGACCACCGGCCGGATCATCGAACACGACGGCGCGGCGGGCACCTACCGGCTGCCCGCCGAGCATGCCGCCTGGCTCACCCGGGCTTCCGGCATGGCGAACCTCGCCACCGGGATGCAGTACATCGGGCTGATGGCGACGGTGGAAGACCAGATCGTGGAGTGCTTCCGCCATGGCGGCGGGGTCCCGTACTCGGCGTTCCCGAGGTTCCAGGCCGTCATGGCCGAGGACAGCGGCGCCGTCCACGACGCCACCCTGATCGACGTGACGCTGCCGCTCGTTCCCGGGCTGGCCGGCCGGCTCAGCGACGGCATCGACGTCGCGGACGTCGGGTGCGGGTCCGGCCACGCCGTCAGCCTGATGGCCGGGGCGTTCCCCCGGTCGCGGTTCACCGGCTTCGACTTCTCGGCGGCCGGGATCGCAGCCGCCCGCGCCGAGGCCGGGCGCCGCGGCCTGGAGAACGCGCGCTTCGAGCAGCGCGACGCCGCCCGCCTGGGCGAGATCGCCCGGTTCGACTTCGTCACTACCTTCGACGCGGTCCACGACCAGGCCCGGCCGGACCTGATGCTCGCCGGGATCGCCGCCGCCCTGCGGCCCGGCGGGGTCTACCTCTGCGTCGACACTTCGGCGTCCAGCAAGCTGGCGGACAACCTGAACCACCCGCTCGCGACGTTCCTGTACACCGTCTCGTGCATGCACTGCATGACTGTCTCCCTGGCCGACGGCGGGATGGGCCTCGGCACGATGTGGGGCGAGCAGACGGCGCGCAGGATGCTCGGCGAGGCGGGCTTCACCTCAGTCGAGGCGAAACGCGTGGACGGCGACATCGTCAACGCCTACATCATCGCCACGAAGGGCTGATGGGCCCGAAGGGTCGTCGTAGATCGGCGTGGACCCTGCGCCGGAACTCGAAGGAGCACCGTGATCACGGGAAGAGACCGGTACCGGGGGTGCCTGCTCGGCGGGGCGGTGGGCGACGCCCTGGGCGCGGGGATCGAGTTCGCGTCGGTGGCCGAGATCCGCCAGGAGCACGGACCGGCCGGAGTAACCAGGTATGTGCCCTGCTACGGGCGGTCCGGCGCGATCACCGATGACACCCAGATGACGTTGTTCACCGCCGACGGCCTGCTGCGCGCGCGGCGGCACGGCGGCGATGTGCCCACCGCACTCTGGCGGGCCTACCGGCGCTGGCTGGTCACCCAGGGCTCCGCTCCGGCCGGGCACCAGGCTGACGGATGGCTGTTCGGCCAGGAGTTCCTGCACCACCAGCGCGCTCCCGGCATGACCTGCCTGAGTGCGCTGGAAGGCGGGCGTCCCGGGACGGTTGCCCGGCCGCTGAACGCCAGCAAGGGCTGCGGGGGCGTGATGCGCGCCGCGCCCGCCGGGCTAGCCGGCGGCGCTCCGTTCACGCTCGGCGGCCAGGCCGCCGCGCTGACCCACGGCCACCCAAGCGGTTACCTCGCCGCCGCGGCGTTCGCCCAGATGATCGGCGACCTGGTGCACGGCCGCGGGCTGCCGGATGCGGTCGGCGCGGCCGTGTCGGCGGTAGGCGAGGCAGCCGGCGGCGACGAGGTGAGCGAGGCGCTGGCCGCGGCGGTAGCGGCCGCGGCGGACGGGCCGGCGTCCACCGAGGCGATTTGCTCTCTCGGCGAGGGCTGGGTGGCCGAGCAAGCCCTGGCCATCGCGGTTTACTGCGCGCTGACGGCTCCGGGCTTCCGGTCCGGTGTGCTGCTCGCGGTCAACCACGGCGGGGACAGCGATAGCACCGGCGCCATCTGCGGCAACCTGCTGGGCGCCAGCCTCGGTGCCGGCGCCATCGACGCCGATCTGCTTGGCGGCCTCGAGGGCCGCGAGGTGATCACGCAGGTCGCCGACGACTTGTACGACACGTTCGCCGATGGCCAGGAGCCGTCAAGCCAGCGATATCCGGGCTGAATACGCGTAACGCGCGCCCCTGAGCGCGGTAATAACCCGGCTGGGGCAGGTTCCTGCAGGAGGCGGCGCAGGACGGCCGGGTCGCCGGTGATGGTCAGGCCGCGGTCCTGGGCCTCGGCCGGGGTCAGGTGGGCGGAGAGCAGGCCGAGGACGAGCCGCGGAGGGCCCTCCAGGACCAGGTCGGGGGAAGACGCCTCGCCGAGGCGGGTGCTGACCTCACCGCCGCAGACCTCGATGACGGCGGGGCGGCCGCCAGGGCGCAGCTCGATCGAGAGCGCGGGGCCGTCCGGCTCGCGGTCGTGCAGGAACAGCGAGACGGGGAAGGTGAGCCAGTGGCTGCGGAACTCGTCGCCGTCGGCGGGCTGGGCCATGTACCTGATCCCCCACGCGCCGAGGGCGTCGAGGGCAGGCTCCAGCCCGGCGCCGGCCTCGGTCAGGCGGAACAGCGTCGTGGCCACCGGCGGCGGCGCCTCCTCGCGCCGGACCAGGCCCGCGGCCTCGAGTTCGCGGAGGCGGTCGGAGAGCAGGTTGGTGGCGATGCCGGGGAGCCCGTTCTTCAGGTCGGTGTACCGGCACGGGCCCTGCAGGAGGAGTTCCCTGATCACCAGCAGGGTCCACCGGTCACCGATCACGTCCAGGGCCTTGGCCACCGAACAGTACTGGCCATAACTGCGCATGCCACCCAGCGTAGCCGAGATCTGGTTGATTTCCAAGTTATATGACTTGACTTTTTCAAGCTATTAGCTAAAAATTTCAACCATGAGATCCAAACCGATGATCCTCGCCGCCCTGCTACTCGCCGCGTTCGCGATCAACCTGGACACCACGATGGTCAACGTGGCGCTCCCCTCCCTGGTCCGCGAACTGCACGCCACCACCACCCAGCTGCAATGGGTGGTCGACGCCTACAACCTCGCCTTCGCCGCGCTGCTGCTGACGTTCGGCAGCCTGTCGGACCGGTTCGGCCGCAAGGGGATGCTGCTCGCCGGGCTCACCGTGTTCGGTGCGGCCAGCCTGGCCGGCGGCTTCACCACCAGCCCCGGCGCCCTGATCGCGGCGCGATCGGTGATGGGACTCGGCGCCGCCATGACCTTCCCGGCCACCCTCTCGCTGATCTCCAACGTCTTCACGCAGCGACGGGAGCGGGCCCGCGCCATCGGCCTGTGGGGTGCCATCGCCGGGGTCGCGATCGCGCTCGGCCCCATCGTCGGCGGCTGGCTGCTCGAGAGCTTCAGCTGGACCAGCATCTTTATCGCCATGGCCCCGGTCGCGGCGGCCGCCATCGCGCTGGTGGCGGCCACCGTCCCGACGTCGAGGAACCCGGAATCGGCCCCGGTCGACATCGCAGGCCTGGTGCTCTCGACCGCAGCCATGGCGCTGCTGGTATTCACGATCATCGAGGCGCCGGACTACGGCTGGGGCAGCGCGCGGAGCCTGGCCGGGTTCGCCGTCGCCGCCGTGCTGCTGGCCACGTTCATCGGCTGGGAGCGGCGGGTCCCTCACCCGATGCTCGACGTGCGACTGTTTCGCAACATGCGGTTCAGCGCGGCCAGCGGCGCGGTGACCGTGGCGTTCTTCACGCTGTTCGGCTTTATCTTCCTGATCACGCAGTACTTCCAGTTCGTCAAGGGCTATGGGCCGTTGTCCACCGGGGTGCACCTGCTGCCGGTGGCGCTGTCGGTCGGCATTGGCTCGGTGGCCGGGACCCAGCTGGCGGTGCGGGCTGGCACCAAGCTCATCGTCACCCTCGGGCTGATCGCCATGGCGGCCTTCTACGGCTGGGCCGCCGCGACAACCAGCGCCACCCTCGGCTATGGCGTCATCTCCGTCCAGATGGTGCTGTACGGGCTGGGCATGGGCCTGACCTCGGCGCCCGCCACCGAGTCGATCATGGGAGCGGTGTCCCGGCGCCAGGCCGGGGTGGGTTCGGCGGTCAACGACTCGACCCGGCTGCTCGGCGGGACCCTCGGCGTGGCGGTGATCGGCAGCGTCTTCGCGTCGCTGTACGGTTCGCGGCTGACCGCCCGCCTGCCGGGCGGGCTCCCCAGGCAGGTCACGGCCGCCGCGCACCAGTCGCTGGGCGCCGCTTACGCGGTGTCCGGCCGGGTACCGGGCGCCCTTGGTCGGGCCGTGCACGACGCCGCCACGAACGCCTTCATCCACGGGCTGTCCGTCGGCTGCCTGGTGGCTGGCGGGGTCGCCGCGGCCGGGGCCATCCTGGCGGTGGTGTTCCTGCCCGCCCAGCCGACGAGCCCGGCCGTCACCCCGCCGCCGGTACCCGCGGCGAGCCCGGCAGAAGGGGCGGTTCGCTTCTGAGAAGGACGAGCGACGCCGTCACCCGCGATGCTGGTCACCGGCCTGGCCGGCCCGCGGGGCAGCGTCGCTCGCCGCGGTTCCGGTGGCCAGCGTCCGGCCGGGGCCGGAGGACTCTATGGCCGGACGTCGTTCGCGAAGCGGGCGATGCAGTTGGCGACCGCGCTACGATCGCCAGCCTTGGCGATGCAGTTGTCGAACGTGGTGAAGACGCTCGTGTTGTTCGCTATGAACGTGCCGAAGCGCACCGCGAACACGACCGCGACAACCAGCGCCAGGATGCCGCACACGATCCCGGCGATGGCCTGGCCGTTGTTTGTCGCCCCTGAAGTCCGTCCGCGGCTGACGGCAATGCTGCCGAGGATAGCGGCGAGCAGGCCTCCCGGCAGGGCGAGCGGGAACAAGACGAAGGACACGGCAGCCACCAGGCTGGCCACGCCGAGAACCAGGGCGGCCACGCCCAGACCGTTCGCCGGCCGGGCTGACGATGGCGCGACGGACAAGGGTGCTGATCCGGGAAGCTGGGCGTCCATTGTCACTTCTCCCTGTCTTGTCCTTTCATTGGGCCATAGTCCGCCCGGAAAAGCTGTAACCACTTCGTGATCTCCACCGGATCTCCACGTCGGTCACATCACCTCTCCACGCGAGCCTTGTCGGCTGACGGACGGAGTCAGGGTGCGCCAAGGACGGTGCTAGCGGAGCATTTTGGGCTTCGCTAGCACCGTCGTCGCAGAAGGAGCGAGCACTATGACATGCCCGGTCCCTTCTCCAGCGGCGAGATTACGTCTAGCCGGCCGCCGATCTTACGAGGGTGGCGGCACCCGGTTGTGTTCCGGCACCCGCAGGCATTAGCGTCCGATCAGCACATTTCCATCTCATCCCCGGGGAGCCGCCGCATGTCCGAGACCAACCACCAGGTGCGGCTGGCCGCCCGGCCGTCCGGGCTGCCCCGGCCCACCGACTGGTCGCTGACGACCGAGGACGTGCCGGACCCGGCCGAGGGGCAGTTCGTCGTGGCGGTCTCGCACCTGTCCGTGGACCCGGCCATGCGGGGCTGGATGAACGCCGGCGCCTCCTACGTCCCGCCGGTGGAGATCGGCGCGGTCATGCGGGCCGGGGCGGTCGGCCGGGTCACCGCCTCGGCGCACCCGGGCTTCGCCGTGGGCGACGACGTGTACGGCACGTTCGGCGTGCAGGAGTACGCCGTGTCGGACGGCCGGGGCGTGATCAAGCTCGACACCTCGCTGGCCGGGCCGTCGACGTACCTGGGCGCGCTGGGCATGACCGGGCTCACCGCCTACTTCGGCCTGCTGGACACCGGCAGGCTGAAGGAAGGCGACACCGTGGTCGTGTCCGGCGCGGCCGGGGCGGTGGGCAGCGTGGCCGGGCAGATCGCCAAGATCAAGGGCGCCCGGGTCATCGGCATCGCGGGCGGCCCGGAGAAATGCCGCGCGCTGACCGAGGACTTCGGCTTCGACGTCGCCATCGACTACCGGGCCGGGAACGTGCGCCGGGCGCTGCGCGAGCATACGCCGGACGGCGTTGACGTCTACTTCGACAACGTGGGCGGCGAGATCCTGGACGACGTGCTGACCCGCCTCGCCCGCGGCGCCCGGGTGGTCATCTGCGGCGCGATCTCGCAGTACAACGAGACCCAGGTGCGCGGCCCGGCGAACTACATGATGCTGCTGGTGGCGCGGGCCTCCATGACCGGCATGCTGGTCTTCGACTACGCGGACCAGTACCCGCGCGCCATGGCCGAGCTGGCCGGGTGGCTCAGGGAGGGGAAGATCGTCTCGCGCGAGCACGTCGTGCACGGCGGCGTGGACGCCTTCCCCGAGACGCTGCTCATGCTGTTCGACGGGGTGAACACCGGCAAGCTGGTGCTCGCGCTAGACCGGGGCTGACCGCCGGTCCAGGCCGGTGAGCAGGCCCTCGATGACCGTGGTGGCGCGGTCGATGTCGGGCGCCCGGTCGGCGACCACGTCGGAGTACAGGAAGCCCTCGCTGATCCGGACGATCGCATAGGCCAGCGTCGGGGTGTCCAGGCTGGCGTCGAAGCTCCCCCGGCCGCGCTCCAGGTCGATGAGTTTCTCGAGCGCGCTGGCCATACCCAGGTGCACGGTGCTGCGGGCCCCGGTCAGCAGGCGCAGCGCGGTCTCCGGGTCCGATTCGAGGAGTGCCCGCAGCGGACGGTCCCCGGCGATCGCGCGGAGTACGCCGCCGATCACCGCGACCAGCCGCTCGGTGCCCGCAAGCCCCGCGCTGGCCTGGACCTGCTCCACGAGCAGGCGGCGGGCCCGCCACCAGAGCAGCTCGTCGAGCAACTGCTCCCGGTTGCCGGCCCGCCGGTACAGCGTGGCGCGGGCCATTCCGAGGCGGCGGGCTAGTGACCGCATGTCCAGCCGCTGCCCGGCGACGAATGTGTCCACCGCCGCGGCGAAGATCCCGGCCGGGATCCACGCGGGCACCGCCGCTCCCGCGGGCAGCACCACCTGGGCGTCGCCGCTGCTAGTCACCGCGGGGCTAGTCATGGTCAGGGCTGGGCATTGGCGATGCGCTTCTCGGCCGCTTCGGCCAGCAGGGCCAGCTCATCGGTCAGGTAGCCGGCCAGGGTGTCGATGTCGGGGACCAGCTCGCGGCAGCTGACCAGGCCGAAGTGCAGCTGGCCGAGGTAGCCGACCAGGGTGATGTTCAGGCCCTGGCCGTCGGTGACGACCGAGACCGGGTAGTGAGCGAGCAGCCGGGCGCCGCAGAGGTAGACCGGGACGTTCGGGCCGGGGACGTTGGAGATCGTGATGTTGAACGGCGGCAGGCGGTGCAGCACACCGGTGGCGAAAACCACCCGGGCCGCCCGCGCGGTCAGCGCCGGCACGGCGAAGTCGCTGATCTGGTCGACCAGGCCCTGCGGGATCGCGGCCTGCTGGGCCTTGGCCATCTTGGTCGCGGAGTGCACGATCTCCAGCCGCAGGCCGGGATCGGTGACGCTGGTGGGCAGCGGGGCCAGCATCGCGGACACCCGGTTGCCCAGCGCTCCCTTGCTGACCGGGTCCCGAACGGACACGGGGATCATCGCCACCAGCGGCTGATCGGGCAGCGCGTCGTGGTCGAGGAGCCAGCGGCGCAGCGCCCCGGCGCACATGGCCATCACGACGTCGTTGACCGACACGCCGAAGGCGTTCTTCACTGCCTTGACGGTGTCCAGGCTGACGCTGCGGAACGCGAACCGGCGGTGCGGCGTGATCGGCCGGTTGAACGGCGTCGCGGGTGCCCGTCCCGGCCTGGTCGCGATCACGGACCCGTCGCCGCGGTTCAGTCCGAGCATGCTGCCGACCAGCGTGTTCACCGCTGGAGCCAGGGTGGGCAGGACCTTGACGAGCTCGTTGGTGAACTGCACCGTCTGCACCGGGCGCCAGGCCAGCCGCGCAGCCGCCTTGACGGCCAGGGCGGGCAGGGGCGGCGCGGCGGCAGGGCGGAAGGGCTCGGCCGGGGGCAGCTCGCGGCCCTGCGGTGTCAGGTCGAACAGGACCGTCAGCAGCTCGGCGCCCGAGGCCCCGTCGATCGCGGCGTGGTGGATCTTGGTGTAGACGGCGGCGCGCTTCTTGGCCAGCCCGGTGATCAGGTAGATCTCCCACAGCGGGCGGCTGCGGTCGAGCGGGCGCGCGTGCAGCCGGCTGACCTGTTCGTCCAGCTGGGCGTCGGAGCCCGGGCGCGGCAGCGCGATCTCCCGGACGTGGTACTCGATGTCGAAGTCCGCGTCGTCGACCCAGTAGGGCTGGTCCAGGCCGAACGGCACGTTCAGCAGCTTGCGCCGGAGCACGGGCACGAGCGGCAGTCGTTCGGCCATGACCTCGGTGAGCCGGGCCAGGGTGAGCGGCTCGGGCGCGTCGCTGGGGTCGAGCACGCTCAGCCCGCCGACGTGCCCGGTGGTATTGGCCGTCTCCATGGCGAGGAATGAGGCATCGAGACCGGAGAGCTGTTGCATATCTGATCCTTCCTACGCCGCGGCCGGGGCGAAGTGCCGGCCCAGCCATCCTTGCAGCGTGCCGGCGACCGCATCCGGGACCTCGAGCTGCGGGGTATGCCCGACTCCGGGCAGGATAACCGTCTCCCAGGCCGGGTTGCGCACGGCCGCCTGCCGGATGGCGGCCATCGGCACCAGCCGGTCGGCCTCGCCGCCGATGAGCAGGACGGGGACCCGCACCGAGGCCATCATCTCGCAGTAGCGCCGGCGCAGGCCGACCACCCGCATCAGCGAGCGGGACGCGGCCAGGAAGGCCTCGTCCCTGGCCCGCAGGCCCTGCTTCCGGCGTTCGGTGGCCAGCGCGATCGACGCGGTGAACATGGCCGGGTCGATCCGGGACGGGTCGGCGAAGCAGAGCTCGATGACCCGCTGGACCGCCAGCTGCGGCGGCTGGCGGGACAGCACCGACCTGACGTAGAACTCGCCGATGCCGGGCAGCGCGTACATCAGGAACTGGCTCCCCACCTGCCGGTCGGGTACCCGCGGCCGCGGCGGCAGGGCCGGGTCGATGAGCACGAGCCCGCGCACGGTGTCCGGCGCGGCCGCTGCTTGCATGATGGAGATCAGCCCGCCCATGGAGTTCCCGGCCAGGATCACCGGCGTGCCGGTGACCTCGCGCACGAACCGGTCGAGCAGCCGGGCGTTGTGCTGGACGGTGGACGTGGCGCGGGTGCCCGGCGTCAGGCCGAACCCGTGCAGGTCCAGCGCGACCGCGCGGCGTCCGGCCGCCAGCTCGGGCCCGATCAGGCACCAGTTCAGGTGCGAGCCGCCAAGGCCGTGCACGAACACGATCGGCGTGCCGTGCGGCCCTGGCGCGCCCTCTTCCCCGAATTCGATCCAGTGCACCGGGCCGTCGAGGTCGCTGACGTAGCCGCGCGCCCCCCACGGCGCGGCGAACGCCCACGGTGCTGGCTTCACTGGGCTGGCTTCACTGGGCTGGCTTCACTGGGCTGGCTTCATCGGGGGTAGAGGGGCCGCAGGGCCAGCGGCGGCCGGAACGGGACCCGCTGGCCCGCCGGGACGGCCAGCCGGTCGGCGACCAGCCAGAGCGTGGCCGGGTCCACGCCGAAGCCGAGATGGCTGCACCGGACCTCGACGTTCTGGTGCATCGCCGTCTCCGGCTCGATGCACGTCGGCCAGGCCACCACGCCGTCCAGGCGAGAGTACACCGCGGTCGAGGGCACGCTGACGGGCTTGGCGCGCTGCTCGAAGGAGGGCAGATCGGCCTCGTCCGCGTGCAGGTGCCTGAGCCGCTGGAAGGGGCGGTGGGCGTGGCTCTGGCGCGGGTCCCGCATGGCGAACGGGCTACCCAGGGTGATGACCTGCCGGACCCTACGGGGATAGCGGCGGGCCATCTCCCTGGCGTACACGCCGCCCAGGCTCCAGCCGACCAGGGACACGGGCCGCCCGGTCCGTTCGGCATGATCAAGGACGGCCTGGGGCAGGCCGGCCAGCACCGCGTCGGTCGGTCCGTGGTTACGGCCGAGGTCCCAGCCGCGAACGTCGTAGCCGAGCCAGCGCAGGAACCCGCGCAGCGGCACGGTGCTCTTATCGGAGGCGAACAGCCCCGGCAGGACGAGCACGCCGTGGCCGTCGCCGCGCGGGGCCGCCGCCAGCACCGGCGTGGCCAGCACCAGGGCGGCGTGATCGACCAGCCCGCGGACGGGCTCGGTCACTAGCAGCCTGGTAGATGGCCCGGTGGCCGTAGGCCCGCCGTCCCGGCCTGCGGGCACGGCATCACCGGGTCCCTTGGATCCGTCCCGAACGAAGTACATCGCCATTCCCTCCGTCACCGCGAGAGCCTAGGCAAGGTGGTGATACACACCTAATATATGTCTCACTTACCCGGGATTGCCCCGGGCTGGCGATTGGGGCGGGGATGAGCTTCAACCTTGCGACCATCCTGACCGAGACAAGCCTGGCCGCGCCAGAGGCCCCGGCCTGCCGCTTCGCCGGGACCACGACCACGTACCGCGAGCTTGACGAGCTGTCCGGGCGCTGCGCGGCCGGACTGCGGGCCGCCGGGCTGAGCCCCGGCCAGGTGGTGGCGCTGCAGTTGCCGAACATCCCGCATTTCCTGATTGCCTACTTCGGAGCGCTCAAGGCGGGCCTCGTCGTGCTGCCGCTGAACCCGCTGCTGATGGCGCCCGAGCTCGAATACCACCTGACCGACTCGGCGGCGGCCCTGCTGGTCGGATTCGAGGGCATGCACGCCGAGGCGGCCAAGGCCTGCGAGACCACGGGGGTCCCGCTGTACCTGGTGAGCATGAGCGACGGGCCGCTGCCGGACGGCACCCGGGCGGCCACCGAGCTGATCAGCACCGAGCCGCTGGACGAGCCGGGCGGTGATGTGGTCGCCCGCGGCTCCGATGACACCGCCGTGCTCGTCTACACCAGCGGCACGACGGGCAAGCCGAAGGGCGCCGAGCTCACCCACTTCCAGCTGTACATGAACAGCACAGTGGCGGGCGGGCTGTTCGGCGTGCGGAGCGACGACGTGGTGCTGGCGGTGCTGCCGTTCTTCCACGTGTTCGGGCTGTCGTCGGTGATCAACGTGTTCGTCAGGCACGGCGGCTGCCTGTCGGTCGTGCCGCGGTTCCAGCCCGCCGCGGTGCTCGACGTGATCGAGGCCGACCGGTGCACGGTGATCGGCGGCGTGCCGACGATGCTGCACGCCCTGGCCCAGCTGGACATCACCGGCCGCGACCTGTCGACGCTGCGGGTCGCGGTGTCCGGCGGGGCGTCGCTGCCGGAGGACATCATGCGGACGTTCGAGGACAAGTACGGCATCGAGGTGCTCGAGGGCTACGGGATGACCGAGACCGCGGCCTCGTGCTCGTTCAACCGGCCGGGCGACCGGAAGGTGCTGTCCATCGGCAAGCCGATGTGGGGCGTCCGGATGCGGGTCGCCGACACTCATGGCCGCCCGCTGCCGCCCGGGCGCGAGCATGTCGGCGAGATCCTCATCCGCGGGCACAACGTGATGAAGGGCTACCTGGGACGGCCCGAGGCCACCGAACAGACGCTGCGCGACGGCTGGCTGCACTCCGGTGACCTGGGCTTCGTCGACGAGGACGGCTTCTACTTCATCGTCGACCGGGCCAAGGATCTGGTCATCCGCGGCGGGTACAACGTCTACCCGCGGGAGATCGAGGAGGTCCTGTACGCTCACCCGGCGATCGGTGAAGCGGCCGTGATCGGCAAGCCGGACGAGCGGCTCGGCGAGGAGGTCGTGGCCGTGGTGGCCCTGCGGCCGGGCGCGTCGGCGACCGCCGGGGAGATCATCGCCTACACGCGGGAGCGGCTCGCGGCGTACAAGTACCCGCGGGAGATCCGGTTCATGGCCGAACTGCCCAAGGGCCCGTCCGGCAAGATCCTCAAGACCGCCCTGCGCGACGGCTAAGGCAGCGGCGGGGCGGCCCCGGGGCCGGAGGGGCCCCGGGGCCGGAGGGGCCCCGGGGCCGGAGGGGCTCCGGCGGCGAGCTCGGGTGCGAGCGGCGAGGCGGCGGCCGCGGCGGCGGCACAGGGCGGCGGCGGTTCTGGGTCGATGTGCCGCTGGTCC
>CAVWBQ010000026.1:0-115180 GCA_963753225.1 uncultured Actinomycetota bacterium | reverse complement strand
TCTATCGCCACCTCGGCGCCGAGAGCCAGGAGGCCTAGCAGGGTCCGGCGAAACCCGTCCAGCCTGCGGTTAGGCCGGTTCGCCAAGCTGGGGTGTCGGTAACAATCGAGCCGTCAGCGCCGCTACGACGTCCAGTTTCCTGAACACTGCTGGCAAGGTTGGGCGGGTGACGATCAGCGAGCGGATCGAGGCGGGCCGGCGGGAGCGGCGAGTCCTGACGCGGGTCTCCCGGGCCGCGTGGCGGCTGGAGCAGGCCGAACGGGAACGGGTGTGGGCGCTGGTCTCGGCCCGCGCCGCGGGGATCTCGATTCGCAAGCTGGCCACGGCGATCGGGCTGTCGCCGTCGCGGGTGCACCAGATCGTGGCCGATGCCGACCTGGATGCGTTGGACGCGACGCTGGGCGAGCTGCGGGCAGCGGGCTGGCCAGCCCCGGAAGATCCGGACTCCGGGGAGGACACCGAACTCGGCGGCCGGGACAATATCGCCGACCGGCTATCCGATGAGGTGAGCTGGCTGCGGCAGTGCGCGGACTGGCTCGCGCACCTGGACGCTGATAGCTACCCGCCAGCGGTTAACCTGCGCCCGTCCGCCGACTGGCCGGACCGGGCCGTCGTGGCCGTCGACCTCGCACGGGTGGCCGCGGTCATCGACCGCATCGCCGCCGACGTGGACGAACTCGCCCGGGCCCGGCGGGCCCAGGACCTGACGACCGCTGCGGTGCTGCCCGACCCGCGGGCCGAACGCCGCCGGCGGCTGGCCGAGCCGGACCTGGAGCTCCGGGCCTTCTGCACCCGCAAGGGATTGCCTGCTTCCTCGACCCCGCAACTGGAGCGGGCCTGGGACGCCTGGCAGGCCGAGCGATACCAGCGCGGCGAAATTGACCAGCGGCCCGGCTACACCGACAACCCGTTCCGGCCACGCTAACGACCATCCCGTGCCACAGCGCACACCAGGGCAGTTCAGGAAACTGGACGCCGTAGCGGTGCTCACGGCTCGATTGTTACCGGCACCCCGTCTCACTCGGTCGGCTCGCCAGATCTCCATCACGGCCCGGCCCCCTCGGTCGGCTCAGCCGCTTCGGCCGGTATGAGCGGCAGCGCAGCATCGGTAGCGTACTTGATAATGGCGGTCTTTCTCGGCGGGCTCGCGGTCGGGGTGGTCGCGATGGTGGCGGTAGCCGTGCGGAAGGAGGATCGGCAGTTCTCCCTGTCCGGCGCGGTGCCCGGCCTGGCGGCACGGAGGTCCCGTCGACTGGCCCGCCTTTCTGAGACAGCACGGCCGGCCACGCTAACTGGGCCTGAGTGTCCAGGCTCGGGGATCCGAGGTACCGGGGTTAGCTTATGCTCTGCCCCCTCGAGCGCCAGCGACATCGTCGCGCTGCCGCCGACAGTGGGCGTCGAGACGGAATGATAATGACTGCTATCGTTGCGCCGCGGCGGGTAAGCGCGGCCCTGCAGGGCCCGGTGTTGCCTGGCAGAAACGAGCCAGGCCGGCGCCGCGCCTGCCACCGGTTCAGAGCTGCAGTTCGTCTCGGCGGACGACGGCCTGTAGTAGCGCCCTCACATCTGCGCGGGCCCGGTGGAAACGCTGGCGGCATGTGTTCTCGGCGCACCCGGGCTCGCCGAACCACTCCGGGTAGGCAGTCCGGAAGGCATCTTTGGAGTCAGCCTCGCTGGGTTCCCCCTGGATCAGGTCGCATAGGACCTGCTCGGCGACGGTGACGATCACGTTGCGGTAGCGGTCTGGGTCACCGGAGCGCGACGGTACCGCTGCGCTAAGGCGGTCGCGCTGTGCGGCGAAGCGCTCGAGCCATGTACGGGCCAGCAGCGCGGCGGCGACCGTCTCGGCGACCGGTTGCGGCGACGACTGGGAACCCGCTGCAGCGCCGTGCTGGCACGGTTCTGCGGGACTATCCAGGGTCTCGAGCTCGAGCTGAGCGCGCAGGCGGTATACCTCGCGCACCAACACACGGACGAAGTAGGCGCGCAGATCCTTGATGCTCTCGGGATGGTCTACGCGGGCGGCGGACCAGTAGGCGCTTTGGAGGGCGTCCTTGGCGAGCTCAGGATCCCCCGCACGCCGCAGAGCGAGGGCTTCGATCCGAGGATCTTGCCGGATCGCCAGCAGCTTGTGCTGGAAACCCGGCGGTCCGCCGGGGGCATCTACCGCAGTGCTGGCGGCTGCTCGCCCGCTTAGTAGAGGCGGTCCGGGACGGGTAGCAGCCGAGGTCCCGGGCCTATTAGCAGCAGCTAGTTCGTCGCGGTCGGCATCCCTATCGGGGGTGAGAATGGCGGCAAGCCCGCTGTCCAGATCCAGCACCGCGGCCAGCCGCTGGACGTGCTCCTGGCGGGCAGATGCCAGCGCGGCGTCGATGCCTTCGTGCTCGGGAAGCAGGTCGTCATTCACTGAGACCAGTCTCCTTCCCCTGTCAGGTGGTATTTGAGCGTTTCGCGAGCCTTATGCAAGCTAGCCCGGACCGTGCCGGGGTCGAGGCCGAGGAACGTGGCGATCTCGGTCGGGGTGTAGCCGTCGTAAACCCATGCCATCACCTGCCGCTGCCGCGGTGGCAGGAGCCGCAGCAACTCCAGGACGCGGGCGTGTCCAGGGCCGAGCATCGCAGCCTCGTCGGCAGCCATGCCCATGTCTAGGAGGAGACCGGGGATTTCGTCGGCCAGCTCCTCGTGGCAGGTCGTGACGCGACGGCAGTACTCGCGGGAGGCGACAGTTCGCACCCACGCCCGGGGATACCTGATCTTTTCCCAGTTCTGCCACGCCTTGGTCATCGTCTCCTGTGCGACGTCGGCGGCCTCTTCGGCGCGGGCGCCTAGCCACATCACGAAGACGACCAGGCTTGGCGCGTGAGCCCGGTAGAACTCGGGAAACGGCAGATCCGGCTCCGCCGCCGCAGGCTCGGGAGTGCGTTGCAGCTCTGCCGCGCTTTCCGCGGGGGCTGTTCCTGGCAGGGGCGATCCGGCGTCCACTAGGTGCCTTCCGGCTCAGGTATCACCTGACCGGCCAGTTTCCCTGTACGCTTGCGCGTCTGCCAGTCAGTCATGCCTGCCCTGCCGTACTCTGTTCGCACCTGCATGGACCTTCATCGCCAGGATCACCAGTCAGTCTCGGTTTTAACCGTGTCCCGCGCCATGGTGGCTAGCCCGTTGCCTGAGCCGGAGCCCCGTCATCGCAGGATCATCACCGCCATGGTGACGGCGGCCAGCACGCACAGCAGGCGGAGGGTCCCCTGCCAGTCCCGCAGTGCCTCCCGGACCGTCCGGCCCAGCTCTCCCATCACATCCCACATCTGTCACCTCCACGTAGCTCGTCGTCCTCGCTACTACAGAGCAGGAAAAACCCGCCGCCGTTAACCGCAGTGGCCTGCCTGTCACCGCCGACGTCCGGGGACCCGGTAGATCCGTGCAAACCGCTGGCGTCAGCGATGATCTTGGTCGGGCTGCCGGGTCGTCCGGTGTAGGGGAAACGACCATTACCCCTACAGGCGGGCACCCTGACGCGCGGCACGTCATCCGGTACGTGAAGGTGTACCGCAGCGCCGCCGAACTATTCGAGAAGTCCCACCCGACCCCTGGCCCATCCCGGCGCCATCCCCGCCGAGATCGAGGACCTGCATGGCTGGACCCTGCATCAGCTCCGCCACTCGATGCTCACCCAGTTCCGATGACGGTACTAACACCCCGACCCTGCTCGCCCGCTCCCGGTATGCCTCCATCCGCTCCCCTCGAGCGCTACACCCGGCCCGGTCCCGAAGCCGCCGCCCGCCACGGACCCGCAGGCCGCCGTCGCCCGCCAGCCTGCAAGGCGCTTCGGGTGCCAGTTCGCACCCTTGACTGGTATACCGGGACGGGGTGAGCTGCCTGCCTGCGGATGGCTCTCAGATTCCTGACATCTCTTTCGAGATATTCCGGCTGGCCACACAACCTTCTGGTGATGCATTCCCCTGTAGTCGGCATGGCCACCCGATTCCGGGGGCTCCCGACAAGAGACTGGCAGAACAGGGGCGATGTGATGGCTTCCTGGCTCGGCATTGCCGGCGTCAGCCGGTGCTGCGGTGGCCTATGGCGATACTTGATCGTGCGGGCCAAGGGGCGAACGGCGATCGAACTAGAACACGAGCGGAATCGTGCGACTGCGGCGGCGATCAGCCTGCTGCCTCCTGGCGCCGAGTTGCTGGAGTCCGAGCCTGGCGGGCGGCTGCGGGTGATCCGGATGCCTGAGCCGGCACCTGTGCCGCTCATCGTGATCCACGACACGCCGTCTAGGCCGGGCGGTGAGCTCGATCGATGAGCCTAGACGACGACTTCGACGACGAAGTCACAGCCTTCTATCGCAAGTACCTCGGGAAAGTGCATGGCTATCTGGTCAACATGGGCACTGACCGGGGTCTGGCTGAAGAGATTGCTGATGACGCATTCTTGGCCGCACGCTGCTACTGGCCGCGTGTCCAGTCCCTCGACCGGCCGGAAGCGTACGTTTTCAAGATCGCGAGGAACGAGCGCAGCAGACGGCAAAAGGACCATGACACCAGAGCCAGGGATCTACATCCGGATCCACCTGAACCGATGCGGCGTGATGCTGAGGACTCGATCCAGGGCGTAGTTGATCGTCTCCTCCTGCAGAGGGCTATTCAACAGCTGCCGCCTAGTTTGCGGGAAGTAATCACCCTGCACGTCGTCGAGGACCTGACTATGGACACCACTGCCGACATCATGGGCATCAGCGCAGGCACAGTGAAGCGTTACATGTTCGAAGGGCGACGAAGGCTCCGGTGCCTGCTCACGGACTTCTACGACACCGGCGAGGAGGGGATTAACTGATGATCGCGAACGAGCAGGAGTTGCTAGACAGCAGCTTGGCGATTCTGAGTGGCGGCGGACTCGATGATGCTGGACTGGAGCAGCGTGTTACCAGGTTCCAGGGTGCCCTCCATCGGCTGCGCGAAGATCGTGACGAAGCGGCCCGGGTCGATGCAATAGCAATGGGCGCTGACCGAAGCGATACCGGCCAGATGCACGCCGGTTTCATGGAGTTCTACGACCGCGAGTACCTCCATGTTGTGCGGTTCGTCATGCGCTGTGGCGCGAGTCTGCAGCAGGCGGAGGATGCGACACAGGACGCGTTCCTTGAAGCGTGGAAGCTCGCCCAGAACCCGAGCGCATGGGATGGCATCCACAACCCGCAGGGGTGGATCCGGACATCAGCGCTCCGGAAGTACCGGCGTCTGTCCGGCCCGCGTCGGCAGCCGGGAATGCTGACAGCCACCGCAGTACCTCAGATGCCGCAACCCGGCTCCGGCCACGCTGACCTAACCCAGGAAACGCTGCTTGTCTATGACGCGCTGCGTGCTCTTGAGTTCGGGCAGCGCGCCATCATGGCATTCCACCTCGACGGATTCTCCGTGCCAGAGATTGGCCGCGAGCTGGAGATGACTGAACCGCAGGTGCGCCTTGCGCTCAAGAAGGCCCGCGAGAGCCTGGCCGTGATGTTTTCCGGGGATCAGAGATAAGGAACGGGGGGTGGATCCAGTGACCGAAAACCATGACGATCGCCAACGCGGGAAACTGAGCGACGCAGAACTTGACGCCCTGGTTTTTGCCGCAGACGCCGAACTACTGGACCACGTGCGTGCTGCCGCACATCCAGAGGTGATGCTGTTGACAATCATGGCGGTCAGCAACAGCCATGCGGCCTCCGTCCATATGGCAGATCCATCACCTTTCTCTGTGCTGCCGACCTCGCCCCATGGCAACCGCGTAATCGCCCTCATCGAAGTGCGGACGCTCGCCCGCGTCCTTGCCAGGGACCTCGACGTCGCCTTCGCCGCCGCCCGTACCCACGACCCCGACATTGTCCTTGGCCGTGTTTCCGCCAACGTCTTCGCTCTCGACCGAGCCCTCAACAGGGCGCTAGCCCTGATCTTTCATCGGGGTTGATGGCTGGCGCTGAGCGCTGGCTAGCCCCGTTGTGGCCGCGATTTTAGCGTGAGGGTATGACGGTTGCCCGGCTGGCGGGCCGGTACTGGGGGTTCCACGGGCCCCGGGGTTTGTCCTTCCTGGGTTGCAGGGACGGCTTTGGGCTGGTCAGGGGGCTTGCGGGAGCGCGTCGATGCGCTGCCACGCGGCCGTAATCGCGTCGGCCCATGGCCAGGAGGCCTGGATTTTCAGGCGGCGCCGCCGGCTGCCGCGGACCAGGCGGGCCGCGGCGTGCAGCACCCGGTACCGCAGCGTCTTCGGCTCGGCTCTGGCCAGGTCGCCGTCGAGAGCCAGCAGTTTCAGCCAGGCGAGCAGGATCTGCCCGGTCATCGAGGCGGTCAGCCACGCGGCGTTGATCCCGAAGTCAAAGGACGGGAAATGGCCGATTCCGCAGTCTTTCCCGGTCCGGATCGCGTCCTCGACCCGGGCGTGGACCCGGTGGGCGGCGTCGATATAAGCGTTCTGACCGAGCCAGCCTTTGGTGCTGGCGGGCCGGTTCGTGGCCCACAGGCTGTACCGCCAGCCGTCCCCGGCCTCGAACAGGGTCAGCTGGGCGCCCGGATGGGGCCGCTCGCGGCGCGCGAAGACGCGCATCGCCGCGGGCCAGGCATGCAGCTGGTCCCCGCCAGGGCCGCAGCGCAGCAGCCCGGTCAGCTCGGTGACGTGCGCTTCCTCGATCCAGCACGCCCGGTGCGCGCAGGACGGGTTCGCGCAGGCGTCATCGGCGCGGCGCTCGCGGACCTCGCCGCGGCCATCGATCGCGGCCTGCCAGGCGTGCTCCGGGACCAGCCGCAGCGCCGCCTTCTCCCGCTCGCCCAGCGCCCAGCCGACCGAGTAGGTCAGCTCATAGCCGCGGCGGGCGGCCAGCTTATCCAGGCGGGCGATCAGGCCGTGGCTGGCCCCGGCGCCGTCGCAGGTGACCATCAGCTTGCGCCGCAAGCCCGGCGGGACCGCGGCGATCGCCGCGTCCAGCAGCTGCAGGTGATCCGCGGTCGTATTGCTGCCCGCCGAGCCGCGGCGCAGCATCCAGGCCAGCGGCTCCCCGCCGGTGTTATCGCACACCCCGATCAAGGGGTGATGGCCATAACCTTTGAAGTTCGCTTCCGCGAGCTGCTTGTCCGAGTGCGCCGGCGTGACGGTGGCATCGAGCCGGATGCAGGTGACACCATCGAGGGTCCTGTCCGCCAGCCGCACCCCCGGCAGCCCCCCGTGCCGGGCTGTGACCTGCGCCCACGCGTGCCGTCGGGCCGTATTCACCGCCTGCGTGATCCGCCGGTCCGCGCAGGCCCCGCCGCGCGCGATCTCCTTCAGCGTCCGCCACGCCGTCGGCACCGACGCCACCAGCCCGAACAGCTCCCGCTGATCGCCCATCACCCGGAAATCGGAGATCACCCGGGCGCCGTCCGCGATCGCGCACGCCAGATCCGCGGTCACCCGGCCCCGGTCATGGACCAGGAACCGCGGCGTGGCCAGCGCCCGCGACAGCCCGCCCGTCAGGCCCGTCTTATCAGCCAGGTGCCGCAGCAAAACCAGCCCGGCATGCGACACGACACCCTGACCGCCGCCAGATACCTCCAGGCCCCTGGACCACCCGGTAGTGTGCACGCAGAAAGTGCTCCTCGAACTCGGGACAGCAAGGACTTCGAACACCCTCACTGTCCCAGCTCAGGAGCACTTTTCTACGTAAGGCACGCCGCCTGGCCCAGATCCCGATGAAAAGACAGGGCTAGGCCTCGACATCGACCGCGACCAGGCCCAAGGCATCGACCAGGCTCTTGTTAGCGCTCTCGACCGTGTTTTCGCCCGCGCCCGCGGTCTTGTCTCCGCAGGATTCTTCGACCTCGCCGTAAGAGCCCGAGACCTCATAGACGATCTTGAAAGAGCCCGCGAGCTCGCCCACCTTCGTGGAAGCGGCCGCAACGTCGATTTCACCCTGATTCAGCAGCTTGGCGCGATCGAGATAGACGCCTCGGACGCCGATCTGTCCTGCGGTAACTTCCCTGACCCTGGCGTGCTTGAAGGCGTTGTCTGGACACCCGAGACGACCTGGCCGCCCGGCGCGCTTTCCCTAGTCCGCACTCATTCGCAGGAGATCGGCCCAAGTGTCTACCTGGTGTGCGGTACCAGCGAGGAGGCACTGGCAGTCGTGTAACGATGGATCGGCCTCGCTGTCACTAGCCTAAAACGAGGCCCATAGCCGGTGCCATGTCAGAACAGCGGCTCGCAGCCTGCGGGAGAAACACGTTGGCGTCGGCGCGGCGCCCGGGAGGGTGTATCGGCCTGGAGCGCGGCCTGGACGGCGGCGACTACGAGCTGCGCGGTCTCGGGGTCGATGGCGATGTTCCGGCGGAGCAGCACGCGGCGGACGACCTGCCCGGCGTGCCGGGGCGCGTCCTGGAGGCCTGCGGCCATGTCAGCTCTTTCCTGAGGTAGTCGTACACGGTGGTGCGGTGCACGCCGACAGCCTCGGCGATCTCAGCGACGGTGTGCTGCCTCTTGCCGTCCGGGCCACTCGCTTCGTACATGCGCCGGACGGTGGAAGCCTTGGCGGCGCTCAGCTTGGGCTTGCGGCCTCCGGTGCGGCCGCGGGCCCGGGCGGCGTCCAGACCCTCGCGGGTGCCCTCGATGATCAGCTCGCGCTGGAACTCATCGATCGCGCCGAGGATGTGGAAGGCCAGCCGTCCGGTCGGCGTGGTCGTGTCGATCTGCTGCTTCAGGACGACCAGGCCGGCGCCGCGCTCGCGCAGCTCGTCGGCGAGCGCGAGCAGGTGCTTGAGCGACCGCATGGCGCGGGACAGCCGGGTGATGACGAGCACGTCGCCCTGGCGTAGGTAGGCCAGGGCCTTGTCGAGCTCGGGGCGGGCGGCGAGCTTGCCGGACCCGGTGTCGGTGAAGATCTTGTCGCATCCGTAGGCGGTCAGGTCATCGATCTGGCTGTCGTCTTTCTGGCTGCGGGTGGATGCGGCCCTCGACGAACAACGGAACGACCAGTCACGGTAGGCGGCCGAGTTGATCTTGGTGCTGTATGGGCACGCGTCCGCGAGCTCAGGGGTGCCTGTTTGTATGACGAGCCAATTATCGCTGATCTGCCACACATCGGCCTCGCCCTGGCAAGCTACCGGGCTGGGGTCGATGAGAGTGTCGCTCGGGTCCGGCGCTATCTCGGTTAGTTCAGGTCATCCCAGCCCCATGGTCGGGCTGGGCTGCCGTCGGGATTACGGCCGAGCTGGTACAGCGCCCGGTTGTTTCCTTGATCACAGAACAAGTCGAACATTCCTTCGCTGGGCAGCCGATCCGCCAGGGCCGTGGCCTGCTCGTACGCGTTTACTCGCCGCATTGCGTCCAGCAAGCCAGCGACGGCGAGCGGGAAGCCGTAGAAGAAGTCGCCGAGGACGCTGTTCTGGGTTGTGGAGGTTGACGTGCCCGGCGGCGCGGGCGGCCAGCACGGTGGCCTGATCCTGGGCGCCCGCCGCCTGCAGCTCCCTCAGCAGCATGGCGACGCCACCCGCGTTGTCGAGCACGGCGTGCGCGGCCGGATCACGGGCAAGCAGCGCGTCGACCTGGTCCTGGGCGCCCGCCGCCTGCAGCTCCCTCAGCAGCATGGCGACGCCACCCGCGTTGTCGAGCACGGCGTGCGCGGCCGGATCACGGGCAAGCAGCGCGTCGACCTGGTCCTGGGCACCCGCACCCCCCAGCACGACCAGCAGCGCGGCGACGCCGCTGGCGTCGTCGAGGGTGGCGCGCCCGGCGGCGCGAGCGGCTAGCACGGTGGCCTGGTTCCGGACGCTTGTCCCCCATAGCCAGGCCGCCAGGAGGCCCACGCCGCCGTACAGGTTGACGAGGGCATCGGCGGTGCGGGCGGCCAGCGCGTCGACCTGGTCCGGGGCACCTGCCGCCTGCAGCTCCCTCAGCAGCTCGGTGATCCTGCCCATGTCGTCGAGGCTGACGTGCGCGGCCGGGTCACGGGACAGCAGCGCGCCGACCTGCTCCGGGGCGCGGGCCTCCCGCAGCGCGTCCAGCAGCTCGGCGATGCCGCCAGGTCCGCCGAGGGCGACGTGCGCGGCCGGGTCACGGGACAGCAGCGCGTCGACCTGGTCCGGGGCGCCCGCCGCCTGCAGCTCCCTCAGCAGCATGGCGACGCCACCCGCGTTGTCGAGTGCGGCGTGCACGGCCGGGTCACGGGCAAGCAGCGCGCCGACCTGGTCCTGGGCGCCCGCCTCCCGCAGCTCCCTCAGCAGCATGGCGACGCTGGCCGTGTCGTCGAGCACGGCGTGCCCGGCGGCGCGGGCAGCCAGCATGTCCGCCTGGTCTTGCGCGCCCGCCTCCCGCAGTATGCGCAGCATGCCGCGGCCGGCCAGCAGGTAGGGGACGCCGTACAGGTTGCCGGGGACGTCGGCGGCGCGGGCGGCCAGCACGTCGAACTGATCCAGGGCATCGGCCTTCTGCAGCGCGTCCAGCAACCGGGTGACGCCGTCAGGTTCACCGAGGGCGGCGTGCCCGGCCGGGTCACGGGCCAGCAGCGCGCCGACCTGGTCCGGGGCACCCGCTGTCCGCAGCGCGTCCAGCAGCGCGACGATGCCGCCCGGGTCGTGGAGGGCGGCGTGCCCGGCCGCCCACTGGGCGGGACGATGGTCGCCGGGACAGCACCGGTGCATAACGCGGACAAGTTGCGCAGCGGCTGAGGCGTCTTGGTGAACGGCGTGTTTATAGAGCTGGGCCGCGGTGCGCAGCAGGCCGCGGTCGTCAGCCGCGTCGCCCAGGGTGGTGAGGTCCCTAGCCTGGGCACGGGCGGTGGCGGTCCAGAAACTAGCTGGCGGGATCACGGCATGGCGGTGGTGGCGGCCGTACTGGTCGAGGTAGTCGGCCAGCCGGTACGACGGTGCTCCATCGTGGCCGGCATCCGGCGCGGCTCCGTTGGCGTCCAGGCTGAGGCGGTTGCGGGTCAGCGGCCCGCGGGCGCCCCGGCACTTGACGGCAGCGTAGGCCAGGGCCCGCACTAGCCAGCCCCCGTCCAGGTCATCGGTCAGGTAGCCGGGCGCAGCGGCTTCCAGGAAGGCCTGCGGCAGGTCGACTCCCGCACCCAGGCGGCGTGCATCCATCGCCGCGCTGATCAGTGCCGCCGCTTCTGGCGGGGCGTTGTGGTACCGGGCCAGCAGCTCCGGCGCCCCGGCCAGGAACTGGATTACCTGCCCATGCTGTGCCGACTTCCCGGCCAGCACCAGCCGCGCATCCTCCGTGCCGGCCAGCTTGGCGACCTGCTCCGGGGTGAACGCCGGCGGCACAGTAATGTTGTGGTCGGCCAGCAGCTCCCGCGCTTGCGCATGCGGATCGGCGTCGTCCTCCGGCGGGCGTGCGGTCAGGATGTTCCAGTACTGGGGCCACAGGGTGGCTAGCACCAGCACCGGGGCCCGGTCCGGGTCGCGCAGCAGTTCCCGGAGCCCGGCGGCGACCTGTCCGCCCAGGCTCGACTTGGCCGGGTTGAGGTAGCGCTGGGCCTCGTTCAGCCACACCACGGTCCGCGGCCCGGTCCTCGGCAGCTCAGCTAGCGCGGCCTTCGGCGGGGACGGGTCGATCGGATGCCAGAGCCGCCACGGCGGGTCCTTGTCCCGCAGCAGCCTCAGCGCCTCCCAGCAGGCCCGGGTCTTGCCCGTGGATGACCCGCCCACCAGCACTGCTATGCCGCTGCGGCCGGCCGCAGCGGCCCGGACCACCTGGGCCAGCTCGGCATCGTGCCCGCGCGGCACGTACGCTGGCAGCTCCGGCAGCCCTGCCGGAGCTTCCTCGGGCTGCACCGGCCGCTGCACTTCCAGGTCGAACGGATCCAGCTCTGACAGCGGCCGCAAGCGCGGCGCTGACCGCTGGCCGTCCTGGCCCGGGCCATTTTCCCGGACGCGGTCCGCATCAGCCGCCCCGGATTTCCTCACCCAGGTCAGCATCGCTGCCGCCACTGTCCAGGCAGGCAGTACCACGGCCGCAACGTTCGCTAGCGACGTCAGCCACGCCTGCCTGGCCGGGCTGCGGGTTACCAGGAACCAGATAAGAAAACCCAGCGCGGCAACGGCCAGCACTACCGCGGCCGCCACCACGACGGTCCTTTGCAGCGGGCCCTTCCCGCGCGCAGAGCGCGGGCCCCGGCGAACCACTCCGGCCTCACCGCCGTCCGGTGTCGCCGGCTTCGGCGAGCGCCCGGTAGAGCGAGGCAACGGAGGGGGGGCTGCCGGCGTTCTTGCCGGTCCTGATGACGAGCTTCCCCGCAATCTGGGGGACGGGGATGCCCTTGTCCTTCAGCGCGATGGCGAAGGTGAGCATGTCGTCGTCGATGACCTTGGGCCGGCCTCCATGGTGGCCCTTGGCCGCGGCGGCGGCCTGGCCTTCCAGGGTTTTCTCGCGGATGTAGTCGCGGTCGAGCTGAGCGGCGACGGCCAGCACGGCGAAGAGCATGGAACCCATGCCGCGCGGGTCGTAGATGCCGGTGAGCGGGCCGGTGAGGAGCTCAAGCCGGATCCCGGTGGCCTGGAGCTGGGCGGACAGGGTCATCAGCTCGGCGGCGTTGCGGGCCAGCCGCTTCAGCTCGTGGACGGTGAGGATGACCGGCTGGTCCGGAGCGGCCTCCTTGATGTCGCGAGCAAGCCTGAGCGCGTTCTCCAGTTCGGGGCGGACCTTGATGCGGGTGCTGATCTTCTCGGAGAAGATCCGCTTGCACTGCGCGGCCTCCAGAGCTGCGGCCTGGCTGGCGAGTTCCTGCCGGGCGGTCGAGCAGCGGGCGTACCCGATCCGGATCGCCCTGGCGGCGTTCCCCGCGGTGGACGCGGCCTGGACCGGGGAGCCGGGTTTCCACGGCCGGCCGCGGCCCCGGCCGGCCGGCACCAGCACTTCCAGTTCGTCGCGCAGCGCGGGCACGAGGACAAAGCGGGCGGTGTGGTATTTCACCGCGGTCTTGTCGCCGCGGGTGCGGCACGGGCTCCCGGCCGGGACCTGGCACCTAGGGCAGTCGTGGCGTTCAGCCGCGTCCGCGGCCTGGCCGGGCGTCAGCTCCATACCCGGCAGTCTCTCAGAACTACCTCGCAGAACACGGGGGGTTCTGCGAGGTTTTCTGCGAGCCTCGACCGGGGCAAACGGGGCACGATCGCGGGCGGCGGCGGGATTCTCGTAACTGGTCATTTGTGAGAGGCGGCGGGACGCGAGCCCGGACTACTCCCGGTCGTCGTCTTCGGCGTCCGGGTCGCGCAACGGACGGATGCCGTCGGCCAGGTCAGGCGGCACGAACGAGTAGCGGCCGTGCACGCCCAGGTGGTGACGCACGAACGGGGACAATCGCGCGGCGTCCTCGTCACGGACCGGGTAGCCCTCGGCCCGCAGCTGCTCGAGCGCGGCGTTCATGTAGAAGGTGTTCCACAGCACGATGCAGTTCAGGACCAGGCCCAGGGCGCCGAGCTGTTCCTCCATGCCGACGTGGTAGCGCTGGTAGATCTCGCCCTTGTGGCCATGGAAGACGGTCCGGCCCAGGTCGTGGCGGCCCTCGGTCAGGTTGGACTGGCCCTTGATGTCGCGCCGGTAGGTCTCGTCGTCGACGTAGGTCAGGATGTGCAGGCTCTTGAAGATCCGCCCGTAGCTGGCGATCGCCTCGCCGAGCGGAGTGGGGCGCCCGTCGCGCTGCAGCATCCGGATCACGTCGTAGGCGCGGACGGCGCCGGTGTGGATGGACGCGGCCACCCGCAGGATGTCTGGCCAGTGCCCGCGCACCTTGCCCAGGTCGATCTTCCCGCGGGCGGCGGTGTCCAGCGGCCCGTAGCTGGTGGCCGGGTTGATCCGCCACAGCTTCTGGTCGGGCAGGTCGGCCAGCTGCGGCCGGTAGGACATGCCCAGCAGGTGCACGAGCCCGAAGACCAGGTTGCTGTACGATCCGGAATCGGTGATGACGATGTCGGGGCGCTGGCCGCCGTCGCGGGCGTACAGCACGTCGATCATGTGCAGCGAGTCCCGGGGCGTGCCGGAGACGACCTTGGCGCCGAGCCCGGCCGCCTGGTCGTTGATCATGTTCAGCCAGGTGATGCCGCGCTTGGGGCCGAAGAACTTCCGGTTCGGGCGGGCGTAGATGGTGAGGACGGGGACGACGAAGCGCATCCCGTCGACGGAGGCGACCAGGCCGCCACCCCAGGCACGGGCGAGCGGGATCGAGGCCTGGCGGTCGATCAGCGGGGCGTTGGCCCGCGAGTAGGTCTCCGGCCGCAGGTAGTTCAGGCCGACGTGCCCGACCCGGTCGCGCTCGAGGGCCGGCACGCCCTTCTTGACCACTGGCCCGTAGCCAATGTTCAGCGCGTGCGCGGTCAGGCAGGCCGCGATGGTGATGTCCAGGTCCGCCAGCCGGGAGCGGCTGCCGGAGACGGACGTGAACGCCCCGGCGAATCCCGGCTCCCAGCCCATCACCTCCAGCAGCACCTCGGGCAGGTCGACCCGCGGCGGCATCGCGCCGACCCGCTTGCGCAGGTCGATCAGGCTCCCTGGTTCCGGGATCGCCTTGATCCGCTCGACGTGCAGCCGCCCGTCCGCATCCACGCTGACCGCGTTGTTGACCGCGAACCGTCCGGCCACGCCCCGGTAAGTGTCATCCAGCAGCCGGGCGTGCGCGGCCAGCAGGGTGTCCGGGTCCTCGGGCAGCCCGAGCGCGGTCAGCACCGTGTCCCTGGCCGCGGTCCACGCTTCGCCGTCCAGCAGCTGGGCGCGCGGGTCGCGCCAGCGGGTGGAGGTCTCGGCGTAGACGTCGCGGCGTTTGAGCCCGGCGTGGAACTGGGTCAGCACGCAGAACACGTAAGCGTTGCGGTCGACCCGCCCCTCGCCGGGAAATACCAGGCGGGTCCAGGAGCCGCGGACCAGATCGGCGTCGATGTCACCGGCGGTCAGGTTCTTCGCGCGCCGCCCGTCCAGCAGCCGCGGCAGGTCCTTCATCGCGGCTAGGACCTGCATGCCGTCGGCGGTCGCCCCGAAGGCGATCACCTCGGTGAGGATCTTCACGAAGCCGCTGACTGTGGCGATCCGCGCTGCCAGCAGCGCCCGCATCTGCCCGTCGTCGTCGGCGTCCGGATGCGGCACCATGTCGGTGACCGCTTCCACCGCGTCGCGCAGCTCGCGGCGGGAGATCACCGCCTCGATGCCCTCCCACAGCTGCTCCAGCGTGATCTCGGTGCCGTACCCGGTGACCTCGAACAGCACCTCCACCGCGGCGGCCAGCTTCGCCGAGGCCCGCGCCAGCCGCGGATGCCGGCGGATCTTGTCCTTGTCGGAGTCTCGTTCGGCCTTGCCCAGCAGTTCGGTCGCCATCAGCAGGTCCAGCAGTTCCAGCGCGTCGTCGGTCGCCTTGGACTCCAGGTGGACCACCGTCGATAGCAGCGTCGCGAGCCTGCGCGGCGGCGGATGCCGGCGGATCTGAGTGGCGCTGGCCGTCATCCCGTAGCGGGCCAGCTCGGTCAGCCGCCGGGCCGGGACCGCCGACTCCAGGTCCAGCCGCCCGAACCCGGTGCCGGTGATCTGCGAGACCCGGTCCAGGGCCTTGACCATGTTCAGTCCCGACGCCTTGGCCGGCCCCCGCCGCCAGCGCTCCAGCGGCGAGAACCGCTCGCCCTCGGGCACCACGGCCAGTGAGTCCAGCAGCCGCCGCTGCTCGCCGGTCAGCATCCCGTGCAGGGTGTCCCACAGCCGCTGATACGCCTCCTCGCGGACCTGCGCGACCAGCCGCGCCAGGACCGTGATGCCCGGCAGCAGCACATCGCGTTCCCGCAGCCAGCGCACCGCATCACCGAAGATGGCCTTCGGGCCGTCGCTGGTCGTCCAGGCCCGCGCGTCTACCCACTCCCGCAGGTCTTTCTCCACCGCCTCGAACTCGCGCAGCCCGTAGGCGGCCTTGATCTCGTCGGCGTGCTCGAACCGCGTCGTGCGACGTTCGGTGTAGCGCTGGACGCAGCCAGGGTCGGAGATCTCAAGTTGTCCGGCCAGGTACCCGGTCACGTCATCCGGTACGGCTAGCGGGTCGGGCAGGAAGACCCCGAGGTAGCGCACCGTTGTCAAAAGCAGCGCGAACCCGAGCCGGTTATGCGAACCACGGCGCTTCGCGATCAGCTGCCTGTCCGCGTCGTCCAGGAAGAACAGCTTCTCCAGGTCCGACTGCGACGGCGCCCCCTGGTACGCGCCGTAGGCGGCGGCCTCCTCATCACTCAGGAACTCCACCGGCACAACCCCGCACCCTACGGGGCCGGGCAACGCAAAGTTCCGCGAAAGAGCCAACCTGTTACCCGGTCCGGCAACCCCCGAACGGCGAGGTGCTTTGGAACAGCCAGTCACGGTAAGGAAGATCAACTCAGCCGCTTACCGTGACTGGCTGTTCCGTTGTTCGTCGAGGGCCGACGCCTGCCGTCAGGCCGCCCGCATCATCGCCGACGCGACCTTCGCCGCCCGGCAGGCCACCCTCTGGGGCGAGGGGACGACTGCGGTCGCCTCGGACTCCACGCACTTCTCCGCGTTCGACCAGAACATCTTCACCGAGTGGCACTCGCGCTACCGGAGGGCAAAACGCGGCGTTTTGATCTACTGGACGGTCGACACCGCCGGGTCGATGGCCGTGTACAGCCAGCTGATCAGCTGCTCGGCCTCCGAGGTCCACGCGATGGTCGAGGGGGCGATGCGGCACGGCACCAGCATGGACATCGAGCAGAACTTCGTCGACTCCCACGGCGCCAGCTTCGTCGGGTTCGGCATCACCAGGCTGCTCGACTTCGACCTGATCGCCCGCTTCAAGCAGATCAACACGATGAAGCTCTACCTGCCAGGCCCTGCTGGCCAGTGCTCCTACCCCATGCTCGCACCGGCGCTGACCAGGCCAGTCCGGTGGGACGTCATCGAGAACAACTACGACCTCATGATGAAGTACGCCACGGCAATCCGGCTGCGCACCGCCTCCACCGAGGCCCTGCTGCGCCGCTTCACCTCCGAGACCACCCACCCGGCCTACGCCGCGATGCTCGAAACTGGCCGCGCACAAAGGTCGATCTTCCTGGCCCGCTGGCTCCGCGACCGCGACCTGCAGCGCGAGACCGAGTCCGGCCTCAACGTGGTCGAGAACTATAACGGGGTCAACGACTACATCAGGTTCGGCAAGCGCGGCGAGCTCGCCTCCAACCGCCGCGAGGAGCAGGAGCTCGGGATGCTGTGCCTGCACATCCTCCAGAGCAGCCTCGGCCTGGTCAACACCTTGATGATTCAGGACACCGTCGCTCTGCCCGAGTGGGAGGGCGTGCTCACCGACGCTGACCGGCGGGGCCTCACCCCGATTTTTCACGCGAATATGACCCCTTACGGGGAGATCCAGCTGCGTACCGATCGCCGCCTGGACCTCGCCGGCGTCCCGTCTCGCGGCGGTGTTTCGCCGTGAGACGGGACGCGCCTATCCTGTGTGCATGTACGTGATAACGGGCCGTTATCGCTTTCGAGTCGGCCGACGCCGGGGACGGCTCTTGTGCGCCCGCGCCCTGGCGGCGGCAAGGTCGGTCACGGCCGCGGCCAGGGTGAGCAGGTCGCCGATAACGGCGGCGATGCTGATCCAGGATTGCATTGCTGCTGGTCCTATCGCTGGCTGGTGGTCCGGGGCGGCCGCTCCGTGCTGACCCCGCCAGTGTGCGGCCGCCGGGGGCCGCACAACTGTGCTCTGCTGTGCCCTGTTCCTTCGCCGCCTGTCTTCGCTACCCGGACCGGCCCCGGAGGGCACGGCGGCGCACGATGACCGCACGCAACCAACCCCGCGATCTTGGAAAGAGCCAGCCGGATGGGACGAACGCGAAGCGCGTCAAGCGGGGCAAGCCGACTAATCGGGACAGGTGGCCCGGGCCGGGCAACATGCGGGACTGGCTGGAGCACTGCGACCGGCTCCGCCAGGTAAACGGCACGCCTAGTCTCGCCGAGCTGAGCGGCAAAATGAGCCTGACCGCACGTACCCGGGTCAATGACCTGCTGAGGGGCCTGAGCCTGCCAGCCCATGAGAATCAGGCCCGGGATCTTCTGGTCGCGCTGGGAGCGACGGACCCGGAAACCGAGCGGGGGGTGCGCCTATATAAGGCGGCCCACGCCGAGCAGAACCAGGCAAAGCGGGACGCGGGCCAGCCGGACTGGTGGCTACGGTCCGGGTACGTCTGGCAGATCGGCCACATCGCCCCGCTGCATCTGCTGGGCAGGCGAGGCGAACTCGAGGAGCTGGCGGACTGGTGCACGGGCGGGGACGAGGCGTATGCGTGGTGGCAGGCCGAGCCGTGGGCAGGCAAGTCCGCACTGATGGCCTGGTTCGTCCTGCACCCTCCGCCCGGGACGTGGGTGGTCTCGTTCTTCGTCACCGCTCGCCTGGCAGGGCAGGCCGACAGCGCCGCGTTCACCGACAGCCTGCTCGATCAGCTGGCCGCAGTCACCGGCGATCAGCTCCCGCCCGTCACGTCGCCGACGGTGCGGGACGGGCTGCGCCGCCATCTGCTGGAAAAGGCCGCGGCACAAGCGGTGAAGGCCGGGCGGCGGCTGGTGCTGGTCGTCGACGGCCTAGATGAGGACTGCGGCACCTTGCCCGGCTCTGGACTCGCTAGCATCGCCACCTGCCTGCCTAAGCGCCCCCCGGCCGGGCTGCGAGTCATCGTTGCCGGGCGACCCTACCCGCAACTGCCCGCCGACGTCGACGACGACCATCCCCTAAGTTCCTGCCGGGTCCGCCCGCTGGACGTCTCGCCCCACGCCACCCGGGCCGCGAAATTGGCCCAGCGGGAGCTCGACGAGGTCCTGGCCACCGACAAGAACCGCCACGACGGCCTGGGCTATGAAATCTTCGGTCTGGTCACCGTGTCCGGCGGTGGCCTAGACCACCTCGACCTGCAGGAACTGACCGGCCGACCCGCGTTCAAGGTCGACGGGCTCCTGCGCGGCGTGTTCGGGCGCACCGTCGCCGGCCGCGTCGGCCCGGATGGCGAGGCGCGTGTGTTCCTGTTCGCCCACGAGGCCCTACGCGAGCAGGCCGCCGACCGCCTGGGGCCGGGCCCCCTCGCCGGATTCGCCGCACGCCTGCACGCCTGGGCAGACGGCTACCGGCACCGGGGCTGGCCCGTGGGCACCCCGGCGTATCTGCTGCGCGGCTATCCCCGCATGCTCGCCGCTGCCGGTGATCTCGACCGCCTCGCGGCCCTGGCCACTGATCCCGCCCGCCACCACCGGATGCTCGACGCCACCGGCGGCGACGCAATGGCACTGTCAGAGATCACCGCCGCCCACGCCCTCATCAGCAGCAGCCCGTCCCCGGACCTGCTCGCCTCCCTGCGCCTGGCCTGGTACCGAAATCAGCTCACCGACCGCAATACCCACATCCCCGCCCGGCTCCCAGCGGTCTGGGCAACCCTCGGCCAGGCCGCCCGCGCTGAAGCCCTCGCCTGGTCCGTCACCGACCCGTACCAGCAGGCGGAGGCTCTGGCCCGCCTGGCCGCGGCCGTGGCTGAGGCGGGGGACCTCGACCGCGCCCGGACGCTGGCCGCCAGCGCCGAGCCAGCCGCCCTGTCCATCGCCATCCACGGCTACCGGAGGGAACGGGCCACGGCCGCCCTGGCTACGGCAATGGCCGCCACCGGAAATCTCGACCGCGCATGGGAGATCGCTCACTATTTCATCTACGGCTACCTTTACACAGAGGCCGTGGCCGACGTGGCTGCAAAGGTGGCCGCCACTGGGGACCTCGACTGCGCACAGAGGATCGTCCGGCACCTCATGGTCCCGTACGAGCAGGCGGAGGCCTTGGCCGCTCTGGCCGCGATAGTGGCTGAGGCCGGGGACCTCGACCACGCCCGGACGCTGGCCGCCAGCGCTGAAGCCCTCGCCTGGTCCGTCACCGACCCGTACCAGCAGGCGAAGGCTCTGGCCCGCCTGGCCGCGGCCGCGGCTGAGGCGGGGGACCTCGACCACGCCCGGGCCCTGGCCGCCAGCGCCGAGCAGGCCGCCCGGTCCGTCACCGACCCGTACCAGCAGGCGAAGGCTCTGGCCCGCCTGGCCGCGGCCGCGGCTGAGGCGGGGGACCTCGACCACGCCCGGGCCCTGGCCGCCAGCGCCGAGCAGGCCGCCCGGTCCGTCACCGACCCGTACCAGCAGGCGGAGGCCTTGGCCGCTCTGGCCGCGGCCGCGGCTGAGGCCGGGGACCTCGACCGCGCCCGGACGCTGGCCGCCAGCGCTGAAGCCCTCGCCTGGTCCGTCACCGACCCGTACGAGCAGGCGGAGGCATTGACCGCCCTAGCCGCGGCCCTGGCTGAGGCCGGGAACCTCGACCACGCCCGGACGCTGGCCGCCAACGCCGGCACGGCCGCCCGGTCCGTCACCGACCCGTACCAGCAGGCGAAGGCGTTGACCGCCCTGGCCGCGGCCGCGGCTAAGGCGGGGGACCTCGACCACGCCCGGACGCTGGCCGCCAGCGCCGAGCCGGCCGCCCGAACCAGCCCTCTTCTGGATGATTGGGCGGCAAAGCTGGCTGCCCTTGCCAAGAAACTGGCTGCCATGGCCGAGGCGCCGGCTAACCACGGAGATCTCAACCACGCCGAGCAGGTCACCCGGACCACCACTCGCCAAGTGGAGCGGGCTGAGGCGCTAGCCCGTGCGGCCTTGGCAGTGGCTGAGGCCGGCAACCTCGACCGCGCCCGGGCCCTGGCCGCCAGAGCCGAGCAGGTCGCCAGATCCACTACCGACTCAGACGCGCGGGCCCGGGCCCTATCCGACATAGCCAGCGTTGCCGAGCCGGCTATGGCCCGGTCTTGCATCGCGAGTGCTCTTGCTGCCGGGCAGTGGACGATTCCGCTCCAGGCGCTTGCCTGCGTCGACCCGATCGCCCTGTGCGTCTTTGCAGATGAGTGGATAGATATCAGCGGTGCCAATAATGACACTGGATAATGGGCCGTTATCCGGTACACCAACATGAGGAGGCCCCGGGCGGGCAGCCGTCCTGATCCGACGGCGCCTGTGCGACTCGCGCACGTTATCCGGTACATCACCAGTGGCACGGCAGAGGCGGCATGGCAGGGCAGCAGGCGGGCACGGCGGTGACCGCGATCCGGGGCGGCGCCGTCACCCTCGCCGAGGCCGCCGACGCATTCTTGTCCTCACCCAGGGCCGGCAGCCCCAACACCCGCCGCGCCTACGCCGGGGTGCTCGACCGCCTGGCCGCCGAGCTCGGCCCGGGCCGACAGCTCGCCGCGGTGGCCGGCGACGAGATCGCGGACGCGCTGCGCCGCCTGTGGGGCGCAAGCGCGCCGGCGACGTGGAACCGCAACCGGGCCGCCGTCGTGTCCTGGCTGACCTGGTGCGCCCAGAAGAAGCGGTGGCCCGCCCCGCAGCTGCCGCCCGACGCCGAGCGGCGCAAGGAGAACAACGACGCCACCAGGGCGCTGCCCCGCGCCCGCATCGAGCGGCTGCTGTCCCGCCGCGACGTCCCGCTGCGGGAGAAGACGCTGTGGCGGATGCTGTACGAGACCGCCGCCCGCGCCAGCGAGGTCCTCGCCCTTGACGTCGAGGACCTCGACCTCGAGCAGCGCCGGGCCCCGGTGCGGTCCAAGGGCGGCGACACCGAGTTCGTCTACTGGGACACCGGCACCGCCCGCCTGCTGCCCCGGCTGCTGCGCCTGCCCGACGGCACCAGCCGCACCAGCGGGCCGCTGTTCCTGGCCAGCCGCAGGCCTGTCCCCGCCCGCCGCCCCGCACCCCGCGATATCTGCCCGCACACCGGCCGGGGCCGCCTGGGCTACGACCGCGCCCGGATCCTGTTCAAGAAACACGCCGGCGGCCTGGACCTCCACCAGCTCCGCCACTCCGCAGCGACCCACCTCGGCGATCAGAAGGTCCCGCTGCAGCTGATCATGGCCAAGACCCGGCACAAGTCCCCGCGCACCGTCATGCGCTACGTCAAGCCCGGCGACGAGGCTGTCGCCGAGGTCACCAGCCTGCTCGGACCGCCCCGGCGCACTCACTGAACCCTGCCGGGTTCCACCGCTGTACCTGGCACGCTGATCAGGGGCAACGACATCGCGTGTACCTGATGACAGCAGTCTTTAGCGCCACCCTCGGTTACAGGCGATATCCGTCGGCATCATCTGCTTCTTCAGCCCGGGCGTCGAGATCCAGCTCGGCCGCCCACTCCGCCATTGCCTCGTCGTCGTAGTCGGGTAGCGCCCGCTCCGGCATGTGCGAATCAGCGTCCGGGTCGAGGGCCTCGGACGTGGCGATCAACTTCAGCAGGAATTTCTCCGCTCCCTGGAGCAGGGATGGGTCCTCTGTCCAGAAACCGAACTCAAGGCTGCGCCGCGATGAAGCGGTGAAGTTTGCTGATCCGACCCACAGACGCTTCGGGGCGAAGCGGGTGACGTCGGCGGGGCCGAAGCCGTCCTCGTCGTGTTCCCAAAGACGGCCCAGCAACACCAACTTCGCGTGCAGGATCGGCGGCAGCGCGCCTTTGTTCCCGGCTCCCTGGCGAAATCCGATCGTCCGCACCGTCGGTATCGTCGCGTCCTGCTCAGGGAGCGTCCACCCGGGCCCGATCACGGGAGGCTTGCCGTCAACGAGAGAGGTCAGCTGTTCCAGCTCAGGAAAGAAGCAGGTCGGAATGCCGGGGCGCTCGTTGAATTCGGCAAGACGGCGCAGCTTACGGGGCAGGTCGGGCGGCTGAACATTGCGGTTCCGTGGCTGCTTGCGGACGACCACGCAGGCTGCCTCCAGACCAGAGATCTCGTCGAGAAGCTCCTGGTCATCCATCCACATCGCACAGCCCAGCAATGTCGTGCCGGACCCGCGATACTGCTCCCACCGCTCCTGGCGGCGCTGCTGGAAATCCCGGATGCCCTCCACCAGACCAGCCAGCACGTCGCGTCCGAAGAACGCTTGATTGCCCGGAACACCAACATCGAATGCCTGGTCGTACCACTGCCCGAAGTCCGGCCCGACGCCACCGTCTGTCATACCGACAGGCTAGACCTCAGCTGAACTGGGCGAACTCAATTGCGTGTACCTGGTGACAGCAGTCTTACCGACACCCCAGATCTGCTGGTGCAGGCTGAGCAAGGGCTCGAGAACGTTGATCGGCGCGATCGGCCCCTTGATCCTCATTCCCCTTTCCGTCTCATAGAAGTTGACGTGGTCTTCGGGGTTGAAGCGCGATCTTCTTTGCAGTCCGGCTGCGGGATCGTGTCCGGAGGGCTGGCTGAACCCGATAGCCGAGGTCGCGAAGTACCGGATCCGGCCTGGGTGGAATCGTTTCCTGAGCTCATACCGGATGAAGGAGGCCGTCGACGTGGTCTCATGATCGCTCCAGAAGCTGCCGTCGCAGATCATGTTGAAGAGGGTCTCGGCGTCCTTGCCGAGAACTTGCGGTCTGCCATCCTCGCCGAAGGACACCAGGCCCAGTCGCTGAGCCCTCCGGAACAGTTCCGGGTGATCGAACTTGGTGATGCAGACAGAGACGTACTGCGGAAGGTACCCGTTGACGAGCCGGTCTTCCGCCAGCATGCGGCGTGACAAGTCGATGATGACCCGGTTCAGGTATTCCAACGAACCGCCGCGTTCACGTTCTGCGATGGGATCGAAGAAGTAGAGCAGGCCCTGCGCGCCGGCCAGGTAGCCGAGCGCGCTGTTGATCACGTGCAGCGGCACGTTCTTTCCCTGCGGGGCGCTGCCGAAAGCCTCCCCGCTCACGTCCACCAGGTTGAGCGTGAACTTGCTCGGCAGCGTGCCGCGGCGGCGCAGGATCCGCCGGTCGAACTGGGAACCCGCCAGGTCCCCGGCGAAGTGCCAGCGCAGCTCCGTCTCCTCGCCCAGTTGCGTGGCGGGGGGGAACTCGTGCTTGTCCACCAGGTCCTGGGTGAGCCGGACCATGAGGTCCGCCGACGCGTCGTTGGCCGGGTGGACATTCCACCGGCCGTTCGCTGGGTCAACGTCCAGGGCGTGCCGCAGCGCGCCCAGGTAGGTGGTTTTCCCGCTGGCCGGGGCCCCCCACATCCCGACCCTGATTTCGCCTGATGGCGCGGCGGCGGTCAGATGCCTTCCGGGAGACGGACCGGATCCGGTCGGCTCGCGGCCGGCCAAGCCCGGCCTGCGGGGCAGGAGAGGCACTACGGAGACGGGGGACTCTTCGTCCCAGGCAGAGCCTTTCTCACAGGCTGGGAGCATAGCCCTGGCCGAAGGAGGGCGACGAGGACGCCTGTCATCGATATCGTGCAGGTCATCGAAGTGGGGCGAGCGGGGAGGGCTGTTCTCTTCAGTGTGCTCGGCGAGCCAGGCGTGGAACCGCCGCTGGCTGGCGTCCGCATCGAAGTCCTCTGCGGCATGCTCAGCAAGATGGTCCGCGACCTGCGGGACGAGCCGGTCCAGGAAAGAGTCCTCGCGGTTGCTGACAGCATCATCGTTGTTCTCTGCCATTACGGTGCCTCTCCTTCCCCGTCATCCCTCGCGAAGGGGTAATACGGACCGAGACCCTCGATCAGCTTGCGGCGAATCGCGGAAACCTGGGCCCCGACAGTTCCCTCCGCGCAGCCCAGCACAGCGGCTATTTCAGCTCCCGTCATATGGTCGCCCCACTTCATCAGCGCAATCCTCTTCTGCTTACCGGGGAGCCCTTCGATGATCTGCGTCGCTCTTTCCAGCGCGATCGCGGACAGTGCCTGCTGTTCAGCGTCGGCCTCCGCGGCGCAGTACCTGAGGTACAGCTCGGGTTGCCTGCTGCGGAACGCCTGACGGCGCCGGAAATCACTGATTTCCAGATGACGCAATGCTGTCCGCAGCCAGGCCCGCTGCTGCTCGGGTTCGAGTTCGCGCAAGGTTCCCCAGCCGCGCGCTGCGGCCTCAAACACGCCCTGGACAAGGTCTTCAGCACATTCCCGGCTTCCCTTGAGTTCCCGGTCACGGCCTGTCCGCAGGCACGCATGGCCGAACAGCCACCGGCTGTTGGCTTTATGGAAATCTGAGATCTCTGCAGCCTGATGTTCTGGGATGTGGATGTCATTGTCAGGATCGCCCACGCCAGACCTCCGCCCGCGGGGGAACCTGCGGTTCGACACCGACCCTGATCCACATGGCGGGACCTCCCGGGCCTTTCTCCATCACCACGATCGTGCCAGCCGGCGCACGCGACACCAGGTCTATCAGGGTTTTACGCCGGGCCCGTTCAGCAAGCAGCCGGTAGGCAGCAGTCACTGCCATGAGCACCGCGGTGTACGGCCACGCCAGCACGTGAACCGCCACGGCACCGGCGCCAGCCGCAGCCGGCCAGCTAACTGCCAATCTCGCCATACCAAGTGAGTCGCGCAGCGCCCGGAATCTTTTAACGGCGGGCCAGGATCCGAGCGCGCCGCATCACGCTGGAGGCTGACAGGTGTGCACCGGGTACGACCGAGATACGTGCAAAAGCGGCAACGGGTCGATCTTCCTGAGGAGTTCGCGCAGGTCGACGCTCATACGCTGTCGGGATGTCCCACGGCGCAGCGAGACGTCCCGACTTCCGAGATCGCCCGACTCGGAAGTGAACTCCGTCCGGGACTTCCGAGATTCCGCAGGTGAGCGCCCGCTGTCGGTCGGGATCAGCTTCCGAGATTAGAACCATGATCGACTCATGGCCGGTTTTACGCGTACCTCGGCCGCACTCGATCTGGCGCCAGCGCCATCAGCGAATTCGCGGCAATGGCCCTGGCCGGCGTTACAGGTCAGGGCCTCGTCACAACGAGCCAGGACGCCGCATGCAGGTACGGCGCCATGACCGCGGCCGTTTCTTCCCGGAAGCGCCCCGACGTCCTGTGACCTGCAAATACACAGATCCCCGGCCGGATTCCACCTCACATGCGCAGTCGTACCGCCGATCGCGCGGAACGTGACGTTGAACCCGTCGCCTGCTCGCACCGGGCCGGGCGGATAGCCGGGGCCATATCAGAACAGCGGCTCGCAGCCGGCAGCGGAAACACGCGGGCCCCGGCGCGGCGGTCGGGCGGGCGCACCGGCGCGGAGCGCGGCCTGGACGGCGTCGGCGACGAGCTGGGCGGTCTCGGGGTCGATGGCGATGTTGCGGCGGAGCAGCACGCGGCGGACGACCTGCCCGGCGTGCCGGGACGCGTCCTGGAGGCCGTCGGCCATGTCAGCTCTCTTTCTTGAGGTAGTCATAGACGGTGGTGCGGTGAACGCTGACGGCTTCGGCGATCTCGGCGACGGTATGCTGCCTTTTCCCGTCGGGGCCGGTGGCGGCGTACATGCGGCGGACGGTGGCGGCCTGCCGGTCGTTCAGCTTGGGCTTGCGGCCCCCGGTGCGGCCGCGGGCCCGGGCCGCGGCCAGGCCCTCCCGGGTGCCCTCGACGATCAGCTCGCGCTGGAACTCATCGATCGCGCCGAGGAGATGGAACACCAGCCGTCCTTGCGGGGTGGTGGTGTCGATCTGCTGCTTGAGCACGACCAGGCCGACGCCGCGGTCGCGCAGCTCGTCGGCGAGCGCGAGCAGGTGCTTCAGGGACCGCATCGCGCGGGACAGCCGGGTGATGACGAAGACGTCGCCCTTGCGGAGGTAGGCCAGGGCCTTGTCGAGCTCGGGGCGGGCGGCGTTCTTGCCCGACGCGGTGTCGGTGAAGATCTTCTCGCACCCGTAGGCGGTCAGGTCATCGACCTGGCTGTCGTCGTTCTGCCCGCGGGTGGACACTCGGGCGTACCCGATCTTCGCCATCACGCCGGGGTGAGGAGCCGGGCCGCTGCCATGCCCCCTGACTGTAGCGTAAACGGTGATGCCAGCCTAGTCAGGCGGCATAGTTTTCCCGACATGGTTTCCCGACATCGTGACCTGCGGGGCCCGGTGCGGCGCGGCGCCGGGCGGGCGTGTCGGGGTAACGCTCGATTCCCGACACCTACGGACGCCAAATCAGTCCCACACCCGCACCGTCTTGTCGTTGCTGGTGGTCAGTGTTCTGTCTTCACGCCATCGCCGCGCAGGACGCAAGAGTGCCCGCTCGTTGTCGTCGGCGAGCAGGTTGAGCGGCATCGATTGCGATCCTCATGTCCGAGAACTCATCACGGTGGAGAGTTATGTAGCCACGGTCGCGGACCAGGGCAAGCATCCGGGCGTTGTCGAGCATGATGTCGGCTTGCAGGTTGGGCACGCCACGTGCCGCCGCGGCGGCAACAACGGCGCCGAGCAGGTAGCGTCCTAGCCGCCACCCTCGCCAGCCAGGGGCAACAGTAAGGGCGAACTCACCGTCGCCGTCAGGCAGGATGGCGTAGCCCGCCTCGGCGACCAGTGCGTCCTCGGGGCCGGAAACGACCGCGACCAGGCGATATCCGCCCTCATCCTCGGCCCGGGTCATCTGCTCAAGGAACTTACGAGCCGGATGGCGCAGGCTGAAGAAGCGGTGGTGCCGGTCGTCATCGGAGAGCCCCTGGAACAGCGCGTCCAGCCCTTCGACGTCGGCCTCCGTCACGGTCCGCACGGTAAGGGCCGGGCCATCGGGAAGGCCCAAGGTGGCGACGACGCCACCGGCGGCGTCCGCGCCAGGTTCAGGTTGAGGTAGCAATGTGCACTCCTTCGGTGCCGGGCGTGTGCTGCGGTTATGAATAGATCGCGCGCCGGTTGAGTGCCGGATGAACCGGCGGGGCGTCGTCAGGGAAGGGACGATCTGGCCACCGCTGAAAGGTGCGATGGCTGTTGTGCGGGCCGTTGGTGTCCCGGGGAAGCGGAGACGAGCCAGGGTGAGGGACCTGTGCCTGCTTGGCGGCCAGGCGATCACGGAAGCGCGCGGCATCGACGACCCGCAGGCCGTGCTCGCCGGCGGCGGCGATCTCGCCGGCAGCATCGGCGACGACGACCGCGAAGCGCACGGACCGGCCTTCGACCGCGATCGTGCGGGCCTCGGCCGCCAGCGACGTCCCCGGCGGGCTGGCGGCGAGGTGAGTCATGTTGATCAGCGTGCCGACGGTCACCTCGCCCGGTTCCAGGTGCGGATAGACCGCCGCCATGCACGGGGCCTCCATCAGGCCGACCATGAATCCGGTCGCGAACACAGGCTGCCCGCGGCGGAATTCGGCAAGGGCGGGGAGCAAGTCCGGCACGGTCTGGTGCACCGGCACCGTGTACCGGACGACGTGCCTTGATCCGATCACTAGCCCTGGTCTCATGACGTGCGCTCCTCCTCGGTGAACTTGAAGGTCCCGGCTCCGGGCGGGCGGTGCGCGGGGCGGGGGTCATGGGGCGCCTTCGCCGGCCGAGATGGCCACCATGTTCGTGCGGTCACCGCTGCGGCCACGGCAGTTGCCTCCGTGCTGCGTTAGGCTCTTGGCTCGTGCATATTCGGAGGCCCGCCCGGGCGACCTGATACACCAGATCTCCGGCAACAGGACATCGGCGAGGTCACCATCAAGCTGCCGGGCAGCTGCCTTCGCATGGCCGTTGCGGTAGAGCAAGACGCCGAGGATGCCACCCCGGAGGCATTCATCGCCGCGGCGAACGGCCATACAGTGTTATTGAGGCAGTAATGCCTGGTCAGGTCGTACCTGGTCCGCCGGTATTGGCCAGCGGGCCGGAGATTGTCCGGACTACTTGCCGAACAGCAGCCGGTCACCGGGGGCTGAACAACGGAAGCCAGGCATATGCCCGGCTTCCGGCGCAGGTCTGTTAGCCCGGAACACGCACCGGACAGAGAAGGCCTCCCGTTGGCGCGGGAGACCTTCTTACTTCTCCGGGGGCCAGACCGTGCCTGTGAAGGCACGGCTGGCAGCGGCGGCCCTCATTCATGGCACCTCGCGGCCCGAGTCTCTCGGGAGCGCATTGCTCCTGGCAGGAGCAGCGTACGTTTAACCTCCCGTCACCGGACAAGTGAGCGGACCGGTCTTACGAGACGACGTTCCCGCAAGTCACCTGACCCGAAGGGCGGTACTCCGCCGTGTCCGGTGGCCGGTCCCCCTACGGACATGTGCTGGCCCGGTCGGCACGCCTGGAATGTCGTCTGTGCAGACGACTTCAGTCATCCGCGCAGGCGACTTCGGAGACCGACACTGGGTCTCAGGGTTGTGGCTGCTACGCGGTCGAAACTGGCCATAATGATGAAGCCCTGCCTCGGCCGGGGCCGTTATCAGCGGTGCAGATTCGTGTGCCCGGGTGAAAAGGGACGCAAGCTCGATTGGAGGCACATGTGACCAGCCAGGCCGGGCCTGTTGAGTCCGCCGCCCTCGCCGATCCCCCCGGCGCGGGACCCGTCAGTCCCGAGGCCAGGCGGTGGCTCGACGGCGTCACCATAGAGCGCCCGGTCCTGGAACTGCGCCCGGACTACGCCGCGCTGATCATCGTGGCCGAGGACCTGCGGCCCGGTCCGAGCGACAAGGCCACCGACGCGCTGCTGCGCGACGCCGAAGCGCAGGCCAAGGCCGCGCTGGCCGGCCGTGACCCCGGGGAACTCGCGCCCGTGGCCGCCTGGCGGGCCGCCTATCAGGCCTTCGGGGCCAAGCCGAAACGCACCAGGCCCAGCGTCGAGGCGCTGCTGCGCCGGGTGGAGGCCGGGCTGCCCAGGATCGACCGGCTCACCGACATCTACAACGCGATCTCGGTCCGGCACCTGCTGCCGTCCGGCGGGGAGGATCTCGCCAGGTACCGAGGCCCGGCCCGGCTGGCCCGGGCGGCCGGGGACGAGCCGTTCGACACCGTGCGCGACGGGGAGCAGGTCACCGGCCACCCCGAGCCAGGCGAGGTGATCTGGCGGGACGACGAGGGGGTGACCTGCCGCTGCTGGAACTGGCGGCAGTGCGTCAGGACCCGGATCACGCACGACACCACCAGCGCCATGTTCATCCTCGACGGCCTGGCCGAGCTCGGGCCGGACGGCCTGGTCAACGCCGGGCGGGAACTGGCCGGCCAGCTGACGGCGCTCCATCCGGGCGCCCGGCTCGGCTGGCGCCGAATCGGCCGGTAGCGCCCGGCGGGTAGTAAACCCGGCGGGTAGTAAACTAGGCCCTGGTTCGCAGGGCACCCCCGGTCCGCGGGAAGGACAGAGTCCACCTGTGCGGGGCCCATGATCTTGTTTCAGCTACCTCTCCTTTCGGCTTGCGACGCGGACCGCAGGCGCTCGAAAGGAGCGATCATGCCCGACCTGCCCACCGAACCCAGCTTCCGGCAGCTTCGCCACCAGGCCAGGGATCTCCAGCGCGCGGTGCGCCGCGGCGATCAGGACGCACTCGCCGAGGTGGCCGGACGCCATCCGGCCGGGCGCCCGGACGCCGCCGCGGCTGCCGCGTTCCCGCTGAGCGGCGCCCAGCTGGTCGTGGCCAGGCGCTATGACTTCTCCAGCTGGACCAGGCTCCGCCGGTACGTCGAGGTCGTCGAGCGGTACAGCCGGTTCCCGGAGCGGATGGCCGCCGCGGAGCCGGGCAGCCCCGCCGATGAGTTTCTCCGCCTGGCCTGCCTGTACTACGAAGACGACCATCCGGAACGCTGGGCGCGGGCACGGCAGATCCTGCTGAACCAACCGGAAATCACCCGGCTCAGCGTCTGCGCCGCCGCGGCCGCGGCCGACCTGCCGCGGCTGGTCGCGCACCTGGCCGCCGACCGGGCCGCGGCGCGCAGGCCGGGCGGGCCGTTCCGCTGCGAGCCCCTGTTCTACCTGGCCTACACCCGCCACGACCCCGCCATCGGCGAGACAGCCGTGCTCGGCGCCGCCCGGATGCTGCTCCAGGCCGGCGCGGACCCGAACGCCGGCTACCTGTGGCACGGCATGTCGACTCCGTTCACCGTGCTGACCGGCGTCTTCGGCGAGGGCGAGCTCGGCCCGGTGCGCCAGCCGCGCCACCCGCACTCGCTGGCCCTGGCCCGCCTCCTGCTCGAAGCAGGCGCCGACCCCAACGACGGCCAGGCCTTGTACAACCGGATGTTCGAGCCGGGCCGCGACCACCTGGAGCTGCTGTTCGAGTTCGGCCTCGGCACCGGCGACGGCGGTCCGTGGAAGGCCCGGATGGGTGACGCCCTGGACACGCCGGAGCAGATGGTGCGCGGCCAACTCCGCTGGGCCCTCACCCACGGCATGACCGAACGGGTCCGGCTCCTCGTCGAGCACGGCGTCGACATCGCCTCGCCGTTCGGCGACGGGGTCACGCCTGCGGGGCGCGCCGCCACTACCGGGCACCCCGAGCTCGCCCGCTACCTGGTCGAGCACGGCGCACCAGAGCCCGACCTCGGCCCCGGGCAGCGCTTCGTGGCCGCCGCCCTGGTGGCGGACCTGACCGCGGTCGACGAACTGCGGGCCGCCCACCCCGGGCTGGCCGAGGACGTCCGCCGGGAGCGCCCGGCGCTGATCGTCTGGGCGGCGGCGCGGGGACGGCCCGGCTCGGCCGAACTGCTCGCCGGGCTCGGCTTCGACGTGAACGCCAAGGGCAGGTCCGACGCGCCCGAGTCTGACCCGTGGCAGACCGCGCTGCACGTCGCGGCGATGGACGGCCGCCTGGACCTGGCCAGGAGCCTGCTCAGGCTTGGCGCCGACCCCGGTGTCCGCGATCAGCGCTTCGACTCCACCCCGCTCGGCTGGGCCAGGTACTTCGGCCAGGAGCAGCTCGTCGAGCTGCTCGAGCCGCTTACCGCCCCGGAGGGGCCCTGATCACCCCGCGGCCGGATGGCTGACCTGGCCGAGGAACACCGGCATGCTGGTCGCGGTGTCGATGATCGCGAACAGGAACGGCCGGTCCACGACCATCGTGACCGATGGCGGCGGGCGCATGGCCATCGTCCTCGTCATCACCACGGCGGTGGCCGCCGCCGCCTCCGTACCCTGTTCGTCGACGTCGATGAACGCCTTGTGCGCCACCACGCTGATGTGCAACGGCACGGCCTCGGTGATCTCGCCGAAGTCCGCGCCGCCGCCGAACGCCGCGGCCACGCCGAGCTGCCGCAGCACCGGGATGAGGTTGAACGCCGCTTCCAGCCGGAACCTGGGCAGCGACAGCGTGACCTGGTGCCTGGCCGTCCCGGCTAGCAGGCCGCCCAGGCCCGCCGCGGCGAGCTTCGGCCGCAGCGTCGTCAGCGGCCCGTCGGGCAGCAGCACGGCCATGGCCAGGCCGATGTCGCGGTAGGGGAGCAGCACGGCCTGGTACCCGTCGCCGCGCAGGTAGGCGCGCGACGCCGTGCCGCGCATCGTCGGCACGGTCAGCGCCGCGCCATCCGGGCCGTCCGGGTAGAACGGCGCGCCGGCCGTGGCGTGCTCAGGGAACGGGTCCGCCCAGGCGGCCTTCAGGTACACCGCGCTGGCCAGCACCAGCCTGGTCAGCGTGGTGATGGTGCCCGGCGGGAGCAGGCCGGTGATCTTGCCTTCGGTCTGGGCCGCGATCACCCGGTTGATCTCGGCCCTGGCCGCCTCGGGGGCGGCGGCGAAGTCGGCACCGGCGTACGTCACCGCGCCGTCCAGCCGGGCCTTGAACGCAGCGCCCAGCGGGAGCCCGGACTGGATCCACACGGTGTCCGGAGCCCGGAACGTCGCGGACCCGCCCCCGGACCCGCTGTCGGACCCGCCCCCGGACCCGCTGTCGGACCCGCTGTCGGGACCGCCCCCGGACCCGCCGTCGGCGCCGCCCCCCGGCCGGGCCGGCGTCAGCCGCAGCCCGGTGGCCGCGATGTCCTGCGGCTTCGCGTATCCGGCGAGGTGCAGCACCCGGGCCAGTTCGGCCGCCGTCTGGCCGCGCGCCCCGCACAGCGCCATCCGGAGCGCGATGGCCACGCTGGCCGGTGAGAAGACCGTGTCCGCGGCGTCGGCCGCCAGCACCTGGTACAGATCCACGCCGAGCGCCGCGTTAGCCGCCGCGGCCTCCCGGATGCGGGCCTGGCGCATGGTGGCCGCCCGCCCCCCGGCCGGCGTCGCTGGTTCGTCCTGCACGGTCCGTACCTACCCGCTCAGGATGAAAGCATGGGCGGGTGAGCTGGTTCACGACCGCGGACACTGCGGGATTCCTGGCCGCGGCGGGGGATTTCCTGCGCGCCGACCCGGCCAGGAACACGGTGATGCTGAGCGTGACCGAGGATCTCCTGCTCAAGGCGGCCGCCTCCGCCGAGACGCTGTTCGGCTGGTGGCAGCCGGACGGGGACCAGGTCGGGGCGGCGTTCATGCACACGCCGGACTACCCGCTGCTGCTGTCCCGGGTGAGCGGACCGGCCGCCGCCGCGCTCGCCCGCGACCTCACCGCGGATTCCGGGACCGGCCGCCGGATCCCCGGCGTCAACGTCGGCCAGGAGGGAGCCGACGCGTTCGCGGCGGCCTGGCGGGACCGCACCGGCGACGCGGTCGCGGTGTACCGCCGGATGCGCCTGTTCCGGCTCGGCGAGCTCATCTCGCCCAGGCCGTGGCCAGAAGGGACGGCCAGGCTCGCCGCCGGAACCGAACGTGACCTGCTGGCCAGGTGGTTCGGCGCGTTCGCCCGCGAGGTTGGCGACCCGCCCGGGCAGGATCACAGCGGGGCCGCGGCCGGGCGGTTCGCCTACGGCGGCCTCACCGTGTGGGAGGCAGGCGGCGTCCCGGTCTCGGTCGCCGGCCGGACCAGGGCGGTGGCAGGGATGGTGCGGGTGGGGCCCGTCTACACGCCCCCGGAGCTGCGCGGACGCGGCTACGCGGGCGCCGCGACCGCGGCCCTCAGCCAGGCGGCGCTGGACGCCGGCCTGCGCGAGGTGGTCCTTTACACCGACCTGGCCAACCCCACGAGCAACGCGCTGTACCAGCGCCTGGGCTACCGCCCGGTGGAGGACCGCGTGGTGCTCTCATTCACGCCCGCGCGGCACGGGTTACGCTTCACCCGTGAGCGGACTCGAGGATTTCGCCCGGCTGGTCGACGGTGATCATGGCCTGTGCGTGGTATCCACGCTGCGGCCGGACGGCACGATCCAGTCGTCGGTGGTGAACGCGGGCGTGCTCCCGCACCCGGTGACCGGAGCCCAGGTCGTCGGCCTGGTCAGCCGCGGTGACGCGCGCCGGGTGGCCAACCTGCGGGCCCGGCCGCGGGCCAGCGTGGTGATCCGGGCGGGCTGGCAGTGGACCGGCGTCGAGGGGCCGGCCGAACTGGCCGGGCCGGACGATCCGATGCCCGGCGTCGACGCCGGGCGGCTGCGCCTGCTGCTACGAGAGATCTTCACCGCCGCGGGCGGGACGCACGACGACTTCGACGCCTACGACCGGGTGATGGCCGACGAACGGCGGGTCGCCGTGCTGGTCACCCCGGCCAGGGTCTCCCCGCGCGGCTGAGCGCCCGTGGACACCGAACGGCGCAGCCTCACCCGCCCGGACGGCCGCGTGATCGAGTTCCTGGTGGCCGGCCCGGCGGACGGCCTGCCTCTGGTGGCCGAGGACACCGGGGCGGTCCTCGACGACCTCGGCGCCGGCACCTTCGTCACGCTGGGCTGGTCCGGCGGCGGGCCGCACGCGCTGGCCTGCGCCGCGACCCTTCCCGGCCGCTGCCTGGCCGCGGGGTCCATCGCGGGGGTGGCGCCATACACCGCGGACGGGCTGGACTGGCTGGGCGGCATGGCGCCGGAGAACGTCGCCGAGTTCGGCGCGGCGGTGCGCGGCGAGGCCGCGGTGACCGAGTTTCTCGACCGGGAGGCGGCCATGATGGGCGCCATTACCGGCGAGAGCGTGGCCTCCTCGCTCGGCGGCCTGGTGATCGAGGCCGACAAGGCCGTGCTCACCGGGGAGTTCGCCGGCCACGTCGCCGCCTGCCTGCGCACCGCGGTGAGCTCGGGCATCGCGGGCTGGCGCGACGACGACCTCGCGTTCGTCCGGGACTGGGGTTTCTCCCTCGGCTGGGAGTCGCCGTCACCCGCCCCCGGCGACCCGGCCCCGGTAGCCGTCTGGCAGGGCGACCAGGACCAGATGGTCCCGTTCGCGCACGGGCAGTGGCTGGCCGCCCGCGTCCGGGGCGCCCGCGTTCACCTGATGCCGGGCGACGGTCACCTGTCGATGACGGTGAGCGCCCTCGACCGCATCCTCGACGACCTGCTCGACCTGGCCGGTCTCCGGGCATAACTGACCCTCGGCGGGTCCGCCGCCGGCCGCTCCGTCAGCGTGTTTCCTGTACCGCAGCCGGAACAGGCCGTAGGCGACCGGCCCAGCGCACAGCGGCACCCAGTAGGAGGCGATCCGGTAGGTGAGCGTGGCCAGCACGGCCTGACTGGAGTTCACGTCGGCCAGCACCAGGAGACCGGTCAGGCTCGCCTCGACGATCCCGAGGCCGCCGGGGGTGAGCGGGATCATCCCGACGATGCCGGCCACCGCGTAGGCGACCAGGATGAGCGAGGGGCGCGGGTGGCTGCCGGTCGCCCGCAGCGCCAGCAGCAGGCACAGGTAGTCGAACGCCAGGCGCCCCGTGGAGAGCAGGAGCGCCTGCCACCACTGCCGGCCAAGCGTCGCCCGGATCTCATCGCGCTTCTCCAGCAGGGTTCCGTCCAGCCCTCGCTGCGGGGGGCGTTTCCGCAAGACCCAGTTCCTGATCCGCTGCACGGCCCGGCCGGTCCAGCGCAGCGGCGCGTCGTAGACCAGGACGACCGCTCCGAACGCGGCGAAGGCTACGAATCCCGCTGCCCCCAGGAGCGCCGCGTGTTCCAGCCCCCGGTCAACGGGCGCGCCGAGCAGGATGACCGGCAGGGCGAAGACCGGGAGCACGAGCAGGCTGCCCACGCCGAGGAGAGAGAACGCCGCCAGGCCGCCGACGGTCTCGCTGGTGTCCATCCCGCTGGTCGCCAGCATCCGGAACTGGACCGCGGCCCCCACCGCCGCCCCTCCCGGCATGATGAGGGTAACCGCATTGCCGGCCAGCTGGGAGGTGATGACCGGGAACCACGCCCTGGTCCGCAGCGCGAGGCGTTGCAGCGCGAACGTGCAGGCGAAGTGGGCGATCTCGGCGCCGATCGCCGCGAAGAGCCACCAGGGATTCAGGGTTGACAGGCGCGGCCAGGCTGCGAGCACTTCGGTGATCGCCGGGAACACGAGGTAGATGGCGAGGCCGGCGATGACGGCCAGCGCGGCACGCTTGGCCACCGTCTTCCAGGCCAGCGGATGCGACTTCTCCTCGTCGATTCTCGCGGCCAGGGACGGCTTGCCCGGGACCACCGACTGATCACTCATGACGTCGGGCCGCGGTCACACTCCGGTCCGGGCGACCAGCCGCCCCGAGTCGATCGCGGCGGCGAACGCGGCGTAGTCGCGCTCGTTCTGGTCCGCGTAGGCCGCGGAGAAGGCCGCTATGGCGCGGTCGAAAGTCTCCCCCTTGCCGAGGTAAGAAGCGATGGCGATCCGGTCCCCCCACCGGGCGTGCGCACGGGCCAGGGTCGCCCCGCAGACGCGCGCGTACAGGGTGGCTCCCTGCACGAGGAGGGTGTCGACGTCCGCGCTGCCCTTCCAGTCATGGAACTGGCGCACGTAGTAGTCGCGGGTTACGCCGTCGAGGCCCTTGATGCGCTGCCAGCCCAGGAAGATGTCCGTTGCCGCCTGCATCAGCCGTTGTCCCGCGACCACGCGCTCGCCGTGGTGCGGGTAGCTGCTCGCGCCGAGGAAAGGCTCGAGTACCGAGGGCTGCGCCTCCTTGACCTGCAGGAACAGCGGGTCGTTCTCGTCGCGGCCGACGAGCAGCATGATGTAGCAGCGGGTCCCGACGCTGCCCACGCCCACCATCTTGTACGCCGAGTGGACGTAGCGGTACTCCTCGAGGGGATGGTGATGGCGCCCGAGCGTGCGCCGGTACGTGCTGAGCAGCTTCTTGATGAGCGGGGCCGGGTTCTCCCATTCCGACCCCGGCCGGATTATGTCCTCGATCGGGATGATGACCGGCGGGTCCGCGACGATACGCAGCTCACCTTCGACCTCCCCGGCCCGCTTGGCGAACACCCGGGTGCTGTCGCGAGTCCTCGCCTTGGTCACCATCTCTTCCATCGCCCGGCGTTCGTCCTTGCCCACCCGCTTGACCCGGACCTCCTGGCGAACCAGCTTGAGCAGCATCCCGGCCTCGAAATGCTCGTACCACGCGTCCAGGCTCCCCATCCCGGCGGCGCGGCGCATCCGGCTCCGGTATTCCCGGACCCCGGCCATGACCACGGCGCGGCGGTCGGCCGGGGAGAAGCCTCGGTCCCTTCCCATGATCTCGAAGCTCGCCGCCAGCCGTTTCACGTCCCACTCCCACGGGCCAGGGAGGGTCTCGTCGAAATCGTTGATGTCGAACAGCATCTGCCGCTCCGGCGTGCCGAACAGGCCGAAATTCGACAGGTGGGCGTCACCGCACAATTGCACGGTGACCCCGGTCACCGGGGTCGCCGCCAGGTCGGCCGCCATGATCAGCGCGCCGCCCCGGTAGAAGGTGAACGGCGAGGCCAGCATCCTCCCGTAGCGGATCGGGACCATTTCGGGTACCCGGCTCGCCGCCTGCTGTTCCAGCAGAGTGACCGGATCGGGGCGGTCCGGTGCGGGCTCCCACCGTCCGTGGCTCGGCCGTGGCGCCTCCTGGCGCGCGGCGTGGCCGCGGGCGACGCGCTCGTCCACGGTCAGGTGCCTGCGCCGCCACGAAGAAGCGAACGGTCCTACCGCATCGGGCGGCACACCCTCGCTCTGGCGCGAACGTTCCGCCATGATGCCTCCATCTTCATAGGTATTCCCTCTTCCGCATCCAGACGAGGGTGATCCAGCCCCAGATGGGCGGCAGGTACGAGGTGAACAGGCGCTGGATGAAGACCGCGGCGGTGGCGTCGGACTCCGAGACCCCGGCCGCGGTGAGGCCGAGGATCATGCCCGCCTCCACCACCCCCATGCCGCCGGGTGACGGCGAGATGCCCCCGATGATCCCGGCCAGGAAGATGACCACGTACAAGGTGGGCAGGTTGAGATGGTCGCCGAAGGCCCGCAGCGACACCGATAGGGCCATGGCCACCAGCAGTTCGCTGCCGAACGAACCGCCTACCAGCAGCGCCAGCTTGTGCGGAGAACTGGCGACCTGCTTGAGGTTGCCCCAGATGTCGCGCACCTTGGGGCGCAGCTTGTCGGCGGCCAGCCTGCGCAGCCGGGGCACGGCCAGGACCAGGCCCGCCGCCACGGCGACCACCACCACGACGGCCAGGATGATCCAGACCAGCTTCGAATCCCCGCCGGACTCGGGGGTGACCTCGATGTGGATGTTCCCCCAGGCGAACGGCAGCGAGGCCAGGAACAAAACGGCGATGGCGATCCAGCTGGACGTGGCCATGATGGCGCCCGAGCTCAGCGCCACCGTAGCGTCGTACCCTTGCCGCTGGAAGAAGCGCACCCGGGTGGCGAAAACCGCCGCGGTGCCGCCGGCCAGGGCGCTGAACGCGTTGGCGAACTCGACCGCCACCGCCCGGCCGAACGGCAGCGGCCCGGCCACGCTGCCGATGCCCTCCACGCCGCTGGCCACGTAGGCCAGCTGGGCCAGGACGAGCGCCATGATGACCCACAGCCAGTCGGCCCCGATCACGGTGTCGAAGGACTTGGAGACGTCGATGAGCACCCCGACCAGCGCCCAGCCGCCGACGAGCGTGCCGATGATCATGATGAGCGTCGTCCAGCTCACCCGGCGGGGCTCTGCCAGCTGCGGCGGTTCGATCGAGGCGGCCTGGGCGGCGCGCTGACGGACATCCGGCAGCAAGCTGCGCTTGCCCCGCAGGCTCCGGCCGAGCAGCGGGTCGAGTGCTGGCTTCTGCAGTTGCCTGAGCGCCCCTTCCAGCATCTTCGGCTCCAGGCACCGTGCGGCGGAATCGCCGGCTCGGTCGCTCCCGATCACCACGGCGGTGGCCGCGATGGCACTGGCCAGATCGCGATCGAGCTGATCCGGCGAAGCCTGCACCGAGGCGTTGCGGAAGTCCGCCAGGACCACGGTTCCCGTCACCGGGTCGACCAGCACCGCGTCACCGCTGATCGCGCCGTGAGCGATGCGCGCCCGCCGCAGGGTCAGCAACTGGCGGTACATGTCATCGAGCGCGGCGTCGCTGACCTCGGCATCGATGTCCGACAGCGCCGTCCCTGGCGGCATCCGGCAGACCAGCAGCGCGTCATGGGACGGTCCCGTCGTTCCCGCCTCGACGATCTCGGGCACGGCGACATCGGCCAGGCCCGCTCGCATGGTGACGTAGGCCTCGTGCTCGACCTGCTGAAGCCGGGTGATCGTCAGGCTCGGCCCGGAGTCACGGTACAGCAGGAACCGGCCCGCCTTGGTAAGCAGCCTGGCATCGGCCGCGTCCCGGCCGTAGACCGCGATACCGAGGCGACCGGGCGTGTCCGCCCGGCTTATCTCGGTCGCCTCGAACTTCGCCACCCCCCAGACCTGCCGGGTCACCGGACGCACATCGCTCGCGCGGATGCCGAACCCTTCGAGCAGCAGCCGGACGTCATCGGCCGAGGGCAGGCCGAGCGGTGAGCCGAATGCGAGCCGGACCACCGCCGTCGCCCCCCAGCCGATGGCCAGGCTCCCCAGCACGTTCAGTGGCAGCCCCTGGCCTCCGACGGCGGAGGCCAGTGCGACCAGGGCGATGAAGATCTCCACCAGGCGCTGCACGCCGCGCGCCAGATACGGCAGCCCCGCCGTGGCGACCGCCATGAACAGGGCGATCTGCAGGACGGGAAAGCTCATGTAGTAGCCGTCGATGACGATCCCGACCGGCCGCCCGCCGCGGCTTCCGAGCAGGGCGATCAGGATCCCGCACACCGCTGCCGTCCCGGCCGCGCTCAGCCCGATGTCGCGCGCGATCTCCCAGCGCCGCGCGAGCAGGGCCAGTCCCGCCAGGACGACCACGACGCCGAGCGAGCCCGCCTGGTACACCACCGTCACCAGCCAGGTGATGCTCCGCGGCGGCGGGTGGATCACCTGGGTGATGGCCCGGTCGATACGGGAGTCATACCGGATGACCAGCAGGCAGCACACCAGGATGAGGACGGCAGCGGCCAGGCGTACGCCATCGCTTCCGCGCCGTCGTCGCTGGCCGCTGCCGACCGGGGCGAACATGACCGAGCGCCAGCCACGCAGGAGATGCTGCTCCTGAAGCGAGCTAGCGTTCTCTGGCGCATCATCGGTCATGCCGGCCCGCTGGCGCTCAGGCGGCGAGAACCCCGGCCTTCTCGCGTCCGGAGTCATCGGGCGTGATGACGCCGCGGACGCGGTGACTGAGCGACTGGCATGGCTACCCTACGAGTAGGAACAGCACTTCGATGGACCGTCCATCATTGCCATCATGACCCACGACGGACTCCGCCGCCTAGCCCGGCAGGGGTGATCGGAGCGGCGTGACCATCCAGCGCTTACACCTGCGGCGGCTCAGCCGGAGACCGTGACGTTCGCCCCCGCCTCGCGCAGCCAGCCTCCTGTCGTGGCGGTGGCGTGCACCACGGCGGTGGCGTCCGGCGCGTATCCCGGCGGCGTCACCTGGAAGGTGACGGCCGCGGCCTGGCCCGGCGCCACCGAGCCGAACACCGCAGGCCCGGCCGGCACCGCCCGCCAGCCCTGGGGGAGCTGCAGCGCCAGGCGGACACCGTGCAGCGTGGCGGTACCCGCCGCCGTCAGCGTCACCCGCACCGCGGCGGCCTTTCCGGCCTGCATGGCCGAGGTCGCGCTGACCGTCACCTGGCGGGCTCCGGGCGTGGCCGGCATGCTGAACGAGCCCCGCAGCGGCAGGTCCGCCAGGGCCGAGGAGTCTCCTACGAAGACCTGGTACTGCCCCGTGGTCTGGGTCCAGCCGCTGGCGGCGTCATCCCACCAGGACTCCTCCTGCGGGGTGAGCACGAACGAGACCCGCGCCGAGGCGCCGGGCGCCAGGCTGACCCGCTGGAAGCCGGCCAGCTGGCGCGGCGGCTCTCCGGTGCCCGCCGGGTCGCCCAGGTAGAGCTGGGCGACCTCGGAGCCCGCCCGGTGGCCGGTGTTGGTGACCATCGCGGACACCCGAACGTCCTGGGTCCCGTCCGTCACCTGGCGGCTCACCGACAGATGGCTGAACGCGAACCGCGTGTAGGAAAGGCCGAACCCGAACGGGTACAGCGGCGCGATGCCCTTGGCGTCGTACCAGCGGTACCCGACGTCCACCCCCTCCGAGTACTGCACGGTCGAGCCGTTCCCGGGGAACTGGGCCGTGGTCGAGGCCGGCACCTGGCTCAGCGAGGCCGGGAAGGTCACCGGGAGGTGACCGCCGGGATCAGTCTGGCCGAACAGCACGCTGGCCAGCGCGGTCCCGCTGGTCTGGCCCGGGTACCAGGTGTCCAGCACGCCCGCCACCGCCGGCAGCCACGGCATCGCGACCGGCGCGCCCGCGTTGACGACCACGACCGTGTGCGGGTTCGCCGCCGCGACCGCGGAGATCAGCTCATCCTGGGCGGACGGCAGGCTCAGCGACAGCCGGTCGGTGGCCTCGGACTCGGTGTCGTCGGACACCACGACCACGGCGACCGACGCCGACTTGGCGGCGGAGACCGCGGCGGCGATGCCCGGCGCCAGCGCCGACGGAGTGCCCCACAGCAGCTGCGACGAGTCGCCGCTTATCGAGAGCGTGTACGTCTTCCCGGCGGTCAGCGGCACCGCGACCGAGTAGGTGTGCACCGGGGGCGTGGACGGGTCGTCGATGATCTGCTTGCCGTCCAGGGAGAGGTATGTCGAGGTGTAACACCCGCACGGGTTGGTGAGGGCCAGCACGTACGTGCCCGTCTCCGGCGCGGTGAGGGTGCCCGTGTAGCTGCCGCCGAACGGCGTGGGGGCGTAGGCCGGGGACAGGTCGGCCGACGGGATCGCCGGCAGCGAGGTGTCGGCGGGCAGGCCCGGCTGGTACGCCACGCCCGTGCCGGAGCCGGCCGCGGCCTTGATGCCGGCCAGCGGGCTCACCGTGCCCGAGGGGAGCACGTAGGCGCTGCCCCCGCCCGCGTAGGTAGCCGAGGCGTCGGCCGCCGGGCCGACGACGGCGATGGAGCCGCCGGACGACAGCGGCAGCACCGAACCCGCGTTCTTCAGCAGCGTCGTGCCGGACTCGGCGACCTGGGTCACCAGCGCGACGTGCCCCGGGGTGGTCACGGTGGCCGAAGGCGTCCCGGTACGCGGCTGGCTGAACAGGCCGAACCGGAACATCTCGGTCAGGACCCGCTGCACCATCGTGTTCAGCACGCTCTTCGGGATCGTCCCGTTCTGCACGGCGGTCTGCAACGGCGTCCCGTAGTAGGTGTTGAACGGCTGTTCCTGGTCGGTGCCCTCGAGCGCCCCCTGGGTCGAGTGCAGCGCCGCGTAGTCCGAGGTCACGAAGCCGCCGAACCCCCAATGGTCGCGCAGCACGGAGGTCTCGAGGTCGGCGTTGTTGCAGGCGAAATCGCCGTTGATCACGGCGTAGGAGCACATGACCGAGGCGTCGCCCGACGTGACCGCCGCGTAGAACGACGGCAGGTAGATCTCGTGCTCGGTCCGCGCGCTGATGATGACGTTGTTGGCCGGCGTGTTCCTGTACGTCTCCTGGTTGTAGACCGCGAGGTGCTTCACCTGGGACAGGACGTCCTGGCCCTGCACGCCCCGGATCTCGGGAACGTCGAGCGAGACGTTCAGGAACGGGTCCTCGCTCAGCGCCTCGAACGACCGGCCCCACCGCGGGTCGCGGTCGATGTTCACGGTCGGCCCGAGGTTGACGCTGGCGCCCTTGCCGTACTCCTCGGCGCCGATCACCTGGCCGTACCGCTCGGCCAGGGACGGGTCCCACGTGGCCGCTAGCGCCACTCCGGCGGGCAGCTGGGTGACTCCGGTCAGCCCGTCGGCCACCCCGGCGGGCCCGTCCTCCTCGCCGACCGCCGGGATGCACAGCGCGGGGATCGCGGGCGTGTAGAACACGTACGGGTTCGTGGTGCCGTGGCCCTCCACCATGCTGATCTCGTCGGCCAGGCCCATCTGGCTCATCAGCTGGGCGACGCGCTGGGAGACGGGCGCGTGCGACGTCACCCACGGGCACGACGCGCTAGCCCCCGGGGTCAGCGGGGCACTCACCGAGGCCTGGCTGGCGGCTGCGGTAGCCGGCACGGCGAGCAGCGCCACCACCGTCCCCGCCGTCAGCAACCGTGCCTTCTTCGACAAAACCCGCCAGGCCCGGGTGCTATCCATTACGTTGTCCTCCGGTTTCGGACTAATCCCCCCTTACAGCGACGCAACGCAACAAGACCTAACACATCACCCCATGAATCGGAAGGAGTGCGCAGGGCTTTTAAGGGCTTTTTTAGGCACCGGGCGGCGCGGGAGAGCGCAGGCGGGCAACTGCGCCCGGCCGCTGGCAGAATGCTCTCGTGACGCAGACTCAGACTCCGGACAAGCCGGCCCGGTCGGTGGACCAGCGGATCGCCGACGAGCTGGGCGTGGCCGTCCGCCAGGTCAGCGCCGCGGTCGAACTGCTCGACGGCGGCGCGACCGTCCCGTTCATCGCCAGGTACCGCAAGGAGGCCACCGGCACGCTCGACGACGCGCAGCTGCGCACGCTCGAGGAGCGGCTGCGCTATCTGCGCGAACTCGACGAGCGCCGGGACGCGATCCTCAAGGAGATCACCGCGCAGGGCAAGCTGACCGGCGAGGTCGAAGCCCAGATCCGCGCCGCCGACTCCAAGGCCCGGCTGGAAGACCTCTACCTGCCCTACAAGCCGAAGCGGCGCACCAAGGCGCAGATCGCCCGCGAGGCCGGCCTGGAGCCGCTGGCCGACCTGCTGCTGGCCGACCCGTCGAACGACCCCCAGCACGCCGCCGCGAACTTCACCGACCCGGGCCAGGGCGTGCCCGACGTGGTCGCCGCACTTGACGGCGCCCGCGCCATCCTGGTCGAGCGGTTCGCCGAGGACGCGGACCTGCTCGGCGAGCTGCGCGAGTCGATGGCCGCCCGCGGCTCGCTGACCTCCAGGGTCCGCGAGGGCCTCCAAGACAAGGGCGCGAAGTTCGCCGACTACTTCGAGTTCAGCGAGCCGTTCGCGCGGCTGCCCTCGCACCGCGTCCTGGCCCTGTTCCGCGGCGAGAAGGAGGAGATCCTCGACCTCACCCTGGACCCCGGGGCGCAGGACGCCGAGAACGAGGCACGCATCGCCGAGAAGTTCGGCATCCGCGACGAAAACCGTCCCGCCGATCAGTGGCTGGCCGCCACGGTGCACTGGGCCTGGCGCACCCGCATCCTGATGCACCTGAGCGTCGACATCAGGGTCCGGCTGTGGCAGGCGGCCGAGGACGAGGCCGTCCGGGTGTTCGCCGCCAACCTGCGCGACCTGCTGCTGGCCGCCCCGGCCGGGGCGCGGACCACGATCGGCCTTGACCCGGGCTTCCGCACCGGCGTCAAGGTCGCGGTCACCGACGCCACCGGCAAGGTGCTCGGCATCGCCACCATCTACCCGCACGAGCCGCACCGCCGCTGGGACGAGGCCATCGATACGGTGGCGAAGCTGGCCCGGCAGCACCACGCCGAGCTCGTCGCCATCGGCAACGGCACCGCCTCCCGGGAGACCGACCGGCTGGCCGCCGACGTGATCAAGCGCCACCCGGAGCTCAAGCTGACCAAGGTGGTGGTCTCCGAGGCCGGCGCGTCGGTCTACTCCGCCTCGGTGTACGCCTCGGAGGAACTGCCCGGCATGGACGTCACGCTGCGCGGTGCGGTATCCATCGCCCGGCGGCTGCAGGATCCGCTGGCCGAACTGGTCAAGATCGACCCCAAGTCCATCGGCGTGGGGCAGTACCAGCACGACGTGGCCGAGGGCAAGCTGTCGCACTCGCTGGACGCGGTGGTCGAGGACTGCGTGAACGCGGTCGGCGTGGACCTCAACACCGCCTCGCAGCCGCTGCTGGCCCGGGTCTCCGGGATAACCGCCGGGCTGGCCACCGCGATCGTGGCCCGGCGTGACTCCGAGGGCCCGTTCCGGACCCGCCGGCAGCTCATGGGCGTGCCGCGGCTCGGCCCGAAGGCCTTCGAGCAGTGCGCCGGGTTCCTGCGCATCCGCGGCGGCGACGACCCGCTCGACGCCTCCGGCGTGCACCCCGAGGCCTACCCGGTGGTCCGCCGTATCCTGGCCGCGGCGGGCGGCACGGCGGACGCCCTGATCGGAAGCACCGCCGCGCTCCGCTCGCTGAAGCCGGATCAGTTCACCGACGACCGGTTCGGCCTGCCCACGGTCACCGACATCCTGCGCGAGCTGGAGAAGCCCGGCCGTGACCCGCGCCCGGCGTTCGCCACCGCGACGTTCGCCGAGGGCGTGGAGAGGATCGGGGACCTCGAGCCCGGCATGGTCCTGGAGGGCGTGGTGACCAACGTGGCCGCGTTCGGCGCGTTCGTCGACATCGGCGTGCACCAGGACGGCCTGGTGCACGTGTCGGCCATGTCGCGCACCTTCGTCTCCGACCCCCGCTCGGTGGTCAAGCCCGGCGACGTGGTGCGGGTGAAGGTGCTCATCGTCGACATTCCCCGGCACCGGATCTCGCTTACCCTGCGGCTGGACGACGATGACCGCCGTCCGTTCGGCTCATCGCCGCGAACGGGTCGTGGTGCCCGCCCCGGTTCCGGTCCTGGCGGTCCCGCCCGGAGCAGGAACGCCGACCCGAAGCCCGCTGACGGCGCGCTGGCCGACGCGCTGCGCCGGGCCGGCCTGGCCCCGGAGTCCCCTAAGAGCCCGGAGTCCCCTAAGAGCCCGGAGTCCCCTAAGAGCCCGGAATCCCCGAGAACCCCAGAGAACCCGGGCCGTCCGCGCCGCCGGTAGCATCGGGTAACCAGCTCTGTTCAACCCCTTTTGAAGGAGTCCGCCGTGTCCAGCCAGCAGCCTCGCATCACCCTCGCCGGAAGCGAGCATGCGGTCGAGGCGGGCACGACGGCGGGAGCGGTCCTCGGACCCGGGCCCGGCGTCATCGCCGCCAGGGTCAACGGGGAGCTGCGCGACCTGGCCCACCAGGTCGCCGACGGCGACGTCGTGGAGCCGGTGGACATCGCCAGCGACGACGGTCGCTACATCCTGCGGCACTCCGCCGCGCACGTCATGGCGCAGGCCGTCCAGCAGCTGTTCCCGCAGGCCAAGCTGGGTATCGGGCCTCCGGTGGAGAACGGCTTCTACTACGACTTCGACGTCGGCAAGCCGTTCACCCCGGACGACCTGAAGGCGATCGAGGCCAGGATGCGCCAGATCGTCAAGCAGGGCCAGCTGTTCTCCCGCCGGGTCGTGACCGACGAGCAGGCCAGGGAAGAGCTCGCCGCCGAGCCGCACAAGCTCGAGCTGATCGCGCTCAAGGGGCACGCGACCGGCTCGGCGGAGTTCGAATCGGGCGAGTCGGTCGAGGTCGGTTCCGGCGACGGCGGCGAGCTGACCATCTACGACAACCTGGACCCGGGCACCGGCGAGGTGCGCTGGAAGGACCTTTGCCGCGGCCCGCACCTGCCGGCCACCCGGGCCATCCCGGCGTTCAAGCTGATGCGCACCGGCGGCGCCTACTGGCGCGGGAGCGAGAAGAACCCGCAACTGCAGCGCATCTACGGCACCGCCTGGGAGACCAGGGACTCCCAGGACGAGTACGTCAAGATGCTCGCCGAAGCCGAGAAGCGGGACCACCGCAAGCTGGGCGCGGAGCTCGACCTGTTCTCCTTCCCGACCGAGCTCGGCAGCGGCCTGCCGGTGTTCCACCCCAAGGGCGGCATCATCCGCCGGGTGATGGAGGACTACTCCCGCCGCCGCCACGAGGAGGCGGCCTACGAATTCGTCAACACCCCGCACCTGACCAAGGAAGACCTGTTCATCACCTCCGGGCACCTGGAGTGGTACAAGGACGGCATGTTCCCGCCCATGGAACTGGACGGGGCTACCTACTACCCGAAGCCGATGAACTGCCCGATGCACATCCTGATCTACGCGGCGCGCGGGCGGTCCTACCGTGAGCTGCCGCTGCGGCTGTTCGAGTTCGGCACGGTGTACCGGTATGAGAAGTCCGGCGTGGTGCACGGCCTGACCCGGGCCCGCGGCTTCACCCAGGACGACTCGCACATCTTCTGCACCCCGGAGCAGCTGCAGGACGAGCTGGCCTCGCTGCTGGCCTTCGTCGTCGGGCTGCTGCGCGACTTCGGCCTCACCGAATTCGAGGCGGAGCTGTCCACCCGGCCGGACAAGTACGTCGGCGACCTGGAAGAGTGGGCAGTCGCCGAGGCGGCGCTCAAGCACGCGCTGGACGCGTCCGGGCTGTCGTACGTGATCGCCGACGGCGAGGGCGCCTTCTACGCGCCCAAGATCGACGTGCACGTCAGGGACGCGATCGGCCGCCGCTGGCAGCTGTCCACCCTGCAGGTCGACCTGCAGGAGCCGGGACGGTTCGACATCGAGTACCAGTCAGCCGACGGCTCGCGGCAGCGGCCCTACATGATCCACCGGGCGCTGTTCGGCTCGATCGAGCGGTTCTTCGGCATCCTGGTCGAGCACTACGCGGGCGCCTTCCCGCCCTGGCTCGCCCCGGTCCAGGCGATCGGCATCCCGATCGCCGACGCCCACGTGCCCTACCTGGAGAAGATCGCAGCCGGCCTGCGTGAGCAGAGCATCCGCGTCGAGGTGGACGCGAGCGACGACCGGATGCAGAAGAAGATCAGGACTGCGCAGCGGCAGAAGGTGCCGTTCATGCTGATCGCCGGGGACGACGACGTGGCCGCCGGAGCGGTGTCGTTCCGGTACCGGGACGGGTCGCAGAAGAACGGCATCCCGGTGGCGGACGCCATCGCGGAGATCGTCACCGCGGTGCGCGACCGCGTCCAGGTGTAGGCCGTGCCCGACCCAGGTGAAGCCTTCGCTGCAATCCCCGACGCCTTCGGGCGGCTGTGGACGCCCCACCGCCTGGCCTACATCAAGGGCGAGAACAAGCCCTCAGGCCCGGGCGGGGGCGAGGGCTGCCCGTTCGACCGCGCGCCGAAGCTCAGCGACGAAGAGGGCCTGATCGTCGCCCGGGGCGACCTAGTGTTCGCGGTGCTCAACTTGTACCCGTACAACGCGGGCCACGTGCTGATCTGCCCGTACCGGCACGTGGCCGACTACGCCGACCTGACACAAGCCGAGACGGCCGAGTTCTCCGAATTCACCAAGCGCGCGGTCGGCGCGCTGCGCCAGGCCTCCGGCGCCCAGGGCTTTAACATCGGCATCAACCTGGGCTCGGTGGCCGGCGCCGGCATCGCCGCCCACCTGCACCAGCACGTGGTGCCCCGGTGGGGCGGCGACACCAACTTCATGCCGGTCACCGGGCACACCCGGGTGCTGCCCCAGCTCCTGGCCGACACCCGTAAGCTGCTCGCCGACGCCTGGCCCGCCACCTGACCTAGCCCGCTCCCGCCCTAGCCGGGCTTGGAGTCGGCCGCCACCTTGCTCGCCAGGTGCGACGGGAGCGGCTCGTGGCGCAGGTAGGAGCGCGTGAACGACCCGGTCCCGTGGGACACCGAACGCAGGTCAATGGCGTACCTGGTGATCTCGAGTTCCGGGATCTCCGCCTTGACCAGGGTCCGGCCCACGCCGACCGGCTCGGTGCCGAGCACGCGGCCGCGGCGCCCGGACAGGTCCGACATGACCGCGCCCACGTATTCGTCCGGCACCAGCACGCTCACCACGTCGACCGGCTCGAGCAGCATCGGGTGCGCCTTGTCCACGGCGTCCCGTAGCGCCAGCCTGCCTGCCTTCTGGAAGGCCATGTCGGAGGAGTCGACCGAGTGCGCCTTGCCGTCATACAGGATGACCCGGACGCCGGTCATCGGATAGCCGGCCGTGACACCCTGATCCATCTGCCAGCGGACGCCCTTTTCCACCGAGGGGATGAACTGGCGCGGGACCACGCCGCCGACGATCTTGTCGACGAACTCGAAGCCGGCCGAGTCCTCCAGCGGCTCGATCTCGATGTGGCAGATGCCGTACTCGCCGTGGCCGCCGGTCTGCTTGACGTTACGGCCGAGCCCCTGCGCCTTGCCCGCGATCGTCTCACGCAGCGGGACCCGCAGGTCGGTGGTCTCCACCGCCACGCCGTAGCGGTGCGCGAGCCGGTCGAGCAGCACGTCGGCGTGCGCCTCGCCCATGCACCACAGCACCAGCTGCCTGGTCTCGGCGTTATTCTCCAGGCGCAACGTCGGGTCCTCGGCGATCAGCCGGTTCAGCCCCTGCGACAGCTTGTCCTCGTCGGCCTTGGACTTGGCCACGATGGCCACCGGCAGCAGCGGCTCGGGCATCGACCACGACTCCATCAGCAGCGGGTTGTCCTTGTCCGACAGGGTGTCGCCGGTCTCGGCCGTGCTGAGCTTGGCCACGGCGCAGATGTCGCCGGCCCCGCAGCTGGTGACCGCGCGCTGCTGCTTGCCCAGCGGTGAGGTCAGCGCGCCGATGCGCTCGTCGTCGTCGTGGTCCTCGTGCCCGCTGGCGGTGCGGCCGTGCCCGGATACGTGCACGGAGGCGTCGGGGCGCAGCGTGCCGGAGAACACCCGGACCAGGCTGATCCGGCCGACGTAGGAGTCGGACGTGGTCTTGACCACCTCGGCCAGCAGCGGGCCCTTGGGGTCCGAGGACAGGCCGGAGACGGGCCTGCCGTCCGGCGTGGTGACCGACGGCAGCGGGTGCTCGGCGGGGGACGGGAAGGCCTCGGTCATCACCTCGAGCAGCTCGAGCATGCCGATCTTCTGCGGCGCGGAGGCGACCAGCACCGGGTAGAAGCTGCCGCGCGCGACCGCCTTCTCCAGGTCCTCGATCAGCACCTTGGGGTCGATCTCCTCGCCGGACAGGTACCTGTCCATGAGGCTCTCGTCCTCGCTCTCGGTGATGATGCCCTCGATCAGCTCGCCGCGCAGCTCGGTCATGCGGTCCTCGTCGTCGGCGGCGGCCTGGCCCTCGGTGCGCTCGCCGCCCGAGTAGCTGTACAGCTTCTGGGACAGCAGCCCGATCAGCCCGGTGACGGGCTCGCCGACCGGCAGGTACAGCGGTGCCACGGCGTCGCCGAACGCCTCACGGCACGCGTCCAGCGTCGCCTGGAACTCGGCCCGCTGGTGGTCGATCTTGGTGATCACGACCGCGCGCGGCATGCCGACCGCGGCGCACTCCTCCCACAGCATCCTGGTCACGCCGTCGATCCCGTCGGTGGCGGAGACAGCGAAGAGCGCCGAGTCGGCGGCGCGGAGCCCGGCCCTGAGGTCCCCCGTGAAGTCGGCGTAACCGGGCGTGTCGAGCAGGTTGACCTTGATGCCGTTGTGGATGATCGGCGCGAGGGTCAGGTTGACCGAACGCTGCTGCCTGACCTCGGTCTCGTCGAAGTCGCTGACCGTGGTGCCCTCTTCTATGCTGCCCGGGCGCTGGATCGTGCCGGTCGCGGCGAGTAGCGCCTCGACCAGGCTCGACTTCCCGGTCCCGGAATGGCCGACCAGCACCACGTTCCGTACCTGATCGGCCGCCGGTGCCCTGCCGGCAGCTCCTCCCGCCCCACTGCTTGTTCCTGCCACTGAGGTTCGCCTCCTTGCGATCCAAGGGGGGTCTGGGGGGATGGGTCCCCCCAGTCCGGAGGTCCGGGGGTCGTCCCCGGGCCAACACTGCACGACCAGCCTTAACCCGCGAGCACCGTGTCCACAACCCCCACGGAAAGAATCTCCCCGGTTGCCGGAAAGTGAAGCCCACGCTAGCGCCGGGAAAAGTCAAGCTCAGCCCGGCGGTAGGATCGGACGGCCATGCTGAACGTGCTGCGGCCCGCCATGACGCGCCTGTTCACTCCCGCAGGCAAGGTCCTCGCGCGCACTCCTATAACGCCGAACGCCATCACCGTCATCGGCACGGTCGGCGTGGCCGGCGGGGCGCTCGCCCTGTTCCCCCGGGGTGAGCTGTTCCCCGGCGCCTTCACCTGCACGATATTCGTGTTCCTCGACATGCTGGACGGCGTGCTAGCCCGGCTGAAGGGCACCAGCGGCACCTGGGGCGCGTTCCTCGACTCGACCATGGACCGGATCGCCGACGCCGGCATCTTCGGCGGCCTGGTCATCTGGTTCTACACCGGCGGGCATAACCCGCTGCTCGGCGCCGTGTCGCTGTTCTGCCTGGTAACCGGGAGCCTGGTGTCCTACGCCAAGTCCCGCGCCGAGGGGCTGGGCCTGCGCTGCGACGTGGGCCTGATCGAGCGGCCCGAACGGATGCTGATCTCGCTGATAGCCGTCGGCGTCTCCGGCCTCGGCGTGCCGTACATTCTCAACGTGGGGCTCTGGGCGCTCGCGGCCGGCAGCGCCTTCACTTTCTGGCAGCGGGTGCACGCGGTATATAAGTCAGCAAAGGCTCCCGGAGACGAGGGCGGGCCTGCCGGGGATCAGCAAGACTGAGAAAGGTTAGCGGTGGCCGTACTGAGTCGTCGGCTTAGCGAGCGGCTGACGGGGGTTGCGTACCAGCTGGGCTGGAAGGTGATCTGCCGCGTCCCGCAGTCGTGGGCGCGGCGGGTCTTCGCCGAGGTGGCTGACATCGCGTGGCGCCGGCAAGGACCGAAGGTCCAGGTGCTCGAGGCCAACCTGCGCCGCGTGCTGAGCTGGAAGCAGGGCACGGCGGAGGTGGACGGCAAGGAGTTGCGCACGCTGTCCCGGGCCGCGCTCCAGTCATACGCCAGGTACTGGCTCGAGGTGTTCCGGCTGTCGGTGACCCCCACCGAGCGGCTGGTGACCGGGATGCGCTTCCAGGGGCCGGGGGAGGAGGCGCTGTTCTCCTGCCTGAAGGCCGGCCGGGGCGCGATCATCGCGCTGCCGCATATGGGCAACTTCGAGCAGGCCGGCGCCTGGGTCATCGCCCGCGGGGCGGGCACGTTCACCACCGTCGCCGAACGGCTGCGGCCCGAGTCGGTCTACGAGAGCTTCGTGCGGTTCCGGGAGAGCCTGGGCTTCGAGGTCCTCCCGCTGACCGGCGGCGGCAGCCCGTTCGGCACCCTGGCCCAGCGGCTGCGCCGCGGTGGCCTGGTCTGCCTGGTCAGCGACCGCGACCTGAAGGAGAGCGGGATCGAGGTCGAGATGTTCGGGGAGAAGGCGCGGATCTCCGCGGTGGCCGCACTCGCGGTGCACACCGGCGCGGCGCTGATGCCGACCGCGACGTGGTTCGACGGGGACGACTGGGGCGCATGCATCTACGAGGAGGTCCCGGTGCCGGAGACCGGCACCCGCGCCGAGAAGATCGCGGTCATGAGCCAGGCGATGGCCGACCGGTTCACCGAGGCGATCGCGGAGCACCCGCAGGACTGGCACATGCTGCAGAAAGTCTTCACCGCCGACCTCGACCCCGCCCGGCTCCCCGAGGGGGCGGCTAGCCCCCTCCAAGGGGGGTCTGGGGGGATGGATCCCCCCAGGAGCAGGGGGGGTCCGGGGGGGATCGCTCCCCCCGGGGAAACACCGTGAAGATCGGGATCACCTGCCCGTATTCGTGGGACGTGCCGGGCGGCGTGCAGCAGCACATCAGGGACCTGGCCGAGGCGCTGATCGACGAGGGCCACGAGGTGTCGGTGATCTCCCCGGCCGACGACGACACGCCGCTGCCGCCCTACGTGACCGGAGCCGGGCGGGCGGTTCCTGTCCCCTACAACGGGTCGGTGGCGCGGCTGTCGTTCGGCTTCCTGTCGGTGAGCCGGGTGCGGCGCTGGATCAAGGAGGGCGGGTTCGACGTGCTGCACGTGCACGAGCCCGAGATCCCGAGCCTGTCCCTGCTGGCCTGCTGGGTCGCCGCCGGCCCGATCGTCGCGACGTTCCACACCGCGATCCCGCGCTCCCGCGTGCTGCTGGTCACCTACCCGGTGGTGCGCACCGGGCTTGAGAAGATCAACGGCCGGATCGCGGTGTCCGAGGCGGCCAGGACCACGCTGGTCGAGCACATCGGCGGTGACGCCGTGGTCATCCCGAACGGGGTGGCTACCCGCCGTTACCGTAAGGCCGATCCGCTGCCCGGCTGGCCGGGACCCGGTGGCGCGATCGGCTTCCTCGGCCGGCTCGATGAGCCGCGCAAGGGCCTGCAGGTGCTGCTCAAGGCGTTCGAGGTCCTCGGCCCGCAGCGGCCGGGGCTGCGCCTGCTGATCGCCGGCCCGGCCGCGGACCCCGAGGAGGTGCTGCACCGTGTGCCCGCCGGCCTGCGCGACAGGGTGATCCTGCTCGGGCAGGTCAGCGAGGAGGACAAGGTCCGGGTGCTGCATTCGGTCGATGTGTTCTGCTCGCCGAACACCGGGGGCGAGTCGTTCGGCATCGTGACCGCCGAGGCGATGGCGGCCGGGGTGCCCATCGTGGCCAGCGACATCGAGGCCTTCCGGCAGGTCCTGCGCGGGGGTGAGGCGGGTGAGTTGTTCGTTACCGGCGATGCCGGCGACCTGGCCCGCGCGGCCGGGCGGCTGCTGGACGATACGGCCCGCCGCGCCCTGTTGTCCGCCGCGGCGCTGACCGCGGTGGCCGATTACGACTGGTCGGTCGTCGCCCGCTCCGTGTCCAGCGTGTACGAGACCGTCGTCCTCGGCAGCACCGAGGTCGCCGTCACCGCGTCGGGCGGTGAGTTCGGTTGATCACCGACCTCGTCATCGTGATCGCGGCCGCGCTGTTCATTGGCGTGTACGTGTCCTGGCGGGCCGGCCGGATCGACCGGCTGCACGCCCGGGTGGACATGGCCCGTGCCGCCCTGGACGCGACCCTGGTCCGGCGCAGCTCGGTGGCCCTGGAGCTGGCCACCTCCGGGCTGCTCGACCCGGCCACCAGCCTGCTGCTGGCCGCCGCGGTGCATGGCACTCGCGGCGGCGACCGCCCGCGCGACCTGGCCGAGAGCGACCTGACCCGGGCGCTGCGCGCCGCGTTCAGCCAGCCGGATTTCCGGGCCTCGCTGAGCGGCAAGGAAGGCGCCGACGAGTTCCTCGGCGAGGTCGAGGCGGCCGCGCATCAGGTCTTCCTGGCCCGCAAGTTCTACAACGACGTGGTCGCGGCGACCCGGGATGCCAGGAAGCGCCCGCTCGCCCGGGTGCTGCGCCTATCCGGCCGGGCCAAGGCCCCCGAATTCTTCGAGATGGACGACTCCCTGGTTGCCGAGGCGAGCGGCGCCCCGCTCGGCCTCTAGCCGCCTGGCCATACGATGATGGGTAAGCAGTGACTAGTGATCAAGTGAGGTTCCGAGTGTCCACCGACAACAGCGACCAGCCCGCCATCGGCACCGCGCGGGTGAAACGCGGCATGGCCGAGATGCTCAAGGGCGGCGTGATCATGGACGTGGTCACCCCCGACCAGGCCAAGATCGCCGAGGACGCCGGCGCGGTCGCCGTGATGGCGCTCGAGCGCGTGCCTGCCGACATCCGCGTCCAGGGCGGCGTGGCCAGGATGAGCGACCCCGACATGATCGACGGCATCATCGCCGCGGTGTCCGTTCCCGTCATGGCCAAGTGCCGGATCGGCCACTTCGCCGAGGCCCGGGTGCTGCAGGCCATCGGAGTCGACTACATCGACGAGTCCGAGGTGCTCACCCCGGCCGACGAGGCGCACCATGTGGACAAGTGGAAGTTCACCGTTCCGTTCGTGTGCGGCGCCACCAACCTGGGCGAGGCGCTGCGCCGGATCGCCGAGGGCGCCGCGATGATCAGATCGAAGGGCGAGGCGGGCACCGGCAACGTCGTCGAGGCGACCAGGCACATGCGCTCGATCCGGTCGGAGATCGCCCGCCTGTCCGGGCTGCCCGCCGAGGAGCTGTTCACCGCGGCCAAGGAGCTCGGCGCGTCGTACGAGCTGGTCGCCGAGGTGGCCAGGCTCGGCAGGCTGCCGGTCGTGCTGTTCACCGCGGGCGGCATCGCGACCCCCGCCGACGCCGCGCTGATGATGGGCCTCGGCGCCGAGGGCGTGTTCGTGGGCTCGGGCATCTTCAAGGCCGGCGACCCCGCCAAGCGCGCCGCCGCGATCGTGAAGGCCACCACCTTCCACGACGACCCGGACGTGGTGGCTAAGGTCTCCCGCGGCCTCGGCGAGGCCATGGTCGGCATCAACCTGGACCCCGCCGACCAGCACTACGCCTCCCGCGGCTGGTGACCCCGGCGCGCAGCCCCACGGGTCGCGCCGCCCTGGGGTGCGCTGCGCCACCGACGGAGGATCGATGAAGCCCGCGGGACCGGTCATCGGCGTGCTCGCCCTGCAGGGCGACGTGCCCGAGCACCTGCGTGCGCTCGAGGCCGCCGGCGCGCGGCCGGCACCGGTCCGCCGCCCGGAGGAACTCGACCGCGTGGACGGCCTGGTGATACCCGGCGGCGAGTCGACGACGCTGTGGCGGCTCTCCGTCGCCTTCGACGTCCTCGAGCCGTTGCGCAAGCTGCTCGGCGAAGGGCTGCCCGCGTTCGGTTCCTGCGCCGGGATGATCATGCTGGCCGACCGGCTGGCCGACGGCGTTGAAGGCCAGCAGACCTACGGCGGCATCGACATGACCGTCCGCCGGAACGCGTTCGGCCGCCAGGTCAACTCCTTCGAGCGCGACATCACCCTGGCCGGCGAGGTGTTCCGCGCCGTCTTCATCAGGGCGCCCTGGGTGGAGCAGACCGGCCCGGGCGTCGCCATTCTGGGAACCGACCAGGGCACCGGTAGGATCGTCGCCGTCCGGCAAGGGCAACTGCTTGCCACGGCCTTCCACCCCGAGCTGACCCCGGACCGGCGCATTCATCAGCTATTTGTAGACATTGTGAAGGACAACACATGAGCGGCCACTCCAAGTGGGCCACCACCAAGCACAAGAAGGCGGTGGTCGACGCCAAGCGCGGCAAGCTGTTCGCCAAGCTGATCAAGAACGTCGAGGTCGCCGCGCGTACCGGCGGCGGAGACCCGGCGGGCAACCCGACGCTGTACGACGCGATCACCAAGGCCAAGAAGAGCTCCGTCCCGAACGACAACATCGACCGGGCCGTCCGCCGCGGCAGCGGCGCCGAGGCCGGCGGCGCGCAGTACGAGAACATCACCTACGAGGGCTACGCCCCCGGCGGCGTCGCGGTGCTCGTGCAGTGCCTGACCGATAACAGGAACCGGGCTGCCTCGGACGTGCGCACCGCGTTCAGCCGCAACGGCGGCTCGATGGCCGACCCAGGTTCGGTGTCGTACCTGTTCCACCGCAAGGGCGTGATCGTGGTGGAGAAGAACGGCGTCACCGAGGACGACGTGCTGACCGCGGTGCTCGAGGCGGGCGCCGAGGAGGTCAACGACCTCGGCGAGTCCTTCGAGGTGGTGTCCGAGCCGACGGACCTGGTGACGGCGCGCACGGCGCTGCAGGACGCCGGGATCGACTACGACTCCGCGGACACGGCGTTCCTGCCGACCTCCGAGGTCGACCTGGACGAGGAGCAGGCCAAGAGGGTTTTCCGGCTGATCGAAGCGCTCGAGGACTCCGACGACGTACAGGACGTGTACGCCAACTACTCGGTGTCCGACGACATCATGGAGAAACTGGGCTGACCGCAGACGTGATCGTCCGCCCGCTCGCCCCGGACTTCAGCTGGGACGAGTACTTCGACCTGACCGTCCGCGCCTTCGGGCCCGCCGACGAGGCGATGGTCCAGCCGAGCATCGAGCCGGTCGTGGCCGCGGGCCGGTGCCTGGGCGCCTTCGACGAGGGCCGGCTGGTCGGCACCGCGCTGTACCACGACATGAGGCAGTGGTGGCACGGCCGGGCGGTCCCGATGGCCGGGGTCGCCGGCGTCAAGGTCGCGCCGGAGTACCGCGGCCAGGGCGTCGGCCGTGCCCTGATGACCGCGCTCACCGACCTGATGGCCGAACGGGGCTATCCGCTGTCGGCCCTTTACCCGGCCACGATGACGATCTACCGGTCACTCGGCTGGGAGATCGCCGGGCACCGGCACGAGGCGGTGCTGCCCAGCCGGGCGCTGTCGATGATGGCCCGTCCGGAAGCCGGCGCCGCGGCCGGGATCAGGCGCCCGGGCCCGGACGACGCCGCCGAGGTGCTCGAAGTAGTCGGCCGCGCCCACGCCGATGCCCGCGATAGCGGCCCGGTCACCTGGGACGAGGCGACCACGCGCCGCTGGCTCACCCGTCCTGGCCGGTACGCAGGCAAGGACAGGTACGCCTACCTGGCCCCGGACGGTTTCCTCGGCTACCGCTGGCAGCACGGCAACGACGCGATCTTCGTCGAGCGCATGGTGGCCTCCTCGGCCGCGACCACCCGGGCGCTGTGGGCGGTGGCCGCGTCCAACGCCACGGTGGCCGAGACGGTGCGCGCGCAGGTCGGCCCGTCCGATCCGCTCTGGTGGATGCTGCGCGAGCAGGACGCGAACATCGCCGAGCGGGAGAGCTGGATGCTCCGCCTGCTCGACGCGCCCGCCGCCATCGCCGCCCGCGGCTTCCCCGCGACCGACCTCGCCGTACCGCTGCTGATCACCGATGACCTGCGGCCGTCCAACTCGGGCCGGTGGGACCTGACGGTCCGGGCCGGTGAAGGCCGCCTTTCCAGATACCGAACGGATGCCCCTTCCCCCTCCCTCGCCGGCTCCTCGCCCTGTGGCCAGGCGCCGCTGGCGCTGGGCGCCCGCGGCCTCGCCGCGCTGTACGCCGGGACGCCGGTCGCGACCCTGCGCCGGGCTGGCCTGGCCGACAGCGGCGGCCCGGACGCCGACGCGGCCCTCGACGGCGCGTTCGCCGCGACTCCGTTCATGCTGGACGGCTTCTGACCTCATGGCTGCCGTTCCCGCCGACCTGGAGATCCGGCCGCTGCGGCCCGGCGACGATCCCGATGCCCAGCTCGACCTGTCCGAACGGGCCTTCGGTCCCGGGTCCGCCGCCGACCGCGACCGGCGGGTGCGGTCGCTGTCCAGGCTCATCGCCGGCGGGCGGTACCTGGGCGCCTTCGTCGGCGGGCGCCCGGCCGCCGGGGCCGCGTTTCAGGACATGCGGCAGTGGTGGCGCGGCCGGCCGGTGCCGATGGCCGGGGTATCCAGCGTCAAGGTGGCGCCGGAGTACCGGGGACGGGGCATCGGCCGCCTGCTGATGACCGCCCTGCTCGACGAGATCGCGGTGCGGGGCTACCCGCTCTCGGCGCTGTTCCCCGCGACAATGCCGCTGTACCGGTCGCTGGGCTGGGAACTGGCCGGGGCCAGGGACACCGCGGTCATCCCGGCCAGGTCGCTGGCCCGCCTGGTCCCGCCCGACGTCCGGCCGCCGGAGGACGAAACGGCCCCGGCCGCGGACCTGCGCCGGGCCGGGCCGGGCGACGCGGAGGCGGTGATCGCGGTGCTCGGCCGGGTGCACGAGGCTGCCCGCGACTGCGGCCCGATTACCTGGGACCCGGACTCCGCGGCGGACTGGCTGGCCGATCCGGGGCTGTACGCGTACCTCGCCGAGGACGGCGTCCTCGCTTACCGGTGGCACAACGGGAACGATCACCTGTTCGTCGAGCGAGCCGAGGCGGTGTCCGGCCAGACCGTCCGGGCGCTCTGGACGCTACTCGGCTCGCACGCCTCGATCGCGGACGAGGTTTACGCCATGACCGGCCCCGCCAGCGCGTTCTGGTGGCTCGCCCAGGAGCGCGACGCGGATATGCGGCATCGTTCCCGCTGGATGCTGCGGGTGGTCGACGCGCCCGCCGCCATCGCCGCCCGCGGGTTCCCCGCCGCGATCTCGCTCAGTGTCCCGCTGCGCATCGCCGACGACGCCCGCCCCGCCAACTCCGGCCGCTGGCAGCTGAGCGTGGCCGGGGGCGCGGGCAGGTTCGACCAGCTGGGCCCGGACACCCCCGCCGGGCCGGCCGTCACGCTGGGCGCGCGCGGGCTGGCCGCGCTGTACGCCGGGAACCCTCTCGTCACGCTGCGCCAGGCGGGCCTGGCCACGGGCGGGACGGTCGGCGACGACGCGGCGCTGGACGCCGCCTTCGCCGCCACGCCCTACATGCTCGACGCCTTTTGACGGACACGCCGCCGGCATTGCGCCCCGCACTGCCCGCGGGCCGGTAGGTTCGAGGCGAACAGATGTTCGCGGACCCAGACGGCCAGTTAAAGGGTGGAGCACCGGGTGGGCTTGTCATACGCGCGGCACCCGATCCGGGTGCTGGGGGTCGATCCCGGGCTGACCAGGTGCGGCGTCGGCGTGGTCGAGGGTGCGCCGGGCCGCGCGCTGACCATGGTCCGGGTCGGTGTCATCAGGACGTCGGCCGACGAGGACATCGCCGCCCGGCTGCTCGCGATCGAGACCGAGATCGAGGCCTGGCTGGACGCGGCCCAGCCCGACGCGGTGGCCGTGGAGCGGGTGTTCAGCCAGCAGAACGTGCGCACGGTGATGGGCACCGCGCAGGCCGGCGCGATCGCGATCGTCTGCGCCGCGCGCCGCGGGCTGCCGGTGGCCCTGCATACCCCAAGCGAGGTCAAGGCGGCCGTGACTGGCAGCGGGCGGGCGGACAAGGCCCAGGTCACGACCATGGTGACCCGGCTGTTGCGGCTCGGCGATCCGCCGCGCCCGGCGGACGCCGCCGACGCGCTGGCGCTGGCCATCTGTCATATCTGGCGCGGCGGCGGCGCGGGACTGCGCCCGACCGCCCTGACTGGCCGGGAAGGGAGCGCGTCATGATCGCGCATCTGCGCGGCACGGTGGCCGGCGTCGCGCCGGACGGTGCCGTTATCGAGGTCGGCGGGGTGGGGATGCGCGTGCAGTGCACCCCCGGCACGCTGGCCACGCTCAGACCGGGGGAGTCCGCGCAGGTCGCCACCTCGCTGGTGGTCAGGGAGGACTCGCTCACCCTGTACGGTTTCACCTCCGACGACGAGCGGAACGTCTTCGAGCTGCTGCAGACGGCCAGCGGCGTGGGGCCCAGGCTGGCGCTGGCCATGCTGGCCGTGCACGCGCCCGACGCGCTGCGCCGCGCCGTCTCGACCGAGGACCTGAACGCGCTGACCATGGTGCCCGGGATCGGCAAGAAGGGTGCGCAGCGGATCGTGCTCGAGATGAAGGACCGGCTCGGGCCGCCAGGCGACGACGGCGCGGGGCTGCCGGGCAAGGTGGCGTCGCGGGTCCCGTCCTGGCGCGACCAGGTGCAGTCCGGCCTGGTCAACCTGGGCTGGCCGGCCAGGGATGCCGACCAGGCCATCGCGGCGCTCGAGGATGAGGGCGCGATCGGCGCCTCCGGCGGCGACGCGGTGGACGTGGCCACCGTGCTGCGGGCCGCCCTGCGCAAGCTGAGCAGGCAATAGCGCGATGACCGGGGACGAGACCCTCCGCAAGGCAGAGGAAGCCGAGCTGGCGCGGCGCGCGCATGGCGGTGACGAGCTGGTTTCGCCGCTGGCCGACGCGGACGAGCGCGTCATCGAGAGCGCGCTGCGGCCCAGGCGGCTCTCCGAGTTCACCGGCCAGGCGCGGGTGCGCGAGCAGTTGTCGCTGATCCTGCAGAGCGCCCTGCGGCGCGGCCGGCCGCCGGACCACGTCCTGCTGGCCGGGCCGCCCGGTCTGGGCAAGACCACGATCGCGATGATCGTGGCCGCCGAGCTCGGCGCGCCGATGCGCATCACCAGCGGCCCGGCTATCGAGCGGTCCGGTGACCTCGCCGCGGTGCTGTCCACGCTCAGCGAGGGCGAGGTGATCTTCATCGACGAGATCCACCGCCTGGCCCGGCCCGCCGAGGAGATGCTCTACCTGGCGATGGAGGACTTCCGCGTCGACGTGGTGATCGGCAAGGGCCCCGGCGCGACCGCGATCCCGCTCGACATCGCGCCGTTCACGCTGGTCGGGGCGACCACCCGGGCCGGGCTGCTGCCTGCCCCGCTGCGCGACAGGTTCGGCTTCACCGCGCACCTGGACTTCTACCAGCCGGACGAGCTCGAGGTCATCATCCGGCGGTCGGCCGGGCTGCTCGGGGTGACGCTCACCGACGAGGGCGCGGCCGAGCTGTCCACCCGCTCGCGCGGGACGCCGCGGATCGCCAACCGGCTGCTGCGCCGGGTCCGTGACTACGCCGAGGTACGCGCCGACGGAGTGGTCACCGTGGAGATCGCCAGGACCGCGCTCGAGATCTACGAGGTGGACGAGCACGGCCTGGACCGGCTCGACCGGGGGGTGCTCGACGCGGTCGTGCGCCGGTTCGGCGGCGGCCCGGTGGGCCTTTCCACGCTGGCGGTGGCGCTAGGGGAGGAGGCGGAGACCGTCGAGGTGGTCGCGGAGCCCTTCCTGGTCCGCTGCGGGCTGCTGGCGCGGACCCCGCGCGGCCGGGTTGCCACCGCGGCCGGCTGGGCTCATCTGGGACTTGAGCCCCCGCCGTCACTCGCCGAACTGCCCACCCTGTTTGACTGAGCAGTGGGGGTTTGACTGAGCGGCGTTTGACTGAGTTAGGCCGGCAGGCCAAGATCGCACCGAGGTCACGATCACTGCCAAAAACTCGTAGCCTGTTGGTGCACGGTCAAAGCGCGGCTAAACTTCGGCAGTTGGCCGTTGGCCCCGCCACGCCACGCAGAACCAGATGGAAGGATACCCCGCTGATGGTGATTTATGCAGCCGCTGAGGCGGCCACCAAATCGTCAGGAAGCGCGCTGACGTTCCCGATCCTTATCGTGCTCGTCTTCGTCGGCTTCTACTTCCTGATGATCAGGCCGCAGCGGCGTCGCCAGCAGCAGGTCCAGCAGCAGCAGAGGACCGTCGCCCCCGGCGCCCGGGTCCGCACCACGGCCGGCATGTACGCCACCGTGGTTGACGTGGACGGCGACGACGTCGTGCTCGAGGTCGCCCCCGGCATCGAGGTGCGCTACCTCAAGCGCGCCATCATGGAGGTCATCGAGCCCGGCGAGGAGACCGAGACCTACGAGGACGACGAGACCGTCGGCTACCACGAGGACGCCGAGGACGAGGAAGCGGATGGAACCGCCGAGGACTCCGATGGCGTTAAGTCAGCTGAGGACGCTCTCGCGGACTCTCACGACGATCTGGCCAAGTCCGACAAGGACAACGTGCACTGAGCCGCCGGCTGACATGAGGGTTTACGGGAAACGGCGGATCTAAGACAGGCGGAGAAGTGGCAGCCCCATCTAGAACCGTCCCGCATCCGGGACGGGCGCTCGTGCTTCTGCTGGCACTCATAGTGGCCATGCTGCTAGGGGTGCTCGGCCCGAAGCTGTTCGCGCCGTCCCAGTGGGAGCACAGGTTCAAGGTGGGACTCGGCCTTGACCTGTCCAGCGGGACCCAGGTGACCCTGCAGGCGCAGACCCTGACTGGGAAGGCGCCGTCGCCCGACGAGATGAACGCCGCGGTCGGCGTCATCGAGTCGCGGGTCAACGGCACCGGTAACTCCGGCGCGCAGGTCAAGTCTCAGGGCCCGGACCTGCTCGTCGTAACGGTCCCCGGCAAGGGCTCGCAGCAGACGATCGAGCTGGTGAGCTCCACCGCGCTGCTCATGTTCCGCCAGGTGCTGCTGTACGAGCCCTACAGCGCGACCAGTGCCACCCCCGTTCCGGCGGCGAGCGCGAGCCCTTCCGCCAGCGCCACGCCGTCGGCGTCCGGGACCTCCTCGGCCAAGGCGACTCCGTCCGCCAGTTCCACCAGCACCGCGAAGACCTCGGCGAAGATCGTCCCCGCGGCCGGCGCAAGCTCCTCGCCCAGCGCAAGCTCCTCGGCCAGCGCGTCCGCGAGCGCCAGCTCCCCGGCGAGCCCCAGTGCCAGTCCCAGCGCCAGCCCGAGTTCGTCCGCGAGCAGCACCACGTTCGGCAACCCGAGCCTGGTCAACAAGAACGTGCTCAAGGAGTTCAACAAGCTGACCTGCAAGCCGGGTGACACGCAGGCGTGGAAGGCCCAGGTGGGCTACGTGAACACCACGCCCTATAACAACCCTGACGTGCAGGTGGTGGCCTGCGGCACTCCCGGGAGCGGGCAGTGGGGCAAGTTCGCGCTCGACGTGGCCAAGGTGAAGGGCACCCAGATCACCGCGGCGAGCGCGGGCCTGTCCACGACCTCCAACCAGTGGCAGGTCAACCTGACGCTGAACGGCCAGGGCGCCGCGGCCTTCAGCACGCTCACCTCGCACCTGTACAACACGTACTACTCGGCCGGGCAGTCCGGCGACCAGAACTCGGCCGTCCTGGACCAGGTGGCGATCGCCCTGGACGGCAACGTGGTGTCGTCACCGGAGATCCAGGGGGCCATTCCCGGGGGTAACGCCCAGATCACCGGCAGCTTCACCCAGGCCCAGGCCACGCAGCTGCAGAACGAGCTGAAGTTCGGCTCGGTGCCGCTGGACCTGAAGACGCTGTACGTCACCTCGGTCTCGGCTCAGGTGGGCCGGGACCAGCTGGACGCGGGCCTCATCGCGGCCGCGATCGGGCTGCTCCTCGTGGTGGTGTACTCCTTCCTCTATTACCGCGGCCTCGGCCTCGTCTCGGTGAGCAGCCTGCTCGTCGCCGGGACCATCACCTACCTGGCGGTGGTCCTGCTCTCGCTGTACCAGAACTTCACCCTCGAACTGGCCGGCATCGCCGGCCTTATCGTGGCGATCGGCATCACCGCCGACTCGTTCGTGGTCTACTTCGAGCGATTGCGCGACGAGGTGCGTGAGGGCAAGCAGCTGCGCCCGGCCGTCGAGTCCGGGTGGAAGCGCGCCAGGCGCACGATCCTGGTGTCCGACACGGTGTCGTTCCTGGCCGCCCTGCTGCTGTACTACTTCGCCATCGGCGAGGTCAAGGGCTTCGCCTACACCCTCGGCCTGACCACCCTGATCGACATCGTGGTGGTGTTCCTGTTCACCAAGCCGATGGTGACCCTGCTGGCCGGGACGAGATTCTTCGGCAACGGCCACCCGATGTCCGGCCTCGACCCGGCCCGGCTCGGCGCCAAGACGCCGTGGCGTTCCTCGGTCCGTCGCAACCAGGGCAGGCGCAGGCCTGATTCCGCGACACGCAGCACGGCGTCCCGAAACACAGGGGGTTCATGATGTCGGCCCTCGGCCAGATCGGTGGCCGGCTCTACCGCGGCGAGGTGTCCTTCGACTTCGTCGGCCGGCAGCGCCTGTGGTACGCCATCTCCGGGTTGATCCTGCTCATCAGCATCGTCGCGGTGCTGGTCCGCGGCCTGTCCTTTAGCGTCGACTTCAAGGGCGGGGCGGTCTTTACCTTCCCCTCGTCGTCGACCTCGGTCAGCCAGGTGCAGAGCGCGGTCGAGTCCGGCGGCGTCAGCGGCGCGATCGTGCAGCAGACCCACGGCCAGAAGAACGGCTGGCAGGTCCAGAACGAAGTCGCTGACAGGGGCCCAGACCGTCGCGCTGGAGAAGACGCTGTCCAGCAAGCTCGGCGTGAACTCCGAGGCCATCACGGTCACCACCGTCGGCCCGAGCTGGGGCAGCCAGATCTCGGGCAAGGCGCTGGAGGCGCTGATCGCGTTCCTGATCGTGATCGTGATTTACCTGTCGATCGCCTTCGAGCTGAGAATGGCCATCGCGGCGTTCGTCGCGCTGCTGCACGACCTGGTGATCGCCACCGGCATCTACGCGCTGGCCGGTTTCCAGGTCAGCCCGGCCACCGTCATCGGGCTGCTGACCATCCTCGGTTACTCGCTGTACGACACCGTGGTGGTTTTCGACAAGGTGCGGGAGAACACGGCCGGGCTGCTCGGCGGGGCCCGCACCACCTACAGCCAGGCGGCCAACCTGGCGCTGAACCAGACACTGGTCAGATCGATCAACACCTCCCTGATCGCGCTGCTGCCGGTCGCCGGGATCCTGATCGTGTCGGTCGCCCTGCTCGGCGCCAACAACGAGCTCGAGGAACTCGCGCTCGTCCTGTTCGTCGGCATGCTGTCCGGTACCTACTCCTCGATCTTCATCGCCACCCCGGTGCTGGCCGACCTGAAGGAGCGCCAGCCGCAGTACCAGGCGCTGGCCAAGCGGGTGGCGGTGCGCGCCTCCGGTGGCCGGGCGGGCAAGCGGGCCGCGACGAAGGCGGAGGTGGCGGGCCGCTCCCGGTCCGGCGGCACGGTCGCCGAACTGTCGTCCGCCCAGCTGGCCGAGGAAGAACATGACGACGTCGGCTTCGCCGACGAAGGGCCGGATCCGACCACGGACGAACTGACCACCACCGCGTCGCGCCCCCCGGGCGCGCAGGCCAGCCGCGGCGCGCCGGGGACCGCCCGGCCCGGCCCGCGGCAGCAGCCCCGCCGCAGCGGCGGCAACACGTCCCGGCACCGTCCGGCGGGCAAGAAGAAGCGGCGCTAGCCGATGACCTCGTCGGCCGGGGCCGGTGATGAGCTGACCCGGCTCATCACGACGCTGGTCCGCGACGTCCCTGACTACCCGCAGGCCGGCGTGGTCTTCAAGGACATCACCCCGTTGCTCGCCGACGCCACGGCGTTCGCCGCGGTGATCGACGCGCTTGCCGATACCTACGGGCCGGTGGACAAGGTGGCCGGCATCGAGGCGCGCGGTTTCATCCTCGCCGCCCCGGTCGCCTGCCGCCTCGGTGCGGGCTTCGTGCCGATCCGCAAGAAGGGCAAGCTGCCAGGGGCCACGTTCGCGCAGGACTACGACCTGGAGTACGGCACCGCGACCATCGAGGTGCTGACCGATGCCTTCGCCCCGGCCGAGCGCGTGCTCGTCATCGACGACGTGCTGGCCACCGGCGGCACCGCCCGCGCCACCGTCAACCTGGTGCAGCGGGCTGGCGCGCAGGTGGCCGGGCTGGCCGTGCTGCTCGAGCTCTCCTTCCTGAACGGCCGGGCCAGGCTGACCGACCTCCCGGTCACCGCGCTGCTCACGGCCTAGGGAATCGCGCGTACCTGATCTGGCGTTTAAGTCGTCCAAGTACACTGATGACTTGGCAGATGTGAGGAGCGCGAGTGGCCGGTGAGGTGGTAACGACCGGCACGAGAGCTGCTGACGCTGCCCGGGCGGACACGCGGCAGGGTACGAACCCTTCGTCCCAGGACGCGGAACAGGCCGAGGCGGCGGTAGGGGCGGACGTGCCGGAGCCGCGCGTGCTCAGCGACACCCCGGCCGCACCGCAGCCGGCCCGGAGCACGGAGGTCGGGACGACCCGTGCCCAGCGGGCCCGGGTGACGGCCGCGCAGAGCCAGGCCGCCGACGCGGCGGTGCCCGCCGTCGGTGTCCGGCGGCGGCTCGCCAGGCTCGGCGCCCAGCGGGGCGCGAACATCAACCCGGTCCTCGAGCCGCTGATCAAGACGGTGCGCGGGACGCACCCGAAGGCTGATGTGCGGCTCATCGAGCGCGCCTACGAGTCGGCCGCCCACTGGCACCGGGACCAGAAGCGGCGCAGCGGCGACCCGTACATCACCCACCCGCTCTCGGTGGCGACGATCCTGGCCGAGCTCGGCATGAACACCGAGACGATCTGCGCCGCGCTGCTGCACGACACGGTGGAGGACACCCCCTACACGCTGACCGAGCTGCGCAGCGAGTTCGGCGAGGACATCGCGACGCTGGTCGACGGCGTCACCAAGCTGGACAAGGTGAAGTACGGCGAGTCCGCCGAAGCGGAGACCGTCCGCAAGATGGTGGTCGCGATGTCCCGCGACATCCGGGTCCTGGTGATCAAGCTCGCCGACCGGCTGCACAACATGCGGACGCTGCGCTACCTGGCCAGGGAGAAGCAGGAGCGCAAGTCCAGGGAGACTCTGGAGATCTTCGCCCCGCTCGCCCACCGGCTCGGCATGAACACGGTGAAGTGGGAGCTCGAGGATCTCGCCTTCGCGACCCTGTACCCCAAGCGGTTCGATGAGATCGTCCGCCTGGTGTCCAACCGGGCGCCGCGCCGCGAGGCGTTCCTGCAGGAAGTGATCCAGGACGTCAGCGCCGACCTGCGCGAGGCCAAGATCAACCAGAAGGTCACCGGCCGTCCCAAGCACTACTACTCGATCTACCAGAAGATGATCGCCAGGGACGTCGGCTTCGACGACATCTACGACCTGGTGGGCATCCGCGTCCTGGTCGATTCGGTCAAGGACTGCTACGCGGCGCTCGGCATCATCCACGCGCGGTGGAATCCCGTCCCCGGACGGTTCAAGGACTACATCGCGATGCCGAAGTTCAACATGTACCAGTCGCTGCACACCACGGTCATCGGCCCCGGCGGCAAGTCGGTGGAACTGCAGATCCGCACCTGGGACATGCACCGACGGGCGGAGTACGGCGTCGCGGCGCACTGGAAGTACAAGGAAGAGACGCTCTTCGGCCGGGCCAAGGACGCCAAGGACGCCAAGGACGACTCCCAGGAGATGACCTGGCTGCGCCAGCTTGTCGACTGGCAGCGTGAGACCGAGGATCCGGCCGAGTTCCTGGAGTCGCTCCGCTTCGACCTGGCCGCCGGCGAGGTCTACGTGTTCACCCCGCGCGGCGAAGTGGTAGCACTGCCGCAGGGCGCGACCCCGGTGGACTTCGCCTACGCCATCCACACCGAGGTCGGGCACCGTACCGTCGGCGCCCGGGTCAACGGCCGCCTGGTCGCGCTCGAGTCCGCCCTGGACAACGGCGACACGGTGGAGATCTTCACCTCCAAGACGCCCGACGCCGGCCCGAGCCGGGACTGGCTCAAGTTCGTGCAGAGCCCGCGGGCCAGGAACAAGATCAGGCAGTGGTTTTCCAAGGAGCGCAGGGAAGCGGCGGTCGACGCGGGCAAGGACCAGATCGCCAAGGCAATGCGCAAGCAGGGCCTGCCGCTGGCCAGGATCGCCGCCGCCGACAGCCTGCTCACCCTGGCTCGTGATCTGCACTACCTCGACGTCTCCGCGCTGTACGCGGCCGTCGGCGAGGGCCGGGTCAGCGCCCAGTCCGTGGTCGAGAAACTGGTCAAGTCGGTCGGCGGTGTCGATGGCGCGCAGGAGGACCTGGCCGAGGCCACGCTGCCGACCAAGGCGCCGCAGCCCAGGACGGCCGGGGACTCGGGCGTCGAGGTCACCGGCGCGCCGGACGTCTGGGTGAGGCTGTCCCGGTGCTGCACCCCGGTGCCCGGCGATGAGATCATCGGCTTCGTCACCCACGGCCACGGCGTGTCCGTACACCGGTTCGACTGCGTGAACCTGGCCCACCTGACCGAGACCCAGCGGGAACGGATGGTCGACGTGCACTGGGCGCCGACCGAAGGCTCGGTCTTCCTGGTCGCCATCCAGGTAGAGGCGCTGGACCGGACCCGGTTGCTCTCCGACGTGACCAGGGTGCTGTCCGACCAGCACGTGAACATCCTGTCCGCGACGGTGACCACCAGCCGGGACCGGGTCGCGTTCAGCCGGTTCACGTTCGAGATGGGCGACCCCAAGCACCTCGGCCACGTGCTGCGCGCCGTCCGCGCCATCGACGGCGTCTACGATGTCTACCGGATGACGAGCTAACAGCAAGGCGTGTCCCCCGGGGACTAATGGTCCCCCCGGGACTACTGAGAGAACTCCGCGAGGGTGTGCTCGGCTTCGGCGAGCCAGGCCCGGCGGGCGGTGAGCGCTTCCTCGGCGGTGCGCTCGGCCCTGGCGTCGCCGCGTTCGCGCGCCCGGTCGAGCTGCTGCTCGAGCTGGGCGATGGTCGAGCGCAGCTGGGCCACCGTGCCCTCGGCCCGTGCCAGCGCCTCCGGGTTGGACCGGCGCCACTGGGTCTCCTCCGCCTTTCGCAGCGCGTCCTCGACCCGCCGCAGCCCGGCTTCCAGGTGCTCGCGGGACTCCCTGGGCACCGCCCCGATCTGCTCCCACTTCTCCTGGATGCCGCGCAGCGCGGACCTGGCCGCGCGCATGTCGGTCACCGGCAGCAGCGCCTGGGCCTGGCTGAGCAGCTGCTCCTTGGCCTCGGCGTGCTCGCGCAGCGCGGCGTCCTTGGCCGAGAACACCTCGGTACGGGCGGTGAAGAACTTGTCCTGGGCCGCCCGGAACCGCTTCCACAGCTCGGCCTCGGAATCCCGGTCCGCCCGCCCGGCCGCCTTCCACTGCTGCATCAGGTCACGGAACGCGCTGGCGGTCGAACCCCACTCGGTGGACCCTGACAGCTCCTCGGCATCGACGCACAGCTTCTCCTTGCGCGCCCTGACGTCCTCGCGTTCGGACTCGAGGTTGGCGAAGTAGGCCTTGCGCCGCTTGGTGAACGCGTTGCGGGCCGCGGACAGCCGCTTCCACAGCACCGCTTCGGCGGCCCGCTCGGCGTGCGGCGCCGCCTTCCACTCATCCAGCAGCTCGCGCATCCGCTCACCGCTGCTCTTCCAGTGGGTCGCCTCAGCGGCGATCTGCTCGGCCTCGGCGACGATCCGCTCCTTGACCTCCCTCGCCGCCACCCGTGCCTGCTCCCGGGCTGCCTTGGCCTCCTCGCGGCGGTGGCCGACGTCCTCGGTCAGCCGTTCCAGGCGGGCCCGGAGCCCGTCGAGGTCTCCCAGCGCGTTGGCGTCCGTGATGTGCTGGAGCAGCCGCTGGACGCTGGCCGAGGCCTGGGCGGGAGCCATGTCGGTAGCCGCGATCCGCTGCTCGAGCAGGACCACCTCGGTCTCGAGCGACTCGTACTTCCGCGCGTAGAAGGCGATTGCCTCCTCCGGGCTTCCCGCCTGCCATGAGCCGATCACCCGCTCGCCGTCGGCGGTACGGACATAGACCGTCCCGTCGGCGTCTACCCGGCCCCACGGATGGTAGGCGGTGGTCACGGCGAACCTCCTGCGTTTTCGTGCTCGTGTCAGGTTTTCTTGATCGTCACACTGTCAATGATGACCTTCTTCTTGGGAACGCCGCCGCCAGCTTGTGCATACTGACACGAGTATCCACCCTTAGCCACATTCTGGACGATACCGAGCCCGGAGGACACCGTGGCGAACGGCGTAAATGAAGCCGTTAGCCCGGATGTGCTGTCCTTGTACACGATGAAGAACTGGCTGCCGTTTGTGCTCGCGCTGCCTTCGTTAGCCATCGCCACCGTTCCCGCGGGGTATTTGGCACCCGTGAGGTTCTCGCTGGCGAAATCGTAACCCGGCGTGCCGGAGCCGATCTTGCTGGTCGTGCTGCAGTCCAGCTTGGCCGTGGCGGTCGCGTACGGATCGCCGCACTGGAGCACGTAGATGCCGCTGGTCAGCAGCCGGTGGCACTGGGTGTTGTTGAAGTAGCCCGCCTCGGCCAGGTGGACGAACGAGCTGACGGTGCAGGTGGCCTTGTTGTTGAGCAGGTTGAACGTGATCTTTCCCTGGTTGGTGTTGATCGTCGCCTGGTAGCTGTCCGTGTAATCAGGCGTGGCCGGCGGGACGCTGACCTTCTTCGCCACCGGGGTGGCCGACGTGTAGCTGCAGTGATGCGCAGGCTCGGCCACGGCCGTGGCGGTAGCGGTGGGGGAGGCGCTCGGTGACTTACTCGCCGAGGCCGATGCCTTCTTGGCGGTGCCGCCGGGGAGGAAGATCAGCAGCAGGGTGCCGACGCCCGCCGCGACCAGCACCGCGAGGGTCCCGATCGCCCAGCGCCTGCGCACCTGCCGCTGCCGGACAAGCCGCTGCTCCTGCTGGCGGCGATGCTTTTCCCTGGCTTGCCTGCGCTGGCGCTCGTTCTTACCCGCCACCGGTCGCGTCCTCCTTGGCCTTTCGCACTGTCGGCTACCGCTGGTATTCACGGGAGGCAGGCCGGCGAACCCGGTGCATGCCTCTGATCGCGACACGCAGGCATGCTCCGGGCTCGCCCCCCGGAATCCCCGCAATATTCGCGATCGTCCGCGAATCGTACCTGCCAGATGCCTGGGCGGGCACCCTTCGTTACCGGTTCGCGGCCATGCGGGTCCCCTCGGTAGCCTGAGACACCGTACCGTGAGAAAGGACGGATGTGCTCGTCGCAGGGTTCCCGGCCGGCGCGTTCGCGGCCAACTGTTATATAGTCGCGCCCGCGCCTGGCGAAGAGTGCTTGATCATCGACCCGGGTCAGGATGCCCAGCCCGGCATCGATGAGGTCCTCGCCGAGCACCGGCTCAGGCCGGCCGCGGTCCTGCTCACGCACGGTCACATCGACCACGTCTGGTCCGTCGCCCCGGTGTGCGGCGCCAAGGGCATCCCCGCCTACATCCACCCGGACGACCGCGCATTGCTCAGCGACCCGGCAAAGGGTTTCCCGCTAGGGGTAAGCCAGCAACTGTTCGGCGGCCTGGAATTCACCGAACCCGACGACGTAAAAGAACTGGCCGACGGGACGACTTTGAGCCTCGTCGGGCTCGAGATCGCGGTGAACCACGCGCCCGGGCACACCGGGGGATCGGTGACATTCCGGCTGCCATTGGGCCCGCCGGATAGCGCACAAGGTAAAAGCAAAATCGACCCCGCGGAAACGGCGGGCGCGGCGGCGGCCGGTGATGAGCGCTGGGCTGGCGGCATATTGTTCTCTGGTGACTTGCTGTTCGCCGGGTCGATCGGGCGGACCGACCTGCCCGGCGGGGATTACCCGACGATCCTGCGCAGCCTGGCCAGGGTCTGCCTGACCCTGCCGGACGAGACCGTCGTGCTGTCCGGGCACGGGCCGCAGACCACCATCGGCGCCGAACGCCGGGCCAATCCGTTCCTGACGGGCCTGACGCCGGAGTCTGGACCCCGCCGGGGCCTGTAAGCGAAGATCCCCAGGAATGAACGAGAAGGGCAGGGCTCGATGATCCGCACCCATGAGGCGGGGACGCTGCGCGCTGCGCACGCCGGTGAGCACGTGGTGCTGGCAGGCTGGGTGGCGCGGCGCCGGGACCATGGCGGGGTTGTCTTCATCGACCTCCGGGACGCCAGCGGCGTGGTGCAGGTGGTGTGGCGCGGCGAAGAGGCCGTGGCTCATGACCTCAGGGCCGAGTTCTGCGTGCTGGTGACCGGCACGGTGCGCGCCCGGCCGGGCGGCAACGAGAACCCCGAGCTGCCCACCGGCGAGATCGAGGTCGTCGCGGACGAGGTCGAGGTGCTCAGCGAGGCTGACCCGCTGCCGTTCCCCGTGGAAGGCTCAGCCGAGGTCAGCGAGGACATCCGGCTCAAGTACCGGTACCTGGACATCAGGCGCGACGACACCGCGCGCTCGCTGCGGATCCGGTCGCAGGCCGCTTACCTGCTCTCCGACGTGATGCGCGAGCACAGGTTCGTGAACGTCGAGACGCCCTACCTGACCCGGTCCACCCCGGAGGGCGCGCGCGACTTCCTGGTCCCGGTCCGGTTGCGGCCAGGCAACTGGTACGCGCTCCCGCAGTCGCCCCAGCTGTTTAAGCAGCTGCTCATGGTCGGCGGCCTGGAGCGGTACTACCAGCTGGCGCGGTGCTTCAGGGACGAGGACTTCCGCAAGGACCGGCAGCCCGAGTTCACCCAGATCGACATCGAGATGTCGTTCGTGGCCCGCGACGACGTCATCGCCGTGGCCGAGGACATCGTGACCAGGCTCTGGTCCGAGCTGGCCGGCTACCAGGTGCCCACTCCGCTGCCCAGGATGACCTACGCCGAGGCGATGGCGCGCTACGGCTCGGACAAGCCCGACCTGCGCTTCGGCTGCGAGCTCACCGACCTGACCGAGTACTTCGCCGGGACGGACTTCCGGGTGTTCCAGGCGCAGTACGTGGGCGCCGTGGTGATGGCGGGCGGCGCCGCCCAGTCGCGGCGCGAGCTGGACGGCTGGCAGGAGTGGGCGCGATCCCGCGGCGCCCGCGGGCTCGCCTACGTGCTCATCGGCGCGGGCGGCGAGATCACCGGCCCGGTGGCGAAGAACCTGTCCGAGGCGGAGCGGTCGGGCCTGGCCGCGGCGACCGGCGCCGCCCCGGGCGACGCCGTCTTCTTCGCGGCGGGCCCGGCCTCGGCCGCCCGCGAGCTGCTCGGCGCGGCCCGGCTGGAGATCGGTCAGCGGTGCGGCCTGATCGACGAGTCGGCCTGGTCGTTCCTGTGGGTGGTGGACGCGCCCATGTTCGAGGAGAACGGCGAGGGCGGCTGGACGTCGGTGCACCACCCGTTCACCGCGCCGCTGCCCGAATGGGCGGACAAGTTCACCGCCGAGCCCGGCGGGGCGCTGGCCGACGCGTACGACATCGTGTGCAACGGCTACGAGATCGGCGGCGGCTCGATCCGTATCCACAAATCCGCGATGCAGCAGGCGGTGTTCGACGTGATCGGCCTGTCCGCCGAGGAGGCCCGCTCCCAGTTCGGCTTCCTGCTCGACGCGTTCAAGTACGGGCCGCCGCCGCACGGCGGCATCGCCTTCGGCTGGGACCGGGTGGTGATGCTGATCTCCGGGGCGGCCAGCATCCGCGACGTGATCGCCTTCCCCAAGGCGGCCTCCGGCCTGGACCCGCTCACCGGCGCCCCCACCCCCATCACCCCCGCCCAGCGCCGCGAAGCCGGCATCGACGCCACCCCAGCCACCCCAGCCCCCCCAGCCCTCCCACCCCCAGCCCCAACCCTCCCACCCCCCGCCCCCTGACCCTCCGTTTCATGATCGCGGGCAGTTCGCGGCAAATAGCACCGGAAACTGCCCGTGATCATGAAGTCGCCTTAGCGGCGCAGCAGCCGGGGCGGGAGCAAGGGCGGGGTGCGCCTGGCCAGCCGCGCGCACGGAGCACGGCGGCGACGGCTGCCGCGCTCTCGCACCGGCGATCGCCCAGGTCGAGCAGCCCGAACCGGAGCGTGACGATTCCGCCTACCAAGTTGGGGTTGTCGCGCCGATTGTCACGCCACTGCTCGTCAGCGGGATGAGCCGCCGTCCCGTCAACTTCCGCGCCCACCCCGTACTCCGTGTAGAGATTATCGAGGTACCTGTTGCCGGTGCGCTGCCGTATCCTCGCCTGCCGAACAGCGACGGGAAGCCCGTGCGGGCGTTCCACCCGGTGCACGTAGCGGTATTCGAGCAGCGACAGGGCACCCTCATCGATGTCGCCGAGTGCCACCGCGAGCTCCCGGCGCCAGCGCATCTTCTTGCGCGTGTCCATGGCGGTCCTTATCCGGTCCGCGGTGGTGCGCCTGCGCCCGACGGCCCGGCAGATCCACGCGTACGCGTCGCCGAAGCTCGCTGCGACCTGAACGAGGTCGAGCACGGTGTCCTCGACCCTGGTGCACGGCGGGAGCATGGCCGGGTGCCGGGTCCGCAGAATCGCATCCGAACGGTGGATGACGACACCAGGGATCTTCACTCGCGCAGGCCGCCTTGATGCCGGGACGGTAATCGTGATGAGCGAAGCGGGTTCGTCGATCAGGCCGTGCCGCTCGGCCGCGGTCTGGTGGCTGAGGACTGCATCCGGTCCGGCCCGGAGCAGGGCGGCCCACAGGACGGTCTCCCGGGCGGGGTCCCCGGAGAAGGTGGCGTACACGCCCCGGTGCAGCCGTTGCCATCGACCGCTGCGAACCCTGGTCCGCATGGTCTCGGGATCGACGCCTGCATCGGCACCCTGACGCCGCGCCAAGGCGGCAGCCTGGATCTCAAGGTGCTGCGAGAAGGATTCGGCAGACATGGGCTCATCGTCCCGGGCCACCATGATCACGGCGTCCCGCGCCAAGAACCTGTGGATAACCTAGATCGGGTGCCCCTTCCTGTGGATAACTGGCCCCGCGCGTCGAGATAGGGTCTGAGGATGGCCAGAGCCGCGAGGGGGGATGGGGAGGTGGGCGGGCAGTCCGAGAGCCTGTTCGACGAGGCGGAAGAGGCGGCGGCGAGCGCGGCCGCCCCGCTCGCCGTCAGGATGCGGCCACGCACCCTGGACGAGGTGATCGGCCAGCGGCACCTGACCAGCGCCGGCGCGCCGTTCCGCAAGCTGATCGACAACGACGCGCCGATGTCGCTGCTGCTCTGGGGACCGCCGGGCACCGGCAAGACCACGCTGGCCTACGTGGTCAGCCAGGTGACCAGGCGGCGTTTCGTGGAGCTTTCCGCGGTCAGCGCCGGGGTCAAGGACGTGCGCGCCGCGGTCGACGCCGCCCGCCGGACCCTGGGCATGAGCGGCGCGCAGACTGTGCTGTTCATCGACGAGGTGCACAGGTTCTCCAAGACCCAGCAGGACGCCCTGCTGCCGGCGGTGGAGAACCGCTGGGTGTCGTTCATCGGCGCGACCACGGAGAACCCGTTCTTCTCCGTGGTCTCGCCGCTGCTGTCGAGGTCGCTGCTGCTCACCCTGCAGCCGTTGTCCGACGACGACGTACGCGCGGTCATCGACCGCGCCCTGACGGACCCGCGCGGGCTGGGCGGGACGGTCACGCTCGACGACGAGGCCGCCGAGCATCTCATCAGGCTGGCCGGCGGCGACGCGCGGCGTACGCTCACCTACCTCGAGGCCGCCGCGCTCGGCCTGCCCGAAGGCGGCCGCATCGACACTCCCACGCTGGAGCGCGCGGTGGACCGGGCCGCGGTCCGCTACGACAGGGACGGCGACCAGCACTACGACGTGATCAGCGCGTTCATCAAGTCCATGCGGGGGAGCGACGTGGACGCCGCGCTGCACTACCTGGCCCGGATGATCGCGGCGGGGGAGGACCCGCGGTTCATCGCCAGGCGGCTCATCGTGCACGCCAGCGAGGATGTCGGGATGGCCGACCCGACCGCGCTGCAGACCGCCGTGGCCGCGGCTCAGGCGGTCGAGTTCATCGGGCTGCCCGAGGCACGGATCAACTTGGCCCAGGCGGTGATCCATATCTCGCTGGCGCCCAAGTCCAACGCGGTTATCAAGGCCATCGGTGCGGCCGACGCCGACGTGCGAAACGGGCTAATAGGCGCGGTGCCCGCGCACCTGCGCGACGCGCACTATCCTGGGGCGGGCAAGGTCGGCCACGGCGAGGGTTACCTGTACCCGCACGACTTCGACGGCGGCATCGTGCCGCAGCGTTACGCTCCCGACTCGGTGGCGGACCGCAGGTACTACGAGCCGTCGCGGCATGGCCTGGAAGCTCGCGTCGCCGAACGCGCCGAGCGCATCCGGGCCATCCTCGACCGGGCCGGCCGGGGCAACGAGGCCGGCCAGAGCAACTAGTCTGGCCAGCCGGAAACCAGACGGGAACCAGACGGGGAAGGAGCAGCGATGACACGGAGGGATCAGGCATGAGCATGAACGCGGCCGAACTCGCCGCGCTGATCGCCGCCGTGTTCTGGGCGCTGCTGGTCTGCGTTGGCGTGTTCGTGCTGTTCCGGCTGGGACGACTGCTCTCCGAGAGCAGCAAGCTGGTCGCCGACGTGCGCGAGCGCGGTGACGTGCTGCTCACCCGGGCGCATGCGGCGGTGGACGGAGCCCAGCAGGCCGTGGACCGGGCCGGGAGCCAGCTCGACCGGACCGAATCCGTCACGGCCAGCATGGACGAACTCGGCGCCGGGATGAACGAACTCGCCGGCCAGGTCACGGCGCTGGCCGGGCTCGGCCGCGCCATCGCGGGCGGGCCGGTCGGCCGGATGGGCGCGCTCGCCTACGGCGTGCGGCACGCCGTGAGCCTGCGCCGGACGTCACGGCGCGCGCTGCCCGGCCGCGTGATGGAGCGCGGCGAGCCGACCGGACGGGTGGCGCCGCGGTGATCCGCAGGGGTTTCTGGCTCACCGCCGGGGCGGTCACGGGCATCTGGGGTTACCGGCGTGTCGCCGCGGCCGGCCGGCGCGTATCTGCCAGCCTTAACCCCGGGGGGACGCTGAAGCTCGCGGACACCCGAGCCGGTACCCGGACGGCCAGCAGGCGAGCCCGCCGCGGGGCGGTCGCGCTGGCCAGGGAAAGCTACCGGTTCACCCGCGACGTTCGCGAGGGCATGGAGCTGTATATGGCTCGGCATCCGGCGCCCGCAGGCTCTACCCTCTCAACAGACCGGACCACCGACCACGACGCGCAACCTGAGGATGGCCACTGATGGAGTCGGCAGAGATCGCACGCCGCTTCCTTGCATACTTCGAGCAGCAAGGGCACACCATCGTGCCTTCGGCCTCCCTGGTTGCCGACGACCCGACGGTGCTCTTCGTCATCGCGGGCATGCAGCCGTTCAAGCCGTACCTGCTCGGCCAGCGGACGCCGCCGTACCGTCGCGCCGCGGACGTGCAGAAGTGCGTCCGGACGCTGGACATCGAAGAGGTCGGCAAGACCACCAGGCACGCCACGTTCTTCCAGATGCTGGGCAACTGGTCGTTCGGCGACTACTTCAAGGAAGGCGCGATCAGGTACGCCTGGGAGCTGCTGACCAACTCCGAGGCGGACGGCGGGTTCGGTTTCCCGGAGAGCAAGCTCTGGGCCACCGTCCTGCACGGGGACGACGAGGCGTACGGGATCTGGCGGAACGAGATCGGCCTGCCGGCCGAGCGGATCCAGCACCGCGGCCTGGCCGACAACTACTGGCACATGGGCGTGCCAGGGCCTGGCGGCCCGTGCTCGGAGATCTACTACGACCGGGGCCCCGAATACGGCCGCGACGGCGGCCCGGCTGCCGACGAGGACCGCTTCCTCGAGGTCTGGAACCTGGTCTTCATGCAGGACCAGCTGAGCAAGGTCCGGGCCAAGGATGACTTCGACATCGAGGGCTTGCTGCCGTCGAGGAACGTCGACACCGGCATGGGGCTCGAGCGTATGGCGTCCATCCTGCAGGGCGTCGACAACCTCTACGAGATCGACACTACCTGGAAGATCCTCGACCGGGCGGCCGAGCTCACCGAGCAGAGCTACGGCCGCGACCACCGCGCCGACATTGCGCTGCGGGTCATCGCGGACCATGTGCGCAGCGCGGTGATGCTGATCGGGGACGGCGTCCTGCCGGGCAACGAGGGCCGCGGCTACGTGCTGCGCCGCATCGTCCGGCGCAGTATCAGGAACCTGCGCGTGCTGGCCGGCGGCCACCGCGGCGGCACCGGCGCGACCCCGGCGACGGGCGAGCGCTTCATGCATGAGCTCACCTCGGTCGCGCTGGAGGCGATGGGCGAACTGTACCCGGAGCTGAGGAGCGTCACGGTCAACATCCACACGGTCATTGACGCGGAGGAGACCGCGTTCGCCAGCACCCTGCGCACCGGCACCGCGATCTTCGACGCCTCGGTCGAGGAGAACCGGCGCCGCGGCTCGGATGCGCTGTCCGGCGCCCAGGCCTTCCAGCTGCACGACACCTACGGCTTCCCGATCGACCTGACCCTGGAGATGGCGGCCGAGCAGGGCCTGAACGTCGACGAGGACGGCTTCCGCCGGCTCATGTCCGAGCAGCGGGAACGCGCCAAGCGGGACGCGGCGGAGAAGAAGACGGGCAACGCCGACATCACCGCGTTCGCGGAGATGCTCGAGCGCTCCGGCGCGGTCACCTTCACCGGCTACGACCAGGTATCCGGCGAGGCGACCATCCTCGGCCTGCTCGTCAACGGCGTGCCGGTGCCCTCGGCGGGCGCGGGCACCGAGGTCGACCTGGTCCTTGACCGCACCCCGTTCTACGCCGAGGGCGGCGGCCAGCTCGCCGACGCGGGCACGATCCGGGTGACCGGTGGCGCGTTCGCGGTCCGCGACGTGCAGACCCCGCTGCCCGGCCTCATCGTGCACCGCGGCCAGGTCAGCTCGGGCGAGATCGCGGTGGGCGCGCCCGCTTTCGCCGAGGTCGACATCGAGCGCCGGCGGGCGCTGTCCAGGTCGCACACCGCGACGCACCTGGTGCACCGGGCGCTGCGCAGCGCGCTGGGCGAGTCGGCGGCGCAGGCGGGCTCGGAGAACTCGCCCGGCCGGCTGCGGTTCGACTTCACCGCGCAGGCCGCGGTGCCGGTCTCGGTGCTGCGGGACACCGAGGACGAGGTCAACGAGGTCCTGGTCAACGACCTGGACGTGCACGCCTTCTACACCTCCCAGGAGGAGGCGCGCCAGATGGGCGCACTGGCGCTGTTCGGGGAGAAGTACGGCGACCAGGTCCGGGTGGTCGAAGTCGGCGAGTACTCGCGCGAGCTATGCGGTGGCACGCACGTGGCCAGGTCCGGCCAGCTCGGCCTGATCAAGGTCCTCGGCGAGGCGTCCATCGGCTCGGGCGTGCGCCGGATCGAGGCGCTGGTGGGCATGGACGCGTTCCGCTTCCTGGCCCGGGAGAGCACGCTGGTCAGCCAGCTCAGCGAGCAGTTCAAGACGCCGCGTGAGCAGCTGCCGGAGCGAATCTCGGCCGTGGTGAACAGGCTCAGGGACGCCGAGCGCGAGCTGCAGCGGATGCGGGCGGCCCGGCTGCTCGAGTCGGCCGGAGGAATCGCGGCCGCCGCCGAAGACATCAGCGGGCTGGCCCTGGTCGCGCACCGGGTGCCGGACGGCACCGAGCCCGACGAGATCCGCAAGCTCGCGCTCGACGTGCGCGGCCGGGTGCCGCGCGGGCGGCCAGCGGTGGTGGCGGTCATCGGCGTGCCCGCGGACAAGCCGGTCGTGGTCATCGCGGTCAACGAGGCAGGCCGCGGTTTCGGCCTGTCGGCCGGTTCCCTGGTGGGGACGGCGGCGCGGGCTCTCGGCGGGAACGGCGGGGGGAAGCCGGACGTGGCGCAGGGTGGCGGCACCCCCATCTCGCAGAGCCACCCGGGTGTCATAGATGAGGCATTTGACGCGGTTCGTGAGGCTTTGCGAGACATCGCGGGACAGAGTCGGGTCCGGTAGGTAACGTATTGACATGCTCGTGCGACCTTCCGGGGTCCTCGGTACCGGGTCGCGTCCAGTCCGGGTCTGCCGCGGAGCCATCTCGGTGAGTCAGCTTCCGTTCAGGCAGGGGGTACGGCTCGCGGTGGACGTGGGTTCGGTCCGCGTCGGAGTCGCTCGCAGCGACCCGGGCGGCATTCTGGCCTCCCCGATGACGGTGCTGGCGTCGGGTCCCGGCGCGAAGGCCGTTCAGGCCCGGGCCGAACTGACCAGGCTGGCCGTCAGCGAAGGCGCGATAGAGGTCATTGTCGGGCTGCCCACGTCGCTGTCCGGCCGCGAGGGCGCGGCCGCGACGGGGGCCAGGGAGTTCGCGGCGGACCTGGCCGGCGCTCGCGCCGGTCCCGGTCCGGCTGGTCGACGAGCGGTTCACCACCACCGAGGCGCACGACGCGCTGCGCCGGGGCGGGAAGGACGCCCGTGCCCGTCGCCAGGTGGTCGACGCCGCCGCAGCGGCCGTCCTGCTGCAAGCCGCCCTGGACGCCGAACGTGCCACCGGCCGACCGCCCGGCCAGCTCGTCCGCGTTGGCGATGGAGCTGGCGCGTGAGCGAGAACGGAGGCGGATGGTCGCAGCCCCCGCGGCCACCGCGGCATTCACGCGGGCCCCAGGACCCCCTCGGACCGCAGGATCCCCGGGACCGGCGGGATCCCCGGAGCCTGCAGAACCCCCGTATGCCGCAGGCGCCGCGCGCACCCCAGAGTTCCCAGCGTCCTCAGGGGTCTCCACGGCTACCCGGCCGGGACCCCTGGCGCCCGGAAGAGCGCCTCAGGCCGATGCCGCCGGGCTACGAGCCGGTGCACCACGAGCCCAGGCACGGCGAGACCAGGCCGCCCATGCCGCAGGACCAGCGGCGGCCCGAGGACTCGCCCTGGCGCCGGACCCAGCGGCCATCTCGCCCCGAAGCTCCTCATCGGCCGATTCCCGGCCCGCCCGCGCAGGCCAGCCACGACCCCGGCGAGTTCCGCCCGCAGGACCAGTACGGTGACCGCGGCCAGTACGCCGAAAACAGCGCGTACGGCGAAGGCGGCGTCTACGGGGAGCGCGGCGAGTACGGCGGCCGCGACCGATACTCCGAGCCGGGCCAGTACTCCGAGCCGGGCCAGTACCCCGAGCCGGGCCAGTACCCAGGCGGCCCGGGCGGCGAGTACGGGGACGAGTCTGGCGACGTCGGCGACAGGTTCGTCCCCGGCTTCGGCGACGAGGGCGACGGCGACGAGGGCGAGCGCGAGCGCGGCCGGTCCGGCCGCGGCTCCCGCCAGGCCCGCCGCGCCCGCCGCGACCGCGGGCACGACGGCGGCGGCGGGCGGGGTGACCGCCCCAGGCGCAGGTTCCGCTGGATCGCGCCGCTGGTCGCGCTGCTCGTCATCGTGGTCCCGCTGGCGGTAGGCGGCGTCTACGCCTACCGCCTCTACATGAACAACTACCACCCGGCCGACTACTCCGGCGCCGGCACCGGCTCGATCGTGGTCCAGGTCACCTCGGGTGAGTCGCCGACCAGCCTCGCGCCCATGCTGGTGAAGCTCGGCGTCGTGGCCAGCTCACGCGCGTTCGTCCTGGCGGCCGAGCACAGCTCGAATTCGTCCGGCCTGCTGCCCGGCTTCTACGGGATGCACAAGCACATGCAGGCATCCCTGGCCTACGCGATCCTGATCAACCCGAAGAATATGGTCCAGATCAAGGTCACGATCCCGGAGGGCTGGCGGCTGAGCCAGCTCGTGTCCTTCCTGGGCGTCAAGTCCGGCATCCCGCTCAGCGCGTACCAGAAAGTGCTCAAGGACCCGGCGCAGCTGCACCTGCCTGGCTACGCCAACGGCAAGCCCGAGGGGTACCTGTTCCCCGCGACCTACGACGTGCAGCCGCACGAAGGCGCGCTCGGCGTCCTGACCGGCATGGTCCAGCGCTTCAACCAGGAGGCGGCGAACGTCAACCTGCCCGCCGCCGCCAAGCAGGCGCACCTGACCGAGGCGCAGGTAGTTGTTGTGGCCAGCCTGGTGCAAGCCGAAGGCGGCCGGCTCTCCGACTATCCGAAGATCGCCCGGGTGATCTACAACCGGCTGGCACACGGCATGCCCCTGCAGTTGGACAGCACGGTGCTCTACGGGCTGAACAAATTCGGCATCCTCGCCAGCGACAAGGACCTCGCCAGTCCGTCTCCGTACAACACCTACAAGCACAAGGGCCTGCCGCCCGGACCGATCGACAGCCCGGGCGCCGCGGCCATCCAGGCCGTGCTGCACCCGGCGGCCGGCCCCTGGCTCTGGTTCGTGACGGTGAACCCGAAGACCGGCGAGACCCTCTACACCTCGAGCCCGGCCCAGTTCCAGCAGTTCCGGCAGGAACTCGCGCACAACCTGGCGAAGGGCTGACCGTGCCCGACCCCCGCCGGGCCGCGGTGCTCGGAGCGCCGATCGAGCACTCCCTGTCGCCGGTGCTGCACATGGCCGCGTACGCCGCTCTCGGCCTGGCCGGCTGGACCTACACCGCGATCGAGTGCGACGAGGCCGGGCTGCCCGCCCTGATCGCCGCCTGCGACAGCCAGTGGGCCGGCCTCTCGCTGACCATGCCGCTGAAGCGGGCGGTGCTGCCGCTGCTTGACCGCACCGAGCCGCTCGCCGTCGAGGTCGGCGGGGCCAATACGGTGGTCTTCGCGGACGGGGAGCGACACGGCTACAACACCGATATCCCCGGCATGGTCGCGGCGCTGGCCGAGGCGGGGGTGACCGCGCCGTCCGGCGCCACCATCCTCGGCGCGGGCGCGACCGCCTGTGCCGCCCTCGCCGCCCTCCGCGAGACCGGCCTGACGTCCGCGGCGGTTCTGGTCCGCGACCGGGCCAGGGCCGGCGACCTGCTGGCGGCCGCGGGCCGGCTGGGCATGGACGTGAACCTGCGGCCGTTCGACTCCGAGATCCGGGACGGCGACCTGCTGGTTTCGACCGTGCCGGCCGGCGCCGCCGATTTTTACGCCGAACGGGCCGGGGGTTCACGCCCTGGCCCCGCCGCGGTGCTCGACGTGGTGTACGCGCCCTGGCCTACCCCGCTTGCCCAGGCCGCCGCCAAGTCCGGTGCCGTCGTCGTCAGCGGCTTCGACCTGCTCCTGCACCAGGCTGCCCGCCAGGTTGAGCTGATGACGAGCCTCGAGCCCGCCCCCTTGACCCGAATGCGCGCCGCCGGCGAGGCCGAACTGTCCCGCCGCGCCGCCCTCCCCCCGCACTAGCCCGCATGAGCGAGCCGCCCATCGGCTGGATCACGGAAGTGGTGCTCGACGGCCCCGATCCCTGGGCGCTCGCCCGCTTCTGGGCAGGCCTGCTCGGCGGCACGCCGGTGGAGTGGTACCCGGGGTGGGTCACGCTCGAGCCGCCGCCACACGGTCAGCGGCTCTCCTTCCAGGGCACCGCCACGCCCCTGGCCCAGGACACGGCCAGAGTCCACTTCGACATCTGCGTGGCGGACCTGTCGGCCGCCCACGCCCGGGTGATCGCTGCGGGCGGCTCGCCGGCCGGCGAGCACGTCTCGCCGCGGCCCGGCCCGGACGGCGAGCCGGTGCCCTGGCGTGTCTACCGTGACCCGGTCGGCCACCCCTTCTGCCTGGTCATTCGCTAGCGGCACCGGTCAGGTGGATCCACGCGGTCAGCGCCGATTCCTTCACCTGGAATCTGATCTTCCGATAGAGCGTCGCGTCCATCGGCTGGCCCTCATGCTGCCGTATGACGTTGTCGTAGATGTAGGCCGAGACGATGACGCCCAGGTCCGCCTGTGTCTCATCGAGGCTCTTCCGCAGGATCCTGGCCTGGACGAGGCGTGCCGTCTGGTTAATGGCATGGCCGGTCACGCCCTGGGCATCGCGGATCACCGGGCCGGCGTGCAGGGCCACCCGGAGTTGCATCCAGGTGGCCGAGGGCCCGAGCCGCCACAGCGCTGGCCGGGGTATCCGGGGGAATCACGATCAGGGTCCCGTCGCCGCGATCCTCCTTGTGGAGCCTTTGCCACGCCAGTCCGGCGGCCTCGAACGCCCGTTGCAGCATGTCGTACATGGTGCGACGCAGGGTCAGGCGGTCTTCGTCGCTGCGGCGGTGCGCGCTGAACGCGGTGATATCGGTGAGCACGATGGGACAGATCTGGCCAGTCCATCTGGTCGCGGGCCGGGCCCCGACCGGAACCGCCGTCCGCCGCAAGTACCGGAACGGCAGTGTCCCGACCGGTCGGCGCGACCGCGTACCGCCGCGAAGTTGTTGCATTCCGACAGGTCCGAAAGCGTAGTTTTGTCTATTCATGGTTCCCCCTTCCAAGGTGATCCAGACATAGAGTTCCGGCCATGACATTGGTTCGGCGTTTAATGCACGAGTCTGGCATGTACGGGCAGCCGGGTCATCTCGGGTCACGACCCACCTGGGTCGTGACATCGCGGTAGCCGCGGGAGGCGAAGATGACGGTGGACGAACGGCAGGTACCGCAGGGCACGCCCGAGGATCTTTCCGATCTGCTCTCCGAAGTGCGGCACGCCGACGTGCTGGCAAATGACTCCTGTACCCGTGAGTTCCTGCAGGCGGGGGAGCGGCTACTGCACGACATTCTCGCCCGCGACGCGGAGGGGGCCCCCGGCCGCGGGCGCGTTCCCTTCGATGAGTTGCTGGCCTGCGTGTCGCGGCGCCTGGTGGTCGACGAGGCAGAGAGGTCGTGGACCGGGCCGGACGGGAAGGCGGGCAAGCCAACCGAGTCCGCGTTCCGGTACCGCTGGAATACGCAGGCTGGGTATCTTCGCGACCTCGCTATTTATTCGCTGCGGTCGCGGCTGGCCACACCCGGTCAGGCCGGAAAGGCCGCCAGCCTCCTCTTCGGAACCGATACGGACAGCGGGCGCGGCGGTTTCGATGAGAAAATCGATCAAATAGCATACGACGAGGTCCTGAACCTGAAGAACGATAAAGCATTCCGGCTGCAGATGATATTCCAGGCGATTCTGGCGCATGACGACCAGGTCGCGAACGCGCTGCGGCGCGTCGATCAGGCTCACGTCGAGGCGTGGAAGGAGTTCTACGCGGACGCGTTCGGCAGGCTCGGCCTGCGGCTCAGGCCGGATGTGTCGTGGGATGACCTCGCGCACGCCCTGCACGCGGCCGGGGAAGGCGTCGTGTTCCGGGCCCTGCTCCCCGAGACGAAACACGTGCCGCCGTCGGCCCGGCCGCTCGATCATGACAAGCCGACCTCGCTCTTGGCCAAGATCGCCATGGCCATCATCATCGCGTTCACCGATCCGGGTGACGGCGAACCGCTGCGCGACGCGGTCCGGCGGCTGGCCGGGCGGCCTGACGGCCGCGTCGGGGCAGGCCGGATCAGACCGGGCGGCCGTTCTCCAGGTAGACCAGGGTCCGTCGACCCCCGCCCTGGGTGGCCGCCCGCACCCGCCGCCTGATGGGCCTTCTGAGCAGGGCGAACACGTCAGGCAGGGGGACCAGCCGGGACTCGGAGATCTCCTCGGGCTGAAGCTTCAGGTCGGTCAGCTCCTTGTCGCTGATTTGCCCGCAGTCGAACAGGAACCTGATGCCCCCCGGCCGGCCCTCCCGGGGCCGGCGAAAGTCCATGACGGCCAGCCGCCCATGGCTCACCTCGAGGCCGGTCTCCTCCCGCACCTCGCGCTGGCATGCCTCCCACGGCGACTCGCCGTCCGCCTCCATCACGCCACCGGGAATCGTCCAGCCGCTCTTGTAGGTCGGCTTGAGGATCAGCAACCGCCCGGCGCGATCGTAGATGAGCGCCCCCGCCGACACTGGGATACGCGGGAGAGGTATTGCTTCCTGAGATAGTGTCAAGGCCGGTCCTTCTTGGGCAGCTTGCTGACGATGGCCGAATAAGAGGCATCGATGGCTTCGAGCAGCTCGTCGTCGGGAATCGTGTCGCCGATCCGCAGCGTGTTCCACCCGGACCGGCCGATATAGGCCATCACGGACGCGTCGCCCGGATACCGCAGGAGCCATTCGTCGGCCGCCTCCCGGCTGGGCCCGCACTTCAGGCCCACGGAAGGGGTGTCACCCGATCCGAAGAACGCGAAGATCTTGCCGCCGACCTTGGCCACCACATCGCCTTCCCACGGCTCGTCCTGCCAGGCCCCCGGCTTGGCCAGGCAGTAGGCGAGCAGGGTTTCCCATGTCATACCGGCACAGTAACGCGCCGCCGATCGTAGAATTCACCGGGAGCGACCGGGTGACGGGGGAGGCATGGGCGGATCGGGGCCGGTCGGGTTCGACCTCGACATGACGCTGATCAACTCGCGTCCGGCCATCCTGGCCTCGTTCGCCGAAGTCGCCAGGGAAACCGGGACCGCTATCGACCCGGACGCGGTGGACCGGCGGCTCGGCGTCAAGCTGGAGGACGAGCTGGCGTTCTGGTTCCCGCCTGAGCGGGTGGCCGCGGCGGCGGAGATCTACCGGCGGCACTACCTGCGGCTGGCCGAGCCGATGACGACCGTGCTGCCCGGCGCGCACGAGGCGCTCGCCGCGGTCCGGGCGGCGGGGCAGCGGGCGGTCGTCATCACCGCCAAGCACCTGATATCGGCCGGCCCGAGCCTGCGGGCGGCCGGGCTGGTCCCCGACGAGCTGTTCACCCTGGTGCACGGCCCGGAGAAGGCGGCGGTGCTGCGCCGCCTGAAGGCGGTCGCCTACGTCGGGGACACCCCGCCGGACATGGCCGCCGCGGTGCAGGCCGGCGCGCGGGCGGTGGGCGTTACTACCGGCTCGTTCACCGGCGAGGAACTGGCGGGCGCGGGCGCTGACGTGGTGCTCGACTCGCTGGCCGGCTTTCCGGCCTGGTACCGGTCGGCCTAGGCGCCCTGCCTTCAGACACCGGCCGCGACGGCTGCCACCACCTCGTAGGGCAGGTGCCGCGGGTGCACGAGCAGCGCCCGGGCCACCCGGCGGATCCGCGGCCGGAGCGGGGTCAGCGCCAGCTCGCAGTGCCGCCAGGCTGCCACCTCGTCGCCGCCGAACCTGGCCGCGAGGTCACGCCGGAACCGGTGCGCGTCGCCGCCGTCCGCCCGCCAGGTCGGCAGCCACGCGCGCAGCTCGTCGTCGCTGGCCGGCAACGACCAGTCCCGCAGCCGCTCGGCGACCTGGCCCGCCGCGTCGATAACGAACGCCCGGTCACCACCGCCCTGGATGCCATGGACCCGGCCCTGGGTGCCGGAACCGTGACGGATGCTGGCCGAGCTGAACCGGGCCCCGACGGCCAGCGCTGCTACCGCGTGGCCGGCTTCGTGCCAGGCCGTACGCACCGCCGCGGTCCGGGCCGGGGCGTAGCTGGCCGCCACCCCGAGGTCGTAACGCTGCCTGATCCAGGTCTCGTGCACGACCGACTCGTCGTCGTGGCGGATGAGCCGGGCCAGTTCGGCCTGGATCCGGGCCAGGGTCCTGGCCTGCGCCGGCGTCACCGCGGCGACAGCACGCAGAACTCGCTGCCTTCCGGGTCGGCCAGCACGGTCCACGGCACGTCCCCCTGGCCGATGTCGAGCCGGACCGCGCCCGCCCCGGTCAGCGCCACGATCGCGGCCGCGTGATCCTCATCCTGGTACGGCGCAACGTCCAGGTGAATCCGGTTCTTGACGACCTTAGGGTCCGCCGACGGCAGCAACTCGAGATACGGCCCGATACCGTCCGGTGACCGCAGCGACAGCCCGCTGGCCGTCGAGGTGGCCGGTGCCCAGCCGGTGACCGTCGCCCAGAACCCGGCCACGGCGGCCGGGTCGGCGCAGTAGGCCACCACGGCCGCGACCGGGCCGGTGTCCCGGTAGATCGGCCGCGGATCGAGCACGCAGAACTCGTTGCCCTCCGGGTCGGCCAGGACGGTCCAGGGCACGTCGCCCTGCCCGATGTCCGCGGGTACCGCGCCCAGGGCGAGCAGTCGCCTCACCTCAGCCGCCTGGTGCGTCGCCGATTCGGTGGCCAGGTCCAGGTGCACCCGGTTCTTCCCGTTCTTCGGCTCGGGCACCGGCACGAACACCAGCGGCAGCGCCGACGGGTCCGGGTAGCTGAACCCGGGCGGGCAGACATCGACCTCGTCGGGCTCCTCGGAGGCCACCTCCCAGCCGAGCGCCTCGGCCCAGAACCGGGCCAGCCGACCCGGATCGGCCGCGTCCACAACCAGGTGCACCAGTCGAGTAGGCATGCTCAGTAGTACTCCCGCATCAGCTCGATCATCGACGTCTGCGCGTACACGGTGACCCGGGACACGCCCGCCCCGGCCGCGACGGCCGCGAACCTGGCCGGCCCCGCCTGGCTCAGCAATTCCCCGGTCGCGTCCAGGATGGCCGCCACGTTGCGCTCGGCGGTCGCCCGCCGGTGGTCGGCGGCCTGGCTTGTCATCGCTCGGTTCCCCTCGGAGCCGTACCTCAGTGCACAGCCACCTTAGCCCCCGCGGCCGACTGTCAAGTCATAACCGAACGGACCTCCGTGACTGCTCCCCCGGCCGCCCCGGCCGCCCCGGTGTCCACCTCGACCAGGGCCGCGCCCAGCCGCAGCGGTATCACCGTCGCCGCCAGGAACCCGACGCGTTCCGCCATCACGGGGTTTATCACGTCACGGTGAATGGCGTGCCGGCCGTGGCCGATCCGGGCGATCACCCGTTCCGCGGCCAGCTTGGGATCGCAATGGCAGAACACCTCGGTCGCGCCCGCGAACTCGCCCAGCGCCCGGTCCCGGCGAGTCCCGCGCCACCAGCCCTCGGCCACGGCGTCGGGGAAAGCCGCCGCCAGCCGGAACACCACCTCGGCCGCCGCGTCGCCGACCTGGTTGGACCAGTCCTCGCCGCCCAGTCCGAGGACGTCCGCCAGCGCCTCCTTGATCGGGTCGAGGGAGAGTACGGGGAAGCGCAGCGCGGCCCCGAGCGCGGCGGCGATCGTGGACTTGCCGGTGCCCGGCGCGCCGGACACCACGATCAGGGTCACGGTCAGCGCGCGGCGACCATGTACGGCTTGGGCTGCCTGGTCAGCCACTGCCAGAGGTTACGGTACCGCGGCCGGGCGACGAAGTGCCCGCTGCCCACCTTGCCGGTGACCTCGATGTGCAGCTGGACCGGGACCTCGGAACCCCACGGCGCCTTCACCCGGACGTGGCCGCTGCGGATGGCCACCTCGTCGGCGTCCACCACGATCCCCGGCCGGGTCAGCAGCCTGATGTGCCCGCTGCGCACCTCGACGTCGAGCTTGAGGGTGGGGTGCGTGATCACCGCCTGGGTGAAGTCCAGCAGCACATGGCCGCTGGTCACCTTCACTTCCATCCGCTGCGGGACGACCCACCGGTCGTCCCGCTTGATGTGCCCGCTGCGGGTGTCGATGCGCACCACGTCCTTGGCCCGCAGCGCAGCCGCCGGGCTCAACGCGGATCCCACCGCGGGCAGATCGGCGACCAGCCGGGCCAGCTCACCGTAGGTCCGCGCGGTCATGGCCTGTTCCAGCCGCTCGTCGAGTTCCTCGGCGGTCAGCCGCCCGTCCCCAGCGGATACCCGCAGCAGCTCGACCACCCGGTCCCTGTCGTCGTGCGAGGCGCGCAGCTCATTGCGGGCGATCTCGCCGCCGGGTTCGGATTCCGCCATGGATAGAACTTTAAAGCAGCGACATGCCCGATTCCACGCGCACCGCACGGCTGCCCCCTAGACCGTAACACCACTTCTTGACAGGCCCCTTTCGGTGCGGTGGGCTCGTACGGTGGGCTCGCAGGGCACTCCTCCGGTCAGGGCCGCGGCTCTCCCGCAAGCCCCTGGCGTCTACCGTTTCCGTGACCGGGCCGGGCGGGTCCTCTACATCGGCCGCGCGGTCAGCCTGCGCCGCAGGGTGCTGTCCTACTGGGGAGATCTCGGCGACCGGGCCCACCTGGCCCCGATGGTGGCCCGGATCGTCCGGGTCGAGGCGGTGATCTGCGATTCCGCGTATGAGGCCGCGTGGCTGGAGCGGAACCTGCTCGAGTACCGCCGCCCGCCGTGGAACCGCGCCCAGGGCGGCCAGGAGGCCGAGGTGTGGATCAGGCTCAGCGCGTCCCCGCGCAGCCCCGGCCTGACCGTCGTGCGCCAGCCGGCGCCCGGCGACTTCGGCCCCTACCTGGGCGGCCAGAAGGTGCGCGACGCTGTGTCCGGGCTCGGCCGGGTTCTCCCGCTCGGCTACGCCGCGGACCGCCAGGCGGGAACCGAACGTGACATGGGCCCGGCTGCGCGGCGCCTCGCCGACGGCGCGGGCCGGACTGGCCCGGGCCATCGCCGCGGTGCTGGACCGGGACCAGGTCGCTGTGTCCGCGCTGCGTGCCGAGCTGACCGCGCGCCGCGACGCGGCCGCGGCCGCGCTGGCCTTCGAGTTCGCGGGCCGGCTGCAGGCCGAGCTCGAGGCGCTGGACTGGGTGACCGGGGAGCAGAAGGTCACCGGGATCCAAGACGACGCGGACGTGTGCGGCTGGGCGGACGGCGTGCTCGTCCGGTTCGAGATCCGCGACGGGCGGATGCGCGACTGGCGGCAGCGCCCCTGCGGCGCTGCCGCCGCCCGCCGCCACCTGACCGGGACGCCGCCCGGCTGGACCGCCTTCGCCCGGCGCAGTGCCCAATTGGCGGCTCGCTTGCGCTCGCCGCGTGCCCAATCGGCGGCTCGGCTCAGGTCGTCCGCTGGCAGAAGCTGACCCGTTGCCCGAGTCGTCGCGTAGCAGCGCCTCGATCCCGTAGGGGCGCCCGGCCGGTTCCTGGATGAATTCGACACCCCGTTCGGCCAGCATCGCGTGGTCGCCCTGGCAATCCGATGTCGCCATCGCGCCCGGCGACAGGGCTCCCTTAGCGATCAGGGCCCGGACCTGCTGCGCGCTCTCATGCCGGTCTCCAGCTCGATGTCGTTGGTCAGCGTAAAGCCCGGCTGCTCGGTGTCGAAGTCCTTGGCCTTGATACCTCCGCCAGCAAGGCCAGCCCTGGTCCGTAATGTGAGTGATTGACTCACTTACACATATGATCGCGGACATGACAGGCAGGCGTGACGCGCACGAGCGGCTTCCCGAGCTGATCGCCGCGGCCGTGCGGGTCTTCACCCGAGAGGGATACCGGTTGGCCCGGATGAGCGACGTCGCGGCCGAGATGAGCCTGTCAGAAGCGGCCATCTACCGGTATGTGGGAAGCAAGGAAGGCCTGTTCGTGCTGGCCATCCGCCACGCGCTGCTGCTCGAGGACCTGCCCGCGGGCGACCTGCCGCTGTCACCCGCGCCGCTGGCCGCCACCGTGGCGGAGGCGCGCGACTTCATCGCCGAGGTGGTCCCGTTCGGCGCGCTCGCCGAAGCCCTGTGCGGCCCGGGGGCCGATGACAGCGCGGCCGAGTTCGAGGAGATCCTCCGCGAGCTGTTCGAGCTCGAATCGCGGACCAGGGAAGCCGCGGACATGCTCGAACGCTCGGCCCGGGAGCTGCCCGAGATGGCCGACCTGCTGAACGCGGGCATTCGCGCGCCGGTCCTGGCGGCGCTGTCCGAGTACCTGGCCGCCCGGGCCGAGGCTGGCACGCTGCGCCGCACGCCGGACACGGCGGTGACGGCCCGGCTGGTGCTCGAGACGCTGACATGGTTCGCCCGGCACCGGTTCTCCGACCCGGACGGCGCCGCCATCCCGGCCGGCCTGGCCGCGGATACGGCGGTGGACGCGCTGGTGCACGCGCTGGTCCCGGCGAGCCCAGCCTCTGCCAGCGCTGGCCCGGCGGGTGCCCGGTGACGGGCGACGCGGCCGTCCACGTTGTCGGCCTGCGGATGAGCTTTGGCGCCATCGAGGTCTTGCACGGCGTCGACTTCGACGTCCGCTACGGCGAGGTGTTCTGCCTGCTCGGCCCGAACGGCGCGGGCAAGACCACCACCCTGGAGATCCTCGAGGGCTTCCGGGCGCAAACAGGCGGGCACGTCAGCGTCCTCGGCATGAACCCGGCGGCGCAGCCGGCCAGGCTGCGCGAGCGGGCCGGGATGGTCTTGCAGGAGTGCGGCTTCCCGCGGCAGGCGCGGGTCGCGGAGCTCATCGACCTGTGGCGGAGCTACTACCAGAACCCGCGCCCGCTCGGCGACCTGCTCGAGGTCGTGGAGCTCACCGAGGTCAGGAACTCCCAGGTCCGCAAGCTGTCGGGAGGCCAGCGGCGCCGACTGGACTTCGCCCTCGCCCTCGCGGGCGACCCTGATCTGGTCTTCCTCGACGAGCCGACCACCGGCTTCGACCCGGAAGCTCGCAGGCGATGCTGGGCGGCGATCGAGAACCTGCGCCGGCTGGGAAAGACGGTCCTTCTCACCACGCACTACCTGGATGAGGCGGAACAGCTGGCCGACCGGATCGCCATCTTGCGGGCAGGCCGCATCGAGCTGGCCGGGACGACGCATGAGGTCGCGGCCCGGGCCGGCCTGGCCACCCGCATCTCCTTCACCACACCGTCCGCGCTGCGCCGCGGTCAGGTCCCGCTCCCGGACGGGGTCGATCTGTCGGTCCGCGGGCCGGAATCGGTCTGCCATACCGGCAACGCCGCCATGACCTTGCGGACGCTGCTCGACTGGGCACGGCAGAACAGCCTCGGCGACCTGGACGGCCTGGCCGTGACCGCTCCCCGCCTCGAGGATACGTACCTGCAGCTCACTTCAGCCAACGGAGATCGCGCGTGACAAGAACGGTTCGCCTCGCCGTCCGGCAGGCCCTGCTCGAACAGCGCAGTTTCTGGCGCAGCGCCGAGTACGCGCTGTTCACCTTCGCTTTTCCGTTGATGATCCTGCTGCTGATCGGGGCGGCCAACGCCGGCTCGCACCTGCCGGGCACTGACATCAAGAGGACCACCGTCTTCGTGCCGGGCATCCTGGCCTTCGGCGTGATCGTCGCCGCTTACGTGAACCTCGGATCGAAGGTCGCGGTGCTGCGCCACGACGGCGTACTCAAGCGGATCAGGACCACGCCGCTGCCGTCGGCGGCTTATCTCGGCGGCTTGCTGGTGAGCACGGTCGCCACCGTGATCCTCATCACCGCGGCGACCGGGATGATCGGCTGGCTCGCGTTCGGCGCCGCGCCGCGACCCGGCGAACTGCTCGCGCTGGCGGCCGGCCTCGTCCTGGGCACAGTCTGCTTCGCGACGCTCGGCCTGGCCATCAGCTCGGTCATCACCAGCGCAGAATCCGCCGGCCCCGTCGCGTACGCCAGCTTCCTGCCGCTCGCGATCATCTCGGGCGTGTTCGATCCCACCTTCAGCGGGCTGCCGGACTGGCTGTCGCGGCTGGTGGACACGTTCCCGGTGAAGGCGCTCGCCGTGGTACTGCAGGACGCCTACGCGGTGCGGCCCTTCCCGGCCTGGGAACTGGCCAACCTGGGACTGTGGACGGCCGCAGGTGCCGTTTTCGCCGTCTGGCGGTTCCGCTGGCACGCCACGTGATCGAGGCGTCAGGCTTACCCGTCCGGCTGGCTTACTCGATCCTGTCCGCTATGGGCGTGCCGAGTTCCACGGTCCGCGACACCGTGCACAGCCGGTCATGTGATTTCCGCACCGCGTCCGGTAGCAGTTCCCTCGCCTTGTCGCCGTCCTCGCCTTCGGGAAACCTGATCCGGAAGGCCACCACGATGTCGGTGAGACGGTTGCCCGCCTCGTCGCGGACCTTGTCCGCGTCGACGACGATCTCGAACTTCTCCGGTTCGGCCCGGCGTGACGTCAGGATGTCGACATCGACCGCCGTGCAGCCGCCTATCGCGGTCAGCAGCAGGTCGACCGCGGTGAAGTCGGTGCCCTCCCCCCTGCCTATCCTGATCTGGCCGCCGCGGTCGTTGGTGACCACGTACTTGCTGTTCTCGATGCGCTCGAGCCGGACGCTGCGATGCGCGGAATCAGTCGTCATGCCGGCCACATTAGCGCTGGCTTTCCTCCGGGCCTGCGAGGGGCTCGGTGCCGTCGATGAACGCCCGGGCCAGGTCGGACAGGCGGCGGTTGCTGGTCCGGGCGCGGTCGCGGAGCAGGGTGAAGGCCTGGTCCATATCCACCCCGAGACGCTCGGCGAGCTTGCCCTTGGCCTGCTCGATGATCACCCGGCTGTTCAGCGCGGTCTGCAGCTGCTCGTTCAAGATGTCGCTGTGCCGCATGCCGCGCTCATGCAGCAAGCTGATGGTGGCCACGTCGGCCAGCGCCTGGCCGACCCGGATGCCGGCCGGGGCCAGCACGCCCGGATCGGCCCGGAACAGGTTCAGCGCGCCGATCACCTGCTCGCGCAGCCGCATCGGCAGGGCCTGCACCGCGGCGAACCCGGCCTGCCGCGCGGCGGGCACGAACCGCGGCCAGCGCGCCGCCGCCACGGCCAGGTCCGCGGCCACGACGGGCGCACCGGTCCGGAAGCAGTCCAGGCACGGACCCTGATCGTTTTGCAGCTGGAACAGCTCAAGCAGCCGGGCGGTCTCGCTGGAGGCCGCCACCACCCGCAGCTCACCGCGCGGATCAGCCAGCAGCAGCCCCGCCGCGGACACATCCAGCAGCTGCACGCTGCGGTCAGTCAGCACATGCAGGAAATCGATCACGTCAAACCCGGCCACCATCGTGTCCGTCAGCTCAACGAACGTCTCCGACAGCAGCTCCGCATCCATCCCGCTCACCTATTTCTCCGGAAGAGGCAACCGAATCCGCTGCGGGTGCCCGTGGCGGGCGCGCTGGCGCCCGGCGGATGCTTCACCCGTCACCCACCTCAGAGGGGTCGGGGTCGGGCTGGAGCCGCAGGCGACGGGCAACGATGTCGCGGGCAACGTCGGTCAGCCGACGATCATTGACGTAAGCGTAGGCGCGCAGCCGGATAAATGCCGCCGCGATGCCGACGCCGAGCTGCTCCGTCAGCATCCCGGTGGCCTGGTCGATCTCGGCCCGGTGCCCGGCCAGATCCGGAGGCTGGCCCTCCAGGCCAGACCCGGCCCCGTCGGCCGACTGGCGCCCTGACTCCAGCAGCAACAGTGTCGCGGTATCGGCGAAGACCAGCGCATCACCCAGCTGGAAAGCGTTCAGCGGCCCGGGCCGCTCTCGGTACAGGCCCATCACCCCGGCCCGGATCGCTCCCACCTGCAACGGGAACGCGAAGACCGCCGCCGCCCCGGCTTCACGGGCCGCCGCGGCGAACACCGGCCAGCGCCACACATCCCCTGCATCACCCAGATCCGAGGCCAGCACCGGTCCGCTAGCCGCAGCCGCATCCCGGCCCGGGCCCTCCCCGAGCGTCAGCTCAAGTTCGGCGAGGAACTCACTGACCTCATCCGTTGCCTTCATCAGGTGACCCGATCCGGTACCGTGCACAGCGATCAGCCACGCCCCGCTGACCTCAACGGCCGCCACAGCCGCCGCGCACGCATCCCCAGCTGACACGTGCCCGCCGCGCCGGGCCGCCTGCTCCGCGACCAGCCCCCAGACCCGGCCCGGTCGGCTACCCGTCATCCCCGCAGCCGGGGAAGAGGACCACCGTGGCCGGATCGCGTCTCGGCATGTTGCGGGCAGCTGATTGCAAAGCCGGGCCATCCTTGACGGTCATCGGCTCTGCGGTGCGGCTGTCGGGGGTGACGCTCCTGCCTCTGGTCTGCTGCCGTGGGCTACCGTGCTCCGCTCCGGAGGATGGCGTCCCTGACTGCACGATGGTATGCGCCCAGCGCAGCGCGACGACGACATGACCGTCCCAGTCACGGGTACTCAGGTCCACGCTGAACATAGAGCGCCTTCCTGCTTCAGCAGCAAGGCGGGGTCCCGGCCCGGCGGCGAGTTCACCACGCACTCTACGCCTAGCATCCGCCCATGTCCTATTCCGGCGGCCCCTATTAAGGGCTGCGGCGGGCCGCTCAGCCGACGTCCGCGGGCTGCTGCTGACTGATCCAGCGTCTGGATACCAGCGCCGCCGCAGGGTAATGCAAAAGTACTGCTCCGGACCCGGCAACCGAGTCCCGTGAATATCGCGGAAGCAGTCAGGACCCGGAGTTTTTCTTTCGGGCCGGCACCATAAAAGGCGCAGCGGCCCAGAAAAGGATTATGGGTATCGTCGCATGGATCGCTCTCGGTATGGCTATGGGATTGCTCGCCAATGTGCTGCTCCCCGGCAAAAGATCACGGGCGCTTATCCGGTCGGTCCGGCGGGTCACCACAACTCGTTCGGGATCATGATCGGTCCGTCGGCCGCGGTGCGGTGATCGGAGTTTGCACGGTCAGGGACGCCATGGCCAGCGATCCCGGGGCGGATTGCCTCTCCTGTCGATCCATGCGAGAGTGGTGTCACTTAGCGCGCCTGGATCTGTCCGGACCATGTGCTCCCTCGCCGCTAGCGGTTTCCGCGTTGAAGGCGGCGAGACTCATGACCGATCCTGCGATCAGGCGCCCCTACGGGAACGCGGGGCGGCCAGAGCAATCTTCCGATGCCATCCAGCCCGTGCTGTGCATCTACTGCCGTACGGACAGATTCGTGTACTGGCCGTCGGCTTGCAGATTGCCCTCGGCCGACTGTCCCGGCTGCCAGCGGCGGATAGCCGAGCCAGCCGCGACCTTACTCGCTGGTGCGGCGCGGAGCCCATCCCGGGTGACCGCACGCGCCCCGGGGCGCGCAGTCCTCACGCCTGATGTCATGTCCAGGGCCGTGCGCAGGCCGCCATAGCCAATTTGAGGGTTATCCTGGTAGTGAACAGTCCGGGCTACTGGCGCGATTCATGACGCGGCTCCTGCCCATCACCCGCCGCTCGGGACCCCGGCGGCACATCGACCAGTCCAGCCGCGATGTGCCTTCCAGGAGTCCCGCAGTGCAGTCCCCTCAATCAGATCTGGTCCCGGTCCGCCAGCGCCCCGGCCGTCTCCTGCCCGCCCGTATCGACCACGCGAGGCTATCCCGGCAGGTGACGGCGAGCGAGACCGCTGCTTCGCCCGAGACCTCACATCGGGAAGCCGCGGGGTGATGATCATGAACGTCAAGGCCCGCGGGGCGACTCGCCGGATGTCCCGGTTGGTGCGATGGCTGGCCAGGCGAAACGCGCTCAGGCGGCCCGTTGACAGGGTTGAGGGCGCGCTCCTGGTGACGCTGTCCGCCGCCTTCCTCGTGGCCATGACCGTGGCGTCCATCCTTGCCGCGCACACTTATCAGTCGCAGCGCGCGGCTTCGGCCGGCCTGCGCCCGGCCCTGGCCATACTGATTCAGGCCGGGCCGCCTTACGGCAGCCTGGCCCGCTTCGGGCAGGCTGAGGCGCGCTGGCGTGCCCCAGGGGGCGGCGAGCGATCCGGCGTGCTGACCACCGTGACCACGCCCGGTATCACCGGTACCGCAGCGGGCGCCCGGCTACCGATCTGGCTGGATCGCTCGGGTCAGCCGCACGCGCCACCGGCCGACAAGGTCGCCATGATCGTTAACGGGCTGGCTGTGGGCGCCGCGGCGGCTGGGGGTGGCGGGATCGCGTTGCTCATCTCCTATGCGCTGTGCCGGCTCGCGCTCGACCGGCGACGGCTGGCCGCGTGGGAGTCCGCGTGGTCCCTGACCGGGCCTCGATGGACTACCCGTCGCTGACTCGCACAGCGGTCCGGTGGCGCGCCGCAGGCGCTAAGGCCGGGTGTCACGGCTGGTGCTTGAGCGGGCGGAGCAGTTCGGTCAGGGCGGGGGAGTGGGTGATCCGGGCGGCCACGTCCTGGCCGAGGGCCCGCATCTCCGCCTCGGCGTGCCGCGAGTGCGCGGCGAAACACAGCTCGCCCATCGGCGAGCGCATGGTCCGGGCCCAGTAGCGGACGGCAGCCGGCCGGAGCAGCGGGCTGTGCAGCACAGCGAGGTTACGCGGCAGCCCTGCCGTGCCGTCAGTGCGCAGGGCAGCGAATGCTTCGGTAATGGCCCGGCACATGAGCGTGAGGGTGGCGCGGTCCGCGGCGAGGCGGGCGGGGTCGGTTCCGCACCGGTAGAGGGCCGCCGCGACACACGCGACGAACGCGGCGTGGTAGGCGAGCCACCCATCCATGTCAGTAACCCGCTGGACAGCGAACCCGCGCCCCGACAGGGCCGATTCCAGCGCGGCCAGCCGGGGATCAGATGCCTCGGGCAAGGCCGTCGGCTGCTGCCGTATGCGGACGTAGTCAGCGACCCCGCGGGTCATGACGCCGCCGACGCCGGGGAACCCGAGGTAGACCTCGCCGGGCACGTCAGCGGGTATGGCCGCCCGTCCCGCCGGGTTGTTGCCGAAGAAGACTACGGTCGGCTTCCCGGCTAGGACCGCGAGGTCGGCGCATGCTGAGGCCAGCTGATCCAGCCGGACCGCGACAAGGACGACGTTGTAGTCCCCGCCGGCGTCCGGCACCACATCGGCTTCGGCGTCGACCCGCCCTCCGCCGAGGACATCCCGGGCGGAAAGGCCCCTCGCGGCTACCTCACTGGTCCTCGGCCCGTGCCGCAGCACCGAGACCGTGCTCCCCGCAGCCGCGATGTGGGCGCCGTACACGGTTCCGATCACGCCCGTGCCCACGACGAGCATTTTCATGATGAGCTCCCATAGTTCGGTTCTTAACCGCGATTAGTGCATTCCCCGGCATCCGTGACCTGATCTTCCCTCTCGCGGATATGTGGCACGAACCGGATCCGCTGCGCCGCGCCGCGGCACCATGTCGTCAGCGGCGGCTGCGCACCACCGCCGGACCGGCGTCGGGATGCGGCTCCTCCAGGTCGAGCAGGCGCGAGCGGAGATGGCCGAGCGCATGGGCGGTCAGCCGGGAAACGTGCATTTGGGGGATGCAGAGCCGCTGGCCGATCTGCGCCTGCGTCATGCCGCCGCGAAAGCGCATTAGCAGGATCTCCTGCTCGCGCGAGGGCAGCTCGCCCCAGTGCGTGGCGACGGCCTGCATGCCGAGCATGTGCTCCAGCCGCGGATCCTCCGCGCCGAGATACTCAGCCGGGATGCTCGTGCTGGTCTGGCCGGCCGACGGCGCGTCGAGTGAGTACGACTGGAAGGCCACCTCGGCCCGCTGGGCATGCCGCAGGTCATTCCCGCTGATCCCCAGGTGTCTGGTCAGGTCGGCATCGGTCGGCATGCGGCCCAACTCCTGGGCTAGCCGCCAGGTCGCCTCACGGATCTCCAGAACCAGTTCCTGCACCGGGCGCTTGACATGGACCTGCCAGCGCTTGTCGCGAAAGTGCCGCTTGAGCTCGCCGCTGATACACGGCCGCGCGTACGTGGCCAGGCTGCGGCAGAAGACCGGATCGAAATTGCCGATCGCCTTCAGCAGCGCCTCGTCGTCCATCCCGGCCAGGTCCGTAAGCATCCGGGCTGGCGGGGCGGGGGAACCCAGCCCGGTCCCGCGAAAGAAACTGTTCCGGAAGAAATTGCCACCATGCCAACCTCGGTTCGCAGAAGGCCGAATTAGACTTGCCGGGGTCCGGGGCAGTAGGTGCGTAACTATGCACCTGCGGGCAAGGTGACGTTTTCCATATTCGTGAATGGGCTAGGCAACTCTCACGGCGACGACAAGGCCTGCGGAGAGATCACCTGATCAGTCGTGACAGGCCGTGGTTGTCCCTCCCGGCGAGCGCCGCTTAACGCAAGCATTCCGCGCAATTCGTTGAGACCGGCACATTCCGCGCCTGGACAGCGGCCGGACCAGGCAAGGACCGGCGGTACGGCATACCGGCCGCTGGCGGCCAGACCCGGTAACCATGGCGGCCTGGAGCCGCTGCGGCGCCTCCGGTGACCACGCCCGAGCCTGTCTTGTGTTGTTCGCGGCCTGTTCCACGCTGGGATACACCGAGAAGACACTCATCAGGCCAGTGACTTCCAGAATCTGGCGCACCGGCCCCCGCGGGGCGGCCAGGGGCAGGTCACCGCCGCTTCGCCGAACCCATTTCCGCACTCGCAGCAGCACCGACAGGCCGCTGTAACCGATGCCGTCCAGACCCGCAAGATCGACGATGACCGATGGCCCGAAGGCCGCCACGGCCGCGATCAGATGGGTCGCGACACCCGGGGTGTCCGCCAGGCAAAGCTCCCCGCGCAGGGCGACGACTGCCTGACCGTCCAACTCGCGAACGATGAGATCCACGTTAAGCATGGGCTTCCTTCATGATCCGGAAGCCGGGCGGAGTCCGGGCCCAGCGGCTAGCTCGGTGGCCGTCCGCGTTCCCGTCATCGGGCGCGCTGACCACGACCGAAGTACGAGGGCCGGTTATCTGGCTGAATCCCCGCATCACATGCTCCCGGCATCTCGGCAGTATCCGCAGGTGGCGATCACCATCAGCCGCCGGGGTCCAGGGCAACAGGCTGAAGTTACCACGGGCGAGCCGACGTTCGCCATCGCCGCCATGGCAACGGTAATGATCTCGACGCCGCCGTCCCAGGCAGCCGCCCTGGGCGCGTCCGTTACTTCTGGACCGCCCGTCAGGTCGCGGTTCGTGCGACGCTTCGTGTCGGCCCTTTTCCGGCTGCGCGCCTGCGCGTATGCTCGTGACCGCCTGCGCGTATGCTCGTGACCGAAGGGTGTGCCCGGCCTGGTCCGTGACATCGTCGCGCGGCGCCTGTGGCTGTGTCCTGGCCTAGGCCCGCGATGAGTCGGCCAGGCGTGAGACAGCGCGCGCTTACCCGCGCTGGCCGGACTTGCTGGCTGTTACTAAGAGGGTGAGCGGGATGGATGCGGAGCTGCTGTCGGAGACGTTCGTTGAGCTGACGGACACGATGGTGGCCGGGTTTGACGTGATCGATTTCCTGCATGTGCTGACTGACCGCAGCGTGCAGCTGCTGGATGTGTCCGCGGCGGGGCTGCTGCTGGCTGATCCGCGCGGTGAGCTGCGGGTGGTGGCGGCCTCCAGCGAGACCGCCCGGCTGCTTGAGCTGTTCCAGCTGCAAAACGATCAGGGTCCGTGCCTGGACTGCTTCCGGACCGGTGCGCCCGTCGTGGCCGCGGACCTGGCCGTGGCGGCGGCGCGCTGGCCGCGGTTCGTGCCCGCCGCGCGGCAGGCCGGGTTCGCCGCGGTGCAGGCCCTGCCGATGCGGCTGCGCGAGCAGGTGATCGGCGCGCTGAACCTGTTCCGGGCCGATCCGGGCGTGCTGGCCCCGGCCGGCATCCGGGTCGGCCAGGCGCTGGCCGACGTGGCCACCATCAGCTTGCTGCATGAGCGCGGCATGCGGCACAGCGACATCTTGAACGAGCAGCTGCAGACCGCGCTGAACAGCCGGGTGATCATCGAGCAGGCCAAGGGCAAGCTCGCCGAGCGTCTCGGGGTGGATATGGACCAGGCCTTCACCCTGCTCCGCGACCGCGCCCGGACCAGCAACCGCCGCCTGTCCGACCTGGCCCGGGCGTTCATCGACGGCACCGAGCCCCTCGCAGGCCCGGAGGGCAGGCCCCGGCCTCGGCCAGCCCCTCGCCTCAGCCCGTAACCCCCGCCACACGCCCCCAGCCAGAGAGGGAACCGCGTGTGCTTCTCGCCTCAGGCGGACGTCGGCGGCGGCTTGCTGATATGCGCGATCGGCGTCGATGCTGTCCGCCATATCGGCCGGCGCCGCGAGTTCATCGCGCTGGCGTGGATCCCCGCGCTGCTTGGTGCCCACCAGTTCATCGAGGCGCTGGTCTGGCTGTGGCTCCAGGGCCATGTGCCGCGTGGGATCGGCCATGTCGCGCTGTGGGCTTACCTGCTGATCGCCTTCGTCGTGCTGCCCGTATTCGTCCCCCTGGCCGTCATCGCGGCGGAGCCGGCCAGGAGGCGAAAGCAGGTCATGGCGCCCTTCGCATTGATCGGGGTGGTGATCGCCGTGACGCTGCTCGCGGCGATGGTCCGTGGCCCGGTCGGCGTGAAGCTGGACCCGTACCACCTCTCCTACGGCATCCGGTTGCCTGACGGCCTGGTGATCGTCGCGCTCTATGTCGTCGCCGTATGCGGGCCGCTGCTGATATCGGGCTACCGCAACGTCGTGCTGTTCGGCGTCGTCAACCTGATTGCCGTCGTCATCATTGCCCGGCTCACCATTTCCGGGTTCGCTTCGGTGTGGTGCGGGTGGGCGGCTGTTTCCAGCGCCGCTATCACGCTGCATTGCCGCTTCGTCAGGCCTCACCCTCAACGCGCCAGATCCGGGTCTGACGGACTCATCTCCGCCAGCTGACCGTGGGCACTGACTGCGAGCGAGGACCGGCAGGTTCTGGGTTGGCTGGGCACGGATCCGGAGCTACGTACCACGGTCAGCCGCCGGATGGCCCTTGCGGCGGGTTGTACCTGCATGTACGCTGAGTCACGACCTGGTTAGTTATCGGCCTATTCCCGGCTGGTTTCGTGATCGTTCCTTGGGCCACTCCAGACCCCCGGTGGCGCACCCTAGCGTGACCGGAGGCATGATGATGCGCAGGATGTTATTTCGGCGACGCCGCGATGCCGATCATCCGCTGGTTCGCGGGCGCTTGACCCGCTACGTCGGGAAGCAGCTGACCTGGGATATCCAGTCAGGCGGACATCTAGCTGTCGTCGTTGTCAACGGCGAACTCGACGCTGGCACCGTGCCCGGCCTGAGCGGGCAGCTCGAGCCGCTTGCTGACACCGGCAGCCACCTCATCCTGGACCTGGCCGGCCTGCGGTTCTGCGACTGCGCCGGGCTGAACCTGTTCCTGCGACTGCAGCAGCGCGCCCGCGCCGCCGGCGGTTCGCTGCAACTTGCGGCGCCCACCCCATCGGTGCGCCGCCTAATCACGCTGACTCGGTTGAGCGACGTCCTCGCGATCACCCTCGGCCCAGCGGATGTGATCGCCGCGCTGGGCAGGGCTGCCGTCACCGGCAGGTCGCAAAGCACCCAATCACCGCCGGCCAGGACTTTGCCAGCGCCTGGCTGATGTACCGGGTCGCTCGCGCCGAACAGGCGATGGAGAGGAATTCCCTGGGCGCTCACCGTCTTTTGGTTATGGCTTGACGCGGTTCGCACGCTTGGCCTTTTGCTTCTGGCCGATCTGGTCCATTGACATTGGATGTTGCGAAGATGTACCGTGACACTATCGCTCCGGACCCTGGCAGTTTACCCGCGGATATGGCGGGAGCAATGCGGGAGCCGGAGTTTTTACGTCCTGGCCGGTCCAATTAGAGGCGTGCCTGGCAGAAAGGGCGGTAACCCTCAGGAAATATCTTCTCCTTGCGCTATATGTCGCACCGAACCGGCTATCCGCACGTCAATTCGTCACTGATCGAGGAGTCGGTTATGGATAACATCGCCTGGCTCCATCTGGTCACCAGCCGAGCCGCCATGGGCGGCCGCAGGACCGCGCACCGGTGAGCAATCGCGGTCTCGTCGTGCCGGTGGACGGACGGCGGATGATCAGTACCGGCGTCGGCATCGCTCTGGTCGCGGTCGGGGTGATCTTGCGGTTTGCTGTCCCCGCAACGTTCACCTACGGCCTGAATGCGCACGTTGTGAGTGTCATCGTGATGCTGGCGGGCGTCTTCAGCCTGCTGTTGTCGCTGCTGGTCTGGGGGCCGCTGGACCGTCGCCGTAACCACTACGGCGGTTTCGGCCGCGGGGCGCCCCCGTCCGCCAATGGAATGCCTGCCAGGGCCGGCCGCCAGCTCGAGGTTCGTCGAAACCGTGACCGGGAGTCCGCACTGCGGGAAAGCGAGCACCGGGCGGCGCACCGTATCTTATGACGGCGTTGCCGCTGGGCTCAGACCAGTCCCGGCCAGTCTGGCACCCAGCGGGATGCTGAATCCGTCCGCACGCGGGTCCGCTGCGCATGCCCTTGCCGCTCACCGTGAGAGACCGGAGCTGGTGAGTGCCGACGCCGGGCCGGTGACGGCCGGCCCGCGAGCCGGGCGCGGCCGCGTGATCCTTCGTACTGCGGTGCCGGCCGCTCTTATAGCGGCGGCTTTCGGGCTGGCCCTCCCGCATATCGCGTCCTACCGTGCCGTGTGGGCCAGCATTGATGCGATGACCTGGCCGTACGCGCTGCTGGTCGGCACTGCGGCCGCCGCCAGCATGGTGACCTACTGGATCACGATCCGGGCCGTGCTGCCCTGGATAGGGCTACGCCAGGCGGCAGCGGTCAGTCTCGGCTCCAACGCTGTGGCCAGCACCTTGCCCGCCGGCGGTGCCGTCGCCGTGGGCGTCGGCTGGGCCATGCTGTCCAGCTGGGGGCTCAGCACCGCCGACTACGTTCTGTACACCCTGGTGACCGGGATCTGGAACGTCTTCACCCTCACGGGCTTGCCTGTCCTCGCCGTCCTGGTCATGGCTACGGCCAGCCGGCCCGATGCCACCATGATCATCGGTGCGGCCGCGGGCCTGGCCGTGCTCGCCGCCATGGTCGGCGGCCTTGGTCTCCTGCTGCACAGCGAGGCCTTCGCGCTCCGCGCGGGCCGCGTACTGCAGTACGGCCTGGCCGTCGCGGCCCGGCTGGCACGTCGGGCACCCCCCGCCAGCGCCGCAGCATCGCTGCCCGGCTTCCGGGACCGGGCCGGCGCCCTGCTCGCTGCCCGAGGCTGGCGGATTACCGCCGCCACCGTGGCCAGCCACCTCATGCTGTGGCTCGTCCTGCTGGTATGCCTGCGCGCCGTCAGCCTGTCCCAGGCCCAGCTGCCCTGGCAGACCTCCCTGGCGGCTTTCGCATTCATCCGGCTGCTCACCGCCATGCCCATTACCCCGGGCGGCCTGGGGATCACCGAACTCGGCCTGATCGGCATCCTGGCCGGCGGTGCCGGCCACAAGGCCAGCGCGCAGGTAACGGCCGCCATCTTGATGTACCGGGCCGTCACCTATCTGCCCTCCATCCCCCTCGGCGCCCTCGCTTGCCTCACCTGGCGGTACGCACCCGCGCTCATCAGCACCAGTCCGCGCAGGCTGCCCCGGCAGGCCCGCATCACGATGAAGGAACTCGCCGGTGCCACGCCCCCGTCGGACGCACCGCAGACCCGGCGTGCCTTCCCCAGGGTGGCAGGCAGGTATGGAGCGGACGTGTGATCGCGCCGCCGGGGCGAGCGGCTGCGGGGACGGTCAGCAGGGTACGCTGGGCCTAGCGACTATCGCCCTTGTGCCAGCATGCGGGCGAGATTGCGACTCCGGCTGCTCTGGACCCTGGCGGCACCTGACAATCCAGGTAGGCCAGGTTATGCGCCATGACAAGTCCTACCCGCCAGCCGAGACCAGCGCCGCCTGCTCCGGCAGGCTGGATGCACCGTGAGCTCGCCGAGCTGGATGACCGTGAGCTGCTGGGCATCGCCGGCTCGCTGCCGCGCTTCAGCCGGCGGCGGATAGCGGCGTGCGAGCTGCTGGTCGGCCGCTACCGTGGCCTGGTCTGGTCCTGCGTCCAGCGATATAGGCGAGATTCTGAGCCGGCTGAGGACCTGATGCAGGTGGGGTACGTCGGGCTGGTCGCGGCGATCAACAACTTCGATCCGGCCGTCGGCTGCTCCCTGGCCACCTATGCCCGCTCGCATATTAACGGCGAGATAAGACGGCACTTCCGGGACAAGCGCTGGCAGCTTCACGTCGTTCGGCCCGTCAAAGAGCTGGTGATGCAGGCCCGTACGGCGACCTGGCAGCTGGCCCAGGAGCTGGGGCGCACGCCGACCGAGTCCGACCTGGCTGCTTCCCTTGGGGTCAGCGGCCATGATCTGCGGGATGCCCAGCTGGCTGAGATGGCTTTTCAGCCGACCTCGCTGGACGCTCCGCTGGCCGGCCAGCCCGAGGCGGCCATACTGGCTGACCTCCTCGGCGAGGAGGACCCGCAGATGGATCACATGCTCTGCATGCGGGCCCTCGCCACGCACTGGGGCGAGCTGCCATCGCGCGAGCAGAAGATCCTGCTCATGCGCTTCTACGGTGGCATGACCCAGGACCAGATCGGCCAGCGGCTCGGCATCTCCCAGATGCAGGTCTCCCGGATGCTGGGCCATGCGCTCCGCTATCTCCGCCCGCGCCTACTCGGGTTTGACGAGCGCGCAACCGCCAGGTGAGGGCCGCTTGCAGGGCCACGGGAGTCTCGGATCCCGACCACGCGTGATCAGCAGGCGGATTCGTCTTGATCCGGGCTAGGCGCGAGGGTAAGGGCAGGGTATTGTCATAAACGTTGCTCCGGATCTGGCAGCGGTTACGCCCGATAAATAGCGGGTTATGAAGCGGGATCCGGAGTTTTTCATGCCCGGGACATTACGGGTGCGGAGCTATCGCCAGCGGGAGGCTGGATCCCGCGGCAGATACTTGCATCCCGATTTATATGGCGGAGCCGGCGACCAGGTCTGCCGATTCAGCGCCGCCTGCTGGCTTTGCCGCGTGTATTTTTCCGGCCTGGCCGGTGCCGTGTTTGTGCGTCTCCGGCATCGCCCAGAAAGGAACGACCCCGATGGCTGTTCAACTCGGTGCCGGTTATGAAGGCACGGAGCCATTCCCGGACGCCGGCGGCCCCCCGCGCACGGTCGCGGGTGCCGTCCGGGTAGCGGTGACGTTCGCGATCGTCATCGTGCCGTTCGCCGGGCTCGGGGTGGCGGTATGGCTCGCCTGGGGCCACGGCCTGCGCCTCGCAGACGTGCTGCTCGCGACGGCTTTCTACCTGGTGACGGGGCTTGGGGTGACCATCGGTTTCCACCGGCTGCTCACCCACCGCAGCTTCACGGCGGCGCCAGCGCTGCGGGTCGTGCTGGCTATCGCGGGGTCGATGAGCTTCGAGGGTGAAGTCATCGGCTGGGTCGCCACCCACCGTCGTCATCACGCCTTTGCCGACAGGCCAGGCGACCCGCATTCGCCTTACCGGTACGGAACCAGCCTGCCCGGGCAGCTCCGCGGTCTTGTCCATGCGCACGTTGGCTGGCTGCTGCGGGATGACCCCACCCCGGCCGCGCGCTATGCCCCGGACATGGTGGCCGACCCTGCCATGCGGGCGGTATCGGCAGCGTTCCCCGCCCTGTGCGCTGTGTCACTCGGGCTGCCTTTCGGCGTGGGCTGGGCGATCGGCGGCTGGCACACCGCACTGACCGCCCTGCTGTGGGCGGGACTGGTCCGCGTCGCCCTGCTGCAGCACGTCACCTGGAGCGTCAACTCGCTGTGCCACGTGATCGGCGCCCGCCCCTTCACCACCCGGCGCTACGACCGCGCCACCAACTTGTGGCCTCTCGCGCTGCTCTCCCTCGGCGAGAGCTGGCACAATATGCACCATTCCGATCCGGCCTGTGCCAGGCATGGTGCCGATCCCCGGCAGGTCGATATTTCCGCTGCTGTCATTCGCATGTTCGAGCGCCTCGGCTGGGCGACCGGCGTGCACTGGCCTGTCCCCGCCCGGCTGCACGACCGCCGCCGCGATCACCGCACCGAAAGGTTCTACGGCGCCTTCCGCCGCTCGATCACCCTGCCGAGCCACGTGGAGGCGGACAAGATCGAGGCCTCGGCCAAGGACGGCGTGCTGTAGATCATGGTGCCCACTGCACCTGATCACCAAGTTGCTTGAAGCGCCAGCGCTCAGGAATTATCACGATGAATTCTCGGCCGAACATCATCCTCGGTCGCCGGGAACGATCAGGCGATCCCGCCCGGTGCCGAGCAGCAGTTCGCCAAGCGCATGGGGGCCGTCACCGTCGAAGTCCCGGCCGGCCACCTCGCGATGGTCTCCCACCCCGATAACGTGGCCCAGCTCATCAAGACCGCCGCCGAGGCTGTCCAGAACTCCCATTGATCGCTTATGCGGTACGGACCGCCGGAATTAGCGCCATGGCACAATGAGCTGTCATGGAAGACGGCGGCCCTTCGGTAACCGCCCGCAGGGTCGCGGCACACCGGCTCGGCTTCGCCCGGGTCGCCACCGACTACGGTGATCCCGCCGCCGACGAGGCCCTGGCCGCCGACGTCGCGGCCGGGCGGGCCGCCCAGGCGAGCCGGATGCACGACTACCTCGCCGCGCGCACCTCGTTCTTCGACCGGACCGTCGTCAGCGCGCTCGACCGGGGTGTGCGACAGGTCGTGGTCGGCGCGGCCGGCGACGACGGCCGCGCGTTCCGGTACGCCAAGCCGGGTGTCCGCTGGTTCGAGGTCGACCACCCCGCGACCCAGCGGGACAAGCTCGAGCGGATCGAGCGGCTCGGCATCGACGCGTCCCGCGTGCGGTTCGTCGAGGCCGACTTCATCCGCGACCCGGTCGCGGACCGGCTGCGCGCGGCCGGGCTCGACCCGGAGGCGCCCGGCCTGTTCCTGCTCGAGGGGGTCGCCGTCTACCTGGAGCCGGCCGTCCTTGAGGACGTTCTCGGGCAGTTCCGGCAGGTCGCCGCGCCCGGGAGCCGCCTGGCCATCAGCGTGTCCCTGCCCCGGCCGCCCGGCGATGCCGGCCGCGCCCGCTTCCAGGCCATGGTGGCGGCACTCGGCGAGCCGGTCAGGTCCACATTCGAGGCCGGCCAGGCCGAAGCGCTCCTCGCCAGGACCGGCTGGCAACTCGTGGCCGACTCCGGCAACGACCAGCGGGCAGGCGGCCAGCAGGCAATAGCCAGGCGCGAGCGCCTCCGCTCGGCCGGCCTGCTGCTGGCCAGCCCCGCCGTGCCCGCGCGGCCCTGGCACCCGGCGCCGCGAGAAAAGTCGCGCCAGACATCGCGCCAGACACCGCTCCGGCCGCCTGCGCCCGAGCCGTCCCAGCCACCGCAGGGAACCCAGCGGTCCCTGCCGCTGCCGGCCCTGCTGTCCCAGGCGCTGGTCGCGTTCACGATCGAACTCGACAACGAGGCCGAGCACCGCCTCCCGCACCGCACCACCAGCCACGGGTCGTCCGGCCGTGGCGACGGCGCCCCGGCGCCGTGGCTGGTGTCGCTGGCCATGTGGGAGAACTGCATGCGGTACGTCACCGGCGAGCCCATCACCGTCGGCGACCTCGAAGCCCGCGCCCGCACCGGGACCAACCTGGACGGCATGCGCCGCTGGGGTTATGTCACCATCGACGGCACCGCCAGGAAGGTTCATAACCGGCCCCCCGGACCCGGCGCCGTGCTGCGCGCGACAGCGGCCGGACTGCGGGCACGCGAGATCTGGCGGCCGCTCCCCGGCCTCATCGAGCAGCGCTGGCATGAGCGCTTCGGCGCGGACCGGGTTGGCGGCCTGCGAGATGCCCTGGTGACCATGGTCAGACGGCTCGATCCGGGGCTGCCCGACTACCTGCCGATCCTCGGAGCGGCCCTGCTCAGCCGGGGACCGGACCCCGGGCTCCCGCCCAGGCCCGACGGCACCGCGCCGGAGGCGCTGCCGCTGTCGGCGCTGCTGTCCCGGGTCCTGCTGTCGTTGGCCGTCGAGTACGAGCGCGAGGCCGGGCTGTCCCTCGCGGTCGCCGCCAACGTGCTACGCGTGCTGGGCCTCGGAGGAACCCGGCTGCGCGACCTGCCGACCCTGACCGGCACCTCCAAGGAGTCGGCCCGCTGGGCGCTGGGCGTCCTGACCAGGGCCGACCTGGCGGTGGAGGAGCCCGACCCCGCCGCCAGCCGGGGCAAGGTCGCCCGGCTCACCCCCCGGGGCCTCGACGCGCAGCGCCTCTACCACGACCTGGCCGGCGAGATCGAGCGGCGCTGGGACGACCGCTTCACCCCGGCCATGACCGGCGCCCTCCGGGCCGCGCTCGAACCGCTGGCCGCCTGCTGGCCGTCGGCCCTGCTCGCGGGGCTCGAGCCATATCCGGATAACTGGCGCGCCTCGGTCCGCCGCCCGGCTACCCTGCCGCACTTCCCGATGGTGCTGCACCGCGGCGGCTACCCCGACGGCAGCTGACCTGCTTGCGCACTCGTGAATCAAGAGGTTACTGTTTTGATTGCGCCTTGACCCCGAGGAAGCCGGTGAGAGTCCGGCACGGTCGCGCCACTGTAAGCAAGCGCCTGGGCTTGCGAGTCAGATCTTCGGGCAACGCGCCGCTCCACTGGACGGAGGGGACGCACGATCCCCGGAGGAGGGTTTTCTGAGATGGCCGTTCTTTCCACCCCGGGCACTGTCGCCAAGCCCGTCGCCCTGCCGATTTCCAAGGGCCTGCTCTGGCTGCTCGGCGCCGCGCTCCTCGCGGTCGCGGTCTACTACTTCATCGGCGTCGACCAGGGCGCGACATCGGTGTTCGGCAAGTCCACGGTCATCCACGAGTTCGTGCACGACGCACGGCACTTCCTCGGCTTCCCCTGCCACTGACCGGGCCTGGCCGCCCGAGGCATGGAAAAGAAACTCATCGTCCGCGGCGCCCTCGCGGGCGCGATAGCGGGGCTGCTCGCGTTCGCCTTCGCCCGGATCTTCGCCGAGCCGGTCATCACCCAGGCGATCAACTACGAGTCCGGGCGGGACGCCGTGATAGCCGCCGTCGACAAGGCGGCCGGGCTGCCCGCCGCCGACGCGGGACCGGACATCTTCAGCCGGACGATCCAGGCCAACGCCGGCATCGGCATCGGGATGATCGCGTTCGGCGCGGCCATGGGCGCGCTGTTCGCGGTGGCTTACGCACTGTACCTGGGCCGGGTCGGCGGCGTCCGGGCGCGGACCCTGGCCCTGCTGGTGGCCGGCGGCGGGTTCGTCGCCATGTACCTGGTGCCGTTCATCAAATACCCGGCCAACCCGCCATCCATCGGCCATCCCGAGACCATCCGCCAGCGCGGCGAGCTCTACCTGGTCATGGTGGTGGCCTCGGTGGCGCTGCTGATCCTCGCGGTCTGGCTCGGGCAGCGGCTCAAGGCGCGCTTCGGCACCTGGAACGCAGCCCTGCTCGCCGGGGCCGCGTTCGCCGTCCTGATCGGCGCGGTCATGGCGATCCTGCCGGAGCTCGGCCAGCTGGCGGTGAACCAGCACCTGTACGGCAACCACGCCACCGAGACCCCGCTGCCGGTGACGAACGCTAAGGGCGCCATCGTCTACCCCGGGTTCCCGGCCGACGTCCTGTTCAGCTTCCGGCTCTACTCCATCGCCGCGCAGCTCGTCTTGTGGGGCGCCATCGGGCTCATCTTCGCGCCGCTGGCCGACCGGCTGCTCGCCCCCGGGCCGGCCCGGCCGAGCTGCGCCAGGCCAGGGAACCCGCCGGAGCGTGACCCGGGATTCCGCGCCGGCGGCCGGCGCCCGGCTTCCGGCGAACCTGGCCGCGCTGAACCTGGCCGCGCTCGGCCCCTACTTCGCGGTGGAGGTCCACCGCCCCGGCTCGCCGCTGCGCCCGCCGTGGCAGCCGCTCGGCGAGCTGGTCGGCTCACCGGAGGCGCTGGCCGGCCGGATCGGCGAGGTCCGCGAGCGGCTCGCGTCGGCGGCCGGGCGCCCGGCCGCCGACGTCGAGTTCCGGGTGGCCGCCTCGATCGCGCAGCTCGGGCTGTGCGCCCGGCTGCTGTCCCCGGCCCTCGGCGCCGCCGCGGCCGGGCAGGTCCTGTCCGTCGACGCCGCGCAGGCCCGCTGGGTTCCCGGCCTCGGCGGCCCGTTCCGGCTGTCCCTGGCCGACACGGCGGTAGCCGCAGAAGGGGGTGCGGCGGCGCCCGCCGCGTTGCTCGCCGGTCCCGTCGCCCAGGTCGTCCGGGCGGTACAGGCGATGGCGGTCTCCCCGCGCGTGCTGTGGGGTAACGTCGCCTCGGCCGTCAACGGCGCCGCCACCATGATCGCGGCGGCCCGGCCTGACCTGGCCGGGCCGGCGGCCGAAGCCGCGGCGGCGATGCTCCGGTACCCGCCCCTGGCCGGCACCTACCAGGGCCACCCGTTGCGGGGCTTCCGCCGCCGTAACTGCTGCCTCATCTACCGCCTGTCGCCCGAACGGCCCGCCTACTGCGGGGACTGCGTCCTGGGCCGGTAGGCCGGGCCGGGCCGGCCGGGAGTTGCGCGGGTGCCGGATCGGGAGGATGGTGAAGGTACTGCTTTGAGGCATTCCGCGCCCGTCCGCAGAGCACCGGCACCCTCGTGTCCATCCAGGACCTGGCCACCGACCAGCAGTGGGCCGCATACGCGGCGACGGCCCTTCGGCACGGAATCCGGTCCTCGCTATCACTCCCGCTCAGCAGCGGCAGCGACACCGTAGGCGCGTTCAACCTGTATTCGCTGGTGGCCGGCTCCTTCGGGCAGGCGGCGACCCGCCGCGCCGAATGTCCCGAACTGAGCGTAATCTGATGCTGACTAATTGTGGGATTACGCATGTCAGCGCCATGATCATGCCTTAAAGTTTCTGTTCATAACCAGCACGCGGTCCTGAGACGTGGCCCGTTCAGTCGAGTGGGTCTGTAGCGGCAGCGGGAGACTGTCTTGGACTCGATGGGTTTGCGCCTGACCTCGCAGAGGTGGGGCCGGTGCCAGGTGGTGAACGTCTGCGGGAACGTCGGAGCCGGCACAGCGGGACTGCTGCATACCGGGCTTCGCGCAGCCCTCGACAGCATCCTCCTGCTAATCGCGGCGAACCTGGCCGAAGCGGTCCTGGCCGACGCCTCCGCCCTGGAGGTGCTGATCGGCATTCACCGCCGCGCGGCCCTGGCCGGCAAGGTGTTCCTGGTGGTCGCGCCCGACCCCCAGGCGCGCGAGACGATGCGGGTCACCGGGCTGGACCGGACACTGCTGGTCTTCTCCACCATCGCCGACTTCCACGCCTGGAACGGCGGCTCCGGCACCCAGGCCAGATGCCAGGGGTGACCTCATACGCGGATGAGCCCCAGCAGGTACGCCAGCCGGGATGCCGCTGCACGCGGCTCGCCCGCAGGGGCCAGCACCATGCCGTCAAAGGCGACATAGGACCCGCCCGCGACACCGACCGCCGCCGACACGGCGGCAGACAGGGGATTCGTCACCTCAAGTGCGGGACATGGACCGGATCCCAGGCGGGCGCGCAAGCCGAGTCGGCGCACGTGCACGGCCAGAGCCCGCAAGGATCCGGAGGTGTCATCGTGCCCGGTCATCGCGAGCCGCCCTCCGACGGGATTCCCTCCATCATGCACTTAGTGACTGCATGATCGCTGGACGTAGCCGATTTTGGGAGAAGAAACTTCCCCAAGGTCACCCGTGCGCCGCTCTACGGCACCGGCAAGCTCAGCGGCATGCGCGTTCAGGACGTGTCCATGAGAACGTCGAGGATCGCCTGGCCGTACTTGTCCAGCTTGGTGTCGCCGACGCCGTTGACCCGCCTGAGCTCGTCCAGCGTCGAGGGCGGCGAGGCCGCGATCAGCCGCAGGGTCGCGTCGTGGAAGATCACGTACGGCGGCATGCCAAGTTCCTTGGCGACGGACGTCCGCCACGCGCGCAGCCGCTCGAACACCGGCTCTGCCTCGGGCGGCAGTTCCGCGGGCGCCGGCCGTCCCGCCGCGCCCCCCTCCGGTTTGGCGGCCGCCGCGCGCCTGCTCCGCGGCGGAGCGGGGGCCCTGGGCGGATCACGCCGGAACGTGACCGGCCGCTCGCCGCGCATCACCTCGCCGCTCAGGTCGGTCAGCGCCAGCGTGCCGTGATCGCCCTTGACCGCGAGCAGCCCCGAGGCCAGTAGCTGCCGGACCACACCCCGCCACTCGCCTTCGGTCAGCTCCCCGCCGATGCCGAACGTGGACAGCGAATCGTGCCCGTAGGAGAGCACCCGCGGCGTCTTCTTCCCGAGCAGGATGTCGATCGGCTGCCCGGCGCCGAACGCGGGACCCCCAAGTCGCCCCAGCCGGACCAGGGTGGAGAGCAGCTTCTGCGCCGCCACCGTGCCGTCCCAGACCGAGGGCGGCGACAGGCAGGTATCGCAGTTCCCGCAGGCTTCGGTCCCGGTCTCGCCGAAGTACGCCAGCATCTGCTGCCGCCGGCAGCCGGCCGTCTCGCACAGCGCGAGCATCGCGTCCAGGTGCGCCACCAGCTTGCGCCGGTGCGCGAGGTCACCCTCGGAGTCGTCGATCATCCGCCGCTGCTGCACCACGTCGGCCAGCCCGTAGGCCAGCCAGGCGGTGGCGGGTCGCCCGTCCCGGCCGGCCCGCCCGGTCTCCTGGTAGTAGCCCTCGACCGACCGGGGCAGGTCCAGGTGCGCCACGAAGCGGACGTCCGGCTTGTCGATGCCCATCCCGAATGCGATCGTGGCCACCATGACCAGCCCGTCCTCGCGCAGGAACCTGGCCTGATTCTCGGTGCGGGTCCGCGGGTCGAGCCCGGCGTGGTACGGCAGCGCGGCGAGGCCCTCGGAGCAGAGGAAATCCGCGGTCTTCTCCACCGAGGCCCGGGACAGGCAGTAGACGATGCCCGCATCGCCGGGATGCTCGGTGCGCAGCAGCCGGAGCAGCTGGCGGCGGGGTTCGTTCTTCGGCTCGATCCGGTACTGGATGTTGGGCCTGTCGAAGCTCGCCACGAACTGCCTGGCCCCGCCGAGCGCGAGCCTGGAGACGATCTCCGCGCGCGTCTGCTCGGTCGCGGTGGCCGTCACCGCGATCCGCGGTACCGCGGGCCACCGCTCGTGCAGCACGGAAAGGCCCAGGTAGTCGGGCCGGAAGTCATGCCCCCACTGGGCCACGCAGTGCGCCTCGTCGATGGCGAACAGCGAGACCGTGCCACGGTCGAGCAGGCGCAGCGCCGATTCGGTGCGCAGCCGCTCCGGCGCCAGGTAGAGCAGGTCCAGCTTGCCGTCCATGAAGGCGTACTCGACCCCGCGCCGCGAATCGGGATCCTGGCTCGAGTTGAGGAAGCCCGCCTTCACGCCGAGCACGTTCAGCGCGTCGACCTGGTTCTTGCATGAGGGCGATCAGCGGCGAGATGACCACGCCGGTGCCCTCGCGCACCTGCGCGGGGATCTGATAGCACAGCGACTTTCCGCTGCCGGTCGGCATGAGCGCGACCGCGTCGCCGCCGGCGCAGACGTGCTCGATGATCTGAAGCTGCTGGCCGCGGAACGAGTCGTAGCCGTATACGCGGCGCAGCACCTCGGCCGCCGCGTCACCTAGGGGCGAGCCCACCCGGTGATTCTACGGGCCGCCACCGACACGACCGTCCCCCTCGATGTAATCCTCCTGAGACAGCCCCGACCCGTTCTCGCCCACCAGCACGGTCAGCCCCGCCGGCAGCTCGAGGCCGTCCCGCAGCACCTGCGCGAAGGCCGGCACGCTCGCGGGCCACACCGACTCGTCGACCCGCACGTCCGGTCCGGGGAGGAAGGCCCGGACCGGGCGGGCGTTGAACTCCCCGCTGTCCGCCATGCCCCCATGATGACCGGGGGGAAGGACATTTATGCCGAACGGGCGTGGTGCCCGCCGCGGTCATGCAATAGCGTGCGCAGGGTGGACGCCACCCTTGCCGATCGCCTCGCCATCCGCGACGTCGTCGAGACCTGGGCCAGCGCCAGGGACTCTGGCGACTGGGACGCCTTCCGGGCCTGCTGGCACGACGACGGCTACATGATGGCCACCTGGTTCCAGGGGCCGAAGGAAGACTTCATCAGGGTCAGCCAGGAAGGCGCCGCCCGCGGCGTGAACATCCTGCACTTCACCGGCGGCTGCCGGATCACGCTGAACGGGACCAGGGCCATCGCGCAGACACGGATGACGATCTTGCAGCGGGCCGAAGTCGACGGCGTGCTGTGCGACGTGAGCTGCCTGGGCCGGTTCTACGATTTCATGGAAAAACGGGACGGCCGCTGGGGCATCGTGCTCCGCCAGCCCATCTACGAGAAGGACCGGCTCGATCCCGTCGACCCGGGCGCCACGCTCGCCCTGGACCCTGACCTGCTCGCCCGCTTCCCCGAGGGCTACCGGCACCTGGCCTACCTGCAGGTCCGGGTCGGCTACCCGGTCAAACCCGACATGCCGGGCCTGCGCGACGCCAGGGTCGCGCAGTTGTACCAGCGCGGTGCCGCCTGGCTGGCGGGGGAGAGCCTAG
>CAVWBQ010000025.1:0-177549 GCA_963753225.1 uncultured Actinomycetota bacterium | reverse complement strand
ATCACGGCGCTGACCCGGCCTCGCTGGGCCGCGGCGACGTGGAGGGCTTCCTCAACCGGATCGCCTACCTGGAGGCAACTGGCCAGATCAGCCGCTACCGCCGCAACATGATCTGCCGGGACGTGCGGGCGGTCCTGGCCGGGATCCGCGCCCTGGGCCTGGCCCGGCCCGGCCAGCCCGCCGCCGGGCTGGCCGGCGATGTCGCCATCGGACGCGCCGACATCCCCGCCGACCCGCAGCGCGGCGAACCGGGTCGCGACCTGCCGCCGGAGATCATGACCATCCTGTGCGACAGCCTGCACGCCCTTGAGCCGGCCGAGGTCAGGGCCGCCACCCAGATCGGGATCGACACCGGCCGCAGGCCAGAGGACATCCTCAGCCTGCCGCTGGACTGCCTGGCCCGCGACAAAGACGGCGGCGCGGTGCTCGTCTATGACAACGTCAAGGCTGACCGGCTGGGGCGCCGCCTGCCGATCAGCGAGGCCACCGCCGAAGTCATCACCAGCCAGCAGCAGCGGGTCCGGGAGCGGTTCCCGCACGTCCCGGCCGCGAAGCTGAAACTGCTGCCCACCACTTACCGCAACCCTGACGGGAACAAGCCGATCAGCAGATCGACCCTGGAAGCCCGGCACCGGGACTGGGTCAGCGCCCTCCCGGAACTGCGCACCCGCGATGACGTCGTCTTCGACACCAGCAAGATCGTGCCGTATGCCTATCGTCACAGCTACGCCCAAAGGCACGCCGACTCCGGTGTCCCGATCGACGTGCTGGCCGAGCTTCTCGACCACCGAAGCTATTCCGTGACCAGGGGCTACTACAGGATCGGCGAGGATCGCCGCCGCGACGCCGTTGACAAGGTCACCGCGTTCAGCTTCGACCGGCACGGCAGCCGCATCTGGCGTGAGGCCCGGGCACTGCTGGACTCCGAACGGGCCCGGCACGCGATCGGGCAGGTCGCGGTGCCGTACGGCACCTGCAGCGAGCCCTCCAACGTCCAGGCGGGCGGCGGTGCCTGCCCGATCCGGTTCCGCTGTGCCGGCTGCGACCACTTCCAGACCAATGTCGCGTTCCTGCCCGACCTGCAGGCCTATCTCCAGGACCTGCTGCGCACCCGGGAACGACTGGCCTCTGCCATCGACGGTGTCGACGAGTGGGCGCGCGCCGACGCCACCCCCGCCGAGCAGGAGATCGGCCGGATCCGGCACCTGATCACCATGATCAAAGGCGACATCGCCGGCCTCGGCGACGCCGAGCGAGCCCAGATCGACGAAGCGGTCGCCGTGGTGCGCCGTCATCGCGCTGCGCACGCCGTCCCCCTCGGCATGCCCGCCATCCGGCCCGCCGCGCCCGCAACGCCCATCACGACCACCATCGCCACGGAGGCCACCGCATGAACACCGCCAAGCCCGGACCGATGCTGGAAGGCCGCCAGGCCGACTCCGCGCGCCGCCGCCAGCGCGTCATCGCCGCGCTCGACCGGGCTGCCGCCGACGGCTCGCAGACCAGCACGTCCGGGATCGCCCGTGCTGCCGGGGTCGACCGGACGTTCCTCTACCGGCACCGCGACCTGCTGGAGAAGATCCACGCGCTCCAAGCCGAACCGGCCATCGGCGACAGCGCCGGGCCTGCCGTCACCCGAACCTCGCTGCAAGCCGGCCTGCTCGCCGCCCACGAACGCGCAGTCCGGCTCAACGTCCGCATTCAGCACCTGGAAAAACGCCTCTCCGAGGCACTCGGCGACCAGGCCTGGCGCGAGTCCGGACTCGGCGCTCCAGCCGACATCGACGCCCTCAACCAGAAGATCACGCATCTGGAGCAGCAAGTCATCGACCTGCGCATGCAACTCGAGGAGCGCGACGAGGACCTCGCCGCCGCCCGTGCCACCAGCCGCGAGCTCATGACCCAGCTCAACCACACCACCCGGCCCCGATGACACGCCGGGCAGGTCCTTGCACCACACCTGCCGCAGCAGATAGCCTCTCATTCAACAGCTTCTGAGCTGCACAAACACGGGAAACGAAGCTATCGCGCAGCAAGCGAACCCCGGAGAACAGCCCCCACCCGTAGATCACCTTGAACAGCGTCGCGTCCCGGTAGGCGGCCAGCGCGCCCTTCCGCCTGGAGCCCACCGCCCGTTCCACCTGCTCGTCGGCGTAATCCATGAACCGCTGCAGCTCGGCGCGGGTGAACGGCCGGGCCTCGGGGCTGCCCTCGTAGTCGTTGAGATGAGCGATCGTGTTCCACTCATGAGCGATCGCCACCGGATGCTGCCCTGGACCGAACGCCTGCTCACACGCCACCGCCCAGCCATACCGGCCATCGATCAGGAACTCGCTGAACTGCCGGAGCGAGCACTGATAGCTCCGGATCGTCGACGGCGCCAGGTGCAGCTCGGCAGTCAGCGACAGCGACCACTCGTCCATGTGCCCCGGCGACCACGCCCACGGATACTCGTTAGTGAACTCCAGGAACCGGCGCACCAGCCGCTCCCGGGGCACGACCGTGTCCTCCCTCAGCCCGCGCGCCCTCTGCTGCGCACGCCAGCCCCGCAGCATCGCCTCGACCATCGCGTCCTCCGGACGCAACTGCACCACACCCGAGACCAGCTCCATGTGAGCCGCACCCGCAAGATCAGCCCGCCGCAACCAGTCCTCCACCCGTCAAGATCCAGCCCGTTTCAAGGGCCGATCTTGCATCAAGCGGGATCACCCTGGCAAATCACCAGATCAGGCAGCCACGCCGAGAACCCTCGAAAGCCCAGAAGAGTACCGCTCTGACATGGCGACCTGCGGATTCTCGCCCGTCTGATGCAATTCCTGAGAGTTAGCGTAGAACGCCGAGGTTGTCGATGCGTTCTCGTGGCCCAGCAGCCGCATGATGACCGGGAGCGGGATGCCTTGCTGGTAAAGGTCCATGGCCTTCGTCTTGCGCAGCAGGTGGCAGTGGACGCTGCCGGGAATGGATGGACAGTCCTGGCGCGCAGATTGCGCGGCCTGGCTGAGCACGGCGGAGACCGTGTTTGCTGACAGCGGGGCGGGCTGCCCGCCGTGGAGGCTGTAGAACAGCGGCCGTGTCGCGGGCAGGCGCGCTGCGCCGGGGTGGAACTCGGTGAGATAGACGCGCAGGTGTCCGATCGTCTTGCCGGTCAGCGGCACCACGCGGGTCTTGTTCCTCTTGCCAGTGAGGGTCACGTGCCCGGGCTCGGCCAGGCGCAGGTCCTGCAGGGTCAGTCCTGTGATCTCCGACACGCGTGCCGCGGTGTCGTAGAGCAAGATGAGCAGCATCCGGTTGCGGCGGGACTTGGCGGTCGTGCCGGTGTGTGCGGCCAGGATCGCCCGTATCTGGGGCGGGGTGAGGCAGGCGACGGGCTTGCGGGGCTGGGCCGGGGCCTTGAGTGCCCTGGCTGCCTGGCTGAGCGCGATGAGGGTGATGTCCTCCTGGGCCGCGTAGGCCAGGAACGCCTTCACGGCACTCAGCCGCAGCGTGACGGTCTTCGGCGCGTAGCCCTGATGATCGGTCATCCAGGCTAGCCATGCTTTGAGGTGCTGGCGGTCGAAGTGGTCGAAGGAGACGTGCTCGCGTTCGACGTGCCCGGTTTCGGCGAGGTAGCCCAGGAAACATTCCAGGCTGATCCGGTAGGCCTCGATCGTCTTGGGCGACAGTGCCCGGACACGGAGCATGTAGACGTGCAGGTAGTCCCGGGCGAAGCTGAAAAAGTCCGGGTCACCGGTTGCCGGGTCGCGCCTCATCCGAACCCGACCTCGGGCAGCAGTTCCTGGCTCGCCTGGGTGATGTGGTCGTAGGCGTCCAGGAAGTCGGGCGAGGTGTGAATGTAGTAGTAGGTGCTGTCGAAGGACGCGTGGCCCATGTAACGCGACAGGTAGGGCAGCATCGCGTGCACGTCCTTGCCCTGGATCCGCCACCGCTCGATGCACGCGTAGGCGAAGTGGTGGCGGAAGGCGTAGGGCACTGGCTGCCGGCCGTCCGATGGCCGGGCGAGCCCGGCCTCGTCCCAGATCCGGGCGAACACCGCTCCGGCCGTGCACGGGCTGACCTTGCTGCCGGTGCCGGAGACGAAGAAATTCGCCCGGCCGGGGAACCTTGCGCGGGATTGCTGGTCGCACGCGTCGAGGACCCGCGCGACCTGGGGCGTGACCGGCAGCCTGCGGCTGCGGTTTCCCTTCGACCAGAACGATGTCAATGTGCCCGTGTTGCAGGTCCACCTGACCGGTCTGCAGGGCGCGGGCCTCACCGGTCCGCAGCCCGCACGAGTGCATCAGCGTGAAGAACGCCGCCGCCTGCCATCGCCACGGCGAGCTGGTCTGCAGCCTCGCCGCCGCGGTGAAGAACTGCTCGATCTCCTGGCGGCTCAGCAGGTAAGGCCGCGGCGGATTGAACGGGGCTTTCCACCGGTCCGACAGCACGCAGGCGTCGTCATGGCCGGTGGCCTGCAGCCACCGGCCGAAGTCGCGGATGTAAGACATCCACGACCGGTACCGGCCCGAGCTTTCCAGCCGGGCTCTCACCCAGCCTTCGACGGTGCCCTGATCAAAAACGGTCCGGTTGTGCTCGGCGCACCAGGCGTCGAACTGCCGCAGGTACCAGATGCGCGAGGCGCCGTAGCAGCCCATGTTCTGCTTGAACGCCAGGTAGCCCTCCAGGTCAGCGGCGAACGCGCTGGTGAACCGCGTGCCGCTCATTGCCGTGCCCCGGCAGGAACTGGCAGCACGCACTGCAGAAGACGCTCCCGGTCAGCGTTCATATACACACTGGTCGAGTCCTCGGCGGCGTGGCCGAGGACGGCCGAGATCGTCGGCAGCGGCACCGCTGCGCGCAGCAGCCGGGTCGCGGCGCTGTGCCGCAGGAACCGGGTCCCGGCTTTCACATCGGCCACGCCCGCCGCGGCGAACGTCGCTGATATCACCTGGTGCACCGAAGCGTGATCGGCCAGCCGGACGTGCGGCGCGACGACGCGGACGAACACGTGATCATCAGCCGTGGCCGGCCGCTCGCCGAGCACGTAACCGGCGAGCTTGCCCATCACCAGCGCAGGCAGTGGCAGCGTCAGCGGGTTACCGGTCTTCCGCTGGACGATGCCGATTGCCTGGCCGCGCCAGTCCACATCAGCTATCCGCAGCGCGATGATGTCGCAGGCCCGCAGCCCGGTCGTCACCGCGAGCAGCGTGATCGCCGCGTTCCTCGCGCTGACGCGCCCCGCGGCGCACGCCCGGACCACCATGTCCGCCTCAGCATCGCCCAGCACCTCGATGATCGGGCGAGACCGCCGGACTCCGGCCAGGCTCACCGCGGCGACCAGGTTGGCGCGGCCGGTGAACTTCAGGAACGGGCGGAAGTTCGACACCACCCAGAACAACGACGACTTCGCCCACCTGTCCAGCAGCGACTCCAGGAACGCCAGCACGCTCGCGCCGTCGGCCCCGTCCAGGCCGGTGATCCCGCGTTGCTCCAGGAACACCAGGTAGCCGCGCGCCACCCGCCCGTAAGCCTCGCGCGTGGCTGCCGCCAGGCCCCGGCCGGCCATGTCCGTCTCCCACCCGGCGTCCAGCGCTGCCAGCGCGGCGCATGCCGGGCGCGGTCCGCCGCCGCCGCGGCCGCGGACCGACAAGTCCACCCGCCCGGTCCGCACGTACGAATCGAACACGCCAGTGAGCCGGCGGTAATCCAGCCGGCGCTGCGGGCTGAACCGCCCCGTGCGCGGGCTGATCGTCCGCAACGCGAACTCAGCTCCCAGTTCCGGGCTGTAGACACCGCCCAGCCCGGCGTACTCGTTAAGCGCCTTGATCGTCTTCGCGTACTGGCCGATCGTCGACTCCAGGTAGCCCGCCGCGCGCAACTCCGCGACCACCACCGCGCCGATCTCCGTCACCGTCATCTCCATCGTCGTCTTCCTTTTCGCAGACGCAGGGAACGACGGGACGCTAGCCGCCCGGCCGGACGTTAAGCCGAGGAATGGTCAGCAAGCCACGGCCGACCAGGCCAGACCATGATTCCTCGGCTTAACGCCGTCCTCGGCATAATCGCTGTTAAGCCGAATTCGGCTTAACAGCGACCGCGGCAGCAACTACATGTCTTGCGAGTTCGCCAGGACGCTGAAGATGCATAACCTCCGGCAGTCCGCCGGCCGCACCGGGATATGCCGGCAATGCTATGGCGGAGTCGCTCTTCGCCGCGCTTAAGAACGAGACGGTTCGCGCCAGCCCGGCCAGGCAACCGTCGATCAGGTGGGGCCGCTACCGGAGCTTCTTCAGCTTACCCGTCAGTAGAAAACTGCTGGTCTTCAGTTAATCTTCAGGCAACGCTGAGGCAGGCGGGCGATGATTGCCTGTTCCCCGAAAAGCGCGCGCCCAGAAGTAAGAATCATGACATACAACCGCACCCGCACGGCGCGCCCAGCCAATGTGACTGATACCCCTGTAGCAAGTGATGCCATCGTGCCCGCCGTGTTCAAGGCGCCTGGCGCGGCACACAAGGGGCGAAGCGCGGACTGGGCGGTCACCGAGCTGTATTCGCTGCATTTTAGCGCACTAGTGCGCCTGGCGGTGCTGCTGGTGCGGGACGTCCCCACCGCGGAGGATGTCGTGCAGGACTCGTTCGTGGCGATGCATAATGGCTGGCAGCGGCTGCGGAACGCAGAGAGCGCGCTTGCCTACCTGCGGCACGCGGTACTGAACCGGTCCCGGTCGGTGCTGCGGCACCGGGCCGTGGTGGACAAGCACCTGCCGAACCCGCCGCCCGACAACCCCAGCGCCGAGAACGGCGCGCTGGTGCGGCTGGAGCAGTCCGCGGTGGTCGAGGCGCTGCGCAGGCTGCCCGGCCGACAGCGCGAGGCGATCGTGCTGCGGTACTACGCGGACTTCTCCGAAGCCGAGGTCGCGGCGGCGATGGGCATCAGCCGCGGCGCGGTGAAAAGCCACACCGCGCGGGCCAGGTCCGCGCTGCGCGCGGACCTGGAGCAACAGGACCAAGCGTGAAGTCCTGACTCCCGGCTCCGCAGGCGACCTGCCGCCGCTCGGGGAGCTGATCGTTGACGTACCGTTCTGGCGGCACCCGTGCGCCAGCGGGCCCTTCAGCGGCCTGTCCTCCGTGGTCTGATCTTCTATCCCGTCCATCCGGAGCGTAGTAGCACCGTCGGCCGCCGTGGCCAGATCGAACGTCCCGCACAGCCCCGCATTCGCCCCCTTCGCGGACGGTACCACCTGGACCACGACGCCCGGCCGCTGAGACAACTCCGCTACCCGGGCCAGCGCATCATGCATGACCTGCGGTGACCCGATCAGCCGGTGCAGGACCGACTCATCGACCACCGCCACGAAATGCGGCGGACGTGGCCGGTCGAAGATCTCCTGCCGCCCCACCCCCGCTCCTGGATGAGTGATTCCTGATCGGGTTGCGGGCTTAGGCGGTCTTTGCCGGGGGTGCCCGGTGCGCACGTGCACGGTGGGGCAGGCAGCGGCGAAAGATCCGGGTGGATCGGGGCTCCCGGGTGATTTTGGTGCACTATAGTACCCCTAATTCACCCGCAAGCCCGAATCCACCCCGTAAAAGTCACGATTATCGTACTGGCGAGCGAAAAGGCGTGCGGGAGAGGCTGACGGGACTGATGTAGCCCTCATCAGCGGCCCGGACGGGGTGATCCGCGCGGCCCGGCCGGAGGCTATTCAGGCCGTGAGCCGCACCCCGGCACGCCGCGCTCACCTGAATCAGGAATCACTCATCTAGACGCGAGGGCGGCCGAGACGCTCCTGCAGGCAGACCGTCACGGTGTCACCGGCCTGCTTGCCGATGACCTCGCGAAGCTCGGCCTTGACCGGGAGCTTATGGGTGCCGTCGCCCAGGGCCATGAACGAACTCTGGAACGGGTGGCCGTCGATGGTCCCCCGCACCTTGACCAGGCCCTTGGTCCCGAAGAACTGCACCGACTCAGGCCAGACCAGGTACGTCCAGCCGCCTTTGGCTTCGCTTTGCACCAGGGTGGCGGAGAATTCCTTGTTCAGCTGTGCCTCCATGCAGGTAGGACCGCGGTCGGCGGCGGAACTCATCGGCGCCACGTCAGGGTCACGGCTCGCCGGCCAGGCGGGCGGCCCGGGCGTTGAGGTAGCGCTGATGCGGCAGGTTCATGGTCCGCTGGGCCGCGGCCTGGTAGGCCGCACGCGCGGCCTGATGATGGCCGGCCATCTCCAGCAGGTGCGCCCGCACCGCTTCGAGCCGGTGGCCGCCGGCGACCCGCCGGTCGGTCTCGAGCCGCCCGAGCCGCTCGAGACCGGCGGCGGGGCCGCAGGTCATCGCGACCGCGACGGCGTGGTTCAGCGCCACCACGGGATTGTCGCTGATCCGCAGGAGCAGTTCGTAGAGCGCCAGGATCTGCGGCCAGTCGGTCGCCTCGGAGCTCGCGGCTTCGTCGTGCACCGCGGCGATCGCCGCCTGCAGCTGGTAGGGGCCCGGGTGGCCGCCGGACAGCGCGCCGGTGATGAGCGTCACGCCCTCGGCGATGTAACCGGCGTTCCAGCAGCGCCGGTCCTGCTCGTCCAGCGGGATCAGTTCCCCGGCCGGCCCGGTGCGGGCGGGCCGGCGGGCGTCGGTGAGCAGCATCAGCGCGAGCAGCCCGGCGACCTCCCCGTCGCCGGGCTGCAGGCGGCGGACGATCCGGGTGAGCCGGATCGCCTCGGCCGACAGGTCCGCGCGGAGCAGCCCGGGCCCGGAGGTGGCGGCGTATCCCTCGGTGAAGATCAGGTAGAGGATGTGCAAGACCACGGTGAGCCGGTGCTCCCGCTCCGGCCCGTTCGGCATCCTGAACGGGACCCCGCTGTCCGCGACCTGCACCTTGGCCCGGGTGATCCGCCGGGTCATGGTCGCCTCGGGAACCAGGAAGGCCCGGGCGATCTCCGCGGTGGTCAGCCCGCCGACCGCGCGCAGGGTCAGCGCGATCTGCGAGGCGGGCGACAGCGCGGGATGGCAGCACAGGAACAGCAGGATGAGCGTGTCGTCTGACTCGGTGGCCGGGGTGTCTGCCGCCGGCGCCAGCCACTGCGCCGGCGGGATCTGCCGGGCGGCGGCATCCTCCCGCCGCTGCCTGGCCTGCTCGCTACGCAGCAGGTCGGTCAGCCGACGGGAGGCGACCGTGATCAGCCAGCCGCGCGGGTTATCGGGTAGACCCTCGGCGGGCCACTGGGTGGCGGCCGCCAGCAGCGCCTCCTGCACCGCATCCTCGGCGGTGCCGAAATGCCCGTAGCGGCGCACCAGCGCGCCGAGGACCTGCGGCGCCAGCTGGCGGAGCAGGTCCTCGACCTCGCCGTGGCCCACGGTCAGGGCTCCAGCTCGGCCCGGGATTCGGCGACCGGCCGGACGTCCACGAAGGCCCGCTCGCGGACGTGATCGGGACCCGGGCAGTTCGACAGCCGGGCCGCGATCTCGGTGGCCCGGTCGAAGCTGTCACAGTCGACGAGCCAGTAGCCGGCCAGGACCTCCTCGGTCTCGGCGTAGGGGCCGTCGGTCACCACCGGGGCGCCCTCCCGCAGCCGGATCCTGCGGGTGTGCACCGGGGCGGTCAGGCCCTGCGCGTCGACCAGTTCCCCGGATTCGGCCAGGTCCTTGCCGAACGACTCCATGAACGCGCCCATCGCGGCGAAGTCGGCCGCGGACCAGGCCGGCTCCCCGGCTCCGGCGCTGCCCGCCATCGCGTTGTAGTCCCGCTGGGATCCGTACATCAAGATCAGGTACTTCATGATTCCTCCCGTCGGCAGGGATGCCCTGCCATTGTGCGCGCCGTCCTGACGCCCTCACCGGAGACGTCGGAGCCGCGGCTCCGGACCGGACACCCGCGTGACGGAAAATTGAGGCGGCTGTGACCGGTCAGGGCTCCTGACACGGATCCCCGCGAATGATAGAAGGTGGGCATGGGTTCGTACGAGACCACCATCGACACGCTCGCCGGGGAGCTGGCCCGGATCGAGGCGGCCTTCCGCGGCCTGACCGGCCCCGAATGGGACACCTCCACGCAGCTGGTCCCGGTGGATCCGGACCTGCCGCACTGGACGGTGTTCGAGCTGGCCGGCCACTTCGACATCTCGATCGGCCTGACCCGGATGCTGATCGACGGCCGCGGCGAGCTGCAGGCCGCCAGGGACCGGACCAGCTTCTTCATCAACCCGCGCTCCGAGACGGGACCCGTCGTCTACCAGTACGCCTACACCCTGGTCCAGGGCAAGGCGCCCGCGGATATGCCTGGGGTCCTCGCCGAGACGTTCGGCAAGACCATCGAGGAGGCTCGCGCGATGTCGGCCGGTACCGTCGGGCCGGGATACTTCGCGCCCATGCGGGTGGACGAGTTCGTGGCGAGCCGGGTCGTCGAGGCCGTGGTCCACGGGCTGGACCTGACCCTGGCACTGGGCCGGGACCCGATCGCCACGCAGGAAGGGATCGCGCTGACCGCGTTGATCCTGGACGACCTGCTAGCCCGGCGCACCGTGGGCCGCCGTCCCGCCGACCTGGCCGACGACCTGGCCTGGGTGCTGGCCGCCTCGGGCCGTGCGGAGCACCCGGACAACCGGCTGCCCCTGATCGGGTAACCAGCCGCGCGGGTAACGAGCCGCGCGGCTGGTTCCTGGCGCCGTAGCCGAGCAGCGCCGCCAGCGCGAGCGCGCTGCGGGGAGTGTAGGCCATCCGCCACAGCCCGCCGTGCGCGGCCGCGTGGGCCTCGTCCTGCCAGGGATGCGCCAATGCCGGAGCGCCGGCGTTGAGATCGTGGACGAGCAGGGCCGCCATGAGCGCCTTGGTCGTGGCGGGCTCGAACACCTCGACCCCGAAGCGGTGGGCGCCCGCGTAAGCGGCCGCGAGCACCCGGTTCCTGGTGACGGATCTGGTGCGGGTGGGCGGGGCGACGTTCATCGAAACGGTCGCGCCGCCGTCACGGGCGACGGTGACGCGCCACCGCTGCAGGCGCTTGGCCAGCGCGTAGTTAGGCCCCTGCTGGGCTACCAGGCTGTCGCAGATGCCGGGATCGGTTCCGGGCGGATAGGCAGGGCGGAGCAGCCGGCCGCCGGACAGCGACCGCAGCAACCCTCGGCCGAGCTTGTTCGCCGATGACCCGGCCGCGTAGGCGCGAGCCGACTGGGCGACCGCGTTGGCTGGCACGGCGAACACATCGGTGGGCGTGGCCAGGAACGCGAGCGCCACGTCGCGGCGCTCGGCCTGCAGGCGCACGGTCAGCGCATCGACGGCGCAGGCCACGCGGACGTTGGCCGCGCCGTCGGCGTAGACGTAGTTGCCGAGCACCAGCGGCCCGTCCACGCCGGCCAGCCAGTCGGCGGCGGCAGGGATGCCGTCGGCCAGGTCGAAGCCCGCCCGCTGCGCCAGGTCCCCGCCGGAATCTGAGCCGTCCTGGCCCGGCTTGGCGTCAGCGACCGGGACGAGCAGGGTCCCGCCGCTGCGGCGCGCCGTCTCCAGCACGCGGTCCCAGATGGCCGGACGGGGCAGGTCGATCCCGATCACCCGCGCCCCCCAGCCCAGCAGTACCGGCAGCGGGCCAACCTCGGCACCCGCCCCGAGCACCACGACCGTGCGGCCGGGCAGGGCGAGCCACTCGGGTGACGCGGCGACGGCCCGGACCGCATCGGCGCAGGACGGCTCGATGACGCCGGCGGCGACCCACGCGTCTAGCTGGCGCAGCAGGGCGCTACCGCTCAGCCGCTCACCGCGGTAAGGCACGGCCAGCTCGCGTTCCGCCGTCCCGTCACCGGTCACCTCGACCGCGGCCAGCTCGTGCCGGGCCGGCGCCGCGAGCAGGGCGCCGAGCCCGGTCTCCGGCTCGCCGCGCCGGACCACCCGCATCCGCCCGTGCAGCGACGCCAGCCCGTCCCCGGCCACGGACAGCGCGGCCGGCCGCGAGGCCAGCCCAGCCTCGACCAGCTTGCGGAAGTGCGCAAGATAGCCGGCCCGCCAGTTGGCTTCCCGGTCGGCCGCGCGCGCCCCGTCCGGGTCGACCCGGCGCAGCGCGTCGGCAACCACCGCCCGGCCTAGCGCCGAGGTGCTCCTGCGCCCGTCCGCCGCGACGGGAAAGGCCACACCGGTCTGCTCGACGCCGCTCATCGGAGTTCCTGCCGTCACGAGACAATCATGGCGTGCGGACTATGCTCCGTGCGATGGCGTGGACGGGCCGATGTGGTGAACAGACCCGCCGACGGGCGCACCAGTTAGGGAGGAAGACACCGGTGAAGTACCTGCTGCTGATCTACGGTAACCAGGAGAAGTGGGCCTCGATCCCGGCCGACCAGTGGCCGGAGGCCATCGCCAGGCAGGACGCGTTCAACCGCAAGTACCGGGCGACCGGCGAGCTCATCGGCGCCTACGGGCTTGCCGACGAGATCCAGGCCCGGCTGGTGCGGAGGGAAAACGGCCAGCCGGCCGTGACCGACGGGCCGTACCTGGAGACCAAGGAGTACATCGCCAGCTTCTACCTGCTCGACTGCGAGAGCGAAGAGCGCGCGCTCCAGATCGCGGCGGACATGCCCTTCGCCGACGTCGACCCGGTCGAGTTCTGGCCGATCCTGCACGAGGCCAAGCCGGACCTTTGACCGCCAGCCGGGGTGAAATCGAGGACCTCCTGCGGGAGTTGGCGCCGCAGGTCCTCACCTCGCTGGTGCGCCGGTACGGGCAGTTTCACCTGTGCGAGGACGCCAGCCAGGAAGCCCTGCTCGCGGCCGCGCAGCAGTGGCCGTCCGGCGGACTCCCGGATAACCCGCGCGGCTGGCTGATCACGGTCGCCTCGCGCCGGCTGATGGACCAGGTGCGCAGCGACCAGTCGCGGCGGGTCCGCGAGGAGCTGGTCGCGCTGGCGACCCCGCCGTCCGAACTGCTCGGTCTCCCGGCCGACGCCGAACCCGCCGACCGCGACGACTCGCTGGCCCTGCTGTTCGGCTGCTGCCATCCGGACCTGTCCTCGCCCAGCCGGATCGCGCTGACGCTGCGTGCGGTCGGCGGGCTGTCCACGGCGCAGATCGCCGCGGCGTTCGGGGTCCCAGAGGCGACGATGGCCCAGCGCATCAGCCGGGCCAAGCAGGCCATCTCCGGCACCCGGTTTGACTTCAGCCTGCCCTCCGGGGCCGAGCGGACCGAACGGCTGCGAGCCGTGCTGCACGTGCTGTACCTGGTCTTCAACGAGGGTTACACGGCCAGCGAAGGCGACACGCTGACCGTGCCCGCGCTGTCGGAAGAGGCCATCCGCCTCACCCGCTGGCTGTGCCGGCTGCTGCCGGACGACGGCGAGGTGGCCGGCCTGCTGGCGCTGATGCTGCTGACCGACGCGCGACGCCCGGCCCGCACCCTTCCCGACGGCTCCCTGATACCGCTGGCCGAGCAGGACCGCCAGCAGTGGGACCAGGCCAAGATCGCCGAGGGAACCGCGCTCATCAGCGCCGTGCTGCCGCGGGGCGAGGTCGGTCCCTACCAGCTGCAGGCGGCCATCGCCGCCGTCCACGACGAGGCCAAGACGATGGCCGATACCGACTGGCCGCAGATCCTCGGGCTCTACGATCTGCTGGAGCTGGCCGCGCCGAACCCGTTCACGGCACTCAATCGCGCGGTGGCCGTGGCCATGGTGCACGGGCCGGCGGCCGGGCTCGAGGCCATCGCGGCGCTCGAGGCTGACAAGCGGATGGCCCGGCACCACCGGCTGATCGCGGCCCGGGCGCACCTGCACGAGCTCGCCGGCGACACCAGCGCGGCGGCGGCCGGATACCTCGACGCGGCTCGCCGCGCGACCAGCCTGCCCGAGCGCCGCTACCTGGCCCTCCAGGCCGCCCGGCTGACTGAGTAGGCGATAACGTGGGCCGGGATCGAGACCGAGGCGGGCAGCTGATGGGCATCCTCACCGACGACATGAAGCGGCTGATCGACGAGCAGAAGCTCGCGTTTCACGCGACCGTCTGCCCCGACGGATCGCCGAACCTCTCGCCGAAGGGGTCGACCCGCGTGTGGGATGACGATCACCTGTTCTTCGCCGACATCTGCTCGCCGCAGACGACCGCGAACATCAGGGCCGGATCGCTCGTCGAGGTCAACGTGGTCGACCCGTTCGTGCGCAAGGGCTACCGGTTCAAGGGCCGGGCGGTGGTCCACGAGCCCGGGTCGGACGTGTTTGCCGAGGGTGTCGAGCGGATGAAGGCGGACGGCTCGAAACTGGCCGAACGGGTCGGGGCGATCGTCGTCATTGAGGTGCGGCACGCCGCGCCGCTGGTATCGCCGGCCTACGACGACGGGGCGACGACGGAAGCGGACATGCTCGAAACCCAGCGCGCGCGGTTGACGCGACTGCACGAACGTCACGCCCGCAGGTAGCCCGGATGGAACTGCTGCGAACCCCGCGCCTGCTGCTCCGGCACTGGGAGGAATCAGATCTCCCCGCATTCTTCGACCTCTACTCGCGGGACGACGTCATGCGCTGGCTGGGGCCGCATCCGCGCCGTTCCCTGACCACCCTGGACGAGGCTCGCGAGCGCCTGGCCCGGTGGCGCGCCCGGGAACCCGAAGCGCCGCTCGGCCTGTGGGCCGTCGTCCCGCTGGCGCCCGGCACGCCGTCGCAGCCGCCGGCCGGGACCGTCCTGCTCATGCCCCTGGCCGACGCCGACGGCCCGACCGGCCTGATCGAGGTCGGCTGGCACCTGCACCCGCAACACCAGGGGCAGGGGTATGCCACAGAAGCAGCAGACGCGCTCCTCACCGCGGCGGCCGGGGCAGGAATCGGCCGGGTGCTCGCCCTGACCGATCTCGACAACGCGCGCTCCCAGGCCGTAGCCGCTCGCCTGGGCATGAGCGACGAGGGCACGACCGACCGCTGGTTCGGGCTGACCGTGCGCCAGTTCCGTAAGGTCATTACCGGGAGGTGTCAGGCGGCCACGCCCGGGCAGGCAGCGGGCCGTCGGCGAACGTCAGCGCCGTGAGACAGCCGTCACAAGACGGCCAGGACGGAGGCCACAGTGAGCGAGTTCGACAACCTGAAGGACAAGGCCGGGGAGTACGCGCAACAGCATCCAGAGCAGGTCAAGATGGGCGAGGAGGCGGTCGAGCGTAAAGTCGGCATAGGCGAGCAGGATCAGGCCGGGCAAGGCCAGGGCGACCAGGGCCAGGGCGGTCCCCAGGACCAGCAGGACGGGGACCAGCAGCCCGGGTGAAGCCCGAGCGCGGCAAGGCGGGCTGCCTTCGGCATTCGGCGGCCAGCCATCGGCTGCTCTTCGCGGCGCGGTCGGCTGCTTTCCTCAGCCCGGCCGCAACCGCGGTCAGATTACTAGCTGTCGGCGCCTGCGGTCTCGCCGGTCTTAGTCATCTCGGCTGCTCCCTTCGCCCTTTGCCTTCCCGTGGCCGGGGCCAGGACCGGGGCCAAGGCCTTTTCCGTGGCCGTGGCCGCGCCCGGGACCGGGATCGGCCGGATTGGCCACCGCGACGGCTGGGACGACGGTGCCTGGTCCCTGCTGGGCCACCAGATGAGAACCTCCAGGTCCTCCATGAGTAACTCGATCAGGAACGAAGCCCGTAGAGGATGCAATGGCGATCAGGCTGCGCCACCAGGACCCGTATGTCCTGGAAGAATTGCCCGGTGGTTATAAGCGCCCTTTCCCCCGCTGCGCTCTAGTTGCAACGCTATACGGCTATTCCGTCAGGCATAGAGGAAAAGGTCACTTGCTACTGGATTCCAATTACTCTGATTGAATCCTGCTAAGTCGTATTAAATCGCTTTACGGCGGCCGCTGGGTCGAAGCCATCGAGCATCTCGCCTAGCTCGCGTGGCGACACCGGCCAGGGCTGCTGGTTCCGCAGCCGCTGCAACGGTGGCACCGCGTTGAACTCGGCCTGGACAGAGGCCAGGACGCACGACCGGACGAACCTCGGGGTAGTGCTCGCGCATATCCGGCCGAGAGTCGGGGTGGGGTGGGTCGGTCCCTGGATTTCCCACCCCGTTATAGACAACCCCTCTATCCCCTGAGACTTGGATGAGAGTTGCGAGTTGGATGGGGTGGGGACCTCGACCCCGCCCTCAGGCTCCAGGCCGCCAGCCCTGGCCGCCAGCACCATGGGGTCATCCTGGTAATGCCGGATATCCGTCTTATCCCGTTGGCTCTCAACCGGCCGCTCCTGGCCATCCAGCCACACCCACCAGCCTTGCCTGTCCGGACGCCCGCCAGCTTCCTCGCCCGGGTTCTCCCCGCCCCGCGCGATATCAGCCGCCGCCAGGAGTGACCGCAGCCCCCCGCGCCGGATTATCGCCTGAATCTTCCGCCGGTACATCTTGTCGGTGATCAGCCGATTTAGGTTGGCCGTGGCATGAGCTGGTCACCCGTCAGGGACCTGACCTGGGATAGGTTGAAACATGTGACGGTCGTGAGGATCAACGCGATTACCGTGCCCGCCGACAGCGGCGACGAGCTCGCCCGCAGGTTCGCCGCGCGGGCTGGCGCGGTGGACAACCAGGACGGCTTCGAGGGCTTCGAGCTGCTCAAGCCGACCGACGGGCGGACCACCTGGCTGGTGGTGACGCGATGGCGGGACGAGGCGGCCTTCCAGGCGTGGGTGAGCTCCCCGGCCTTCGCACACGGGCACCGGTCCGCGGCCGAACGGGCGGGCGGTGAGGCGCCTCACCCGGTCGGCATCGGCAGCGAGCTGTGGTCCTACGAAGTGGCCGGCGGATCATCGCAGTGAGGCGCGGATGACCGATCCCGGCCACGCAGACCCCGGTCACGCCGCGAGACTGTGGACGGACCGGTCCTTCCTACGGGACGTCCAGTACAAGACCGACGTTAACCTGGCCGCCCGGCAGTCCATCTACGCGTACCAGCAGCCGCCGATAGACCTGCCCCGCGAGATACTCGGCCTGGCCGGGCTGACCGGCCATGAGGTCGTCGCCGACATCGGCTGCGGAAATGGCCGCTACCTGGCCGAACTGGCCAGACGCGGGCATGCGGGCCTAGTGATCGGAGCCGATCTGTCACCGGGCATGCTGCGCGCCGCCAGGGGTCGTGCGCCGGAGGCTGGCCTGCTGGTCACCGACGCGACCGCGCTGCCCTTCCCCGACGCGGCGGCCGACCTCACCCTGGCCATGCACATGCTGTACCACGTCCCGGAACCGGACCGCGCCGTCCGCGAACTGCGCCGGATCACCCGCCCGGGCGGCCGCCTGATTGTCGCCCTGAACGGCGAGGATCACCTGCGGGAACTACGTGACGTCGTCGCGGCGGCCCTGACCAGCCTCGGCCGGGAGCCGACGCCGCTGCGCCAGGAGCGGATCAGCCTGGATCAGGGCGAGGCGCTGCTGCGCGCCGAGTTCGCATCGGTGACCAGGCACGATTTCGCGGGCCAACTCCGGATACCGAGCCCGGAACCGGTCGCCGCCTACGTGCGGAGCATGCGCGAAGCCTCCCGCCTGCCCGACTCCGGACCGCTGGCCGAGGCCGTGACCGGAGGACTGCGGGCCGCTCCGGATGGTTTCTTCCGTATCACCACCCACAGCGGCTGCCTGGTCTGCGCCTGACCCCGCACCTGCGGCCGGTGCTCGTTGCTCCTGGTTAAGTCGCCGGAGACTGCCTGCTGACGTTTTCTTCCGCGCCACTGCCGTCGGCGTCGGCGCCCAGCTGACCGTTTTGGACGGCCTGCAGACCGGTGACCGCATCGGCTGGTTCCCCGCTCGCCCGGTCACTCTTCCGGCGCTGGAGCACGACGGCCGCAGCCGCGCCGACGGCCACCAGCATTACCGTTCCGGCCACAACCTGCGGCCAGCGCCGGCGGGGTGCAATGACATCTGGGCTGGGCGCGGCGACATCCACGCGGCGAGCCGTTGCCACGAGCGTCTCGTAGACCTTCGGCGCGATGGTGTCCCTGATGACGAGGCCGCTCCGCTCGATGCGCGGCGCCGTCCGGGCGCGTGCCTCGTTGATGCGCGGCGCAGTCCACATCGCGGCGCTCCGGACGCCGTCCCGTGCAGCCACCCCGGCGGTCTTCGCCACCGGCACGGCTGCCCTGGCCAGGACGGCCGCCCAGGCCAGTTGCTGCATGCGCCCGCGCGTCTCCGCCGCCTGGGCCTCGGCCTGGGCCTGGGCCTCGGCCTCGGCCTCGGCTGCGCGTTTTCTGCTCAGGACAGACATTTGGACCTCCCGAGAGTCCCTCGCTACACGATTCGCTCGCTGAGCCACGTCAGCAACGGCTGGGCGAGGTTGCCAGCCCTGGGTCCCCGCCTCCTCGTGGCTAAAAGATCCGTGCATGGCACGGCTGTCGCTGATGCTCATACCAGGCAAGCACGCCATGCGGCCGCTGAAATCACCCCACAGGGATGAGACGGCATTCGCGTCAGGCTAAGGGGCGGCGCCCAGGCGGCGCAGCAGGGCGCTCTTGATCGCCGGGCGTGACCCGAACACCAGCAGGAACAGAGCCTCACGGGCGAGCCGCTGCGCGTGCTGATCCACCGTGACCGCCCGGCTGCCGTCCCGTACCGCCAGGGCGGCCGCCGCCCGCACGGCTAGTTCCGAGGCGGCCGCGCGGGCTTCCGCCATCGCCGCGGCGTCCGCGGTGACCGCGCCGTCGAGCAGGTCCCGGCAGGCGGCCAGCTCGTCATCGAGCGGCCCGGGACCCAGCAGCCGAACGCACCGGCGGACCAGGCCGAGCGCCAGCGACCCGTTGACGCGCATCCGGTCGGGCCGCAGGCTATCCGCCGGATCGAAGGGCTCCTGGCCGGCCCGCCGCTCCGCCGGCACGAAGACGCCGTTGAAGCCGAGCCGCACGGTGACGCTCGCGTTGACGGCGGCCAGCCGCTCGCGGGTCACGGAGAGCCCGGGCGGCGCGGCCGCGTCCATGATCAGCGACACCGCGCTGTCGTCCGGGCCCCGCGCCACCACCAGCAGCAGGTCTATCAGCCCCCACCCGGTGACCCACGGCGCCTCGCCGTCGAGCCGCCACCCGCCGCCGTCCGGCCGCGCGCGCAGCCGTGGCGGTCCGGGCATCAGGCCGCCCAGTGCGATGCCGCCGCGTACCTCGCCGCGGCAGGCCGGGGCCAGCCACCGGTCGCGCAGCACGGCGGGGGTGCCGTCGGCGGCCAGCGTCATGACCAGGCCGCGGTGCTGCAGCCAGACGAACGTGGTGGCCAGGCAGCCGCTGGCCAGTTCCTCGACCACGGCGCAGGAAGCCGCCAGGTCCAGGCCGAGTCCGCCGGCCTGGACCGGCACGACCGCCCCGTACAGGCCGAGGGCGGCCAGCGCGTCGAGGTGGGAGACCGGGAGCACGTCTAGTCCGTCGACCCGCATCGCGTCCGGGAACAGCAAATCGTCGGCGGCCCCGCGGGCCGCCGCCAGGACGTCCCGGGACGCGCTGGTCATACCGCTCAAAGGGCCTCAAGGGACCAGGCCGCCGTGAGCTTGTCCATCACCGCGTCCAGGGCCGCGTCGGTGACCTGCCGCGCCGGGTCGGCCAGGTACCACTGGACAATCTGCCTGGCACCCCGCTCGAACGGGATCACCGCACGCCAGCCGGGCACGATGCCGCGCAGCTTGGCGTTGTCGAACACCATCGAGTGCGCCTTATCGCCCAGCAGGCCCGCGCCCCACTCCGGGTCGGCGACCGCGATCGCGTCCGATGGCACGTGCACCAGCCGCGGCGTGACCCCCAGCGCCGCCGCGAGCGCTCCCGCGATCTGGTTCCAGGTGAGCACGTCGTCGGAGGTGATGTGGATGGCCTCACCGAGCGTCCGCGGGTGCCCGAGCAGCGGGACGAACGCCCGGGCGAAGTCGTCGTGGTGGGTCAGCGTCCACAGCGAGGTCCCGTCCCCGTGCACGATGACGGGCTTGCCGGCGAGCATCCGGCCGAGCACCGTCCACCCCCCGTCGAACGGGACCAGCGTCTCGTCGTAGGTGTGCGACGGCCGCACGATCGTGGCCGGGAAGCCCTCCTCCCGGTACGCCGCCACGAGCAGGTCCTCGCAGGCGATCTTGTCGCGCGAGTACTGCCAGTACGGGTTGCGCAGCGGCGTCGACTCGGTGACCGGCATCCGCGCGGGCGGCGTCTGGTAGGCCGACGCGGAGCTGATGAACACGTACTGGCCGGTCCGCCCGCGGAACAGCTCGATATCGGTGCGGACCTGCTCAGGGGTGAAGGCCACCCAGTCCACGACGGCGTCAAATTCAAGATCATTAACAATGTCCCGAACGGACTTCGGTTCCCGTATATCCGCCCGCAGCATGCTCACCCCCGGCGGGAGCGGGCGCACGGTACTCCGCCCTCGGTTCAGCACGAACAGCTCGATGCCGCTGTCGGCCGCGACCCGCGAGCACGCCGAGCTGATGACCCCGCTGCCGCCGATGAACAGCACCCTGAGCTTCGCCATACCCCTAACGCTAAACCGGGATCAGTGAGGCGAAGGGTGCCGGGGCTGGTAGATGGGGAACTCGGTGCCGTCGGGCAGGCGGATCGCGGCCACCAGGCCCCAGCGCTGGTCGGAGACCTCCTGCGCGACCTCGGCCCCTTTGGCGCGCAGTTCGGCGAGGGTGGCACCGATGTTGTCGCACATCAGGTACAGCTGGTGGCGGCCTTCCCCGTCGGCGGGATGAACCGCCAGCTCGGCGGGCGGCAGGGCGAAGATGAGCCAGCCTCCGCCCGCGTCGACGCAGGACAGGCCGATCACATCCGCGAAGAAGTCGCGGACCTTCTCCGCCTCCGGCGAGAACACGATCGCGTGCATCCCGTTGATCATGCCGCGATCCTAAGTCGAGTCCGTCGCGGTCGGCCCATTCCAGCAGGGTGCCGAGTGAGTAGGCGGTGTCGTCGATGCCCCGGTGCAGGTCGCCGAGTTCGGCGAATCGGGCGGGCACGGTGGCGATGGTGAACTGGCGCGGGTCGACGTGGTCGATCTCGTCCCAGCTGATCGGGGTCGAGACGGTCGCCTCCGGCACGCCGCGGACGGAGTAGGCGCTGGCGATGGTGTGGTCGCGGGCGTTCTGGTTGTAGTCGACGAACAACATGGCCGGGTCCCGGTCCTTGCGCCACCACGTGGTGGTGACCAGGTCCGGGGCGCGGCGTTCGACCTCGCGGGCGAAGGCGAGCGCGGCCCGCCGGACCTCGGCGAAGCCCCACCGGGGCTCGATCCGGACGTAGATGTGCAGGCCGGCCCCGCCTGAGGTCTTGGGCCATCCGGTCGCGCCGAGCTCGCCGAGGATCTCGCCCGCGATCCGGGCCACCCGGCGCACCGTGGCGAACTTGCAGGAAGGCCCGGGATCCAGGTCGATGCGCCACTCATCGGGCCGTTCGGTATCGGCCCGGCGTGAGTTCCACGGGTGAAACTCAACCGTGGACATCTGCACCGCCCAGATCACCGCGGCCAGTTCGGTCACGCACAGCTCGTCGGCGTGCCGGCCGTAGCGGGGGAAGTGCAGCCGGACCGTCTCCAGCCACGGCGGCGCACCACCGGGGATCCGCTTCTGGTGCACCTTCTCCCCGGCGACCCCGGACGGGAACCGGTGCAGCATGCACGGCCGGTCCCGCAGCGCGCGCACGATCCCGTCGCCGACCGACAGGTAATAACGGACCAGGTCCAGCTTGGTCTCCCCGCGGGCCGGGAAGTACACCCGGCCCGGATTGGAGATCCGCACCGACCTGCCCCCGGCCTCGACCTCTACCCCATCTGCGGTCATGACAGAACGTTAACCCGGTGGCGGTGTGAGGGCCCGGCGGCGTTCGGACAATTCCACGCACCCCATCCTGCCAGGCACCGGCGTCCGGCCGGATGACAGGATGAAGGCCCAGCCAGGAAGGGAGCGTCGGATGAACGGAACGGCCCTGGTCCGCCAGCCCAGCAGCAGGCTGGCCGAGGGCATCGTCACCCACATCAGCCGCACCACGGTGGACGTGGCCCTGGCCCGGTCGCAGCACGCGGCCTACGCCGACGCGCTGGCGGCCAGCGGCTGGGCGATCCGGCAGGCGCCCGCCGCCGATGACTGCCCGGATTCGGTCTTCGTCGAGGACACCGTTGTGGTCTGTGAGAACCTGGCCGTGCTGACCCGCCCGGGGGCCCCCGTCCGCCGGGCCGAGGTCGACGGTGTGGCGCAGACCGTGCGGTCGCTGGGCCTGCGCACGGCGTGCATCGAGGAGCCCGGGGTGCTCGACGGGGGCGACGTGCTGCAGGCGGGCGAGACGGTGTACGTCGGCCGCGGCGGGCGGACCAACGGCGAGGGCATCCGCCAGCTGCGCTCGCTGCTGGCGCCGCTGGGCCGCACCGTGATCGGGGTCCCGCTGGGAAACGTCCTGCACCTGAAGTCCGCGGTGACCGCGCTGCCGGACGGCACGTTCCTGCTGCTGCCGGAGCTGGTGCCGGCCGGACTGTTCCCGGCGGTGCGCCCGGTCACCGAGGAGGGCGGTAGTCACGTCGTCCCCCTCGGCGGCGAACGCGTGCTGATCGCCGCGTCCGCTCCCCGCACCGCGGGGCTGCTCGAGGACCTGGGCTTCACGCCGGTCGTCGTGGACATCAGCGAGTTCGAGAAGCTCGAGGGCTGCGTCACCTGCCTGAGCGTGCTGCTGCCCGGACGGTAGCCGCGGTTACGCCCGGCTGGATCCTTTAGTAGCTTGAGCCCATGCATGTCGTGGGGATGGTGTTGCACCCGGAGCGGGACTGCAGCGGGGCGGTCGGGTCGATCCTGGAGTGGGCGGCCCGCCGGGAGATTCAAGTCCTCGGCATCGACACCGAGATCCGCAGGCTGGCCTGCACCGCCGAGGCGGTAACCGCCGCCGAGCTCCGGCAGCGGGCGGACCTGCTGGTGAGCCTCGGCGGCGACGGAACGATGCTGCGCGCCATGCGGCTGGCCGACCGGCAGCGGCCTCCCGTCCTCGGGGTGAACCTGGGCAAGCTCGGGTTCCTGGCCGAGGTCGACGTGCCCGACCTGGCCGAAGCGCTCTCCGCGATCGACAACCAGGAGTTCACCACCGAACCGCGCCTGGCCGTCGACGCCGTGATCGGAGACCAGCTGATCACCGCGTTCAACGACATCGCGTTCGTCCGGTTTCCCGGTCAGAAGACCGCCGCGATCGCGGTGGAGGCCGCGGGACGCCCCTTCGTCAGCTACGCCGCCGACGCGATCGTCGTCGCGACGCCGACCGGCTCGACCGCGTACAGCTTCTCCGCCGGCGGCCCCATCGTGAGCCCTGCGGTGGAGGCGCTGCTGGTCACGCCCGCTGCCCCGCATTCGGCCTATAACCGCGGGCTCGTCGTCTCCGTCGGTGACCAGCTCACCCTCAACGTCCTGCCGTCCAGCGGACGGCTCGCCGTGGAGGCGGACGGCAACGTCGCCGCCGAGGTGGAGCCCGGCGACCGGATCGAACTACTGCCGCGTCCCGGCGCGGCCCGTGTCGTCCGGCTCGGCCGCACCACGTTCTACGAGCGGGTCCGGCGCAAGCTGAGGCTGGCTGACTCCGCCGAGATCGCCGTCGGCTGGCCGTGACAAGGACCGGCCGCTAGCAGGCCTGCAGCAGGTGGCGGCCGGGTGGCGGCCCGACCATGTCGCGGGGCAGCCGCGGAGCGGGGCAGGCGCCAGCGGGCCGGGCGTGCCTGGCCACGTAGACCGGGGCCGGCGGCGAGCCGCCGAATACGCCGGCCACCTCAGCCCTCGCCCAGCGCATCCTGGTGACCGCGGTCTCGGGGTGCTCGCCGAACTCCTGCGCGACCTTGGCCGCGCAGCCCAGGTCGCCGAGGGCACCGCTCGCCGCGTCGATCGCCTGTTTCACCTGCACCGCGCTTGGCTCGTCGGAGATCTGCAGCGCGGATGCGAACAGCGCGTCGGCGCGTGCGACGTCGATGCTCAGGTCATAGAGCGCGGACCGCATCGTGGGCCTCCTTTACCCAGGGGTCCTGATATCCCCCCGGCTGCCCGGCCGGCCGCTCCCCATGCCGGCCGGGTAGCCAGTGCCTGCGTCAGGCCGCAGGCGCTCCTCAGCATGTCCGGAGGACCGGTTCGCCTCCGTGATACATCCAGCGGCGCACCAGTTCGACCGGGCGTCCGGAGGGGCCAGAAACGCCGCGCCCTATGATGTGGGTCATGGCTGAGGCTGACGGCGAGCGCACCCAGGCCGAGCGCGTCGCCGGGCTGGACACCAGCGTGGCGCACCCGGCGCGGGTCTACGACTACTGGCTCGGCGGCAAGGATAACTTCGCCGCCGACCGGGAGGCGGCCGAGCGCGTGCTGGCCGTGGCGCCGGGGCTACGTTACCGCGTGCGTGCCAACCGGGCTTTCCTCGGCCGGGCGACCAGGTACCTGGCGGCCGAGGCCGGCATCCGGCAGTTCCTCGACATCGGGACCGGCATCCCGGCCGGCGACAACACGCACGAGGTGGCGCAGCGCGCCGCCCCGGATGCCCGCGTGGTCTACGTCGACAACGACCCGATCGTCCTGCTGCACGGGCAGGCCCTGCTGCGCAGCACCCCGGAGGGAGCGACCGACTACCTGCAGGCCGACCTGCGCGATCCCGGGACGATCCTTGACCGGGCGGCGACCCTGCTCGACTTCGGCCTGCCGGTGGCGGTCATGCTGCTCGGAGTGCTGCACCTGGTCCAGGACGCCGAGGACCCCTGGGGCATCGTGGCCGAGCTGATGGCCCCGATGCCGGCCGGCAGCTACCTGACGATCTCCCATCCCGCCATCGACATCCACCACTCCCAGGCGAATGCGCAGCGCGTCTACAACGAGCGCGTCGCCACGCCGCAGACGCTGCGCACCCGGGAGCAGGTGGCCAGGTTCTTCACCGGCCTCGACCTGGTCGAGCCAGGGCTGGTGCAGGTGCACCAGTGGCGGCCAGGCCTGCATGACTTCGCCCCGGAAGGAACGGTATCCGCGCACGGCGCCGTGGGACGCAAGCCCGGCGGCTAGCGCTCGGGTGGACTTGGCGGTTACCTGGCCAGTGCCTGTGAGGCCCGCCCGATGATCGCGTCGAGGTCATCGCGGGCACCCGCTCGGTAGAGCGGCCCTCCCCCGTCGGCCAGCAGCTGGCTCACCATCGCCACGCCCTGAGCCGGGACCGGGCTCTGCCCGGCGAGGGAATGGGCCAGCCCGGCCAGTTCGGACGCGGACCCGGCGATCCGGTCGCGGCGGAGCGGGACATACGGCTGGCGCGCGGGACCGGCCGACCGCGACGCGGCCATGAGCCGCGGGCTCGTCTGCGGAGACACGGACGCCGCGAGCATCCGCTGCAGGCTCGCGGCGAGGCCGCGGCGGTACCTGACGGAAGTCAGGACCATGGCCCGTGCGGCCAGGACCGCGTTCGCCTCCGGCCGGACCCCGTCCGCGAGCTGCCGGTCCAGGCTCGGGGCCAGGCAGCGAGCCAGGAGCCGGTGCCAGGCCCACAGCCGCCGGACGGTCAGGCGGCCGAGATCGTCGTCAATCAGGACATGCATGGTTCGTCACCTCATAGGGCGTGACCGTTAAATCGAGTATACTAGTCATGACGTGACCTGTAAAAGAATTTAACTGGTCACTATTGGGATGGTGATCATGACGGCTAGCCTGAACGACATGACGTTGCCGTCGTGGGGGTCCCATCTTCTGCACAAGCTGGCGCCGCCCCCTCTGCTGCTCGTCCAGGCGTTCGTCGACACCCTCGACCTGGACTTGCACACCGACGTGCTCGCCCACGCCGGCGAAGCCCGGGTCTGGCTGGCCGACGCCGGCCTGCGCGACCCTGAGCAGCCGGCCCTCGCCGCTGACCTCGAACTGGCCCGCGCGTTCAGGGAGAGCCTGCGCGCCATGATCGCGCGCAACACCGGCGGGCCCCCGCTCACCGCAGCCGAACTGCGCCCCCTGGAGCAGGTCACCAGCCAGGCCGCGCCCCGGCTCGAGGTGACTACCGACTGCCAGGTCGAGCTGGAGTGCAGCGAAGGCGCTGAGCGCCTGGCCGATGGGCTGGCCGGGCTGCTGCTGACCATCCGCGACGCGCAGGCCGACGGCAGCTGGGACCGGATGAAGCTGTGCGGGAACCCGGACTGTCTCTGGGCGTTCTACGACAGGTCGCGTAGCCGGCAGGGCGCCTGGTGCGACATGGCCTCGTGCGGCAACCGGCTCAAGAACCGGAGCCTTCGCGCCCGCCGTGCCCAGGCCGGCTAGCCAGGCGGCATGAGACGGACAGCGTGCGCTGTCCCGGGCGTCGACATGCACAATGGCCCCCGCGGCTGATGACTGCCCCTGGCCGCGCCGCCGGCGCGGCACCCCTTACCAATCCCGGAGGACAGGACGGCAGCCGTGATACATCGTGCCCGTGGCAGGATGTAGTCGCCGGCCCCGGGCTGGTCAGCCAGACGCCTCGCGCTCGCCGGCGGCCATGGCCAGCAGTTCCTCCGCGTGCGCCTGGCCGGAATCGGATTCCTCCAGGCCACCCAGCATCCGGGACAGCTCGCGGACCCGGCCGGCCCGGTCCAGCCGGACCACGCCGCTCGCGGTCACCAGCCCGTCGCCGGACTTCTCCACCACCAGGTGGTTGTCGGCGAACGCCGCGACCTGCGGCAGGTGGGTGACCACGATGACCTGCGAGGAGCGGGCCAGCCGGGCGAGCCGCCTGCCGATCTCGACCGCGGCCTTGCCGCCGACCCCGGCGTCCACCTCGTCGAACACGAACGTCGGCACCGGGTCCGCGCCGGCGAAGACCACCTCGATGGCCAGCATGACGCGGGAAAGCTCGCCGCCGGAGGCGCCCTTGTTCAGCGGCAGCGCCGGCGCGCCCGGATGCGCGGCCAGCCTGATCTCCACATCGTCGGCGCCGTAGGGGCCCGGTGCGCCCAGCCCGCTGACCACGGCGGTGAGCGACGCGTGCGGCATGGCCAGCGCAGTCAGTTCGGCGGTCACCTCGGACGCGAACCGCTCCGCCGCCGCCGAACGCAGCCCGGTCAGCCGCGCCGCGAGCGAGGTCACCTCGGACTGCAGCGTGGCCTCCTCCCCGGCCAGAGCGGCGATCTTGTCATCGTCCCCCTCCAGCTCGGCCAGGCGCGACCCGGCCTGCTTGGCCCAGTCGAGCACGCCGGCCAGGTCACCCGAGGCGGTCGCGTAGGCCCGGATCAGCCGGCCGAGCGCGGCCCGGCGCTCCTGCACCGCGGCCAGCCGGGCCGGGTCAGAGTCCAGCGACTCGGTGTAGGAGGCGAGCTCGCCGGCCACGTCGGCGATCAGGTAGCTGGCCTCGGAGAGCCGGTCGGCCAGGCCGGCCAGCGCCGGGTCGTGCGAGCGGACCGGCTCGAGCGCGCGGACGGCCACGCCGAGCAGCGTCACCACGTCGGAGGCGTCGACAGAGGCCGAAGCCGGATCGCCGAGCAGCGCCTCGTGCGCGGTGGTGGCCGCGGCTTGCAGCGCGTCGGCGTTCGCCAGCTTCTCCTCCTCGGCCAGCAGGGCCGCGTCCTCGCCCGCCGCCGGAGAGGTCGCCTCGACCTCGGCCAGGCCGAGCCGCAGCGTCTCCGCCTCGGCCGCGCGCTCCCGTTCCGCCTGCGTCAGCGCCTCGAGCTCCTCGCGGACCGCGCGGTGCCTGTGGTACACCCGCCGGTAGTCGGCCAGCGCCGCGGCCAGCTCCGGCCCGCCGAACCGGTCCAGTGCGTCCCGCTGCCGGCCGGGCTTGAGCAACTGCTGCTGGTCGGCCTGCCCGTGCACGGCCACCAGGTCGTCGGCGAGCACCTGGAGCAGCGACACCGGCACCGAATGCCCGCCGGCGAACGCCCGGGACCGGCCCTCGGCCGACACCGAGCGGCTCAGCACGAGCGAGGACCCGTTGTCGTCGAGGTCTCCCCCGGCGTCCTCGACCTCGCGCGCCACTTCCGCGGAGACGAGCAGCCGCCCCTCCACCGCGGCCCGCGCCGCGCCGGGCCGCACCCGCGCCGGGTCGGCCCGGCCGCCGAACAGCAGCCCGAGCGCCGTCACGACCATGGTCTTCCCGGCGCCGGTCTCGCCGGTCAGCGCGGTGAAGCCGGCCGATAGCTCGAGCACCGCGTCGTCGATGACGCCGAGCCCGGTGATCCGGACTTCCTCAAGCATCCTTGCCTGCGTCCTCCCAGGTACGGCCGCGCCAGCCCGTCACGGGCAAGCCGAACTTGGCCACCAGCCGGTCCGTGAAGCCCCCGCTGCGGGATTCCGACGTCTGCAGCCGTGCGAGCAGGACCGGCAGCGTCCCGCGGCGGACCTCCACCCGGGCCCCGGGTGGCAGATCGACCTTACGCCGACCATCGCACCACAAAACCGCCCCCGATGTCTCGGACGCCACGATGAGCTCGACCGCGAGCACTGACTGCGGCGACACCACCATCGGCGGGGCGAACAGCGCGTGCGCGCTGATCGGCACCATGAGCAGCGCCTCCACCTCCGGCCACACCACTGGTCCGCCCGCCGAGAACGCATAGGCGGTCGAGCCGGTGGGGGTCGAGCACACCACGCCGTCACCGCCCCAGCGGGACAGCGGGCGGCCGTCGATCTCGATGATCACATCGATCACGCGCTCGCGGGCCGCCTTCTCCACGGTAGCCTCGTTCAGCGCCCAGGTGGACGCGAGACCCGTGCCGTTGCGGCGCACGGTGACGTCGATCGTCATCCGCTCCTCGACCGCGTATTCCCGCGCCACCACCCGCTCGACCAGGTTGGCCAGCCCGTCCGGTTCCGCCTCGGCGAGGAACCCGACGTGGCCCAGGTTGACCCCGATCAGCGGGACCCCGGCGGGACGGGAGAATTCGGCGGCGCGCAGCAGGCTGCCGTCGCCGCCCAGGACGATGACGAGCTCGGCGCCCTCGGCCGCCACGGCGCTGGCCGGGACCTGTTCCGCAGCGGGGGAGGCGAACTCGCCCGCGAGCGTGCGGACGGCGATCCCGGCGGCGGTCAGCCGCTCGGCCACGAACCGGGCGCTGCGCAGCGCGTTCTCCCGGCCGATATGCGCCGTCACCAGCACCGTCCGCTGTCCCACTAGCTGGGTCCCTCCTTGATCGCCCGCTCCAGCTGACTGTCGTCAAGCGGCGGCGCACCCCGGCGCAGCCACAGGAAATATTCCACGTTCCCGGCGGGCCCGGGCAGCGGGCTGGCCGTGACCCCCAGCACGCCCAGGCCGAGCTGGCCCGCCGCGCCGGCGACCGTACGCACCGCACCGGCCCGGTCGGCGTTATCTCGCACCACGCCGCCCGCACCTACCCGGCCCTTACCCACCTCGAACTGGGGCTTCACCAGCAGCACGAAATCCGCGTCCGGCGCGGCGCACGCCACCAGGGCCGACAGCACCAGGGTGAGCGAGATGAAGGACAGGTCGGCCACCACCAGTCCCGGTACCGGGATCACCTGGTCCAGCGTCCGCACGTTGACCCGGTCCAGCGCGGTGACCCGCGGGTCGGTCCGCAGCGACCAGGCCAGCTGCCCGTACCCCACATCGGCCGCCACCACGTGCGCGGCACCGGCCCGCAGCAGCACGTCGGTGAACCCGCCGGTGGACGCGCCCGCGTCCAGGCAGGCGCGGCCCGCCACGGCCAGGCCCGCCGGCCCGAAGACCGCGAGCGCCCCGGCCAGCTTGTGCCCGCCGCGGGAGACGTAGCCCGGCTCCCCCGTGTCGGCGATGCTGATCGGGGCGTCCCTCCTCACCTGAGTCGCGGCCTTGGCAGCGCGCTGCCCGGCCACCGTCACGCGCCCGGCGGCCACCAGCTCGCCGGCCTGTTCGCGCGACCTGGCCAGGCCGCGCCTGACCAGCTCGGCGTCGAGCCGTGCCCGGGCTGCGGTCAAGGCGCACCCTCGTTGACCTCGCCCAGGATGTCCCTGAGCCGCCCGTGCACCTCCTCGAGCACGGCGACGTGCTCCTCCGCCGGGACTCCGGCCAGGCGGCTCAGCCCGGCCACGGCCGCGTCCACCCGGTCGTCGCCCGTAGGCGGTCCCTGGGTCGGCCCTGCCGCCAGGCGGAGCTCCCCGCCGGCCGCCGGTGCACCTGCCCTGGCCCGTTCGGTACCAAGATCTTCACCCTCGACACCCTGGTCTGGGAATTCCTCATCCATGTGCGCTACCCTCCGCGTGGAACGCTACCGTCCGATGCTGACTAGAGCGAGGCACGCATGGCTTCAGTTGAGGAGTGCCGCGAGGCGCTGCAGGCCCTCAGCACGCGGCTGACCGAAATGAGCCCGAACGACCGGGCCAGCTATTTCGGCCAAAGGTCCATGAGCTGCCACGTGACCGATCTCGGCGTGACGTTCGTGACCAGGTTCACCGACTCCGGCGCCGACCCGGTGGCCGAGGCGAAACCCGACGACCCGCCGGCCGACATCAAGCTGACCGCGAGCAGCGACGACGTGATCTCCCTGTCCGCAACCCCGGCCAACATCGCCCGGATGTGGCTGGCCGGCCGGGTCAAGGTGCAGGCCAGCATGCGGGACCTGCTAGCGCTCCGCAAGCTCCTGTAGCGGGGGGAACTTCGACTATGGGCGAGCTGATCCTGGTCAGGCACGGCGAGACCGAGTGGAGCCTGGCCGACAAGCACACGGGGCGGACCGACATCCCGCTCACCCCGTCGGGCGAGGCGGCCGCCAAGGCACTGGCGCCGCTGCTATCCCGGCGCGACATCGTGGCCGTGTTCACCAGCCCGGCGCGCCGCGCGGTCACGACCGCGGCCTTCGCCGGCTTGTCCAACGCGCAGCCCGATCCGGACCTGTGGGAATGGGACTACGGCGGCTACGAGGGGCTGACCACGTCACGGATCCAGGAAATAAGGCCCGGCTGGTACCTGTGGCGCGACGGCGTGATCCCGGGCGACGCCGCGCATCCCGGCGAGACCCTCGAGCAGGTCGCCCAGCGGACCGAGCGCGTACTGGCCCGGGTCACTCCCCTGCTGGCCAACGGCGACGTCGCGCTGGTCGCGCACGGCCACGTGCTGCGCGTGCTCACCGCCTGCTACCTGCGGCTCCCTCCGGCGGAGGGGCGGTTGTTCCGGCTGGACACCGGGACCGCCGGCACCCTGGGCACCGAACACGCCGAGCCGGTCATCACGTCCTGGAACGTACCGCCCTCGCCGTGACTAGCCGAACTTCGCCCGGTCCAGCCAGAGGTCCAGCAGGCCGGCGTCGCCGAGGACCTCGACGGCTGCGGCGGGACGCCGCCGGTACAGGACCAGGAGCAGGTCGGTCAGCGGCCCGCGCGCGGCGACGGCGGCCTTCTCGTGCGCACGCCGCCAGGTGATGGCCTCGCCGGTGAGGTCGACCACCCATTCGGCCGCCGCCTCCGGCGGGGTGTCGGTGGCATGGAAGTGCAGGGTGCGGCCCGGCCCGAGCAGCTCGCGCACCTCCGGGTGGTACTCCAGGTGGATCGGGTGCGAGCCGAGGTACAGCCACTCGTCGATGGCGTCGACGGCCACATCGGAGTCCGCCTGGTATCCGGCGCCGACGGCCAGGGCCGCGTCGGCCCGGTGGATAAGCGTCTCGTGGGTGAAGCGCCGCGCGTGGAAGTCGGTGATCCCGCTGGCGATCGGGGTCCACACGGGCGTGCCCGGGCCGGCTTCGCGCAGCGCCGTGGCCAGCTGCGCGGCGCCCTCGGCGAGCCAGGGGCCGGCCACGGCGGGATCCTCGCGGGTATAGGCCGACAGGTCGGTGAAGTCCCGCCGGACCGGCCCGGTGGCCCGGCTTCGCACGATCTCGGCGGCCCAGCGCTGCGCGCCGCCGAGGTGCCGCAGCAGCTGGCCGACGTTCCAGTCCGGGCAGGTGGGGACCTGCACGGTCAGGTCGGTGCCGGTGATCGCCGAGGTCAGCAGGCTGGTCTGGGTGACGATCTCGTCGCAGTAGCGGTCGAAGCTCAGCACGGCCGGGATAATACGCCCTGGACGGGGTCTGCGGGCCGGGTCTCTTCCCGCATCCAGTTCAGGTACGCGGTCGAGCCCGCCACGATCGGCAGCGCGATGATCTCGGGCTCGTCGTAGCTGTGCCGTTCGGTGATGAAGGCGGCGAGTTCGTCGTAGCGGTCGGCCGGCAGCTTGAGCAGCACGAGCCACTCCTCGGTCCGCTCCAGCGCGCCGTCCCACCAGTACATCGACGCCACCGGCCCGGCCACCTGCGCGCATGCGGCCAGCCTGGATTCGACCGCGGCGCGGGAAAGCTCCATCGCCTCGGCGCGCGAGTCGGTCGTCGTCTGCACCTGGAGGTACTGCACCTCAAGGTCGGCCATGGGACATGATGGTACGCGCACCATCCCCTAGTACGCTGTCCCCGTCCCCGCCGGGCTGGGAGGAGCAGGGATTGGAACTGGTTCATTCGGGGAAGGTCCGGGAGCTCTACGCCGACGGCGACGACATCATCATGGTCGCAACGGACCGGGTAAGCGTCTACGACGTGGTGCTGCCCACGCCGATCCCCGGTAAGGGGCGGGTGCTGACCCAGCTGTCGCTGTGGTGGTTCGGCCAGCTCGGTGACGTGATCCCCAACCATGTGCTCTCCGGCACCGACGTGCCTTCGGAGTGGGAGGGGCGCGCTATCCGGTGCCGCCGGCTGAAGATGCTCCCGGTGGAGTGCATCGCGCGCGGCTACCTGGCCGGGCTCGGCCTGGCGTCCTACCGGGAAACCGGTACGATCTCGGGCGTGCGGCTGCCGCCCGGCCTCGGCGAGGGGTCCCGGCTGCCCGAACCCGTCTTCACCCCCACCACCAAGGCCGCGGCCGGCCACGACGAGCCGATGACGTACGACGAGGTGGCGGCGCTGACCGGCGGCCCCCTGGCGGCTGAGCTCCGGCGGGCCACGCTGGAGGTCTACCGGCGGGGTCTTGAGCTTGCGGCACGGCGCGGCATCCTGATCGCCGACACCAAGCTGGAGTTCGGCGTGCTCCCGGACGGGACGCTGATGCTGGCCGACGAGGTGCTCACGCCCGACTCGTCCCGGTTCTGGCTGGCGTCGCAGTGGCAGCCGGGCGGCCCGCAGCGATCGCTGGACAAGCAGTTCCTGCGGGACTGGTCGGCGGGGCTGGACTGGGACCGCCGGCCGCCGGGCCCGGCCATCCCCGACGGCGTGGTGGCGGCGACGCAGGCACGGTACGCCGAACTCTTCTCGCGGGTAACCGGCCGTGAGTGAGCCCGTCCTCGTCGTGCGCGCCCGCAGGCTGCGGGCGGCCCGCGGCGTGGTGGTGGCCAGGGACGTGACGCTGGACGCCGGACCGGGCGACGTCGTCGCGGTCGAGGGGCCGAACGGCTCGGGCAAGAGCACGCTGCTGGCCGCGGCGGCCGGGCTGCTGCCCGCGGACAACGCGAGCGTCCGGCCTGGTTCGGTCGGTTACTCACCCGAACGGGCCGGGGTACTGCCCCGGATACCGCTGCAACGCTGGCTGCTGGGCCTGGCGCGCACCGCGGGACTGGGCCGCGAGGAGTCGGCGCTGCGGGCCGGGGACCTGCTCGCCCGGCTCGGCCTGGCGCACGCGTCCGCGATGTCGCTGCACGCGCTTTCCCGCGGCAACGCGCAGCGCGCGCTGGTAGCCCAGGCCCTGCTGGCCGACCCGGACCTGCTGGTCCTCGACGAGCCCTCCGGTGGCATGGACGCGGACGGGGTGAGCCGGGTGGCTGCTGAGATACGGCGAGCCGCGGACCGCCGGGCCGTGGTGCTGGTCGCGCGGCACCCGGCCGCACCGCTGCCACTGCCTTCCGGGGTGACGTGGCGGCTCAGCGACGGTGCGGTTGACACCCGGCCACGGGACGGCGACCGCGCCCAGGTTCCCGCCGGGACTCCGCTGGCTCCGGGGGGGACGACCCCCCCGGCCCCCCCGAGCCCCCCGAGCCCTCCCGGGACCGTGGAGGTGGAGACCGGCGACGGGACCGTCCGGGTGGTAAGCGAAGGGGACCTGCCCGCCGTTCTGCGCGCCGCGCTGGACGCGGGCCAGGCCATCCGCCGGGTGCAGCCGGTCCGGGACGCCGCTCCTGACATCGCCGGCGACATCGCCGGCGACATTGCTGGCGACATCGCTGGCGACATTGCCGGCGACGACCCTGCCAAGGCGGCCGGCGCGGCACCGCGGCGGGCGGGCGCCGCCTACCGGGTGCTGCACGGCGCGGTGCACCGGGCCCGGCTGCTCGCCTCGTCCCAGTGGTTCCTGGCCCCGGCGATGCTCTTCCTGTTCGTCCTGGGCATCGTCTACGCCGGCGACGCCGGTCCCCCGCTACAGGCCGCGGCGGTCACCGCGATCACCCTCATCCCCGCGCTGACCTGGCTGAGCGTGCTGGCGCACCGGGTGGACGGCCGGGAACTCGCCCGCGCGTTCGCCGCGCACGCGGGCGGCAGGGCCCGGGCGCACCTGGCGACCGACCTGGGGCTGGTCCCGTTCGCCGTGCTGCTTGCCCTGGCGGCCCTGGTGGCCCCGCTGATCAGCCAGGGCAGCCATCCCCATTCGCTGATGCTGGACGTCAGGATCGTGGGACTGCACCTGGCCGCCGCGGTGTTCGGCGCCGGACTCGGCTCGCTGCTGGCGCTGATCGAGCGGGCCGGCTGGCGGCTGCTGACCGCCGTGGCGGCATTCCTCGTCCTGTTCGTGGTCCGGGACACGCCGATGGGGCCGCTGCTCCGGCTGAGCACCCATCCGACTACGCCGCAGACGACGATAGGCGGCCCGGCCGCCTGGCTCTACTTGCCCGGTCTCGCCCTGGTGGCGCTGGCCGCGTTCGTGGCCACCAGGCTCACCTAGAATCCGGCTCTGCTTGCCCGGGCGGCTCAGCGCTTGACGCAGGTGTAGGCGCCGTAGAGGCGGCCCTGGAACTCCGTGTCCGCGATCTCGAAGCCGGCTGCGCCGAGCATGGGCTCGAGGAGCCAGCGGAAGGTGCTGAACTCGGTGCGGATGTGTTCGGCGTAGTCCTCGCTGGTGTACCCCTCGGCGGGATCCGCCGCGGCGTACCGGAACCAGTCCCGGAAGACCTCCTCGGTCTCGTCCGGCCGGAAATCGTAGATCAGGTCGCGCAGCCGCAGAATCCCGCCGGGCCGCAGCATCCGCGCCATCCGGTCCAGGGCTAGCGCCTTCCAGAAGTCGGGCAGCTGGTGCAGGGCATGGCGGGTGTACACGGCGTCGGCGGGCGGCCCGGCGTGCTGGTAACTGAGGAAGCCCGCTCGCACGCAGTCCAGGTTGCCCAGCCCGGCACCGGCGGCCCGCTCGCGCAGCAAGGCGAGCATGGCCGGCGAGACGTCCACCGCCGTCACGTGCCCGAACCGCCGGGCCGCCCCGAGCGCGAACTGCCCGGTTCCGGTCCCCAGGTCCACCACGCTCGAGTCAGCGTCCAGGCCTCGCGCCGCGAGGGCGTCCAGGTCCCCGGCCGGGTCCGGGTATCCCTGCTTCCGGTCGAAGCCGGCCACGAAGGCCGCCTCGAGGTGCTCAGGTCCCGCGTACGCCAGCTCGTCGATCATCCATGACTCAGCCACCATGCCATTCTGCCCCGCCCGCATCCCCTGGGGCGGGCTCGGTCCTCGACGCCGTTAACGACGAGAGCGTCCGCTGCGTCGTCGTCGACCTCGGCTCGCTGCCTACCCGCGAGGAGCAGTCCCTGGTCGCCACGGTAGTGCTGGGCGACCTGTGGCGCCACCGCGCCGAACGCCGCCCGGTCCTGATCGTGATCGACGAGGCCCACAACGTCTGCCCTGGCGCGCTGATGCGGTAACCGGGTAACCGCTGGGTCGATGTGCCGCTGGTCCGGCTAGAACCGGACCACCGGCACTTCGACCCAGAACCGCCGCCCAGAACCGCCGCTTCGCCCGGGTGCTATGGCACAAGATACTTCAGTACCGTATAATCCATTTCCATGATATCCGAAACTGGACTACCTCGTGTGGTGCTGGCGCTGCAGCGGGCCACGCATCACACCCTGCACGCACTGAGTGCCGCGCTGGCCGACCTGAACCTGTCGGCCGCCGAGATCAACGCGCTCGCCAACCTCGGCGAGGGCGGGACCCTCAACGTCCGCCAGCTCAGCGAGCGGACCGGAACCCGGGCCAGCACGCTGACCGGCCTACTCGACCGGCTGGAGAACCGCGGCTATGTCGCCAGGGAGCTAGACCCGGCCGACCGCCGCTCGTTCCGGCTGCCGCTGACCGAGTCGGGCCAGACGGCGGCGGCCCGGGTGCTCGCCGCGGTGGCAGACCTGGAGCACGACGCGCTCTCCCGCCTGGACGCCACCCAGCTGGCCGGCTATCACGCCGTCATCACCGCCCTGCAGGAGGCCTGCTGATGCCGCACCACGAGGCTCCGCTCCCCCGCCATGCGGCGGCCCTGGCGGTAACGTACGACGCTCAGGGCGGCGCCGAACTGGCCGCGCTGCTGCCCGAGGTCACCGGACCCAGCGGCGGCCAGTTCCGCCACCGGCAGCACATTCACCTGGCCTTCCTGGCCGTGCGTCGGTACGGCATGCCCGAGGCGACGACCCGGATCTGCGACTGGATCCAGCGCATCGCCGCCTACGAGAAGGCTCCGCAGAAGTACCACCACACGCTCTCCCGGGCCTGGGTGGAGATCGTCGCCCACCACGTCGACGCCGATCCGGATTGCGCCGACTTCGGTACATTCGCAGACCGGCATCCCACGCTGCTCGACAAGCGCCTGCTGGCCAGGCACTACCGGTCCTCGACCCTGGCCGCCGCCCCGGCGCGGGGCGGATGGGTCGAGCCAGACCTCCTGCCGTTCCCCTGGTCACCCGGGCAGGACAGCAGGGCCGGCTGATCGATCACCCAGCGCCAGCTGCCATCCGGCTGCCGGCGGGCTACCTCGACTGTCGCGCCGCCGCCAGGCAGCCGCGTCGAGGCGAGCGCCAGGTCGCCGTGCCTCAGGTTCGCTGCTGTTCGCCGGCGATCAGGAGCCGACGTAGCGTCTTGCCTGATGGCGAGGTCGGAATGGCATCGGTGAAGGCCACTTGGTGGATGCGCTTGTAGGGTGCGACCCGCCCGGCAACGTAGTCGATCAGTTCTTGCGGTGTGACCTGCTGCGCGGGGACCACGTAGGCCTTGGGCAGTTCGCCGGCGCGCTCGTCGGGCACCGGGATGACGGCGGCGTCGGCCACCGCGGGGCGGCTGCGCAGGAGGGCCTCGAGTTCGGCCGGGGCCACCTGGAACCCTTTGACCTTGATGAGTTCCTTGGCCCGGTCGAGCAGGAACAGGCTGCCATCGGTGTCGAAGCGGGCGATGTCCCCGGTGTGCAACCAGCCGTCTTCGTCGACGGTGGCGGCGCTGGCGGCAGGGTTGCCGAGGTAGCCGGTCATCAGCGCGGGGGTACGAACCCAGAGCTCGCCGGCCTGGCCGGGGGCGAGGTCGCCGCCGGTCTCCGGGTCGGTGATGCGGGCCCGGATGCCGGGCAGCAGCCGGCCCGATGACCCGGGCACGACCGGCGCACCGACCGGCCACAGGGCGATGCCGGCGGTGGCCTCGGTCATGCCGTAGCCCTGCCCGACCGGGCAGCCGATCCGCTCGGCGCAGGCCTGCTGAAGTTCGGCGCTCAGCGGCGCGGCCCCGCAGCCGAGCCACTCCAGTGAGGAGAGATCGTACTGGTCCACCGCGGGATGCCTGGCCAGGGCCAGCACGATCGGCGGGACGACGACCGTCTGGGTGATGCGGTAGTCCTGCAGCGCGGCCAGGAATGCGGTCACGTCGAACCGGGGCAGCGTGACCAGGGTCGCGCCGCGAGCCAGGGCCCGGCCTGCGAGCACGACCAGCCCGACGGCGTGGAAGAACGGCGCCACCGCCAGCACCCGGTCGGCAGGGCTGACAGGACTCGACGTGAGCATCTGCACCACGTTTGTCAGGCAGGCGCGGTGGGTGAGCATCACTCCCTTGGCCAGCCCGGTGGTGCCGCTGGAGTAGGGCAGCAGCGCCACCGCGTCCGGGTCGGCCGGCTCCCGGGGCGGCCGGCCAGGCTGGGCGAGCAGCGCGGCGAACGGGATCGTGTCACCGGGCGCCGACCCGAGCACGATGATCCGTGGCCGACCGCTGGCGCGCCCGACAGCGGCGCGTCCGGCCGCCGCACTGGCGGTCGGCAGGAACTCCGGCACCGTCAGGATGAAGCGCGCCCCGGCGTCGGTCAGTTGCGTCGCGACCTCGCCCGGTGTGCACAGCGGGTTGATCCCGGTGACCACGCCGCCGGCGGCGAGCGCGCCATAGCACGCCAGTAGCCATTCCGGTGAGTTCGGCGCGAGGATCGCGAACACGTCCCCAGACCGCAATCCCAGCCCGGCGAGCCCCGAAGCTACCCCGCGCATTCCGTCGGCGAACTCGCCGTAGTGCAGCGTCCGCCCGGTGGACGCGTCGACTAGCGCAGGCCGTTCGGCATGTTCTGCTGCGGTGGCCAGCAGGACCTCCGGCAGCGAGATGCCGGGTACGACCGGGTCCGGCCACGGGCCGGTGAGGACCGGCGACGCCTCGATATCGGTCCTGCTCGTCATCGGATTCTCCGTTGCGTCGCGTCCTGCGGGCGGGCCCGGTGCAGACCGCCCTGGCTCCACATGCCTGCCCCCGGCCCGCACGATCAGAGTCTTGCCGCCGCGGCAGCAGCGGCGCACCAGGAGAAACCCTGGTTTCTAGGGACTAGGCATCAGGCCGGTCCCCGGGGCCCAGCTCAGGTGCCCGGCTCATGCCTGTCACAGCAGTACCCGTCCTGGCCTTCGCCGTGCCACGATATGGCCATGCGCGTTAAGCGGTTCAGCGCCCGCATCACTGCTGATCCCCGGGGCCACGCGGTTATAGGGGTTCCGTTTGACCTAGACGAGGCGTGGGGCGCCAAGGCTCAGCATCACGTAAACGGCACGGTCAACGGCTGCCGGGTACGGGTGACAATTGCGCCTGGCGACAGCGGATGGGCGTTCACCCTGAACCCGTCGAGGATGCGCGATACGGGCATAGCAGTCGGCTCCGATGTGATCGTCGAACTGGCGCCGGAAGGCCCGCAGCGCAGCGATCTCGCCAATGACATCTCCGCAGCTCTGGAGGCCAACCCGGCCGCTGCGGCCTTCTTCGACACGCTGGCGCAGTTCTACCGCAAGGCCTACCTCCGCTATATCGACGCGACGACCCGCCGGCCAGACGTGCGCGCGGCGCGCATCGCCGAGGTGACTGGCCTGCTCGCGGACGGGATCAAAGAACGGCCACGATCGTGACCGCAATAGCCGGTCACCAGGATGGACCGGGTGGATAGCTTGGGCGGCATGGGAGCTGAGGAGCATCTGGCGGCGCGGGGTCAACCTGGTGATCCGGCGGCGCTGGCCGACCGGCTGTTCCGTGACCTGGCCGGCGCGCTGGAACTGCTCACTGTGTACCTGGGCGAGCGGCTGGGCCTGTACCAGGCCTTGTATGCCGATGGGCCGGCGACCTCCACGGAGCTGGCCGCCCGGACGGGCACCGCCGAGCGGTACATCCGGGAATGGCTGGAACACCATGCCGCCAGCGGGCTGCTGGAGGTCGATGATCCGGCCGGTGGGCCGCTGGCCCGCCGGTACTGCCTGCCACCCGGCCACGCGCCTGTTCTCGCCGACACCGCCGATGTCCGCTACCAGGCGTTCAACGGTGCCGAGATAGTCCGCGCCGCGCGCTGGATGCCCCAGGTGGCCGAGGCGATCCGCAGCGGCGGTGCACCGCCTCCGCTGCCGTGGGCACCGGAGGGCCGGCCGGAGTTCAACCGGGCGGTGTTCCTCAATCTGCTGGCGAAACAATGGCTGCCGGCCATCGCGGACGTGGACCTGCGGCTGCGCAGCGAGCCGCCCGCACGGGTGGCGGACCTGGCCTGCGGCACGGGCTGGTCCAGCATCGCCATGGCGCAGGCCTACCCGCTGATCAGCGTCGATGGTTTCGACCTGGACGCCCACGCGATCGCCGCAGCCCGGCGCAATGCCGAGGAGGCCGGCCTGGCGGACCGTGTCACGTTCACCGCCGCCAACGCGTCCGGCCCCGGCGTGTCCGGCCCCGGCGTGTCCGGCCAGTACGACCTGGTGACGATCATCGAAGGGCTGCACGATATGTCCCGCCCGGTGGACGCGCTGCGCGTGGCACGCGCGATGCTCAGGGAACCGGGCTGCGTCATCGTCGCCGATGAGCTGGTCGAGGACGAGTTCACCGCCCCCGCTTCCATCCAGGAGCAATATCACTATGCCTGGAGCGTGGTCGCATGCCTCCCGGCGGTCATGGGCGATCCGGACACCGCCGCGACCGGAGCCATGATGCGACCCGCCACGCTGCGCCGGTACGCCTTGGACGCAGGCTTCCGCGACCTGGTAGTCCTCCCGGTCAACGCGGGAATGCTGCGCTTCTACCGGCTGACACCATGACCTCGTGCCGGGGTACACCACCACGCCGGCCGCCAACTGCCACAGAAAACCCGGAACCGGACGCCGTAAGGCAACGTCCGTCAGTTCATTGCATTCCTCCAGTTGGCGGAGGTGAGGGTTGCCACAAGTCGCTCGATGTCGTCTTCGTGGTTATAGAAGTGGACCGCAAGCCGCAGGTTGCCATCCCGCGCCGAGCAGATGACTCCCTGCTCGGACAGTGCGGCGGGAAGCCGCGATGCTCCGGAGTCGCCGAGCGGGACGCTGACGATCGAGCTCCGGTTCTGTCCGGGTAGGTCAACCGGATCCCATCCGATACCAGTGAGCGCGGCCCGGAGCTTGGCGGTGAGCTCGTGGTTGCGGGCATAGATGGTGCCGGGCCCGAAGTCGTCGAAGATGGTGAGAGCAGCCTGGTTGCCGATCGCGGCGAGCCAGCTGATGGAGCTGTCGAAGCGCGACGCCGTGGCCGAGAGGTTCATCTGGGGGCCGAAGAAGCTGTCGAACGGGACGCCGCCCGCCCTCCAGCCCGCGCTGACCGGCGTGAACCTGGCTTGCGCGGCGGGTGACAGGTAGCAGTAGCCCATGCCCCGGCCCGCGTTGAGCAGGAACTTGTGGTCCGGCGCCACCAGCACGTCGACGTGCTGCAGGTCGTGGGCAACCGGGAGCGCCCCGATCATCTGCGAGCCGTCGACGAACACGATCGCCCCGGCCGCGCGGGCCAGGGCGCTGATCGCGGCGATGTCGGACCGGTGGCCGGTCGCCGACTGCACGCCGCTGAAGGCGACCAGACGGGTGCTCGCGTCGACCCGCCGGGCGATGTCGTCAGGCTCGAGCCCGCCATTACGGAAGGGGACCTGGCGGACGTCGTATCCCTTGCTAGCCAGCTGACGCCAGGGGAAGTAGTTCGAGCTGTACTCCCGCTGCCCGATCACGACGCTCTCGCCCGGGGCAGCCGGGCCGAACTGGGCGGCCACCAGTCCGGCCGCCGACGACACCGAAGGGATCAGCGCGATGTCGGCCGCGTCGGCGCCGATCAGCCTGGCCACCGCTGATCGTGCCTTGCCGGCGGCCTGCTCGCCGCGACTGTAGTCCAGGCCGGTGGCTGCCCACTCATCGATGAACTCGTGGTAGGTGCCGGCGAGCCGCCGGCTGGCCAGGCCGACCGCAGCGGTGTTGAAGTACGCCCGGCCTGCGGTCGCCGGGAACAGGCGGCGGGCATCACAGATGTCCGCGACCTGCGCCGCTGGTACAGGGTCGGTCACGACCTCAACCTACCCCTGGAGTGATCCTGCGGGCCCGGCCCTGCGACCTGTCCCGCTGGTCCTTACGTCGGGCCGCTGGCATCGGAGCCTCGCATCTGGCCACGGCGGCGAGGTGGCATGTCCCATGCAACGCTTGCTCCGCCTCCTTCGGAAAATGGGCAGCGCGAGCAGCGGTCATCTGCTGGCGTGATAACAAATCCGGTTCCCGGCGCTGGACGCTGGTCTTGCAGCGTCCGCGCCCAGGTGCTGTGCTGGGATGAGCGGCGGCGTCGCGCAGCGGATGGGGGTGATCGGCGTGGAGCTTCGCCAGCTCCGCTATTTCGTCACCCTCGCCGAGGAACTGCACTTCGGGCGCGCAGCGGCCCGCGAGCATATCGTCCAGTCCGCTTTGAGTCAGCAGCTGCAGCGGCTGGAACGAGAACTCGGGGTTCCCCTGCTGAAGCGCACCACCCATCACGTACAGCTGACCGCGGCCGGGAGCGCCTTCCTGCTGGAGGCGCGGCAGATTCTCGCGCACGTCGACCGGGCCGCCGCCGCCGCACGCCGGGCAGCCCGGTCGGCGCCTACGCTACGGGTAGGAACAGTCGATGCGAGTTATGACTCGATGCCGGCGATCCTGCGCCGGGTCCAGGCCCGCTTTCCCGACCTGGAGATTCACCAGGTGGAGGCGGGTGTGCCCGAGCAGTACATGCTGCTGGCCGGCGGGCAGCTGGATATCGGGATCGGGCGGGCGTCGCTGGCCCCGCCCGAGGTGGCCTCCGAACTGTTCCGGCTCGACCCGCTCGGCGTACTGGTCTGCCAAAGCCACCGCTTCGCCCCGTCGCCGGGCGTTCCGGTTGCGGCGCTGGCCGAGGAGCCGCTGCTGCTCGCGGAGGAGCAGCGGGCTCCGGAGTTCAACCAGTTCGTGATCGAGTTGTGCCGGTCCGTCGGCTTCCTGCCCGCCGTGTATCGCGGGACCGTGGAAAGCATCCGGGGGGCCGTCGACCTGGTCGCGCAGGGCCGCACCGTGCTGTGCGCACCAGCCTCCTGCGTGCCCGCCCATCCCGGGGTCGTGTGGCGGCCGCTGGTTGAGCCGATGTCCCGTTATCCATGGTCGGTGCTGTGGCGGGCCGAGGATCACTCTAAGCCGGTCTGTGCCACAGTGTCCTGCGCCCGCGAGCTGTCACGGGAGCTGGGCTGGCTGGAAACCTCCGGCCAGGCGGCCGGGTGAAGGTGGTGGTCCTGCAGCTGCTGTCATCAGCTGCGCTGATAAGACGTGCTCAGATTGGCCCTTTCCCCCGGCTGCATTGTGCGGTCTGCTGACAGCAAAGCGATTTTGCGTGGCCGCGCATCGCGTGCCGTGGCATGGATGTGCCGTCCGCGGGCGCCGGCAAGGAGGAAACCATGGACCAGAGCTATCCGGTGCAGGTCAGAGCCCGTCTCGACGAGCCGTTGAGCCGCTGGCTGTGGCTGGTCAAGTGGCTGCTGGCGATCCCGCACTACATCGTGCTGTTCTTCTTGTGGATCGCGTTCGCCGTCGTCACCGTCATCGCGTTCTTCGCGATCTTGTTCACCGGGCGCTACCCCCGCGCGCTGTTCGGCTTCAACCTGGGGGTGCTGCGCTGGTCCTGGCGGGTCGGCTACTACACCTACAGTGCCCTGGGGACCGACCGCTACCCGCCGTTCAGCCTGGCCCAGGAGCCGGACTACCCCGCGACGCTGGACATCGCCTACCCGGAGCGGCTCTCCCGCGGCCTGGTCCTGGTCAAGTGGTGGCTGCTGGCCATTCCGCAGTACGCCATCGTCGCCGTGTTCGCCGGCGGCGCCGCCTACACCCGCACCGGGAGCTCGGGCAACGCCTGGCAGGCCGATGCCATCTCCGGCGGCCTGATCGGGCTGCTGGTGTGCTTCGCGGCGATCACGCTGCTGTTCGCGGGCCGCTACCCGCGCGGGCTGTACGACTTCGTCGTCGGCATGAACCGCTGGGTGCTGCGGGTCGTCGCCTACGCCGCCCTGATGACCGACGCCTACCCGCCGTTCCGCCTGGACCAGGGCGGAACCGGCCTGCCCTCCCCCGCACCCGATGACCTCGCACCCGCATCGGCAGCCTCAGCCCCGATGCCGGCCGCACCGGTCAGCTGAAGAAGGCGCACGGCAACCCGGGGCAGGCCCGATGAGCCCCGGGCCTGCGGGCGCGCCCCTGGACGTGCTCATCATCGGTGGCGGCCAAGCACACAGCGCAGCACGGACTGCAGCATCGGTATCTGCGGGGTTAGTACGGGGTTTTCGCGGTCGGCTACCGGGATGCGACCTCGAGCGCTTGAGGATGGGCCCGGCGGTAGTGCCCGGTCAGGACCTCGGTGATGGTGCCGGGCCGGTACGCGACGGTGCGGCGGCAGATCTGGCAGCGGGTGACCGGAAGTTGGGTAACGGTCACGGGGAAGCGGCGGGAAGGTGACTTGCTCATTTGGCTCTATGATGCCAGGTCCGCCGGAGTGAGATTGCACCGTGCTCACGCCGCACGCACTCCATGCGGTTACTAGCGTGACTTCGACCTGTGCCCTAGCTGGGTAAAGGGGAGGCCGTATGCGGCTGTACCTGTCGTCGTTCCGGATGGGCGATCATCCTGATTACCTGACGGCCCTTGCCGGTGAGTCTGGCCGCAGCGCGGTGGTCATCGCGAATGCGCTGGATGACGCGCCGGCCGGGGTGCGCCGCAGCGGGGTCGAGAATGAGCTGGCCGGTCTTGCCGGGCTGGGCTTTGAGGCCGTCGAGCTGGACCTGCGTGACTACTTCGGCCACGAACAGCGCCTTCGTCATGTCCTGGGCGGGATCGCCCTGGCCTGGCTACGGGGCGGCAATGTGTTCATGCTCCGCTATGCGCTGTTCCGCAGCGGCGGGGACGTCATTTTCCGGGATCTGCTCGCCGCGGACATGCTGGTCTATGCCGGGTACAGCGCCGGGGCGTGCGTCTTGTCCCCGAGCTTGCGGGGCCTTGAGGCCGTCGACGATGCTGGCGCCGTCACCCGGGTCTACGGCTCAGAACCGGTGCGGGACGGCCTGGGCGTGCTGGACGAGGAGTTGGTTCCGCACTACCGGTCACCGGGACATCCAGAGACGGCAGCGATCGAGCTCGTCGTGGCGCGATACCAGGCCGACGGCGTCGCTTACCGTGCTCTGCGCGACGGGCAGGTCCTGCTGGTCAACGGGACCGACACCGCGATCGTGTAACTGCACGATGAGAGCCCGGGCCGACTCGCCATCGAGGGCACGCCGGATCCGGCTGATCTGGGCGCTGGCCTCTCCGGGCGGGGTTTAATCCGCCGGTGACCCGGTGAGACCACGAAATGTCACAGGGACTAGCCTTTATCGCCATGACCACCGCCCCGCCGCCCACAGAGTTCGTGCACCTCGTGGTCGGGTATGACGGCTCTCCCCCCGCCATCCGGGCGCTTGACGCCGCGGTCCGCCTGCTGCAGGGCCGGACCGGCCGCATCGAGGTCGTGTACGTGGCGCACCTGTCCAGTCTCGTCATGCTGTCGGCCGACGCGATCTCCGAGATGGAAAAAGACTTCGACGAGGTTGAGCAGGAGCTTCGTGCTCAGGCCGCTGGGCAGTTGCGCGCCAGCGGGGCAGCCTGGGAGTTCGAGCGGCATCAGGGCATCATCGCCGATGAGCTGATCGCGGCGGCCACGGCCATCCGCGACGCGCATCCGGGTGAAACCGTGGCCATCGTGGTCGGCAGTTCGTCCCACGCCACCCACCGCGTGGTCGGTTCGGTCGCGATCGGCCTGGCCCGCCACTCGCCAGTGCCTCTCATCATCGTGCCTTAGAGGCAGCCGTCGGGCCGCCGGGACGCGAAGTAGAGCGGGCACGGTGTCTGGGTCGGCAGGTCGCTAGGCCTGTGGGTCTGCCTGCCCGAGGCTGGCCAGGGCCTGCCGCAGCTCCCGGCGTGAGCCGACTCCGAGCTTGGTGTACACCTTGCCGAGATGCCATTCGACGGTCCGGGTGCTGAGGAATACTTGAGCCCCGATCTCCACGTTTGTGCGGCCGGCGACGGCGAGCCGGGCGATGTGCGCCTCCTGGGCGGTGAGCTCGCTGACCGTCTCGACCGTCCGCTTGCGCACCGTGTCGCCGGTGGCCAGCAGCTCACGCCGGGCCCGCTCGGCGAACGCCTCGATGCCCATCGTGGTGAACAGGCCATGGGCGGTCCGCAGCTCGGCGCGGGCGTCCCGGCGCCGGTTCTCGCGGCGCAGCCATTCGCCGTACAGGAGGTGGGCACGGGCCACGGCCGGGCGCATGCGGGTACGGCCGAGCCGCTCGATCGCCTCGCGATAGCAGTGCTCGGCGGCCTCACCCTCACTCAGCAGGGCACGCGAGCGCGCCTCGGTACCAAGCGCCCAGTCGGTGCCGCTGGCGCGGGTCGTCTCGGAAAGCCGCTGCAGAGCGTCGGATGCGCGCGCGGGCTGGCTGCTGCGGACCGCCGCCTCGACCAGCTCCGTAAGCTCCCATCCGAGGACGCCTAGGTCGTCGTACTCGCACACCAGCTCGGCGGCGGCGAGGGCCTTGTCGTAGTGGCCGAGGCCGTTGTACAGCAAGGCGGCGGCATACTGGCTGGTCACGCCCCGGCCCTCGCCACGGCTCGTCACGCCGTCCATGGTGGCCTGGATGAGCTCGGTGGCCTCGGCCTCACGGCCCCGCCACGCGGCGACGCCCAGGGCGCCGTAGGGCCCTAGCTGGCTCCCGGTCGCGTCGGCGACCGCCTGCGCCTCCGCGAGGAGCGCCGCGCCCTCCTCCAGCTCGCCCGCGTGTGCGTGCAGGAGGACGCGGGACCGGACCGCGAGGGGGAGCTCACTGAATGCTCCCGCGTCACGCGCGAGCTTGACGTGACGGCTGGCCAGGATGTGCCATGTCTCGTCGTCCCACACCGCCATGGCCATCCGTCCGGCGAGCCACAGCCAGCTCGGGCCCTCCTCCGCCGAGATGTCCTGACCGCGGAAGGCAAGCAGCGCCCGTCTCAGGGCGGGCGTCCCGGCCGCATAGCCCTCCGTGACCAGCAGCGCCAGGCCGTCCAGGAGCAGATCGGGAGCGCGCGCCGGGGTCAGTGGCGCGGGCGCCATACGTGCGGCTCTGGCCACGTCCCCGACCGCCGGAGACAGGCGGCCGACGAACAGGGCGGCGGTGAACGCCTCCAGGTAGGTCTCGCGGGCCAGCCCGACGTCCAGCGCCTCAAGCTGCTTGGCCGCGCTGAGCATGAGCGGGGGCGCGTCACGGCCATGACTCGAGGCGAACGCGATCTGCGCGCGCAACAGGTCGGCGCGGGCACGCTGCAGTTCATCCAGCGGCCCGGCCTGTGCCATGGCCAGCAGGCCGAGCGCGGCGTCAAATGCGCCAGCCCGGTGCTTGGCTTGTGCTGCGGCCAGCGCCCGCTGTGCGCGGCGCGCCGGGTCGAGCGTCAGCCCGGCCGACCGCTCCAGGAACGCGGCCGCCGCCGCGAGACCACCGCGGCGCTGTGCCCGGCCTGCGGACTGCTCAAGTTCGGCAGCAACTTCCTCATCTGGGCCCGGCGCGGCCTGGGCACGGTGCCAGGCCCGCCGATCAGGATCGACAGCCGGGTCGGTAGCCTCGGCCAGCGCGCCGTGCAGCTCCTGCCTCGTCTGGGCCGATGCCGAACGGTAGGCCGCCGAGCGCACCAGCGGATGCCGGAACCGCACCTGCGCGCCGAACTCTGCCAGCCCCGCCTCCGCCGCCGGGCCCGCCGCCCCGGCACCGATCGCGAGCAGCCCGGCCGCCCGCCACACCAGCACCGGATCGCCGGACGGATCGGCCGCCGCCAGCTGCACCAGCCGCCGGGTCTGCGCTGGCAACTTCTCCAGCTGCCGCCCGAAGCTCTCCTCGATCCGCCCGTCGAGCAGTACCGCGCTCCTGACCCCGAACCCGCCCGTCATCTGCGCCGGCGTCAGCCCTCGCGGCAGCTCCAGCAACGCCAGCGGGTTCCCGTGCGTGTCGGCGATGATCCGGTCCCTGACCCGCGCGTCCAGCGGCCCGGTCAGCACCGACTCCAGCAGTTCCCGCGCATCATCCTCGGCTAGTCCCTCCACGACGAGCTCCGGCAGCCCTGCCATGTCCTCACCCGGGAAGCGCGCCGCGAACACCAGGCCAACCGGGTCGGCCGCCAGCCGCCGCGCCGCGAACCCCAGCGCCTGCGCCGAGGCACGGTCCAGCCATTGCGCGTCATCGACTACGCAGATCAGCGGACGCTCACCAGCCGCCTCGGACAGCAAGCCGAGCACGGCCAGGCCCACCAAGAACCGGTCCGGTACCGGACCGGCGTTGAGGCCGAACGCCGTCCGTAGCGCCTCACGCTGCGGCACCGGGAGAGACCCCGCATGATCCAGCATCGGCGCGCACAGCTGATGCAGCCCCCCGAAGGCCAGCTCCATCTCCGACTGCACTCCCACGGCCCGCGCTACACCGCATCCCGAGGCCCGCCCGGCCAGGTAATCCAGCAGCACGGTCTTGCCCACGCCGGGCTCACCGTGCACCACCAGGGCCTGGCCCTCACCGGCCCGCACGCCAGCAACGAACCGGTCAAGTGCGCCACGTTCGCTGCGCCGGCCCGTTAGCCCTGCCGGGGGCCCCCAGATTCCAGAATGTGCCGTCATCGGCCCGGCGCTACACGGCAACCATGGCGGCGGTACAGCACACTGCGGCGGGGCGACACCGGAACGCCGCGCCGCGGTCGCCCGGCCGCGCATGAACGCTCACAGGGCCTCCCAGCCAGACACCACTAGCGCCCGCACGTCAGCCTACCCGGGGGGACCGACCCGGGAACCCGGGTGCCCGGCCGCTGTTTGACGAGGAATCTGCGCCATTGCCCGGGAGGGTGTTCGTTCAGCGCGGCGCAGATGAACGCTCAGCAGATGGTTCCGGGCGAGTACTGGCGTGGCCCGGACCGCGGACCCGAGCACCGGCCAGTGATACCCACGGGCGCGACGCGGCCCCCTGGAGCGCGACGCTGAGGCCAGTACCACCCCGCGGATCAAATGGGCCGGCGCGTCGCCCCGCGCGGGCGCCGGCCATCCCCGCCAGCGGAAGGAAGCCCCATGCCCACAGTCGTCGTCGGCCAGGAGAACAGCGCCGACATCGAGATCTACTACGAGGATCACGGCGCCGGCCAGCCGGTGGTGCTGATCCACGGCTACCCGCTCAGCGGCCGCGCCTGGGACAAGCAGGTCCCGGTCCTGCTCGAGACCGGGCACCGGGTCATCACCTACGACCGGCGCGGGTTCGGCCAGTCCAGCCAGCCGGTCACCGGGTATGACTACGACACCTTCGCCGCCGACCTGGCCGCCCTGCTGGACCACCTGGACCTGCGCGACGCCGTGCTGGCCGGGCACTCGATGGGCACCGGCGAGGTCACCCGCTACCTGAGCCGCTACGGGTCGGCGCGGGTAGCCAAGGGCGTGCTCATCGCCCCGATCCCGCCCTACCTGCTGCAGGCCGACGACAACCCCGACGGGGTGCCGCAGGCCCTGTTCGACGGGTTCGCCGCCGCCGCCCGGGCCGATGGCCCGGCCTGGATGAAGGGATTCCTGGACACCTTCTACAACATCGACACCCTGCGCGGCACCCTGGTCAGCGACCAGGCCTGGCAGGCCAGCTGGAACCTCGCCGTCACCGCCTCGGCCACCGCCGCGGTGGCCTGCATCGGCACCTGGACCACCGACTTCCGCGACGACCTGCCCGAGATCGACGTGCCCATCCTGGTCATCCACGGCGACGCCGACCAGGTCCTGCCGATCGACAAGACCGGCCAGCGCCTGCCCGCCCTGATCAAGGACATCCAGCTGACCGTCATCGAAGGCGGCCCGCACGCCATCCCCTGGACCCACGCCGCCCAGGTCAACACCGCCCTGCTCGACTTCCTGCGCACCTGAATCCTAGCCCAGCGCACACCACTACCCAGAAGGAAGAACACCCATGTCGAACCACTTCAGCGCCGACAAGCTCAAGTTCCCCGGCGACGACCGCCGCCTGGACCTCACCGACGTGTTCGTCTTCCAGGCGCCCGCCAGCCCGGAACATCACCACGCAGTGCTTCACCGTCACCACCCCGGCACGACCGTGCTGATCATGGACTCGAACCCGACCAGCGCCCCGCCCCCGATCCCGGCGCCGGTGACCGGCCCGGAGTTCTACCCCGGCGCGGTCTACCGGATCAACATCGACACCGACGGCGACAACCACGCCGACGTCGCGTTCACGTTCGTGTTCTCCGAGTACGAGAACGGCACGCAGACCGGGACCGCCTACTACGCCACCGGCGCGCAGGCCCGCCAGCCCGAGCCGGCCGGCGAGGTGCTAAGCACGGACATCCCGGTCAGCTTCGACGGCACGGCGCAGCCCGTCCAGGCGGGCCGGATCCGGCTGTTCGCCGGGCTGCGCAGCGACCCGTTCTTCGCCGACGTCGAAGGCGCCCTGCACGGCTTCGTCTGGACCGGGCACGACGACTTCGCCGGCAACAACGTCGACTCGATCGTGCTGGAGATACCCGACGACATGCTCGGCGGCCCGGTCATCGGCGTGTGGGCCTCGATCAGCCGGCGCAGCAACGGCGTGCTCGAGCAGATGGACCGCGGCGGAAACCCGACCATCAACCCGTTCATCAACCCCGACGGGGAGAAGAACCTGTTCAACTCCCGCCAGCCCGCCGACGACGTGGCCAACTACCTGGGGCCGTGGTCGGCGATCCTGCAGAACGCCGGCGGCTACACACCCGAGCAGGCCAAGGCAGCCGCCCTGCAGGTCCTGCCCGACATCCTGCACTACGACCACACCCAGCCCGCCACCTACCCCAACGGCCGCGTGCTCACCGACGACGTGTACAGCCTGCGCTTCGCCTGGCTGACCAACGGCAAGGTCCCGCCGTCCGGCCTCAAGCCCCACGACGACCTGCTGGCCCATTTCCCCTACCTCGGCCCGCCCAACCCCTAGCCGCCCAGGGCGTCAGCTACCCCAAGGACGTCATCGGTGACGTCGCGCCCACCGGGGCACTGGGTGGCTGAGGAAGGCCCGGCCGAGCCCGGCTAAGGGCATGTGGGATATTACTGAGGCGCTGACGGGCGTGCGGCGCGCGTACGAGCCCACCTGGAGAAACCTGCCCATGGCTGCTCCCCTGACCGGCGTGGTGCCGGTCGTGCCGACGATTTTCCACGACGACGAGACCGTTGACCTGGGCGGCACGGTGCGCGTCGTGGACTACCTGATCGACGCCGGGGTCGACGGGCTATGCCTGCTTGCCAACTATTCCGAGCAGTTCTCGCTGACCGACGCCGAACGCGACGCGATCGCCCGCACCCTCCTCGAGCACGTCGCGGGACGGCTCCCGGTGATCGTCACCACCAGCCATTACAGCGTCCGGATCGCCGCCGCGCGCAGCCGCGCCGCGCAGGACATGGGAGCGGCAATGGTGATGATCATGCCGCCCTTCTTCGGTGCCACGCTCACGGTTCCCGGGCCTGCGGTGATCGAGTACTTCAAGCAGGTGGCAGAAGCGATCCACATCCCGGTCATGGTGCAGGACGCGCCCTTGTCATCGACGCCGCTACCGGTAAGCCTGCTGATCGACCTGGTCAGGCAGGTGCCCCAGGTGCAGTACGCCAAGATCGAGGTGCCGCAGGCCGCGGACAAGCTGCACGCGCTGGTCAGCGCCCTCGGTGACAGCCTGCCTGGCCCCTTCGACGGCGAAGAATCGGTCACCCTGATCCCGGACCTGGACGCCGGGGCCACCGGCACCATGCCGAGCTCGACGGTCCCCGCCGAACTCGGGCAGATTGTCCGCCGCTATGCCGCAGGCGACCGGGCCGGCGCCGTCAGTGCCTGGGAAGCTCTGCTGCCGCTCATCCATTTCGAGAACCGCCAGTGCGGACTGCGCGCGCAGAAGATCCTGCTGGCCCAGGGCGGCATCATCGCCTCGGACCGGACACGCGCGCCGTTCGGCCCGGTGTCGCCTAGGACCTGCCGGAGCCTGATCGAACTGGCCACAGCACGCGACCTGCTGATCATGCGCTGGGCCCGGTAGCCACGCCCGCTCACGCCGAGGAGCAGATGCCTACTTGTGCCGGCCGCGGTAGCTTGGCGCCGTGGATGTCTCGGGTTCGGTGCGGTCGGCGACGGTGCGGGCGAACGGCCTTCAGTTTCCTGCACCTGGAACAACCCGGCCGGATTAACGACCACATCCTCAGCTGGGTCCGCTAGGGGGTGTCCCGCTGGTCGTGCGGGTGGCCGGGCTGGTATGGGTGCGCTGTGCGGGACTGGCGGGAAGGGAGGGTTCAGGCCGGGGTTGTGGTCTTTTCCAGCCGAACGGGCGGGCTGCGTGCCTGCGTACCACGGCTCACGCGGGCATCACCGATCACGCGGGCGTCGCCGGGCCGGGGCGCCCGGGCCGGCGAGAACCGCCACGATGTCACATCGTGGCGGTCCTGACCGCATCAATGTCACATTGTTGCGGTTCGGCAGTGCGAGTGGTGGTGCTAGTGTGATGGGAGCGGAGGCTGGGACTGGGGGGTGGGAGCAGGGGTGGCAGCGGGGCTGGGAGCGGGGCTGGGAATTGGCGGGGGCCTCGGGTGGGGGTGGCTGCTCGGACCGCGGGGGCCGCAGCCTCGGCGTGAGGTCGGCCACCCCAGCCTTATGCGAGGCTAAATCCCGGCTGGCCGAGAGCACAGCGCTCATCAGCCGCGTCGTAGACGCTGCGCTCTGGACTTCAGCTGGCGGCCAGGCCGGGTCTACTTCCTGACAATTCTTGAACCCTTGCGGGGACAACCGGACTCTGGCCCTTACCGCCAGGTCGGCCAGCCTCTGCCACCTTAGGCAGGCCGGGGCGGGATGGCGACTGATTTTCAAGCCGAACGGGCCGCGTTAGGAGCCCTGGTCACAGCTGACGGAGGGCGCGGAGCGGGCTATCAGCGCTTGGGTTCGTCCGGGCGGGCGGGGCGGCGGAGGCGCATGGCGACCAGGGCGGACGTAGCGATCGTGGCCATCCGGCGGCCGACGGGTACCTTCTCGGGAGCCGGTGCCGCGGGAGCCGGTGCCGCGGCAGCGGGCAACGCGACGGACGGTACCGCGGCGGACGGTACCGCGCCGGCCGGTAGCACCGGCGATGGTGAGTCGGCGGTCGGCGGTTCGGTGGCTGCAGGATCAGCAGTCGGCGGTTCGGTGGCTGCAGGATCGGCGGCCAGCGGCCCCGCAGCGGGGGGCCCCGCAGCGGGGGGCGCGGTGGCGGGGGGCGGCCCGGCGGCCGGCCGCGCCGCGACGTTGGGCCGGGGAGCGGCCGCCGCGGACTGGCGGGGAGGAGCCTGGCTCGCCTCGGCAGGCCTGCTGGCCGGCGACGGGCTCGCGTGGGATCCCCTCTGCCAGGTCCGCGCCAGGATTATCTGAGTAGGCGTATCGTTCGCGTTCTCGGGGCGGCTGGAGGCGCTCGTCAGCCGGTCCAGCAGTTGCCGCGCGGTCGGCCGGCTCTGCGGGTCCTTGGCCAGGGAGGCCTCCACCAGCGGGAGGAGCGAGTCGGGGACCGAGACGATGTTGGCGTCGCCGTACATGATCCGGTACAGGATGGAGTGGGTGTTCCCGGCACCGAATGGCGACCGGCCGGTGGCCGCGTACGCCACCGTCACGCCCCAGGCGAAGATGTCAGCCTCCGGGCCCGGGTGTCCGCTGATCTGCTCGGGCGCCATGAAGCCCATCGAGCCGATCATCATGCCCGTCCTGGTCACGGCGGTGGTGTCCTGCCGCCGGGCGATGCCGAAGTCGATGACCTTCGGACCCGCCTCGGTCAAGATGATGTTGGAGGGCTTGAGGTCCCGGTGCATGATGCCGGCCGCGTGGATCGTGGTCAGCGCCTCGGCCAGCCCGGTGGCCAGGCCGAACAGCATCTCCGGAGCGACCGATCCGTGCTTGTCGATGTACTCGGACAACGACGGGCCCTGGGCGTACTCGGTGACCACGAACGGCGTTGCGGACTGGGAGTCCGCCTCGATCACCCGTACCGTGCAGACGCCCTTGACCTGGACCAGCGCCGCGACCTCGCGGCCGAAGCGGCGGCGGAACTCCTCGTCACCGGCCAGTTCCGGGCGCAGCACCTTGACCGCGACCGGGGCGCCGTCCCAGGAAACGCCAAGGTACACCACGCCCATGCCACCCGCGCCCAGCCTCGCGGTCAGCCGGTAATGCCCCATCCGGGTCGGGTCATCAGGCCGGAGCGGCGTACGAGCCAACGGGATCCTCCCTCCCGGGGAGTCATTGTGGCGTCCAGGCAGGCCAGCACGACAATCTGCTTGCTATTTTCCTACCGTATCGGCCGGGTGCGAGCCGGGCCGTCAGCCGGACGGAAGACTGCGCACGACGAATTGCTGGCTGGCCTGGGCCTGGACCGAGTCGATGCCGGTCACGGCGGTACCGGACGCGGCGATCGCGGTGATGGCATGGCTGCCGTCTCCGCTCAGGCCGCTGACCGGCGATCGCGTCCAGCTTGTCCCGTCCGCGGAGGTCCAGACGGCGGCGGCCATAGCCCCGCCGGCCGAGCCGAACTGCGCCGCGGCGGTGAAGCCGACCCCGCTGGCGGTCAGCGCGGTGAAGCTGACACCGGGTCCGGGTGCGGTGAACGGCACCGGCTGCCAGGTCCGCCCGCCGTCGCCGGACCGCTCGGCGAGAGGCTGGACGCCGTGCGCGGTGGTCTGCTGGCCCAGCGCGACCGCGTGACTCCCGTTCACCGCCACCTGCTGGATCACCCCGGCCGTGGCGCCGGCCGGCAGCGGCGTGCTGACCGCCGTCCAGGTGCGCCCGTCGGAACTGGTCCACACCACGGGCAGGTTCTCATGCGAGCCGGCCGACACGAAGCCCGACGGGCCAGCGGCTACGGCCAGCACGCGGTTAGAGCCGGCTGTCTCGTTCACGTCGCTCGCCTTGGACCAGGTGACCAGGTCCGGTGACCACCAGAGGTCCCGCGAGTACGCGCCGCCCGGCTCGGCCGCCGTGCCCGTGATCACGTAGCCGTGCGGGCCGCTGGCCGCCTGCACGGCGGACACGCCGGCCAGGTCGTGCGTGATGGTCCCGGCGGGCTGCCATTTCGTGCCGTCGGCGGAGGTGAGCACGAGAGGACCCGGACCGACGGCCAGCCACCCGTGCGACCCGTGGGTCACTGCGGACAGGCCGGCCAGGTCAGTGCTCGCGGACACCTGGTCCAGCGCGGAGACCAGGGACCAGGGCCCAGCCGCCACACGCCGCCACACCGCCGGGTAGCCGTCCGCGCTGCCCACGGCGACCTGCTCGTTCCCGGCCACGGCGACGCTGCTCACCGCTTCCTCGGGGATGAGGCCGCCCTGGATGGAACCCAGCGAGACGGGCTTCAGGTTTCCCGCGGTGTCCGCCTTGATCAGCAGGCCCTGCTGGTTGGTCCGGGTGGCGTTGGTCTTTCCTGCCGCGATGACGTTGCCGCCAGGCCCGATCGCCGGAGTGAAACCCGGACCGCTGGACGTGCTGCCCAGCGGTCCGGTCGGACGCCACTTGGTGCCGGTGCCGGTGCTGGTGTAGGCCACGTACTGATCCCTGGTGCGGCCGGTCACCACGAAGCCGTAGTCGCCGCCCTTGACCACGGCCGGGCTCCAGCCGCCCGCCGCGGCGATCGTGCCGGCGTACTGCCAGGTCCGCCCGTCCTTGGAGAAGTAGGCCACTCCGTCGCTGGCCCCGCTCGCTGTGCGGCCAGGCCGGACCAGGACGAGCCCGGCTCCGTCGACCGACACACCGCTGATCGAGTTCTGGGCACCGTGATCGACGGGGAGCGTCACCGGTGTCCAGTGCGCTCCGCTGTCGGTGCTCAGCCACGCGCCGGCTCCGCGGTCGGTGATCACCGTGGCGGTCCCCTGCGAGGCGGCAAAGTCGATGCCCTGCGCGGTTCCACCGGGCTCCTGCAACCCAAGTTGCGCGGCCGTCAGCCGCTGCCAGGTCACGCCGTCACGGGAGGTCCAGATCACCGCCTGGTTTCCGGCGCCGGTCGTCTCATAGCCGGCCGCCAGGAACCCGCCGGGCGTGTTGGTGACCACGTTGATCGTGTCGCTGGGCTGCCGCGGGGTTATCCCGCGGGTTCCCGCCAGCGTCCAGGACTGCCCGTCATGGCTCTTCCAGATGGCGTTGTCGCCGAACGCCATCCATCCGCGCGGGCCACCCGCGATCCTGACCGCCTCGTATCCCAGCGGGGGCTGGCCGCCGCCGGGCAGCTGAACCGGCGCCAGCCGCCAGCTGCGCCCGGCATCGGTCGATACGAAGAACTGCTGGCGGACGGCGCCGTCGGTTTTCTGCGCGCCCGTCGTTACCATCGTGCTCCCCGAGGCGGCGATGCGCTCGATCGTCTGGAACACGCCGCGCGTCAGCTGTCCCGGATAGGTCGGCAGTGCATTCGGCGTGACCGGGGCCGCCGCTCCCGGGCCGCCCTCGTTCGCGCTCGGGCCTTCCTTCGGTGCGTGCCCCGGCAGTACGGCGAAGGCCACCGCGGCCGCGACGGCCGCGACGGCCAGGGCCGACACGCCTATCGCCCGGGTCCGCTTGCTCAACCGGCCCTGCCTGCCCCCACCTGCCCCGGAGGCTGGAGGCGGGGCGCCAGGACGCGTGCCGCCTGGCGAGCCGGCACCCGGCGGGCTTGGTTCGAGGAGCAGCGAGCTGTTCGACCTGACGGCCGCGACGGCCGGCCCGGGACTGCTGGGGTGCTGCCCGGTCTGCTGCCAGGTCCGCGCCAGGATGGTCCGGGTGGGCGAGTCCTGGATGGGCGGGGATGGCGCCACCGACATGCCGGTCAGCCGGTCGAGAAGCTGCCGGGCGGTCGGCCTCTGGTCCGGATCCTTGGTCAGGGCGGCCGCGACCAGCGACCGCAGCGGATCGGGGACGCCGGCGATGTCCGGGTCACCGTGCATAACCCGGTACAGGACCGCATGGGTGTCCCCCGAGCCGAACGGCGGCTGGCCGGTGGCCGCATACGCCACCGTCACCCCCCAGACGAAGATGTCGGCCGCCGGGCCCGGTCGCCCGCTGATCTGCTCCGGCGCCATGAACCCAGCCGAGCCGACCATCATGCCCGTCCTGGTCATGGACGTGGCGTCTAGGGCCTGGGCGATGCCGAAGTCGATGACCTTCGGTCCGGTTCCGGTCAGGATGACGTTGGAAGGCTTGAAGTCCCGGTGCACGATGCCGGCCGCGTGGATCACGGTCAGCGCCTCGGCCAGCCCGGTAGCCAGGCCGTAGAGCATGTCGGGTCCGATGAGCCCGTAGGTATCGATGTACTCGGCCAGCGACGGGCCCTCGGCGTACTCGGTGATCATGAACGGCTGCGGCGACTCGGTGTCGGCCTCGATCACCCGGACCGTGCAGAAGCCCCTGACCCGCATCAGCGCGGACACCTCGCGCTGGAAGCGGCGCCGGAATTCCGGGTCATCGGCCAGTTCCGGGCGGAGCACCTTGACCGCCACCGGGGTACCGTCCCAGCCGATGCCGAGATACACCACGCCCATGCCGCCCGAACCCAGCCTGGCCGTCAGCCGGTAATGGCCGATCCGCCCAGGATCTCCAGCCCGTAGAGGCGCGCGAGCCAAGGATTCCCTCCCGTGGGGTCGATGGGTGGCCTCTGGGCAGTCCGGGGTACAACTGCGCTCTGGTATTCATTATTACGCAAGAGGCTGCCCATTAGTTCAATCCAGTACCGGCATTGCCGCCCTTACCTGGTCGTATGCCGGTTTTCTTGGGTCAGCGTCCGGGTGGCCGGGCCCCCGGGACCGGCCCTAGCCGGCTCGGCCACCTCGCCTGGCCTGCGTGACGGCGACCGAGATGGCGAGGAGGATTGCGCCCCATGGGCCCGCCACCCACAGCGGCCAGGGGTAGAGCAGCTGGGCGGTGGTAGCGGAGACGAGGACCCAGACCACGAGGTTGACCGACACGACGGCTGCCCAGATCGTCCACAGCACCTTGAGCGGCGTGGGCAGGCCGGCGAACCCCCGCCGGGCGACGGTGCCGCCGTGCGGCGGGACCGGGGGTGGCGCCTGCGGAGGCTTCGCGGGCGCCGCGGATTCGCGCCGTGCCACGGAGCCGGACTCCGGCAGGTCGGCACACAGCGGGGCGAGGTCACCGTAGGTCACCGCCTCGGACGCATGCCCCATCCGCTCGAGGTACTCCTCCATCTTCAGGCGGCCCTCGTCCAGGGCCGTGCGGAGCCGCTCGATGACCTGCTGCCGGTCAACGTCCGAGGCCCGCATGTCCGGGCGGTCATCCATAGCGCCCCACCGCCTGATGTCCCGTATCGGCCCCCGTGGTCAGGATAGTCGCGTATGGCAGGCATTGCCGCGCGGGCGCGGCGGCTGGCACCATGACGGCGTGGACTACCTACTGGCGCAAGTGAACATCGGCCGGATGCGTGAGCCGCTGGACAGCCCGCTGCTCGCGGAGTTCGTGGCGGCCCTCGACCCGGTGAACGCGGCGGCGGATACCGCCCCCGGCTTCGTCTGGCGGTTGCAGACCGAGGACGGCAACGCGACCGCGGTACACGCGTTCGAATGGGACCGGGCGGGGAGCGCCGGCGTCCTGGTCAACATGTCGGTCTGGGAGTCGGTCGAGGCGCTCGCCGCGTACGTCTATTCCGATACGCACCGGCAGGTCCTCCGGCGCCGCCGCCAGTGGTTCGAGCAGATGGCGGAGGCCCAGGCCGCGCTGTGGTGGATACCGCGCGGTCACACCCCGACGACCGACGAGGCCGAGGAGCGGGTGATCCACCTGCGGGAGTCCGGCCCGACGCCGTACGCGTTCACGCTCAAGGAGCATTTCCCGCCGCCGGACGCGGCCGGCTCCGGCCCGATCCGCAGCCCCGAAGAGTGGACCTGCCCGGCCTAAGGCTCAGCCGAGCAGTGCCAGGGACGGGTGCGACTGTAGTACCGGGCGCGATGTGAGAGTGTTGGGGCACTACCGAGGGAAGAGGGGTGGCGGGGATGCAGCCGATGCCGGAGGACTGGGACAGGGCCGTGGCCGTAGCGGCTCACCCGGACGATCTCGAGTACGGCGTCGCCTCCGCCGTGGCCCGGTGGACGCGGCAGGGCAAACAGGTGTCCTACCTGCTCGTGACCAGGGGTGAGGCGGGCATCGCCGGAATGCCCCCGGATAAGGTCGGCCCGCTGCGGATGGAGGAAGAGCGGCGCAGCGCCGCGGTCGTGGGCGTGACCGAGGTGGAATTCCTGGACCACGAGGACGGGCTGGTGGAGTACGGAATCGCGCTGCGGCGCGACCTGGCCGCCGCGTTCCGCAGGCTGCAGCCCCAGGTCGTCATCGGGATGAGCTTCGATCTCACCTGGGGCGAGGAAGGCCCGGTCAATCACGCCGACCACCGGGCCGTCGGGCTGGCCACGCTGGACGCCTGCCGGGACGCCGCCAACGAGTGGGTATTCCCCGAGGCGGCCCCGCGGGCCACCGACATCAGGGACGCCTACGTGGCCGGCACAGGCGCGCCGACGCACTTCGTCGACGTCACCGACACGATCGAGGCGGGCGTGGCGTCGCTGCGCGAGCACCGGGCCTACATCGAGGGCCTGGGCCGCGAGTTCGACCCCGACGAGTTCCTGAAGAACATGGCGGGCTACGTCGGGCTGGGCGCCGGGTGCGAGTACGCGGTCGCCTTCCACCGCTACCCGATGGGCTAGGCCGCCTGCACCAGGGCGGCGACCTGGTCGGCGAGCGGGACGGCGGTCAGGCGGTTGTCCACGGTGAGGTGCGGGGCGGCCGGCTCGGTGCCGAGCCGCATGCTGGCGCAGAACCGCTCGAACTCCGCTAGCTTGGCCGCGTCGCGGGCCAGCCCGCGGGCGGTGAGCCTGTGCAGCAGGGTGGCCTCGTCCGACCTGACCCAGACCAGGTGGGCGGTTCCGCCGCCGAGTTCGGCCACCCAGGACCGCCACCGCTGCCCGTCGTGGATCTGCCCGGTGAACGGGCCTGACAGCAGGACCGGGCAGCCGTGGGCGCGAATCTCCCGGGCCGTGGCCGCGATCCCGGCGTACTCGTGCACCTTGATGTGCTCGTCGTACCACGGTCCTTCGCGCTCGCCGGGCGGCCGTCCGGCCGAGGCGAGCACGGCCGCCACGAACGGCCCGTACATCGTGTCCTTGTCCAGCAGCGCCGGGGTCGGCTCTAGCGCGGCCAGGAGCAGGTCCGCGACCGTGCTCTTGCCGGCTCCGGGCGGCCCGGCCACGACCCAGGCCGGCGCGGGGCTGCTCATGAGCCCAGGATGATCCAGCTGTGCGGGGGCACCAGGGCGGGGTCGCCGGGCCTGGCGTCCGGATCGGGGCTCTCTGCCACCGTCAGCCCGGTCACCTCGACCGGGAACCTGAACGGCGCGTCGCCCGCATTCAGCAGCAGGAGGATGCCGGCGCCGTCCGCGGCCGCCCGGATGGCGATCGTCTCGTTGGCCAGGTGCTCCACGGTGGTCCGCGCCCGGGCTAGCCACGGGTGGCTGCGGCGCAAGCCGATAAGGCGCTGGTGCAGCCGGTAGGCCGGCCAGCCATCGGGCGGCAGGTCGGCCGGGCTGGCCGGGAAGGCCGGGCGGATCGCGTCGTCGCCACCGGCCCCTTCCTGTTTGACGCCGCGGAATGCCTGCTCGTCGCCGTAGTAGATGCTCGGTATCCCGCCCACGGTGAGCACCACGGCCAGGGCGTGACCGATGTGCCGCTGGTCGGTGAGCCGACTGGCCAGCCGGGTCACGTCGTGGTTCCCGGCGAACGTCTGCGGCATCACCCCGTCGAGCACCTGGTTGTGCCGGCCGAGAGCCCAGGCAAGCTCGAAGAAGTTCGGGTCGTTGAGCGAACTCCAGATCGCCTTCCACAGCTCGTACTGAGTGATCGAGTCCAGGCCGCTGTCCGCAGCGTAGGCCGCGTAGTCACCGTGGATCACCTCGCCGAGGAACCACGCGTCCGGGTGCGCCTCCCTGACGCCCGGCAGCAGCTTGGCCCAGAAGCTGGCCGGCACCGCGTAGGCGGCGTCGAGCCGCCAGCCCGACGCGCCGCGATCCAGCCAGTAGGTCATGACCTGGGCGACGTAGTCCCCGACCTCCGGCTCTTCGTGGTCCAGCGCGACCAGGCCGTGGTGGCCCTCGAACGTGGCGTACTCGCCGGCCGCGGGGTCATACCGGAACCACCGGGCGGCGGGCGAGCCGGGGCCGCCGGCCAGGGCGGCCTGGAACGCCGGGAACGAGCGGCCGACGTGGTTGAACACCCCGTCGAGCACGATACGCAGGCCGCGCCGGGCGGCCTCGGCCACCAGGTGGTCGTAGTCGGCCTGGTCGCCGAGCCTGGGATCTATCTCGAAGTGGTCGACGGTGTCGTAGCCGTGGGTTCCTGACGAGAAGACGGGCCCGAGCAGCAGGCCCGTACAGCCCAGCTCGGCCGCGTAGTCGAGCCAGGCCTCCAGCTGCCGCAGCCGGTGCCGGGCCGGCTCGTCCGCCGGCAGCGCCGTCTTCTCGGCGCCGGTGAAGCCGAGCGGGTACACGTGCCACCAGATAGCGTGTTCGGCCCATGACACCACCGGATAACCATAGCGTCACGCCGTCGTGTAGCCGCGGACGAGCGCCTCGGTCAGGTCGGTCGCGGCCGAACGGATTGGGACTCGAACAGTTCGGCGCCGGCCAGCGTGACCGGCCGCCAGCAGGTCAGGTGAGGGCGGCCGGTGAGCACGCGCCGGCCCAGGTCAGCGGACCCTGGAATCCGGACCGGTGACGGCGTGGCCGGCCGGGGGATTTGCCTGTCCGCCCGGTCTGGTCTCCGGGGCGGCGTAACCGAGGATGGCGGCGCCGCCCAGCACCGCGGCGGCCAGTCCGAAGGCCGCGCCGTAGGAGGCCGAGTCGACCAGGAAGCCCCCCGCCACGGGGCCGATCACCGAGCCGACGTCGCCCGCCATCTGGTAGGAGGCGACCACGGTCCCGCCGTCGCGGTCGATGATGTCCCCGATCATCGCGGCCGGCGCCACGTCCAGCAGGCCCGAGCCGAAGCCGGCCACGGCCAGCGCGGCCAGGTAGGCCCACGGGCCGGGCAGCAGCGCCAGCATCACCATGCCGACGGCCGAGACGACGCACCCGGCGATGATGACGGGGCGGCGGCCGAGGGTGTCGGCCACCCGCCCGCCCGGCACCAGCGCGGCCCCGTTCAGCAAGGCGAACAGGAGGAACCCGATCCCGGTCCAGACCGCCGACCGGTGCAGGACCTCCCGGACGAACAGCGGCACCAGGGCGCCGCGCACGCCGAGCGCGGCGAAGCCGTCGGCCAGGTTGGCCGACGCGGCAGCCCGCCAGGTGCGGCTGCGTACCGCGCGGCCCAGCGTGGCCAGCGACCCGGCCTGCGGCCGCGTGGCCGCCTGGCGGCGGTCCGGTACCCGGCGCAGCACGACCGCCGCCAGGATCGCGGGCACCACGAGCAGGCAGCCGTAGATGAAGAACGGCGCGCGCAGCGACCACGCCGCGATCAGCCCGCCGACCGCCGGGCCGCTGATCCCGCCGAGCAGGAAGCCGCCGCTGAACAGGCCGCTGGCCCGGCCGCGCTGGCTGCCGGGCACGGTGCCGAGGAGCAGGGCCTGGGCGCTGATGCTGAACATCGCCGAACCCACCCCGCCGCTGCCACGCAGCACCATGAGCTCCGCGAAGGACTGGGAGAACCCGGCCAGGATGCTGCTCACCGCGACCACCGCGATGCCCGCCGCCATCACCCCCGGCTCGCCGAAGCGGTCCACCAGACGCCCAGCGGGCAGCGCCCCGACCACCCTCATCAGCGCGAACACGCTGATTATGCTGGCCGCTGCGGCCACGCTCACGCCAAACTGGCGGGCGAAGGCGGGGATGGCGGGGGCCACGATCCCGAACCCGAGTGCGACCGTGAACGCTACCGAGGCGAGGATCGCCACTTCGGGGGGCAGATCGTGGAACGGGCCTCTCCGCGTGGCACGCACGAAACGGCATTGTGTCAGCTAACTCGCGGGTACCAAAGTGGTCACGGGCCGCGAAAGTGCTGACCCGGACTGGACCGCCCTCCTGGACACCCCGCTCAGCTGGGGCGGGAAGCCGTATCCGGGGCACGCGCCCAGTTCGTTAGGGGATAAATTCCGGTAAGGAGGACGCCATGGCATCCCACATCGCCCTGCTGCGCGGCATCAACGTCGGCGGCCGGAACAAGGTCCCGATGGCGGACCTGCGCGAGGTCGTGACCTCGCTCGGGCACACCGATGTGAGCACCTACATCCAGAGCGGCAACGTGCTGTTCAGCACCGCGGACACAGACACCGCGAAGCTGGCCGCGGCGCTCGAGTCGGCCATCGAGGACAGGTTCGGAATCTGGTCCTCTGTGGTGGTCCTGAGCCGGGACGAGCTGGCGCAGGTGCTGGCCGCCAACCCGTATCCGGACGAGCCGAATCCCAAGCTGGTGCACGTGGTATTCCTGAACGCCACGCCGCCCGAGACCCTGCTCGACCGGATCTCCGCGGCCGGCAGCGCCGCCGCGGACAAGGGCAGCCGGGACACCGTGCAATTGATTGGCCAGTTGGCCGGCCCGGCGCTGTACCTGCACACGCCGGACGGTTTCGGGACGAGTGAGCTGGCCCAGAACGTGTTCAAGATCATCGCGCCGCCGAGGAACAAGCGCGGACTGGCCGCCACGGCCAGGAACTGGGCCACGGCCACCAAATTGCTGTCCCTGTGCGATCAGGAGAAGTAAGACTGGGCACTGGCGCCAACCATCCCCGGTGGCGACCGGAAGGAGTCCTGCCATGCCCGAAGCAGCACCCTGGCCCGCCGCCAGGCGGATCACCATCACCGACCTGCAGGCCGCGACCGATCGCGGCGAGCGCTGGTCGATGCTCACCAGCTACGACACCCTGACCGCGGGCGTCTTCGAGCAGGCGGGGGTCCGCGCGCTGCTCGTGGGCGACACCAGCGCCGAGATGGTGTTCGGCCATGAGACCACCGTGCCGGTGACGATGGATCAGCTCATCCCGATGGTGCAGGCGGTAGTGCGCGGGACGCGCACCGCGCTGGTGGTGGCGGACCTGCCGTTCGGCAGCTATGAGGGCGGCCCCGAGGTGGCGCTGCGGAACGCGGTCAGGCACCTGAAGGAGGGCGGGGCGCAGGCGGTCAAGCTCGAGGGCGGGCGTCGCGTGCTCCCCCAGGTCCGGGCGATGACCGCGGCCGGCATCCCGGTAATGGGGCACCTCGGGCTGACCCCGCAGAGCGTCAACACGCTCGGCGGCGTGCGGCGCGTCCAGGGCCGCGGCACCGCGGGCGACCAGCTGCTCGCGGACGCCCGAGCGCTCCAGGACGCGGGCGCGTTCGCCGTCGTGCTCGAGTCGGTCCCCGCCGATCTCGGGCAGCGGGTCTCGGAGGTGTTGCGGATCCCGACGGTCGGCATCGGCGCCGGCGCGTACTGCGACGCGCAGATCCTGGTCTGGCAGGATATGGCCGGGCTGACCACCGGGCGGCTGCCCCGCTTCGTGAAGCGGTACGCCAGCCTGCGCGACACCCTGCTCGACGCCGCGCGCCGGTTCACCGACGACGTGTCGGGCGGCCGTTACCCGGACGCGGAGCACAGCTACACCTAGGCCCTGAGGGAGCGTCGTGGCGCAGCGAGCGGTACTGGTGACGGGGGCGTCGCGGGGCATCGGCCGGGCGGTGGCAGAGGCGTTCGCCCGGCAGGGCGAGCGGGTGGCGGTGCATCACCGCGGCTCGCCCGGCCTGGCCGGCCAGGTGCTGGCCGGGCTGCCGGGCGACGGCCACACGGTCGTCCAGGCCGACCTGGCCGACGCCGAGGCCGTCCGGCGGATGACCGACCAGGCCCACGCGGACCTCGGCGGGCTGGACGTGCTGGTCAACAACGCCGGCGTCTACGTCCCGCATCCGGTCACCGACGTGTCCTACCAGCAGTGGCAGGACATCTGGCGGGAGACGCTCGCGGTCAACCTCACCGGCGCGGCCAACGTGACCTGGTGCGCCGTGCAGTACATGAAGGAGACCGGGGGCCGGATCGTCAACGTGACCTCGCGCGGCGCGTACCGCGGCGAGCCGCGGCACCCGGCCTACGGGGCGAGCAAGGCCGCGCTGAACTCGTTCGGCCAGTCGATGGCGCGGGCGCTGGCGCCGCTCGGCATCGCGGTCGCGAGCGTGGCGCCAGGGTATGTCGGCACCGACATGGCCAGCGACGACCTGAACTCGCCGCGCGGTGCCGAGATAAGGGCGCAGAGCCCGTTCAACCGGATCGCGACACCGGAGGAGATCGCGGCCGCCGTGGTCTACCTGGCCTCCCCGGAGGCCGAGTGGGCCAGCGGGGCCGTCCTCGACCTCAACGGGGCGTCGTACTTGCGCTAGCGGGTGAAAGGCTCGAGCAGGTGGCTGAAGGCCCAGGCGGGCTGCTTGATGCCGGAGCAGGAATTGCTGTCGATGGTGCCCGGGCAGCCACCGTTGTCGCGCTCGATCGCCCAGGTCGACAGCAGGCCGAGGCGAGTACAGGGCGGCGAGCTGGCGGTGCACGTTGCGCGCGGCGGCGGCACGGGGCGGCGGCGCGGGGCGGCGGCACGGGGCGGCGGCACGGGGCGGCGGCGGTTCTGGGTCGATGGGCCGTTGGTCCGCCTCTAACCGGACCGGCGGCACATCGACCCAGCGGTTACCGCAACAGCGCGCCAGAAATGCCGAAGCGACGGGTTATCTTCAGACGCGACCTTATAACCGTCGCGACGTCACATCGTGACGGTTCGGGCCGCGCTATCCGAGCACGGTGCGTCGGCGCAACAGCAACGTCAGTCGCTCTGGCACCACTGCAACCGCGCCGGATGGCGAATGCCGCGTCAGGCTGTTGGGATTAGCCGGGGCTGGGGTAGGCCACGATCTCGGCGATGATGATCTGCAAAGACTCCCAGGCGTGTTCGGTGCCGGGGGTGCGGCGGTGCGGGGCGCGCAGGTCGCGGACGAAGCAGGACAGATCGTCCAGGGCCCAGCGCAGCCGGTAGAACTCTATCGCGGCCGGCTTGACGGGCCGGCCGGTGAGTTCGGTGTAGCGGCGCAGCTCGTCGCCGGTCTCGGTGGCCACCATCCACAAGTCGCGCTCGGGCGGGGCCAGGGCGACCGTGTCCCAGTCGATCAGCATGATCGCGCCGCTGGCCGGGGCGGTGACGTCGGCGGCGACCCGGATGATGTTGCCGGGATGGGGCTCACCGTGGGTGATCACCAGGTGCGCCGCGGGCGCCGCGGCGCGGGCCTGCCGGTCCAGGGTATCCAGCCCGCGGCGCACCGGCCGGGCCGCCCCGGCCAGGAGCTTCCTGGCCGGGGCGGCGAACGGACCACCGGTCCAAGGGCGGTCCAGCTCGCGCAGGGCCACCTCCAGGTCATCGCGCCACGACAGGTCCATCGCAGCCCGCGGCGGCCGGACCGCCGCCGGGTCCACGGCGTGCAGTGCGGCCAGCATCGCTATCAGCTCGTCGAGGTCGGGCGCGGGAAGGGGCTTATCCCACTCGCCCGCGGACCCGCGCAGGAACGGGAACACCGCGACCGCGTGCGCGTCGCCGAGTGGCCGGACAGCCTGGCCGTCCCGCGCCGGGACCGGGGCCGCCACGAACCCTAGGCCGGCCTCACGACGCAACCTCACGGCGGCGGCCATCGCCGCGCGCAGCCCCGCGAAGACGGCCGGCCTGGTCCGGCCCAGCCAGCCCTTGTCGTCCAGGTCGTCGACCGTGACGAACCACTGCCCCCCCGGGCGGCCGGTGACCACCCAGTGGTAGCTCCCGCCGCCGACTGGCGCGTACCGCAGCGTCTCGGCGGACAGGCCCCAGCCGTCGGCCAGGGCGTGCACCAGGTCTTGTTCGGTCACTCCCGCGGGCCGGTCCCTCACGAGGCCTCACGGTACGACGGCCGACGGCCCCCCGGTCAACCGGATTTACGGCTGCGCTGTGTTTATGGCTGCGCGGTGTTCATGGCTGCGCTGTGTTTACGGCTGCGCGGTGTTCATGGCTGCGCTGTGTTTACGGCTGCGCGGTCGGCAGCACGGTCATCACCTGGCCCCAGGCGAGCTCGGTGCCGGCCGCCAGGCAGCCGTCGACCACCGCGTCGGTGCCCAGGGCGCTTACCCTGATGGCCGGCATGACCGGCGCGATCGGATCGAGCTCCCCGGTGACAAGCTCGGCGAAGCCGGGAGCCCGGCCGATGCCGCCGCCGAGCACGATCAGGTCGGGGTCGACCACCGTGATGACGGCGCAGATCGTCTTGGCGATCAGCCGCGCTTCCTCGGCCACCACGGCCATGGCCCGTTCGTCCCCGGAGGCCGCGGCCGCGAAGACGCGCCGGGCGGACACCGGGCCGCCCATGCCGCCGTGGCGGGCCGCCCGCACCACGCCGGAGGCGGACGCGGCCGACTCCAGCGTGCCGCGCTTGCGGGCCTCGTGCTCGTCGGCGCCGGCCCCGCCGGACAGCGGCATGTACGCGATCTCCCCGGCTACGCCGTGCGCGCCGCGCAGCAGCTGGCCGGCGAGGACCAGGCCCATGCCGATGCCGGAGCCGACGTGCACGAACGCGAAGTTGTCGACCTCGCGGCCGTGGCCGAGCGCGCGCTCGGCCAGCGCCGCCGCGTCCACGTCGTTCTCCATCACCAGCGACGGGCCGAACGCCTCGCGCAGCCCGGCCAGCGCCGCCGGGCGATCCCAGCCGCGCAGCCCGCCGGTCAGCTTCATCGCGTTGCGCCGCGGGTCGTACACACCCGGGCTGCCGATCACCGTCTGGGTGACCGCCGGGCGCGGAACGCCCACGTTCTCGCACAGCAGGTCGGCGAGCCCGACGAGCTCGGCCACCCGGGCGCGCACGCTGGTGGCGTGCGCCCGAAGCGACTGCCTGGCCCGGATCTCCCCGGACAGGTCGGCGATCGCGCCGCGGACGTACTCGTGCCCGATGTCCAGGCCGAGCACAAGGCCCGCGTCCGGCCTGATCTCGTACAGCCGGGCCGACCGGCCCGGCACCCCGGTCCGCTGGCCGGCGATGCGGACCAGGCCCGCCCGCTCGACGTTGTCCAGGGCCAGCGACACGGTCGGCTTGGACAGGCCGGACACCCGGGCCAGTTCGGCCCGCGAGCAGGGCCCGCGCTGGCGGATGTGCTCCAGCAGGAGCTGCTCGTTCATCGCCCGGATCAGCGAGGGCCGCGCCGCGAACAGGACCGCGCCGGAGTTCTCCGGCGGCGGAAGGGCCGAGGCCGGCCGGGACGTCAGCGCTGGCGCCTGCTCGGGTGACGCCAGCGCCGACGCCGGCCTGGAAGGCGGCGGGGCCAAGGCCGGCTCTGCCGTACCTGTCACGGCCACCTCCACTATCAGGGCTGCTCGGGCGTGTCCGGGTGACGTGCCCGGACCCTCCGGAAGCCCGAGAGTCACGACCTCAGGCACCCGGAAGTTAAGACCTTGCGTCAGTTCGCCGGGGATCTTGTCCCGGACAGATAGTTAGGATACTGTCCTAACAAAATTCGCGGAAGGGGTAACCCGTACCGCATGCAAACGTCAGACAAGCGCAGAGGCTGCCCCTCGCGCAGGCTCCGGCCAGGCGCCGGTGGCTGCGCCCAGGGACGCCGCCGGCTCCGCGCGCAGCCTCCGGCTCCGCGCCCGGTCAGGACCTTCAGGACCTAGAGGACCATACGGCAGTAAGGACGAACGGCATGAGACGCCTCACCAGATACGGGGTCATCGTCGCGGCCGGCATGATCGCCGCTGGCTGTACCGCCGGTTCACAATCCAGCTCGAGCAGCGGCTCGGGCAGCAGCAACAAGGCCGCGAGCAACAGCTCGCTGACCATCTCCAACGAGGCCGGCCAGCTCTGGAGCTGCGGTTTCAATCCGCTCAACCCCACCTTCACGATGCTGTCGTACGGCTTCGTGTACGAGCCGCTCGTCTACGTGAACCCGCTCCAGCAGGGCAAGACCACGCCGATGCTCGCCTCCTCGTTCCAGTGGAGCAACGGCAACAAGACGCTCACGTTCACGATCCGCTCCGGGGTCAAGTGGAGCGACGGCACGCCGATGACGGCCAACGACGTGGCCTACACCTTCAACCTGACGAAAAAGAACAGCGCCCTGGACCTGACCGGGGCGTGGTCGGTGCTGTCCAGCGTCACCGCGTCGGGCGACACGGTCACGATGAACTTCAGCAAGGTGGCCGTGCCGTACTTCTACTACATCGCAGACCAAGTGCCGATCGTGCCCGAGCACATCTTCTCGAAGATAGCCAACCCGGTCACGGACCCGGTCAAGGCCCCGGTCGGCACCGGCCCCTACACGATGAGCAAGTGCACCCCGCAGAACATCACCTACAAGGCCAACCCGAACTACTGGCAGCCGGGCCTGCCGAAGGTCAAGACGATCCAGTACCCGGCCTACACCAGCAACAACACGGCCAACGACGACCTGGCCAACGGGAGCGCGCAGTGGGGTGGCCAGTACATCCCGGGGATCAAGGCGTTCTATACCGCCAAGAGCCCGGACTTCAAATACTGGTTCCCGCCGACGGTCAACGTCACGCTGATCCCGAACCTGACCGACCCCCAGCTCAAGAACGTGAAGGTTCGCCAGGCCATCTCGTACGCGATCAACCGGAGCCAGGTCTCCAACGTCGGCGAGTCGGGTTACGAGCCGCCCGCGAACCAGACCGGCATCGTGACGCCCACCTTCTCCTCCTCGCTGGACCAGTCGGCGCTGTCGGGCTGGGGCAACGGATATGACCCGGCCAAGGCGAAGTCGCTGCTGGCGCAGGCCGGCTACCACATGTCCGGCGGAGTCATGACGAACGCGGCCGGCCAGAAGCTGGCCTTCACCGTCAACAACATCGGTGACTACTCCGACTGGGTGGCCTCGATGCAGGTGGTCCAGCAGAACCTCAAGGCGGTCGGCATCGTGCTGACCCCGCGCAACCTGTCGAACCCCGACCACGTCAACGACCTGAACTTCGGGAAGTTCCAGCTCGCCTTCTACGACCAGCAGACGTTCGGCCCGAGCGCGTACTACGAGCTGAACAACTGGCTCAACTCGGCGAACACCGCGCCGGTCGGCAAGCAGGCCGCCACCAACTACGAGCGCTACAGCAACAAGACCACCGACAGCCTGCTCGACCAGTACGAGACCACCACCAGCGCGTCCGAGCAGCAGAGCATCCTGAACAAGATCCAGGAAGTCATGGTCAGCGACGTGCCGATCATCCCGGTGATCGAGGCGGTGGACTGGTACCAGTACGACACCGGTACCTTCAGCGGCTGGCCCACCCCGGGCAACTCGTACGCCCAGCCGTCGCCGTACGCCTACCCGGACAACGAGCAGGTGCTGCTGCGCCTGGCGCCGAGGTAACCAAGACGCCGCGGGCCGGGGTTTCTCCGGCAAGAAGCCCCGGCCCGCGGATCTACACGACCCAGCCCCTCGTTACGGGAGCCGAACGAGCTTGAGATACGCGCTACGCCGCCTCGGTTTCTTCGTCGTCACGCTGTGGATAGCGCTCACCCTCAACTTCTTCCTGCCAAGGCTGATGCCGGGTAATCCCGCGCTGGCCATGATGTCGAAGTTCCACGGCGAGCTCAGCCCCAAGGCGCTGAACGCGCTGGAGATCCTGTTCGGGGTCAACACGAAGGAGAGCCTGCTCTCGCAGTACTTCGGCTACCTGCACCAGATCCTGACCGGCAACTTCGGCACCTCGCTGAGCCAGTATCCGGCCTCGGTCACCTCGGTCATCGGCAGCGCCATCTGGTGGACGCTCGGCCTGGTCGGCGTGACCACCACCCTGGCCTTCCTCCTCGGCACCGGCCTGGGCATCGTCTCGGCCTGGCGCCGCGGCTCGAAGCTGGACAGCATCGTGCCGCCGACGTTCGTGATCGTCTCGGCCATCCCGTACTTCTGGATAGCCATGGTGCTGGTGCTGATCTTCGGCCTCACCCTGCACTGGTTCCCCAGCCAGGGCGGCTACTACGTGACCACCGACACCCCCGGCCTGAACTTCACCTTCTTCCAGGACGTACTCAACCACGCGTTCCTGCCCGCCGTCTCGCTGCTCATCGCCACGATCGGCACCTGGATCCTGACCATGCGGAACACGATGATCACCACGCTGGCCGAGGACTACGTGCGGATGGCCCGGGCCAAAGGGCTGCCGAACCGGCGCATCATGTTCGACTACGCGGCCCGCAACGCGATCCTGCCCAACCTGACCGGCTTCGCGATGTCCCTTGGCTTCGTGGTCAGCGGCGCGATCCTGATCGAGTACGTGTTCAACTATCCCGGCGTGGGCTTCATGCTGCTGCAGGCCGTGTCCGGCGAGGACTACCCGCTCATGCAGGGCCTGTTCCTGCTGATCACCGTGGCGGTGCTGTTCGCGATCCTGGTCGCGGACATCCTCACCGCCCTGCTCGACCCGCGGACCAGGGCGGCGCGTTAGCCATGGCCATGCCCGTATCCGGGGTCCCCACCACGGAAGCCCCCGTCGCGCAGGCGCCCGCCGACCACGCGCTGGCCCGGATCGGCCGCGCCGTCCGGGTGAACCGCAAGGCGACCATCGGCTCCGTCCTGCTCCTCATCTTCATCCTGATCGCGCTGTTCCCCGGCGTGATCGCGCACGACAGCCCGTCGCAGGACGCCTACGCCGCCCAGATGGGGATCTCGACCGCCCACCTGCTCGGCACCAACCACTACGGCCAGGACCTGTTCGCTCAGCTCGTGTACGGCACCAGGAACGTGCTGATCATCGCGTTCGTGGTCGGGCTGGCCACGACCACCATCGCGGTCCTGATCGGGGTGGCCGCCGCCTACCTCGGCGGGCTGACCGACAGCTCGCTCAGCCTGGTGACCGACGTGCTGCTGGTCATCCCGCTGTTCCCGCTGCTCATCGTCATCGCCGCCTACGCGCACGGCGGGACGACCCCGGTCCTGATCCTCGCGATCACCCTGACCAGCTGGTCCTATACCGCGCGCCAGCTCAGGTCGCAGGCGCTCACGCTGCGCAACCGGGACTTCCTCGAGGCGGCGCGGGTGCGCGGCGAGCGGTCGCTCTACATTATCGTGGTAGAGCTCATCCCCACCATGACCTCGCTGCTCGTCGCGAGCTTCCTGACCAACGCGCTGTACGCGGTGCTGTTCGCCTCCAGCCTGCAGTTCATCGGCCTCGGCGACCCGAACACGGTGAGCTGGGGCACCACGCTGTACTGGGCGCAGAACAACGCGGCGTTGCAGACCGGCGAGCCGCTCTGGGCCATCGCGCCCGGAGCCTGCATCGCCGTGCTCGGGGCCGCCTTCGCCCTGCTGAACTACGCCTTCGACGAGATCGGCAACCCGGCCCTGCGGCCGGTGCGGAAGGCAGGCAAGAAGAAGGGCCTAGGGGAGAGCACAAAGGAGAAAGGTAGCCAGCAGCGTGTCTGACCCGCCGATGCTAGAGGTCAGCGGCCTGTCCGTCGACTACATCCTGGACCGGGGGAACGTCCGGGCCGTCGATGACGTGTCGTTCACGGTCAGCCGGGGCGAGTTCCTCGGCATCGTCGGCGAGTCGGGCTGCGGGAAGTCCACGCTGCTGTTCGCCGTGGCCCAGCTGCTCGCTCCGCCGGCCGCCGTGGCGGCAGGCACGGTCATATTCGACGGCACCAGCCTGGTCGGGCTCACCGACGCGCAGCTGTCCGCGATCCGCTGGCGGGACATGTCCGTGGTCATGCAGAGCGCGATGAACGCGCTGAACCCGGTCAAGACCATCGGAGCCCAGTTCAAGGACGCGATGCGGGCGCACGGCAAGTTCACCGCCGGGGACATCGCCGCCAGGTCCGCCGAAGTGCTCAAGATGGTCGGCATCGACCCGGTACACCTGGGCAGCTACCCGCACCAGCTGTCCGGCGGGATGCGGCAGCGGTCGATGATCGCGATGGCCATGCTGTTCACCCCGGACCTGGTCATCATGGACGAGCCCACCTCGGCGCTGGACGTGGTGGCGCAGCGCTCGCTGATGGTGCAGATCAAGGAACTGCAGCTGGCGTTCGGCTTCGCGGTCATCTTCGTCACCCACGACATGTCGCTGATCAGCCACTTCTCCGACCGGCTGATGGTGATGTACGCCGGGCAGGTGGACGAGCTCGGCGTTACCAAGAAGATCTTCGACCGGCCGCTGCATCCCTACACGCAAGGCCTGCTCGAGGCCTTCCCGTCCATCCGCGGGCCGCGCGTCCCGCTCAAGGGGATCCCCGGTAACCCGCCCGACCTGGCCCGCGTGCCGGCCGGCTGCCGGTTCCACCCGCGCTGCCCTTACGCGATCGACAAGTGCGCCGAGGTCGCGCCGGACCTGTACCCGCTGGACGGCGCGCTGGTCCGGTGCCTGCGCCGCGAGGACGGGAGCCTGGCGTCATGACCGGCGAACTGCCCCGTACTGAGTTGCTGAGGACCGAACGCCTCACCCGGCACTTCAGGATCGGCAGCGCGCTATCGCGGCGGATACTGCATGCCGTGGACGACGTCAGCTTCACGATCGGCGAGCGGGAGATCGTGGCGCTGGCCGGGGAGAGCGGCAGCGGCAAGTCCACCATCGCCCGCGTGCTGGCCCGGATCTACAAGCCGACCTCGGGCGAGGTGTTCTTCGAAGGCAAGCCGCTGTCGTCGATGACCTCGCGGCAGGAACGGCTGCGCTACAGCAGCCTGGTGCCGATGGTGTTCCAGGACCCGTTCAGCTCGATCAACCCGGTGTTCCGGGTCCAGCACGGCGTGCTGCGCAGCCTGAAACTGCACCGCCCGTCGCTGTCCGCCGCGCAGCGGCTGGAGGAGGCGGCCAGGGTCTTCGAGATCGTCGGGCTGAACGCTGACATGCTGCAGCGGTTCCCGTACGAGCTGAGCGGCGGCCAGCGGCAGCGGGTCGGATTCGCCCAGGCTCTGGCCATGCGGCCGAAGCTGATCCTGGCCGACGAGCCGGTCTCGATGCTGGACACCTCGATCAGGATCGGCCTGCTGAACCTGATGGCCAAGCTGCGTGACGAGGAGGGCGTGTCGATCCTGTACATCACGCACGACATCGCCAGCGCGCGGTACGTCGCGGACCGGCTGATCGTGATGTACGCCGGCCAGATCGCCGAGTCCGGGCCGATCGAGGACGTGCTCACCCACCCCAGGCACCCCTACACCCAGCTGCTGCTGTCCGCGGTGCCCGACCCGCGCGCGCCGCTGTCGGTGGCGGCGGAGACCGACCGCGGCGAGCCGCCCAGGGTCATCGACCCGGAGCCCGGCTGCCGGTTCCGCTGGCGCTGTCCGCTGGCCATCGACACGTGCGCGCAGGTCACACCGGAACTCGCCGAGCTCAGACCCGGCCACGACGCAGCCTGCCATGTCGCCCAGGCCAGCTCCGAGGAAGTGAAGGCCCCGTGGTTAGGAAAACACTGCCATGAAGCTTGCCGTGATCGGCGGCGGATCCACGTACACGCCCGAGCTCGCGGACGGGATCGGCCGGCTCCTGCCCGGCGTGACCGACTTCGTGCTCGTCGATCCCGACCCGGACCGGCTGGCCGCCGTCGGGCCGGTGTCGGCCAGGATCGTCGCCGCCCACGACCATCCCGCCCAGGTGAGCTGGACCAGCAACCTGGACGAGGGCGCCGAGGGCGCGGACGCCATCTTGTTCCAGCTCCGGATCGGCGGCCAGGCCGCCCGCCAGCGTGACGAGACCTGGCCGCTGGACTGCGGCTGCGTGGGTCAGGAGACCACGGGGGCCGGCGGGCTGGCCAAGGCGCTCCGTACCGTGCCGGTCGTGCTCGATATAGCCGAACGGGCTCGACGTCGGGCTTCGCCCTCCGCCTTCATCATCGACTTCACCAACCCGGTGGGCATCGTCACCCGCGCCCTGCTCACCGCGGGGCACCGCGCAGTCGGCCTGTGCAACGTGGCCATCGGGTTCCAGCGGGACTTCGCCTCGCTGCTCGGGGTGGCGCCCGCCCGGGTATCGCTGGGACACGTCGGCCTGAACCACCTGAGCTGGGAGCGTTCGGTCCTGATCGAGGGCGTGGACGTGCTGCCCGAGCTGCTGGCCAAGCACGCGGACGAGATCGCGCCGCACACCGGGATGCCCGCAGACTTCATCCGGCACCTGGGCATGGTGCCATCGTCCTACCTGCGCTACTACTACGCCCACGACGCCGTGGTGGAGTCGCTGCGCGGCGCGGTGACCCGGGCCGAGCAGGTCGCTCGGCTGGAGGCCGAGCTCCTGCGGCTGTACGCCGACCCGGAGCTGGACACCAAGCCGCCACAGCTAGCGCAGCGCGGCGGGGCCTGGTACTCCGAGGCGGCTGTGGACCTGCTCGTATCGCTCACCGGTGACCGGCGCGACGTGCAGGTGGTGAACACGTTCAACCACGGGACGCTGCCGTTCCTGCCCGACGACGCGGTGATCGAGGTGCCGGCCGTGATCGGGTCCGGCGGCGCCGAGCCGGTCAGCGTCGACCCGGTCGAAACCCTGCTGCGCGGGCTGATCGCGCACGTGTACGCCTACGAGGAGCTCGCGCTCGACGCCGCCCTGCGCGGCGGCCGGGACCGGGTGTACAACGCGCTGCTCGCGCACCCGCTGGTGGGCCAGGCCGACCAGGCGCAGTGCCTCACCGACCGTCTCCTAGCCGAGAACGCGAGCTTCCTTTCCTGGACCTAAGGACATTCCCATGAGATCTAACCGTCGTGTGTGGTCGACCACGGCCGTGACGGTTGCTGCGATCGTGGTAGCGCTGCTTCAGCCCGCGGCCGCCGGCGCGTCCCAAGATAGTCCGGCGCAGGTGCGGGTCAACCAGGTTGGGTACCCGGCCTCCGGGCCTAAGACGGCTTACGCGATGCTGCCCAGGAAGGTGGCGAGCGTCCGCTTCGAGGTCGTCACCCCGTACGGCGTCGCCTACCGGGGCGTGTCGACCGACGACGCGGGGCCGTGGAACGCGAACTACCCGGCGGTGTACCGGCTCACCTTCTCCGGGCTGCACCTGCCCGGGCAGTACCAGGTGAAGCTCCTGTCCCCCGCCCGGGCCGTCTCCCCCTGGTTCATCATCGGGGATGGCCCCCAGCTGTACCAGCGGCTGGTGGACAACTCCGTTCGGTACTTCACGTCCGAGCGGGACGGGCCGGACGTCGTTTCCCCGGTCCTGGACCGGCAGCCCGCCAACCTGACCGATGAGAAGGCCTACGTCTACGCCGACCCGCGTTACGACAGCAACGACAACCTGCTCGGCACGCTGAAGAAGACCGGCGGTCCGGTCGACGTGTCCGGTGGCTGGTTCGACGCGGGCGGCGGCTACGAGAAGTTCGCGTACACCGCCAGCTACGCCGACGCGCTCATGCAGCTCGCGGCGCGAGACTTCCCTGGCTCGTACGGCATGCTCCAGCAGGAGGCGGCGTTCGGCCTGCAGTGGATCACCAAGCTGTGGGATCCCGCCCGCAAGGTCCTCTACGCCCAGGTCGGGATCGGCACCGGCAACGCCAGCAACACGATCCAGGGCGACTACAACTTCTGGTTCCTGCCCCAGCAGGAAGACCGGATGAACGTAAAGCCCGGCGGCAGTCCCGGCCCGAGCGCCCACTACGTCAAGTACCGGCCGGTGTTCCCGGCGGCCCCGCCCGGCCAGAAGGTCAGCCCCAACCTGGCGGGCCGGTTCGCCGCCGACTTCGCCCTCGGCGCCCAGCTGGCCCGCGACGACCCGGCTTCGGCAGCGCATCTGCTGAGCCTGGCCCGGGGCGTGTACGCAATGGCCAAGACCACCGGCGTCGGCCAGCTGGTCACCGTGTTCCCGCACGACTTTTACCCGGCCACCCAGTGGAAGAGCGACATGCTCTGGGGCGCCGCCGAGATCGCCCTGGCCGACGAGGCCGCCGGGGCTCCGGCCGCGCGGGTGCGCGCGGACCTGGCCGTCGCGGCCCGCTGGGCCCGGGCGTACATCGCCCAGGGTCACGACGACACGTTCAACCTCTACGACACCGGAGCGGTCGCCGAGGCCGAACTGATCCAGGCGATGCGGCAGGCGAGCGACTTCCCGGTCTCGCCGGCGACGCTGCTGGCCGACATGGCCGCGCAGCTGCGCACGGGCCAGGCCCAGGCCAAGGGCGATCCGTTCGCGCTCGGCGCCCAGCTGGGCGATTCCGACGCCTCGCCGCACGCGTTCGGCCTATTCATCACCGACGCGCTGTACCAGAAGTACGGTGGCTCCGGCCCTTTGAGCCAGTTCACCCCGTTCGCGCAGCAGCAGCTGAACTTCGCGCTCGGCGCGAACGGCTGGGGCACCTCCTTCGTGGTCGGCGCGGGCACGGTGTACCCGCACTGCATGCAGAGTGAGATCGCCAACCTGGCGGGCTCGCTCACCGGCGCGGGCAACATCCAGCTCGGCGCGACCACCGACGGGCCGAGCAGCCCGGACAACTTCGTGGGCCTGGGCACCGTGGACGGGATGCGCGCCTGCGGCGCGGGGCACTTCGCGCCGTTCAACACCAAGACCGCCGCCTACGAGGACAACGTGGTCTCCTGGCCCTCGGTCGAACCCGCCGACGACTACACCGCCAACTCCCTGCTGGCGTTCGCCCTGGGCGCGGATCAGGGTTCTGGCCTTGGCTGACGCAGCGTCCGCCGAGGCAGCGTCCGCCGAGGCAGCGTCGGCCGAGGCAGGGTCGGCTAGGCCCGCGGTGCTGGCCATCGACGGGGGCAACAGCAAGACCGACGTGGCCCTGGTGGCCGGGGACGGGACGCTGCTCGCCTCGGCCCGCGGCGCCGGCATCAACGCGCACGAGGTCGGCGTCGACCAGACGGTGCTGATCCTGGACGCGGTGGTCAGGCAGGCCGCCGCCCAGCTAGAGGCACAGCCGGACCGGCGCCGGGACGGCCCGCTGGCCCGGCACACGGTAGCCTGCCTGGCCAACGCCGACCTGCCGGAAGAGGAGGTCGAGCACGCCACCGCGGTACAGGCCCAGGGGTGGAGCGAGACCGCCACCGTGGTCAACGACACCTTCGCCATCCTGCGCGCGGGCCTGCCGGACACGGCCGGAGGGTCTCAAGGGTCCGGTGCGCACTGGGGCGTCGCCGTGGTCTGCGGCGCGGGCATCAACGCGGTCGGCGTCGCGCCTGACGGCCGGGTCACCAGGTACCTGGCCCTCGGCACCATCTCGGGCGACTGGGGCGGCGGCCACGGCCTGGGCCTCGAGATGCTCTGGCACGCGATCCGCGCGGAAGACGGCCGCGGCCCGGACACGGCACTAGCCAGCTACCTGACCGGCCACTTCGGCGTGGAGCGGGTCGAGGAGATCACGATCGGCATCCACAAGGGCAAGATCGGTGACGACGACCTAACCGGCCTGGCACCGATGCTGCTGCGTGCGGCGGACGAAGGCGATGCGGTGGCCAGGAAGGTGGTGAACCGCCTCGCCGACGAGATCTCCGTCATGGCCATCACCGCGATGCGCCGCCTGGACCTGATCACCCTGGCCACGCCCGTGGTTCTGGGCGGCGGCGTCATCACCGCGCGGAACCCGCTGCTGTTGTCCGGCATCACCCGGCAGCTCGCCGAGGCCGCCCCGGCCGCCGAGGTTCGCGTGATCGACGTCCCGCCGGTAGCCGGCGCGGCCCTTCTCGGCCTGGACCACGTACGCGCCCCGGCCGCCGCCGCGTCCCGGCTGCGCGCCGCCTACGGCATCGCGGGGCCCCCTCAGTAGCCCGGAGCGGAAGCAGTGGCCGGGGCCTTTTCCCTGATGACATGCCAGGCACCGCCGCTGCCGTTGCCGTTGGCCATACCGGGGGCGCTGTCGCTGCCGAACGTGTACAAGGGGTAGCCGTTGTAGGTGGCCTGCGTCACGCCGCCGGGCCGGGTGATACAGCCGAGCCTGCCGTCGAGCGTGACACCCTTGGCCGCCGCCAGGCCCTTCACCGGGAACCAGGCGAGCAGGCAACTGCCGGTGCAGGCCGGGTGCGAGCCACCGCTGGGGTCCTTGGCGAACCAGTAGACGGTGTAGCCGTTCGCGTTGGCGAGTACGTAGCCGGCCGGGGTCTTCCTGATCGTCAGCACCGCGGCGGACCGGGCCGCGGCCGGGCTTGTGCCCGACGCCGACGCGGTCGGGGACATACCGGACATCGCCGTGGTGGTGGCGCCGTCGTATGCGGAGCCCGGCGTCGTGGATGTCCCGCACGCTGTCAGCAGGAAGGTTCCGAACACGGCCGATGCCGCCAGCACCCGATGTCGCATGAGGGTCTCCCTCGCCTGGTCGCGGTCGTCGGTCCCGCTCCTTCAGCCAGGGATACACGCGGGCCACCGCGCCGGTTCGGGCGAGCGGAAGAGGTTAAGAACCTCGTTAGCTTTCTGCGGCGGAGGAGCCAGCATCAGCGCGCTGTAAATGACCAGCAGCCCGCGCTGCGGCGCGGGCTGCTGGTCAGCTGCCTGGCTGGTCACGAGCGCGTGATACCCCGCATGCGGCGAGGCGATGCCGGGCCTGCCTGGGTAACGGGGATGCGGCCGGTCAGCCGATGTCGCTGGCGGAGAGCGGGACGACGTGCCAGACGCCGCCCATGCCGTTACCGGTCGTCGCCAGCGGCCTCGCACCCTTGAGGGTGTAGAGCGGATAACCGTTGTAGGTGATCTGCTTGACACCCCCGGCGCCCGTGACCACGCCGAACTGGTGAGGGAAGTGGCTGGCGGGCCCGGCCTGGGGCACGCCTGTGGCGGGCGGCCATGTCTGCGCGCAGGCGCCCGTGCAGGTGGGCTTGCCGCCCTTCTTGTCCTTCGAGTAGGTGTAGACCACCTGGTGGTTCGCTTCGGCGAGCACGAAGCCGTTGGCGGACTTCTGCACGATCATGACGGTCGTGCCGACCGGCGGGATCGACTGGTCGTTGCTGCTCGGCAGCGGGCCGACCGAGTGGTGCGGCTTCGCGGACGCCGTCGACCCGGCGCTCTTGGTGGCCGTCCCCACGGCCGTCGCCGATGACGCGGGCGCCGTAGACGGCGCCGCACCCGGCGAACCGCTGCTCGCCAGCGGCGAACTCGACGCGGAACCTGCCGCCGAGTTCGCCCCCGACGAACCCCCGCACGCGGCTAGTAGCAGCACCAGCGATCCGATCCCCGTTGCCGCGGCCCACCCGCTCTTACGCATAACGTGTCTCCAATTCGCAAAGGATGGCCCGGTCCCTGGGAGCCCGTCAGGACGCCTGGGCGGGCCGGATAATAAACGCACCCGGGCCGTCATGCCGCCCGGCCCGGGAGCGCTGGAACCTCCGGCGCGATGCTCAGCTGCCGACGATGTTGCTCTCGGACATCTTGATCACGTGCCACATGCCGCCGACGCCGTTGCCGTTAGTGACCAGCGCTTTCGCGCCCTTGTAGGTGTACAGCGGCATGCCGTTGTAGGTGACCTGCTTCGCGCCGCTCGAGCCAGCGACAGTGCCGAGCGTGCCCAGGCCGGTATCGGCCGGGCTCACCACCGGGTTGCCCGTCACCGGCACCCAGACCGAGGCGCAGGAACCGGTGCAGGCCGGGGTGCCGCCCTTGCTGTCCTTGTCGTACATGTAGACAACCTGCCCGTTGGTCAGGGCGAGCACAAAGCCGAGGTTGGACTTCTGAACGTGCAGCACGGTCGAGCCGGGCGGCGGCACGGTGCCCAGCGCGCCACTGGTCGCCTGGCCGCCTGCCTGAGCGGTCGACGTCGTGGCCGGGTTCGAGGTGCTCGATGATCCCGACGATCCCCCGCACGCGGTCAGCAGCAGGACTAGCGAACCGAAGCCGGCAGCTGCTGCAAACCCGCTCTTGCGCATAGCGACTCTCCATTCGAGGTTCAGTGTTCCTTGGGGTGCACCGGGGTTCATTGGATCCCTTCGGATGCGACCCCGTTCCCAATACGCCGGAAACGTACCAGACTGCCGGGCCGGCCGGCGGCTTCTTAGCCGCTACTTAGTCATCTGGAGCCATCCGCGCGCACAGCCAGGCCAGGGACACCGGGTAACGGTAGTCGATGCCCCCGTGCCCAGCCTGGAAAAGCTCGAAGTGCACCAGGTCATCAGCCACCCCGACATCCTTGAGAGCGGCACGGAACGCCCCGGCGCCGAGGTCGAGGTGGTATTCGTCCCGCGTGCCCGCGTCGACCCAGATGGCCCGCAGCCCTCGCAGCGCGTCCGCGTGCGATGGCACCATCCGCACCGGGTCCCAGTCCAGCCACCGCTGCCACACGGCTGGGCGAAGCGCTCCGGTCGCCGGGTCGAACGGCAGGTCCACGGTACCGTCCTCGTTCGCGGAGAAGCACGCCGCCACGCCGAGCACCGACAGCAGCGACATGTCCTCCTCCTTGGTGAAGGACACCCGGGACCCGAAATCCCGCCACCAGCGCCATATGTCGCCGTCGTAGCGGCGCAGATGCCGGACGGCGGAGGCGAACTCGGGAAGGTAGCAGTACTCGTACTGCGCGTCGCCCGCGTGGGTGGCCAGCGCGCCGAACAGGTCCGGCCGGAGCATCGGCGTGATCATCGCGCCGAATCCGCCGCTCGACTTGCCCATGATGGCCCGGTGCGCGGCACCGGTGAGAGTGCGGTACCGCGCGTCTACCCAGGGCACGACCTCGTCGCAAAGGTAGGAGTGGTACCGCCCGGTGCCCGGCGAGTCGACGAACTGGCTGCCGCCGTAGCTGGTCCACGCGTCGACGTACACCACGATGGCGGGCGGCGCCTCACCGCGGGCGAACACCGCGTCGGCGGTCTCGGGGAACGGCTGCCGGAAGGCGGAGCGGTTCCGCCACATGGCTGCGTGCCCGGTGAAGCCCTGGATGACGTACACCGACGGGTACCTGCGCTCCGGACCCTCTGACTCGTCGTCGTACCCCGGCGGCAGGTACACGAGCAGCGGCCGCTCGTGCGGGTCGCCGAGCGGGTTACCGCGCAGCAGTTCGCTGCTGATGACCTGCTCTTCGATGCGGCCGACAAGATCCGCGGACCAGGGCAGCACGGCGCCTCCTTCATCAAGGTAAGGGGGCCAGCCTATGACGTCGCGAGATGGGCCCCTATGAGTGATTCCTGATCGGGTTGCAGGCCCGGGCCGTGTTGGCCGGGGTGCCCGGTGCGGATGTTCGCGGTGAGGCGGGCAGCGGCGGAAGATCCGGGTGGATCGGGGCTCCCGGGTGGTTTTTGAGCCCGGGGCCCCAAAATCACCCGCAAGCCCGAATCCACCCCGTAAGAGCAACGATCATCGTACTGGCGAGCGAATAGAGGTGCGGGAGAGGCTGACGGCGCTGATACAGCCCTCATCCGCGGCCCGGACGGGGGTGATCCGCACCGCCCGGCCGGAGGCTATTCAGGCCGTGAGCCGCACCCCGGCACGCCGCACTCACCTGAATCAGGAATCACTCATCTAGATGGGCGCAGATGGCGGCGGTGACCGGACCCGGTGTCTGGTACGGGGCCAGGTGCGAGGTGCCGCGGATGACCCGGAGCCGGGAGTCCGTGATGCCGGACGCGGTCATCGCGCCCTGCCATGGCGGCGCGGCCTGGTCCTCGGCGCCCGCGATGACCAGCGTGGGCGCCTTGATCGAGCCGAGCACGGGACGCAGGTCCATCCCGGCGATGGCCTCGCCGCAGCCCGCGTAGCCCACCGGGTCGGTGCCGTGCAGCATGTCCATGACGGAGGCGACCGCCGCGGGCTGCCTGGCGAGAAAATCCGGGGTGAACCAGCGCGGCGGGACCATCTCGCTGATCGCCGCCATCCCTTCGGAACGCACCAGCGCGGCCCGGTCCAGCCATGACTGCCGCGACGGCATCGGGGTGATCGCCGCGCAGCACACCACCAGGGAGGAGATCCGCTCCGGCGCGTTGGCGGCGAGCCATAGCCCGGTCATCCCGCCGATGGAGATTCCGCAGTAGGCGGCCCTGTCGACGCCGTGCTCGCGCATCAGGCCGAGCACGTCGGTGCCGAGCTCGGCGATGGAGTAAGAGCCCGGCGGGGCATCCGACTGCGCGCCGGGCGCCCCGTGGCCGCGCAGTTCGAACCTGAGCAGCCGGAAACCCTCGCGCAGTACCCGGGCCTGGGCGTCCCAGATGGCCCTGGTCGTGCCGATCGGGTTGGCGAGGATCACCACGGGCGCGTCGTCCGGCCCCTCCATCGAGGAGACCAGGCGGACCTCAGACATCGAAGAAGACTGTCTCGCGCTCACCCTGCAGGACGATGTCGAACCTGAGCTGGCCCTCCGGCTCGGGCACCGCGATGAGCGTGGCCCGGCGCCTCGGCGCGCCGATGGAGCACAGCACCGGGTCGGCGGCATTGGCAGCGGGCTCGTCGGGAAAGTACATGCGGGTGACCACGCGGTCGAGCAGACCGCGCGCGAACACCGACACGTCCAGGTGCGGCGCCTCGATGCTGCCGTCGGAGGCGGGCAGCGGGCCTGGCTTGAGCGTGACGATGCGGTACGAGCCGTCCGGCGCGGTCGGGCACCGGCCGAAGCCGCGGAAGCTCTGGTATCCGCCGGGGGTAGCGCCGCGCGGGTCGTCGGGGTGGGCGAAGCGCCCGTCCGGTCCGGCCTGCCAGGTCTCGATCAGCCCGTCCGGGATGATGTTCCCTGCGCCGTCGTAGAGCCGCCCGATGATCGTGATCGCGCCCGGGGTCTGTTCGGGCACCACGAACGGGCCGTCGGGCCACGGCAGCCGCATCGAGAAGTACGGGCCCACGGTCTGGGAAGGCGTTATCCCTGGCACTTGTTCCGCCCTTACTCGAAGACGGTCGCGTCGCGGCCGCGCAGCACGATGTCCCAGTGGTAGCCGAGGGCCCACTCGGGCTGGGTCAGCTCGATGTCGAAGTCGGCGATCAGCCGCTGCCTGGCCTTCTCGTCGGGCACCGAGTTGAAGATCGGGTCGATCGGAAGAAGCGGGTCACCAGGGAAGTACATCTGGGTGACCAGTCGCTGGGTGAACGCGCGGCCGAACAGCGAGAAGTGGATGTGAGCCGGGCGCCAGGCGTTGTAGTGGTTTCCCCACGGGTATGCGCCTGGCGCGATGGTGACGAACCGGTACCGGCCGCCCGCGTCGGTGATGGCGCGCCCGATCCCGTCGAAGTTCGGGTCGAGGGGCGCGGGGTGGTGCTCGCGCGAGTGCCGGTAGCGCCCGCCCGCGTTCGTCTGCCAGATCTCGATCAGCGTGTCGGGCACCGGGCGCCCGCCGGAGTCGAGTACCTGGCCGGTCACGATGATCCGCTGTCCCTGCGGCTCGCCGTCATGCTGCGTGGTCAGATCGGAATCGGTGGGCGTGATCAGGCTGTCGCCGAGCAGCGGCCCGGTCACCTCGGTCAGCCCGTGCGGCAGCAGCACCAGCGGCTGCTTCGGGTGGCGCAGCGCGGTCGAGCGGTACCCCTCGAAGTCGAGCGGCGGGTGCAGGCCTGCCGCCGGACGCTCGTACGACGGCAGGACCAGCTTGCCGGTCTCCGCGCCGACCAGCGACGCCGATACGTCAGCGGTCGTCATTGATGGCTCCTTGCTTGCGTGCCCTGGAAACGGCGCAGCGCTTCCAGTTCGGCCGGGGTGGGCGCGGCGATGATCTCCGGATCCGCCGCGATGGCCAGGTCCCAGCCGGTGCGTTCCTTCGCGGCCGAGGCGGACACGCCCGGATACAGGCCGGTCAGGGTGAACTCGAGCGTCTCCGGATCGGGCTCCAGGACGCCCAGGTCGGTGATGATCTTCTTGGGCCCGGCACCGGTAAGCCCGAGCCGTTCGCGGTCTGTCCTGCCCGACCCGTATCCGACCGAGGTGACGAAGTCGACCCGTTCGACGAACGAGCGGTGATTCTGCCTGACGACGACGATCACCTCACGGCACGAGGCGGCGATCTCCGGCGCGCCGCCCGCACCGGGCAGCCGCACCTTGGGGTTGCCGTAATCCCCGCCGATCACGGTGGTATTGATGTTGCCGAACTTGTCGATCTGGGCGGCGCCGAGGAAGCCGACGTCGATGCGGCCGGGCTGCAGCCAGTAGTTGAAGATCTCCGGGACGCTGACCACCGCGTCCGCCGTCTCGGCTAGCATGCCGTCGCCGATCGACAGCGGCAGCCGGTCCGGCTTGGCGCCGATCGTGCCCGATTCGTAGATCAGCACCAGCGACGGCGCGTGCGTGGCGCGGGCCAGGTTCGCGGCCGAGCTGGGCAGCCCGATGCCGACGAAACAGGTCATGCCGTCGCGCAGCGCCCGGGCGGCGGACACCGTCATCATCTCGTCAGCGGTGTAGGTCATGACCGCCCCGCATAGAGCTGGTCGTCCAGCCACCGGGTGAAGCTCTCGCGGTCCCTGGCGATGGCGTCCCAGGCCACGTAGTAGTCGTTGTCACGGACCGAGTAGCCCAGCGCGTATGAGGGATGCGCGCCCTCCCGCGCCTGGGCCACGAAGGTCACCGTCCAGCCGGGCAGCACCACCGCGCCGGGCCGGGGGTCGAGTACGTCCACGATCTCCTCCACCGTGACCACCGAACGCGCCGACGCGAGCACGGCCTCCCTCTGCACGCCGGTGATTCCCCATAGCTGGACATTGCCGGTCCGGTCGGCCCGCTGGGCGTGGATGACCGCCACGTCCGGCCGCAGGGCGGAGACCGCGGTCAGTGTCTCGCCGGTGAACGGGCAGGTGATCGGCTTGATCGTGGACCCGCCGCCGCCGTTCAATGTTTCCAGGCCGGTGCCGTTGTAACCGCGCAGCACGGCGAACGGGATACCGGAAGCCCCGGCCACGTAGCGGTTGGCCATCCCGGCGTGGCTATGCTCCTCTATCTCCAGCGGGACCGGCCAGGAGTTCTCGACCGCGTCGCGGAACCGGTGCAGCGAGCCGACACCGGGGTTGCCGCCCCAGGAGAAGATCAGCTTGCGCGCGCAGCCCGCGCCGATGAGCTGGTCGTAGATGAGGTCCGGCGTCATCCTGATGAGCGTCAGGTCACGGCGCCGCTGCCTGATCACCTCGTGCCCGGCGGCGAACGGGATCAGGTGCGTGAACCCCTCCATCGCGACGGCGTCGCCATCGTGGATTGCCCGCTCTACGGCTTCGGCGAGTGAGACGATCTCTGCCATCAAAGATGCGCGGCGGGTCCTCCAGCCTTCAGGCTGAAGGTGAAGCCGCGCTCCCTCCCCTCCACGGGCCGTGTCCGAGCCTGAAAATACGGACCTGGTGCAGGTGAGACGAGCCTACAAGTACGTGAACGGGGCGCGGAACATTGCGTCCAGGGCCGGGCTGGGCTGTGGTCAGGCTCCTTCGGCAGCTTGAGAAGCTGCCGACTTCAGGCGGCAGAGCAGTCACGTCCCTCCAGGTAGTTTGCTTACGCTAACGATAACGCGTCAGCGATCGCCATGAGTACAGTCGTTCGCATGTCGGACGCATGTGTGTGGCGAGCGGACAACTTCCCAGTTCGCGGCGTTGGGGCACCCGACAAGAGCGTAAGCCGCCGGGGGCGCTCCGGTTAGGCCCGTTCGGCGGCGTCATCCGCCGCCCCGGCTTCGGCCAGCGCGCGCTGCGCGATCGGGAAGGCCCGGTTCGCGACCGGCACGCCGGCGTACACCGCCACCTGGAGCAGGACCTCCTGGATCTGCTCCGGCGTCAGGCCGTTGCGCAGCGCCGCCTTGACGTGCATGGCCAGCTCGTGCTCGTGCTGCATGGCGGCGAGCACTGACAGGGTGACCAGGCTGCGCTCGGCCCGGGAGAGCCCCGGCCGGGACCAGATGTCACCCCAGGCGTAGCGGGTGATGAAGTCCTGGAACGGTTCGGTGAACGGGGTGGTCGCCGCCACCGCCCGGTCGACGTGCTCGTTCCCCAGCACCTCGCGGCGTACCGTCATGCCCTGCCTGGCGCGTGCTGCGTCATCCATTGCGTCATCCATGGCGAGCCTCCAGTGCCTGGTGCGCGTCGAGAGCAGCGGTGACAAAGGCGCCGGCGACGCCGAGGTAGCCGGACGGCTCGAGCGCGGAATCGATCTGCTCGGCGGTGATGCCGGCCGACGAGAGCCGTTCTTCGAGCTTGGGCACGGCCAGCAGCACGTCGCGCAGCGGGAGCCCGGCGCTCACGGCCCGCGCGCCCGCCTCGGCCACCAGGTCGTGCGCCTGGGCGCCGCCGAGCACGCCGGCCAGCAGCGAAGACACGTGCTCGGCGAGCGGCAGGCCCTTGGTCGCGGCCAGGTTGGCGGCCATCCGCGAGGTGTCCACGACGAGCCCGGGCAGCAGTTCGGCCGCCCAACTCGCGGCGGAGCCGGTCAGCCTGAGCAGGGCGGTCAGCGGCTCCCACTCGGCGTGCCAGGCGCCGGCCGCGCGCTGCAGTTCCTGTTCGGTGGCCATGGCCAGGGTCGCGAGCAGCCCAGGGACCTGCCTGGTGCAGCCGAGGATGGCGATCGAGGCGACCGGGTTGCGCTTGTGCGGCATCGCCGAGGACCCGCCGCGCCGGGGCGACGCCGCGGACGCCCGCTGATCGGCACCGCGCTGATCGGCCCCGCGCTGATCGGCACCGGCGCCCTCGCTGAGCTCGCCGACCTCCGACTGGGCCAGCAGGGTGACGTCCCGCGCGATCTTGCCGAGCGCCGCCGCGACCCGGGCCAGCGCGGCGCCCAGGTCGATGATCCGCAGCCGGTCCGTGTGCCAGGGCAGCACGGGCACGGCCAGGCCGAGTTCCTCGGCGAGCAGCGCCGCGACCCGCTGGCCGGCGTCGCCCAGCGAGGCGAGAGTGCCCGCCGCGCCGCCGAACTGGACCGCGAGCCGCGGGCCCAGAGAATCGAGCCCGGCACGGCCCTCGTCCACGCTGGTCAGCCAGCCCGCTGCGACCAGGCCGAAGGTCACCGGGACGGCCTGCTGGAGCAGCGTCCTGCCGATCATGATCGAGCCACGGTGCGCCGCGGCCAGCCCGCCCGCGGCGTCGGCCGCCCGGGCCAGGTCGGCCCGCATGACGTCGATGGCCCGCTTGGCCAGCAGCATCGCGGCGGTGTCCACGATGTCCTGGCTGGTGGCGCCGCGATGGACGGCGCTGACCGCTGTCTGGGGCACCTGCCGGGCCAGCGCGCGGGCCAGCCCGGGCACCGGGTTGCCGGTCAGGGCGGCGAGTCCGCCCAGTTCGTTCGGATCGAAGTTTGCCGCGCTGGCCGCCGCGGTGACCGCCTTGCCCGCCCCGGCCGGCGCGAGCCCGGCCCGCTCGAGGGCCCGGGCCAGGCCCGCCTCGGCGTCCAGCATCGCTTGCAGCCACGCGGTGTCGTCCGCCTCGACGCCGCCCCTGGCGAATACGCCGCCGAACAGCCCTCTCGCGTCCGGTCTTTCATGGTCAGGCATCCGAGATCCGTCCTCTCCCGTATCCGGCACACCACGATAAGGGTCCCGCCTCTCCCGTACACCTCCCTCCGCTAGAGCCGTCCGGTCTCATGATCTATCGTCGGAGCATGACCGAGCATGTTTCGGGCGATGACGCCCGGCTTCCGCAGCGCAGGCACCTCGTTACCGAGATCCCCGGACCCGTGTCGCGCGAACTGCTCGCCCGGCGCGAGCGCGCGGTGGCCCGCGGCGTCAGTCATGTCCTGCCGGTGTTCGTCACGGACGCGGGCGGCGGCGTGATCGTCGACGCCGACGGCAACTCCCTGATCGACTTCGGGTCCGGGATCGCCGTGGTCTCCGTGGGCAACGCGGCCCCGCGGGTGTCCGCGCGGGTGGCCGAGCAGGCGGCGAGGTTCACCCACACCTGCTTCATGGTGACGCCGTACGAGGGCTACGTCGAGGTCTGCGAGGAACTCGCCAGGCGCACGCCGGGAATCCACGACAAGCGCTCGGCCCTGTTCAACTCCGGCGCGGAAGCGGTAGAGAACGCGGTGAAGATCGCCAGGCACGCCACCGGGCGGCAGGCCGTCGTGGCGTTCGACCACGCCTACCACGGGCGCACCAACCTCACCATGGCGCTCACCGCGAAGAACATGCCCTACAAGGACAAGTTCGGCCCGTTCGCCGGCGAGATCTACCGGATGCCGATGGCCTACCCGCTGCGCTGGCCGGGCGGCCGCGAGGCGTGCGCGACGGACGCGCTGCCCATGATCAAGAGCCTCATCCACACCCAGGTGGGCGAGGATAACGTGGCCGCCGTGATCATCGAGCCGATCCAGGGTGAGGGCGGGTTCGTGGTGCCGCCCGACGGGTTCCTGCCCGGGCTCGCCGAGTTCTGCCGCGAGCACGGGATCGTGTTCATCGCGGACGAGATCCAGACCGGGTTCTGCCGCACCGGCGACTGGTTCGCCTGCGAGCACGAGGGCGTGGTGCCGGACATGGTCACCACGGCCAAGGGCATCGCGGGCGGGCTCCCGCTGGCCGCGGTGACCGGGCGCACCGAGCTCATGGACTCGGTGCACGCGGGCGGCCTGGGCGGCACCTACGGCGGCAACCCGGTGGCCTGCGCGGCGGCGCTCGGCGCGATCGAGACGATGGCGGCCGAGGACCTCGCCGGGCGGGCGCGCCGGATCGGCGACATCATGCTGCCGAGGCTGCACGGGCTGGCGGAGAAGTACCCGGTCATCGCCGACGTGCGAGGCCGCGGCGCGATGCAGGCGATCGAGCTGACCAAGCCGGGGACGCTCGACCCCGACCCGGCCACCACGGCGGCCGTCACCCGGGCCTGCCACCAGGCCGGGCTGGTCACGCTGACCTGCGGAACGTTCGGCAACGTGATCCGCTTCCTGCCGCCGCTTGTGATCGGCCAGAACCTGCTCGACGAGGGGCTGTCCATCCTCGAGGACGCCTTTGCGGCAGTCTGAGCGCGAGGAGCTGACCCGGCTGGTCATGGCGGCGCAGCCGGCGCCGTTCTGGCTGGACCGGCCGGATGCGCCGGCCGTGCGCGAGCCGCTGCGCGGCGATACGGCCTGCGACCTGGCGGTAATCGGCGGCGGTTTCAGCGGCCTGTGGACCGCCCTGCTGGCCAAGGAGGCCAACCCCGGGCGGTCCGTGGTGCTGATCGAGGGCAACCGGATCGGCTGGGCGGCGAGCGGGCGCAACGGCGGTTTCTGCGAGGCCAGCCTGACCCACGGCGCGGGCAACGGGCGGGAGCGGTTCCCGGCCGAGTTCGGCACGCTGCAGCGGCTCGGCGCGGAGAACCTCGACGCGATCGAGGCCGCGATCGGCAGGTACGGCATCGACTGCGACTTCGAGCGGGCCGGCTCGATCACCGTGGCCACCGAGGACTACCAGGTCGCTTCGCTGCGCGAGGCCGCCGCGGCCGACGGGGGCACGTTCCTGGAGGCCGGGGCGGTGCGGGCGCAGGTGAACTCCCCCACCTACCTGGCGGGTCTGTGGGACAAGGAGGGCTCGGCCGGCGTGCAGCCGGCCAGGCTCGCCTGGGGCCTGGCCGATGCGTGCGAGCGGATCGGCGTCCGGATCGCCGAACGGACCCCGGCCACCGGCCTGGCCAGCGACGCGGACGGCGTGACCGTGCGCACCCGGCACGGCGTGCTGCGGGCCAGGCGGGTGGCGCTCGGCACCAACGCGTTCCCTCCGCTGGTCAAGCGGCTGCGGCCGTACATCGTGCCGGTCTACGACTACGTGCTGGTGAGCGAGCCGCTCAGCCCGGCTCAGCTCGCCGCCGTCGGCTGGCAGAACCGGCAGGGCGTCGGGGACGCGGGCAACCAGTTCCATTACTGCCGGCTGACCTCCGACCTCCGGATCCTGTGGGGCGGCTACGACGCCATCTACCACTTCGGCGGCGACGTCCGCGGGGCCTACGACCAGCGCCCGGCTACCTTCGCCAGGCTCGCCGAGCACTTCCTCACCACGTTTCCGCAGCTGGAGGGCATCGGGTTCAGTCATCGCTGGGGCGGGGCGATCGACACTTGCAGCCGGTTCTGCGCGTTCTTCGGCACCGCGCACCGCGGCCGGGTCGCCTACGCGCTCGGCTACACCGGGCTCGGGGTGGCCGCGACCAGGTTCGGCGCGCGGGTGATGCTCGACCTGCTGAGCGGCCAGCCGACCGAGCTGACCCAGCTCGAGATGGTCCGCAGCAAGCCGGTCCCCTTCCCGCCCGAGCCGCTCGCCTACCTGGGCGTGCAGGCGACCCGCTGGTCGCTGGCCCGGGCGGACCGCAAGTCCGGCCGCAGGAACCTGTGGCTGCGGGCGCTGGATGCGGCGGGCATGGGATACGACTCCTGACGTGCCCTGCTCGGGCCTTAACTGCCGGACACCCTCAGCGGGCTCGGGGCGGTGAACTCTACCCGCAGCACGGCCTGGCCGTCCGGCAGCACCACCGTCTCATGCTGGCCGGGCGGAAGCTGACATCCGCAGTGCTCAGGTAGGTGCGGAAAGACCTCACGTACGCGGCGGAGGACAAGTGATGCGCCCGGTCACGCTCGGCCAGGTCGACGTAGCGGAGCGGGACGTCGGCGCTCGCGCCGGGACCGGGGTTCCCGAACTGCACGATGCTGATCGGCTGGTGCCCGGCCACGAAGGCGAGGATCTCCAGCAGCCGCGAGTCGACCGCGCCCGCAGTGAGCTGCGCCGCTGGGCAGCGCCGGGGTACCGAGATCTGCGGGTCGTTCAGCAGCGCGGTCGCCGGCGGCTCTTCCGGTCGGCCAGGTCGGCGCCGAGCTTGGTCTCGGTACGCGGCGGCCCCGTTACGGTCGATCACCCGGACGGTGACGAGGAACGGCCCGGAGCCGAAGGACGCGAGAACCGCCGGCGCCCAGGCCGGTGGCGAGGCTACTGCCGAACAGGCTCAGCACGGCGGCGTCTCGACTACCACGGCGGAGCTGGTCGGGATCTGCCGAGTTCGACCCGAGCACGAGACAGTTCGCGCCGAGGGGAACCCGTGCGCCGCTGAGCGCCGCGCACATCGCCGGGTCACAGGAGACCTTGACGTCCCGGCTGACCTGCTGGGCCACCCAGGAAGCGGCGGCAGCACGAGCCTCCGCCGCCTGGCGCGCGGCAGCGGCGCTGGGCGGGCTGGCCGCCGGGGAGCGGCCGAAGTACCTGACGGCCGCGACCGCCAGCATCCCGATGACCAGGACGACGGCTACGAACGGGGCCACCCGCCGGGCCCGGGACCGGCCCGCAGGCCGCGGAGAATCCGCCGGGGCCGGGCCCGCGGGCCGCGGAGAATCCGCCGGGGCCGGGCCCGCGGGGGGTTTGACCGGGAACGGGGGCGTGGCGGCGGCCGGGGGCTCGGACACAGCCGGAGCTTCGTCTTGCTTGGTGGCCGCCCCGGAGCGCTCAGCGGTAACCGCCGCCCGCATGCGCTGCCGCAGTTCCTCGGTGAGCACGGGGGAAGACGACGGGGCGGGCGGGGGCGGACCGGTCCGGGCCGCCCCCCGGACGCGCTGCGGCAGTTCCCTGCCGGGCTGCTCCTGTGCCATTCGGGTCAACCCCCCTGTACGGTACGCATATAGGGCGATACGGCCGCACGGTATAGCGCAGCACAGGATGAGCGGCTATTCAAGCAGGACTATGAAATGTAATAGTCCTGCGCCGCTTCTGTCGTACCGCGACTCCTCCTGAGCCATGCCGCCGCGCGACGCGAAGGTTCTTTCTCCCGCTAAATTTGCGGAATACACCTCATGTCCGGGAAACGGAGATTACCGTCTGGTTTGCGGTGTCCATATTCGTACAGAAGCGCTGCGTTAGGTGACACCTTCAGCACGGTAGGTCAGCTACTTGGGGGGCTGTTTTTCACGCACCCCTGTATGCCTTGATATCAGGCAGGTGCCACCTATGGATCTAGGCGCAGCGATCCAGCAGTCGGCGGAGCCACCGACGTCAGCAGCGCAGACGACTACGGGCACGCACGCCGCGCCCCGGCCACGGCGGACGGCCAGGCTGCGGGTACCGGGCAACTGGCCGCTGCTCGTGGTGCTCGCCGTCCAGGCCGCCCTGTCGCTCCGGCTGGTCGGGGCGGATACGGCGTTCCAGGACGAAGCGCTCTACCTGTGGGCCGGCCACCTGGAATGGGCCTGGCTGCTGCACGGCACCCCGATACCGCCGTTCCCTTCGTATTTCTCCGGGGCGCCGGTCATCTACCCGCCGCTGGCCGCGCTGGCCGACAGCGCAGGAGGGCTGGCCGCGGCCAGGATCCTGTCCCTCGTCTTCATGCTCGGCGCCACCGCGCTGCTGTGGGCCGCTGCCCGCCTGGTATCCGGCCGCCGGGCCGCGTTCTTCGCCGCGGCGCTGTTCGCCGTGCTCGGCCCGGCGCTGCACCTGGGCTCGTTCGCCACCTACGACGCCATGTCGCTGTTCGGTGTCGCGCTGGCCTCCTGGCTCGTCGTCCGGGCCGGGGACCGGCCGGACGCGACCGGATGGATGGTCGCCGCCGGAGCCGCGCTGGCGCTGGCCAACGCGACCTCGTACCCGTCGGCCCTGTTCGATCCCGTGGTGCTCGTACTCGCCCTGCTCACCGCGTTTCCCAGGCCGGGCGGCAAGCTCGCCGCGGCCCGCGCGCTGACCCTGCTCGCCGTCCTTGCCGTCCTGATCACGCCCGCGCTGCTGATCGGCGGCCAACGCTACCTGCACGGGATCGACATCACCACGCTGCAGCGGGCGCCGGGCACGGACGCCCCGGTGACGGTCCTTGTGCACTTCTGGTCCTGGACCGGCGTCATCGTGGTCGCCGCAGTCTGCGGCGCGGTCATTGGCTGGATCAGCCGCGCCGGGCGCGTGCAGGCGTGGCGGCTGACCGTGCTGGCGGCCGCGGCGCTGCTCGTGCCGACTCAGCAGGCCATCCTGTACACCACCGCCTCGCTCAACAAGCACGGGGCCATGGGGGCCTGGTTCGCGGCTATCACCGCGGGCTACGCGGTGGACCGGCTCATCGCGGCCGCACCCGAGGGGACCGGGCGCACCGTCACCCGCGCCGCCTGCGTGGTCGCGCTCTCCTTCCCGGTCACCCTGGGCGCCGCCCAGTCCTGGGTATTCGCCACCAGCTGGCCGTCGTCCGCCGCCTACGTCGCGATCCTGCGGCCGCTGGCCGACGGCAGCAACGGGCGGCTGCTGGTCGAGGACCCCTCGCTAGCCGAGTACTACCTCCCGTCCGGGAGCAAGTGGCAGCGGTGGTCGAGCACGCGGAACATCGTCCTGCCCTCCGGTGCGCCGACCGGCGGCCCGAGCGCCAAGGCGGGGGTTGTCGGGGATGGCAACGCAGGCACTTACGCGATGTACATCGCCCGGGGCTACTTCTCCCTGGTGGCGCTGAACTTCACCGACACGAAGCCGCTCGACCAGAGCCTCGCGGCCGACCTGCGGCGCAACCCCAGGTATCACATCATCGACGTCGTCCCCTATGGTCCGGCCCGGGGTACCTACGTGATCTGGCGATACGAGCCGCAGTCGTGACCGGGCAGCGGACGGCCAGCACCGGGACCATGGCCAGGCCGGCCACGCCCGGCCGGGACGGCCAGCGGCCTGGCCTGGTGCCTCCCCTTCCGCCGGACGACGATGAGAAGCACCTCTACATCCAGCGGAACCTGCCTTACCTGACCACCGTGATCCTGATCGGCTCGATCTGTCTCATCGTCAGCCAGCTCCGGCTGGAGACCGCGGACCTGGCGCTCTCGCCGTTCCTGCTGTTCACCGCGACGTACGTGGCGTACCAGGCCATCAGCTTGCCGGTGAACTTCGCCGGCGCCGGATTCGACCTGGCCGCGCACCAGGCCCGGGCGGCGGCGTGGCACCCGCCCGCCTACCCGGACGTGGACATCTACCTGCCCATCTGTGGTGAGCCGATCGAGTTGCTGCGCAATACCTGGGCCGCGGCGTCCGCGCTCATCGAGGCCTACCAGGGCCGGGCGCGCGCCTACGTCCTCGACGACGGGCCCGATGAGAAGGCCCGCTCGATGGCCGGTTCGTTCGGTTTCTGCTATATCCACCGGCCCGACTGGCCGGCCGGCAAGAAGGCCGGCAACCTACGCCACGCCTTCGCCCAGACCTCGGCCGAGTACCTGGTCATCCTGGACGCGGACTTCGCGCCGCGGCCGGATTTCCTGGCCGAGACCCTGCCCTACCTGGACGATCCGTCGATCGCGATCGTGCAGACCCCGCAGTATTTCCGGACCAGCCCGGCGCAGACCTGGATCGAGCGCGCGGCCGGCCCGATCCAGGAGGTGTTCTACCGGACCGTCCAGGTGGCCAGGCAGCGGCTGGACGCGGCCGTGTGCTGCGGGACCTCGGCGGTGTACCGGCGGGCCGCGCTGGAGCCGCAGGGCGGCCCGACCCTCATCCCGTACGCCGAGGATGTGCACACCGGGCTCGACGTGCGCCGGGCCGGCTGGTCCATGGTCTACCTGCCGGTGCTGCTGTCCACCGGGATCTGCCCGGACAACCTGGACGCGTTCGTGCGGCAGCAGTACCGCTGGTGCTCGGGGAACGTGGGCATCGTGTTCTCCCGTCGGCTGTGGTCGGTACCGATGCGCCTCCCGGCCCGGCTGGCCTACGTCTCGGGGTTCTTCTACTACGCCTACACCGCGCTGATCACCTTCTTCGGGCCGCTCATCCCCGTCGTCATGCTGGCCTTCCTGCCCGGGCAGGTTCGGCTGAGGAACTTCGTCATCCTGCTCCCAGCCATGCTGACCGGGTTCGTGCTCTACCCGTTGTGGCACCGGTCCCGCTTCGGACCGGGGATCTGGCCGCTCGGCATCGCCCGCGGCTGGGCGCACGTGTTCGCGATCTGGGACGGTGCCTTGGGCCGGTCGATGAGCTGGCACCCAACTAGGACGCCAGGCAGTTCGCTGCGGCGGTTCCGGATCGGGATCAGGTGGTGGAGCGGCAGCGTGGCCGTGCTGTGGCTGGTGCTGGCCCTGTGGCGCACGGCGGCCCTCGGCTCGCCGCAGTTCGCGGTCCTGCTGTTCTTCGGGCTGCTCAACCTGGCCATGGTGGCCCGCGTGATCTTCCCCGGAGGCCAGGCCGAATGAAATCCAAGCTGGCAATGTTCCTGGCTGTCGCCCTGGCCGCCGCCGCCCTCGGCGTCGCGGCCGGCCGGCTGATCCGGCTGGTGCCCAGCTCGCCGCCGCCAGCACACGCCACCCTGGCTCCCCAACTAGCCTCCTACCTGGGCGCCTTCGAGCCTGGATCGCCGCCCGGCTACGCCGCGGTGGCGGGCTTCGGGCAGATGGCGGGCCGGCCGCCGAACCTCCTCGGCTATTACAGCGGCTGGGCCCAGCCGTTCGACATGGCGTTCGCGCAGACCATCCGCAAGCACGGCGTCATCCCGTTCGTGCAGATCGGCCCGACCCACGCCTCGATCGCGGCCATCGCGGCCGGCACCTACGACGAGTACCTGCGCGCCTACGCCGACCGCGTCCGCGACTTCGGGCACGCCATGGTCATCGGGTTCGGCCATGAGATGAACGCCCCCTGGTACTCGTGGGGATACGGGCATACCCCGCCCACCACCTTCGTGGCCGCGTGGCGGCACATCGTGACGCTGTTCCGCGGCCAGGGCGCCGAGAACGTCACCTGGCTGTGGACGATCCAGGCGGACGAGCCCGGCACCGGGCCGGTCGCCTCCTGGTGGCCCGGTGCCCAGTACGTCACCTGGGTCGGGATCGACGGGTACTACTACCGTCACTCCGACACCTTCCCCACCGTCTTCGGCAAGACCATCACCCAGGTCAGGTCCTTCACCGGCAAGCCGGTGCTGCTCTCGGAGACCGCGGTGGGCCCGGAGGCGGGCCAGTTCGCGAAGATCCAGGACCTGTTCCACGGCATGGCCAAGTACAAGACGCTCGGCCTGGTCTGGTTCGACAAGCCCCAGCACGGCGGCCTTTACCGCCAGGACTGGCGGATCGAGGACAACGTGCAGGCCGAGATCTCCTTCCGGCTGGGCGTGCGCGACGAGCTCGCGCCCTACCGGCCCAGCAGGTAGGCCCGGCATGACCAGGACGTACCTTTCCGCAGGCAGCATCGCTGCCCGGGGACGCCCGCGGCCAGCGCAGCCGGCGCCACCCGGCCGTCGGTCCGGGCCGACGTGGCCGCTGCTCGTCGTGCTGGCCGTCCAGGCGCTCCTGTCCCTTCGGCTCGTCTGGTCCACCACGGCGTTCCAGGACGAGGCCCTCTACCTGCGGGCCGGGCACCTGGAGTGGGCGCACTGGCTGCACCAGGCGCCGGTCCCGGCGTTCCCGGCGTACTTCTCCGGGGCTCCGGTCCTCTATCCCCCGCTGGCCGCCGCGGCCGACAGCCTGGGCGGCCTGGCCGCCGCGCGCCTGCTCTCGCTGTGCCTCATGCTCGGCGTCACCGGCCTGCTCTGGACCACCACGACGCGGCTCTACGGGCGGCGGGCGGCGCTGCTGGCGTCTGGGCTCTTCGCCACCCTGGCCGGCACCCAGTTCCTCGGCGCGTTCGCCACCTTCGACGCGTTGGCGCTGTTCCTGCTGGCGCTGGCGGCCTGGCTCGCGGTGCGGGCCGCGGCCACGACCGGTTTCCTGAGCCGGACGGTACCACTCGCCGCCGCGGGCCTCGCCCTGGCCGCAGCCAACACCGTGACGTACCCGACCGTGCTGTTCACACCGGTGGTGCTGGCCGTGGCCGGGCTGGCCTCGTGGCGGGAGAAGCCGGGCCGCGCCTGGCTGACCGCGCTCGTCACCGTAGGCGGCTCATGGCTCGCGCTGGCCGGAGCGGCCGTCGCGGCAGGCGGCCGCGCCTACTGGCGGGGCGTCACCGCCAGCACGCTGGGCCGCCCGCCCGCCGACGTCCCGGTAACGACCGTCCTGCGCAGCGCGTACGTCTGGACCAGCCTGATCCTGGTGCTGGCCGTGCTCGGCGCGGCGATGGCGCTGGCTGGGAGGAGGGAGTCCCGGGGGAAGCCGCTGCCCGCGGTGCTGGCCGCGGCCGCGCTGCTGGCCCCGGCGGGGCAGGCCGTGCTGCACACCACGGTCAGCCTGCACAAGCACGTGGTGCTGGGCGCCTGGTTCGCCGCGATCGCGGCGGGCTACGCGATGGCCAGGCTGAGCCGGGTCGACCCCGGGCACGGCTGGGCCGCCGTCATGGCGCTCCCCATCGCCGCGGCCACGCTGTTCGGCTCGCTGGGGCAGACGGCCGCCCTGTTCCGGGCCTGGCCAGACTCGGCCGCGGCCGTCGCCGTCCTGCGCTCGGTGGTCCGCGCTCACCCCGGCCAGTACCTGGCCGAGGACTACGACGTCGAGGCCTACTACCTTAGGGACCAGGTGCCCTGGCCGCGCTGGTCGGACACCTGGTTCTTCCGCTACCAGCACGGCGCGCCGGGAACGCCGTCGTATGCCGCCGCGATCGGCCGCCATTACTTCTCGCTGGTGATCCTGGACTTCGGCGACACCGCAGCCGCCGACGCGCTGATCACCGCGGACATGCGCCGCGCGGGCGGCTACTACGTGCTGGCCCGTACCGGGCCGTTCACGATCTGGGCGTCACGGACGCCGGCGGCCGCCGGGAGTGACCGTGGCCCTCACTGAGCCCCCGCCCACCTCCCAAGGCCTCACCCCTGCCGCGCCGCCGCCGCGGGTCTACCTGCCCAGGCCGCCGGACGACCGGGAGAAATACAAGTACTTCGGCCCGCCGCGCCGCTGGGTCTTCTGCTGGCTGCTGGTGGCCTCGGCCGGCGTCCTGTACGGGTACGTCAAGGTGGCCGAACGGGCCTGGCTCATCGCCCCGGTCATGTGGCTGCTGCTCATGGTCATGGTGCCGCCGGTGGTGGTCAACATCTGGCTGCGCAGCGGGCGGCCCCGGCTGACCCTGGCCGCGCACCAGGCCGCCGTGGCTCGCTACCGGGCGAAAGCCGCCCACAAGCCCGCGGGCGAGACGGTGGACGTGTTCCTGCCCAGCTGCGGCGAGCCGCTGGCCGTGCTGGACAACACCTTCCGGCACGTGAGCGCGCTGACCTGGCACGCGACGATGACCGTGTACGCGCTCGACGACTCGGCCCGGGAGGACGTGCGCGACCTGGCGGACCGGTACGGCTTCCGGTACGTGGTGCGCCCACGCCCGGGCGAGATGAAGAAGGCGGGTAACCTCACCCACGCCCTCGGCATCAGCACCGGGGATTTCATCGCGGTCATCGACGCCGACTTCGCGGTGCGGCCCGAGTTCCTCTACGAGACCATGCCCTACTTCGATGACGCCAAGGTCGGCATCGTCCAGACCGCCCAGTACTACGACGTGAGCGACCGGTCGTTCTCCTACATCCAGCGCTACGCCGGGACCCTGCAGGAGATCTTCTTCCGGTTCATCCAGCCGGCCAGGGACCGGCACAAGGCCGCCATCTGCGCGGGCACCAACCTCGTCTACCGGCGGGCGGCGGTGCGGGCCGCGGGGGGCTTCGCGCAGGTGCCGATCGGCGAGGATGTCCACTCCGGGGTGAAGCTGTGGTGGGCCGGCTTCGAGACCAGGTACCTGCCGCTGTGCCTGGCCAAGGGCGTGGCACCGACGGACTTCCCGTCGCTAGCGAACCAGCAGGCGCGCTGGTGCCGGTCCTCGATGATGCTGATGACCGAACGGCACTTCATCCAGGCGCCGTTCACCTGGCGGCAGCGGACCGCCTTCTGGGCCGCGTTCCTGTACTACATGTCGTCGGCGGCGCTGCTGCTCACCGGGCCGTTCCCGACGCTGACGATGATCTGGTGCTACCCCGGCCGCGTCTACCCGCACAACTACCTGCCGATCCTGCCCGCGCTCGCGGCGAGCCTGTTCGCGTACCCGGTGCTGAGCCGCGGCTGGCGGCCGACCATCTACCGGGTCTGCCTCATCAACTCGTGCTGTCACCTGTACTCGGTCTGGTACGCGATCCGGGGACAGGTGGCCGAGTGGGTGCCGACCGGCGCGTCGCCCGACCGGGGACAGGTCCCGGTGGTGGTCAACCGGATCCTGTGCACCTGGATCGTCGCCGTGCAGGCACTCCTCTGGGCGGGCCTGGCCCTGAGGGTGCACCAGTACGGCTGGCACCAGTACTGGGCGACGGAGATCCTGGGCGGCATCCAGCTCTATATGGTGGCGCCGCTGATGACACCGGCCAAGGGCGTCTGGAAGCGCGCCCGGCCAAGGGAGGGAACAGCATGACGCGCAAGGGCAGGAGACGGCAGGTGAGGGAAGTACGAAACACCGGGACGCGCCGGTGGTGGATCAGGACCGGCACGGCGGTGGTGGCGGCAGCCGCGATCGCGGCGGGCATCATCGTCTACAACCAGTCGTCCTCCGGCCCGACCGGGCCGCTGCCCGTCCATCTCCCCCCCGTGTCCGGCTCCTACCTCGGGGTGTACACGCCGACCGCGCCGCGCACGTACACCGGGGTGACGGCGTTCAGGAACGCCACCGGCACCCGGCCGGACGTGGTCATGTACTACAGCGGCTGGTACCAGTCGTTCCCGGCCGGCTTCGCCAGGACGGTGGCCAGCGAGGGCGCCGTGCCGCTGGTCCAGATGGACCCGGAGAACATCAGCGTCGCGGCCATCGCCGCCGGGCACTACGACGGCTACCTGACCTCGTACGCCGAGGCCGTGCGGCACTACCACTACCCGGTCATCGTGAGCTTCGGGCACGAGATGAACGGCGACTGGTACTCCTGGGGCTACTCCAGAACCTCCCCCGCCACATTCGTCGCGGCCTGGCGGCACATCGTCAGCCTGTTCCGCGCGCTCGGGGCGCAGAACGTCACCTGGCTGTGGACCGTCAACGTGATGGACGACAGCCGGCACGGCAAGATCCCGAGCCCGGCCCGGTGGTGGCCGGGCCGGCAGTACGTGACCTGGGTCGGCATCGACGGCTACTACCTCAAGCCGTCGTGGCAGTTCGCCCCGCTGTTCGGGCCGACCATCGGCGCGGTGCGCGCGCTGACGGACGCCCCGATCCTGATCGCCGAGACGGGCGCGGTGCCCGCCGCGGGCCAGCCCGCGAAGATCAGCGACCTGTTCGCCGGCATTCGCTCCTACGGGCTGCTGGGCTTCGTGTGGTTCAACTCCACGAACAACGTCGGCCAGGCTTTCGGCCTCAGCAGCCCGGCGGCGATCGCCGCGTTCCGCACGGGCGCCAGCACGTACGACAGGCCCGGCTCGTGACTGGCTTCCTCCGCCGCCGCGGCCGAAGGAGTCGAAGGGGGCAAAGCCACCAGGTCTGGCTGGCCACGGCGGCGGGCGTAGCCGCCGTCGTGGCGGCCGTCACGCTAGCCGTGGTGCTGGCCGGGCCGGGCGGGCATGCCCCGCCCCGTCCGGCCGGCGGCCGCTTCGCCCTTCCGGCCACGCCCGCCTCCTACCTGGGCTGGTACCCGGCCGGGGTGCCGCGCTCCTACGCCGGGGTGTCCGCGGTCAGCGCGGCCACCGGCGTCAAGCCGGGCCTGGTGCCCTACTACAGCGGCTGGTTCGAGCCGTTCCAGGCCTCCTTCGCCGTGGCGGCGGCTCGCGACGGCGCGGTGCCGATCGTGCAGATGAACCCGGACGGCGTTCGTGTCGCGGCCATCGCTTCCGGGCGGTACGACGGCTACCTGCGCAGCTACGCCGGCGCCGTCCGCGCCTACCACCGCCCGGTCGTCGTGAGCTTCGGCCACGAGATGAACGGTGATTGGTACTCCTGGGGCTACTCCAGAACCTCCCCCGCCACATTCGTCGCGGCCTGGCGGCACATCGTCAGCCTGTTCCGCGCGGCCGGGGCGCGGAACGTCACCTGGCTGTGGACGGTCAATATCATCGACGACCCCCACTACGGCAAGATCCCGAGCCCGGCCCGGTGGTGGCCGGGCGGCAAGTACGTGACCTGGGTCGGCATCGACGGCTACTACTACCACCCGTCGACGGCGTTCAGTTCGCTGTTCGGGCCGACCATCGCGGCCGTACGCCAGATAACGGGCGCTCCCATCCTCATCGCGGAGACCGCCGCCGTGCCCGCCGCGGGCCAGCCTGCGAAGATCGCCGATCTGTTCGCCGGGGTCCGCCTGTATGGGCTGCTCGGGTTCGTCTGGTTCGACGTCACCCACCCGGAGAACTGGCGGCTGAGCAGCCCGGACGCGCTGGCGGCCTTCCGCAGGGGGGCCCGGGACTACCGTCGGCCCGCCCCCGGCACCTCCTAGGGCCCGCCGGGCAGGCCGGCCGTCTCCATACCGGCCGGCGCCGGGTCCTGATACGACCGCAGGGCGCGGCGGAACGCGGCCAGCCCGGCCGGGTGGCCCTCGAGCCGCCAGTCCTGGTGGTAGAGGCCGTCGGCCTGCCTCCGGTCGAACCAGACCAGGCCGAGCAGGTGGCTGGTTCGCACCCCGGCGAATAGGTCGGGGATTTTCGCCGCCTGCCCGGCCACCTGCCCCACGCCAGTCTCGGACAGCAGGACGGGCCGTTTGGTGAAGATCCGCACCTCGGCGATGGTCGGCAGGAACGCGTTGTCGAAGGTGTAGTCGCGTTTGAAGTAGTACCCGTCGATGCCGACCCAGGTGACGTAGCCGGCCCCGGGCCACCAGTCCTGGACGGGGCCGGTACGCGAGTCGGTTATGTTGACGGTCCAGAGCCAGATCACGTTGCCCGCGCCCTGCTGGCGGAACACGGTGAACAGGTGCCGCCACGCGGCCACGAACATCCGGGCCGGGGTGTGCCGGTAGCCCCAGGGATTCCAGTCGCCGTTCATCTCGGCCGCGAAGCCGATGACCACCGGGTGCCCGTAGGCCCTGACCTGGCGGGCATAGGAGCGGACGAACGCGTCGTCACGGCCCGAGGCTATCGTGGCCAGACTGGTGTGGCCGGGATCGATCTGCACGAACGGCATCGCCCCGTGCGCGTGCACCTGGCCGGCGAAGCGCGTGTTGAAGGCTTCCTTCCAGCTGCTGTAGTACAGCACGATGTTCGGCTTGCGGCCGACCGCGGCCGCGAAGTCATCGACGGGCTGGTAGGAGGCGGTCTCGCCGGCCTCGGCCACGCCGAGGTAGCCGCCGACCGCGGGTTTGACCGGCTTGGGGGCATAGGCGCCCAGGATAAGGCGGCCGGCCACGGCCAGGACGATCAGCGCCACCCCGGCCGCGATGGTTATCCTGGCCGCCCGCTTCACGCCGCTCCGGCCGCCTTGACCTTGACCGTCCTCGTCTGCCAGCGGTTGTCGTGCAGCCGGGCCAGCGCGTAGTAGCGGGTCGGCATGAGCAGGAGCAGGTTGAGCAGGACCGCGGCGGGAGTACCGACGAACAGCGACAGCATCTTCTGCCGCTTGGACATCCCGGGGCGCCCGGCCAGGTAGAGCACTGACAGGGCGATCCTGATCACGGCGTAGGCGCCGATGAAGGCCAGCGCGGCCTCTGGATGGGACAGCCGTAGCCGGATGCCGATCACCCACGAGGTGACGGCCCACAGCAGCACCAGCGGCGTGATGACCAGCTCAATCAGACCCACCGTGGGCGAGGCGAGCTGCTTCAGGTTCAGCCGCGCGTAGGCGAACGGCAGCATCCACCACCAGGACCTGGCCCAGCGCAGGCGCTGCCGGAACGTCCCGCGCAAGGTGGCGGGCATGTCCGTCTCCACGCCCGCTTCGTACACCCCGACGACCTGGCCGCGCAGCAGCGCACGCATGGCCAGCCACCGGTCGTCCCCGGTCCCGCACTCCACCGCGTACTCGTCCAGGTGGTCGTAGAGGATCTCCGAGCGGTACAGCGCCAGCGCCCCGGAGGTGGTCTCCAGGGCGCCGAGCATGGATCGTGACGCGCGCATCATCACGCAGGAGCCGCCGATGTCGATGTCAGCCGCCCTGGCCACCAGGCTTTCCCGGTAGTTGCGGATGTAGATCCACCCGGTGGCTGCCTGGACCTTCTTATTGCTCATCGCCCGGAGCAGGTGCTCGAGCGCGTCCGGGTACGGCGTGGAGTCACTGTCCACCGTCATCACGAACTGGAACTCGTCGCGGCGGAACCGCCGCAGCGCCGCGACCTGGGCGCCGCGCTTGCCCACGTTAGGCTGCCGGATCCACTCCACCCCGGGGGCGTCGAACGGCACGACCGGCTCGGCCGAGCCGTCGTCCATGACGATGATCTTGTCCAGCTTCACCGTCTGCGCCAGCAGGCTCCGCACGCAGGCATGCAGCTTTTCCTGCGGTTCGTTATAAGCCGGGATGATCGCTATCGTACGGCCGCGGGCGACCGGGAAATTGACGAACTTGCGTCCCCGCACGAATGCGAGAAGGCAAATGGCAATGAGCGCGGCCCCGAAAATCCAGTAACTTATCAGGACCGCGCTGGCGGCCATGCGCGCGACCATGTAAGCGGTGGCGCCCAGGATTGGCACGGCAATAGCAATGGTGCAGCGGTGGATTACCTCCGAGCCTTTATGGTTGCTAGCCGGTACAGCATGAGCCCCCCGAGGACGACGGCGAAGCCAGCCCCGATGACCCACGTCATCGTGTGCATTCCGGCGGCCAGCAGGGTTCCGGTCGCGATCGTCCCCGACGCCACGCTCATCTTTCCGTACATGCAGATCTCCCCTCTGGGTTGATGACAGACTGTCCGCTCCGGTATCAGGGATGTCCCGGCCGAGCAGCACGGCCAGGCCAAGGTCCTGGGACGAGGGCGGCGCCTCGACGAAATCCATCACAGGCGTTCCCCCGCCGTGGTGACGCCGCGGGTGTCCAGCAGCAGCCGGGCGCGGCGGCCGATCTCGGCCGGGTCGTAGGCGCTGTGCGCCTGCAGCAGGATGACCAGGTCCGCCGCTGCCACCGCGTCGGTCAGGCGGCCGCCGGGTTCGACACGCCGGCCGTCGACGGACCACTCGGTCACGTATGGGTCGCAGTACGCCACCCGGGCGCCGGCCCGCCAGAGCTGGCGGGCCACCGAAGTGGCTGGCGTCTCGCGCAGGTCGGCGCTGTCCTTCTTGTAGGTGACGCCGAGCAGCAGCACGCTCGAGCCGTTCAACGGCTTGAAGTTCCTGTTCAGCAGCTCGGTAGCACGGGACACGACGTATCCGGGCATCCGGCCGTTGATCTCCTGGGCTAGCTCGACGAACCGGAACGGGTAGCCGAGCCTGCGCACCTGGTAGGAGAGGTAATTGGGGTCGATCGGGATGCAGTGACCGCCGACGCCGGGACCGGGGAAGAAGGGCTGGAAGCCGAACGGCTTGGTAGCCGCGCACCTGATCGCGTCCCACAGGTCCACGCCGAGCTCATGGCAGAAAACCGCCATCTCGTTGACCAGGGCGATGTTCACGTGCCGGTAGGTGTTCTCCAGCAGCTTGGCCATCTCCGCCTCGCGCGCCGAGGCGGCCCGCACCACGTGCTCGCAGATCGTGCCGTAGAAGGCCGCGGCGGCCTCGGTGCAGGAGGGCGTGACGCCGCCCACCACCTTCGGCGTGTTCCTGATGCCGTAGGCGTGGTTGCCCGGGTCGATCCGCTCCGGGGAGAAGGCCAGCGAGAAGTCCAGGCCCGCGGTCAGGCCCGACCCCTTTTCCAGCAGCGGGCGCACCACCTCCTCGGTGGTCCCCGGGTAGGTGGTCGACTCCAGCACGACCAGCGCGCCAGGGCGCAGCCGGCGGGCCGCCATCCCGGCCGCCGACCTCACCGCGCCGAGGTCGGGGCCGTTGTCTGCGGTGAGCGGGGTGGGCACGCAGATCACGATCGTCGCGGGCCAGCCGACGGCGTCTTCGGTGTCCGTGGCCAGGAAGCGGCCCGCGAGCATGGCGTGGAGGTCGTCACCGGACACGTCCCCGACGTGCGAGCGGCCGGCGTTCAGGCCGCTGACGACGGTGTGGTCCGGGTCGTAGCCGGCTACGGTCAGGCCGCACCTGGCCGCCTCGGCGGCCAGCGGAAGCCCGACGTAGCCGAGCCCGATGACCAGGAGATCCGGATCGCGGAGCGGCGAGGAGCGCGGCGCGAGAGCAGGCTTGTCGTAGCCGATCAAGGTTCCCCCCCGGGATCAGTAGGCGTGCGGGTTACCGATGCGCCGACTGCTTGACGACAGCCCACGCTATCGCACAAGAAGCTACATTTGCGGAGAAATCACTTGATGAGAACGCACTAGGAGGCCGACGTAAGATTTCGGATGCCGTTTCGTGATTCAGGACGATTAGTCACCCCCGGGGGCAGGGCAGCATGAGATCTCGCCTGGCACTGCTGGCGGCCGCCGCGATTGCCGTGACGGGCGCGGTGTTCGCGGTCAGCCACCTGGTCTCGCCCGCCGCGCCGACCCGCGCCTTGGCTGCGGCACTCCCCGCCGTCCCAGCCTCCTACCTGGGGGTTTACGAGAAGGGACCGCCGGGCAGCTACCAGCCGGTCGCGGCGTTCACCCGGGTGGCGGGCCGGCCGCCGAACCTGGTCGGGTACTACGGCGGCTGGGGCGAGCCGTTCGAGGTGTCGTTCGCGGCCACGGTCCGCCGGCACGGCGCGATCACGCTACTGCAATGGGATCCGACCTTCGCCTCGATCCCGCGGATCGCGGCCGGCGGCTACGACGGCTACCTGCGCTCGTTCGCGGACAGCGTGCGCGCCTTCGGCAGCCCGGTGGTCATCGGCTTCGGCCACGAGATGAACGCCTACTGGTACTCGTGGGGCTACCGGCACACCCCGGCCGCGACGTTCGTAGCCGCGTGGCGGCACATCGTGACGCTGTTCCGCGCCCGGGGGGCGCGCAACGTCACCTGGCTGTGGACCCTGCAGGCGGACGAACCCGGCACCGGCCCGGTCGCCGGCTGGTGGCCCGGCGCCCGGTACGTCACCTGGGTCGGCATCGACGGCTACTACTACCGCCCGGGCGAGACCTTCTTCAGCATCTTCGGGCCGACCATCGCCGAGGTCCGGATGTTCACCGGCCAGCCGGTGCTACTGTCGGAGACCGCGGTGGGCCCGCAGGCCGGCCAGGCGGCCAAGATCCCCGGCCTGTTCGCCGGGATGCGCGAGTACGGCGCGCTCGGGCTCGTCTGGTTCGACATCGCCCAGCATGACGGGATCTACCATCAGGACTGGCACGTCGAGGACAATCCCGTCGCCGCGACGGCGTTCCGCCGCGCCGCGGCCGCGCTGCCCCTGGCCCGCCCCTGACCCGCCCCTGTCCACGATCGTTCGCGCCCACCTGCGGGGGGCCAGACCTTGGCCGGACGCCAAGCCGTTATAAGGAGCCGGGCGTGCCGGACGCCCCGAGCAGGCTCGGCGCGGTGAACTCCGCCCGCAGCACGGCCTGGCCGTCCGGCAGCACCACGGGCACCGTCCTGACCGGGCGGAGCTGTCCCTTTAGCCCGCTCAGGTAGTCACGCTCCCTGGCGGTCACCTGGCCGGTCGCGCCCAGGTCGGCGAAACGGAGCGGGACTGCCGGGACTTGCGCCCGGGCCGGAGTTCCCGAAGTCGACCAGGCTCACCGGTTCATGCCTGGACAAGCCGGTGAGCGCCGGCAGCACGCGCATATCCACCAGGCCCGCAGCGAGCTGGGCCCGGGCAGGCGCCGGGATGCTGATACGCCGGTCTTTCAGCAGCGCGGTCCCTGCGGCCTTCCTCGCGGCCAGATCGGCGACGAGCACCGTCTCGTATGCGGCGGCCCCGTGGGAGGCGATCACCCTGACGGTGATGCCCGCGGGCCCGGAGCCGAAGGACGCCAGGACCGCCGGCGCCCAGGCCAGGTCGAGGCTAGTGCCGAACAGCGCCCGGACGGCGGCCGTCTCGACGACCACGGTGGAGTGGCGGGGATCGGGCGAGACCGGCCCGAGCGCGAGCAGGTCGCGCCGGGGGAACCCGCGTGCCGCGAGCGCCGCGCACATCGCCTGGTCGCACGACACCGTGACGCCCGGACTGACCTGCTGGGCGACCCAGGCGGCCGCCTCCGCGCGGACCGCCGCCTCGTGGCGGGCCGGGGCGGCGCTGGGCGGGCCGCTCCCCCGCATTCCGGTCAGGTGCCGGATCGCCACGACGGACAGTGACCCGAGGACGAGGGCGGGGATCACGATCAGGGCGGCCAGCCCGGCGCCCAGCCAGCTGGCCGACTCCGGCTCGGCATCGGGCTCCGGCCCGGCGGCACCCGGCGTCGCGGCCGACGCGGATTTGCCCGCGATCCCGAGCCATTCGGTGACCTCGTCCTCGGTGACGGGCCCGGCGTTGGCGGCGCGCACGGGCTGAACGGCGCGGTCGGGTTCGGCGTCCCGCCCGGCCTCGCCAAGGCTGCTCCTGACCGAGGGGGTGTTTACCTCGCTGCTACCGGACCTGTCCTGTTCACGAGCGGCGGCCTGCGACCGCTCGGCGGTGACCGCAGTCTCCAGGCGCTGCCGTAGTTCCGCGGAAAGCGGCGCGGGCGGCGAGCCGGACGGCGGCGGGGCGGCCCGGGGCGCACCGAGGGCACGCTGCGGCAGCTCCCTGCCACGGCCTTCGTCTGCCATGCCGGTCAACCCCCCTGGCGGGACGCATGCCGGACGATGCGAACCGCACGGTATAGCGGAGCACAGGTTCGAGATCTGTTCAACCAGGACTACGAATTGTGATCAGAAATCCCCTGATTCCGTGGCGGAGCGTGAGACCCGGGTCGTTCGGCGGGATTAATGGCACCGGAAACGGCGGGTCAGCTCATGCCGGTCGTGGAGGCGGAGCGGGACCTCGGGTCGCGGGGGTGCCAGGCGCCCCGGGCGACGCTGCCGAGGAAGCCGTCGACGGCGCTGTTGAAGACGTCGGGTTCTTCCAGGTTGGCGGTGTGGCCGGTGCGCGGCAGGACGACCAGGCCGGCGGTGGGGATGGTGCGCTTGAGCATCAGCGCGGGCTCTAGGCAGCCCTCGTCCTCGTCGCCCACCAGGACCAGGACCGGCGCGGTAATGCGCGCCAGCTCGTCCGTGAGCGTGTACAGCGAGGGTCTCTCGGCCTGGACGCCGCGCATGGTCAGGGCGCTGCCCAGCGAGGAATGGCCGGCCAGCGCCTCGGCGAACTCCGCCCAGCCGCGCGGGTTCTTGTTCCGGAACTGGACCCGGGCCGGCCCGAGCGCGTAGCGTTCGGCGACCTTCGCGGCGCCTTCGGCCGCGAACGCGGCCGCGGTGAGCACGGACTCGGCGCGGAAGGCTTCGGCCCGCTCGGGCTCGGCGCCGTAGCCCGCGCCGGCCACCACCGCGGACAGGACCCGCTCAGGGTGCCCGAGGGCCAGGTGCAGGGCGGTGAAGCCGCCCATCGACAGGCCGACCACATGAGCCTTGTCGATCTTGAAGCCGTCGAGCACGGCGATCGCGTCCGCGACCGCGCGCTCCTGGGAGTACGCCTCCGGGTCGGTGGGCACGTCCGACGGCGGGTAGCCGCGCGCCGCGTAGGTGACGCAGCGGTAGGCCGCGGAGAAGAACCGCACCTGCGGCTCCCAGCTCCGGTGGTCGCCGGCGAACTCGTGGACGAACAGGAGCGGCTCGCCCTGGCCGGTCTCCTCGGCGTGCAGTTTCACGCCGTCGTCGGTCACGATCGCTGGCATCGCGGCTCCCCTGAAACTTGCTGCTGCTAACTACCCGGATACTTCTTTTACCGGATCCGCTCCCATGATGTGCTGATCTGTCCGAGCGGAGGCGGCGTCGCCGTCGCCTTCCGCGAGCGCGGCCAGGATCTCGTCGTGCTGCCTGGCGGACTCGGCGTGCGTGCGCGACACCCTGGGGCCGCCGTGGAGCGACGCCCAGAGCAGCCGCATCAGCGATAGCAGCAGCGGGCTGTCCGCGTACTCGTACCATATTTCAGGCGTTTCGGAAGCTTCCGCGTTTCGGGAGCCACCCGCGGTTCGGAGCCTGAGCATGGCGCATCCCCATCTGTCCGTCGAGACCAGCCCGGCTGGCTACCGCTGGATGCGCCTGTCCCGGCCGGAGCGGCGCAACGCGCTCGACGTGAGCCTGCTGCGCGCGGTGACCGACGCGCTGGCCGCCGAGCCGGGCGGCCCGGTCGTGCTGGCCAGCGCCGATCCGCGGGTGTTCTGCGCCGGGGCCGACCTGACCATTACCGATGCCGAACGGGCGGCCGTCTCCGACCTGGTCTACGACTGCTGCGAGACCATCGTCACCAGGCCCGGGCCGGTGATCGCCGTGCTGACCGGGCCAGCGGTGGGGGGCGGCGCGCAGCTGGCCGCCGCGTCCGACCTGCGGATCGCGGGACCGGGGGCGCGGCTGCGCTGGGCCGGGCCGCCCGGCCTCGACCTCGCGGTGGGCGCCTGGCTGCTGCCCGACCTGGTCGGCCGGGCCGCGGCCATGGACCTGGTGCTGACCGGCCGCTGGGTGGAGGCGGCCGAGGCACTGGCGCTCGGGCTGCTCAACCGGGTCTGCGACGACCCGGAACCAGTCGCCGCGCAGATGGCTGCCGATCTGGCCGGGCGGGGCGCCGGGGCCGGCGCCGGCGTCAAGGCGGTGATGGCGGCCGGCGGCCTGCTCGACCGCATGCGGGCCGAACGAGCGGCCAACCGTTCGGCCTGGGCCCGCGTGCTGGCCGGCCCATGAGCGGCGACCAGGACTGGAGCCGGGACGGGTGGCGGACGCACCTGCCCGGGGTGAGTGACGTGCCGGACTACGTGGCCCGGCTGGGTGAGGAGAGCCTGCCGGCGCTGGCGGCAGCGGCGGCGGCTGCGGTGCCGGACCGGGTCGCGGTCACCGTGGACGGCGAGCCGGTCACCCACGCCGAGCTCGACGAGGCGTCCGCCCGGGTGGCGGGGTGGCTGGCGCGGCGGGTGCGTCCCGGCGACCGGGTGCTGCTCGCGGCCGGCTCGAGCACCGGCTTCGTGCGCTGCTATCTGGGCGCGCTGCGGGCCGGGGCCGTCGTGGTGCTGGCCAACCCCGGCTACACCGCCGCCGAGCTCGGGCACCTGGTCGCCGACTCCGGCGCGATCCTGGCCTTCGCCGACCGCGAGCCCGCGCGACGGCTGGCCGGGCTGGGACTCGGGCTGCAGATCGCGGACGCCGGGGAATTGCCCGCGGCCGTCCGCCCGGCCGCCGGGACAGCGGCCCGGCCGGAGCAGGTGGCGCTGCTCGCGTACACCTCGGGCACCACCGGCAGGCCCAAGGGGGTGCCGCTGACCCACCGCCAGCTGACGGTCTCGATCCGCGCGGCGATGGCGGCCTGGCGGTGGCAGGCCGATGACGTGCTGGTGCACGCGCTGCCGCTGTACCACCAGCACGGCCTGGGCGGGGTGCACGCCGCGCTAATCGCGGGCGGCACCGTGCACATCAGGTCGAAGTTCTCCGCCGACGCCCTGGTACAGGCGGCCGCCGGCACCCGGGCCAGCGTGCTGTTCGCGGTGCCCACCATCTACCAGGCGCTGGCGGATTCCCCGGCCGCGCTGGCCGGAGGGCTGCGCGGGCTGCGCCTGGCCGTCTGCGGTTCGGCCCCGCTGAGCCCGTCGCTGGCCGCCCGGCTGCCGGCCGTGCTGGGGCGGCTGCCGCTGGTCAGGTACGGCACGACGGAAAGCGGGCTGAACGTCTCCAACCCGCTCGCCGATCCGCGCGGGGACACGATAGGGGTGCCGCTGCCCGGCGTGCTCGTGCGCATCCGCGCCACAGACGGCCCCGCGGATGGCCCCGCCGATGGCCCTGCGAATGGCCCCGCGGATCCCGGCGCGGACGGCGAGATCCAGCTGCGCGGGCCGCACGTCTTCTCCGGCTACTGGAATGACCAGGCCGCGACCGGTGCCGCCTTCACTCCGGACGGCTGGTTCCGCACCGGCGACATCGGGGCGGTGGACCTGGCCACCGGGCACCTGGTGATCCGCGGCCGGACCAAGGAGATGATCATCTCCGGCGGCATGAACGTCTACCCGCGCGAGGTGGAGATCGCGCTCGAGGGCCATCCGTCCGTGGCGGAGGCCGCGGTGGCGGGGGTTCCCGACGAGCGGTGGGGTGAACGGGTGACCGCCTGGGTGGTGCCGCGGGACGGGCACAAGTTCGACGAGGCGGCGCTCATCGCGCACGCCCGGACGCTGCTGGCCGGGTACAAGTGCCCCAAGCGGGTGTTCCGGCTGGCCGAGCTGCCCCGCAACCAGCTCGGCAAGATCGTCCGGAGCGCGCTGGGCTGAGCCCCGGATTGTCATGGTTGTAGCACCGGCACCACACGCGTTCACCTGCGCCTCGTTCTCCTCAGTTCGTATTAGCCACCCGGTCAGCTCGGACGCTGCGCGGCGCCAGGTTGCACGCTGGTAACACCGCTAGGGTCGGTGTCATGGCTTATCCGGATGCAGAGGTATTTGACTGGGCGTCGGCGGTCCTGGACACCGAGGTCACGGTCCTGCGCGGCCTGCGCCACGGCGGCTCGCCGTGGCTGCTGCGAGCCGGGGACCGCGAGGCGGTCCTCCGGGTCGTGCGCGCCGAGCAGGCGGCGGAGACCGCGACCGAGGTCGCGGCGATGACCTACGCGGCGCGGGTGGCCGGTGCCATCCTCCCGGTCGCGGAGCTACTCGGCTACGACCTCGCGGAGAGGACCGGGTACGGGCTCGTGCTCAGCGCCTGCGTGCCGGGGACAAGCGTGATCCCGCCCGAGCCCGACCCGGAACGGCTGCAGGCACTGGGCGCGACCGCGGCGCGGATCAGCTCGATCGGGCTCACCCCGGCACCGGCGCTCCCGGTCCGGAGCCGGCCGATCGAGGCCGAGGACTTCGCCGGCATGCGCCGCGAGCAGGGCGCGCCGGATCTGCTCCGCGCGGCCGAGGCGGCGGTGGCCGCGACCCGGCCGGAGGACGACCAGCCCGGCCTGGTGCACGGCGACTTGTGGTATGGCAACACGCTATGGGACAACGGCAGGCTGACCGCGATCCTCGACTGGGACTGCGCCGGCGTCGGGCCGGCCGGCATCGACCTCGGCTCGCTGCGCTGCGACGCGGCCTGGTGCCACGGCGTCGAAGCCGCCGAGCACATCCTGCGCGGCTGGGAGGCCGAGGCGGGCAGGCCCGCGAGCGACGTCCCCTACTGGGACGCCGTCGCGGCGCTCGCCTCCCCGCCGGACATGGGCTGGTTCCCGGTGTCGATGGCTGCTCAGGGCCGCCCCGACCTGACCCGCGAGGTCATGCTCGAGCGCCGCGCCGCCTTCCTCGGCGCGGCGCTCAGCCGGCTAGCAGCGGTCGGCTAGGCGTGCGTGTCCGGTCTCAGTGGATCTTCCTGGAGCGGTGGCGGGCCTGGGGTGCGACAACGTGAATGAGATTCTGTTGACCCTGCGGGCGGTGGTCGTCTCGTGTCGGTGAGGGGTCTGTCAGTGCGCTCGCGCGTGGCTTTCTTGCAGTGACAGGCCGCGCAGTCGCCCTTCGATGATCGACCAGAACCGGGAGCATTTCATGGGCTCGCTGGCTGGGCATTGCCGACCGTGCTCGAGTGCGGTGCGGGCAACCTCGATACGGTGCTGCTGCTCGGCCAGCTCGGCCAGCTCGGCCAGCTTGTGATCGATCATCTCCCGTCGGCATTGCCGCTCGCCTGCGATGAAACGCCCGATCTCAGCCAGCGAGAATCCGATCTCGCGGAAGAAGAGGATCACACCGACGTCCCTCGCTCTGGTATCCCAGCCCCGCTGTCCCGGTGCCACCGCGGCCACTTCGGCGGCGGCCGCCAACGAGCTGGCAGGCCTGCTTACCGAAGCTGGGTTCGAGCACCTCCGAACCGAGATGCTCGACCTCTACCCGCCGGCGGCGTGCATCCTCGGGCACGTGACACCTGCCGATGTTGCCGAGCTCGCCGCCCGTTCAACAGCGCGGTCATGACCCGCGGGTGCGCAGGTCGCCGACCCGCGGCCGGAATCAGCGAGACAGGGCCGGCTTACTGGAGATGGGACAGGTCTGACCTGAGACCGTCGCGCTGCTGGCCGCCTGGGCGCCGAAACTGCGCACAGCGGTGCGGGACGCGAAGAAGGCCGGGCACGTCTACGTGGTCCTGGACGGCACCCTGATCTCGGTCGACAGCTCGCCAAGGCCATCCACGTTTCGCAGGTCCGCGAGGCAAACGCTAGATGAAAAGGTTCACTGCGCACCAAGATCCGCACACCAAGGATCCAGCAGAGGGTCACATTCGCCGTTTCCTCACGCACCACAAACCACATTTCAACCATGTGTACCTATTTCGCGGCGCGGCGTGTTTCTCCCGGGAAATGTCGTAGCCCGGCGATAGAATCGAAATCAGATCCTAGAGGTATTTCCGGGAAGGAGCAGGAGCGGCAGCGACGAGCCCCGGTGGGAGGAGGTGACCTAGATGGGTAACGCCCCGGCCTTTGCCAGTGTCGGCGAGGCGCTGGACATGGTCCGCGCCGGGCTGGGCTACCTGGCCGCCGCCGACGCCGCCCAGCTATCTACCGCGACCCAGGCCGAGTGCCTGCGCGAACTCGAGCAGGCCGGCGCGGTCGCCACCGCCGCCCGGGCGTCGATCCTGGCCGGGTTCACCGCGGGGCAGGGCTGCGCCGATGACGCGGAGTACAGCGCGGTGTCGTGGCTGATGCACCGGACCGGGATCACCCGGGGCGCCGCCGTCGGGCACGCCGCCTGGGCCGGGCGGACCCGCACCCACCCGACGGTGGTCGCGGCGCTGGCCGCCCGGCAGGTCTCGGAGTCGGTCGGGCGGCTGATCTGCGTGTGGACGAGCCGGCTGCCGGAGAAGTTCCGGGAGGAGTCCGACGAGCTGCTGCTGGCGGCTGCGGCGGGCGGGCTGGGTTTGGAGGAGCTGGCGTCGCTGTTCGCGCAGATGTACGAGCGGGCCCGCGGTGACCTGCCGGATGAGGATCCGGGCCGGGATCTGGCGGACCGGGGGCTGAAGCTGGCGGTCACGTTCGGCGGCGCGGGGGTGCTGCACGGGGAGCTGACGCCGGAGTGCGCGGAGGTGGCCGGGCGGGTGCTGGATGCGCTGGGCGCCCCGGCCGGCAAGGACGATGACCGGACGAAGGAGCAGCGGTATCACGACGCGCTGGCCGAGGCGATGCGGCGCCTCGTCGCCAGTGACCTGGTGCCCGAGCGGGCCGGGCAGCCGGTGAAGGCGTGGGTGCATATCTCGCTGGCCGACCTGCTGCTGCTGGACGGCGACTCCGCTTTGCAGGAGCAGTGGACGGCGCGGGTGCGGGAGCGGTGGGCCGGGTGCCGGGCGTTCGCGTCCGAGACCGGCAGCGACGGCGGCGCCTGGCTCGACGGCGACGCCGCCGAGGGCATCGCCTGCGATGCGGCGATGGCCCCGCTGGTCACCGGCGACGTGAACCTGGACGCGCTGGAAGACCTGATCCGGCTGTGCGTGGAACTGGACCGGCACCGCCGGGCCGGCGACGCCAGCCGCCCGGGCACCCCGGCCCCGGGCCCGGCGGCTCCGGACACCCCGGCTCCGGGCAGCACGCCGGCCCCGGGCACCACGGCGGCGTGGGCGGCGCTGGAGCAGGCGGTGATCGGCAAGGCCGTGGACCTGCTGTCCGGGCCGGGCGGGCTGGCCAGCTTCTTGCGGCGCCGGCAGCTCGGCGCCCGGCTGGGCGGGCCGAGCCTGCCGCTGGACATCGGCTACGCCGAGTCGATCCCCGCCGGGATCCGCAACGCGGTGGTGCTGCGGGACCGCAAGTGCCGGTGGGCCGGCGGCTGCAACCAGCCCGCGTCGGCGTGCGACGTCCACCACACGAAACACAAGAAGAACGGCGGCAAGACCAGCACCAAAGACTGCGTGCTGTTGTGCTTTTTCCACCACCAGATCGTCATCCACCAGCAGGGCTGGACCCTGGTACTCAACCCCGACGGGACCACGACCGCGTGGAACAAGGACAAGACCAAGGTCCTGCACAGCCACGGACCCCCGCCCGCGCCGGGTAACAGCCCCGGCACGCCCGGGGCCATCGGCACCACCACTGCCCGCCGGTCCCGGCGACCCCACGATCGCTAGTACCCGATGATCACCGCGCCCAGCAACCCGGGCCACGGTGTCGCACGGGACCGCGTCTCGGGGACATCCTGTCCGGCCCGCCGCCCGCGTGAGATCTGACCAGTACCAATAGAGGGGTCTTTTACAGATCAAACATCCATCTGGCCAGTTCGGCGCGCCGCCTCGTGATCGAGGCCCCTTACCCGCTCTGACGGCTTGCAGCGGCGGAAGAGCACCTCCACCATGGCGCGGGCAACCGTCCACGGCACCCATCAAAGGTCAGCCGAGGCCCAAGGTTCGTGGATGGGTGCCTCGCCCATATAGCAGGGGGAGTCAAATCCCGCCGGGGCGGCGCGGCGCGAACCCGTCGCCGGACGTGCCACACCCGACCGTCCAGGGACGCGGCCAGCCAAGCGGCCGGGGCAACCGGCCAGGCACCGGTTTACGGGATGATGCTGTGCGAGCCGCCAAATTTGGCCGAGAGGTGATAGGTCGCGAACGCCAGCCCCAGGCCGGCGATCAGGGAACCGCACAGCAGCAGCCAGCGCGTGGCCCGGGCCGCGAGCAGGTGGCGGGCGTGATCCGCCCGGCCCGACAGCATCCTGGGCAGCTTCGGGACATACGAGGCCAGGTGGATGACGATGACGGCCACCCAGAGAAAGAACGACAGGTGGTGCAGCCGGCCCCAGGACCCGTTGCCCGGGCCCTCGACGGCCAGCATGATCCCCGTGCCCAGGACGGCCACGGTGGTCAAGATGACGAACGGCCCCGTCACCCGCTGCAGCGGAGCCGGCGGACCCTTCCGCACGTAAGCCGCCGAGCCGGTGTAGTACCTGGTGAAACGCCAGAGCGTGGAGCCGATCTTCAGGCCGACCGGGCCCAGTAGCAGCATCCCGAGGAAGACGTGCAGCGTGAGCAGGTTACCGATGTTCAGCAGGGTGATGCACTCGGCGACGAACAGCACGAGCAGCACGGCTCCGGTCATCGCCGTCAGGCGCTCGTTGCCCGCCGGGTCAGCGCGGCGGGTCGGCTCCTCACGGATTTGCGTTTCCCGCGTGGTCACGCCTCATGCTAGGCACCGCCCGCCCGCCGCCGACATGGGGATAACCGCCGTCTTTAGGGTAGCCCTAGGTACACCTCGGTCCCCGATTCCGCCAGACCGCTCCGCGAACTGCACGAGGGAACCGCAGTACGGCATGTTCCTGGCTGAGTTCCTGTGGGTCGTCAGCCGACGCGGACGAGCTGCCCAGCCTGGTCCGCAGTAGGTACGCGGACCGATCTCGAGGAGATCGAGAAGGCGGCGCCGATGACGTCGCCCTGGTCCAGCAGGACGACAAGTAATTCGGCAGGGACTCGCCGACCTGACTTCCGACCTGGTGTCTGCGAGGCGGAAGGTGAGGACGGTGCGGGCGGTGCGCGCCGGCTGCGGACCTGGCAACGCTAGATTTCGCGCGGGGATTCCTGAGCGATGCCGTATCTGGCCGCGACCGGGTTCCAGACCTCCACGAAGGCCTGTTTGGCCGCGTCGGCCCGCTGGCTGGCGCTGACCGCGGAGTGGTAGGCACTCGACTGGCTGGTCGGCGTGCACCCGCCGGCCAGCTGCTGCCGGGCCCAGGACAGGTAGTCCCGGTCGGCCGTCAGCGAGCTGCCCAGCGCCGCCATCAGCTTGGACCTCACCTGCGGGCCATCCGGGAGGGCGGAGGCGGGCAGGGCCGAGGCTCGGCCATACTGCCCGGCGCGCTGATTCACGACGGACTGAAGCTGGCTGACCGCGCCGGACAGGTTCGTGCACGATCCGACCTGGTTGACCGCGTTGTGCAGCGCCGTCCGGGCGGCGCCACTCGATGTCAGCAGCGTGGACAGGGCGGCCGCCTGCTGGGAAGCCACGGCCGGACCCGAAGGCGACGAGCCCGCTGACGGCGACGCTGGCGACGAGGCGGCCGGCGAGGGGGTGGCTGCGGCCGGGTGGGCGGGGGCCGACCGCCCCGACAAGGCGACGCCGGATACCACCGCGGCGGCCACGACGACCACGGCGCCGACGGCCAGGCCACGGGCACGGATGCGGCGCGCGGACGGTTCGGGATACGGATCGCCCGGAGCCTGGGCCGGCTCCGGGTCCGTGGCCGGGTCCGGGTCTGGGTCCGGCGAGCCTGGCCGGGCGGCTAGGGCCTGTGCTTCTCTTGCGGCGGGCCGGTCTTTCGCGGCGGGCCGGTCCGTCGCGACGGCGCGAGCCGGCCTGGGGCCGCCGACGGGGCCTATGCTGCGCGACGCGGCTGGCGGCGGGTCAGCAGGCTCGCCCGGCCGCAGGCCCAGCGCGGCCCGCAGTTCCCCGGCGAACCGGCCGCAGCTCCGGTAACGGTCGGCCGGGTCCTTGGCCAGCGCGGTGGCCAGCACCGAGTCAACCGCCGTGGGTACTGCGGCGCGCCGTGCGCTAGCGGCCGGAGGATCCGCGTAGATGTGCGCGTACATCAGGGTTGAGCCCTGGTCGGGACCGAACGGCGGCGCGCCGCACAGGAGCTCGAACCCGGTGCACGCCAGTGAGTAGAGATCCGCCCGGCCGTCGAGGGCACGGCCCTCGATCTGCTCGGGTGCCAGGTAGTCGAGCATGCCGCCGGCCTCATCCGCCTCGATGACCCGGCCGGGCGGAAAAGCTTTGCTCATCCCGAAGTCGGAGAGGTACGCGCGGCCGCCCGCGGCCGAATCCGCCGCGTCGTCGTCATCGAGGAGGATGTTGGCCGGCCTGACGTCACGGTGGATCAGGCCGCGCGCGTGCACGGCGTCAAGCGCCGAAGCGACCTGGGCGATGATCTGCCAGGCATAGCCGAGCGGAAGCGGGCCGTGCCGGCCGAGCAGCGACCGTGCGTCCCGGCCGGGCACGTAGCGCATGGCGGCGTACAGTGTCCCGTCCGTCTTGTCCGCGTCGAAGACTGAAACTATGTGCGGGTGCTCAAGCGCGGTGGCCGCCCGCGACTCGCGGATCATCCTGGTCCGGAAGCCGGCGTCGCCGGCCAGTTCCGGCGCCAGCACCTTGAGCGCGACCCGGCGGCGCGCCCGCTCGTCGTGGGCGAGGTAGACGACGGCCCTGCTGCCCTGCCCGACGATCCCGTCCAGCCGGTAGCCGGCGATGGCGCTGGGCTGCCCGGCGGCGGGCAGTCCGGCGGCGGGCAGTCCGGCGGCGGGCAGCGCCGGGCGGGTCGCGTGGCTCACCGGGCCGCCATCGGGCCGGGCGCGATCGGCCAGCCGACGGGGCCGGCCAGACCCGCAGGGTCAGCCGGGCACCCGATCCTGTGATGATCTAGGCGGTGCAGCTCGCGAACCTCCGCTCGCAGGGTGGCGCGGCGCGAACCGGTAGCGTGACCGGGCGAGCCCGCAGGCGCGCGGCCGCGCCGTATCGGCCACGATAATGACATTTCACCAGGCCTGTCCGGCTAACCGGAATGAGGCCGCGTGCCCCGCCGTTCGCGCCCATCATCGGACGATGCGGTACCGCCGGGCCGGCGACGGGAAACCCGCTTGAGGAGGCGCCGGTTACAGGGGACAAGATGGATCTTCCGCCGCGCTGATATCTGGTATAAATTCCAGCTCACTGACGGGCCCCGGCGCTGCGTCAGCCGTGGCCGGAAGCGAACGCGCGGCTTGCCAGGGAACACGCCGGCCGGGCGCGGCGCTGTAGCGAGACGGAAGGGATTGCGGTGGATCTGCGGCTGGACGGAAAGGTCGCCCTGGTCACGGGCGCCAGCAAGGGTATCGGCCGGTGCGTGGCCGAATTCCTCGCCCGGGAAGGCTGCGACGTGGTCATCACGGCCAGGACCGCCGCCCCGTTGGAGGCCGCCGCGGAGAAGATCGCCGCCGACACCGGCCGGGCGGTGCTGCCGCTGGCCGGGGACATGAGCGTGACCGAGGACATCCTTCGCTGCGTCGACGCCACCGTGGAGCGGTTCGGCCAGATCGACATCCTGGTCACCTGCGCGGGCAGTTCTCCCGGCGGCCTGCTCGAGGACCTGACCGAAGAGCAGTGGATGTCGAGCCTCAACCTGAAGTTCATGGGCTACGTCCGCTCGGTGCGCGCGGTCATCGGTCACATGCGCCAGCGCGGCGAGGGCGCGATCGTGCTCGTCGTCGGCAACGACGGCCTCAAGCCCAGCTACTGGGAGATGACGGCGGGCGTGGCCAACGCCGCGGACATCAACTTCGCCTCCTCGGTCGCCGAACAGTACGGGCGGTACGGGGTGCGCATCAACACGGTCAACCCCGGCCCGGTGAACACGGACCGGTGGGACACGCTGGAGAAGGCCTTCGCCCGCGACAAGGGCGTGACCCAGGAGCGCGCGCACGCGCTGGCCCAGCAGTCCATCCCCTTGGGCCGCATCTGCGAGCCTGAGGAGGTTGCCGCGCTGGTCACGTTCCTGGCCTCGCCGCTGGCCAGCTTCATCAACGGCGCCCACATCCCTGTCGACGGGGCACAGCGCAAAGCCATCATGGACCACTAAGGGAGCCCAGCAAGGGAGCACTGCCATGACTCACGCTACCGGCGCCGCGGAGCTGCGGCCGCTTCAAATCGAGATGAACGGGATCAACGTGATCTCCGAGTCCGAGCGCAAGGGCCACCCGCGGGACCTGTTCTGGCCGTGGTTCGCCGCGAACATCTCGGTGCTCGGGCTCAGCTACGGCGCATTCGTGCTCGCCTTCGGCATCTCGTTCTGGCAGGCGCTGATCGTCGGCGTGGTCGGGATCGTGTTGTCGTTCCTGGCCTGCGGGTTCATCTCGGTCGCCGGCAAGCGGGGCTCGGCGCCGACGATGGTGCTCAGCCGGGCCGCGTTCGGTGTCAACGGTAACAAGCTCCCGACGGCGATCTCCTGGCTGCTGACCGTGGGCTGGGAGACCGTCCTGGTCATCCTGGCCACGCTGGCTACCGCGACCGTGTTCAAGCAGCTGGGCTGGGGCGGCGGCAACGGCACCAAGGTCGTCGCGCTGATAATCGTGGTGGGCCTGACGATCTTCGGCGGCGTCATGGGCTTCGACCTGATCATGCGCCTGCAGACCGTGATTACCATCGTGACCGGACTGGCCACCGTGGTGTTCATAGCGCTGGTCGCGGACCATGTTCACTGGCACACCGTGTCCGGCCTCCACAGCGGCTCCGCCCAGGCCGTCATCGGCGCGCTGGTATTCGTGATGACCGGCTTCGGGCTCGGCTGGGTCAACGTCGCCGCGGACTACTCGCGCTACCTGCCGAGGCGGTCCTCGGGTAGCGGCGTGGTGTGGTGGACCACGTTCGCCTCCTCCATCGCCCCCATCTTCCTGGTGGTGTTCGGCCTGCTGCTGGCCGGCTCGTCCAGCAGCCTGAGCACGGCCATCGGCGCCGACCCGATCGGGGCGCTGGCCACGCTGCTGCCGACCTGGTTCCTGGTGCCGTTCGCGATCGTGGCGGTGCTCGGGCTGATCGGCGGCTCGGTGCTCGACATCTACTCGTCCGGGCTGGCGCTGCTCACCCTCGGGGTCCGGGTCCCGCGGTACGTGGCCGCCCTGATCGACGGCACCGTAATGACCCTCGGGACCATCTACGTGGTGTTCGTGGCGCACAACTTTATCGGCCAGTTCGAGGGCTTCCTGATCACGCTGGGCGTGCCGATCGCCGCCTGGTGCGGGGTCATGCTGGCGGACATCGCGCTGCGGCGGCGGGACTACGCCGAGCCCGAGCTGTTCACCCCGGCCGGACGCTACGGCGGCGTCAGATGGCTGCCCGTGCTGGTGGTCATCGTGTCCACCGCGATCGGCTGGGGCCTGGTCACCAACGGCGCGGCTAGCTGGCTGACCTGGCAGGGCTATCTTCTCGGCCCGTTCGGGCTGGGCGGCAAGAACGGCGCCTGGGCCTTCGCGAACCTCGGCGTGCTGATCGCCCTGGCCATCGGTTTCGTCGTGACGTTCGCGTTCAGCCGGGCCGCGGTCCGCGCCGAGGAAGCCGCCCCCGCGGTCGCCGCCGCCACCGTCTAGGCCCCGCCGGAAGAGCCCGGAGTTGCCAACGAAGCGGAAACCATGTCCGGCGAAGGGCTTCTTTCTGCGGGTATGCGACGTTTAACCTGACGGAATGGGGACACCCTCGCCAGGCTGGGATTCGCTGGTCCGCCAGGCTAGCGTGGCGACCAGGCGACGTAGGCGGCGTCGCCGCCAGCGCCGGATGCTCTGGGTGCTGACCGGCGCGACGACGGCGGTGCTGGCGGCAATCGCCTTGTTCATCATGCACATCTCCAAGGTGCCGACCACGATCAGGCCCGCCGCGCTGTCCGCCTCGGCGCGGACGGTCAGCCACCCGAACGCCTCCGGGACGGCGCACCGGGCCAAGCCGTCCCGGCATACGCGGCACACGGTGACGTACCCGCAGGTGACCGACGCCTCGGCGGCCCTGTCTTACCGGATGCTCGGCTCTCCCTGGCGGCTCGGCTGCCCGGCCGACCTGAACACCTCCGCGTTCGACTGGACCGCGGGCGAGAACACCGTGGCCGGGCACGTCAGCATCGGCGGGTCCGTCATCGACTGGCACGGCCTGGCCTGCTCGGGGCAACTCCAGCAGCAGTTCGCGTACGGCGGCCCGGCCGACCTGGAGTCGGCCGCGACGAGCCTGGTCGGCGCGATGGACCCGGCCTATTACGCCGGGGTGCAGCACACTCGCACGACCGAGGACAGCTCCGCGATGCGGGTCAGCGGGCACCAGGCCTGGAAGATCGAATTCCTCATGAGCTACCCCGGCGGCGCCAGCCAGGGCCTGACATGGAGCACCGAACTTGGCGCCGTGGTGATCGTGGACCGCGGCGCCGGCCAGTTCCCCGCCGTGTTCTACGTCTCGGTGCCGGCCAGCCTCGGCACCCAGAACGTCGCCGCGTTCCTCAGCTCACTGCGGCTGAGCTGACCCGGCGTGCGCGTCAGCTGGCTTCGGCGATGCTGATGTTGCCGCCGCCGCTGTCCACCTGGATCACGTGGCGGGACGCGTCGTTCGTCGGCACCGTGGAGTGGTAGTCGCCGCCGCTGGCGTTGCTCGTGATCGCGTAGCTGGTGTTGCCGTGCGGGACCACGATGGTGATGTCGCCCCCGCTGCTGCTGACCTTGACGTACTCCGGAACCTGCGTGAACACCAGGGAGACGTTCCCGCCGCCGGAGCCCGTGGTGACGTGCGGCGAGAACAGGGCGCTGCCGTCGACGTCACCGCCGCTGGTGGTGAACTTCAGGAAACCGCCGAGGTCGGTCGCGGTCAGGTTGCCGCCGCCGGTCTGCACGGCGGCGGCGGCGCCCAGCCCGGAGATCCCGACGTCGCCACCGCCGCTGTCCAGCGTGACGTTGCCCTGGATGCCGCTGATCTGCATGTTGCCGCCGCCGCTGGTCAGGTCGACCGCGGTATGCGACGGGACGTCGAGCGTCGCGTTCAGCCCGCAGTTGCCGGTCGGCAGCCGGCAGTGCAGGCTGATGCCGTTGCCGGTCACGGTGAAGTCCGGACGGACCAGGCTGTACTGGACGGTGCCGGTCAGCCGGGCCGTCGCCCCGCTGACCTGACCCTGGTGCACGGTGAGGTCACCGCCACCGGTGCTGGCCACCAGGCGCCCGTGCTCGACGGGGACGGCGGTGCTGACCGGGAAGCTCGCCTGGCCGATGGCGGCGACGAGGCTGAAGCCGCTCCAGCCGATGAAGGCGAGGGCGATCGGCACGCCGATCGCCAGCGTGACCCAGCGGCCCGGCGTCATGCGCAGGGTGGCGGGCGGACGCGGCGGGCTGGTCACAGGCCCGGTGGCGGGCAGGGTCGTCATGGCGTGTCCCCGTTCATCAGGTGCCCAGGTATCGCAGCACGGCGAGCACGCGACGGTGGTCGCGGTCACCGGGCGCCAGCCCGAGCTTGGTGAAGATGTTGTTGATGTGCTTTTCCACCGCGCCGCCGCCGACCACCAGCGCGCCGGCGATGGCGGAGTTGGACCGGCCCTCTGCCATCAGCGCGAGGACCTCGCGCTCGCGCGGGGTCAGCTCGCCGAGCGGGTGGCGGCTGCGGGCGAGCAGTTGCGCGACGACTTCGGGATCGAGCGCGCTGCCGCCCGTAGCCACCCGGTGCAGCGCGTCGAGGAACTCAGACACGTCTGCGACCCGGTCCTTGAGGAGGTAGCCGACTCCGTGCGGGCGCCCGGAGATCAGCTCGGTGGCGTACTGCTCCTCCACCCACTGGGACAGGACGAGCACGCCGACGTCCGGCCAGCGATCCCGGACGACCAGGGCCGCACGCAGCCCCTCGTCGGTGAAGGTGGGCGGCATCCGGACGTCGACCACGACCGCGTCCGGGGTGTGCGCGGCCACCGCGCGCAGGAACTTCTCCCCGTCGCCCTCGGCCGCGGCCACCTCGTGCCCGGCCTCGGTGAGCAGCCGGGTCAGCCCCTCCCGCAGCAGCACGGAGTCCTCCGCGATCACTACCCGCATGGCAGTTCCGCCGCGATGATCGTCGGGCCGCCGGATGGTGACTCCACCGAGAGCCGCCCGTCCACCCCGGACACCCGGTCCGCGAGTCCGGAAAGACCCGGGCCATGAGCGTCTGCCCCGCCGATTCCGTCGTCACTGATCATGACGGTCAGCGTGCCCGGGTAGCCATGGCCTTCGACCACGACCTTCGCCTGGCTGGCCCGGGAGTACTTGGCGACGTTGGTGAGCGCCTCGGCCACCATGAAGTAGGCGACCGCCTCCACCGCGGACTTCGGCCGCACCGGCACGTCGACGTGCACGTCCACCGGGATCGGGCACAGCGCGGCCAGGCCGGACAGGGCCGCGTCCAGGCCGCGCTCGGTGAGCACCGGCGGGTGCACGCCGCGGACCAGGTTGCGCAGCTCGGTGAGGGCCTCCTTGGCCTGGGCATGCGCCTGGTCGACCAGGACCCTGGCGGCGTCGGGGTCGTCGGCGAACTTCGCCTTAGCCCGGCCGAGGTCCATGGCCAGCGCGACCAGCCGCTGCTGCGCGCCGTCGTGCAGGTCACGCTCCATCCGCCGCCGCTCCGCCCCGGCCGCGTCCACCACCCGCTCCCGGCTGGTCTCCAGCTCGATCACCCGGGCGGCCAGGTCGCGGCGCGGGCCGAGCAGCCGACGGGACATCGCCGCGTCCGCGACCGCCAGCCCGCGGGTCAGCTGCGCCGCGGCCAGTAGCACCAGCAGGCCGGTGACCGCCACGGCGGCCATCGTGGGCGTGCCGCGCAGCACGATGTCGCCGATCTTGGCGCCGCCGCTGGGCAGCGACGAGTTGTACAGCGGCAGCGTCAGCATGACCAGGCCCGCGGCCCAGGCCGCGACGCTGACCGTCGCGGCAACCGCGCTGACTGGCAGCCGCAGCAGCCCGTAGCCGATTTCGCTCCAGGTCGCCCGCTCGGTGAACATCCGCCAGCGCGGCACGATGCCCCACCGGTACCCGGCCCGCTCCGAAGAGCTCCCAGCGGGCCAGGCCGGGATTCGCACCCCGAGCATGAATTCGAACCTGGCCCGCTCGGCCGTGGCGAACCAGTCGGCGAACCGCAGCGTCACGCCCAGGACCGGCAGGCCGACCAGCGCGATCACCACCAGGCTGAAGCCGAACCCGAGGCCGAAGGTGAAGACGAAGATGACCGCGAACCCGATGACCAGGCCGGCCAGGTGGCTGGTCATGGCGAGCCAGGTGCGCGGCGACACCAGATCGCGGACGAGGAACATGATTCCGACGCTATGACATGACAGGTCGGGTTGCCCATCAGCCGGACCCCCTGAATCGCGGTGAGGCTAACCCCACCCCGGTTCGGGCCGCCCGCACCATGGTTCCGCGCGGGTGCTGTCGCCCAGTCTTAGGTGCCATGGATACAAAGCAGCCCGCACGGGCGCCCATCGTGGAACGAGTGGCCGGCTGGTCCGCCCGTCATCGCAAGACCGCCGTGTTCGGCTGGCTGCTGCTGGTCGTGGTGGCGGTGGCAGTCGGGCACCAGCTCGGCTCCAGCAATGTGAACAGCTACGACCCTGGTCAGGCGGGCCGGGCCGAGCGGGTCCTCGACCGGCCCGTGGTGCAGCAGCCCGACGCGGAGAGCGTGCTTGTCCAGGGTCGTTCGGCGGGCCAGACCTACGCCAGCGACCCGGAGATGCGGCAGGCGGTCCGTGAGGTTGTCGCGGCGCTGCGGGCGCTGCCCAGGTCCGCCACCGGCATCGAGTCCCCGCTGACCAGCCCCGGCCTGGTCAGTACCGGTCCAGAGGGGGGCCGGTCGGCACTGGTCACCTTCAACGTGGCGGGCAAGCCGGGCAACGACGACACCGCGGTCGTGCCCGCGCTGAACGCGGTCGCCGCCGTCCAGGCGCACCATCCCGGGCTGAAGGTCGAGGAGGCGGGCGGCGCCAGCGTGGACCGGGCGATCGGCAGCGTCACCGGAAATGACTTCAGGAAGGCCGAGGTCACCTCGATCCCGGTCTCGCTGGTCCTGCTGCTGGTCGTGTTCGGCGCGCTGATCGCGGCCGGCATCCCGCTGCTGCTGGCCGGCACCGCGGTGATCTCGGCGATCTCGCTGCTCGCCATCCCCGGCCGCTGGCTGCCGGTCGACAGCACCACCTCCTCGATCGTGCTGCTGGTCGGGATGGCGGTCGGCATCGACTACTCGCTGTTCTACCTGCGCCGCACGCGCGAGGAACGCGCGGCGGGACGCAGCACCGCGGAGGCGCTGCGGATCGCGGCCCACACCTCGGGGCGGGCCATCTTGGTGTCCGGGCTGACCGTAATGATCGCCCTGGCCGGGCTGTTCCTCACCGGCATCGACGTGTTCTCCGGCGTGGCCATCGGCACGATCCTGGTGGTCGGCGTGGCCGTGCTCGGCTCGCTGACCTTCCTGCCGGCGATCTTGTCCATGCTCGGCCCGTGGACGGACCGCGGCCGGATCCCGTTCCTCGGCCGGCGGCGCACCGCCGCCCGGCAGTCGAAGTTCTGGGGTGCGCTGGCCCGCGCCGTGGTGCGGCGCCCGCTGGCCTGGGGCGGCGTGGCCGTCATCGCGCTGCTGGCGCTGGCCGCGCCGGCGCTCCGGCTGAACCTGGAGGACCCGGGTATCCACTCGCTGCCGCCTAACGTCCCTGCGGTGCACGCCCTGGCCGACATCTCCACGGCCTTCCCCGGCGGCCCGGTACCGGCCGAGGTGGTCGTGACGGGCCAGGACCTCGGCGGCAAGCAGGTCAGCCGGGCCGTCGCCGCGCTGCACGGGCAGGTGGCGGCCACCCACGGCGCCATCCGCGAGCCCATTACCACGGCGATGTTCGGGCACGACCAGGTGCTGGTCGTGTCGGTACCGCTGGCGGGCAGCGGGACGAACGCCGCGTCGAACAACGCGCTGGCCACGCTGCGCGACCACGCCCTGCCCGCCACGCTGGGGAAGGTGCCGGGGATCAGCTACGCGGTGGCCGGGCTCACCGCGGGGAACCACGACTTCGACGCGCAACTGGCTAAGACCGTCCCGTGGGTCTTCATATTCGTGCTGGGTCTTGCGTTCCTGCTGCTGATGGCCTCGTTCCGTTCGGTCTATATCCCGGCTCTGTCCATCGGCCTGAACCTGCTCTCGGTCGGCGCCGCCTACGGCCTCATGGTCCTGATCTTCCAGGACGGCCACCTGGAGGGGCCGCTCGGCTTCACCGCCTACGGCGGGATCACGGCCTGGCTGCCGCTGTTCATGTTCGTGCTGCTATTCGGGCTGAGCATGGACTACCACGTGTTCATCCTGAGCAGGATCAGGGAACTGCGGCAGGGCGGCGCGTCCGCTCCGAACGCGATCACCGGCGGAATCGCCAGCAGCGCGGGCGTGGTGACCAGCGCCGCGGCGATCATGGTGGCGGTGTTCTCGATCTTCGCCACGCTGTCGCTGATCGAGTTCAAGGTGTTCGGCGTGGCCATGGCGGCGGCGGTGCTCATCGACGCCACCATCGTCCGCGGCGTGCTGCTGCCGGCTGGCCTGGCCCTGCTCGGCGACCGGGTCTGGCCAAGTAAACCGCGCCGATCCCGGCGCGCCGGGGTGAACCCGGCGACCCCGGCCGCTCCCGCCCCGGTGGCCGACGGGGTGACCGTCCGCTGACAGCACGACGTCCGGGCTGGTCAGGGTGCTACGAGACCCTGGCCAGCCCGGATCTGTGCTAGGTGTTGACCGGGAAGCCGAGGTTGATGCCGCCGTGGCTCGGGTCGAGCCAGCGGGACGTGACCGCCTTCCCGCGGGTGTAGAAGTGCACGCCTTCGGTGCCGTGCACGTGCGTGTCACCGAACAGCGAGGCCTTCCAGCCGCCGAAGGAGTAGTACGCCATCGGCACCGGGATCGGCACGTTCACGCCGACCATGCCGATCTCCGCCTCGGATACGAACCGGCGCGCCGCTCCCCCGTCGTTGGTGAAGATGGCCACGCCGTTGCCGTACGGGCTGTTGTTGACCAGGTCCACGGCCGCCTCGTATGTCGGGGCGCGCAGCACGCTCAGCACCGGCCCGAAGATCTCGTCGGTGTAGCAGCTCATCGCCGCGGTGACGTGGTCGAGCACGCTCGGCCCGAGCCAGAAGCCCGCGGAAGATCCGCCGAGAACCGGGTGGACCCGGCCGTCCACCGCCAGCGTGGCGCCCTCGCGGACGCCGCTGTCCAGGTAGGACGCGACCTTGTCCCGGTGCGGCCCTGTGACCAGCGGTCCCATCTCGGACCGGTCATCGGTGCCCGGCCCGACGCGCAGCCCGGCCACCCGCTCGGAGATCCTGCTGACCAGGTTGTCGCCGATCGGATCGACCGCGACCAGCGCGGAGACCGCCATGCATCGTTCGCCCGCCGAGCCGAAGCCGGCTGATACCGCGGCGTCCGCGGCCAGGTCGAGATCGGCGTCGGGCAGCACCACCATGTGGTTCTTGGCGCCGCCGAGGGCCTGCACGCGCTTGCCGTGCGCGGTGCCGTTCTCGTAGACGTACCTGGCGATGGGCGTGGAGCCGACGAAGCTGACCGCCTTGATGTCGGGGTGGGCCAGGATGGCGTCCACCGCCACCTTGTCGCCGTGCACCACGTTGAACACGCCGTCCGGCAGCCCGGCCTCGGCCCACAGCGAGGCCAGCAGCAGGGAGGCCGACGGATCCTTCTCGGACGGCTTGAGGATGAATGTGTTACCGCACGCGATGGCGAGCGGGAACATCCACATCGGCACCATGGCCGGGAAGTTGAACGGGGTGATGCCCGCGACCACGCCGACCGGCTGCCGGATCGAGTACGAGTCCACACCGGTGGAGACGTTCTCCGAGAACCCGCCCTTGAGCAGGTGCGGGATGCCGCAGGCGAACTCGACCACCTCCAGGCCGCGGGCCACCTCGCCGGCCGCGTCCGAGGCGACCTTTCCGTGCTCCTCGGTGATCAGCTGGGCCAGGTTCTTCGCGTTCGCCTTAACGAGTTCGCGGAACTCGAACAGCACCGAGGCGCGCCTGGCCAGCGAGATGCGCCGCCAGTCCCTGAGCGCATCGGAGGCCGCGGCCACCGCGGCGTCGACCTCGGCCGGGGCGGCGAAGTCGACCTGCCCGCTGACCTGGCCGGTCGCCGGGTCATAGATGTTCCCGTGGCGTCCGGCCTCGCCGTCCCAGGGCTTGCCGCCGATCCAGTGAGTACAGTGCTTCATTGCTCGCTTCTCCGCGGGCAGGTCCGCGTCGCTCGCATGCTTGGTCACTTCGCGGCCTCCTCGCTGACGGCGGTGAGGGCGTCGGTGAGGATGCTCAGCCCTTCCTTGGCTTCGGCCTCGGTCAGCGTCAGCGGCGGCGCCATCCGCAGCGTGTTACCGACCAGGCCGCCCTTGCCGATCAGCAGGCCGCGTTCCCTCGTCGCCTCGAGCATCCGGCTGGCCAGCGGCGGGCTGGGCTGCTTCGTGGCCGGGTCGACCAGGTTGACGGCGAACATCAGGCCCTTGCCGCGCACCGCGCCGACGATGTCGAGGCGCTGTGCGGCCTCCCGGAGCCCGCTGATGATCAGGTTTCCGGTGAGCGCGGCGTTGCGCTGCAGGTCATGGGAGAGCACGTAGTCCAAGGTGGCGTTGCCCGCCGCGGTCGCGACCGGGTTGCCGCCGAAGGTGGAGATGCCGTTGCCGCGGATCCCGTCGAGCAGGTCGCCCCGCGCCACCACGCCGCCGATGGCGAAGCCGTTGCCCAGGCCCTTGGCGAACGTCATCGCGTCCGGGGTGATCCCGTGCGCGTCGATGCCCCAGAAGTGCTCGCCGGTCCGGCCCCAGCCGGTCTGCACCTCGTCGGAGATGAGCAGGATGCCGTGCTCGTCGAGGACCTCCTTGTACGCCGCGAGCAGCCCGTCCGGCGGCATCGTGAAGCCGCCCACGCCCTGCACCGGCTCGGCCAGCAGGCAGGCCACGTCGGCGGGGTGGATCGCGCCGGACAGCAGCGCCCGCAGGTCGTCCACGCAGGCCTTGATGTAGTCGGCGTCGTTGAGGCTGGCGTAGGCGGCGAGCTGCCGGTCCGCGCCGTGCAGGTAATGGGTGCCGAACGGACTGAGGCCTGACATCTTCCAGGCGGCGTTGCCCGTCACCGCGACAGCGCCGAACGACCGGCCGTGATAGCTCCCGCGCAGGGCGAGAACCTCGGTGGCCTTGCGCGCCGTCAGCGCGGCGAGCAGCGCGGTCTCGTTGGCCTCGGTGCCCGAGTTGGTGAAGAACACCTTGGCGTTCTCGATGCCGGACAGCCTGGCGATCTTCTCCGCGAGCTCGACCTGGCCGCGGATCAGGTACAGCGTCGAGGTGTGCACGACGCCGCTGGCGATCTGCCGCTCGACCGCGTCGCGCACCTCGGGCACGTCGTAGCCGAGCATGTTGGTGAGGATGCCGGCGAAGAAGTCGAGGTAGCCGCGGCCCTGGGCGTCGGTGACCCGGCAGCCCTTGCCGGTGACGATCTCGATCGGCTCGTCGTAGTAGATACCGACCCAGTTCGGGATGACCGCGCGATGGCGGGCGAGAAGCTCAGACATGGTTCCTAGTCTTCCCGGTCGCGGGGACTGGTGTGAACCGACATTGTGTAAGGTTCTCGCGGTCTGGCCTTACGCTTTGTTCATGCTTCCCACCGTCGCCGACCTGCTCTTGATCGACGTGATCCGCCGCGGCAGCCCGCAGGTGGTCGCGGGCTCCGACGGCCTGGACGCGCGGGTCCGCTGGGTCCACGTGCTCGAGCTGGCCGACGCGGCCCACCTGCTGCAGGGCGGGGAGCTGGTGCTCACCACCGGGGTCGCGCTGCCGACCGAACCTGCGCTGCTGGCCCGCTACGCCGCCGACCTGGCTTCCGCCGGCGGCGCGGGGGTGAGCGCGCTGGCGGTGGAGCTCGGCCGCCGGTACGTCGGGGCGCTGCCCGGCGTGCTGGTGCGGGCGGCGGCGGCCAGCGGGCTGACGCTGATCGCCTTCGCGCGCGAGGTCTCGTTCGTCGAGATCACCGAGGCGGTGCACTCCCGGATCATCGATGCTCAGCTCGAGGACCTGCGCGCCTCCGAGCGGCTGCACGAGGTGTTCACCGAGCTCTCCGTGTCCGGCGCCTCGGCCGAGGAGATCGTCCGGCAGGCCGCGATCCTGGCCGGGCGGCCGGTGATCCTGGCCGATTTGTCGCACCGGGTGCTGGCCTGCGAGTCAGGCAGCGCCGACCCGGCGCGGCTGCTGGCCAGCTTCGCCCGGCGCAGCCGGGCGCTTGTCTCGCCGTCGGGGCGGACGGCGTATGACGAGGCCTCGGGATGGCTCTACACGCCGGTCGGCGCGCGGGGCGAGGACTGGGGCCGGGTCATCCTGGTCTGCGACGGGCCGCCGGGCGGCACGGACACGGTGCTGATAGAACGGGCGGCGACCACGCTGGCCCTCGGCCGCCTGCTCGCCAGGCACGCGGAGAGCCTGGACCGGCAGGCCCACCGGACGCTGATCAGCGGCATCATCAGCCAGGCGCACGCCGACCCGGCCGAGGCGGCGGTGCGGTCCAGGGCGCTCGGGGTACCGGTGGACGGGCGGCAGCTCGTCGCCATGGTGCTCAGGCTGCGCGATCCGGCCGGCGCGCCGGGGCCGCTCGGCGTCTCGGCCCACGCGCGAGTGCTGGACATCGCCGACGTGGCCGCCGCGGCCTGCCGCGCCGAGCGGATCCCGTCCCTGGTCGGCACGCTAGACGACGCCCGCGCCGGGGCGATGCTCTCGCTCAGCCCGCACGCCGACCCCGATCGCGTCCTGGCTGGCCTGACGGCGCGGATCGCCGAGCGGAGTGGAGGGTCCGGCTCCGGCCGGGACGACCTGGTGATCGGCGTCGGCGCCGCGGTCGGCTCGATCAGGGATGTGCGCCGCTCGTTCCTCGAGGCCAGCCAGGTCGCCGACGTGGCAGCCGAGCGTCCCGGCGAGTGGCTTCCAGGCAGCCAGGACCGGCCCTCGTTCTACCGGCTGGCCGACCTGCGCCTGCGCGGCCTGCTCCACCTGCTTCGCGACGACCCGCGGGTGCAGACGTTCGCCGAGCGGGAACTGGGCCCGCTGCTTGCCGACGAGCCGAACACGCCCCTGCTCGACGTGCTCGCCGCATACCTCGCGGCCGGCGGGAACAAGGCGGAGGCGGCCAAGCACGCCCACCTGGCCAGGCCAACGTTCTACCAGCGGCTCCGGCGGATCGAACGCATCCTCGGCACGGACCTTGCTTCGGCCGAGTCACGCACCTCGCTGCACGTGGCACTGCTGGCGGTGCAGGCGGCGCGGATGGCTGCGCCGCCTGCACCGGCCCGCTGACGCGAGCCCCCGCCGACGGCCGGCGCCGCCTCTACGTGAACTGCCTGCGGGAGGACTGAGCTCAGGCGTCGAGGACCTGCCCGGCCCGCTGGACGACGGGATCCTCACAGCTCCACGGGAAGTTGATCCACCGGTCGGTGCGCCGCCAGACGTAGTCGCACTTGATCACCGACTGGGACTTCTCGTAGATCACGGCCGTTCGCACGTCGTCGACCTGGTCCTTGATGAAGGTGTGGACGAGCTCGATCGTCCGGCCCGTGTCGGCCACGTCGTCGGCGATGAGCACCTTCTTGGCCGAGAAGTCCACCGCGCTCGGCACCGGCGGCAGCATGACCGGCATGTCGAGGGTGGTACCGACGCCGTCGTAGAACTCGACGTTCATCACGTAGAGGTTCTTGACCGCGAGCGCGTAGCCGAGGGAGCCGGCCAGGAACAGGCCGCCGCGGGCGATCGACAGTATCAGGTCGGGCTCGAACCCGCCGGCGGCGATGACCGTCGCCAGCTCGCGGGACGCCTCGCCGAACCGTTGCCAGCTGAGATTCTCACGCTCGTCACTCATGGCCGCCTCACCATCGTCAGTGCCCGTAGTTCATCGTGTCATGAGCCCAGATCACGGCCGAAGGCCGGGCGGCAGCCGGCGGCGACGGCTCGCGCGTGCAACGGTCCGCTGGTTTACGGTTCTCTTAGCAGGTGATGTGGAGCTCGGTGGTGTCCGATCCTGTCGATAAGTTCGCAGTGGACCCTGACGTCATCAGCGGCGGCGGCGAGGACTTCAGCGCCTTCGTGGTGTCGCGGTGGCCGGGGCTGGTCCGGCTGGCCTTCGGCCTGACCGGAGACAGGTGGGCCGCCGAGGATATCGCCCAGGCCACCCTGGCCCGGGCGTACGTGGCCTGGCGGCGGGTACGCCGTGCGGACGACCCGGACGCGTACCTGCGCCGCATCCTGGTCAACACGAGTAACCGCCGTTTCCGCAGGCACCGCGTGGCCGAACAGCCAGGCGACCCGCCGGAGACCGCCGTCGAGGGCCCCGCCGAGCTGGTGGGCGAGCCGCCGATGGCTCCGGTGGACGCGATCATCCGGCGGGGCCGGGGCATCCGGTTGCGGCGCGCCGCGATGGTGGCGGGTGGCCTGGGCGCCGTCGCGATCATCGCCGCGGCCACCCTGCTCCCCTCGCCGCCGACGCCGGCCCCGCAGCTGCCGCCGCTTCCGGCCACAGTCCCCGCCAGCGGCATCGCTGGCCCCGATGGCGTGTTCGCCAGCGGCACCGTCGACGGGCACGCCTGGCGGCTCGCCGTGCAGGACATCGCCGATCCCGGCTACCGGTGCATTCCCGCGATCACCGTCAACGGGACCGATGCGGACCTCCTGTTCCCCGATCCAGGGGACGGCGCCGACGTCGCCATCGGCGCTGCCGCACCAGGCATCGGCTTCGCATTCGTGCAGGTGCCGGACGGCATCGACGGGCTCCTCGTCAACGGCCAGGAAAGCGTCGCGGCGATCGAGGTCACGGTCTGCGGGCAGCACTACCGCCTGGTCGGCCTGGCCTACCGGCTGAAGCACCCGCCGCGGCTTACCGCGCAGCACGCGGGCCCGGACTGGCCGAAGACGAAGCGCAGCACCGAAGGCGGCTCCCCGGACTGGCCGGCCGTCTACCCGCTGCCGCTGATCAGCATCCAGCCGCCGGGGGTGGCCGGCCCGCAGACCTACGGCCTGTGGAACCACGTGCGGCCGGTCAGCGCCAAGCCGACGCGGGCGCTGCTCGCCTCAGGGAGAGCCTGGTCGATAGAGCTGATATTCGGAGTGGCCGGCGACTGCTATGAGTTCACGTCGCCGGGCTCGCCCGGCGACCCGGAGATGAGTGTGTGCGGCCCCGTCAGCACGCCGGAGGGTCCGGAGACCATCATGGCCATGCCGCTGTCCTATCCCCCGATCGGGCTCAAGGCCCCGACCGGGTACGCGGTTCAGGTGAGCCCGCGCACCGCCCGCCTCAGGGCGACCGCCTCCGACGGGTCCACCCAGCTGGTGACGCCGCGGGTGGTGGACGGCCGGAGGTACGCGGCGTTCGTCATCGGCACCTCGCTCCGGCTCGAGCGTCTGAGCTGGCTCGACGCCACGGGCAAGGCCTTCGCGAGCACCACCTCGCTGCCCCTGTCCGGCTACACGCAGGGTTAGCCGGCCTCGCGGGCCGGGCCGTGGCCGGCCTCGCGCGCGGTGCGCTCAAGCCGGCTCCGGTAAGCCTCCCACCACGCCTGGTCGCCGGGCGCCATGTTGTCGTTGCCCGGGCGCAGGCCGGCCGCGCCGTCGATGAGTTCCCGGACGATGTCGGCCTGCCCGGCGTGCCGGTCGGTCTCGGCGATCATGTGGACCAGGATCTTGTGCAAGGTCACCTCGCTGCGGCTCTCCGGCCACCACGGGACATGGCCGATGTCGTCCAGCGCGAGCGCGCCGATGGTGGCGTCGGAATGTGCCCAGGCCCGCCGGTACAGGCCAGTGATCTGCTCGCGGGATTCGTCGGCAGCGGCCCACATGTCCGCGTTGGGCTCGGCGTCATCCTCCAGCCACGGCAGCGGCTCGCCGAACGGGCGCCCGAAGGTGTCGCCGAAATACCCGAGCTCCACGCTGGCCACGTGCTTGATCAGTCCTAGCAGGTTGGTGCCGGTGGGCACCATCGGGCGGCGGATGTTGTACTCCGTGAGCCCGTCGAGCTTCCACATCAGGGCTTCCCTGGCGTCCTGCAGGTAACGGTGAAGGTCTGCCTTCGGATCTGATCCGGTCATGCCGCCAGTCTGCCATCACCGGCCCGGCACCTGAAATTTCAACCGGTACCGGGTGCCGCTCAGGCCAGCCGGGGCGGGAAGCCTCCGGTCGCCACCGGGCCCCAGCGGACCGGCGTGACGCGTAGCAGCGACTTGCCCTGGCGCATCATGGCCTGCCGGTACTCGTCCCAGTCCGGGTGCTCGCCGGAGATAGACCGGAAGTACTCCACCAGCGGCTCGACCGCCTCAGGCATGTCGAGCACCTCGGCGGTGCCGTCGACCTGCACCCAGGCCCCGCCGAAGTCGTCGGACAAGACCAGCACGCTGACCTGCTCGTTACGCCGGGCATTGCTGGTCTTGGCGCGTTCCGGGTAGGTCGCGACCACGATCCGGCCCTCGGCGTCGACGCCGCAGGTGACCGGCGACGCCTGCGGCCGGCCGTCGGCCCGGGCGGTGATCACGATGGCGTGGTGCCGTGGCCGGATGAAGTCGAGCAGTTCATCTCGCGTGACGGCGGTGTTGACCGCGAACTGAGGACTCACGGCACCACGGTAGCAACGGGAGCCACCTTGACCAGCAGGAGATACGGGCAAAGGATGGATGGTATGTCCGAGCTGCCAACGTGGGCACGCGACGCTCTCGCAGGGGTCTACGATCCCTGCTGCCGGGAGAAGGGCATTTCCGTCCTGGAGATGGGCCTGGTGCGGTCGGTCCAGCTGGAAGACGGGGTGGCCAAGGTCGAGTTGCTGCTGACCTCGGGCTGGTGCCCGTTCGCGGCCGGCGTGCTCACCGAGGTGAAGGAGCAGATCCTCAGGGCACCGGGGATCAGTGACGCCGACGTGTCGATCGTCTGGGACGAGGCCTGGACGACGGACCGCCTCTCCCCCAGGGCGCGGGACATCCTGCGCTTCCTCCCCCCGCCCTCGGCCGTGGCCGACCGGGACGAGTACATCCGCGCCCACCTGCCCGCTAAGGAGTAGCGATGATCGACGATGCCTTCGTCTTCGACTGCGTGGCGCACGTCTTCAACTTCGACCCGAAGAACGCGTTCGGCAACCCCGGCCTGATGTTCGACAACCACCTGTACGCGTTCCACAACGCGCTGACCCCGGACGACCAGCCCAAGCTGCCGCCCGAGGAGTTCCTCCGCCAGTGGACGCCGTCGGACATCCGCAAGATGGTGTACGAGGAATCCGACACCGACATGCTGGTGGCGATGCCGCTGCCGCTGACCGACCTGTTCCACGACGGCCTGTCTCCGTGGGAGGCCTGCGCCGACCTGGCCGGCCGCGACCCGGACCGGACGGTCTTCTGGGGGTCGGTCAACCCGCTGGAGGGACGCAAGGCGCTGGATCTGATGGAACGTCAGGTCGGCGAGTTCAACGCGCGCGCGTTCAAGTTCTACAACGTCCGTTACGACTACGGGACGCCGTACCCGTGGCGGATGGACGACCCGAACATCGCCTTCCCCATCTTCGAGAAGGCCCAGGAACTCGGCGTGAACCTGATCGGCGTGCACAAGGGCGTGCCGCTCGGCCCGCAGCCGATCGAGCACACCCAGACCTGGGACATGGACGGGGCCGCGGCCAACTTCCCCGACATCAACTTCGTCATCTTCCACGTCGGGCTGCCGTTCATCGACGAGACCTGCTGGCAGCTGATCAGGTACCCGAACCTGTACGCGTCGATCGCGGCCACCGTCAACTTCGTGGTCCGGTCGCCGCGGATGTTCGCCGAGATCATGGGCAAGCTGCTGTTCTGGTGCGGCGAGGACAAGATCATCTACGGCTCGGAGGCCCCGCTGTTCCACCCGCAGTGGGCGTTGCGCGCGTTCATGGACTTCGAGATCCCCGAGGACCTGTGCGCCGGCTACGGCTACCCGCAGCTCACCGACCAGGCCAAGCGCAAGATCCTCGGCGAGAACCTGCTCCGCCTGCACGGCATCGATCTCGCCGAAGCCAGGTCCAGGGCGTCAGCGAAGCCCTAGGGGCAGTAGCTCGGGCGGGAAATCCTGGTACGCCACGGGGACCAGCCAGCGGCGGATCGCGGCCGTGCCGACTGAGGTGTAGGCCGGCACCGTGGTGGCCGGCCACGGGCCGCCGTGGTGCTGCGCGGCCACCACCGCGACACCGGTCGGCCAGCCGTTGCAGACGACCCGGCCCGCGACGTGCTCGAGCACCGCGACCAGCTGGCGGGCCAGATCCACGTCTTCCGGGGATCCGGTGTCGACGTGCACCGTGCCGACCAGGTTGCCGGCCAGCGCGGCCAGGACCGGAAGCAAGTCCTCGACCGACGGGTAGGTAATGACCAGCCCGGCAGGGCCGAACCGCTCCCGGGACAGCACCGCGATGTCGTCGGCGAACTCCTTCAGCGTCAGCTGGAACACCCGCGGCGTGGCGCCCCACGGGCCGGGACCTGGCTGCCCGGCGGCCAGTTCGGTGACGCCGGGGTGCTCCGCGGCTTCGGCCACGGCGTCCTGGAAGCCGGCGAAGATCCGGCCGGTCAGCATCGCCCCTCCGGCCGAGGCGCCGACCGCCTCGCCGATCGCGGACAGCAGGCCCACGTCCTCGGGAACGAACAGCAGGCCGGGGTTGGTGCAGAACTGGCCGGTGCCGAGCGTCAGCGAGCCGGTGTACCCGGTGGCGATCGCGGCCGGGCGGGAGAACGCCGCGCCCGGCAGCACCACCGACGGGTTGACCGAGCCGAGCTCGCCGTAGAACGGGATGGGGACCTGGCGCTCGGCCGCGATCTTGGCCAGGGCCAGGCCGCCGCCGGTCGACCCGGTGAACCCGGCCGCGGCGATGGCCGGATGCCGGAGCAGCCTCAGCCCGGCCTGCACGCCGTGGATCAGGCCGAACGTCCCCGCCGGGGCCCCGGCGGACGTCAGCGCCCCGGCCACGATCTGCGCGGTCACATCCGAGGTGACCGGGTGCCCCTCGTGCGCCTTCACCACCACCGGGCAGCCCGCGGCCAGCGCCGAGGCGGTGTCGCCGCCGGCCACGGAGAAGGCGAACGGGAAGTTCGACGCCGCGAACACGGCCACCGGACCAACCGGCCGGTCGATCCGGCGCAGATCCGGTACCACGCCCTGAGCCGGGGTGACGCCCTGGGTGATGACTGCGTCGTCGTAGCCGCCGTCCCGCAGCACCGCCGCGAACAGGCGCAGCTGGCCGGTGGTGCGGGCCACCTCGCCGGTGAGCCGTTCACCGCCGAGCGCGGTCTCGGTGTCGGCGATCGCCGCGAGCTCGCCCGCGCGGGCGTCGAGCGCGTCGGCCACCTGCTCCAGCGCCTCGGCCCGCCGCGGAAACGCGGCCCACGCCGGGCCCGCTGCCACCGCCGCCGCGACGGCCGCGTCCACCTCCGCGTCGGTCGTCTCGGCCACCGGCTCCCCGACCGGCTCGCCGGTGCGCGGGTCAAACCCCTGAATCATTAAGGTCTCCTGCGTTACGAGGTCACTGGATTGCCGCCTACCGTGACATCCTCTACCACCAGCTTCGAGATGTTAACCGCGGAGTTGGCCGCGGTCGACGTGCCGATGGTGAGGCCATCCAGCGTCGCGGTGCCGACCGGGTCGCTGGCCGACGCGCCGGTGATCGACCAGATGCCCGCGCAGGTGTCCACCGTCCAGTCGGTCAGGTTGATGTTGGTAACGTCCGGCGGGAAGTCGCCGGTCTGGTTGTTGTAGGTGCCCTGGATCAGCAGCAGCGGTCCGCCGACGGTGCCCGCCTTGACCCGGTAGACGTTGGTGTTGAGGACGTAGCCGCCGCGCAGGGTGTTCGTCTTGATCCGGTGCCCGGCCTGCAGGTTCGCGCTGTTCATGGTCAGGTCGCGGGCGTAGACGTTCTTCACGCCGCCGGTCATCTCGCTGCCGATGGTGATGCCGCCGTGCCCGTCGGCGAAGTCGCAGTTCTGGATGACCACGTTCTGGCAGGGCACGTTGACCCGGCGGCCGTCGGAGTCGCGGCCGGACTTGATGGCCATGCAGTCGTCACCGGTGTCGTAGGTGACGTTCTGCACGACTACGCCGTCGCAGGACTCGGGGTCGCAGCCGTCGGTGTTCGGGCCGGACGAGCTGATCGTCAGCCCGTCGATCGTCACGTTGCGGCACAGGTTCGGGTTCAGGTGCCAGAACGGGCTGCTGATGACGGTCACGCCCTCGAGCAGCACGGTGTCGGTCAGGAAGGGCTGGATCATCTGCGGCGGCAGGAAGTGCCCGCTGCCGAAGACCCGCTGGGACACCGGCGTGCCCGCGTCCGCCATCGCCTCGAGCGCGTTGAAGTCCGGGGTCTCCAGGTTCTTCCAGTTCCACCAGTGGTTCGCGTCGGCCTGGCCGTTCAGCGTGCCCTGACCGGTGACCGCGATATTGCGCTGCCCGTAGGAGTAGATGAACGGCGAGTAGTTCATCAGCTCGACTCCCTGCCAGCGGGTGAAGACGACCGGCAGGAAGTCGCTGGGGTCCTGGCTGAACAAGATGGTGGCGCCGGCCTCGACGTGCAGGTCGACGTGAGAGAGCAGGTGGATGGCGCCGGTCAGGAAGGTGCCGGACGGCACCACCACGTGCCCGCCGCCGGCCCGAGGCCACGATCCGGTCGGCGGCCAGGTCCGCGGCCGACCGGGAGGTGCCAGAGGGACGGGAGGTGCTGGCGAGCGCGGGTGCCGCGGCGCCCGAGGCTAGCACGGGCGCGCCGAGGCCTATGACCCCGAGGCGCAGCAGGGAACGGCGGTCGATCTCGTGAGACATCCTTGTCCTCCGGGGGGTGAGGGGGGCGGATTACTTCGGATCGGGCTCGGGGTTGCGACCGCGCCTGGCCAGGAAGCCGAAGTCGCACCCCTCGTTGGCCTGGGTGATGTGCTCGGTGTACAGGGCGCCGTAACCCCGCTCGAACTTCGGCTCGGGAGGCCGCCACTGTTCCTGTCGAGTCACCAAGTCCCGTTCGGAGATATTGAGGGTCAGTTCGCGGGCCGCCACGTCCAGCGAGATCAGGTCCCCCGTCTGGACCAGGGCGAGCGGGCCGCCGGTGAACGCCTCGGGCGCCACGTGCAGGACGCAGGCACCGTAGCTGGTGCCGCTCATCCGGGCGTCGGAGATTCGCACCATGTCCCGGACGCCCTGGGCCAGCAGGTAATCGGGGATGGGCAGCATGCCGTACTCGGGCATGCCGGGGCCGCCCTTGGGGCCCGCGTTGCGCAGCACCAGGACCGAGTCGGCCGTGATGTTCAGGGCCGGGTCGTTGATACGTTCGGTCAGGTCGGAGTAGGAGTCGAAGACGACGGCGGGACCTGTGTGCTTGATCAGCCGCGGTTCGGCCGCGATGTGCTTGATGACCGCGCCGTCGGGGGCCAGGTTGCCGCGCAGCACCGCCACCCCGCCCTCGGCGGCCAGCGCGGTATCCGGCGTGCGGATCACGTCGGGGTCGTACACGGGGACCCCGGAAATCTGATCGCCGAACGGGCGGCCGGTGACGGTCACCCGCTCCGGGTGCAGCGCCCCTGGCACCGTGGCCAGCTGGCCCAGCAGGGCGGGCAGGCCCCCGGCGAAGTAGAAGTCCTCCATCAGGTACTGCCCGCTCGGCCTGATGTTGGCCAGCCACGGTACCCGGCGGGCGATCGCGTCGAAATCGTCCAGGGTCAGGTCTACCCCGGCCCGTCCGGCCATCGCGATCAGGTGAATGAACGCGTTGGTGGAGCCGCCGAGCGCGAGCACGGTGGCCACCGCGTCCTCGAACGCCTCCCGGGTGAGGATCCTGGCCGGGGTGAGGTCTTCCCAGACCATGCCGACGATCCGGCGGCCGCTGGCGGCCGCCATCCGGTAGTGCGCCGAGTCGACCGCGGGGATAGAAGCCATTCCGGGCAGGGTCATGCCGAGGGCCTCGGCGGCCGAGGTCATGGTGGAGGCGGTGCCCATCGTCATGCAGTGGCCCGGCGACCGGGCGATGCCGCACTCGAGTTCGGCCAGCTCGCAGTCGCCGATGAGCCCGGCCCGCGCGTCGTCCCAGAACTTCCACACGTCGGTGCCGCTGCCCACCGGCTGGCCGCGGAAGTTGCCGGGCAGCATCGGCCCGGCGGTCACGTAGATGGCCGGGATGTTCGCGCTGGCCGCGCCCATCAGCAGGGCCGGCGTGGTCTTGTCGCAGCCGCCCATGAGTACCGCGCCGTCGGCCGGGTAGGAGCGGAGCAGTTCCTCGGCCTCCATCGCCAGCAGGTTGCGGTACATCATCGGGGTCGGCTTCTGGAACGTCTCGCTGAGCGTGGCCACCGGCATCTCGACCGGGAAGCCGCCCGCCTCGAGCACGCCCCGCTTGACCTGCTCGGCCCGCTGGCGCAGGTGCATGTGGCACGGGTTGATTTCGGACCAGGTGTTCAGGATGACGATGAGCGGCTTGCCCAGGTGCTCCTCGGCCTCCACGCCGAGCTGGCGCATCCTGGACCGGTGGCCGAACGCCCGCAGGCCCGACGTGCGCTCGCCGCCGAACCAGCGATAGCTGCGCAGCTCCTCCGGCTTCTTCGTCATGCCAGGCCCCAGTCGGTCAGGATGGCGCGGATCTCGTCCTTGACATCGGCCGGCAGCAGGCGGCTGGGCGGCCGGACGTCGGCGCGGCACAGGCCGAGCTGGGCCAGCGCCTCCTTGACTACGCTCACGTTGTCGGCGCTCGCGTCGGCCAGCCGGAGCTCCTCGAACCGGCGTGCCCTGTCCCACACCTTCATCGCGGCGCCGAAGTCGTTGCCGCGCAGCGCGTCGAGCATGGCCAGCGGCAGGGCGGGGCTGACGTTGGCCAGGCCCGAGGTGAACCCGTGCGCGCCGCACGCCCAGTAGGCGGGCGCGGTCAGCTCGGCCGCGCCGGCCAGCCAGGTAAACCGGTCGATCCCGGCGTCCCTGGCCACCGCGGCGAACGTGCTGGCGTCGCGGATGCCGTACTTGACGCCGATGACGTTCGGCGCCCGGCCGGCGAGCTCCGCGATGTTCGCGCCGGTGATGCGCTCGTTCCTGATATACAGGACCACCCCCAGGTCGGGGACCGCGTTGGCGATGGCGGCGTGATAGTCGATCCAGCCTTCCCTGGACATGTAAGGGTGCACCGGCTGGTGGATCATGACCATGCGGGCACCGTGGTCCCTGGCGTGCCCGGCCGCCTCGATGGCGGTGGCGATGTCGTGGCCGACCCCGGCCAGCAGCTCGGCTCGCCCGGCGCTGGCGGCCGCCGCCGTCTCGATCACCTGCCTGGCCTCGGCCTGGCTGAGCGCGTAGAACTCGCCGGTGTTGCCGTTCGGGGTGATGACCGTGATCCCGCCGTCGATCATGCGCCTGGTCAGCCTGGCGTACGCCGCCCAGTCGGGGTTCCCGTCGGCGAGCAGCGGGGTGACCGGGACGACGACCACCGTGGCGAGGGCGTGCCGCAGGGTCTCCGCGACGGCCGGGGTGAGACTCATGTGTTCTGGTTCTCCTGTGGTTCCGGGAAGTTGCGGGCGACGAAAGACGTGATGTGGCCGCGGAGCAGGGCGGCCGCCCCCTCGGCGTCACCGTCCTCGGCGGCCCGGAGCACGGCCCGGTGCTCGGCCGCCTCGTGCTCCCAGCTCGGGGTGCTGAGCCAGTCCGGCTCCTGGCGCCACGCGGCCGCGCTGACCAGGGCGGTCTGGTCGCGCAGGTCGTCGAGCATTTTGATAAGGAGCGGGTTGCCGCAGCCGGCGTAGAGCTCGCGGTGGAAATCGCGATTGGCCAGGCTGCGTTCGGCCTGATCCGCGGCGTGGTCGGCGCGGTGGAGGGCCTGGTGCGCGGGTAGCCAGTCGTGCCCGCTGGTCACCGCGCGGGCCAGTGCCTCGGGCTCGATCAGCAGCCGGGCGTCGTACACGTGCCGGGCCTGTTCGTCGTCGACGACGCGGACGGCTGCACCCTTGTACGGGTTCATGATCACAAGCCCGGCTCCGGCCAGGGTTTTGAGCGCCTCGCGCACCGGGGTCTTGGACACGCCGAGCACTTCGGCCAGGTCGGTCTCGACCAGCGACTGGCCGGGCTTGAGCTCGCCGGCCAGGATCGCGTGCTTGATCGCCTCGAGCACGGCGACCGTACGGGACGGGAGCGCGCCGGCCGCGCCGGTCAGGAACGCCGGAACCGCGCCCGCGCCCGCGCCGACCCCGGCTGCGCCCGCGCCGACCCCGACCCCGACCCCGACCCCGGCTGCGGCTGCGGCGGGAATGGGAGCGGCTGCGGCTGCGGCTGCGGCGGGAATGGAAGCGGCGGATCGAGCGGAAGGGACGTGTGGGGTAGACATCATGTATCGCATCTCATATATGACCGGGTTTGAGCGTAGGCCACAGCGACGTTGGGTGTCAACCGGGCCGGCGCTGGCGCCAGCCAAGCGCCACCCGGGTCCCGCCCGGCCTCACCGCGGGGCGTGGCGCCGGAAATCGACGGCCAAGGCCATCGAGGATCTGCGCACTCTTTACGTCAGCCTCACCAGCACCACGGCGGCGCCTCCTAGGGGCCGCCCCATCCGGTAGAGAGTGATTCTCTACCGGATCTATCCGGTAGAGAATCACTCTCGTTGAATCTGGAGCTGCGAATTTTGCGGCTTTTGTCCGAATTTTAGGGCGGGCTTGAGGAGGGGCGCGGACACGGGAGGTCCGCGAGGGTGGGTCCGCGAGGCCATATGTCGTACCTTGCGCCGAGTCGTCAATTTTGTCTCGACCGTCGATGTCGCCGTAGTCCAGGTCTTCCAGGCGGGCGGCGAGCCATTGGTCCTTGCGGCCGAGAAGCATGAACTCCAGGCTGCGGGCAAGGCTGTTCAGGTGCTCGCGGGCGTGGAACAGGTCCACGATCTGCGTGGCCTCGGGGAACTTATCCGCGGCGATGCCCCAGATCCAGGCAGCGCCGTCACCAAGGATGGTGAGCTGGCGGACGTGATCGGCGCCGCGGCGGATGCCTTCTGCTTTCACCATGGCGCCGAACACGGACGCGGGCTCGAAGGTGGCGATGTAGCTGGCCGAGCCGGGGTCCCGCACCGGGTAGCCATCGTCGTCGATCTCGTCCTGGGTGAAGAACACGGCGAGCTTGACCTCGCGGGTGCGGGCCCGCCCGTCCTCGCCCTTGCCTTGGCGCCCGGCGGTTTCTTTCGCGGTCATGGTCACGCCGGTGCCGTCGATCGCGCCGTAGAGCATGTCCGGGCACGGGGACGGCGGCAGCGGCACCACCTTCCGGCCGGCGATCGCCGCGGACCGCTCGCGGACTGCAGCGGACTGCGCGGCGCCGCTGGCCTCGGCGGCGCGCTCGACGCGCTTGACAGTCAGCGAGACCCCAGCCAGGTTTTCCAGCAGCCCGGCCGCCTTCGCGAACGGCCCGGCCACTGCGGCGATGTCGTTCATCGCGGCCAGGCCCGGGGACAAGGACGTGCCCCCGACGCCGAGCTCGGCATCGCGCGGCGCGAACCCGTGCTTGCATTCCGCGCAGTGATACCAGGCACGGCGCAGTGTGACCGGGCCGAGGACGGTGCCGATGACCTTATCCCGGTAATCGGTGAATTCCGCTTCGTGGCCCAGGCCGCAGGGCAGCCGCGGGCCGCGCTGGCCGGGGTCGGCGGACAGCAGCTGCCCCAGCATGCTGCCGCCGAGCTTCAGCAGCCCGGCGCGGAGCACCGTCTCGGCGGCCCCGAGCCCGCCGTCGCAGCCCAGCGCCCGGGCCGCTTCGGCCGCCAGCCGTGCTATCTCGAGTACCAGCGGAAATGTCGGTGGGGCGTGGTGTGATGAGGGGCATGGAGACGTTCACTCTGGTTCCCCGGGGGCCGTTCTCGCTGGCGGCCAGCATCAGGTTCCTCGAGGGGTTCACGCCCGCGTGGTATTCGAGCACGCCGGACGGGGTGCTGGAGCTGGCGTTCCCGGCGGAGGGTAGCTGGCGCACCGTCGGCGTCCGGGTGAGCCAGACCGGGGAGATGGTGGACGCCGAGATCGTCAGCCCGGCCCGGCCGGGCGCCGGCCTGGTCGCGGAGGTGCGGCCGCAGGTGGAGCGGATCCTCTCGCTCGACGTGGACGGCTCGGGCTTCCCTGAGGTGGGTGAGCGGGACCCGGTGGCGGGCGAGGTCCAGCGGCGGTACCTGGGCCTGCGCCCGGTCGGGTTCTGGTCCCCCTACGAGGCTGCGGCCTGGACCATCATCGGGCACCGCATCCGCATCACCCAGGCGGCGGCGATCAAGGCGCGGATGGCCGAGCGGCTCGGCGAGCCAGTCAGCTTCGGCGGCCGGGTGGTGCACGCTTTCCCGTCGCCGCAGCGGCTGGCGACGCTGGACACGTTCCCCGGCCTGGCCGGGCGCAAGCCGGAGTGGCTCAGGTCGCTGGCCCAGGCCGCCCTCGACGGCCAGCTCGACGCCGCCCGGCTGCGCGCCATGCCGGTCGAGGAGGCCCTGGCGGACCTGAAGAAGCTGCCAGGGATCGGGGACTTCTCCGCCGGGCTGACCCTGCTGCGCGGCGCGAACGCCCCGGACGCCGTGCCGAACGCGGAGCCGCGGCTGGCCCGCGCGATCGCGCTCGCCTACGGCCTGCCCGGCCCGGCCACCCCCGAGCAGGTCCAGCGGATCAGCGAGAACTGGCGGCCCTACCGGACCTGGGTCACGCTGCTGCTGCGGATCCAGCTGGAATACGAGACCGGCGAGATCACCGGCAGGCAAGGTCACGCCCGGCAGCCCCAGAAAGGTTAAGCTGGGGTTAGCACGTGGTTGCGTCTAGGGTTCCGCCGACCGTCCGCCAGGAGACACGACAATCAGGGCGGCCGGGTCTGGACCGAGCGACGCCGCGACCCGATGGAACGCGCTGACCCTGACCTAGCCAGCCCTGACCTAGCCAGCCCTGACCTAGCCAGCAGGGCGCAGCGCGGGAAGCCGGGGAACACCTGACGGGATAGAAGCCCTGAGGGCTCCTGTTCAGCCTGCCTGGGGAGCCCCGTTGGACCCGTCGACCACCCTCTCGCTCAGTGTCACCTTCGCGGTTATCGCCGCCGCTGTCACGCACGCCGTCTGGAACGCGATCGCGCATGGCATTAAGGACCAGACGCTCGCCTTCGCGCTGATCGGCGTGGGCGGCATAGCGGTCGGGATCCCGCTCGTCATCTTGGCGACCATGCCCCGCGCGGGCTGCTGGCCGTACCTGCTCGGCTCGGTCGCGATCCACATCTTCTACAACCTGCTGCTGATGCAGTGCTACCGGCTGGGCGAGTTCGGCCAGGTCTACCCGCTGGCCCGGGGCACCTCACCGCTAGTCGTCAGCATCCTGGCGGCGATCTTCATCCACGAGCACCTGGCACCGCCGCAGATCGCCGGGGTGCTCGTGGTCTCGGTCGGGCTGGCCACGCTCGTGCTCGCCGGCCGCCGACCGGGGCGTGCGGCCTTCCTGGCCGCCGTGGGTACCGGGTTGACCATCGCCGCCTACACCACCGTGGACGGCGTGGGCGTGCGGCTGTCGGGCAGCCCGGTCGGCTACATCGGCTGGCTGATGGTGCTGGAAAGCCTGTGCGTGCCGATGTTCGCTGTTATCCGGCGGCGCGACGTGCTGCTGAAGCAGCCGAAGCGGATCCTGCTGGCCGGCCTGGCCGCCGGGGCACTGAGCGTGCTCGCCTACGGCCTGGTGCTGTGGGCCCAGACCCGGGGTGCGCTGGCCCCGATCGCCGCGCTCCGCGAGACGAGCGTGATCTTCGGCGCGATCATCGGCACGCTGATCTTCCGCGAGCCTTTCGGACGTACCCGGATCGCCGCAACCGTGCTGGTAGCGGCGGGCATCGTCCTGCTGAACGTCACCTAGATGAGTGATTCCTGATTCAGGTGAGTGCGGTGTGCCGAGGTGCGGCTCACGGCCTGAACAGCCTCCGGCCGGGTGGCGCGGATCACCCCCGTCCGGGCCGCGGATGAGGGCTACATCAGCCCCGTCAGCCTCTCCCGCACGCCTTTTCGCTCGCCAGTACGATGATCGCGACTTCTTACGGGGTGGATTCGGGCTTGCGGGTGATTTTGGGGGCCCGGGCTCACTAGTGCACAAAAACCACCCGGGAGCCCCGATCCACCCGGATCTTTCGCCGCTGCCTGCCTCACCGCGACCATCCGCACCGGGCACCCCGGCAAACACGGCCCGGGCCTGCAACCCGATCAAGAATCACTCATCTAGCGCGGGCGAGTCTAGCGCGGGCGAGCCTGGTCAGCACGAGGTTCTCGCTCGTCTCCGGCGGATTGTTCCGCGTGGGCGCCGTGGTGCTGGTAGCCGGGCTGCTACCCCGGTTCGTTCGGTACCAAGCTGAGCCCGCTTGACCTGGGGCCGGCAGCTGGGAACCGGCCCGGGAAAGGAGGGTGCCCGGCGGCGCAGGGTTCCGCCGGGCACCGGGCCGATGGGGTCTTGGCTCGGCCTGTTCCTACCCAGAGGAACGGGGCGAATGCAGATATGGATCGAAAAATGTCCCCCCACGTAAGCATTTCGTCATATTCGGGCATCTCCGGGCGCAGGTGTCATCCGGTCGTCACGGTGATTAGCCCGGTCGGGGCCGGTAGCGGCGTCGTATGATCCCGGCAGGAGGCCGACCGCGATGGCTTACGAGGTATCGACGACGATCGAGATCGCCGCCACACCGGAGACCGTGTGGGCGGTGCTGGCCGACCTGGCCAGCTATTCGAAGTGGCACCCGGCGTACGTAGGGGTGACGGGGCCACTGGCCGCCGGAAGCACGCTCACCATCACGACCGCCCACCCGACAAGCGGCCGCAACATGATCGCCAAGGTCAAGGTGCTGACCGCTGACCCGGGTACCGAACTGCGGTGGGTGTCGAGGCTGGGCGGGGTGACGATAAGCAAGCGCACATTCCGCCTGAGCCCGACCGCTGGCGGCACCTTGCTGGTGCAGACCGGGACCTACCGGGGACTCGGCGGCGGCCGCGGCCGCGCCATTACCCAGGTGATCGGCCGCATCCAGGACACCTTTGTGGCCATCAACGAGGCCATCAAGCAGCAAGCCGAGGCCCGGCAGCAGGCATCGGGCTAACCACAAGGGACATAGTGCCGGAGGACGGTCATGATCGAGCCTTACCAGGCCATCGGCCTGGTGCCCACCATGCGGGGCATCCGCAACCGCGACGAGATCCGCGTCAACATCGAGCACATCTCGCACCTGATCAAGGCGGCCTCGTGGCTGTCCAGCCTGGACCTGCCGGTGCGGCTGATCGCCATCCCTGAGGGAGCGCTGCAGGGCTTCAACGACGAGGTGCTCGACCTGGACCACGAGACGTTCGCGCGGGAGTGCGCGATCGACATACCCGGCCAGGAGACGGACGCGCTGGGCGCACTGGCACGCCAGTGGGACGCGTTCGTGATGGGGCAGGCCAAGGCGCGCCACCCCGAATTCCCCGGCCGGTTCTTCAACGTCGGGTTCGTGCTCAGCCCCGAGGGCGAGGTCATCCTGCGGCACCACAAGGTGGTCCCGCTGCTGCCGGTCGAGCATTCGGTGACGCCGCACAACGTGTGGGACCGGTGGATCGAACTGTACGGCCGCAACCTGGACGCGTTCTATCCGGTGGCCGACACCGAGATCGGCCGGCTCGGCTTCCTGATGGCCAACGAGGGCTCGTACCCGGAGAACGCCCGCGGCCTGGCCATGAATGGTGCCGAGGTGGTCTACCGGGGCCCGTACCCGCACCCGCACGTGGGCAACGGGCTTTTCGAGGTGCAGAACCGGGCCCGGGCGCTCGACAACAACTTCTACCTGGTCGCCTGCAACGTCGGCACCTACTACCTGCACACGGATTCCGACGTGCCGATCGACACGTTCGGCGGCGGCTCGGCGGTTATCGATTACCGGGGGCAGATCGTCGGGCGGCACGACTACAGCGCGGGGTCGTCCTGGGTGGCCGGGACCATCGACATCGAGGCGCTGCGCAAGTTCCGGGCCGGCGCGCAATGGGACAACTGGATCAAGGACCTGACCACCGAGCAGTACCAGGTCATCTACGAGGAGCCGATCTACCCGAAGAACCTCTACCTGGACCGGGCCCCGTACACGCACGCGGAGTACCGCCGCGAGGTCATCGACCGGCAGATCGAGCTGATGCACGAGCGCGACGTCTGGCGCCGCCCGGACAAGAGCTAAGCCCGACGGGTGTTACGTCAGCTGCCGATGTAGCTCATGACGTGCTTGATGCGGGTGTAGTCCTCGAAGCCGTACATGGACAGGTCCTTGCCGTAGCCGGAGTGCTTGAAGCCACCGTGCGGCATCTCGGCCACGATCGGGATGTGGGTGTTGATCCACACCGCGCCGAAGTCCAGGCGCTTGGCCATCCGCATGGCGCGGCCGTGGTCCCTGGTCCAGACGCTCGAGGCCAGGCCGTACTTGACGCCGTTGGCCCAGCGGACCGCCTCGTCCTCGTCGGCGAACCGCTGCACGGTGATGACCGGGCCGAAGATCTCGTCCTGGATCATCTCGTCGTCCTGCTGCAGCCCGGATACGACGGTGGGGGCGTACAGGTAGCCGCGCTGCCCCACCCGGTGGCCGCCGGCCACGACCTCGGCGTGCGACGGCGTGCGCCCGATCATGCCCTCGACCCGGGCCAGCTGGTTCGGGTTGTTCAGCGGGCCGAAGTAGGCGTCCGGCACGTCGAGCCCGCCGGTGGTGGTGTTGCCGGCCTGCTCGGCCAGCGCCGCGGTCAGGTCGGCGGCGATACCCGGCCCGGCCAGCACCCGGGTCGCGGCGGTGCAGTCCTGCCCGGCGTTGAAGTAGCCGGCCCCGGCGATGCCCTCAGCGGTGGACGCCACGTCGGCGTCGTCGAACACGACGACCGGCGCCTTTCCGCCCAGCTCGAGGTGCACCCGCTTCAGGTCGTCGGCGGCCGTGCGGGCGACCTCCATGCCGGCCCGCACCGAACCGGTGATGGACACCATGCTCGGCGTGGCGTGCGAGACGAGCTCGCGGCCGGTGTCGCGGTCACCGCAGACCACGTTGAACACGCCCGGCGGCAGGAACTCGGCCGCGATCTCGGCCAGCAGCAGGGTGGAGACCGGCGTGGTGTCGGAGGGCTTGAGCACGACCGTGTTGCCTGCCGCGATGGCCGGCCCGAACTTCCAGACCGCCATCATCATCGGGTAGTTCCACGGGGTTACCTGCGCGCACACGCCGATCGGCTCCCGCCGGATCATCGAGGTGTGGTCCTTCATGTACTCGCCCGCGCTGCGGCCCTCGAGCACCCGGGCGGCGCCGGCGAAGAACCTGATCTGGTCCACCGCGGGCGGGATCTCCTCTGAGGTCGTCAGCGCGACCGGTTTGCCGGTGTTGCGCGTCTCCGCCGCGACGATATCGTCGGCGCGCTTCTCCATCGCGTCGGCAATCCGGAACATGGCCAGGCTGCGCTCGGACGGGGTAGTGTCGCGCCACCCCTCGAACGCGGCGGCCGCGGCCCGCATGGCGGCGTCCACGTCCTGGCGGCCGGATACAGGGGCCTGCGCGTACACCTCGCCGGTACTCGGGTCGATTACGTCACTGGTTCGTCCGTCGGTGGCGTCGGCATACTTGCCGTTCACGAAGTTCTGCAGCGCGCGGTCTGCCATCTTCAGCCCTCCATCCGCATGATCCTCTCCGACGAGCTTCGCAGAGCTGGACTATCTTCACAAGTGATTCAGTTGCTATGTTTACTTATACCTACGAAATCAGTTGGCTAGTAGGTCGAGTAACCCTAAGGGCCCGAGTCCGGGAGAGGAGACGGCGTATGGCGCGAAGCCCGAGGACGCTCCCGTCCCAGAACCCCGGGGGTGTCGTACCCGACGACGTCTCTAAGCAGATCATCGAGCAGCTTCAGCAGGACGGCCGGCGTTCCTATGCCGCGATCGGAAAGGCCGTGGGGCTGTCCGAGGCGGCCGTCCGGCAACGCGTGCAGCGCCTCCAGGACGCCGGGGTGATGCAGATCGTCGCCGTCACCGATCCGCTGACGCTGGGCTTCCGGCGGCAGGCCATGATCGCCATCAAGACCGACGGCGACCTGGAGAAGGTGGCCGGGCAGCTTGCCGACATGGAGGAAATCGACTACGTGGTCATCACCGCCGGCTCGTTCGACGTGCTGGCGGAGGTCGTCTGCGAGGACGACGATCACCTGCTCGAAATCCTAGGCCGGGTCCGCGCCGTGCCGTTCGTGACCAGCACAGAGACATTTGTATACCTCAAGCTCCGCAAGCAAACCTACTCATGGGGAACAAGATGACATCCTCCGACGCCATCAGCAACGAACAGGACGCCGCCAAGCGCAATCTGTGGCTGCACTTCACCCGCATGTCCGCCTACGCGGACAGCGACGTCCCGGTGATCGTACGCGGCTCCGGGGCTTACGTCTTCGACCAGCACGGCAAGCGTTACCTGGACGGCCTGTCTGGCCTGTTCGTGAGCCAGGTCGGCCACGGCCGCGCCGAGATCGCCGAGGCCGGGGCGCGGCAGGCGACCGAGCTCGCGTACTTCCCGCTGTGGTCCTACGCGCACCCGAAGGCCATCGAGCTGGCCGCCCGGCTGGCCGGGATGGCCCCGGGGGACCTGAACCGGGTCTTCTTCACCACCAGCGGCTCGGAGGCGGTCGAGTCGGCCTGGAAGCTGGCCAAGCAGTACTTCAAGCTGACCGGCCAGCCGGGCAAGTACAAGGTGCTCAGCCGGGACATCGCCTACCACGGCACGTCGATGGGCGCGCTGGCCATTACCGGCCTGGCAGACATCAAGCATCCGTTCGAGCCGCTGCTGCCCGGCGGCGTCAGAGTGCCGAACACCAACTTCTACCGGGCCCCCGACTTCGTGGCCGGGGACGAGGTGGACTTCGGCCAGTGGGCCGCGGACGAGATCGAGCGGGCCATCCTGCGCGAGGGCCCGCAGTCGGTGGCCGCGGTCTTCCTCGAGCCGGTGCAGAACTCCGGTGGCTGCTTCCCGCCGCCGCCCGGCTACTTCCAGCGGGTCAGGGAGATCTGCGACGAGTACGGCGTGCTCCTGGTCTCCGACGAGGTGATCTGCGCGTTCGGCAGGCTCGGCTACTACTTCGGCGCGCAGCGGTACGACTACCAGCCGGACATCATCACCTTCGCCAAGGGCGTGACGTCGGGCTACTCGCCACTGGGCGGCATGCTGGTCAGCGACGCGCTGATGGAGCCGTTCAACGCGGGGACGGCCACGTTCCTGCACGGCATCACGTTCGCGGGCCACCCGGTGTCGTGCGCGGTGGCCCTGGCCAACCTGGACATCTTCGAGAAGGAAGACCTGCTGGGGAACGTCCGGGGATGCGAGGCCGCGTTCCGCTCCACCCTGGAGAAGCTGTACGACCTGCCGATCGTCGGGGACGTCCGGGGCGCCGGCTACTTCTACGGCATCGAGCTGGTCAAGGACAAGTTCACGCGCGAGACGTTCAGCGACGACGAGTCCGAGCGGCTGCTGCGTGGCTTCCTGTCCCAGGCGCTGTTCGACGCCGGGCTGGTCTGCCGCGCCGACGACCGCGGCGACCCGGTCATCCAGCTGGCGCCGCCGCTCATCTGCGGTCAGGAGCACTTCGACGAGATCGAGCAGATCCTGCGGGCCGTGCTCACCGAGGCCTGGACGCGTATCTGAGGCTCCGAGGCCCCGAGTCGGCATAGTTCATCGGATGGCGGAGCCGGTCATCCCGGCCCGCCACCCGGCGTTCACTCTCCGGCGCTAGCTTTCCATCGTGCCGGAAAACAGTGCTAGTCCGGGGGGACGAAACCCTGATCCCCCCCAAACCCCCCTGGCAATGTCACGCCGCCAGGTGCTGGCCGGCGCCGGCGGCACCGGCCTGCTCGCGGCCACCGTCAGCCCGGCGAAGGCGGCGACACGGGCGCGCCGGGTGCGCGTCGCGGGCGACGGCACCCCCGAGCAGGTCCATCTCACCTGGAGCGAGAATCCGGCCGCCGGGGTCGTGGTCTCCTGGGCCTCCCCCGGCCAGGCGAGGCGGCCCCGGGTGCGGATCGGGCAGCGGGTGATCCCAGCCGAGCCCCGCCCCTACACCGACGGGATCAGCGGCGAGACGGTCTGGACCTACCACGCCCGCGTTGGCGGGCTGCGGCCCGGCGCCACCTACGCCTACGCGGTGACTGCGGACAACGACGGGAACGCTGCTGACCCGTTCAGCGCCACGTTCCGCACCGCCCCCGCGGGCCGGGCCCCGTTCCGCTTCACCAGCTTCGGCGACCTGGCCACCCCCAACACGGCCTGGGTGCTCTCCTACGGCCAGAGTGCCTACGCGGTCGAGGCGGTGGAATCCTTCCAGCCGCTGTTCCACCTGCTCAACGGCGACCTGTGCTACGCGAACCTGAACCCCACGGCGCAGCCCGAGGTGTGGCGCGACTTCGGCAACAACAACCAGACCTCGGCGGCCAGCCGGCCCTGGATGCCGTGCCCGGGCAACCACGAGGTGGAGTTCTGCAACGGGCCGCAGGGCTTCACTTCCTACCTGTCGCGCTACACCCTGCCGGACAACCGGGTGCCCGGCTTCGGCGGCCGCTGGTACTCCTTCAGGATCGGCTCGGTGCTATTCGTCTCGCTCGACGCCGACGACGTGGTCTACCAGGACGCGGCCGCGTTCGTGGCAGGCCCGGCCGCGCTGATCCCGGCGGCGGGCACCGGCCACCCGGCGATCAAGCCGGGCACGTCGTTCTACATCAGGGGCTACTCCGGCGGGGCGCAGACCGCCTGGCTGGAGCGGACGCTGGCGGCCGGCCGCCGGGACGAGACGGTGGACTGGATCATCGTCCAGATGCACCAGTGCGCCGCATCCTCCTCGTCCACCGGCAACGGCTCCGACCTCGGCATCCGCCAGGAGTGGCTGCCGCTGTTCGACCGGTACCAGGTGGACCTGGTGCTCTGCGGCCACGACCACGACTACGAGCGGTCCTTCCCCGACGCCCCGCTGGACGAGTACGGCACCGACACCGCCGACAGCCAGCGACAGGCCAAGGTCTTCACCACAGCCGACCGGCCGGTCGCCATGTCCACGCCGGGCGTCTTCGCGCGGGCAGCGGCGGACGCGGTGGAGGACGCCGTTCTGGTCGGCCAGGCGCGACACGACCACGGGCTACGGGATCGCGGTCTTCGACGTCAACCCGGGCCCGGGGCCGGACGGCCAGCCCAGCATCAAGGTCACCCACTACCACGCGGTGGGCGCGGACCCGGTCAACCCGGCCACCGGCGCCAAGGGGGATCCGACCCCCGACTACACCGAGTTCGAGACCTTCACCCTGGTCCGCCCGCGCTAGTACGTGCCTCGTTTCCGCAGCTCAGCGTAATCGTTTGACTTCCCGGCCTGGCCCCCTTCTCCGCCCGGGGCTGGCTGCCCGGGAGCACGGGATACGGTCGGCTCATGGACGTTCTCGTAATCGGGGCCGGGGCCGTCGGCCTCACCACGGCCATCAGCCTGGCCGAGGCCGGGCTCAGCGTGACGATCAGGACGGCCGAACTGCCCGCGCAGACCACATCGGTCGCGGCCGGGGCGGTCTGGGGCGCGGTGAAGGTCGGCCCGCCGGACCGGGTGATGGAGTGGGGGCGGGTCGGGCTCGAGGTCCTGTCTGAGCTGGCCGCGGAGCCCGGGACCGGAGTGCGGCTGGCGGCCGGCCGGGAGGTCTCCCGCGCCCCGCTCGAGCCGTACTACTGGACCCGGCTCCTGTCGGACCTGCGCGACTGCGAGGAGTCCGAACTACCCGACGGCTTCACCGACGGCTGGCACTACACCGCGCCGCTGGCCACCATGCCGGTCTATCTGGACTACCTGCACGCCAGGTTCGAGCGGGCAGGCGGCACGCTCGAGGTCTCCCCGGTCGCCTCGCTGGCCGGCCTGGCCGGCGCCGCCCCCGTCATCGTCAATTGCTCCGGCGCCGCCGCTCACGACCTCGTGCCCGATCCGGCGGTGTTGCCGGTACGCGGGCAGGTGGTCATCGCCGCCAACCCGGGCATTGAGGAGTTCCTCATCAACCGCGACCCCGCACCGCCGTGGATCGTGTACATGTTCCCGCACGGGGACACCATCCTGCTCGGCGGCACGAACGACGAGGGGAACTGGGACACGGAGCCGAAGCCGGAAGTATCCGAACGGATCGTGGCTGGGTGCGCCGCCATCGAGCCCCGCCTGCGCGGGGTGGAGGTCCTCGGCCACCGGGTCGGCCTGCGGCCGTTGCGGCCCGAGGTGCGGCTGGAATCCGAGCCGCTCGGCGACGGCGTGCTGTGGCACAACTACGGCCATGGCGGCGCTGGCATCTCGATGGCCTGGGGCTGCGCCGCCGAGATCACCAAGGCCGTGCTGGGCTAGCCGTGCTGGGCTAGCCGTCTAGCTGGGTGGCCAGCCGCGCGGGCGCGATGACACGGTAGGCGTCCTGGCACAGCTCGGCGATCTCGGCCCAGTCGACGTCGCGGTCGAGGCGGACGCCGATCCAGCCGCGGCCGCCGACGTAGGGCGGCCGGAAGAAGCGCTCCGGGTCGGACGCGGTGAGTTCCTGCTGCGCTCCGGGTGGCGCCGCGCACCACAGGTGCGGGAACTGGTTGTCGTGATGGCCGTCGGCCCAGAGCGTCACGAACGAGCTCTTGCCGCGGACGAACCAGGTCGGCGCGCTATGGCTGGGGCGCTCGGTGACCTCGGGCAGGGCCAGGCAGATCGCGCGGAGCCGTTCGGCCGGATCGCTCACCTCTTGATTGTCCCATCTGCATCAGGGATACGCTGCTGCTCATGAAGTTCGCGATCGCGATCCCGCAGTTCTACGCCGACGGCGAGTTCGACCCCGCCTCCTTCCGTGAGTACCTCACGCGGGCCGAGGAGCTCGGCTTCGAGAGCGCCTGGACCCAGGAATCGACGCTCGGCTTGGGCTCGCAGCTCAGCCCGATCGAGGCGATGAGCTACGCGGCCGCGTGCACCGAGCGGCTGCGGCTGGGGTGCGTGGTGTTCGTGTCCACCCTGCACAGCCCGGTGCACCTGGCCAAGAGCCTGAGCACGCTGGACCAGCTCAGCCGCGGCCGGATCGAGGTCGGCGTGGGCACCGGCGGCCGGGGCCGCCCGTTCGCCGCCTTCGGCGTGGACCCGGCGCGGTACGTGTCGCGGTTCACCGAGGGCGTCAACCTGATGAAGGCGCTGTGGACCGAACCCCGGGTGACCTTCCACGGCGAGTTCTGGCAGCTTGAGAACGCGCCGATGGAGCCGAAGCCGTTCCAGAAGCCGTACCCGCGGCTGTGGTTCGGCGGGGCCAGCGAACCCGCGCTGCGGCGGGCCGTCCGGATGGGTGACGGCTTCTTCGGCGCGGGCTCCTCCACCACCGCCAAGTTCGCCGAGCAGGTGCAGATTGTCCGGCGCGCGCTCGCCGAGGTCGGCCGGGCCGCCGACAGCTTCCCGATCGCCAAGCGCGTCTACATCGGCATCGACGACGACGCCGAACGGGCGCGGGACCGGATGAACGCCGCCCTGGAAGGCATCTACGGGCAGCGGGTGCCCGCCATCGAGGCCGCCACGGTCACCGGCACGGCCGCCGCCTGCGTCAGCGAGGTGACTAAGGTGGCCGAGGCAGGGGCGGAGCTCATCTTGTTCACGGCGCTGTTCGACCAGCGTGAGCAGATGGAGCGGCTGGCCGCCGCGGTGCTGCCCAAGCTCGGCTAGAGCACCAGCTCACCAGCGCTGGTCCTGGTGAGGGAGGACGGTGACGCCAGGCCGCGGCCGGCCGGCGCTCGGCGGGCTCACCGGATTCCGCCTGGCATATATGGCGCTGACCGCGCATATCACCGCGAGCGCGACCAGGACGAGCAGAAGGCGATGCATCCGCTCACCCGGATTGCCGCCGACGGCCACCGCGGCGAATGCGCCGATGCCGATGCCGATCGCGATGCCCGTCAGCAGCGTGCGCCGGGTGCCCTGATCCGCTGACGCACCCGGCTGGCGCGCGTCCGCCAGACGCGCGTCGACGCGGGCGGTTATCTCCTCTTCGACCCTCTCCAGGAAGGAGGCCACCACCGCGTCGCCGTACTCGGGACCGAGCTCGCCGTGGGCCGCGGCGGCAGCGCGGATTTCGTCGGCCATCAGTACCGGGTCACCCACGCGGGCGGCGTCGGCCCTCCCGCCGTCTTCCGCCATGCGCTCGGCGATAACCCGGCGCCGGGCGGTGGCATAGGACTCACCCGTGCGCCTCATCCGCCGACGGGCGGCGGCCTTGATCTTGTCGTGCGACATCGCATCCCCAAACCGGTGGCCTCGCCGGCGCCCGCCACCGTCAGTGATCACGATGGAGAAAGAAGACGATCCACGCGAGGGCTGGGCCGCTCTTGTCCTCAGGCACCACGGCCGACGCCGGCGGCCGCAGCTCAGATCGGGCAGGCGTTGCTGCCCCTGCCAGGATACGCGCAACCGTCCGGGCGGGCGAGTCAGCTGACGCCAGGACCGGTGCGAGGCGGGATCAGTGCCTTGAGGATGTCCAGCACCTGCGGATTCGCCACGCCGCGCCAGTCGGGAGCCAGCAGTCCCCACGGTTCGGGGTCGCCCCAGCGGGACCGCTGCTGGCCGGTCACCGGAACGGTGCCGCGGGGCTGCGTCGGATTGAGCGGCCACCAGCACCAGTCCACGTCGTGCTCGGTGAGCCAGGCCTCGACGTTGTTCCACCACGTGGCCTGAGGTGTCGCCGCGCGCCCGAAATTGTCCTGCGAGCTGGTGTCGTTGCCGAACTCTCCGATCCACAGCGGGGCTATGTCCTCGGTGAGGAGGTATCCGCCGGCCCGGTGCATCTGGTCGAGGTACGCAGCCCTCGGCTGCCCGGCGGGGTGGAACCACGAGTAGTCGTGCAGGCTGTACACGACCTTGCCCGGGCGTTGCAGCTGCACCGGGTGCCTGGCCACGCCGGTCAGGTCGGCGGCGAAGCCGGGACCCTCGCAGATAATCAGCACCTCCGGGCTGATCTCATGAATGAGATTCCCGACGGCCGTGTACATGGCGGCGATATCGGTCGCGGGCCCGGTTCCCCAGGTTGGCGTGAGGACGCGCCCGCCCACCCGGGACCGCCTGGGCTCGTTCATGATGTCCATCCCCGCGACCAGGGGATTGGGCCGGTACCGTACCGCCATGTCCTGCCAGGCAGCGAGGTACTTCGCGGCCGGCCAGCGGTCGTTGAACCACATTCCGCTCTCGTCGTTTTCCGAGCAGCACCAGCCGGCGTCGAGAGTGTGGCAGTTGGGGATGACGATCAGGCCCGCGTCGGTGAGCGCCTCCACGCAGGCGTCGTAGACCTGTATGGGCGTGGCCCCGGAGAGGTCTGGGTTGGCGGTCAGGTACTCATCGGGGACCGGTGTGGTCTGCTCGGTCATCCACAGGCTGAACGGGAGCCGTACGCTGTTGAATCCGTGCCGGGCGATCCTGGCGGCCAGCGCGCGGCGGCCGGTGCGCTCCAGCCCAGCCGCCACGCCGTCGTCCTCGTGGGCGCCGTACCAGTTCACCCCGGCCAGCCGGACACGCCTGCCGTCCACGTCGACGATGTAGCGGCCGCTCGTGGTGAGCGGCGGCTGCACCGGAGCGGCGGCGGTCATCCCAGCGGGCGGCGGGCCAGGGCGGCGATGTGCGGGGGCAGCGGGATCCCGGGCGGGAGCACCGGGTCGGGTTCCGGGTCCTGCCAGGCGGCGGCCAGCGGCAGCACGCCGGCCCAGACCGACAGCGCCGCATCCGGGGAGTCGCCGTCGTCGGGCGGGCCGGTGCGGATCTTCACCGACGCCTCGGACAGGGCCAGGGCGAGCAGCGAGGTCTTGGCCAGTTCCTTTTTGTTCGGGCGGCGGGCGTAGTCCCACTGGCCGGGCACGATGTGCTCGCTGAGGGAGCGCAGCCCGGCTAGCTTCTCCTCCCGGTCGGTCACCAGGCGGGGCGTGCCGTAGATCATCGCGCTGCGGTAGTTGACCGCGTGCTCGAACACCGACCGGGCCAGCACCAGCCCGTCCACGTGGGTCACGGTCACGCAGATGGTCGCCTGAGGAGCCGAGACCAGGCTGCGGCTGGCCACCGAGCCGTGCAGGTACAGCGTGCCGCCGGCCAGCCCGTACACGGTCGGCACCACCATCGGGTAACCGTCCACCACGACGCCGAGGTGGCAGATCACCCCGGCGGCCAGGATGGCCGCCAGATCCGCGCGATCGGTGCTGCCCTGCTCGCGCAGGCGGCGGTGCCGGGTGCGTTCGGTGACGGGCAGCGGGGACTCCTCGGACATGACAGGAGTCTACGAGGGCCCTTTACTAGGGTGAGGGTCATGAAGATCGGATTCGGCGCCCCGGTCGCGGGCGCCTGGGCTACCCCGGGTTATCTCGCCGCCTTCTCGGAACAGGCCGAGGAGGCCGGGTACGCGTCGCTGTGGACGTTCCAGCGACTGCTGGTTCCCGAAGGCTCCGGCATGGACCCGGTATACCGCAGCGTGCTCGACCCGATGGTGGCGCTGGGGTTCGCGTCCGCCCGGACGTCGCGGATCAGGCTCGGCGTGGCCATCCTCAACCTGCCTTTCGTCTCCCCCGCCTACCTGGCCAAGCAGGCCACCACCGTCGACGTGCTGTCCGGCGGGCGGCTCGACCTCGGGCTCGGCATCGGCTGGATGCCGGAGGAATTCGCGGTGACCGGCGGCTCCACGGCCAGGCGCGGCGCCAGGACCGAGGAGTACCTGGCCGTGCTGCGGACGCTGTGGGCCGACGAGGTCAGCTCGCATGCGGGCGAGTTCTACACGGTCCCGGCGGGACGGCAGGACCCCAGGCCGGTGCAGCGGCCCGGGCCGCCAGTGCTGCTCGGCGGCATGTCCCGGCCGGCCATGGAGCGGGCCGGGCGGATCGCGGAGGGCTGGATCACCTCCAGCCGCGCCGACCTGACCAAGATCAGCGAGGCGGTCCGGGTGATCGGGGAGGCGGCCGCGGCCGCGGGCCGGGACCCGGACGCGGTGCGCATCATCTGCCGAGGCGTGGTGCTGGCCGGGGCCGAAGGGGCCGAGGCCAAGGGGCCCGACGGCAGCCGCCGCCTGCTCTCGGGCAGCTACGAGCAGATCCGCGAGGACACCGCGTGGCTGGCCGGCCAGGGTGTTACCGAGCTGTTCTACGACCTGAACTGGGACCCGCGGGTGGGCAACCCATCGGTCGTGCCCCAGGATGCGGCCGAACGGGCCGGGGAGATCCTCGCCGCACTCGCACCCCGCTGAGCTGGGCCCGCCAGGGACGCCTTGGTTCCTCCTTGAGCCGTTCCCGCGGATCGGGAGCGCCGGGAGGTCAGCGTCCTGAGGGTTGGGCGGCCTGCGGGATGAGGCCCTCGCGGTGCGCGATGGCGGCCGCCTCGGTGCGGCTGGCGGCGCCGAGCTTGCCGAGGATGTTGGACACGTGCACGCTGGCCGTCTTCGGCGCGATGAACAGCACGGAAGCGATCTCCCTGTTGCTCCGGCCCGCGGCGATGAGCCGGAGGACCTCGCGTTCCCGGCTGGTCAGCGAGGCCAGCACCGCGCCGTCGCCGCGCGCCTCGGCGGCCCCGATCCTGGCCCGGCGGGCCAGGTCGTCGAGCGCGCGGCGCAGCGGCCGGGCGGCGAGCCTGTCCGCGATCTGCACCGCCTGGTGCCACTGCTCCGCCGCCTCGTCCCGCCGGCCTGCCTCGGCGAGCGCCTCGGCCAGCCGCCACCGGGTGCGGGCAATCTCGTAGACATAGCCGGGACCGAACGCGTCGAGGACCGCCTGCCACGCCTGCGGGTCGTTGCCGCCGCTGGCCCGGCGGTACTCGGCCTCGGCCCGGGCCAGCCAGCCCCGGCCCTCGGGCCCGAGGATGAACTTGGGCCGCTTGGGGAACGCCGCCCCCTCGCGGGCGATCTGCAGCAGCTCGCCGGCCGCGGCGACCGCCTCGGCCGCGGCGGCGTCGTCGCCGGTGGCCCTGGCCTGCACCGCGCGGCCGGCCAGAGCGCACATCGCGACCGCGGCCGGCCTGATGGCCGAGGGATGAAAACCCCAGGGTGGCTCGTAGACGAGGTTGATCGCGGCGCGCGCCTGGGCCAGTGCTTCCTCGGTGTCGCCCTGCCAGAGGGCGTGCTCGGCGATCAGCCCGCGCGCGATGAACCCGTCGAAGCCGTGGGCCGACAGGAACGGCTCGATCCAGGCGTGCCGCTCCTCCACGGCCGGGTTGGCGCGCGCCACGTCGATGAACAGCGCCATCGAGGACAGCGAGGCCTCGGGAATGCTGGTGACCCGGACCGGGAAGCCGTCCGCGATCTCCTGGGCGTGGTCCCACTTGCCGTCGGCGTAGTGGCACTGGAAGTGCAGGTGCTGCACGTCGGTGCCGTACGGCGCGAGACCGAGCCCGGTCTGGTTGGCCCGCTTGGTGCCCTCGTGCGCCACGGCCCCGCCGGCCTTCAGGTCGCCGTGCTCCAGGTGCGCCCGGGCCAGGTGGTATGCGGCCCGCAGCTCCACGCCGAGCACCTTGGCCTCGCGGGCCTGCTTGTGGGCCTCGGTCAGCAGCTTGATGGCCTCGTCGTTGCGGCCCTCGCGGTTGCTGAGGAACCCCAGGGTGACCAGCGCGTCGGCCTGCACCCAGGGGGCGTTGGCCGCGCGGGCCGCGGCGAGCGCGTTCTCGGCCTGCTCCCGGACCACGTCGAAGTCGTCGTCGACCAGCAAGGTGTTGGCGTACGTAGCCACCGCCCGGGCGTACTGCCAGGTCGGCGGGTCGGCGGGCGTCTGGTCCACCGTCGCCTGGGCGATCTCGACGGCCTCGGCGGCGGCCTTGGCGTCGTCGGTCGTCCACAGGTAGAAGGCGAGCCGCTCACCGATCCGGCTGGCCAGGTTCACTTCCTCGTGCCCCTTGTCGGCCTGGGCGAGGGCCTGCCGCAGCCGCCTGAGCAGGTGCACGGCCCGGTCGACGTCGCCGCTGTCCGCCGCGTTTGTCGCGGACAGCAGGCCGAGCTTGCCGCGGGCCATGCCGGCCGTCTCCTCCGGCTCGGACACCCGCTCCCACAGGGCGAGCGCCTGGTCGTAGTGCCGGTGCGCCTCGGCCGGCGCGCCCAGCCGCTCGGCTTCGTCGCCGGCCCTGATGGAGGCGGCGAACGCCCCCGGGATGTCGTGGCTGGCCAGGCAGTGCTGGGCCAGCTCGGCCAGGGTTCCCGGCACGGCCAGCCGGTGCTCGTCGGACAGCAGTGCGCTCATCGTGCCGTGCAGCCTGGTGCGCTCGCCCGGCAGCAGGTCACCGTAGACCGCCTCGCGCAGCAGGGCATGCCGGAACACGTAGCCCTCGGTGCCGTCGGGCACGAGGAGCTGGTGAGTGACGGCCTCCCGCACGGCGGCCTCGTACTCGGCCGACACCAGGCCCGACGCGGCCTGGACCAGCTCGTCGTCGGCTTTGCGGCCGGCCACCGCCGCCGCGCGGAGCACCCGCTGGGCGGCGTCGGAGAGCTGCTCCACGCGGCTGAGCAGCAGCGCCGCCAGCCCGGCGGGCAGGCTCTGCTCCGAACGGTCGCCGCTGACCGAGGCGGCGAGCAATTCCTCGGCGTAGTAGGCGTTGCCCTCGGCCCGGGCCACGATGCCGTTCAGCTCCGTGGCGCCGATCCGGCCCTGCGCGGCCGCCGTCAGGTGCTCGGCCAGGGCCGAGGGGTCCAGCGGGGCGAGGTCGACCGCGATGACGCCGGGCAGCCGCAGCAGCTCGGCCACCACGGGCCGGAGCGGGTGCCGCCGGTGCAGGTCGTCGGTACGGTAGGTCCCGATCAGCGCGACCCGTTCCCTGTGCAGCATCCGGGACAGGAATGTGACTAGGTCCCGAGTCGAGGCGTCGGCCCAGTGCAGGTCCTCGAGCACCAGCAGCACCGGGCCCGCGGCCGCGAGCTCGGTGAGCAGGCCGAGCACACCGCCGAACATCTGCTGCCGGGCCAGGCCAGAACGATCCGAGTCGACGGTGAGGCCTCCGCCGCCCTCGGGCAGCAGCATGCTCAGGGCCGGACGCGAGCTCAGCGCGTCACGGACCGCGCCGGAAAAGGCCGCGCCCCGCAGCGCGTCCGCCAGCGGCAGGTAGGGCACGCTGTCGCCGAGCTCCGCGCACTGGCCGGAGAGTACGGTGAACCCGCGGCCCGCGGCGAGCCGCGTGGCCTCACCGACCAGCCGGGACTTGCCCACCCCCGCGTCGCCGCTGACCAGCGCGACCACCGAACGGCCCGCCTCGGCGTCATCGAGCAGCGTGAGCAGGCGGCCGAGTTCGTCGTCCCGCCCGACCATGCGGCCCGCTGACACCCGTAGCACCATTGCTTGAGTATCGCACCGGGTGGCGACAATTCCGATTCGTTATGCTCCCGGCGGTACGCTGCGCCCATGAGCCTGCGCCTGATCCGAGGGGATTCCCTTTCCGCCGCCACCGCGCAGACCGGCGGGATGATCCGCTCGGCCGCCATATCCGGCGACCTCACCGGCGCCTCAGCGCTGTGGATGGGGCGGACCGTGGTGCTGCCGGGAGCCTCCTCGGGCAACCATCACCACGGTGACTCAGAAACGGGCATCTATGTGGTGTCGGGCCACCCGGTGTTCGTCTTCCGCGACCCGGACAGCGGATCGGAAGTCCGGCTGGAGACGGTGCCTGGCGACTACATATGGGTGCCGCCGCACGTGCCGCACCGGGAGGAGAACCCCTCCCCCGATACCGAAGCCGTCGTGGTGATCGCCAGGTCGACGCAGGAAGCGATCGTGGTCAACGTGCCGTCCCTGTAACCGGGTCTTCGTAACCGGGTCTTCGCCGTCAGTCCGGGTCGGTCCGGTCGATGCGGCGTCGGCGCTTGACGGCGGCGCGCTGGCGCTTGGCCTCCAGGCGGCGCTCGTTCGCGCCCCGGCCGGGCCGGGTCGGGACGCGCGGACGCTGCGGCGGGGCGACCGCGTCCCTGAGCAGGGCGGCCAGCCGGGCCCTGGCCCCCTGGCGGTTGGCGAGCTGGCTGCGCTGATCGGAGGCGGCCACGGTGAGCACGCCCCCGGCCAGCCGCCCGGCCAGCCGTTCGGAGATCCTGGCCCGCGCCCAGCCGGGAAGCACGACCGACCGCTCCACGTCGAAGGAGAGCTCGACCCGGCTGTCCGCGGTGTTGACCGACTGGCCGCCGGGGCCCGATGACCGGGAGAAGCGCTCGTTCAGCTCGCTGCCCGGGATCAGCAGCCAGCCGTTCACCCGCAGGTCGTCAGGCATCTGGACGCGGCTAGGCCAGGCTCGCGACGAGCTCGCCAACGGGCTTGCGGCGGCCGGTGTAGAACGGGATCTCCACCCGGGTGTGCAGCCGCGCCTCCGCGCCTCGCAGGTGGCGCATCAGGTCTACGATCCGGTGCAGCTCGTCGGCCTCAAACGCGAGGATCCACTCGTAGTCGTTGAGCGAGAAGCAGGCGACCGTGTTGGCCCGCACGTCCGGGTACTCGCGCGCCATCATCCCGTGCTCGGCGAGCAGCCGCCTGCGCTCCGCTGGATCCAGCAGGTACCACTGGTAGGAGCGGACGAACGGGTACACGCTCACGTACGCGCGCGGCTCCTCTTCGGCCAGGAAGGCGGGGATGTGACCCTTGTTGAATTCGGCCGGGCGGTGCAGCGCCATCACCGACCAGACCGGCTCGCTGCAGCGGCCGAGACGGGTCCGGCGGAAGCGCGCGTACAGTTCCTGCAGGTCATCCGAGGTCGGTGCCACCCACCAGAACATGAAGTCCGCGTCCGCGCGCAGGCCCTGGATGTCGTAGCAGCCGCGGGTGACAATGCCCTTGCCCGTCGCCTGGTCGAGCAGCTCGGTCACCTCGGCCGCTGCCTCGCCGGGGCCGGCGGCCTCGAGCACGCCCCGGTCGCTGACCCGGAACACCGACCACATGGTGTAGCGGACCAGCTCGTTGAGATCACGGGCTTTCGGCTTTCGGGCCGTCTGAGGTTCATCAGCCATGCCACCATTGTCCGCCACGGCGGTTACCGGACCGCACCCGAGTCACCGGCCGGCGGCCTGCCCGCGAGGAACGCCAGCACCTGGCCGGCCGCCGCGCGTGCGGTCGCGACGCAGGCCGGTATGCCCACCCCGTCGTAGGCCGCGCCGCAGACCGCGAGCCCCGGCTGGGCCGCCGCCGCCGCGCGGATCGCTGCCACCCGGTCCAGGTGCCCCACCGTGTACTGGGGCAGCGCGCCGCCCCAGCGGGTCACCCTGGTGGCCGCCGGCCCGCCCCGCACCCCGGTGGCCGCGGCCAGTTCGGCCGCGGCCAGCGCGGCCAGCTCGTCGTCGGCGCGCTGCAGCAGCGCCTCCTCCCCGATCCGGCCGACCGAGCAGCGCACGATCTCCAGGGTCCCGTCCCCGGACCCGGGGGCTCCGGCCAGGTGCGGCCACTTGACGGTGGAAAAGGTGACCGCCTTGACGGCCCGCCCGTCCACGGCCGGCACCAGGTACCCGCTCCAGCCGAGGGCGGCCAGGCCGGGGGCGGGGAAGGCGGACCGCGGATAGGCGAGCGTGACGATTGCCATGCTCGCGTAGCGGATCTGGCCGAACGCCGTGACCGCGGCCGACGCGCCGGGAACGCCAGCCAGCAGGCGGCCCGCGGGCCGCGCCGGGACCGCGAGGATCACCGCGTCGGCGTCGACCTGCCCGGGCGCCGCCGCAGTGCCCACGGTGACCCGCCAGCCGTGCCCGGCGGGCGTGAGCTCACGGGCCATCGCGCCGGTGCGCACCTCCGCGCCCGACACCTTGGCCAGGTAGTCGGGGAGCGCGCCAAGGCCGCCGGTGAGCGTGGTGAACACCGGCCGGCTCGCGCGGGTACCCGAGCCCGGCGCCTGCGGCGGCAGCAGGGACCGCGCCGCCTCCGCGAGGGACCTGTGCCGCCGGGACGCGGCCGCCAGCGCGGGCAGCGTGGCGTCGAAGGAAAGTTCTGCCGAACGCCCGGCGTAGACCCCGCCCAGCAGCGGGTCGACCAGCCGGTCCACCACCTCTGCGCCCAGGCGCGCCCCGACGTACCCGGCGACGGACACGTCGCCGTCGCGGGCGGTGGGCGGCAACTCGAGGTCCTGCCCGGCGCGGGCCACGCCTTCGCCGGACAGCACCCCCGACCTGGCGAGTTCGGCCATGTCGGATGGCACGCCCATGAACTGGCGCCGCGGCAGCGGCCGGAGCGCGCCCAGCGTCCAGATCGCGGACGACGTCGGCCCGGGGTCGGTGCGCTGGTCGCCCAGCCCGGCCTCGGCGATCAGCGCGATTCCCTCCGGACGGGTGACCAGCAGCGCCTCGGCTCCCTCGTCGACGGCGGCGCCGGCGATCTCGGACACGGACAGCTTTCCCCCGAGCCGCGGCGACCCCTCGAGCACGGTCACCCTGACGGCCTCGTCCCTGAGGAAGAACGCTGCCGCGAGCCCGGAGATCCCGCCGCCCACGATCACCACGTGCGGCCGCACGTTCGTAGGCTCCATGTCTCCAGCCTGGCAGACGCCACCCAGTGCGGCGCACCTGAGGTGGGCACGCGGTCGTGACCTGGGCGCGGCCGGGCCGCTGCGCGATCGTGACCGCCGGCCAGGAACCGTGCCGATCCCGGCGGCCGTCACAACGGCATGCGGAACACACCGAGGGGCACCAGGCACGGCGTCATCGCCGGCCTCATGATCGGCAGCGTCCTGCTCGGCGGGGGTATGTTCCTCGCGGGATGCTCCGGCAGTTCGAACAGCGCCGCCAGTTCGTCCGACGCGGCCGCGGAGACGGCCGGGGGGGTGGCCGGGCCGGCGAACGCCGCCGCGTCAGCGGCGGCGGCACCGGTACCCAGGTCCGCCTCCCACGGCAACGCGGGCGGCCAGGGCGGCACCGGCACCACGGCCCGGCTGGCGCCGGCCAGCAGCATCATCTACACCGCGCAACTGACCGTACGGGCGGGCGACGTCAGCTCGGCCGCCGCCCAGGCGGCCCAGATCGCCGAGAGCGCGGGCGGCTACGTCTCGAGCGAGACGGCCCAGATCAATCCCGATCACCCGTCCAAATCCACCGCCAGCGTGCAGCTGAAGATCCCGGTCGCGGCCTACCCAACCGCGCTCGGCCAGCTCGGTCAGCGTCTCGGCACCCAGCTGGCCCTGCAGCAGAAGGCACAGGACGTCACGCAGCAGGTGGCCGACGTGAACAGCCAGGTCACCTCGGACCAGGCGGCCATCGCCCAGCTCCGCGCGCTGCTGGCGCACGCGGGATCGGTCGGCGACCTGCTCGGCGTCCAGAACCAGATCAACCAGGAGGAATCCAGCCTGGAATCGATGCAAGCCCAGCAGCGCGCGCTCAGCCACGAGACCAGTTACGCGACGGTGACGCTCACGATTCTCGGCCCCAAGGCCAAGCCGGTGCCGCACCGGCCGAAGCCCCCGCCCACCCTGGCCGGGGGCCTCGGCGCGGGCTGGCACGCGCTGCGCGTCGCCGTGTCCTGGACGCTGGCGTTCCTCGGCGCGATCGCGCCGTTCGCCGTCGTCCTGGCCATCGCCGGGTACGTGATCTACCGCGGCAGGCGGTGGCTGACCCGCCGCAGGCCGACGGCCCAGCCCGCCTCACCGGAAAGCTGACGACGGACGGGCTCAGGCACCGGGATTCACGCGGGGGCGTGAACCGACTCGGCGTGCACCAGGTCGGCCAGCCTGGCCAGCACGTCCGGGTCGGTTTCCGGCAGCACCCCGTGGCCGAGGTTGAACACATGACCCTCGGTGGTGCGGCCACGGGCCAGCACGTCCCTGGTCCGCTCCTCGATGACCTCCCACGGCGCGAGCAGGATCGCCGGATCGAGGTTGCCCTGCAGCGCCTTACCCGGTTCCACCCGCCGGACCGCCTCGTCGAGCGGGATACGCCAGTCGATACCGACCACGTTGGCCCCGGCCTCCCCCATCAGCCCGAGCAGTTCCCCGGTCCCCACCCCGAAGTGGATGCGCGGCACCCCGGAGGACCCGAGCGCCGCAAAGATCCGGCTGGTGTGCGGCAGGATCGCGTGCCGGTAATCGTCCGGGCTGACCGCACCCACCCATGAGTCGAAGAGCTGCACGGCCGAAGCCCCCGCGGCCACCTGGATCCGCAGGAACGAGATGGTGATATCGGCCAGGCGGCCGAGCAATGCGTGCCACAGCGCCGGGTTGCCGTACATCAGCGCCTTGGTCTTGTCGTGGTTCTTGGACGGGCCGCCCTCCACCAGGTAGGAGGCGAGCGTGAAGGGCCCTCCCGCGAAGCCGATCAGCGGCCGCTCGTCCAGCTCGGCAACGAGCGCCCGGACCGCCTCGGTTACGTAGGGTACGTCGCCGGGGTCCAGCGCGCGCAGCCGCTCCAGGTCTTCCGGCGCCCGCACCGGGGTCTCGACCACCGGGCCGATCCCGGCCTTGATGTCCACGTCGATCCCGACCGCGCGCAACGGGACCACGATGTCACTGAACAAAATGGCCGCGTCCACGTCGTACCGGCGCAGCGGCTGCAGAGTGATCTCGGTGATCAACTCGGGGCGGGTACAGGAATCGAGCATCGAGATGCCCTCCCGCACCCGGCGGTACTCCGGCAGCGACCGGCCCGCCTGCCGCATGAACCAGACCGGTGTGTAGGGCACCGGCTCTCGCCGGCAGGCCAGCATAAAGGGAGACTTCGCCTGGGTCAACGTCACGTCAGGGATCCTTCCACATCACCACACGGTAGTCGCCAGAAGACACGCCGTCCGAGATCCCACGAATCAGCGTGAGAGCGTGCCACTATCGGCATCAACCCTTTCATCTCCCGCAGCCCCGTGACGCATCGCACCGAGGAGGTCGCCAGGATGACGCAGCTGAGCAGCGTCGGCTTGAGCAGCGCCCAATTGGCTAGGCACTGCGCCGGATGCAACGAAGAGCGGCTGTTCGAGCAGTTTCACGCGGAGCCAGCGAGCTGTCCCGACGTCCCGGACGGCGACTGCCAGGAGTGGGCTTGCACGGTGTGCGGCGACGCGCTGATCATCGGCCTGCCAGTGCCCGCGTACGTCCGCAGCGGCAGCATTTCCGAAGCTGCCAGGGCTGCTTGATCCCGCGCACCACCCGCAAGAATCCCGAAGAACCCCCGGCGAACAATCCCGAAGAACCCCGGCGAACCTGGCCGCCTCGCGCTGTTCCTGCGGCTGTGCCCGGGGCGGCATCCAATCCGGCAATCCGCGTGAAACATGGTGTTTCTGCATGAATCTGTACGGCGCTGCGTGAGATGCGATGAGCGACACGTACGCTCGGGTCATGAGGGCGAGTGACGGGCCGGCTGACCGGCGCACGACGCGATCACGAGCGCCGCGACGGCCGGGGGTGGTGCGTAATTCCGCCGCGGGCACTCCCGCGGTGACGGGAATCGCGGGCGGCACGCCCGCGGCCGCGACGCAGGTCGTGGCGGCGGGGGCCGCAGTGACCGCGCAGGCCGCGATGGCGGACTCCCCGGCCGAGGCGACGTTCGCGGCGGCGATGGCGGCCCTCATGGCTGGCCGGGAGGCATTGCGCCGCCGGGACCTGCTGTTCGAGGACGTCCCGGCGCCGAAGCGGCTGGCCCCCTTCGCCACCGCCATGGCCGCGACCGTCAGGCGGGACGAGACCGACGTGGCCTGGGGGCGGCTGGTGCTGCTGTACGACCCGGACGGCCAGCAGGGCTGGGACGGCTGCTTCCGGCTCGTCGCGTACGTCCGTGCCGACGTGGAACCTGAGATGGCGGCCGACCCGCTGCTCGGCGAGGTCGGCTGGAGCTGGCTGTCCGAGGCGCTGGACGCGCGGGTGCCCGGGTATGCCGTCCCCAGCGGCACGGTAACCAGGGTCATCACCGAAGGGTTCGGGGCCAAGCAGGACGAGGTACCGCTGACCGGATTCGAGTTGCGTGCCTCGTGGTCTCCGACCGGACCGGGGCACCAGCGCGGCTCCGCGGATCACGGCGACCTCGATCTCGATGCCCTCGACCTGTCGACGCACATCGCGGCCTGGTGTGACTGCATGTCCGCCGCCGCCGGGCTCGAGCCCCCGGGAACACGGGCGCTGCGGCAACCGGGGCACGGGTGACCGCAGGCAGCGAGCGGCCGCGCGGCGGCTTGGCCGACGCGGGCGCTCCGGCAGGCACTGAGCGGCCGCGCGGTGGCTTGGCCGACACGGGCGCTCCGGCAGGCACTGAGGCCGGCGGGATAGTCCCGCTGCTCGAGCCCCGCGACGGCCTGCCGCCGGTCGTCACGACCGACGCCGCGCTGGCCGAGGTCACCGGCAGGCTAGCAGGAGGCGAGGGGCCGGTCGCGGTCGACGCCGAACGTGCCTCGGGTTACCGCTACGGGCAGCGCGCCTACCTGGTCCAGCTCCGCCGCGCCGGGGCGGGCACGGTGCTCATCGACCCGATCGCCTGCCCCGACTTGTCTGGCGTCGACGCCGCGCTGAAGGATGCCGAGGCGGTGCTGCACGCGGCGTCCCAGGACCTGCCGTGCCTGGCCGAGATCGGCTTCCGGCCGCGGCGGCTCTTCGACACCGAACTGGCCGGGCGGCTGCTCGGCTATCCGCGCGTGGCCCTCGGCACGCTCGTCGAGGAAGTGCTCGGCTTCCACCTGGAAAAAGGCCATTCGGCGGCCGACTGGTCGACCCGCCCGCTGCGCGAGGAACTGCTCCGCTACGCGGCCCTGGATGTGGAGGTGCTTACCGACCTGCGCGACGCGCTCGCGGACGAACTCGCCGCCCAGGGCAAGGCCGACTGGGCTCGTCAGGAGTTCGACGCGGTGCTCGCCTCCCGCCCGGCCCCGACCCGGCCCGATCCGTGGCGGCGCACGTCGGGCATCCACCGCGTGCAGTCCCGCCGCGGCCTCGCGGTGGTGCGCGAACTCTGGACGGCCAGGGACCTGATCGCGCAGCGGGCCGATCTGTCCCCGCGCCGGGTCCTGCCCGACACCGCGATCGTCGAGGCGGCTAGGTCGTACCCGGCCAATCATGTCCAGCTGGCCAAGATCAGCGGGTTCGCCGGCCGTCAGGCCCGGCGGCACGAGAGGGAATGGCTGGCCGCGCTGGCCCGGGCCCGGGCCAGCGCCGACGACGAGCTTCCCGAGACCACCGGAGGCGCGATGCCGAACGGCCCGCCGCCGGCGCATCGCTGGGCCGAGCGAGACCCGGCCGCCGCCGCGCGGCTGGCGGCGGCGCGCAGCGCGATCAACGCCCTGGCCGAGGAAAACCGGCTACCGGTCGAGAACCTGCTGTCGCCCGACGCGCTGCGCAGGCTCAGCTGGGACCCGCCGCGGCCCGGTCGCGAGCAGAGTGACGAGCAGGCCGTCGCGCACGCGCTCGCCGACTACGGCGCGCGGCCGTGGCAGATCGAGCTGACCGCAGGGCCGGTGGCCCAGGCTCTCGGCAAGGCCAGGAACGACGTGCCGGACGCGGCTGACGCCGACGTGGGTGACACTTAGGGATGGGCATTCTCGCCAGCGGCGGACCCGCACCGCTGCCCGGCTTCCTCAACTCGCTGACCGGCCCGCTCGACCACTACGGATACTTGGCCATCGCGCTCCTGCTGCTGCTGGAGAACATCGGCGTCCCGGTGGTCCCCGGGGAGTTTGCGATGATCGGCGGCGCGATCTTCGCCGGTACCGGCCGGGCCGGCCTGAACATCGTCGTGGTCGCCGTCGTGGCTTTTGTCGCCTCGGTGGTCGGCGCGGAGATCGGCTACCTCATCGGCCGGTTCGCCGGGCGCGAGCTGATCCTGCACCACGGCAGGTACATCATGATCAAGCCTCACCACCTGGACCGGGCCGAGGCGATCGTGGACCGCTACGGCGGCATCGTGGTGGTCATCGCCCGCTTCATCGTGGGGCTGCGCGAGGCCAACGGCATCATCGCGGGCATCACCCAGATGCGCTGGCTCACCTTCACCGTCTACAACGTGATCGGGGCGGCCATCTGGGTCGCCACCTGGGTGACCATCGGGGATGTGGCCGGCGACCACATCGACACGATCTACGCGGACATCAACCGGTACTCGCTCTACGTGTTCGGCGCCCTGGTGGTGCTGCTGGCCGGCTACATCGCATGGCGCCTGGTCCGCCGCCGCAGGCGCGGATGCCCTGGTCTCGCCGGGACCCCGGCGAGCTCGCCGGCCAGGGAGAACTCCAAGGCTCAGGGCTCGTAGCGTTCGAGAGCGGCCAGCACCGCTCTGCTGGCTCCCCCTAGCCCAGCTCTGCTGGCTCCCCCTAGCCCAGCTCTGCTGGCTCCCCCTAGCCCACCCATGGAGGCGTGCGCGACCCAGAAACCGCCCTTGGGCAGGCCCGGATCCGCGGGTACCGCGGCAGGCGCGCCGAGCGCCGAGCAGGCTTCGGCGAGCACGTCGGGGAGGTTCTCCCGGTGCAGGCACAGGACGGCCGGGCGGCGCTCGGCTACCAGGCGGGAGAGCAGGCGCCGGAGCAAGTCAGCCAGGTCCGTTCGGGATGAAAAGTCCGCCGAGCGGCCGTACGGGGCCAGGCACGGCTCGGTCTCGACCGTCCCGGAGAACCTCGACGCGTACGGGCGCACGGTATCGGTGCAGCGCAACGCGGGCGAGCTGATCACCCGCGCGACGGGGGCGAAGCAGGCCATCAGGCCGGCGAGGGTCCGCGCGTCGGCCACCCCGTGCTCGTCGAGCGGACGCACCGCGTCCTCGCCGGGCCAGTCCGCCTTGTGCCCCGCCGAGGCGTGCCTGACCAGGATCAGCGGCACCGTCTCGACCGGCCGGAAGGCGGAGATCACCGGGTCATCGTTGGTATCGGCCAGCTGCTCGCGAGCCTGCGTCAGCGGCAGCCAGGACACCGCGTCGATCTCGTTGCCCGGCGCCGCCTCGGCCCGGTGGCTGAACGCCGACCAGTAGCTGACCCGCTTGGGCCGGCCCGAGCTGATGTACTCCACGGTCGGCAGCCGCGGGCCGAGCACCGGCCGTACACAGGTCTCCTCCCACACCTCGCGCACCGCGGTGAGCAGGATGTGCTCGTCTGGCTCGCTCTTGCCCTTGGGCAGCGACCAGTCGTCGTACTTGGGCCGGTGGACGAGCAGGACCTCGGCGTCCTCCGCGGGAACTACCGGAGGACGCCAGATCGCCGCGCCTGCCGCCAGGGTGGCATCAGTCATCTGCCGAGCGGACCCGCCGTTCCCTGACCAGGGCCTCCTGCACGTCGCGCAGCGGATTCCCGGCCTCGTCCCGGCTGTGCCTGGTCCAGTGCCCGTCCGCGTTCAGCCACCAGCTAGCCGTCCCGTCGTCCATGCCGATATCGAGAAACCGGCGCAATCCCCGCTGGTGACCGGCGTCCATGACCTGGACGGCCAGCTCTACCCGGCGATCCAGGTTCCTGTGCATCATATCGGCGCTGCCCAGCCAGATCTCGCTATCGTCGTCCTCGCCGGTACCGAACGCGTAGACCCGCGAGTGCTCGAGGAACCGGCCGAGCACGCTGCGCACCCTGATCTGCTCGGACAGCCCGGGGATGCCGGGCCGCAGCGTGCAGATGCCGCGCACCCACAGGTCCACCTGGACGCCCGCCTGCGACGCCCGGTACAGCGCGTCGACCACCGCCTCGTCGACCAGCGCGTTGGTCTTGAACGCGATCCGGGCGGGCTGGCCGGCCCGGTGCCGCTCGGCCTGCCGGTTGATCCGGCTGACGATGCCGGCCCGCAGCGACTCCGGCGCCACCAGCAGCCGCTGGTACGCCTTCGTCCTGCTGTACCCGGTCAGGTGGTTGAACAGCGCGGTGACGTCCTCGCCGACCGCCGGGTCGGCGGTGAGCAGCCCGTAGTCCTCGTAGATCCTGGCCGTGGTCGGGTGGTAGTTGCCGGTGCCCAGGTGGCAGTACCGGCGCAGCGTCCCGTCGGGCTCCTCGCGCACGATCAGCGCCATCTTGGCGTGCGTTTTCAGTCCGACGAAGCCGTAGACGACGTGGCAGCCCGCTTCCTCCAGCTTGCGCGCCCAGGCGATGTTAGCGCGCTCATCGAACCTGGCCTTGATCTCCACCACCACGACGACCTGCTTGCCCGCCTCGGCCGCGTCGATCAGCGCGTCCACGATCGGCGACTGGCCGCTGGTCCGGTAGAGCGTCTGCTTGATCGCGAGGACCCGCGGATCCTCGGCGGCCTCGTCGATCAGCCGCTCGACCGACGCGGCGAACGAGTCGTAGGGGTGGTGGACGAGGATGTCGCGTTCGGCGATGGCGGTGAAGATGCTGTTGTCCTGGGAGACTGCCCGGGTGGACGGAACGAACGCCGGGTACCTCAGTTCGCCGAAGTTCAGGTCGGCCAGCGTGAACAGGCCACTCAGATCGAGCGGGCCGGGAACCCGGTACACGGCGCGCTTGTCGATGTCCAGCTCGGTGACGAGCCGGTCCAGCACGTCGGCGGACATCGTGTCCTCGACCTCGAGCCGGACCGCGGGCTCGAACCTGCGCCGCACCAGTTCCCGCTCCATGGCCTGCAGCAGGTTCTCGGTGAGGTCCTCGTCGACCTCCAGGTCCCTGATCCGGGTGACACGGAACGCGTGCTGCTCGATGATCTCGACGTCGCCGAACAGGTCGGTCAGGTGCGTCGCGATGACATCCTCGATCGGCACGAACCGGTTCTGCGCCACGGCCAGGAACCTGGGCAGCAGCGGCGGCACCTTGACCCTGGCGAACACCGTCGCGTCTGTGCGCGGGTCGGCGATCATGACGGCGAGGTTGAGGGACAGGCCGGAGATGAACGGGAACGGATGCGCCGGGTCGACCACCAGCGGGGTGAGCACCGGGTAGATGCGCTGGCGGAACAGGTCGCCGAGGTTGTCCCGTTCCCCGGAGGACAGTTCCTTCCAGCGCAGGATCTCGATCCCCTGCCCGGCCAGTTCCGGGCCGATGCGCTCGCTGAACGCGCGGGCGTGCCGGACGGTCAGCTGGCCCCCGAGCTCCAGGGTGTTCTCCAGCACCTGCCCGGGCAGCTGTATCCCGTTGCCCTCGACCGGGAAGCCGGCCACCATCCGGCGGACCAGCCCGGCCACCCGGACCATGAAGAACTCGTCCAGGTTGGTCGCGAAAATGGCGAGGAACCGCACGCGCTCCAGCAGCGGGACCGACTCGTCCTCGGCGAGCTCGAGCACGCGCTCGTTGAATCTGAGCCAGCTTTCCTCCCGGTCCAGGTAACGCTCCGGGGGTAGTGCGGCTCCGGCGCCCGCCCGCGCCTCGTCGTGTTCCTCGGGTCCTTCTGCGGCGGGAAGGCTCATCTGGCTGACACCCATGAACCACATTGTCCCCGCCGGGCGCACGCTAGGAAACGTTGAGGCCGTTCGGACCTGTTTCTCCCCCACGGCGCGGATGACTGCCCGGCCCCGGCGTGATTCACGGCGTCATGGTGTAGCCGGGCACGCCCGGTCGCGCCTGGATGGCCTGCACTCTCAGCGAGACGTGCCCCTTCTCCGAGCACACCGGGATATGCGCAGGCACGAACGACGGCCGGGCCTGCCGCGGCAGCGTGATCCGGAGTTCCTCGGCGGTCACCTCCGCGCACCCGGCCGGCTGGGTAGCGCCGGTGACCCGCAGCACGGCGTGCGCCGTCGCCCCGGGCTGGAGCATCACCGGCTTCGGCCGGACCGAGGTGTCGCGGATCGCGCTGCCGCCGATGGGGCCGCCGATCGGGCCGCCGGCCACCGGACTGTCCCGGTAGGCGGACACCGCCGGATAGCCGTACAGGCTGCAGGCGCGGTCGGAGACGTTGGTGAACTCCAGCGTGTAGAAGGTTTCCCTGGCCGGGTAGGCGCCGGGCGGGTCGGCAGTCCCCGGCCTAGCCGCTCCGGCCCCGCCGAGCCCGAGCCATGCCTCGAGCCCGGACGTGGAACACACCCGGCCGGAGAGTTCGGAAGAGAGCGAGACACCGCTGTCAGCCGGAGCGCGTGACAGCACGATGGCGAGCGCGGCCGTGCCGACAAAGGCCGCTACCGCAGCCATACGCCATCCGATTTGGCCGTATCTTGTCATCGCGGTCCCATCTGGCGTCGATGGAGCCTTTCCCCGCGTGAGCACGCGCTAATCCTGTAAGCACGCTTTTGACACGAATCAGGAGGATTTCCGCGCGGCGGTTTTGTCGCAGTTATTGCGCACGCTACTAGCTAGGCATGGCCGCCTAGCTCGGCGGCGAACGCCGCCAGGTCGAGGAGGTGAAACAGGGTATCGCACCAGCGCTCCGCCGGGGGCCGGTCGTCGAAGTGCCCGAGGCACTCGTTCGCCGCGTCCAGGATTGCCCGCAGCACGGCACCGTCCTTGCTCCGGTCGTCCTGCGACATCCGGTCCTGGCCGCCCTGGGGGTCACCCTCCAGGATCGCCGCCGCCTTCCGTGCCATCGCCAGCCCGAGCGTCCCGGCCAGCAGCGCCCGCTGCATCATCAGGACGCCATTGTGGTCTGCCATTTCGCTTCCTCCATCGTCCACCGTGGCTGTCCCGCCTTCACAGCCATGATGCGGACAGGCAGTGACATTTCGGCGCGCCCGTCCGGCCGCTGTGCGATCGCCCCAGCCCCACGGGCGACTCCCGCACCAAAACCACCAACCGTATTGCGAGCACCCGGCACAGAAATGGCGACTAAAGATTGCGGATCGCTACTCCCCCTAATAGGGGTGCAGCGACCCGCAATAAAAAGGCCGATCATTTTTCTGGTGGAATTTCGGGAATGGGCCGGGGGTTCTCGGCCGGGGGTTATTCGGCCGGGGGGCGGCAGGCGGACCAGATGGCTTCGGCGTTGTGCAGCTTGACTCGCTCGCCGCGGCCGAGCGCCTTGGCCAGGTCGGCTTCGGCGGTCTCGATGCGCAGCCACTCGGCGTAAGAGACCGGCGCGACGCCGCGCCCGGCGAGCACGCCGGCCAGCGGCCACTCCCCGTCCGCCGGCGCGGCCGGGTCGGCGGACGGGGCGGGCCGGTCGGGATAGCGCAGCAGGCCGGCCCGCGGCAGCGCGACGTCGCCCCCGCCGGGGCCGCCGGCCAGGTCCTCGAGCAGGCAGCGGACGGTTTCGGCCGCGTCGGACTTGTTGGTGCCGATCACGCCGGTGGGGCCGCGCTTGAGCCAGCCCGCCACGTACTCGCCCGGCAGCGGCGCGCCGTCCTCGCCCAGGACGCGCCCCTGGGCGTTGGGTACCACCGAGGCACGCTCGTCGAACGGCACGCCGGGCAGCGGGACGCTCTGGTATCCCACCGAACGCAGCACCATCTGCGCGTCTAGCGTCTCGAACTCGCCGACGCCGCCGAATTTCCCGTCGGCGCTGATCGCCGTGCGCTCGAGGGTGATTCCCTCGACTCGTTCGGTACCCAGGATCTCGGTCGGCCGCAGCCAGAAACGCACGATCAGCCGCCGGCTATGCCCGGAAGCCGCGGGCTCGGGCGAAGAGTCCACGGCACCCTGCGCCCACTTGGTGATCGCTACCATGTTGCCGCGTACCCGCCGGTCGGACTCGATCAGCGTGACACCCTCGCCGGCCAGGTCGAACGCGCTCAGGTCGGCCTCGTCGGCGTGCACCACCACCTCGACGCCGGGCAGTTCACCTAGCTCGCGCAGCTCCTTGGTGGTGAACTTGGCGTGCGCGGGCCCGCGGCGGCCGATCATGTGGACCTCGCGCACCTTGCTCGCGTGCAGCGCCTCGAGGACGGGTTGCGGGACGTCGGTCGTGTGCAGTTCGTGCGGGTCCCTGGCCAGGATCCTGGCCACGTCGACGGCCACGTTGCCCACGCCGATCACCGCGACCGACTCGGCGTCCAGGGTGAACGCGCCGGCGTCCACGTCCGGGTGGCCGCAGTACCAGTTCACGAAGTCGGTGGCGGCGTAGCTGCCGGGCAGGTCCTCACCACCGATGCCGAGCCGCCGGTCCCGCATCGCCCCGGTCGCGTAGATCACCGCGTCGTACGCCGACAGCAGGTCGTCGCGGGTCACGTCCTCGCCGAGATGCACCCCGCCGGCGAACCGGACGTCAGGGCTTTC
>CAVWBQ010000024.1:0-143439 GCA_963753225.1 uncultured Actinomycetota bacterium | reverse complement strand
TGCTCTGGCTGGACGGCAACTCCATCGAGGCAGCGTTCGAGATTGAGAGGCAACATGCACAGCGGCATTGGCCCGCGACTGGGTTGTTGGCATGGCCATCCGGCGCGGCGCGGCTAGGTTTCAGGTATGCCTTCGATCGACGACATCGCGGCGGAGTACGTGGAGCGGGCCGCCGCCCTGGACCCGGACCACGCGACTTACTCCGGGATCGCGGGGCACGACCACGAGCTGCCGGATCTCAGCGCGGACGGATTCGCCGGACGGGCCGGGCTGGATCGCTCAACCCTCGCGGCCCTGGACGCGGCCGAAGCCCCGGACCCGCGCGAGCAGGCCGCGCGGGCCGCGATGCGGGAGCGCCTGGCACTGGCTGTGGAGCGCTACGACGCCGGGGACACCACCAGCGAACTCAACACCATCAACAGCTGGGTGCAGATGGTGCGCGAGGTCTTCGACCTGATGCCCACGGAGGGCGAGGAGGCCGCCGCCGACATTGCCAAGCCAATGGCCGCGGTGCCGGGGCTACCGCCAGTTGTCGGCGACCTTGCTCGACGCGGCCAGGAATGGCCGCTCCGCGGCCAGGCGGCAGGTCGAGGAGATCGCCGGGCAGCGCGCGGCCTGGGCCAAGCCGGGGGATTCCTTCTATTCAGGACTGGCCAGGCGGCTGACCGCAGTCCCGGAGTCGCCGCGCGGGGAGCTGGTCGTGGCCGCGCGCGGGCTACGGCCGCCACGGCCGAGCTGCGCCTTCCTCGGCCGCGAGCTGATGCCGCTGGCCAGGGAGAAGGATGCCTGCGGGCCTAGATCTACGCCCGGGCCTCGCGACACTACCTCGGCGCCGCCGTGGACCTCCGGGAAGCCTACGCCTGGAGCTGGCAGGAGATCGCCCGGCTGCGGGCCGAGATGGCGCGGGTCAGTAACCTGGTCCGGCTCGGGGCCACCGTGGCGGAGGCCCTGGCGATCCTGACCAAGACCCGGCCCGGCGCGTCGAGGGGCGCGAGAGGTTCGTGCCTGGATGCAGGAACATGCCGAGCACACCATTTCAGAGCTGCACGGGAGGCACTTCGACATCCCGCAGCCCGCGCACCGGATCGAGGCCGTGATCGCCCCCACCAACGACGGAGGGATCTGGTACACCGGGCCCTCCGATGACTGGTCCCGGCCCGGGCGGATGTGGTGGTCGGTGCCGGACGGCGTTGAGGCTTTCTCCACCTGGAAGGAGGTCACGGTCGTCTACCACGAGGGCGTCCCCGGCCATCACCTGCAGATATCGCACGCCATGACGCAGAGGGAGAGTCTGAACCGCTGGCAGCGCATGTCCTGGGTATCCGGCCACGGCGAGGGCTGGGCGCTCTACGCCGAGCGGCTCATGGGAGAGCTCGGATACCTGGACGACCCGGGGGCATATCTCGGGATGCTCGACAGTCAGCAGCTGCTCGCCGTCCAGGTGCCCCTGGACATCGGGGTGCACCTGGAACTGGATGTCCCACGGGGCACCGGCTGGCGCGAGGGCGAGCGCTGGAATGCAGAGATCGCCTGGGAGCTCCTGCGCGCCCACTCCAGCTGGGATGAACGGCAACTGCGCGCCGAGCTACGCCGCTGCCTCGGCATGCCGGGTCAGGCCCCTTCATACAAGCTCGGTGAACGGATCTGGCTGCAGGCCAGGCAGGACGCCATGGCACGAGCCGCAGGAGCCTTCAGCCTCAAGGACTTTCACGCCAAGGCGCTCAGCCTGGGCGCTATGGGCCTTGACCCGTTGCGCGAGGCGCTTGCCTGCGTCTAAGGACGCTCAGCAAAGCACTGACGGGCCGGGACGGCACGACGTCAGCCGACCGTAGGCGCGCTCAGTCCCCGGAAACGGTCGTTCCGAGAAAGCGGACGTAGCCAAGATCCCGTGCCAGGTGCCTCGGTCACACCTTCCCGAGCGGCGGGCACGGCAATTCAGTCCACTCCGCCCGGCTCCTTCTCGTCACAACCGGTAACCTGAAACCAGGTAGGCCGCCAAACACGTCATGGATGCATATGAGCGTTCACCAGACTATGCGGACCATCAAGCACGTTGGATATCTGCGAGACCAGAACCGGTTTCTTACCTTGCCGCATGGCAGCCCCCGCAGGGGATGCCAGCCCCCGAAAGGGATGCCAGCCCCCGCAAGGGGATGCCAGCCGTAAGATTCAGGAATCTGTTGGATAGCACTTACGAGCCGGCGGTGGCGGCATTGATAAGTCTTAAGTCCGTGGTTGGCGTCAAGGTCCGCGTCAGGGTATGGGACCCGGAGTGGCCTCAAACGCCTCACCAAACGCACTGAGAGCATCCGCTGTGTTTTCGATGACCAGGCCCTTAAATACAGGTATAGGCACAGGCGGGAACGTGCCACCGGTGCAATCGGGGTTGGGATAGCCGAATAGGGCCGCGTCCTGCTCGAACGCCAGCTTGGTAGCCAGGTGGCCATCGCGGTCGATAGGGATGCACTCGTTGAAAGAGTATTGAACCGGGTTCGCAATACCTTCGTAAGTGACAGCCACTACGACGCCTTGGCCCGGCGAGACCGCCGCATCTGCGGACTGTGCTGATATGGGGACGATGCACAACCCTACGGCTAGGCCCGCCAGACAGAAAATCCTCGGCACGCGTTCCATCCCCATCCCCCATTTCGATTGTCGTCTCACACCCTCTACCCCATTAGCCGGTGGCTGAATCAGCACTATGACGAATGAGGGCCAACGCGGCCAGCAGGCGCACTAACACAGGGATCGAATTGCCGGGGTCTGCGTCTGTTTATCTTTCTGATCACAGCGGCGCGATCCGGGCCACGGCCCGGTCTACGCCAGAATGTATGAGATATCCCGATGGTGGTGGCCTGACCGCTGCGGGAGGGCGGCGGGAGAAGGTGCGGCTGACGGCCGCCGCGATGTTCGAGCAGGATATGGACCCCGTGCCGGTGGCGTGTCAGCTGCGACCGCCTGACTCAGTGCCCCCACACGCAGCCTTCAGCCCAGGGCAGCGCCCGGAACAGCGGTCGGCGGATGAAACGAGACCCGTACTAGAGACGGACGTCCGACGTGTGTAGTGGGCGAAGGGCCTTATCTCAGACCTTGCGGCCAACTCCACCGAGCCACCACTGGCAGGCTGCACTCATTTTCTCGTCCAAGTCGTCCCCCCGCCATCGCGTCACGTGGGTCAACCCGGGTTCGGCCAGCTCGAACCCGTCGAAGAAGCGCAGGATATCCGCACGGCTGCGGTACACGAACGGGGTGTCTGACTCCGCGAAGACCTTCTCCTTCTGGCTGACAACATCGGCCGGATGGCCATCACGGGTGAGGTGGGACACGATGAGATAGCTGCCCGGCGCCATCCGGCTGGCGAAAGCCTGGACGACGCCCCACGGGTCATCCTTGTCAGGTATTCCATGCAGGACGGAGACGAACAGGATAGCGACCGGCTGGGAGAAGTCGATCAGCCGACCCATGTCGGGATCGGCGAAGGCCTTCCCCGCGTCCCGGAGGTCACTCTGGATCACTGCGGTGATGGAGCGGTCGGTCGCCAGCAGCGCCCTGGCGTGGTTGACCACAACAGGATCGTCATCGATATAGACCACATGCGCGTCCGGGCTGACCTGCCCGGCAACCTCATGCACATTGCCCTGACTGGGAAAGCCGGCGCCGAGGTCGAGGAACTGCTTGATGCCCTGGCCAGCGACGAAACGCACGGCTCGGCCAAGGAACCGCCGGTTAGCCCTGGGTACATCACGGTTCTCCGGCGACATCTGGAACAGCTTTTCTATCGCGGCACGGTCAGCGGCGTAGTTGTCCTTCCCGCCCAACGCGTAGTCGTACATGCGCGCCATGTTCGGAGTACGAGCGTCGGGTACGGTCGGCACCTGCTCGTCGTCGGCCACCGTTCCTCCAAGTTCGCCCTGATTCAGATGGTCGTGACTGTAGCCCGATTCCCATTGCGGCGCGATTTTTCAGGCGAAGACGACAGCACGACGTTCCCGCCTGGGAGCCAGGCCGGCAGAGCGTGTCGTTACGCCACCCATGCGGGGGCGTGTCGGCATTCCCACATAACTCGTTGAGCTGGGAGATCAGCTTCGAGTTTCCGATTGTGGGCGACGGATTGGAAACTGACCCGTACTGGCCTTCCTGACGGCGGCCAGAACCAGACCTAATCTCGTCCAGCGCGCAAATCAAGCGAGCGCCAGCCTGGACAACGTGATTCGTTATCGCTTGCACAACGGTTGCCGGCCTGCGCGGGTAGCTCGTGGTAGACGAAGATCGCGTCCTGAGGCTGATCCGGAGCATTGCCGACGACACTGCTGTCCTACGACAGGAAGCCGGGGCCTCGATCCGTGCGACAAGGGTGTAGTAATCGTTTGCACCGCAGTAGCTACCGGCGCCGTCACGGGCGGGCCGACGTGATGCTGATCTCCGTGGCGGAGTACGAGTCCATGCAGGAGACGCTGGACATCCTCAGTGACGAGGAGACCCTGGCAGACCTGCGGCAATCACGTGATGACTTCGCGGCGGGCGATGTCTACACCGCCGGGCAGGTTCGCGCTGAGTTGGAGCAGCGGCGGCCGGGCCCGCGTTGAGCGGGGACCCGGCTGAGCACGGGCCGTACTCGGTGAGCCTGTCCGGCCAGGCCCGCCGCAACATGCAACTGAACGCCGCACGAAATGTGTGGTTATCGCTTGCACGGCGGGCTGTCTTCACCCTCACATTCAGGGCAGCTCGCGGTCTCCGCTACGGGACTCAGCCGTCTGGATTCCCAGGTGATGAACGTCAGGTTGCCTAGAGCTAGGCTGTAATGTTATTCCCGCCGCGACCATTAATCTCCCGATTGGCCCGCACCCACACAAAAGCGGCAAACAGCAGAGCGACTGCCGCGACGATATAAGCAAACCAAATACCCGTCACGGCCGCGACCACCACGAGGACGATGGCGAGTATAGATTCGCCAATCGCGACACGCTTTGACCTCTCTGGTGTTCTTTCGAGCGGCATGCGAAATCCTCACTGTGGTCACTGAAAGTTCTACTGGAAAACTCCATGCAACCGCGGGCCATCATCTCGGATGGCGCGGGCCGGGCCGTACCCGCCGCAGGCCCGCATATGCCCACATCACCGCCGCCACCCGGGGTCCGGACAGCAGGTAGCTGCGGACCGCCGTGGCCCGCCGGGCAGCAGTGATCTCCCGCAACACGCTCTCCGCTTCCGCCAGCCACCGGCGGCCAGCGGGCCCGGGCATCATCCGCGACACCATGACAAGCCCGTGCCACCGGTGCGTCACCAGGCCGTCAAACCGGTCGCCCGCAGCCCGATCACGACCGCTGAGCCCGCTTATCCCGCGGCGGCCACGCGGGCCGCCGCCAGAATTCATGGAGATGGCGGTGAAGACGATGATGACGGTGAGGCCAAGGACCCACGGCGCCCATCGCCAGCCGCCGAAACGCGTTCCGCCCAGTGCCGAGGAGGCCATGACCGCGCCCGCGGTGATGAACATGGCGACACGCGCTCGCTTCCTGCGCGCATCGTAACGCGGGTCAATGGCGGGCATCATCCGACGCCACCTCCCTCGGCGAGACGGCGCAGCGCCGTATCCTTCGGGCGCCGCGCCCCGGCGAGAGCGGCGCTGGCCTGGACCGCGCCGCCGGCCGTCAGGCGGTAGTACCGCCGGGCCGGGCGTTTTTCCGCTCGCGGGTCGACATCCTCCCAGCGGCTGGTCACCCAGCCCTCGTGTTCCAGCCGCAGAAGGATGGGATAGGCCGTCCCGGGCTGGAGCCCGGTCTCCTCGGACAACTCCAGCCCGTACATCTCCCTGGCCGGATCACGGAGCAGCGCCTGCAAGACCAGCTGCACCTGGACGGTCAACCGCAACCCCATACCAGGACTCTAAATAGGTCCGACCCTCCTGTCAAGTTCTCTATATAGGTGCGACTGCGTCCTGGTTCCTCCCCATAGAGCGCCCAAGCCGCGCGCAGATACCCGGGGCGCATATATGTATCACCGCTGGCTACGGGTCCTCTGCGCGGAGTGAGGCACGGACATCACGGAGGATAACCATGACTAACGGAAGCCTGATCCAGATTCGCCGGGCGGGGTTCGGCGTCGCCGGCAAGGGACGGGGACTGGGTCTGGTCCTGCTCTACCAGGACAAGCTGGCCCGCGTCAGCCGGCGGGCCGAAGCCCTGAGCTCTGTCCTGGGACCGCTTGTCGTCGTCGGCATCACCTACCCGCCCGTCAACGGTTTCGGTGTGGTCGCAGGAGTTCTGGTCGGAAGGTGGTTCGGCGGACAGGTCGACCGAAGGATAGCGGCCAGGAGGGTGGCCCAAGGTGGCCGCGGCGTGACCGTGATACCGCTCGATTCGATCACTAGCGTCCGCGCCGGATCGGAGGGCTTCCTGGGTACCCCGAGCCTGGTCGTGACGACTCAGGACCGAACCGAATACCATCTCTACGGCAATCTGGGAACATGGCAGGCTGACCTCGCTGCGGTGCTGACCGTACGCGGCCGTTCGGTCCAGGTCATCCCCGGGGGCATCACGGTCACGCCGCCGACGGCGGAAGACTGACGGCCTGACCGGGAAGCGCCATGGAACCCGGCATAACCTGGTACGACGTCCTCGGCGCGGTGCCGGACGCCCAGACCCGTACGATCAAACGGAAATACCAGGACAAGGTGGCCCTGCTGCGGCCGGAACTGATCTCAGGCGCCCGGCCGAACGTGCTCGCGGCGGTCACGCGGGCGCAGCACCTCCTCGACACGGCGTGGGGGGTACTCGGCGATCCGGACCGCCGGACGCGCTACGACGAGGCGGTCGGCTTGCGGCGGTCGGGCGGCGGCCTGGGCCAACCCGGCACCGGGATCGAATCGGCAGGGATGGCGGAAGCTGATCCGGGCATCGTCGGTGAGCTGGCGGACGGTTTGCTGGGCGGCCTGCTAGGGCTGCTCCCCGAGGAACTGGCGCCGCGCCGCCGGCGGAACAGGCCTGGGGCCCTCCCGGACGTCCGCGGGCTGTTCTATCCGTGTGCCTGGAGGTGGCGACCCGGCAAGGGCTCCACGTCAGGGTCGTCCGGCTCACCGAGCGCCCGATGGCGGTCGACGGGCTGGTGGTCGATCAAGATCCCCGGCCGCCGTCGCGGGTTCGCCGGGGCGACAAGCTCACGGTCCAGCTGTGGCATTATCGTTTGCACGACAGGTCGTCGAGAAGCGCGCGGATGTCCTACCGCCCGAGGCCGGTGCTCATGCGCGGTCAAGTGGCCCCGCTGGTGATGAAGACGCCGCGGCGGCGAAACGAGGATGGCGACTCGACCAGGGCGCGGGTGGAGGCCGCGCAGGTCGGTGACGAACCACCAGGGCCATGCCTCACGTCCGGGCAGCCGGGCCCATGACGGAACCTCCCATCCGTCCCGGCGGGCCAGGTACTCGGCCATGGCCGCGAACGCGGCATCGACGCGGATGTCTCCGGTGCTCCTGGGGGCGCTTGCCCACATCCGCGCGGGGGCCGTGACTCCTGCGTGGCGCGCCGAGGCGGCAGGGCCACGGGGCCGATTGCGGTGATTGCGGGGGGCGGTTAGCTGCCGTCGAAGGTGGGGGGACGGTGCTCGCGGCGGGCCTGGATGCCCTTGTGGATATCGGCGGTGGCCATGGTGACGGGTTGGGCCAGCGCCTCCCACTGCAGGGCCACCTCGAACCCGCCCCGGGAGCCCTGCGCCAGGCCCGCCTTGGTGAGCCTGGTGGCGATCGGCGCGGCCTGCGCCACGCTCTCGGCCACCTCGAGCGCACGGCCGACCACATCCTCGGCCACCCCGCTGACCAGGCCCCAGGACAGCGCCTCGTCGGCCGCCACCACTCGCCCGGTGTAGAGCATCTCGCGTGCCCGCGGCATCCCGACCGCCTCGGGAAGCAGCCAGCTCACCGCCATTCCGCCGTGCGTGCCGAGCTGGGTGAACGGCGTGCTGAACATCGCGGACGGCGAAGCGTACCTGAGGTCGCAGGCCAACGCCAGGCAGAGCCCGGCCCCGATGCAAGGGCCGTTCACCGCGGCCACCACCGGCACCGGGATCTGCTGCGGGGCCAGCCAGGCGCGGTAGAACGGGAGCATCTTGTCGCGCAGCCGGTCCGGGGTGTTGTCGCTGAGATTGCCCTGGTCGAGCCAGGAGACGTCCGCACCGGCGCAGAACGCGCTGCCGGCCCCGGTGACCACCACGGCGCGCACCGAGCGGTCCCTCGCAACCTCGTCCATGGTTGTCGTCCACGCCGCGGTCAGCTCGGTAGTCATCGCGTTCCGCACCTGGGGAAGGTTCAGCGTCACGAGCGCCACGCCAGCCGACGCCAGCCGTACATCAACCAGGTCCGCTAGCCGATTAGCCATGGCCTACCACCGTCTCAGGTTTCAGGAATGTGATACAACTTTAATACTTCCTTCACGACATGTCGCTAAGTATCGAAGAGTGCTTAGCTAACATTCGATCCCCGGCCCGAGCTCCGTTCGCACAGGTCAGGCAGGCAGCGCCGTGCGGACATGGGTCGGGCGGGCGGCGGCGATGCGCTCGCGGTGGTAGCGCTCGTCGCCTAGGACGAGCTCCCTAGTGACTGCGGCTTCGCCGGCGCCTTGATCATGGCCGTCGGGGTGACGGCTTGACCGCGATCCGGGCATCCGGGACACTGTCGCCACCGGCCGCGACGAGCTACGGGAGCTGAGATGGCGGCAGTGTCGGCAACAGCGGGGGCGGCCTGGATCCCGAGGCGGCCCCGCCTGGCCATCCGGGCGGCCGCCGCAGCCCTGGCCGCGGGGCTGATCGGGGTCGGCGCGTTCGTGGCGGGCCAGCATCACCACTCGTCCGACGTGACCGTGCTCACCGGCCTCGCCTACACCGGCGGCCAGCAGGCCTCGGTCGTCGTGGACGGCTATGCGTACGGGTTCGAGGGGGTGGGCAGTCTCACCTGGGTGGACGGCCAGGGTGAGACGCACATGGGCGGATGGCCGTCCTGCCTGAACGTGCCGGGCACGACGCACCGCATCAAGTTCGGGTACGTGCCGGTGACGCTGCCGGACGGGTCGGGGTTGCGGCAGATCGTCTGGGTCGACTGCCGGGCCTGACCGCCACCTCCGCTGCTACGCCGGGCCCATCGTGTGCAGTTAGGCGTCATTTCCTGGCACCCACTGCCACATGATCATGGATTGGCTGCCGAACGGGCTGGGTTACCCGCTCAGCCCCGGGTGACCCAGCGCCACATGGAGATGTCCTTGCCGGGAGACCAGGCAGTGCCGCGGCTGCTCGCCCAGCGCGATCACGTAGGGCACCTCGGCGTTGAACGCGCCCGGGCCGCGGTGGCAGAGGGTGAAGGTGTACACGGTGGCGTCGCCGGAGAACGCGCCCAGGCCTGGTTCTCCGACAGGCAGTTGCGATAGGCCGTAGGAGAGCACCTTCAGCGCGACCGGCCCGCCGAGCTCGCGGGCGGCGGCCACGGCCGCCTCGGCGGAGTCGGCGATGGCCTCGCGGCTGACCGGGATGCCGTACTCGGCCAGGACCTGCTTGGCCACCGACTCGAGCACGAAATGGCTGGCCGACCTCGCGTTCCAGCAGCGCGCGGACCCTCGCGATGCGGGCGGTATCGGGAGCCTGCCAGCCGACGCGCTCACGCCCGCGGACGGCACGGGCCGGATCGGTGTAGACCGGATAGGGCGCCAAGCCCTCCGTCCCCTATCTGATCGAGAATGTCACCAGCCACACGATCGCCCCGCTGGCCCCTCGGCCGGCGTCAGCGCCCCGGCCGGATCCGGCGTCAACGCGACCGCGCAGCCCAGCGCCTCTCCGCTGCGGGACAGGGAGCTGGCTCAGGACCGCACCTCGTCTAGCATGCCCACCGGCCTGGTCGTCCTGCTGGTGGCGCTCGTCCTGGCAGCGGCGGCGGGCAGCGCGACCGCGGTCATGCTGCGCCGGCGCCGACGCCACGACCGACGCTACGACGGGCGGTACGGCCCGGCGCCTGCGCCCCGGCGCCCGCACGACGACCAGCCGACCGGGCAGTTCAGCCGAACAGAGGAGATGAACGGCCCCCGCTACCGCTGAGGCCACCCCAAGTGACCCCGGCCGGGCACCCCGGCCGGGATCACCCAGGCGCGCGTCTGGTCAGGGTGGCAGCTGCGGTCGCGACGCCACCGCGGCCGCCGGCTTTCCCGGGACACGCTCCGACCAGCCGAGCCCCTACAGCACCTGGGCAATGTACCCAGAAGTCCGTAGAACGCCACGTTCATTGACTTTCTCGTGACATCACGAACCTCATTTCAATCATGTGTACCTATTTCGGGGAGTGGCGCGTTTCTCCCGGGAAATGTCGTAGCCCTGCGGTAGAATCGAAATCATATCCTACAGACGTGCCCGGGGGAGGAGCAGGACCGGCAGCAGCAGCGACTAGCCCCCGGTAGAGGAGGTGACCCCGGATGGGTAACGCCCCGGCGTGTGCCCGTGAGGCGCTGGACATGGTCCGCGCCGGGCTCGGGTACCTGGCCGCCGCGGACGCTAACCAGCTGTCTGCCGCGACCCAGGCCGAGTGCCTGAGGGAACTCGAGCAAGCCGGCGCGGTCGCCACCGCGGCGCGGGCCGCGGTCCTGGCCGGGTTCACCGCCGGGCAGGGCTGCGCCGGTGACGCGGAGTACAGCGCGGTGTCGTGGCTGATGCACCGGACCGGGATCACCCGGGGCGCCGCCGTCGGGCACGCCGCCTGGGCAAAGCGGACCCGCACCCACCCGAAGGTGGTCGCGGCGCTGGCGGCCCGGCGGGTCTCGGAGTCGGTGGGGCGGCTGATCTGCTTGTGGACGAACAGGCTGCCGGAGAAGTTCCGGGACGAATCCGACGAGCTGCTGCTGGCCGCGGCGGCGGCGGGGCTGGGTTTGGAGGAGCTGGCGTCGCTGTTCGCGCAGATGTACGAGCGGGCCCGCGGTGACCTGCCGGATGAGGATCCGGGCCGGGATCTGGCGGACCGGGCGCTGAAGCTGGCCACCACGTTCGGCGGCGCCGGGGTTATCCACGGGGAGCTGACCCCCGAGTGCGCGGAGGTGGTCGGGCGGGTGCTGGATGCGCTGGGCGCCCCGGCCGGCAAAGACGATGACCGGACGAAGGAGCAGCGGTATCACGACGCGCTGGCCGAGGCGATGCGGCGGCTCGTCGCGGCGGACCTGGTGCCGGGGCGGGCCGGGCAGCCGGTGAAGGCGTGGGTGCACCTGTCGCTGGCCGACCTGCTGCTGCTGGACGGCGACTCCGCTTTGCAGGAGCAGTGGACGGCGCGGGTGCGGGAGCGGTGGGCGGGGTGCCGGGCGTTCGCGTCCGAGACCGGCAGCGACGGCGGCGCCTGGCTCGACGGCGACGCCGCCGGGGGCATCGCGTGCGACGCGGCGATGGCCCCGCTGGTCACCGGCGACGTCAACATCGACGCCCTGGAAGACCTGATCCGGCTCTGCGTGGAACTCGACCGGCACCGCCGGGCCGGCGACGCCAGCCGCCCGGACACCCCGGCCCCGGGCACCCCGGCTCCGGGCACCACGGCGGCTCCGGGCACCACGGCGGCTCCGGACAGGACGGCGGCGTGGGCGGCGCTGGAGCAGGCGGTGATCGGCAAGGCGGTGGACCTGCTGTCGGGCCCGGGCGGGCTGGCGTCGTTCTTGCGGCGGCGGCAGCTCGGGGCGCGGCTGGGCGGGCCGAGCCTGCCGCTGGACATCGGCTACGCCGAGTCGATCCCCGCCGGGATCCGCAACGCGGTGGTGCTGCGGGACCGCAAGTGCCGGTGGGCCGGCGGGTGCAACCAGCCCGCCTCCGCCTGCGACGTCCACCACACCAAACACAAGAAGCACGGCGGCAAGACCAGCACCAGGGACTGCGTCCTGTTGTGCTTTTTCCACCACCAGATCGTCATCCACCAGCAGGGCTGGACCCTCGTCCTCAACCCGGACGGGACCACGACCGCCTGGAACAAGGACAAGACGAAAGTACTGCACAGCCACGGACCCCCCGCCCGGGCCGGGTAACGGGCCCCGGCACGCCCGGAGCCATCGACACCACCACTGCCCGCCGGTCCCGGCGACCCCACGAACGCAGTACCCGATGCTCACCGCGCCCGGATCCCCGGGCCGCGGTGCGGTACGGGACTGCGCCTTGGAACATCGTGATTCGTCGCGGGAAACCCAACCCAACCCCGCACCAACTACCCCAACCTAGGGGCTGGATGGCGGGCCGTTCGGTTCCTGGAGATGACCAGCATGGCTGGGGCCGGCACTAGGTTGACGGACGGAACCTGCGATATAGATACTTTGTTAACCTTCGAACATCTATGGGCGGTCTTCTAGTGGACGAGTTCGAGCTGCGGTGCGCCGACTAGTTGACGTCGCTGCCGACGGCGGTGCTGGTCATCAGCGGGCTGGTGCTCGCGCTGCTGGGCGCGGCCGGCGGCTGGCTAGCGCTGCGGGCCCTGATCCCTGCCGCGGAACGGGAGGGAGCCCACGCCATCGCGGCGCCGCTCATGCCCGCGCTCGGAGCGATCTTCGCGCTCCTGATGGGCCTGGCGCTAGCCAGCGAGGCTGGTTTCCTGGCATAGGCGCAGGGAATCGTGAGCAGCGAGGCCGCCGACGCATCCCGCCTGGCCTGGGCGGCGACCGGCCCCGGCGTCGACTCGGAGCCGATCCAGTCCGCCCTGCTCGGCTACCTGCAGGCGACGCGGGCTCATGAGTGGAACGGCAGCAACGCGGCCAACGGCGACGATCCCGCCACCACGCATGCCATCGCCAGCCTGGAAAACGCCGTCCGGACCCAGGCCGCCCGCCCCACCCTCGCAACACCCGCGAGCACCGAACTGCTGGCCTCCCTGGACGCCCTCACCAGCGACCGCCGCGCCCGCCTGGCCGCAGCCTCACGTCAGCTCCCCGCCCTTTACGTAGCCGTCCTGCTCCTCGCCGGAGCGGCGTTGATCGTGAACACCACCGCCCTGACGCTGCGCAGCGGCTGGCGGGCGGCCCTGCTCGTCGGCGGGCTCGCGGCCGTGATAGGACTCAGCCTGGCCCTGCTGTTTGCCCTGGGCACGCCGTGGCGAGGCCCGATCACCGTAAGCGGGCAACCCATCGATGCCGTCGTGCGAGACCTGAACATCGGCTACTTTCATCCCTTACCCCGACCGACCTACTCGGTACCTGCCACCTCATAGTGATTCACGGTGAGATCCCGCTCGATGAGGAACTGCTCGTCGTCTGGATAGAAGACGGCAGTGCCGATGTCCTGCCCGGCGAAGGCTTCAATCGCTTTCCGGGACTCCCACAAGCTCACCGTGACAAACTCGGCACGGTCACCCTCGATCCGCCAGAGCAGCCAGGCCCCGCGGTTGCCCGGCGTGCCCCGGTAGCCGTCGATTCCGGTGCGCTGCACATACTCCGCGTAGGCTGAAGCGTCCTCCGCCCGGACCGCTCCACGCCAGATTCTCGCAATCATCGCCGAATGCTCCCGTACCTGCAGAAAGTGGTGACCTGCCGGGCGACTGCCCGCCAGCGTCAGTCCTAAAACCGTTTTCTTCCGATGATGGTGCGCTAGCCGCTCCCGTGAGCACTGGCGGCCACCGGCGCGCTTGTCGCGCCCGGAGGCGTGCTGTCACGGCGAGCATGCGACGGGAGACGGGCCCGTGCCTGGCGCTAGGTTGAGGCTTATGGGTGTGCTTTTGCTGGTGCGGCATGGTCAGGCGTCACTCGGGACGGCGGATTATGACCGGCTCTCGGACGTCGGGCGGCGTCAGGCTCAGGTCACGGGGGCGCGGCTGGCCCGAACGGACCTGGTCATCGACCGCATGGTGTCCGGCGGCCTCAGCCGGCAGCGGGACACCGCCCGGGCGCTGCTCGACGCGCTCGGCTGGCCCGCTTCGCGGCTGCGGATCGACGAGCGGCTCGACGAGTATGACCATGTCGAGGTCATGGCCCGGCACACGACCGAGGTCACCTTCTCCACGGCGACCGCGGAGGGCGAGGTCGGGCGGGCGCTGCAGTCCACGCTGGAAGAGGCGATCGGCCGCTGGATCTCCGGGGAGACACGCTACTCAGAAAGCCACGCCGCGTTCATCGACCGCGTGCTGGCCGCGGTTGGCCATCTGGTCGCCGAGCCGGGCGGGACCGTCGCGGTGACCTCCGGCGGGGTCATCGCGGCCTTCTGCGCCCAGGCGCTCGGGCTGCCCGAGGAGCGCTGGCCCAGCCTGGCCCGGCTGCTGGTCAACGCCAGCATCACCAAGGTCATCAGCGGGCACACGGGAACGAGCCTGGTGACGTTCAACGACCACGCCCACCTCGAGACCGACCGCGCCCTGATCACCTACCGGTAAGGGGGCCAGGGCAGGAAGGCGGGCTCAGGCCTGGACGGCGGCACCGCAGGCGATGAGTTCGGCGGCGTCGGGCAGGCCCCAGTCGGTGAGCGCCTCGGCGGTGTCCTGACCCGGCACGGACGCCGGCCCGGACAGCTCGCCCGGGGTCCTGGAGAAGCGCGGCGCGGGCGCCGGCTGGACGACGCCGTCCCGGACGACGTAGGTCTCCCGCGTGGTCAGGTGCGGGTCCCCGGCCGCCTCGCGCATCGACAGCACCGGCTCGACGCAGGCCTCGCTGCCGGCGAAGGCGGCCGCCCACTCGTCCCTGGCCTTGTCCTTGAACCGGGCCGTGAACAGCTCGCGCAGTCGCGGCCAGTTGGCCGGGTCGCCGCGGTCGGGTGCCTCGGTCAGGCCGAGCCCGGCCAGCAGCGCGGCGTAGAACCGCGGCTCCAGCGCTCCCACCGCCATCCACTTCCCGTCCGCCGTCTCGTACACGTCGTACCAGGGCACTCCCCCGTCCAGCAGGTTCACCCCGCGCTCGTCCCGCCACACCCCCTGGGCCATGAACATCAGCGGCATGGCCAGCAGCGAGGCCACCCCGTCCACGATGGCCGCGTCCACCACCTGTCCCTGCCCGGAGGTGGCCCGCTCGACCAGGGCCGCGCAGATCCCGTAGGCCATCAGCATCCCGCCGCCGCCGAAGTCGCCCAGCAGGTTCGCCGGGAACTGCGGCGGGCCCCCGGCCCGGCCCAGCGCGTGCAGCGCGCCGGCGCGGGCGATGTAGCCGATGTCGTGGCCGACCCTCGAGGTCAGCGGGCCGTCCTGGCCCCAGCCCGTCATCCGGGCGTAGACCAGCCGCGGATTGCGGGGCAGGCAGACCTCGGGGCCCACGCCGAGGCGCTCGGTCACCCCCGGGCGCAGCCCCTCGAGCAGCACGTCCGCGCTGTCGGCCAGCCGGAGCAGCGCGTCCACCGCGCGGGGGTGCTTCAGGTCGAGCACCGCGGACCGGCGGCCGCGGTTCAGGAACTCACGCTCGGGATGGCCATGAAGAGGGCTGGGCAGGTGGGTGGGACCGGGACGGTCGATGCGCAGCACGGTCGCGCCCTGGTCGGCAAGCAGCATGGCGCAGAACGGCGCGGGCCCGATGCCCGCCAGTTCGAGCACCCGCAGGCCGGCCAGCGGCCCGCGGCGGGTAGGTTGCGGCGCCATGGTCATACCTCCGCACTACGCGACCCCTGCCAGCTAACGCTGCTTTGTCATCTAACCCAGTACACTATTTGAAACATCCGCCGCCAGGAGGAACCGTGTCCAGTCTCGTCGGCCGGGACGCGGGCCCGGGCGCTCAGGGGTACGTTGGCCAGGTCGTCCGGGCGCCCAAGACCGCCGAGCTCATCGCGACCTTGTACCGGCGGCAGATCGTCCGCGGGGAGCTGCGTCCGGGCGACACGCTGCCGTCGGAACAGCAGCTGATGGGACAGTTCGGGGTGTCCAGGCCGACGCTGCGCGAGGCCTTCCGCATCCTGGAGGCGGAGGACCTGATCAGCGTCAAGCGCGGCTCGCGCGGTGGCGCCCGCGTAACCCAGCCCAGCCTTTCCGTGGCCGCCCGGTACGTGGGCCTGCTGCTGCAGGTCCAGGGCACCACGATCGCCGACGTCTACGAGGCGCGGATGGTGCTCGAGCCGGCCTGCGCCCGGCTGCTGGCCAGGCGCCGGACCAAGCAGGACCTAGCCGACCTGACCGCGTGCATCTCCGAACTGCGCGGCGCCGTCGAGGCGGACCAGCCCAAAGCGCCCGAACCTGTCCTGTGGTCCAGCCAGGCGGCCCGGTTCCACGAGCTGATCATGCAGCGCTCCGGCAGCAGGACGCTGGCCGTGCAGGGCGGCGTGCTGCAGGACATCGTGGCCACTCACCTCGCCATGGCGCTCTCCCGCGATCGCGCCGGAGACGATGAGCTCGCCAACTTCCGCCGCAACGTGCGCAGCTACGAGAAGCTGGTCGTGCTGGTCGAGAAGCGGGACGGCGCGGGCGCCGAGCGGCACTGGCGCGCGCACATGGAGGCGGCCGGGCAGCGGCTGCTGCGCGAGGACCTGCAGAGCCGTTCGGTCGTCGACCTGTTCTCGTGACGGTCCAATAGGCAACTACGACAGGAGGCTCAAATGAAAATCGCGGGAAGCGCAGCCCTGGTCACCGGTGGTGCGTCCGGGCTCGGACTTGCCACCGTCTCCAGGCTGCACAACGCGGGCGCGTCGGTGGTCATCCTCGACCTGCCCAGCTCGAACGGCACGGCGATCGCCAAGGAGCTCGGCCCCCGGGCCGCGTTCGCGGCCGGCGACGTGACCAGCCCGCAGGACGTGGAGGCGGCGCTCGACGCGGTGGCCGCCCTGACCGACGGCCCGCCGCGGATCCTGGTCAACTGCGCGGGCATCGGCAACGCCGCGCGGACCGCGGGCAGGGACGGCCCGTTCCCGCTGGACACGTTCACCCGGGTCATCCAGGTCAACCTCATCGGGACCTTCAACGCGATCCGGCTGTCCGCGGTCCGGATGAGCCAGGCGGCCGAGGAAGACGGCGAGCGGGGCGTGATCGTGAACACCGCGTCGGTGGCGGCGTTCGACGGCCAGATCGGCCAGGCCGCCTACTCCGCGTCCAAGGGCGGCATCGTCGGCATGACGCTGCCGATCGCCCGTGACCTGGCCCGGCTGAAGATCCGGGTGATGACGATCGCACCGGGCCTGTTCCAGACGCCGCTGCTCGGCGGGCTGTCCGAGGAGCAGATCAAGTCGCTAGGCGCGCAGGTGCCGCACCCGGCGCGGCTGGGCCAGCCGGCCGAGTACGCCGCGCTGGCCGCGCACATCGTGGAGAACCCGATGCTCAACGGCGAGACGATCCGGCTGGACGGCGCGATCAGGATGGCCCCGCGCTGACGCGCAAATGACGGGCCTGCTCAGGCCATGGCATGTATCAGGCGCCGTCGCCGGTGCCTCCGGTTAAGGTCGCAGTATTTACCTGACCCGGGAGCGAACATGGCCAACGCACAGGCATATCCCGTCATCTATGTCCGGGGGTTCTCCGGAAATACCTCCGGAATCGACACGGCCACCGACGACCCGTTCTACGGCTTCAACGATGGCGCGACGCACGTACGGGTGGACGGCGACGGCAACCCGCAGTTCTACCAGTTCGAGGGCCCTCTGGTCCGGCTTATGGAGGACGAGGATTACCGCGTCCCTGTGCATGGCGGCCAGCAGGCGTACCTCAGCCGATGCGACGACGGCTCTCAGCCGCGGGCCTCGATATGGATCTACCGGTTCTACGATCCGGCCGCGGATACCTTCGGAGCCCCCGCCGTTCCCTACGACCTGCCCGCCGCGGCCCGCAACCTCCTCGCATTCGTCCGGCTCGTCCTGGCCAAGACCGACTTTACCGACCAGGAGAATGGCGGTTCGTCGCCCGCGAAGGTGTGGCTCGTGGCGCACTCAATGGGCGGCCTGATCTGCCGCAGCATGATCCAGAAGGTGTGCCCGGATTCCGGTGTCGCGGCCGGCGACATGGTCGACAAGCTCTTTACCTACGCGACCCCGCACAACGGCATCGTGTTCGGGGTCCTCGGCCTGAACATCGGCGTGCCGCAGATCGCGCCGTTCGACGCCCAGATCTTCAACCGGAAGGTCATGTACCAGTACCTGACCCCCGCGGCCGAACTCGCGGTGACCCCCGGCATGCCTGACGGCTGGGATGCCCACCAGATCACCGGCTTCGATCCCTCCCGGGTGTTCTGCCTGATCGGGACCAACGCTGCCGATTACGGGATCGTCTCCCAGGCGGTAGGGCCCAAGAGTGACGGGCTGGTGCAGATCGACAATGCATATGTCAGGGGCGCCAACCGGACGTTCGTGCACCGTTCGCACTCCGGGAGGTTCGGGGAGGTGAACTCAGAAGAGGGATATCAGAACCTGCGCCGTTTCCTGTTCGGAACGCGCAAGGCCACCGTCAGGCTGGTCAATTACGCGCTGCCCGCGTCGACGTCCCCCGACGTGCTCGACGTCTGGCAGGCCGAGGTCGGCGTCAGCATCCGCGGGCTCCCCGTGCTGATCGATGATCAGGTGGCCGCCCACTACTGCCCGGTCGAGCTCGGCAAGGTCGCCGGCGCCCGCGTGCCCGCCGGCGCCCCCGGCCCTTCGGACGACGTGGTGACCCCCGGGTCGGGTGCCGGCGGCTCCACCCCGCCGCTGACGACGGTCTTCCTCCTCGACCCGGCGCAGGCCAGGCAGATGCAGCGGGAAGACCTGCAACCCGGGCCGTTCTCGCCGCGCTGCCGCTACTCGCTGCAGCTCAAGGTGCTCCACCTAGAGGAGCAGCACGGTCTTTTCGTCTGGCACGACCACCTCGAGGCGATGCCTGAATGGCAGGACACCCTGGTCGTCGACGTCGGCCCGGACGACGACGACGGAGCCGAGCACGTATGGGCCGCGTGGCAGGTCGACATCAACCAGGTCACCTCGGTGCCCGATCCCATCACCACGACGCCGCTCAGCTTCAGCGGCCCTGGTCAGTTCACGATCGCCCTGCCGCCGGCCTGCTGGCAGCTGCTCGGTGATCGCGCCGCCATCAGCCTCAGCATCGAGACCCTGGCCTGATCGCGGCTTCGTGGTGCATCGCGGCGGCACGTGGTGTCATCCGTTCGTTATCCCGGGAACTCTGTTTCCGGGAAGAGGGCGATCGACGCGGTGAAGGTGTGCAGGAAGTTCTTCCCGCCGACAGGTCCGAGTTCCCCGTCGCAGAAGAACCCGGCCACCGGGATCTGGCCCAGCGCCTGGGCCAGGAGCCCGGTGTCGTGGTCCGGTTGAGCGAACATGCGCGTGCCGCGGCCGGTGCAGGTGAACAGCAGCGCCCCGGCCACCGGCCGGCCGCCCAGCGCGGCGGCTTCCCGCACCAGGGTGCGCCGCAGATCCTCATCGGCCGAACGGGCGTCCCTGACGTGGAACTGGACGGTCTGGCCCACCTCGAGCTCGCCGCCCACCGCGATGGCGCCCGACTCGGGATCGGCGCCGGCGATGCCGCGGACCAGGAAGTCGCCCTGGCCGGGTTCGGCCTGGTACTCGTCGATGACGATGCCCAGGTGCGCGCCCCGGGCGAGGAGCTCCTGCTCGCGGACCGGAAGCGCATCTGCCAGGTCCTGCAGCCGTGCCAGCGGCGGGCGGCCGCCGAGCTCCATGATCAGGTTGCCGTCCGCCTGGGTGACGGTGTACGGGTCCCCGACCGGACGGCATCCCTGGGCCACCAGCGGATGGATGCCGGCCCGCGGCAGGTGGGCGCCGACGGCGCCGTGGGTGATCACCCGGTCGTCAAGGAACAGCAGGCTCTGCCCGGACCGCAGCCCGCCGCTGGCCATCCCGCCCATCACCACGGCCCCCGGCACGTGCCGGTTCAGGTGGGCCAGCAGGTCACCGGCCGGGAACGTGAACGGGTCGCAGACCATCAGGTGAATCCCCGCGGGATCTGCTGGTTCCGGGGAGCCCTCGCGGGGCGTGAACCGGTAGCCGCCGAACGCGCCGCCGCTCGCGGTCCGGACGAACTCCATGGCGAACGTCTCGACCGGGCCGAGGTCCGCGGCGAGCCAGAGGGAAACGGCGGGCTCGGACTCAATCTCCCGGGCGGCGCCTGCCACCGCCTGCGCCACGCATCCGATCAGCGGCACGCCGCCGGTCTCCTCGGCCACCGCCGCCACCAGGGCGGGGGCCGAGGCGGAGAAATGAGCCGAGGCGAACAGCACCGCGAACGAAGGCGGGAGCGCGCCGAGCGATGCCCGGGCCTCACTCACGGCCCGGCGCGCCGCCGCACCGGCGTCCGCGGCCAGGACGAGGGATCCTCCCGCCTTCACGTAGCCAGGCTACCCGGGTTGCCCCTAGTCGTCCCGGGAGCGGGAAAGGGCACCCGTTCGGGCCAGTAAGTCAAGCTTGGACGATCGACGTACCCTGCACCTTGATGCTGACCGCGGGCAGCGGGGACGTGGCCGGGCCGTTGACGACCGCGCCGGTGCTGATGTTGAACCTGCTGCCGTGGCACGGGCAGTTGATCGTGCCACCCGACACGCTGCCGACGGTGCACCCCGCGTGGGTGCACACCGCGCTGAAGGCGTGGAACGCGCCGGACTGCGGCTGGGTGATCACGATCTTCTTGTCGGCCAGGATCTTGCCGCCGCCGACCGGGACGTCGGAGGTACTGGCCAGCGCGGCGGGCGCGGCGGGCGCGCCGGATCCCGAGCCGGCCGGCGCGGCCGACGAGGAGGCGGGCGGCGCGGGCTGGCTGCCCGCTATCCCGCCGTTGTTGGAGTTGTACTTGCTGCATCCGGCCAGCACGGCGGCGCACGCGGCGCCGGCGCAGGCCAGCATGGTGCGCCGGCTAGACGCCGCGACGCCGGACGCGGGGTCGCTGGGCTCGGCCATACGTAGACTCCTCAGCGCTTGATGCCGAACGTGGAAAAGAACCAGAAGGCGGACGTTAGCCAGATGACGACCAGCAACGTGAACACCACGGCGCCCACGACCGGCAGCACCCAGCCGGGCAAGTCGCGCTTGGGCAGGATCAGCATCTTAACCGCGAACGCGCCGAAGAACAGGCAGCCGAACACGGAGTGGAGCAGGACGCGGGTGCTGTACTGCTGGAAGCCCAGCGCGTAGAGGCAGTGGATCGCGACCGGCACGGCCAGCAGGAACGCGATCCGGCCCGACCAGCGGTGCAGCCCGCCGATCCAGTCGGGCGCGGTGACCCGCGGGACCTTCCCGTACATCACCAGGGCCGAAACCACCTGGACTATCGCGAACACCGTCGCGCCGGTGGCGAGCCACGACTTCACCGTGCCCGGGCTGGAGAAGCCCGCAATGTTGATGGCGATGCCGGTCGGGCTGTGCACGCGCCCGTATATTCCCAGGGCCAGCGCGACCAGCGCGCCGATCAGGCTGGGCACGATCAGCATGGACGCGGTCGAGGCAGGGCGTTTCCGCGGGAGCGGGTAGGGCGCGGTTGGTGGTGCGGTCATGATCGTCTCCGTGGGTGCCGAACGTATGGGGCTTGGTCAGAATCCGGTGCCGGTGACGCCGCTGACCGGAACGGCATGCAGGACGAGGCCGCCGACCCGCGCGGTCATCGTGGCCACGTCGAGCTTTGGCGCCGTCACGGCGGTCGGCGTGTCCGAGCCGGCGTCGATTTCCAGGGAGCCGATCTGCGTGCCGTCGCCCAGCACGATCCAGCCGGCCTTGATCGTCTTGCCCTGTACCTTCGCGGTGGCCTGGTACAGGCCCGACGGCTTGTTCACCGTGGACACGGAGAAGCTGTAGTCGGTGCCGTGGGCATCGACGTCCCCGGACACCTTGCCGGCGTGGTAGGACGCGGTGAGGTGGGCCTTGTTCTTACCGGTCAGGACCAGCTTCCCGTTCTGCACCTTGCCCCTCATCCACCCCTCGACGGTCGAGCCGTTGCAGACGTACGCGACCGCCTTGTCGCCGTGAACCGACACCGCGACCGACCCGCCACCGCCACCGACCCGGCCCGCGTAGTTGGCCCTGGTCGGCGTCGTCCTCGTGGGCTCGGGCGAGGCGGCGACCGCGGGCGCGGACACCGCGGGCGCGGACACCGCGGGCGCGGACACCGCGGCCGACGAGCCCGGTGACGACTCGGTGGCGGCAGGGGCGGGCGACGAAGGCGCGGCGGGCGACGCGGGCGACGGCGACGAGGGCGCGGCGGGCGACGCGGGCGACGGCGACGAGGGCGCGGCGGGCGACGCGGCCGCGGCCGAGTAGCTCACCGGCGTGCTGGAGGGGGTCGAGAGCATGCTGGCGATCAGCAAGATGACGCCGAGCGCGGCACCGGCCAGCAGCGTTATGAGCGGCGTATTACGTTTCATGTGGGGTCCTACGCACCTAGAGTCCCGGCGGGTTCAATATTGCGCGGAAGTATGTCAGGTTTCTCTGGCGCCGGGCGCCACTTGGCGCGCCGCGCCCAGACGGCGATTTCCGGGCCAGGCCGGCGGGGGACATCGGAGCGTCCTGGCCGAACGAGAGTCGGCTCATGGCTCCCCTCCACCCGGTACTTGGCGCCGTCCTGATCTACAGAGAAAGGATCGCGGCTCCAGATACACCGGATACAGCACAAGAGTGCAACAAATGACGGGCTGGCCAGAGCACGGACGGCAGCCTGTCCCCCGGCGGCGGGGCGGTAACGGCGGCGGCGGAGTATGGAGGCGGGGCGGTAACAGCGGCGGGGCGGTAACGGCGGCGGGGCGGTAACAGCGGCGGGGCGGTAACAGCGGCGGGGCGGTAACGGCGGCGGGGCGGTAACGGCGGCGGGGCGACAAGCCTGTGGGCGGGCCTGGTGCGGGTGTGTTTCGTGGGACTGGTGCGGAGAACGTGCTGACATCGACCGGCACCGGCGGCATCGCGGCCCGGTGCGCAACCGCCACGATGTGGCATTGATGCGGTCATAACCGCCACGATGTGGCATCGTGACGGTTAATTGGCCGCCCGTCGGAACCCGCTAGCCTCACGTTTCACAGCTGCATCCGGATGTGGGCCGTCCGATGGGGTGAGGGGGCCCTCGCCCCCGATAGCCGGGGGCGAGGGCCCCCTCACCCCAAAAGCCCGCGCCGTATCGCGGTACCAGTGCGTCGCGACGGTCAGGCGATGTGCTCGAGGATGGTGGCGTTGGCCATGCCGCCGCCCTCGCACATGGTCTGCAGGCCGTACTGGATACCTTCGGCCGTCATGTGGTGGACGAGCGCGGTCATCAGCCGGGCGCCGGACGCGCCGAGCGGGTGCCCGATGGCGATGGCGCCGCCGCCCGGGTTGAGCCGGGCCGGGTCGGCGCCGGTCTCGGCCAGCCAGGCCAGCGGCACCGGGGCGAACGCCTCGTTGACCTCGTACGCGCCGATGTCGCCGATGGACAGGCCGGACTTCTTCAGCGCCTTGAGGGTGGCCGGGATCGGCGCGGTCAGCATGATCACCGGGTCGTCGCCGGCCAGCACCGCGGTGTGCACCCGGGCCAGCGGGGTCAGGCCGAGCTCGCTGGCCTTGTCCGAGGTCATCATCAGCACCGCCGCGGCTCCGTCGCTGATCTGCGAGGAGTTGCCCGCGTGGATGACGCCGTCCTCCTTGAAGACCGGCTTGAGCCCGGCCAGCTTCTCCGGGCTGGTCCCCCGGCGCAGGCCCTCGTCGGCGGAGAGAACCTGGCCCTCCGGCAACTCGACCGGGGCGATCTGGCCGGCCAGCTGGCCCTCGTCGGTCGCGGCGGCCAGCTTGGCGTGCGAGGCGCTGGAGAACTCGTCGAGCTGGTCGCGGGACAGGCCCCACTTCTCGGCCATCATCTCCGCGCCGATGCCCTGGTTGAAGGTGACGCCGTAGCGCTCGCGCACCTTCGGGCCGCCCGGGCGGCCCAGGTCCTTGAACATGGCCATCGCCCCGAGGGGAACCGCGCTCATGATCTCGACGCCGCCCGCGACGGCCACGTCGTACTGGCCCGAGACCAGCCCGGCCGCGGCGAAGTGGATGGTCTGCTGGGACGAGCCGCACTGGCGGTCCACGGTGGTGCCCGGCACCGACTCCGGCCAGCTCGCGGCTAGCACGGCCATCCGGCCCACGTTGCCGGCCTGCTGGCCGACCTGCTGGACGCAGCCCCAGATCACGTCGTCGACCACGGCGGGGTCGAAGCCGTTCCGCGCCACCAGCGCGTTCAGCACATGGGCCGAAAGGTCCACGGCGTGGTACTTGGCGAGTGAGCCGTTCCGCTTGCCGACCGGCGTCCGTACCGCGTCGACGATAACGGCGTCACGTGCAGACATGCAGACCTCCCGGCATAAACAGTTTACTTATTCAGACTAACAACCGGCCGGCCGGGCCGCTAGCCCCGGACCGGCAGACCGGGCCGGCGCGGGGCGGATACCTGTGTCCTTAGGCGGAGAAGGCGTTGACCCGCAGCGGTATGACCCGAACGACCACGCGGGTGAGCTCGTCGGGTTCGGGCGGCGGGTCCTCGCCGAGGTACTTCTGCGACAGCGTCCTGGAGAGCGATTTGCCGGGGTCCCCGCTCAGCTCGGCGGTGCCGCGGAGCTCCACAGACTGGTACGGGTTCGCGGTGTCGAACACGGTCAGGCTGATCCGCGCGTCCCTGGTCAGGTTGAGCACCTTGCGCCGGGTCGCGATCGCCGAGAACAGCACCGTGTCGCCGTCGCGCAGGATCCATACCACCGAGGTCTGCGGGCCGCCGTCGGGATTCACCGTGGCCACGGTCGCGAAGTTCTTGCCGTCAAGGAGCCTGCGTGTCACGTCGTCCAAGACAACACCCACCGGATCCCGCTCCCTCCTGTTGTAGCCTTCAAGCCGCCGATGCCCAGAACACGGCCGGCCGCCGGGATCTTCCCTGGTGCAGTCCGGCCGGAAACGTGAAGCGCTATGAACGGGGGTTGCGGTGGCGGACAGGTACGCCGCGCGGGTAAAGGGCACCTATGGGCTAATGCCGCGAGGCTACCCTTGGGTGATGCTTGTGTGGTACGCGATATTGGGCGTGGTCTTCGCCACTTTCCTTGTCCACTCGTTGTTCGGGATTGCAGGCGGAATCGTGATCTTCGCCGGCGGCGTGGCCATGGTATGGATTTTCCAGCACGCGAAACCAGAGGCGTTCACCGCCGATCCTGAGGGCATCGGTCTCGGCATCGGGCGGCACGGCATACAGATCCCATGGCAGGAGATCCAGGAGATCAGGATTTCGCCGGCCGCCCGCGGTGCGCTGGCGGACGTCGTCCTGCTGCCGTCGGCCCCCGACGCTCCGCCCCGCCTCCCGCCGATTGCCCAGGTCCTGCTGAGCGTCGTTCCGGGTTCGAATCGCTTCCTCAAGCCGCCACTGGTGATCCCGCTTACCGACCCAATCCGCTATCGCGCTCCCTTGTGGCTCACAACAGCCGAGGAGGTGGCCGAAGGGCTCCGGTCGGTGGCGCCCCATTCGGTCGCGCCCGATTCGGTCCCGCCCCATTCGGTCGCGCCCGATTCGGTCCCGCCCGTTTCGATCTCGCCCGTTTCGATCTCGATCGTGCGCTAGAGGTCGAGGCGCTCGGTTCCCGAGCGCATCGCGGCCAGCAGCCGCTCCACGCCTTCCCGGGACAGCGACCGCTGCCATTCGCTGAGCATGCCCCGCATGACGAAGCCGCCCGCCACGGGTTCCACCGAGGTGAGCGTGACCCCGCCGGGCAGCACGGGCAGGGGCACTTTGAAGGTCGGGGACCACAGGGCCAGGCGCAGGTCGCCCAGGCGCAGGGCCCGCGGGCGGACGTGCACGGACCGCCCCTCCGCGCCCGCCTCCACCTCGAGCCGGGCCCACGGCGCGCCGATCACCCCGACCTGCGGGACGCCGTCGCGCAGCACCAGCTCGAGCTGGGGCGAGATCGTGGCCAGCCAGCGGGACGCGGCGGCGGCCGGCATGAAGCCCTCGCAGAGCACCGGCGCGGCCACCAGCACCGGCCGCGTGCCCGGCCGCAGGTGGACGTTCTTTACCTGTATCTCCATCCGCTCGAACTGGTAGCCGCAAAATTCGACGTCCTGGGCCCGGATGCTGGCCTGCCCGTACTGGCCGATGAACCGGGCGAGGTCGGATCCCTCCACCGAGATGTCGGTCAGCACCAGGGTCAGGTCGCCCTCGGGCAAACTGAACGTCCGCTTCTTCCCGGTCAGCCAGGTCCTGGCCGTGTCCACCAGGAGGCCGAACGGGTCGCCGGGCAGCGTCCGCGGCTGCGGCAAGCCCAGCGAGGCCGCCGCGGCGGAGGACGCGGAGAGCATTCCGGCGACGCTCCGCCGCCACTCGTCGACCCTGGACCGGTCGAACGGCCACCAGTCAGCCATAGCCCCATGCTGACACAGCGCTGGCGCTTTTATCCCGGCTCGCGCTCGTGGCCTGCCTGAATACGCAGGCCGCGGTAGGCCTCTGAGGCGGGGATCTCGCCGTTCAGGACCCGGTATACCTCCTGGCAGACGGGCATCTCCACGCCGTGCCGTCCGGCCAGCTCGTGCACGGTGAAGGCGGTGCCGACGCCCTCGGCCACGGTCCGGGTCGCGCCGAGGATCTCGTCCAGCGTCTTGCCCGCGCCGAGCTGCTCGCCGAGCGTCCGGTTGCGGCTCAGCGGGCTCATGCAGGTGGCGATCAGGTCGCCCATTCCGGCCAGGCCGGAGAAGGTGGCCGCCTCACCGCCCATCGCCACGCCCAGCCGGGTGACCTCGGCCAGGCCGCGGCAGACCACCGCCGCCCGGGTGTTGTCACCCACGCCGAGGCCCTGCGCGATGCCGGTGGCGATCGCCACCACGTTCTTCAGCGCCCCGCCCAGCTCGCAGCCGATCACGTCGTGGTTGGTGTAGATCCGGAACAGCCCGCGCTGCATGACGGCCTGCAGCGCGCGGGCCACCGCGAGGTCCCCGGTCGCGATGACGCTGGCCGCGGCCTGCCCGGCCATGATCTCCTTGGCCAGGTTCGGCCCGGTCAGCGCGGCGGGCGGGTGGCCGGGCAGCTCATCCTTGATGAGCTGGGTCATCCGCAGCAGCGAGCCGCGCTCGAACCCCTTGGCCAGGCTGACCACCGGGATCCACGGCCGCAGGTACGGGCGGGCGTCGGCCAGGATGGCGCGGAACCCGTGGGTGGGCACGCCGACCACGAGCAGGTCGGTGTCGTGCACGGCCTTCTCCAGGTCCGCCGTGGCCTTCAGGCTGGGCGGCAGCGCGACCCCGGGCAGGTAGCGCGAGTTGGCGTCCCGCTCGTAGATCTCCCGGGCCAGCTCGGGGTCGCGGGCCCAGACGGTGCAGTCGTTGTGGCCGGCCAGCAGGGACGCCACCGTCGTCCCCCACGACCCGGCGCCAAGTACCGCGATGCGCATGCCGACCACCGTTCTGTAGATCACTGCGGTTAGCTCTCCATGATCGGTCCACAAGCCGGGCGCTGGCCAGTCCCGGACCCCGGGCATCCGGCACAATGAACCGTCAGTGAGGGCTAGCCGAGGAGGGGCGATGACGGGACAGGCACTATCCGGCCGCAGGATCGTCGTGCTGGGCGGGACCGGCGGACTCGGCCACGAGGTCACCGCGCGGTTCCGGGACGACGGCGCGTCGGTGCTGGTCGCCGACTCGCGGCCGCCGCGCGAGGATCGCCGGCACGAGGACGTGGAGTACGTCACCGTGGACGTGCTCGACGAGGCCAGCGTGGCGGCAGCGTTCGCCGCGTCCCCGCCGCCGCGGGCCATCGTCAACCTGATCGGCGGGTACACCCCGCCGCAGCCGCTGTCCGGGCTCGACGTCTCCGTGCTGCGGCAGCAACTCGAGGTGAACCTGGTGACCGCCGCGATCGTCACCAAGCACGCCATGCCGGTGCTGGCCGCACAGGACGGCGGGGCGCTCGTGCACGTCTCCAGCCGGGTCGCGATGGAGAAGGGCGAGAACGGGTTCGCATACAGCGTGAGCAAGCTCGGGGTCGTCCGCCTGGTCGAGGCGGCGGCCGCGGAGGGCCGCGAGCAGGGGGTGCGGGTCAACTGCATCATGCCGAGCATCATCGACACCCCGGCCAACCGGGCGGCGATGCCGGACGCCAAGCACCACCGGTGGCCCAAGCCGTCTCAGCTGGCGGCCGTGCTCGCCTTCCTGGTCTCCGACGAGGCCATCCTCATCTCCGGGGCGGCCATCCCCGTCTACGGCCGGGCCTAGCGTCCGGACGAGCCCGGGGCGTATGGGGATCGAGTGCGGGACGAGTGGGGCTCGAGTGCGGATCGGGGCAAACCGGGGCTTACCGGTAGCCTTGGAATCCCCTTCCCAGACTGGAGCCCGGCGAGCCATGGATCACCGCGCCGGGGCCTGGTACCGCCGGCGCACCTCGCACTGGCGTGACTGGCCCCTCGGGACGGCGCGGCCGAGGTGCTCTACTGCGACGACCCGTTCGGCGTCGCGTACCTGGTCGCCTGCCTGCGGCCGGGGAACGTGGCGGGATAAACGATCGTGGCCAGTCCGGGACGGACTGGCCACGATCGTGACGGTGCGAGCGCGGACCGGGCCGAGCGCGAGGACTCGGGCCGGACCCGGCTCAGTAGTCGGCGGTTTCCAGGGCACTGCGGAGCTCCGCGGACCGGCGCCACGCCTCGACCATCCGGCGCTCGGCCCGGTGCTCGAGCCTGCTGGCCCGGCGCAGCGCCCGCAGCCTGCGTGAATAACGCAGTTGCTGGGCCTCTTGCAGTTGGCTGCGCTGTCGTTCTCGCGCAAGCAGTTCGGGATGCATGTCTGATCACTCCGTTGTGTGTGTGCATTGTGTGCGTTACGCGGTCGCGCGGCTCATGTCCGCCGCGCGACCGTCTCTGGCTGCGTGGCCCCGTTTTACGCGGCCACTTCGGTCTTGCGAGGACGCCCACGTGGGCGCTTACGCGGAACGATCGCGCCGCGCATCAGCAACTCGCCGCCCCAGACACCCCAGGGCTCCCTGCGCTCGAGCGCACCGGTCAGGCATGCCAGCCTGGCCTGGCAACCCCGGCACATCGCCTTGGCGGTCTCCACATCCTCTGGAGACTCGGCGAAGAACAGTTCCGGGTCCTCCGTGCACGGAAGATCCAGACCCACCGGGAGCGCGGTGGCCGAACCAGCCACCGACATGATGCCGACCTGATCGAATACCTGCCTGACGTCTGGCTCCTGCCGTGCCGCCACTGATCCGAGCGCCTCGAACCCCGTTGCGCCTGTCTCGCTGACGGTGGCATCGCGCCATTGCATCGGTGCCATCCCCTCTCGCTATGCCGGTCCTAAGTAGTCGTCGCGCGATTGCTCGCCCGTCGTGGGACCTAGGCCTTAAATAACTAAGGCCGCGGACCCGGTGTTCGGGTCCGCGGCCTCGAGAGGAGCTCTTGGCCGGTCTGGCTCTTTAGACCGGCCCTCTGTCTCGAGGTGGACCCGACGCGCCCTCACCAACGGTGAAGATGCTGGTCATGTAGTTGTGGAGATTCAGCTGGGCATCCAGCGCCTTAACGGCGACGCGCTGCGCCTGCGGGACCATGGCCGCGCCCTTGCCCCTGCCCCGGACGCGCGGAAGCGCCGGAGCTGCGATGGCGGACGGCCCGGCAGCGGGCACACCAGTCCCCTGGAAGCTGGCCGACGGCGGGACGGAAGCACCCAGGCGCGAAGCCCAGTTCGGCTCAACCTGTGCCAGCTCACACTGAGCGGCTGAATTGAAGTTCGTCACGTCGGGCACCTCCCTCCGGAGTGTTCGGCAACTAGCCCACGGACATGTATCGAAGCCTAAGTGTTGCCCCCTGTAGGGGGCAACACTTTTTTGACCTGCGAATTTCCGACTATTGAGCCGACCGGGCTGACCTGGAGCGCGACCGGATCAGCCCCTCCTGCATGACCGAGACGACGAGCTCGCCCTCGGCGGTGAACACCTGGCCGCGGGCCAGGCCCCTGGCGCCGGAACCCACCGGCGACTCCTGCGCGTACAGCAGCCACCGGTCGGCCCGGAACGGGCGGTGGAACCACATGGCGTGGTCCAGGCTGGCACCGGAGGTGCTGCCGTCCAGCCACGACAGGCCGTGCCCGAGCAGCACCGAGTCGAGCAGCGTCATGTCGGACGCATAGGTCATCAGGCACACGTGCAGCAGCGGGTCGTCGGGCAGGTCGCCGTCCACCCGCAGCCAGATCAGGTTCCTCGTGGTCCGCAGCAACGGATCACGGGCCGCCTCGGCCGACATCGGGCCGATGGACCGCAGGTCGACCGGGCTCTCGCGGAACTGGGGAGGCACGTGTCCCAGGAGCCGGGCCAGCCGGTCCGAGTTCCGCTCCACCGCCTCGGGCGGCGGGACGTCCGGCATCGGATCGGCGTGCTCGGGACCCGGCTCGGGGTGGTGGAAGGACGCGGACAGGGTGAAGATCGCCTCGCCGTGCTGGACCGCCGACACCCGGCGGGTAGTAAAGGAGCGCCCGTCACGCACCCGGTCCACCAGGTAGACGATCGGCACCGCCGGGTCACCCGGCCGGATGAAGTACGCGTGCAGGGAGTGCACCGGGCGGTCCGCGGGCACGGTCCGGCCCGCCGCCACCAGGGCCTGCCCGGCCACCTGGCCGCCGAAGACCCGCTGCACCCGCTCCTCCGGGCTGCGGCCGCGGAAGATGTTCACCTCGATCTGCTCCAGGTCAAGCAGGTCGATGAGCCGGTCGAGCGGCTTACCCATGAAGCCTCACCTTCCCAGGCGCACGCCATCGAGGAATCGCGACCGCTGCCGCCCGCCGCGCCCACCGGCCGTGCGGGCCGGCGACCAGGACAGGTACAGGTGCTCGCGCGCCCGGGTCACCGCCACATACAGTAGCCGCCTCTCCTCCTCGACCGCCTCCGCCGTCCGGGCGTGCACGATCGGCATGAGCCCCTCGACCAGACCGGGCAGCAGCACCGCGTCCCATTCGAGCCCCTTGGCCGCGTGCATGGAGGCGAGCGTCACGCCGTCGACGGCAGGCGCGTGGCCGAGGTCGGCCCGCATGGTCAGCTCGGCCGAGAAGTCGCCCAGGGTCGCCTCCGGCCTGGCGGCGTGCATCTCGTCGGCGAGCTGGGCGATAGCGGCCAGCGACTCCCAGTTCTCGCGCGTCGCCGCGCCGCCGCGCAGGCCCGCGGGCGGCCGGGGCGTCAGGCCGATCCCGGTCAGCACGTGCCGGACCGAGTCGGGCAGCGAATCGCCGGAATCGGCGGCGGCCGCGCCGCGGGAGGCCCCGCGCAGCAGCACCAGCGCCTGGCGGACCACGGGCCGCTCGTAGAAGCGCTCGGCACCGCGGATCACGTACGGCAGGCCGGCTTCGGCCAGCGCCAGCTCGAACCGCTCGGTGTCCGCGTTGACCCGGACCAGGACGGCGATCTCCCGGGTCGGCACGCCCGCGGCCGTGAGCGCCAGGACCCGGTCGGCCACCCCGGCCGCCTCAGCGGCGTCGTGGGGGTACTCGGTGAGCACCGGCCGGGGCCCCGGCGGGCGCTGCGCGGCCAGCGGCGTGGCCGACTTGATCAGCTGGTTGGCCACCGCGACCACCTGTGGCGTGGACCGGTAGTCGCGCACCAGCCGGACCACGGTCGCGCCGGGGAACTCCGCGGTGAACCCGGTCAGGTAGGACGAGGTGGCCCCGGTGAAGGAGTAGATGACCTGGTTCGGGTCGCCGACCACGCACAGGTCGTCGCGGTCGCCGAGCCACGCTTCGAGCAGCAGCTTCTGCAGCGGGTTCACGTCCTGGAACTCGTCCACGACGAAGTGCCGGAAGATGTCGCGCACCTGGTCGGCCGCGGTCCGGCTGTCGATCAGGATGGCGGCGGTCAGCTCGAGCACGGACTCGAAGTCGATCAGGTGCCGTTCTCGCCGCAGCTCCTCGTAGGCCGCGTAGACCGCGGCCAGGTTGTCCGGCCCGGCCGCGGCCGAACGGCCCGCGGCGGCCGCGGCGCGCGCGTACCCGTCCGGGCGGACCTGGATCACCTTGGCCCATTCGATCTCGGCCGCGGTGTCGGCGAGCGCCCCGGACGCCCCCTCGGCGGCAGCTCCGAGCCGGACCCGCGCCCGCTTGGCCGCCTCACGGACCAGGCTGGCCTTGGAGTCCATCAGCTGCGGCGGCCGTCCGCCGACCACCCGCGGCCAGAAGTAGTTGAGCTGGCGCAGCGCGGCCGCGTGGAAGGTGGACGCGCGGACCTGGCCGGCGCCCAGCTGCCGGAGCCTGCCGCGCAGCTCGCCGGCCGCCCGCACGGTGAAGGTGAGCGCCAGCACGTGCGCCGGGTCCAGCGTGCCGGACAGGGCCGCGTAGGCGATCCGGTAGGTGATGGCGCGGGTCTTGCCGGTGCCCGCGCCCGCCAGCACGCAGACCGGCCCGCGGGCGGCCAGGGCCACCTCGCGCTGCTCCGGGTCGAGCCCCGCCAGGAGCGCCTCCGATGTGCCGGGCGATGTGCCGGGCATCACATCTGCCACCCTTCCTTCGTACCGCATCCGGGAACGCAACTGGCCCCGCCGGTGTTACACAACCTGGACTTTGCTGAGGCGATTTCGAGGAGGCACCGGGTGTCCGGCCAGCTGACGATGTACACCACCCCGTGGTGCGGCTTCTGCCGCAACCTGAAGCGGCAGCTGGCCCGCGACGGAATCGAGATGGTCGAGGTCGACATCGAGCGCGACGAGGCCGCGGCCGAGTTCGTGATGTCGGTGAACGGCGGCAACCAGACCGTGCCGACCGTCTTGTTCCCCGATGGCACCGCGCTGACGAACCCGTCGGCGGCGCAGGTCAAGGCCCAGCTCGCCGCCATCGTCGGCTGAGAGCCGTCCGGGGGCAGAGATTACTCCACGTAGTTATCCACATGCTGTGGATAACAATGGGATAACGAGCGAGCGGCGGCGGAAATACGCGTCGCGACCAGGACAGTAATTACTGCACCACGTGCCTGTTCTTAGCCTTGTTAACCTCCAGGTCGGCGTTCGGCTACCGAAATGCTGCAGACGCTGCGATAATGCCTGGATGACAGGGCTGAGCCTTGCCCTGGCCAATCTGAAGCCGGGGACGGGCAAGACCACATCAGCGGTCTGGCTGGCACACGTTTTCGCACAGGCCGGGAACAGCGTGCTCCTGGTGGACGCGGATCCGTCGGGGAGCGCGCTCGAGTGGTCCGATCTCGCCGCCATGGATCCGCACCTGGCAGCGCCCGAGGCGGCCTTCCCGTTCCGGATCGTGGCGCTGCCCTCGCGCGAACTGCACCGCCGCGTGCCCGAGATCGCCCAGGCGGACGACGTGGTGATCATCGACACGCCGCAAATCGAGGATCACGCGGGCATCGCCAGGTCGGCGCTGCGGTACGCCGACGAGATCCTCATCCCGTGCGCGCCCAGCCCGATCGAGATCAACCGCACCACCCCGGTTCGGGACGAGATCTTGGAGATGGCGTCGGTCCGCGAGCAGCCCGCCCGTTCGGCCGTCTTGCTGAACCGGTGCATCGCGCGGGCGCATTCCACCGTCGACGCCCGCGAGGCCCTTCAGGACCTCGGCTACGACGTGCTGGACGCGGTGGTGCCGCGACGTGAGGTGTACGCGCAGAGTTTCGGCCTGCCGATCAAGCAGAACGGCTGCGAGATCTGGCGGCATGTGGCCTTGGAGCTCATCGACCGGTGTGCTCCCCTATGCTCAGTTCGATCTTGAGCGAGGGCGGCGGGAGACGCGTCATGACCAGTCAGCGAGAACGGCAGAAGGCGCAGATGGCCGCCGCGGCGGGCCGGCGCGCGGTACCGGACGCGCGCCCCGCGGGCCGGACCGCGATCCGGTCCAAGCCGGTCCGGATCACCCTGGACCTGAGCCCCGAGCTGTACCGGCAGCTGACTGCGTGGGCGGATTCGGCGGCCGTGACGCTCGACGTGCCCCGGGTGTCGCTCGCCGACGCCGTCCGCGCCATGATCAGGGTCGCGGACGACAACCCCGGGGACGTCCTGGACCGCCTGCGCCGCGACCGCGACAGCGACGGCCGCCGCGACCGGTAAGGCCCGCGACGGACCACGGCAGGCCCGCGGGCCCGCCGTGGTCAGGTCATGACACGGAGTGGGTGATGGTGGCGGTGTAGTCACCGCCGACGGCGGTGGCGGGGACGGATACCGCGATGGTGGGATCCCAGCTGACGGCGGTGTTCCCGGCCACGTTGGTGGCGCTGACGACGGCCTGCGGGCTGGCGCTGAGCTGGATTGCGGGCACCGGGGTGAAGACGGCCGGGCCGGTAGCCTCGGCGAGCGCGGTGATGGCGTACTGGGCGTCCTGAGCGGGGATGGTCTCGGCCTCGGTGCCGGTGCCGGTGGCGAAGCCGGTGGACGAGACCGTCGCGGTCCAGTCGGCACCGAAGCCGCGGTCGTCGGTGACCTGCACGGTGCCCAGGCCAGAACCGAGCGTGCCGCCGGGGGGAGCGGAACCCAGGGCCGCGGTGGCCGGGACGGTGATGCTGAGCGGGCCGGCGACGACGGCCACGGTGACGCTACAGCCCGGGGCGGCGGGCCCGGCCGGGCAGGTGCTGCCCGTCGCCGTCGAGGTCACGGTGTTGGACAAGGCTCCGCCGCCGGTGTCGGGGTTGTTCACGGTGACGGTGTAGGTGATGGTGGCGGTGTCGCCGGGGGCCAGGTTCCCGGTCCAGGTCAGGTCCGGGCTGGTGAAGGAGACGGTGCCGCTGGTGGCGGTGGCGTCGCGGTTGTAGGCGGCGTCGCCCAGGACGCCGCCGAGGGAGTCGGTGACGGTGGCGGCGGTGTAGGGGGTCTGGCCGGTGTCGTGGACGGTGATGGTGTAGCCGACGGCGGAGCCCGGGGTGGCGGCGGCGGTGCTGGCGGTCTTGGTGATGGTCAGGGCGGGGATCAGGTCGGTGACGGTCACGGTGCAGGCGGGGGCGGGGCTGTCGGACGGGCAGGTGCTGCCGGGGTCGGTGGAGGTAACGAAGTTGACCAGGCGCTTGTCACCGGTGTCGGGGTTCTTGACGGTGACGGTGTAGGTGATGGTGGCGGTGTCGCCGGGGGCCAGGTTTCCGGTCCAGGTCAGGTCCGGGCTGGTGAAGGAGACGGTGCCGGTGGTGGCGGTGGCGTCGTGGTTGTAGGCGGCGTCGCCCAGGACGCCGTCGAGGGAGTCGGTGACGGTGGCGGCGGTGTAGGGGGTGGGGCCGGTGTCGTGGACGGTGATGGTGTAGCCGACGGCCGAGCCGGGGGTGGTGGTGGTCGTGGTGGCGGTCTTGGTGATGGTCAGGGCGGGGATCAGGACGGTGACGGTGGAGGTGCAGGCGGGGGCGGGGCCGACGAGGGGGCAGGTGCTGCCGGGGTCGGTGGAGACCAGGGTGCTGGTGATGGTCTTGTCGCCGGTGTCGGGGTTGTTGACGGTGACGGAGAAGGTGACGGTGGCGGACTGGCCGGGTTCCAGGTCTCCGGTCCAGGTCAGGACCGGGGCGATGTAGGTGACCGAGCCGGCGGTGGTGGCCGCGTCGTCGCCGAAGGCCACGCCGTCGTCGGTGACGGCGGTCAGGTCGTCGGTGACGGTGGCGGCGTCGTAGCGGACCTGCCCGGTGTTGGTGATGGTGAGGGTGTAGTCGATCTTGCCTCCGGGGGTGGTGGTGCTCACGTTCGCGGTGTTGACGATGGTCAGTGTGGCCACCGGGACGGTGCTGGCGCAGCGGGGGTCGGTGGTCCCGGTGGGGCAGTTGTTTCCGGGGGTGGCGGAGGTCAGGGTGGCGGTCAGGGTGTGGTCGCCGGTGTCGGGGTTGTTCACGGTGACGGTGTAGGTGATGGTGGCGGTGTCGCCGGGGTTCAGGTTCCCGGTCCAGGTCAGGTCCGGGCTGGCGAAGCTGACGGTGCCGCTGGTGGCGGTGGCGTTGTTGTCGTAGGCGGCGTCGTCGAGCACCCCGGTCAGCGGGCTGGTGACGGTGGCGGCGGTGGCTCCGGTGTAGGGGGTCTGGCCGGAGTCGGTGACGGTGATCGTGTAGGTGACCGTCTGGCCCGGGGTGGCGGTGGCCGGGCTGGCGGCCGCGGTGATGGTCAGCGCCGGGGTCAGGACCGGGACGGCGATGTCGCAGCCGGCGTTGCCGCTGCCCGGCGGGCAGCTGCTGCCGGGCGCGGCCGAGGCGGCGGTGACGGCCAGGAGCTTGTCGCCGGTGGCGGGGTCGTGCACGGTGGCGGTGAAGGTGATGGTGACGGTGCCGCCGGGGGCCAGGTCCCCGGTCCAGGTCAGCACCGGGCTGGCGTAGCTGACCGACCCGCCGGTCGCGGCGGCGTCGTTGTTGTAGTCGGCATCGTCGAGCAAGTTCAGGGTGTCGGTCACGGTGATGCCGGTGTAGGGGGTGGGGCCGGTGTCGGCGATGGTGACGGTGAAGCCGACCCGCTGGCCCGGCACCGCGGTGGTGGAGTCTGCGGTCTGGGTGATGCTCAGCGCCGGGATCAGCACGGGCACGCTGACCGAGCAGGCCGGGTCGGTGCCCCCGGACGGGCAGTTGCTGCCCTCCGCGATGGTGGAGAAGGTGCTGGCCATCAGCTTGTTGCCGGTGTCGGGGTTGTTGACGGTGACGGTGCCGGTGACGGTGACGGTGCCGCCGACCGGGATGCTCCCGGTCCAGGAGACCCCGGTGCTGTTCACCGTCAGCGTCCCGGAAGTCGCGGTCTGATCCCCGTTGGGGCTGGCGTCATCGAGGATGCCGGTGACGTCGGAGGCGATCGTGATCCCGGTATACGGGGTCTGCCCGGCGTTGGTGAAGACCGCGGTGAACCGCACTACCGAGCCGGGCGTGGCCGTCGGCACATCCGAGCTGACAGTGATCCTCAGCTGGGACACCGTCACTGTGGCCGAGCAGCGCGGGTCAGTGCTGCCGGCCGGGCAGTCACTGCCCGGCGAGGTCGAGGTCAGGGTGCTGGCCAGGATCATGTTGCCGGGGTCGGGGTTCTTTACGGTGACCGAGTAGGTGATGGTGACGGTGCCGTTGGCGGGAACGGTCCCGGTCCAGGTCAGGTCCGGGCTGGCGAAGCTCGCCGAGCCCGCGGTGGCGGACGCGTCGCCGTTGTAGGTGGCGTCGTCCAGCACATCGGTCAGCGGGTTGGTGAACGTCGCGCCGGTGAATTCGGTCTGCCCGGAGTTGGTCACGGTCACCGTGTAGTGCACCACCGCCCCCGGGGCCGTGGTGCTGGCGGCCGTGCTCTGGGTGAAGGTCAGGGTGTCCGTCGCCGTGATGTCGGTGGTGGTGGTGCAGCGGGGGTCGGTGGTCCCGGCGGGGCAGTTGTTTCCGGGGGTGGCGGAGGTCAGGGTGGCGGTCAGGGTGTGGTCGCCGGTGTCGGGGTTGTTCACGGTGACGGTGTAGGTGATGGTGGCGGCCTCGCCGGGGTTCAGGTTCCCGGTCCAGGTCAGGTCCGGGCTGGCGAAGCTGACGGTGCCGCTGGTGGCGGTGGCGTTGTTGTTGTAGGCGGCGTCGTCGAGCACCCCGGTCAGCGAGCTGGTGACGGTGGCGGCGGTGGCTCCGGTGTAGGGGGTCTGGCCGGAGTTGGTGACGGTGATCGTGTAGGAGACCATCTGGCCCGGGGTGGCGGTGGCCGGGCTGGCGGCCGCGGTGATGGTCAGCGCCGGGGTCAGGACCGGGACGGCGATATTGCAGCCGGCGTTGCCGCTGCCCGGCGGGCAGCTGCTGCCGGGCGCGGTGGAGGCGGCGGTGGCGGCCAGGGTCTTGTCTCCGGTGTCGGGGTTGTGCACGGTGGCGGTGAAGGTGATGGTGACGGTGCCGCCGGGGGCCAGATCCCCGGTCCAGGTCAGCACCGGGCTGGCGTAGCTGACCGACCCGGCGGTGGCGGCGGCGTCGTTGCCATAGGTGGCGTCGTCGAGCATCTTCAGGGTGTCGGTCACGGTGATGCCGGTGTAGGGGGTCGGGCCGGTGTCGGCGATGGTGACGGTGAAACCGACCCGCTGGCCCGGCACCGCGGTGGTGGCGTCCGCGGTCTGGGTGATGCTCAGCGCCGGGATCTGGACGGCCACGCTGACCGAGCAGGCCGGGTCGGTGCCCCCGGACGGGCAGTTGCTGCCCTCCGCGGTGGTGGACAGCGTGCTGGCCATCAGCTTGTTGCCGGTGTCGGGGTTGTTGACGGTGACGGTGCCGGTGATGGTGACGGTGCCGCCGACCGGGATGCTCCCGGTCCAGGAGATCCCGGTCGAGGTCAGCTCCAGCGTCCCCGAGGTCGCGGTCTGATCCCCGTTCGCGGTGGCGTCATCGAGCACGTTGGTGATGTTGGTCGCGATCGTGATCCCGGTGTAGGGAACCTGGCCGGCGTTGGTGAAGACCGCGGTGAACCGCACCACCGACCCGGGCGTGGTGGTGGACACATCCGAGCTATTGGTAATCGCCAGCACCGCCACCGGCACCGTCGTGGTGCAGGGCGGATCGCCGCTGCCGGCCGCGCAGTTGCTGCCGCGCGTGGCCGAGGTTATCGTGGCGGCCAGGATCTTGTTCCCGGTGTCGGGGTTCTTCACCGTGACCGAGAACGTGATCGTCGCGGACGCGCCGACGGCCAGGTCCCCCGTCCAGGTCAGGTTCGGGCTGGCGAAGCTGACGCTGCCGCTGGTGGCGGCCGCGTCGTTGTTGTAAGCGGCGTCATCCAGCACCCCGGACAGCGGGTCGGTGAACGTCGCGCCGGTGTAGGGAGTCTGCCCGGAGTTGGTCACCGTCACCGTGTACCGCACCGCCGCCCCCGGCGCCGTCGTGCTGCTGCCCGCCGACGCCGAGATCAGCAGGCCCGGCACCAGCACCGAGACGGTGGCGGTGCACCGGGGATCGGTGCCCGACACCGGGCAGTTGCTGCCCGGGGTCGCCGACGTCACCGTGTTGACGAGAATCTTGTCGCCGGTATCGGGGTCTTTGACGGTGACCGAGAAGGTGACCGTCGCGCTCGCCCCCACCGCCAGGTCACCTGTCCAGGTCAGGGCGGAGCTGGCGAACGAGACGGTGCCGGCGGTCGCGGCCGCGTTGTTGTTGTAGGTGGCGTCGTCCAGCAGCCCGGACAGCGGGTCGGTGAAGCTCGCCCCCGTGTACGGAGTCTGGCCCGAGTTGGTCACCGTCACCGTGTAGGTCACCACCGACCCCGGCGTCGTGGTGCTGGTCCCCGCCGAGACCGTGGTCGTCAGCCCCGGCACCAGCACCGAGACCGTGCTGGAACACCGGGCGTCGGTACTGCCGCTCGCGCAGTTGCTGCCCGCCGTGGCCGAGGTGATCGTGCTAGCCAGGCTCTTGTTCCCGGTGTCGGGGTTGTTCACCGTCACCGAGAACGTGATCGTCGCGGACGCCCCCGCCGCCAGGTTCCCCGTCCAGGTCAGGTTCGGGCTGGAAAAGGCCAGCGAACCCGCGGTCGCGGTCGCGTCGCTGTTGTAGGTGGCGTCATCCAGCACCCCGGACAGCGAATCGGTCAGGGCCGCCCCGGTGTAGGCGACTCCGCCCGAGTTGGTCACGGTGATCGTGTAGCTGACGGTCGCGCCGGGCGTGACGGTCGCCGGGCTCGCCGGGCTCACGGTCATGGCGATGGTCAGGACCGAGACCCCGACGGTGCTCGAGCACCGCGCGTCGGTGCTGCCGCTCGCGCAGTTGCTGCTCGACGTGGTGGAGGTCACCTTGCTGGCCAGGCTCTTGTTCCCGGTGTCGGGGTTTTTCACCGTCACCGAGAACGTGATCGTCGCGGACGCGCCGACCGCCAGGGTCCCGGTCCAGGTCAGGTTCGGGCTGGAGAACACGGCCGAGCCCGCCGTCGCGCTGGCGTCGTTGTTGTAGCTGGCGTCATCGAGCACGTCCGTGAGCGGGTCGGTGAACGTGGCCCCGGTCAGCGTGGTCTGGCCCGAGTTCGTCGCGGTGATCGTGTAGGTGACCGTACCGCCCGGCGCCACGGTCGCCGTGCTGGCGCTCACGGCGACGGTCAGCATGCTGCTCAGGATCGTGATCGAGGTGGCGAAGGTGGCGGTCTTGCCCTTCGAGTCGGTCACCTGGGCGGTGAAGCTCGAGGTGCCGGCCGTGGTCGGGGTGCCGGACACGACCCCGGTGGACGCGTTCAGCGTGAGGCCGGCCGGGAGCGACCCCGCACTGATCGACCAGGTGTAGGGGGTGGTGCCGCCGGCGGCGGTGAGCGTGACGCTGTAGGGAGTGCCGACCACCCCGGACGGCGGGGCCGGGAAGGTGAAGGTCACCGAGGCGGTGACCACCAGCGTGATCGAGGTGGTCGCGATGCCGTTGTTCGCATCGATCACGTTGACCGAGAAGGTGGAGCTGCCGGTGGTGGTGGGGGTGCCGGAAATGACGCCCGCGGAGGACAGGGTGAGGCCGGCCGGCAGGGTCCCGGCGTTCACCGACCAGGTGTACGGGGTGGTGCCGCCGGTGGCGGTGAGGGTGAAGCTGTACGCCGTGTTGACCACCGCCGTCGGCGGGGCCGCGAACGTCGTCGACACCCCGGCCGCCACGGTGATGCTCGTGGCCTGGGTGGCGCTCTGGCCTTTGGCGTCGGTCACCCTGACGGTGAAGCTGAACGTGCCGGTCGCCGTCGGGGTGCCGCTCAGGTTCCCGCCGGCACTGAGGCTGATGCCCGCGGGCAGGCTGCCGCTGCTGACCGACCAGGTGTAGGGGGCGGTCCCGCCGGTTTCGGTCAGGGTGTAGCCGTAGACCGTGTTGGTCCAGCCCCCAGGCGGGGGGGCGAAGTTCATCGACGGCCCGGGGATGATCGTCACGGTCAGCGGGGCGGTGTCGCTCAGCCCGCTGCTGTCGGTGACCTTGACCGTAAAGGAGTAGGTGCCCGCGGTGGTGGGGGTGCCGGACAGCAGCCCGGTCGACGCGTTCAGGGTCACTCCGGGGGGCAGCGTCCCGCTGGTGACCGACCAGGTGAACGGGCTGGTCCCGCCGGTCACGGTCAGCTGGTCGGTGTAGGCCACGTTCACCTCGCCGCCCGGCGGCGGGGGGAGCAGCAGGGCCGGGCCCGGGTTGTAGGTGTAGGCGATGCTGGCCGAGATGCCCAGAGTGACGACCTTGACCGTCACCGCGCCCGCGGCGTGCGCGGGCATGGACGAGATATCGAGGCTGGTGCCGCTGACGACGGTGAAGCAGCCGGCCGCCGCGGTCGCGCACGGCACCAGGGTGGTCGGCGTGCCCGCGGTGAACTGGGCGGTGGTGCCGATCTCGATGGCGGTCGCCGCGCCGAGGCCGGTGCCGGTGATCTTCACGTCGTTGCTGCCGCCGGCGGCGCCGTTGGTGGGCGTGATGGCGGTGACGGTCGGCGCGGCGGGTACCGTGCCTGCCGTGGCGCTCGACGACACCGCCGGGCTGGCGTCGCCGCTGGACGCCGTGGCGGTGCTGCCCGCCTGCACCAGGGCCGGGGTCAGGCTGCTAGAGGTGACGACCCCGTTGACGGTGATCGTGCCGCTGGTGAACGGGCTGGTGCTGTTCGTGCACGATATCTGCTGCCCGCTCGGCGCGCCGCAGACCCAGCCGGTGCCGTAGGCCGCGACCGGCACCACCCCGGCCGGCAGGGTCTCGGTCAGCGTCACCGGCTGGTTCTCCGCCGCCCCCGAGGAGCTGGCCGTGACCGTGTAGGTGACCGGGCTGCCCGGCGACAGGATCGCCGCCGCGTAACTCGTCTGGGAGACGGCGAGCTGCGGGACCGGGTTGACGCTGCTCACCACCACGTTGTCGATCTCGTGGAAATCCGTCAGCGAGCCGGTGGATCCCACCCAGCCGAACACCAGCTGCTTGGGTATCCCGCTGGAGTTGACCCAGCTCGCGGGGTAGAGACCGGACGGGACCACCGGCAGGGCGCCGAGCAGGGTCTTGGCCGTGCCGCCCACCGGGGTGAACTTGACGTCGTAGTCACCGGCCGGCACCACGAGCCCGGAGGCCGTCGTGATCGACGAGGAGGTCGGGTTGACGACCACCTCGACCGGTACCAGCGACGCGGCGCTGGTCGCGGCCCGCAGGGTCAGCGGGGGTGAGGTCGCCGTCACCGCGCTGCTCTGCAGCGGGCAATAGCCGACCCCGAGGTTACCCGGCCCGCGCACGACGACCTGGCCGGGCATGCGCTGGCTGATGTTGGCGGGGTCGGTGCAGCCAGAGCCCTCGAACTTGTTGCTGAAGTTGCCGTACGCGTCGAAGCCGACGCCCAGGTAGCCGTCGGTCAGGCCGTTGGTGCTTGAGTTCAGGGCCGAATAGCCCAGGGCGCCGCCTGACTGCCCGATGGCCGAGGGGATGACCGGGTTGGCCGGGTTGACGGCGGCCAGCACGAACGCGAGCCCGTCCGCCCCGGTGCCCCCGTACTGGTAGGAGTTGAACGTCACGTCCAGGCCCTGGGAGGTGGGGACGCTGGTGCTAGCGAAGACGCCGCCCTCCTGGCCCGTGTCCGTCGAGGTGAAGCGGAGGGTGCCCGAGCCCTGGCTATCGGTCGAGCTGCCGCAGCTGAAGAGCGGGCCCGTCCTATTGCTGTTGCCCCTGGCCGACAGGCACGCGGCGTTGCCGCCGCTGGCCGGCGCCGTCGGAACGGACACCGATCCCGCCGGGCCGTCCACGGTGTTGTCGTGGAACGGCTGGTTGAACAGGACCGTCCCGGCCGCGGCCGCGGCCGGGCTCGGTGCGGACGCCGCCAGCCCGCCGGTGATCATGCTCAGCACCAGCGTCACGGACACAGCGCACGACATCCTCCGCCGGACCAGCCGGGAAACGACCATTGCCCGCCTCTTGTTCAGGGTTGCCAGATCGGTGCTCCGGGGCGGATCGGCCTGCCGTCGGCGCGGACGTCGCGGTCCGGCCGCGAGGTGGCTGATCGGGCCGGCCATGAGCCGCGTCCGCAGGCGAAAACCGGCTGAGGCACCGCTCCCGATCACCAGGCCGGTGAGCCTGGTCATCCCCCCAGAGCGGGCACCACACTAACATGACTATGAGTAACTATTAATTACATTCTGTAATCAGATGTGGGCGGGTCGTTCCCGTCCGGGCGCGCGGCGGCGTCACAGGGCCCCCGGTCAGTCGGCGTGTCGCCGCAGGCGGACGCGCCGGCGAGCGAGCACGGCGAGCACGGCTGCGGCGAGCACGGCCAGGGCCAGGGCCGCTCCGGCATACGCTAGCGGGCGGATGCCCGCCGACCCGGCGGACCGCGAGGCCGACGCCGGTGCCGCGGCGGGCAGCCGGTCGAGGTGAGCCGCGCAGACGATGGGCCTGCTGCCGCCCCGGGCCGAGGCGCACGCGACCGCCGCCAGCCGCAGCGCCCTGGCCGGCGTTCGCGTCACCCGCGCGACCACGCGGAAGGTCTGCGTCCCGCCCGCCGCAATGGCGGCAGGCCAGGTGACCTGCCTGCGCACAGCCTTCTCGCGAGGGCTGGAAGACAGGAAGTCCAGACCCGGCGACAGGGTTTGCGTGACCTTGAGGTGCGGCGCGCGGGCCCGGCCGCCGTTCCGGACGGTAACCACGTAGGTGAGCTCGTCACCCGGGTTCGCGGCGGTCCGGCCGTCACTGACGCTGATGGTCAGTGCGGGCCCGGCCGGCGGCCTGGCCCGCACCGCCGGGTGCGGTATACCCGCGGCCGGGACCGCGATCAGCCCGGCCATCAGGACCATGCTGGCCTGGCTACGGGGGCGCCATGAGATCCTCACCGGCAAGCCGCCTCTCCTGGATGCTGCAGAAGGTGACTAATAAACTACACAGAGTCGTAGTCACTATACTGGTTCGCACCACGCGTGCGGTTCCGCCACAGGAACCCGAAGGCGCGGCTGAAGATCCAGACGCCGCGGAGGATCGGCCCGGTGCTCTAGGTGGCCCGGTGCTCTAGGTGGCCCGGTGCTCTAGGTGGCGCGGGAGGCGCGGCCGCGGGCCCGGCCGCGCTCCCTGGCGTCGAGGATGGTCTTGCGCAGCCGCACCGCGGGGCCGGTGACCTCCACGCACTCGTCGTCGGCGCAGAATTCCAGCGCCTGCTCCAGGCTGAGCAGCCGCGGCGGCACCAGCCGCTCGAGTTCCTCGCCGGTGGACTGACGCACGTTGGTGACCTTGCGCTCGCGGGTGATGTTGACGTCCATGTCGTCGGGCCGCGAGTTCTCCCCGACGATCATCCCCTCGTACACCTCGGTGCCAGGCGGGACGAACAGCGACCCGCGCTCCTGCAAGTTGAACATGGCATAGGGGGTCGCGCTGCCGGACCGGTCGGCGACCAGCGAGCCGGTCGCCCGGCCGCGCATGGCGCCCGACCAGGGCTCGTATCGCTCGAAGACGTGGTGTGAGATGCCGGTGCCGCGGGTCTCGGTCAGGAACTGGGTGCGGAAGCCGATCAGGCCCCGGGCCGGCACCACGAACTCGAGCCGCACCCAGCCGGTGCCGTGGTTGATCATCGACTCCATCCGGCCGCGCCGCACCGCGATCAGCGAGGTCACGGTGCCCAGGTACTCCTCGGGCACGTCCACGGACAGCCGTTCCACCGGCTCGTAGACGGCGCCGTCCATCTCGCGGGTGACCGCGGCGGGACGCCCGACGGTCAGCTCGTAGCGCTCCCGTCGCATCGTCTCCACCAGCACGGCCAGCGCGAGCTCGCCCCGGCCGCGGACCTCCCAGGTGTCGGGGCGCTCGGTCGGCAGCACGGCCAGCGACACGTTGCCGACAAGCTCGCGGTCGAGCCGGTCGCGGACCAGCCGGGCGGTCACCTTGGCCCCGGCCGTCTGCCCGGCCAGCGGTGAGGTGTTCACGCCGATCGTCATCGAGATGGCCGGCTCGTCCACGGTGATCAGCGGGAGCGGGCGGGGATCGTCCACGTCGGCCAGGGTCTCGCCGATCATGATGTCCGGGATGCCGGCGATGGCCACGATGTCGCCCGGGCCGGCCGAATCGGCATGGACCCGGTCCAGCGCCTCGGTGAGATAGAGCTCGGAGATCTTCACCCGCTCGATGGACCCGTCGCGGCGGCACCAGGCGGCCTGCTGGCCGCGGGAGATCGTGCCGTTGCGGATCCGGCACAGCGCGATCCGGCCCAGGTAGGACGAGGCGTCCAGGTTCGTCACGTGGGCCTGCAGCGGCGCGCCGGGCTCGTAGCAGGGCGGCGGAACGGTGGTCCGCAGCACGTCGAACACGGGCTCCAGGTTCTCCGAGTCGGGCATCTCGCCGTCGGCGGGCCGGGTCAGCGAGGCCCGGCCGGCCCGCGCCGAGGCGTACACGATGGGGAACTCGATCTGCTCCTCGGTCGCGTCCAGGTCGATGAACAGCTCGTAGCAGGCGTCCACCACCTCGGCGATACGCGCGTCGGGCCGGTCCACCTTGTTGACCACCAGGATCACCGGCAGGCCGGCCTCCAGCGTCTTGCGCAGCACGAACCTCGTCTGCGGAAGCGGCCCCTCGCTGGCGTCCACGAGCAGCAGCACGCCGTCGACCATGGACAGGCCGCGCTCCACCTCGCCGCCGAAGTCCGCGTGACCCGGCGTGTCCACGATGTTGATGGTCAGCCCGCCGTGGCTCACCGCGGTGTTCTTGGCCAGGATCGTGATGCCCTTCTCCCGCTCCAAGTCGCCGGAGTCCATCACCCGTTCGGCCACGTTCGCGTTGGCGCGGAACGCGCCGGACTGCCACAGCATGGCGTCGACCAGCGTGGTCTTGCCGTGGTCGACGTGCGCGACGATGGCCACGTTGCGCAGGTCGTCCCTTGTCGCGGTGACGGTCTGGTGCTGGATGGGCATGCGTGATTCTCGGTTCGTTTGGTATCTGGGGTGTGTCACCAGAGCCGGTGACCGTGTCCAGTGTATTGAACCTTTTCCCGAACGAGTCCGGGCGCGTGTCCCGGCGCCGGTCTCACGCCGCGAGACGGGGTTGCTAGCCTGGGACGGTGATGCCTCTCCTGCAGGACCGGGTGGTTCTGGTCAGCGGCGGCACCTCGGGCCTGGGCGCCGCGATCGCCCGGGCGGCCGCCCGCGAGGGCGCCCTGGTCGCCGTCACTGGCCGGCGGCGCGAGCCGGGCGAGGCGCTGGCCGCCGAGCTCAGTGCCACGGGGAGCGGGGCCACCGGGAGCGGGGCCACGGGGAGCGGGGCCACGGGGAGCGGGGCGGCCGGCACCAAGGCGCTGTTCGTCCAGGCCGACATCGCCGAGGTCGAGCAGGCCCGGGCGTGCGTAACAGCTACGGTGGCCGGGTTCGGCCGGGTGGACAGCCTGGTCAACGCGGCCGGGCTGACCAGCAGGGGCACGCTGCTCGACACCACGCCCGAGTTGTTCGACGCGCACATCGCGGTCAACCTGAAGGCGCCGTTCTTTCTCATGCAGGCCGTGGTGGCCGACCTGGTCGCGCGCAACGCGCCCGGCACGATCGTGAACGTGCTGTCCATGTCCGCGCACGGCGGGCAGCCCTACCTCGCGCCGTACGTGGCGGCCAAGGCCGGGCTGGCCGGGCTGACCCGCAACGCGGCGCATGCCCACCGCCGGGACCGGATCCGGATCAACGGCCTGAACATCGGCTGGACCGACACCGAGGGCGAGGACCAGACCCAGCGCCGGTTCCACGGCGCGGGCGACGACTGGCGGGAGAAGGCCGGCGCGTCGCTGCCCATGGGCAAGCTCGGGCAGCCGGACGAGATCGCCGACTTCGTGGTGTTCCTGCTCTCTGACCGCTCCGGCGTGGTCACCGGTTCGGTCATCGACTGGGACCAGAACGTCCTGGGCGGCTTCGATTGAGTGGCGACCACGGACGGCCGTCAGGCCATCGCTGCCGAAGGCCCGAGCATGGCAACGGATGCCCCTCTAGTCAAGTTTTCCAATCAAAATTATAGGAATTCCGGGATGCGGGTGCCGGCGGAGGGCTTGAGCGACGCCTCTAAGCGGACCTAAGGTGGGTCAGGCAAGCGGAGCTGAGGTGGGTCAGGGGCCAATCGGGCAGACCTCGTGCACCCACTTGCGGTCGGCGCGGAGCCGGGTGTCCTCGCCGGGCTGGATGACCGCACCGCAGCGGGCGCAGACCTGGCCCGCGACGTGCAGTTCGTTGTCGCTGAAGTCGGAGCCGGGCTGATCGTCGTGAGGCACCGGGTAGCTCTCGGCCGGGCCGCCGAGATCTTCCAGTAGCCCCTCCTCGATTTCATGGCCTCCGTAGTCTGGCGGGGTTGTCATGTGAGCCTCCTCGGGCGCGATCCGGTTCCTCGGCACCAGTCTGGCACTTGATCGTGCGGGTCAGGCGGCCGCGCCGCCGTGCTTGGCCAGGTAGCGCCGGATCTGCTCCAGGTTGCGGACCGAGGACTCGCGAGCCCGTTCCTCCCAGGCGAAGACGCACACGGTGGCGATGCCGTCGAAGTTCACCTCGGCCAGGGTGCGGAAGAAGACGTCCCAGTCCACCTCGCCCTGGCCGATGTCCAGGTGCTGGTGGATCCGGGCGGCCGAGCCAGGCGGGTTGACGATGTAGCGCAGGCCGGAGGACGCGCGGTGGTCGAAGGAGTCGGCGATGTGCAGGTGGGTGAGCAGCGGCCCGGCGTACCGCATGATGCCCTCGATGTCGCCGCCCTGGTGGAAGGTGTGCGGCGCGCAGTACAGGAACGAGACCCAGTCCTTGTCGATGCCGCGGATGAAGTCGATCGCGGCCCGGCCGTCCTCGATGAAGTCGTCCGGGTGCGGTTCGAGCACCAGGCGCACGCCCTCGCGCTCGAAGACGGGGAGCAGTTCCTCCATCGACCGCCAGAACTGGGCCTCGCTGACCGAAGCCGCCTCGGGCCTGCCGTTGAACTCGGAGTTCATCACGTTCGCGCCGAGGTCTACGGCGACCTGGATGGCCCGTTTCCAGTATCGCACCGCGGCCTGGCGCTCGTCCTCGTCCGGGCCGGACCACCGGTACAGCGGCAGCACCGAGGCGATCCTCACCCCGGCCGCGCCCAGGGCCCTGGAGAACGCGGCGATCTGCGCCTTGCCTGCCCGCGGGTGCAGGAAGAAGGGCAGGAAATCCTCACGCGGCGAGAGCTCGATGTACTCGTAGCCCAGGTCCGCGACCAGGCCAGGGAGTTCGGTCAGCGGGACCCGGCGGAACATGTAGGGGTCGAGAGTGATCTTCATTTGGCGTAGAACTCCGGCCGTTCGGGCATGGAAACCGCGGCGCGCCGGCCGGTACGCAGCGCCTCGAGGGCGGCGTCGGTGACCGCGGCGGCGGCATAGCCGTCCCAGGCGGTCGGGCCGGTCGAGGTGCCCGCCGCCACGGCGTTGAGCCAGTCCTGCAGTTCGGCGTCGTAGGCGCGGATGAACCTGTCCCGCCAGTCCACGGGTACGCGGCCGGCGTGCTGATGCCCCGTCCGCACAGTCACCTCGCTGACGTCGGCCAGGGCGACGGTGCCGGTCTCGCCGACGATCTCGCCGCGGACGTCGTAGCCGTAGTGCGCGTTGAGGAACAGCTCGTCGTCGACGAGCACGCCGCTGGCCAGCTCGAGCAGCAGGATCAGCGGGTCCTGCAGCCCGTCGGGCGCGCGGGCGGTACGGCGCGGCGTCAGCACGCTGGCCGCCACGATCTCCTCGCCGAACAGCCACCGCACGATGTCCATCTCGTGCACGGCCGAGTCGCTGATGATCATGTCGGTGGTGAAGCCGTAGTCCGGTACCGACGGATTGCGGTGCGCGCAGTGCATCAGCAGCGGCGCGCCGATGCCGCCGTCGTCCAGCGTGGCCTTCATGGCCCGGTAGCCCGCGTCGTAGCGGCGCATGAAGCCGACCTGCACCAGGCGGCGCCCGGCCGCCATCTCGGCGTCCATGATCCGCCGGCACGCGTCGCTTGACGGGGCGAGCGGCTTCTCGCAGAACACCGGCTTGCCCGCGGCGATCGCCGCGACGACCTGCTCCTCGTGCGCCGGGCCCCAGGACGCCACCAGCACCGCGTCGACGTTGCCGTCCGCGATCAGGTCGTGGGCGGCGGGGTGGGTAACCGCGCCAGGCAGGCCCGCCGCGACCTGCCCGGCGCGCGCCGCATCGACATCGTTGACGGCCGTGACGGATCCGCCGGTCAGTACCTGGGTGATCCGGCGGATGTGGTCCTGGCCGATCATCCCCACTCCGATGACGCCGATGCGGACGCTCATGGTTACTCCTGTCGTTACTCTTCTTCTCCGATGCCGAGGCCGCGCAGGTAGGTGTAGGTGCGCTGGGCGATCGGCTTCGGCTGGCCGAAGTCGCACGGGTACATGTCCTGCTCGACCACCACGAACAGGTCCCGGCCGAGCTCACCCCGGTCCAGGTTGCGGAGCGCCTTGGCCACGTCCTCCACGTTCGGGTTCCCCGCCGGGCGGCTCGCAGCTGGCGCCCATGGCCACGGCCTGGCCGAAGGCGAGGCCCTCGCGGTCGGCCTTGGCCACGATGACCGGGTCCATCTGCTTGATGTGCACGTAGCCGATGCGGTCGGGGTAGCGGTTGATGATGGCCACGTTGTCCGCGTGCCGGTAGGCCAGGTGGCCGGTGTCCAGGCACAGGGATACGTAGCGCGGGTCGGTCTGGTCCAGGAACCGCCCGGTCTGTGCCTGGGTCTCCACGTGGCTGTCCGCGTGCGGGTGGAACTCCAGTCGCAGGCCGTACTCCTGCGCGACCATCTTGCCCAGGTCACCGGTGGCCCGGATCATGGCCCGCCACTGCTCGTCGTCGAGTTCGGCGGGCTCGAGGAAGGCGCCGGTGGAGTCGTCGCGGTAGCCGGGCACCGGCACGAAGATCACGTGCCGCCCGCCGACCGCGGCGGTCAGCTCGGACACCTGGCGGGTGATCCGGACGATGTCCGGCCAGTCACCGGGCCGGTGCAGGCCGCTGAACCCGTGCACGGTGCCGCCGGCCACCCTGAGCCCGCGCCGGCCGAGCTCGTCGGTCAGCCGCGCCTTGTCGCTGGGCAGATAGCCGAACGGGCCTAGTTCCAGCCACCGGTACCCCACCTCGGCGACCTCGTCGAGGAAGCGCGTCCAGGGCGTCTGCAGCGGGTCGTCGGCGAACCACACCCCCCAGGAGTCCGGGCAGGTGCCCAGCCGGAGGCGCGCGTCGCCGCGCGCCTCCGGCTCTGGATCATTCATCGGGCGTCGGACTCGGTGGTAGTGGTGGTGGACTGGTGGCCGATGCCGAGGTCTTCTACGTCCTCTTCCATGGACCGGCCGAGGTCGGCGACGGCACCCCCCGCGCTTTCCAGCTCGTGGGACAGCTGCTCCAGTTCGGTACCCCCGGCCATCAGGCCGGTGAGCTCGTCCCTGGTGACCTGGTTCTTCTCGTAGTTGCCGATGGACGCGCCGCGGTTCAGCAGCAGGAACCGGTCGCCCACCGGGTAGGCGTGGTGCGGGTTGTGGGTGATGAAGATGACGCCCAGGCCGCGCTCGCGGGCCTGGACGATGTACTTCAGCACCACCCCGGACTGCTTGACGCCGAGGGCGGCGGTCGGCTCGTCCAGGATCAGCACCTTGGCGCCGAAGTGCACGGCGCGGGAGATCGCCACGCACTGGCGCTCCCCGCCGGACAGGGTGCCGATGGGCTGATCCACGTCGCGCAGGTCGATGCCCATCGCCAGCAGCTCGTCCTTGCACATCTTCTTCATGGCCCCGATTTGAATCCGGGGACCCTTGCGGATCTCGTTGCCGAGGAAGAAGTTACGCCAGACCGGCATCAGCGCCACCACGGCCAGGTCCTGGTAGACGGTGGCGATGCCGCGCTCGAGGGCCTCGCGGGGCGAGGAGAAGTGGACCGGGGTGCCCTCCACCTCGTAGGTGCCCGTGGACGGCTCGTGCAGCCCGGCGATGATCTTGATCAGGGTGGACTTGCCGGCCCCGTTATCACCCAGCACGCAGGTGACCTCGCCGGCGCCCACCTCCATGTTGATGTCGTGCAGCGCGATCACCGCGCCGTAGCGTTTCCCGGCGTTGACCAGGCGGACCAGCGGCACGCCGCTCCTGCCGTTGCCGACCCGGGGGACCTGCTCGGGGGCGTGGTGCTTGCCCGTCGGGGCGTTCTGGGGGGTACTCATATCGATGCCTCCGCACGGCGACGGATGTAGGTGTTCAGCAGGATCGCGCCGAGCAGCAGCGCGCCGACGAAGAACTGGAACCAGTCGGGGTTCCAGCCGGCGTAGACGATGCCCTGGTTGACCATGCCGAAGATCAGCGCGCCGATGGCCGCGCCGACCGCCGAGCCGTAGCCGCCGGTCAGCAGGCAGCCGCCGACGACCGCCGCGATGATGTAGACGAACTCGTTTCCGATGCCCTGTCCCGACTGAATCGTGTTGAACAGGAACAAGGTGTGCATGCCGGTGAACCAGGCCATGAAGCCGACCGCCATGAACAGGCCGATCTTCATCCGGCCGACCGGCACGCCGACCGCCCGGGCCGCCGCCGGGTTGCCGCCGACGGAGAAGATCCAGTTGCCGATGTAGGTACGCAGCAGGATCCAGGTCGCGATGATGACGAAGACGATCCAGTAGACGACGCTGGTCCTGATGGTCACCCCGCCGATGGTCCAGCTGGCCGAGAACACCTGGCGCGCCGAGTTGAAGCCCTGCAGAGTCGAGATGTCCGGGCTGGACACCTGGTTGGTGATGGTCTGGGTGAGCGCGATGTTCAGGCCCTGGAGCATGAAGAACGTTCCCAGCGTGACCAGGAAGCTCGGGATCCCGGTCTTGACCACGATCCAGCCGTTCAGGAACCCGATGAACAGCGCCACCCCCAGCGCGACCAGCACGCCGACCCACGCGTTGGTGGTGAACTCGTAGCTGAACAGCGAGGCGGTCAGCGAGGCGCTGGTCACCGCGACGCCCGCCGACAGGTCGAACTCGCCGCCGATCATCAGCAGCGCGACCGGCGTGGCCATCAGGCCGTAGGTGGAGGACACGTATAGCACCGACGAGAACGAGGATGCGTTGCGGAACGGCGGCGCGACGATGAAGAAGAAGACGTAGATGACGATGGCGCCGGCGATCGCGCCCGCCTCGGGGCGGGCGAGCATCCGCGCCATGGGCGACTTGCGCCCGACCCGCTCGTCGGCTCTGGGGGGCGGGGCGACCGGGGCTTCGGCTGTCTGAGCCATGAAAACCTCTCTTTCTGGGTGCCGGGTCACCCGCAACGGGCAGGCGACCCCGGCACGACAATTTCGTTAGCGGGTGCCTCGCTGGGCGTACTGGGCCACCTGGTTCACGTTGCTGGAGTCGACGAACGACGGGCCGGTCAGCACGACCTGGCCGCCGCCGATGACGTTGGCGTTGGTCAGGAACAGCCACAGCCCATCGACCGACTCATAGCCCTGCAGGTAGGGTTGCTGGTCTACCGCCCACTGCACCTGGCCCGACTTGATCTTGGCGATCTCGGCCGCGCTGGTGTCGAAGGTGTAGAGCTTGGCGGTGCTGTGCGCCTGGCCCATGGCCTGGATGGCGATGAGCGCGAACTGCGCGCCGAGCGTGATGACCGCGTCGACGCTCTTGTTCCTGGTGAGCTCGGCCGACATCGAGGACAGCACGGCCGAGTTGTCGACGCCGTTCACGTAGAGCTTGCTCATCGTGCCCTCGGAGCCGAGGCCCTCCTGCACGCCCGCGCAGCGGGCCTCGAGCTGGGCCTGCCCCTGGGCCTGCAGCACACAGAGCACGTTCTTCTTGCCCGCGGCGGCGAGGCGCTTGCCCGCCGCGACGCCCGCGACCTTCTCGTCCTGGCCGAAGTACTCCATCCCGCCGCACGTCTGGTAGTTGGAGTAGCCCGCGTTGAACATGACCACGGGGATGCCGGCCGCCTTGGCCTTCTGGATGGTCGGGCACAGCGCGCCCGGGTTGGGGTCGGTGACCGCGATGCCGTCGACCTTGCTGTTGATCGCGTCATCGATCAGCTGGGCCTGCTTGGTGGGGTCGGGGTCGCTGGAGTACTTCAGCGTGATGTTGTCCTTGGCGGCCGCCGCGGTCGCGCCGGAGCGGATGATGTCCCAGAACGTGTCGCCAGGCGAGGCGTGCGTGATCATGGCGACCGTATAGTGCTTGGTGTTGGCGTGACCCGCCGCGACGGCCGTGCCGCCGTTGGCGGCGGCCTCGGCGGCCCTCTTGCCGCCGGTCGCGGAGCACGCGGCCAGGACGAGCGGGAGGACCATGAACAGGGCGATGGCAATGGCCCGTCCTCTGGATCTGAACATCTTCGATACCTCCGGGTGAGGATGACTGCTAGGTAGCGGTCGGGAAATGCATGTGCGTGCGGTGGTGCTCTTGGTACTCGTTGTCGGGCCAGCGGCTGGTGATGGCCTTGGCGCGGGTGTAGAAGCGGATGCCTTCGGGGCCGTGCACGTGGGTGTCTCCGAACAGGGAGTCCTTCCAGCCGCCGAAGGAGTAGAAGGCCATCGGGACCGGGATCGGGACGTTGATGCCGATCATCCCGACCTGGACGTCGCGCTGGAATCTCCTCGCCGCCTGGCCGCTCGAGGTGAAGATCGCGGTGCCGTTGCCGTACTGGTTGGCGTTGACGATGTCGATGGCCTCGGCGAAGCTGCCGGCGCGCAGCACGACCAGCACCGGGCCGAAGATCTCGTCGGTGTAGATGTCCATGTCGGTGGTGACCCGGTCGAACAGGGTCGGGCCGACGAAGAAGCCGTTCTCGTAATCCTTCACAGTCAGCCCGCGGCCGTCGACAACGAGCGTGGCGCCGGCCTCCTGACCGCGGCCGACGTAGCCGGTGATGCGGTCCCTGGCCTCCGGCGTGACCACCGGGCCCATGTCCGAGGCCGCGTCGCGGCCCGGGCCGACCTTGACCTCCTCGGCCTTCTGCCGCAGCTTGGCGACCAGGGCGTCGCCCGCGTCGCCCACGGCGACCACCGCGGAGATGGCCATGCAGCGTTGCCCGGCCGAGCCGTAGCCCGCCGCCGTGATGTGGTTGGCGGCGAACTCCATGTCCGCGTCGGGCAGCACCACGGCGTGGTTCTTCGCGCCGCCGAGGGCCTGCACGCGCTTGCCGGCCGCCGACGCCCGCTGGTGCACGTACCTGGCAATCGGCGTCGAGCCGACGAAGGACACCGCCGCGATGCCGGGGTGGTCCAGGATCGCGTCGACGGCCACCTTGTCCCCGTGCACCACGTTGAAGACGCCCTCGGGCAGCCCGGCGTCGGCGTACAGCCGGGCGAAGAAGTTCGACACGGACGGGTCGCGCTCGCTCGGCTTGAGGATGAAGGTGTTCCCGGCGGCGATCGCGACCGGGTGCATCCACATGGGCACCATGGCCGGGAAGTTGAACGGGGTGATCCCGGCGCAGACCCCGAGCGGCTGGCGGAACGAGTAAGCGTCCACGTCGGTAGAGACCTGCTCGGAGAACTCGCCCTTGAGCAGGGTCGGGATGCCGCAGGCGTACTCCACCACCTCCAGGCCGCGGATGACCTCGCCCTTGGCGTCGGAGACGACCTTGCCGTGCTCGTCGGCGACCAGCACCGACAGCTCGTCCAGGTGCCGCTCGATGAGGTCGCGCAGCGCGAACATGATCCGCGCCCGGCGGATCACCGACACCTCGCGCCACTCCTGCCACGCCTTGGCCGCCGCGGCCACCGCGGCGTCGACGTCGGCCGGCTCGGCCAGCGCGACCTGGGCCTGCTGCTCACCGGTGGCGGGGTTCCAGACCGCCCCCCACCGGGTCGACGCGCCGGTCGTCTCCGAGCCGGCAATCCAGTGCTGGATTGTGCGGGGCTGGATTGTGCGGGGCTGGATAGTACGCATCCGTAATTTCAGCCTTTCCTACAGGTAAGTCCGCTGGTCGCGCTTTGCCGCCTCGTAGGCCGCGCGGGCCTGTCGCGTGCTCTCCAGCGCGGAAGTCTCCGACACGGGCACGTCCCACCAGCTCTCCGAGGAGGGCACCGGGGCGAGCGGGTCGGTCTCGATATAGGTGACCGTGGTCCGGTCCGACGCCCGGGACTGGGCCAGCGCGGCCTGAAGGTCCTTGACCGTCCGGGTCCTGATCACGTCGGCGCCGAGGCTGGCCGCGTTGGCCGCCAGGTCGACCGGCAGGACGTCGCCGTCCAGCAGCCCGGACCCCGCATCGCGGTAGCGGTAGCTGGTGCCGAACCGCTGCGAGCCCAGTGACTCGGACAGCGAGCCGATCGAGCCGAAGCCCTGGTTCTGCACCAGGACGATGTTCAGCTTGATCCCCTCGGAGACCGCGGTCACGATCTCCTGCGCCATCATCAGGTAGGACCCGTCGCCGACGAGCACGAAGACCTCGCGGTCCGGGTCGGCCATCTTGGCCCCCAGGCCGCCCGCGATCTCGTAGCCCATGCACGAGTAGCCGTACTCCACGTGGTACTGCTTGGGGTCCCGGGCGCGCCAGAGCATCTGCAGGTCGCCGGGCATGCTGCCGGCCGCCTGCACCACCACGTCCCGCTCGTCCATGAACTCGTTGAGCGCGCCGAGGATCTCGGTCTGGGCCGGCAGCGGCTGGTGACCCAGGTGGTACGCGTGCTCCACCACCCGCCGCCAGTCCGCGTTCGCGCTGTCGATCCTGGCGGTGTACCAGGGGTCGACGTGGTACCCGGTCAGTGCCGTCGTCAGTGCCTCGAGACCGGCCCGGGCGTCGGCGACCAGGCTGACGCCCGCGTGCTTGCCCGCGTCGAACGCCGCGACGTTGAGGTTGACGAACTTCACGTCCCGGTGCTGGAAGGCGGTCCGGGAGGCGGTGGTGAAGTCGCTGTACCTGGTGCCGATGCCGAGGACGACGTCCGCCTCGCGGGCGAGCGCGTTGGCGACCGGGGAGCCGGTGGCGCCGACGCCGCCGACGGCGAGCGGGTGGTCCCAGGCCAGGGCGCCCTTGCCCGCCTGGGTGTCGCAGACACCGATGCCGGTCGCCTCGGCGAACCGTCGCAGGGCGGCGCTGGCCTGCGAGTAGATGACGCCGCCGCCCGCGATGACGAGCGGCCTGCGGGCCGAGCGGAGCACCTCGACCGCGCGGCTCAGCGCGGCGGGCTCGGGCAGGGGCCGGGGCACGTACCAGGTTCGTTCGGTAAAAAGGTCTTCGGGCCAGTCGTGGGCCTCGGCCTGCACGTCCTGCGGGAGCGCCAGGGTCACCGCCCCGGTCTCGGCCGGGTCGGTGAGCACCCGCATCGCGGCCAGCAGCGCCGACGGCAGCTGCTCCGGCCGGCTGATCCGGTCCCAGAACCGCGACACCGGCTTGAACGCGTCGTTCACGCTCACGTCGTACGAGCGCGGGTCCTCGAGTTCCTGCAGCAGCGGGCTGGCGGCCCGGGTGGCGAAGAAGTCGCTGGGCAGCAGCAGGACCGGGATGCGGTTGATGGTGGCGAGCGCGGCGCCGGTCACCATGTTGGTCGAGCCTGGGCCGATCGAGGCGGTGCACGCGAAGGCCTGCAGCCGGTTCCGCATCCGGGCGAAGCCGACCGAGGCGTGCACCATCGCCTGCTCGTTGCGGGCCAGGTAGTACTTCAGGTCCGCCTCGCCCGTCTGCTGAGCCTGGAGCAGTGTTGCCTGGAGTAGGGCCTGGCCCACGCCGGCCACGTTGCCGTGGCCGAAGATGCCCCAGCAGCCCTTGATGAGGCGCTGCCGCGTGCCGTCCCTCTCGGTGTACTGGACGGCCAGGAAGCGGACCAGGGCCTGGGCCACGGTGAGGCGCACGGTCATCGGTCTTTCTCCGTTACTGACGTCTCTGTGGCTGAAGTAAGGGGCAGGCGGGGATCCATCGGCTGGTCCGCCCAGGTGCCGCGGATCCAGGCGTGGGCCGGGTCGTCGCAGAAACGCCAGGAGCGTTCGGGTTCCGGGCCCGCCATCACGTTGAGGTAGTACAGGGCGTAGCCGGGCCCCGCGATCGACGGCCCGTGCCAGCCGTGCGGGATCAGGATCACGTCGCCCGTGCTCACCTCGGCCAGCACGTCGATCGGGCGGGCGGGCGTGCCGTAGACCCGCTGGTAGGCGAGGCCCTCGGTCTCGAAGTAGTAGATCTCCTCGAGTTCGGCCTCGTCCTCGCGCGTCTCGTCGTGCTTGTGCGGCGGGTAGGAGGACCAGTTCCCGCCGGGGGTGAGCACCTCGACCGCGATGAGCTTGTCGCAGTCGAACGCCCCGGGCGAGCAGAAGTTGTTGACCTGGCGGCTGGCCTGGCCGGCCCCGCGCAACTCCACCGGCACGTCCTCGGCGGGACCATACCGCGGGACGAGCCGGCGCGTGCAGCGGGCGGCCGGGATGGCGAACGCCCCGCCGTCCTGGCTCGTCACGGTCACGGCAGCGTCGCGCGGCGCGTAGCAGAAATCGCTGACCCTGGAGAAGACGCTGTGCCTGCCCCGCAGCGTGAAGGTCGTGTCGTCGCACGTCACGGTGGCCGCTCCGGACAGCGGAAGGACCAGGATCTCGTCCTCGCCGGTGGCCCAGGTGTGCGTCCCGCCGGGCGGCAGCGTCAGCACTTTGAGGCCGCAGTAGGTCCAGCCGGCCTGTTCGGGGGTCACCACGAGGGAGAAGGCGCCTGCTTGGCTGGTTCCCTGCCTCAGGTAGAGCTTGTCGTCCAATCTCTCACCCCCGCACCATGGACAGCACCGTGTCCACCGCGCTGGCCACGTCGTCGTCGGGCGGGAAGAGCAGCGACCGGCCGATGACGAGCCCGTGCACGGAGGGAATCAGCAGCGCCTTGCGCCAGCGCTCGTAGGCGGCGTCCTGGTCGGCGCTGACCTCGCCGCCGAGGAGCAGGACCGGCAGCGTCGAGGCGGCCAGGACCCGTTCCATGTCCTCCACCACCGGCAGCTTCAGCCACGTGTAGGCCGACGTGGTGCCCAGCCCGGCCGCCACCGTGATGGAGCGGATCACCGCCTCTGGCGACAGGTCGTTGCGGACCCTGCCGTCCACCCGGTGCGATATGAACGGCTCGACCATCGCCATCAGGGCGTGCGAGGCGAGGTCGCTGACCGCCCTGGCGCAGGCCTCCATGGTCACGACGGTGGCGGGATCCTCGGGGTCGATGCGGAATAGCATCTTGCCGCCGTCGAACCCCATCCGGGCGATGCTGTCCGCGTCATACCCGGTGAACCGGTCGTCCATCTCGAAGGCCGTCCCGGCCAGGCCGCCGCGGTTCATCGAGCCGATGACCACCTTGTCATCGAGCGCGCCGAGCAGCAGCAGGTCCTCGATGATGTCGGCGGTGCCGAGCACGCCGTCCACGCCGGGCCTGGACAGCGCGAGCGACATCCGCTCGAGCAGGTCGGCCCGGTCGGACATGGCCATCGGCCGGTCCCCGGCCCGCAGCGCGCCGCGCGCCGGGTGGTCGGCGGCGATGATGAAGACCTGGTCGTCCGCGCCGAGCAGGGATTCCCGGCGCCTGCGCCGGGCGGCGGCCTCGGCGATGGCCTGCGGACGGCGCGTGCGCGCCTCCAGTATGGCCTTGAGCTGGTCACGCACTGGTAGCCTCCCGTGGTCCCCCGGTCGCCTTTGGTTCTCCAGCCAGGAGGCCGTCCACCTCGGCCGCCGTCGGCATGGCGTCCGAGCAGGCGAGCCGCGACGCCACGATGGCCCCGGCGGCGTTCGCGAAACGCATCACCCGCTCGATGTCCCACCCGGCCAGCAGCCCGTGGCACAGCGCCCCGCCGAACGCGTCGCCGGCGCCGAGCCCGTTCAGGACGTTAACCGGCACCGGTGGCACGGTGCTGATCCGGGGGGAACGATCCCCCCCAGACCCCCCCTGCTCCTGGGGGGACCCATCCCCCCAGACCCCCCTTGCGTCGCTGGCCAGGACGCCCTTGGGGCCCTGCTTGACTACGGCGAGCTTGACGCCGAACCCGTGCAGGGCCCGCGCCGCGGCCAGCGGCTCGCGCTCCCCCACCGCGGTCTCGCACTCATCGAGGTTGCCCACGGCCACGGTCACGTGCGGCAGGGCCTGCTGCACCCAGCGCCTGGCCTCCTCTCGCGACGACCAGAACATCGGCCGGTAGTCCAGGTCGAGGACGGTGACGTCGCGCCGGCCGCGCGCCGCCACGGCGGCCAGCGTCGCGGTGCGGCTCGGCTCCTCGGACAGGCCGGTGACCGTCACCCAGAACACCCCCGCCGCGCGGATGGCGTCCAGGTCCAGTTCCCCGGCGTGGATCTCCAGGTCCGGCGCCTTGGGCAGGCGGTAGAAGTAGAGCGGAAAGTCGTCCGGCGGGAAGATCTCGCAGAACGTCACCGGCGTGGGCAGGTGCTTGACTCCGGTGACGTAGCGGTCATCGACGCCGTAGCCGCGCAGCGCCTTGTGCAGGAAGGTGCCGAACGGATCCTCCCCGGTGCGGGTGATGACGGCCGAACGCCTGCCGTACCTGGCCGCGGCCACCGCGACGTTGGACGCGCTGCCGCCCAGGTACTTGCCGAAGCTCTCCACTTCGTCCAGGCCCACGCCGACCTGCTGCGGATACAGGTCCACGCCGATCCGGCCCATGGTGAGCACCTCGAATGCGGTCATGCCCTGTCTCTCGCTCGCCATGTCTCGCTCGCTTAAGGGGCACCAGCAGGCGCCATATGTCTATGTTTTTACGCCCGGGTTTCAGTCAGGTCAAGAGTATGTCTTAACATATTTACGTCTTGATCTGCTAGCAACTGGGTGACCTTGGGCCATAATGGGATCGTTACCGAATCGACCCTGCGAGTTGTCCGTGAGCCGCACCGCCTTGCCCATCCGGGTCGACCGGAACAGCCCGGTCCCGCTCTACTTCCAGGTGGCGCGGCACCTGGAGCAGATGATCGAGTCCGGCGAGCTGCCGATGGGGACCCGGCTCGACAACGAGGCCGACCTGGCGGGTCAGCTCGGCCTGTCAAAGCCGACCATGCGCCGGGCGATCGAGTACCTCGTGGGCCGCGGGCTGCTGGTGCGCAAGCGCGGGATCGGGACCCAGGTCGTACACGCCAAGGTCACCCGCGAGGTGGAGCTGACCAGCCTCTACGACGACCTGGCCAAGACCGGCCGGGACCCGTCCACCAGGGTGGTCAGCTTCCGCGTCGAGCCGGCGCCGGACGCGCTCGCGGCCAAGCTCGGCCTCGCGGCCGGGACGCCGGTGTACGTCTTCGAGCGGCTGCGCTACGCCGACGCCGAGCCGCTGGCGCTGATGCGCAACCACGTCCCCGAGCACCTGATGCGGCTGTCCGCGGCGGACCTGCAGGCGCAGGGGCTCTACAACCTGTTCCGCGCGAACAGCATCAGCATGCGGATCGCCAAGCAGTCCATCGGGGCACGGGCCGCGACCGCGGCCGAGGCCCGCGCGCTGGGCGAGCGCAAGGGGGCATCGCTGCTGACCATGGAGCGTTCGGCGTATGACGAGCAGGGGCGGGCGGTGGAGCAGGGCCACCACGTCTACCGGGCGTCGCGGTACAGCTTCGACCTCACCCTGACCGGCTGGTGACCCAGGTCACTCAGCTCGGGAAGCGCTGGTGAGCTAGGTCACTCCGGGTCCGGCTGGCGCCCGTCCCAGGACCAGCGCGGGATGCGCAGGCCGTCCGGCACGTCGTCCGCGGACCGGTGGTAGCGGGCCATCGTCGTGGTGGTCGCCCAGGCGAAGTAGTCGTGCAGCACCTGCCGGAGCCGCCCATCTCCTGTTGGCCCTGTGTCGGCCAGCCCTGTGTCGGCCAGCCCTGTATCGGCCAGTGCCTGGTCGGCCAGCCCTGTGTCGGCCAGCCCTGTGTCGGCCAGTGCCTGGTCGAAGCAGGCGATCGCCCGCCGGTCCATCTCCTCGTGCGCGCCGTTGCCGCTGTGTATCCGCACCACCGAGGTCTCGTCGCCGTACGCGCGCGAGTACATGGGCGGCCCGCCGAGCGCCTCCGCCCAGTACGCCGCCAGCCGCTCGGAATGGTCCGGGCGGTAGCCATGGCTGAACGCATGGCTCACCTCGTCATCCGCCATCACCCGGGCGTGCCACGCCTGCGCCAGCCGCCGCAAGCCGCCGATACCGCCCGCGGCCTCATACACCGTTGCCACGCCCTAAGGATGGCATGCCCGGGCGCCGGGGCGGATACACCGGCCCGTTCGGATCCCATCTTTACCCCCTCTGACCTGGGCTAAGACGTCTTAGGCCGCCGCCGGGGAGGCTTAGCGGGACCCTAAGCCGATATGGGCGAGGAAGATAAGGCATTCGCCCGATGCCGAGGGTGGGGCCTTACGGCGAATCTTGAGGATGTGGGGAACCAGAAGGTTCTCCCGGGGGCCAAGGAGGAACCATGCATCCCGAGATTCTCCGTCAGATAAACGACCAGCGTGGGCGCGAACTGCGGGAGCGGGCGCAACGGGCCAGGCTCGTCCGGACGGCGATCCGGAGCCGCCGGCACGGGCGTGACCTGCCGGACGACGATTTCGTCGTCCCCGCCATTCCCGACTACGTAGACGGATCGTTCCACACGGGCCGGGCCGTCAGCCAGGTGGCCAGCGAGGCGGGCCAGGCGCCCGCCGGTCACGCCGCCTGACACGCTCATGACTGCCCGCACCATCGCGCGCGAACTTTCCGGAATGTCAGCCCCTTGTGGAATGCTGATTCCAGAGATGAGCGGGCGAGCGTCCAGCCCCGTCCTGGTCGGACGGGCCGAGCCGATGGCCGCCCTGGAAGCCGCTTTCGTCAGCGTGCGCCAGGGCGGTCCGTCTGCCGTGCTGCTGGGCGGTGAGGCGGGCGTAGGCAAGTCCAGGCTGGTCAGCGACTTCGGCAGGACCGCCGCGTCGGCGGGTGCCCGGGTGCTGACCGGAGGTTGCCTGGAACTGGGGACCGACGGGCTGCCGTTCGCGCCGTTCACCGCGGTGCTGCGCGACCTGGTGCACGAGATGGGCGCAGACGCGGTGGCCTCGATGCTGCCCGGCCGGACCACGCGGGGGCTGGCCCGGTTGCTGCCCGAGCTCGGCGAGCCAGACACCGGCGGCGACCCGGCCGAGGCCAGGGCGCGGCTGTTCGAGGAGGTGCTCAGGGCGCTCGAGCACCTGGCCAGGCACTCGCCGGTGGTGCTGGTGATCGAGGACGCGCACTGGGCCGACCGGTCGAGCCGGGACCTGCTGATGTTCCTGATCGGGAACCAGCGGTCGCTCAGCGGGCTGCTGATCGTGGTCACGTACCGCTCCGACGAACTGCACCGCACCCATCCGCTGCGCCCGCTGCTGGCCTCGCTGGACCGCATCGGATGGGTCGAGCGTCTCGAGGTGCAGCGGCTGACCCGGCAGGACACCAGCGAGCTGGCCACGCGCATCCTGGGCCGCGAGCCGGCCGGTGACCTGGCCGACGCGCTGTACCACCGGTCCGAGGGCAACCCGCTGTTCATCGAGGCGCTGCTCTGCTGTGACGGCGAGGTGAGCCGCGAGCTGCCGGAGTCGCTCCGTGACCTGCTGCTGGAGAGCGTCCGCAGGCTGCCGGAGGACACCCAGGAGGTGCTCCGGGTGGCCAGCGCCGGCGGCTCCACGACCGGGCACGCGCTGCTCAGGGTGGTGAGCGGCCTGGACGACGCGGCGCTGACCAGGGCGATACGGCCCGCGGTGATCGCCAACGTGCTGCACCCCAGCGGTGACGGCTACGCGTTCCGGCACGAGCTGATCCGCGAGGCTGTGCACGATGACCTGCTCCCAGGCGAGCACGGCCGCCTGCACAGCCGGTTCGCCGAAGCCATCGACGCCGACCCGGGGCTGGTTCCTCCCGGGCGGGCCGCCATCGAGATGGCGCACCACTGGCACTCGGCGCACGACTCGCCCTGGGCGCTGATCGGCGCCTGGCGGGCGGCCGCTCAGGCGGGCCGGGCGGTCGCGGCCGCCGAGCGGCTCTCCCTGCTGGCCCGCGTGCTCGAGCTGTGGGATCAGGTGCCTGACGCCGCCGAGCGGATCGAGGCGGACCATGTGCGCGTGCTCGAGGAGGCGGTGGCGGCCGCCCATGACGCCGGGGAGTTCGAGCGCGGGATCGCGCTGTCGACCTCGGCTCTGCGTCAGCTCGACCCGGCCGCCGAACCTGTCCGGGTGGCGAACCTGCTCATCCGCCGCAGCCACTTCAAGATGAAGCTGGGCCGCAAGAACTACGCCACGGACCTGGAAGAGGCGCTGGAGTACGTGCCCGCCGGCGTCTCCGCGGCCACCAGGATCGACATCCTGCTCGCGCTCACGCACTGCCCGCCCAAGATCACCATCGAGTGGTCCTACGCCGAAGAGGCCCTCGCCCTGGCCCGCGAGGCCGGCGACGAGGCCAAGGAGGCAAGCGCGCTGCTAACGCTGGCCATGTTCAACGCCGACCCCGGCCAGCAGGCCGCCCCGGACAGCGGCCCGCTCGAGCTGATCACGCAGGCCCGCGACATGGCCGGGCGCCGGGGGGCCCAGGACGTGGTGCTGCTCGCCGCGGTCAGCGAGTCCCACCTGCTCGAGGGGGCCGGGGAACACGAACGCGCCCACGAGGCGGCCCGGCGTGCCACCGCGGGCGCCGACCCGCAGCTGCTGGCCCGCACCTCGGGCGCCGTGCTCGCGGTCAACCAGGCCGAGCCGCTGTTCGCACTCGGCCGCTGGGACGAAGCGCTGGCGCTTGCCGCCGCGGCCCTTGACCACTTCCTCGCACCGGGACCGATGAACCGGGCGCTGGTGCACGTCATCACCGGCTCCGTCCTGCTGGCCCGGGGTGAGAAGGACGCCGCGTCGCGGAGCGTGATGACGGCGCGGGGCGCGTTGCGTTCGGTCCGCTACGAGGATCAGCACCAGCTCCCGCTGGCCCGGCTGGAGATCCTGCTCGCGCTGGCGGCAGATGGCCCGGCGGCCGGACTCGCGGCCGCGTCGCAGGCCATGGACCGCTTCGAGCTGGGCGGCAGCAGCCCGCGCTACGCCTGGCCGGTGGTGACCGCGGGCGCCTTCGCCGTCCTGGCCGCCGCCCGGCTGGCCGGGCCCTCGCGCGACGAGCGGCTCAGGGACGAGGCTCTGGGCGTGGCGGATCGGCTGCGCACGGTGGCGGAGAAGCTGGAGACGTTCGGCCAGGAGCAGCGGGCTTTTGCGCTGACGTTCGCGGCGGCCGACGGGGACGCCGCGCGCCTGATCGCCGGCTTCCCCGACGGTGGTCACGCAGAGGCTGGCCTCGCTGCCGGTGCGGCGGCTGGAGGGGCGGCTGCCGGCGGGGCGGCTGAGTTGCTCGCGGCCTGGGATGAGGCGGCCGCCATGTGGGACGGCCTGGGCGAGCCCTATCCGCGCGGCGAGACGCTGCTGCACGCGGCCGAGGCCGCGCTGGCCTGCGGCGACCGCGACGGCGCGGCGGAGCGGCTACAGCGAGCGGCCCCGCTGGCCAAGCGGCTCGCCGCGCACCCCCTCAGCGAGCAGATTGCCGTCCTGGCCCGGCGCGCCCGGATCCGGCTAGATGCCGAGAACGGGTCGGCGGTGCTGGGCGACGATGACGCCGGCGAGCTCGGGCTGACCGAGCGCGAACGCGAGGTGCTCCGCCTGGTCGCGGCCGGGCGCAGCAACAGGGAGATCGCCGGCGAGCTGTTCATCTCGCCCAAGACGGCGAGCGTCCACGTGTCCAACATCCTCGGCAAGCTGGGCGTAGCCAGCCGCGGCGAGGCGGCCGCCAAGGCGCACAGCCTCCGCCTGTTCGACCCCACCAGCACCGCGTAACCGGGAGCCCGGGCGGCTTCCGCTTCCTGGCGGGCGCGGGTGCCCTGGCTGCTTCCTGGCGGGCGCAGGGCTGTGGGGCTGTGGGGGCTGTTGGGCTGTGGGGCTGTGGGGCGCCGCAGGTGCCATTGTTGTCGCCGGGCCCGGCGGCCGCGGGTGCCGTTGTTCTCGCCGGGGCCCGGCTGCCGTTGCGATCGCGCCTTCGCCATCGGGATGCCCACGCTGGCCTCACGGGCCCCTCTCGTCACACGCGTTGTGTCCGCGTCTGCGCTGACCGCACCAGACAACCGCCACAATGTGACATTGAGGCTGTTATAAGAGCGCGTCAGAAGATAACCCGTCGTTTCGCGATTTCTGGCGCGCTGATGCGGTAACCGCTGGGTCGATGTGCCGTTGGTCCGGTTAGAGACGGACCAACGGCACATCGACCCAGAACCGTCCTGCCGCCGCCGCTACCACCGCGCCGCTCGCACCCGAGCTCAGACCAGCGTGTTAATGACTGACGCGCACTAACCTAACCGCCACGATGTGACACCGTGGCGGTTGCAGAGGTTTGGCTTTTGGTACGAGGGCTGACCGCGGGAGCGCGGGCGTTCCGAAGGGGCGGGTGGGGCCCGCGAGCGTTCCGTGGGCTACCGCGGGGACCGCGGGGACCGCGGGCGTTCCGGGGGGCTGACTGCGGGAGCGCGAGTGCGACCGGTCGCGGGTCAGCCTCGCATGTCGACGGCGTTGATACGGGTGGGGCGGATGGTGACTTTGACCCGGGATTGGCCGGGCTGGTCGCGGGAGCGCAGGTCGGCTTGGTACTTGGCGCCGAGTTGGTCGGCGAACGAGTAGTCGTCGTCCGGCGTGATCTCGGCGTCGCCGCGGATCTCCAGGTAGCGGTACGGGACGGCCAGGTCGAGGAGGAACACGTTCGCGGCCGGGTTCGCCCTCAGGTTCTTGGTCTTCTGCCGGGAAGTGTTGAGCGAGAGGGCGACGGTGTCGCCCTCGGCGAGGAACCAGACCTCCGACACCTGAGGGCGGCCGTCCGGGCCAATCGTGGCCAGGGTGACGAACTCGCCGTCGAGCAGGTCACGGTGGGATGCAGGAATCTCCGGCATGATGCTCCTTGCGGGTGGCGCGGGTGGGGGGGAGCCGAGGTCAGCCGCCGCCGTTGGCGGCCTGGATCTCGTGGATGTTGACGTTGCGGGCCCAGTTGACCGGGTTGAGGGCGGCACCGGGGACCGGGTTGCAGCCTACCGGCGGCGGGCCGTCCTGCACGCCGACCGCCCAGCAGGCGCGCCAGGTCAGCGTGGCGGTGATGTTCCAGGTGCCGGGCTGGCGGAAGGTGACGCCGCAGTCGGCGGTGCCGTTCGCGCCGGTATGGGCGACCGCCCTCGGGTTGCGGACATTCGCGGTCGAGCCGAGGTAGCCGCACCCGGCCGTGTTCAGCCGGGCCGAATTGTCGTTGGTGGACAGCCGCAGCGGCGTGGCCTCCACCCAGACGGTGGCGCCCTGGTCGCCGAGCCGGGCGTTGTCCGTCACGTAGGGCAGGCCGCCCGGGCCGATTTCGGGCCGGAAGCTCAGCGTCACCCGGGAGAAGGTGGGCAGGTTGGACTAGCCGTTCCCGCTGGCCGGGCTCAGGATCATCCTGCCCGCCTGGGGGATGTCCATCTTGGCCAGCGCGAGCTGGGCCAGCGTCTGCGGTGGCACCTCGATGCCGGGCAGGGGCGCGCCGGGCACGTCCCAGAAGAACAGCGGCTCGTTCAGGCACTCCTGCACCTGGGCCTGGGTGTCGTTTGGGTTGACCGGCAGCTCGTACCAGGTCCCGGGCGGGGTCGGGTTCTGGTTGACCAGATGCTTGGCCGCTCTGAGCTCCCGTCAGGAGGCGTAGGGGCGGGCCCAGGCCTGCAGGGCGGTCACCACGGACGGGGCGAGGACCTGGGCGTCGTTCGCCGCGCCCGGCGGGTGCAGCAGGTGGTTGACCCCGCTGAGCGTGCGCAGCCCCGGCCCGCTGGCGCCCGCGGCGGCCAGCGCGCTCACCAGCGGCGTGATCGTGCTGGGCGGGACGTTCTGGTCGGCGGTGCCCTCGGTGACCAGCACGCGGGTACCGTGCGGGAGGCTTGCCGCGACGGCCGGCGGGTAGACCGCGTTGTCGCTGCGCACGTAGGCGGCGTTGACGCGGGACAGCAGAATCGGCGTGAGCAGGTTCACCACCTCGGGCAGCATGCCGCCCGTGGCGACCGGGCGCCCGGCCCGGAAGTCCGCGATGGCCTGCCGTACCGCCGCCTCGTTCTGCCGGGCGGTGCCGGCGGTGATGATGTCCTGCGTGACCATGGCGTCGAGTTGCTCGTCCGTCTGCAGCTGGATGAGGCTGAGGAACCGCTCATCCTGCGGCTCGATAAGGGCCAGCCCGGCCGGGCGGGGCGAGACCGACTTCGCGACCAGCAGCGCGTACATCCCGCCCTCGCTGTGCCCGGCGACCAGCATCCGGTGCGGATCGGCGGCCGGCTGGACGCGGAGGAAGTCGTAGGCCGCGTCGGCCTGCCTGATGAACGCGGCCAGGTCGATGGAGGACGGATGGCCGGCGAACGCGCCGGCGCCGGTCTGGCCGCTGAAGTACTTGTCGTACCGCAGCGTCATGATGCCCATCCGGCCCAGCACGCCGGCCACCAGCTGCAGGGTGTGCGGCTCGAGCCCGGCCGCGGCGTCGTCCCCGTCCCGGTCGGTGGGGCCGCTGCCGGCCAGCAGCAAGGCCGCGGCCAGCCGCTGGCCGACGCGGTGCGCGGGGACGTCGAGCGTGCCGTCGGTGGTGGTGCCGTCCACGGTGAACTGCACGCTCTGCTCGGTCGCCGCGGCCATCCCGGATGGCGTGCCGCTCCCGCCCTGGCCAGCGGGGCCGCAGGCGGCCAGTCCCGCGCCGATCATGGCCGCCACCGCGGCCCGCAACCCGCGCATGCCTGTCTCCCATGGGACATGTTTCGAACCAACCCCGCACCCTTTCCGTACTATGGTGGCACAGCGCCACGTAACCCATACCGTTCGCTCGATTACAGGGCGTTACCAAGGAGACCTGATGGCAGTCTTCGGCGACCGGATCCTGCGTTGCACGGACGGTCACCTGTTCATGTCGAGCGAGACGTCCCGCTTGTTCGGCTCGGTGCATCTCGGCCCGGTCCGGCGGATGCAGTGCCCCGTGGACGGAAGATCGTGAACGCGTCCAACGTGCGGGAGACCCCCCTGAGCCCTGAGCAGCTCGAGGAAGCCCGCAGGTACCACACCTGAGCCGTCCGGCGGTAGGCATAGGGACGGCAGGCCGCGGGCCGACCGTTCGCATGGCGCGATCAGGTCCGCGAGCGCGGATACCCAGACCCGTTCGGCGTAGGCTGCTGCCCTGCCGCGAGGCCAGCGTGCTGCTCGACGTCGGCCGGCCTGGGTCAGGCGAGGAGCTTGTCGGTGCTCGACTCAGCGGGACAGCCGGCCGCCGTTATCGAGCTCACTGAGGTAGGCGTAGTTCCGATCAGCATGGTCGATGATGACTATGCGCGTGCGGAAGGCCGTGGCTACGCCGATGCCGCCCAATGGCGCAGGGCGCACGAAGATTTCTTCCGCGACGAGGGCGTGGCCCGGTTCCTCGGCGCTACGCCCGTGATTGGCGACGACACGCTCGTCGTCACTGAGCGGTTCCGCTTGATCAGGCCCGGCGTCAGCGACGGCACCTGATCGGGGCTGCTTATGACAGCATCTGACCATGGAGCTGAACGTGCCGGTCGACGGCGGGCATCTGCGGGCCGACGATACGGGCGGCGATGGCCCGGTGCTGGTCCTGTTGCATCCGGGATGGGGCGACTCATCTATCTGGCTGCCCGTCCTGGACAGGCTGCCCTCGCATTACCGCGTCATCCGGTACGACACTCGCGGGTTCGGGAAGTCGCCCGCTCCGGCGGCGCCGTTCAGCCAGCTTGGCGATCTGGCCGTGGTTCTGGATCACCGGGGCGCGGACCGGGTGATGCTGGTCGGGCACAGCGGCGGTGGCGGCACGGCGATCGGGCTCGCGCTCGCCGACCCGGCCCGGGTCCGCGGGCTGCTGCTGCTCGCCCCCGGGGTTCCGGACTATCCGTGGCCGCCAGATGATCCCTACGGCAAGCAGTTCGACGAGTTCTTCGCGGCCGGGGACCGGGACGCGATTGCCGCCCTCGGCCTGCGCACCTGGGCAGCCGCCGGTGCGGACCAGGCCGCGCAAGCCCAGGTCCGCGGGGCAGCAGATGCCTACTTCCGGCTCGGCGGCTACGAGCGGCCCGATCCGCCTGTCTACGGCAGGCTCGGCCAGATCCAGATCCCGGCCGCAGTGCTCGTCGGAGATCAGGAGTATCCGATGGTGGCGCGATGCGCAGCAGATATCGCTACCAGGATCCCCCGCTGCCAGCAGATCGCCGCGCCGCGCGCCGACCATTTGCTGCCGCTGCGGGTGCCGGCCATGATCGCGGACCTAGTCAGCGAGCTAGACGGCCAGGACCGGCATCACTAGCGGCAAAGAGCCGTCGTCGTGAAACGTTCGACGGAGTCGTCATGCGGCTTGCGGCCTGGGTCTTGGGCGGCCCGAGCGTTGCGCGGCCAGGGTGTGATCAGCGCCCTTGCGCTCGCGGGTGATGCCCCAAAGCCGGATCATGGGCGTAGGTGCCGCCTCCGGTCTGGCCGCTGAAGTACTTGTCGAAGCGCAGGCTCATAACGCCGGCCTCGCCCAGCGCCGTCGCGATAAGACCGATCGTCTGCGGCGTGACGCCGAGCCTGGGGACGTTCCCGTCACGGTCGGTCGGGCCGCTGCCTGCCAGCAGCAGGGCGGCGGGAAGGCGCTGCCCGTCGCGGTGCGGGGGAACGTGCAGCGTCCCGTAGGTCGTGGTGCCGTCGATCTCGAACACGACGTCCCGGTCTGTACTCATGACACCCCCAGTGCTTGCCTGCCGGGCTCGCAGGCCGCGCGCAACGCGGCGAACTCGTCCGGGTCTAGTTCGGCCGCGGCTGCCCCGATCCGGTCCGCCGCCCTGGCCGGCGGCCCGGCCAGGGCGGTAGCCGCCTCGAGCCACGACGGCGGCGCGGCGACGCCGGCGAACCCGGCCAGCCGGGTCAGGCTGGGGGCCGGATCGCGGAGCAGGTCCTCGTACCGCAGCAGCGTCCCGCTTCCGGCCGGAAGCTCGCGCAGCGCGGCCTGGCCCGCGCAGATCATCGGCGACCAGAAGTCCCGGCCGAACACGGCGGCCGGGATCGGGTACGCCATGAGCCTGGCCGCGTCGTACGGCGGGCAGATCATGCCCCGCAGCCGGACCGGCAGCGCGGCGTCGACCTGGGGCAGCGGCGAGGCGGGCGGCAGGCCGGTGGCGTGCCGCGCCGCGGCGGCCAGGATCCCCCGCCGGAACATCGGATGGCGGCTCATCGATAGCGCGCAATCGGGACCGTCGCGGTGCAGGTGCACGAAGCGCGCGTCCGGGAACTGCTCGTGCAGCAGCCCGACGAGGTGCAGGGATGCCGCGGACCGCTCGACCACGACCGGTCGGCCGAGCCGCCCGGCCAGGTAGCCGAACAGCGCCTGGTACTGCAGGGCGGCGGGGCGCCGCGGCCAGCGCGGCACCTCGGCGGCCAGTTCGCCGAACAGCTCGTCCGGGTCCGCGGCCAGCATCGGCAGAGTGAAATGGCTGATCAGCGGCACACCGGTGGCAGGTTCGAAACGACCGGTACCGAACGGGTAGATCATCTCCGCGGTCCGCAGGCCGGCCGCGACCATGGCGTCGAGCATGGAGAACGGGCGGGCCAGCAGATCCCACAGCTCCGCGCCGGTCAGGTCGCCGACCGGGAATCCCGAACGGCCCGAGGCGCCAGCCAGGCGCAGGATTCCGAAGAACTCGCTCATGCACAGCACGTCCGGGTGCTCGCGCAGGACCCGCGATAGCAGCGTCGATCCGCAGCGTCCCGTCCCCACGACGAAGGTGAGCGGCACGGCGCCCATATCGCTCAACGAACCTCACATACGACAGATAGAAACGCTGACACGATGGCGCCGTGGACAGCCGGACCGCCCTGATCACCATCGCCCGTTACGCACGGGCCAGTGGGGCATGGTGACCTCGGCTCAGGCCGTCGCGGCCGGTGTCAGCTACATGCAGCTCAAGCGGATGACGGACGGAGGCCTGCTGGAGCGGGCCGGACCCGGTGTCTACCTCATGATAGGCGGACAGGCCGCCGCGGAACGGAACATGGCACACAAGGTGGCCTACCTCCGCCTCGACCCTGCCGTCCCGGCCTGGGAACGGCAGTTGCTCGGCCGCAACGGCGCGGTCGTCTCGCATAGTTCGGCCGCGGTGCTGCTCCGTCTCGGCGACCTGGTCGTGCGGGACGTGGAGTTCATCACGACGAGGCGGCGGACCACCGGCGAGCCCGGCGTCCGGCTGCATCACGTGCCGCTCGCGCCGTACGAGGTGACCTGGGCGGACAACCTGCCGGTGACCACGGCCACGCGCACGCTGGCGGACCTGCTCGCCACCGGGATCGCGGCCAGCGAAGCGGGCAGTTTCCTGGCCGAGGCGCTGGACCGGCGGATGCTCAGCGTCGGCCACGTGGTCAGCGAGCTGGCCCCCTTCGCCCGCCAGTACGGCTGCCCGCCGGGCGACGGCCAGGCCCTGGTCGAGGCGCTGCTCGACCAGGCGCCGGCAGCCGGCGCGCGCTCGGGCAGCTGCCCCGCGCCTGGCATGATCCGCTCCCGGACGGCCGCGTCAAGGGCACCTGCGGTGCCGCTGCGCGGGGCAAAGCCGCGAAGTTAAGGATCGGGCGGGTCTGTCAAGGGTGTCTGATCAGATGGCGTGTTGAGGCGGTAGGTGCCGAAGCCGGTGCGGGTGAAGAAGCCCAGCCGTGCCCATTCGCCGAGCTGGGTGAGCATGTTCCGGGGCTTGACGCCGAGGAGGATGGCCAGGTCGTGGCCGCTCCAGTCGCGCGGGGGCTGGCTGGTGATGATGGCAGTGACCCGCTCCCGGCGGGTGGCCGGCCGGGGCGGACGGGGGATGGTGCGGTCGCGGCGGGTCCGGCCGGGCTTGAGGTCCGCCGGCGGGGTGCTGATGGCGATGCCGGTCGCGGTGATGGCGGAGGGGTGAGCCGGGCGGCCGTCGTTGCGCTTCCCGCGCGGATCCGGGTTCAGGTGCATAGTGCCTGGACGCCCAAGGCGTCAATGCCAAGGGTTACTATTCCGGGCCGGTCAGCTCCGGGTAATGGCGTCAAGTTCTGCGCCGACTCCGATAGCCTCAGCGGCACCGATCTGCCGGAAGATCTCGCTCGCCTGCCGCAGGCTGGCTATTGCCACTGCGATACGGCCGGCGGCGAGCGCACAGCGGCCTAGGCCGGCCAGTGCGCAGGCTTCATCCTGGGAACTGCCAATTTCGCGGGCAAGATCCAGAGCACTCTGATGACACGCCTCGGAACGGGCGAGGTCATCACCAATACGATGCAGGGTCCCCGCCTCGTTCAGCGCCTCGACCTCACCGCGCCGGTCACCGATGCCACGGTAGATGCTCAGCGCCTCCTCCAGGGCACTGGCCGCCTCTAGATAGTCTCCGGTTTCCCGTCCCACAGATCCGAGGTTGGTGAGGGCGTTGGCTTCGCCGAGCCGGTTGCCGAGGTCCCGGTAGATGCTCAGCGCCTCCTCCAGGGCACTGGCCGCGCCAGGGAAGTCCTGAGTGTCCCGCCGGACCATTCCCAAGCCATTCAGGGCGTTGGCTTCGCCGAGCCGGTTGCCAAGATCGCGGCATATGCTCAGTACCTTCATGAAGGACTGAGCCGCCTCCCGATAGCGCCCGGTCAGCTGATACACCGACCCGAGGTTGGTGAGGGCATTGGCTTCGCCGAGCCGGTTGCCAATACCGGAGTAGATGGTCAGCGCCCCTTCCAGGGCCTGAGTCGCCCCAGGGAAGTCCCCGGTTTCCCGTCGTACGTTTCCTAGGTCATTCAGGGCGTTGGCTTCACCGAGCCGGTTGCCAAGATCGCGGCATATGCCCAACGCCTCCTCTAGGGCCTGGGCGGCCCCCGGGTAATCATCGGTCAACCATCGCATGACGCCCAGACCACTTAGGGTGTCGCCTTGGCCAAGCCGGTGCCCGAGGTCACGATAGATGCTCAACGCTTCCTCCAAGGCCTGGAGCGCTCTTGGATAGTCCCCGTCCTCCCGTCGTACTTGTCCCAGGTTGCTCAGAGCCTTAGCTTCGCCCAGCCGGTCACCTACATCGCGGTAGATGCCCAGCGCATTCTCGAGGTCCCGCGCCGCCCGCAGATTGTCATCGATCAGCCACCAAACGATTCCCAGGTCGCTTAGTGCGTTGGCTTCACCGAGCCGGTTGCCTAGGCAACGGCAGATCCCCATCGCTTCCTCTAGGGCCTGGGCTGCGCTCGTGTAGTCCCCGCTAAGCCACTGTGCGTTCCCAAGGTTCTGGAGTGCACCGGCCTCGCCTAGGTGGTCGCAGCCGTGTCGCGCGGCCTGAACGGCGGCGCTGTGGTGGGTAATGGCGTCGGCCCAGGGGCCGTCGCTTCGCAACAGGGTGGCCATAGCTGCGGTGAGGGCAGTGACCCGAGCATGCTGTCCAGTTCTGGTGGCGTAGTCAATGCAGGCGAGCAGATTAACCCGCTCTACCCGCAGCCACGCTAGCGCGAGAGTGGTGTCACTTAGGTCAGGGACCGCGACTGGCGGTGCCGCGGTCGTTATGGCGCTAAGGGAGGCCTGGGTCTGGCGAGCCACGCAGGCCTCCGCGATCGTCGCGGTGTGCTGGTAATAGTCCAGCAGTCGCTCGAGTACACGCTCTTTACTCACTGTCCAAATGGTATGCGGCAGCAAAGGTGCAGGTCGTACTCGTTTGTATAAGTCTTCTCCCTTAGCAGCTTGCTGTCGTCCTTCCGGTCCGGGTCGGTGTCAGAAGTCATTGCCAGCGGGTGACGGCGCTGACGTCCTGATCGTCCACGACTGCAGTAGCGCGGGGGCTAGCAACCACTACAGCCAGCCGCCGAACCGTACACCTCATCAGGAAGATCCACTTCATCCCCACCAGCCCAGAATGCTCCTTCCGTCCCCCGCCCAGCCAATACCTGCCTGCCCAGCGGGCGTAACTTCGGTTCAATCAGCTTGACCCGTCTCCCGATAGGCGTCCGTGAGGCTGGCCCGCGATTCCAGCGTGTACGGGTGGTCCGGGCCCAGTACCCGTTCGCACGCCGCTAGAGCGTGCTCGAGCAGTGCGATCGCCTCACCGCTCCGGCCCGCGGCTCGGTAGGCATCGGCGACGTTGGTCCGCGAGGCTAGTGTGTATGGGTGGTCCGGGCCTAGCACCCGCTCACAGGCAGCCATGTTCTGCTCGAACAGCACGATTGCCTCGTCTACTCGGCCTACTTCCCGGTAGACGATTGCGAGGTCATTCCGCGGGTTCATCGTATTGGGGTGGTCGGCGCCCAGTACCCGCTGCCAGTCGGTCAAGGCCCGCTCGAAGAACGCGATCGCCTCATTGGCCCGGCCCGCATCTCGGTAGGCCAGAGCGAGGTTGTTCCGCGATTGCGCCGTATCGGGGTGATCTGGGCCCAGTACCCGTTCCCGGTCGGCCAACGTCTGCTCGTGCAGAGTGATGGCCTCATCCGTACGGTGGGCCTCCTGGTAAGCAATCGCGAGGTTATTCCGCGCCGTCAAAGTGCTGGGGTGGTCGGAGTCAAGCACCCGCTCGAAAGCGTCCAGCGTCTGTTCATAAAGCATGATCGCCTCATCCGTATGGCCCGCTGCCCGGTAACAGTTGGCGAGGCCGTTCCGCGAGGCCAGGGTGTCGGGGTGGTCTGAGCCCAGCACCCGCGCCCGGCTGGCCAGGGTCTGCTCGAACAAGGCGATCGCTTCATCCATACGGTCGGCAACTCCGTAGACAATGGCGAGGTTGTGCTGCGAGGCCAGGGTGTCGGGGTGGTCTGAGCCCAGCACCCGCTCCCGGCTGGCCAGGGTTTGCTCGTGTAGCGCGATCGCCTCGCCCGTACGGCCAGCCACCCAGTAGGCCTTAGCGAGGTCGTTCTGCGAGGCCAGAGTCGCGGGATGGTCGGGGCCCAGTACCCGCTCCTGGTCAGAAATCAGCGGCTCACCAATCAAGATCGCCTGCTGGGCGCTGTCGCCCAGTGCAGTGAGGTGAAGCAGCGCACAAGCTCGCAGGCCCAGTAGCGTTCTTGCCAGCTCACTATCAGGCTCATGTGCCAATCCCGCCAGAACACCGCACAAGGCCGCAACCTGATCCGGAATATCCCGGACGGCTAGCCGGTCCGATGAACCCGCAAGCGCCTTGGCCCGCGTATCCAGAACGGAGGCGGCCGTTTTACATACGGCCATTAGACGGTCTCTCACGACCAGCTGGTCCCGCACTACCCTCAGCACCAGACGGTGCGCGACGACCTGGTTGTCCAGGCTGAAGGATAGCAGCGACCGTTCCGCCAGCTGCCCCAACGCAGCATCCACCATCATCGCGGCCACCCCGGTCCCGCCACCCGCCTGCCCGGCCGCATACATCAGGTCTCGGCGGACCCCAGCAGCCGACAGTACGCTCATCAGCTCTAGCACGCCAGTACACAAGCCATCCGGGTCTTTGGCCTGGACCGCTTCCAGCGACAGCAGCACCGCTTCCGCCAGCCCATGCGGGTACGGTTGCCCCGACTCACGGGTCAGGTACTTAGCCACCGGTAGCGACCGCAATCGCTCCAGGTACGTCCCGTACGTCAGGTGCTGCCCGGCTATCACCGCCGCCGCTTGGGCCAGCGCCAGCGGCAGGTGTCCTAGCTCGGCCGCTACCTCTCCAGCTCCTGCCGGATCGGCCAGTCCTGTCTGATCGGCCAGGATAGCCAGTGCCTCACCGGCGGAAAACACCCCCACCTCTACACTAGTCCCCAGGTTCGCCATCGACTGCCGGTTAGTGGTGATCAGCACTCGTGCTGTGCCACCCGCGGGTATATACGGCCGCAGCATATCGGCGTCGGTGGCGTTATCGAACACGATCAGGCGGCGGTCCCCATCTGCCTCCAGCCAGTGCCGGACTTTGCGGCCTGCATCACCAGTCTCCTGACTGCCGATACCGGCTATACCGGCTGCCTCCGCAACCACGGCCAGGCTCGCCAGCAGGCTCCCGGGGTCCTCAGCATTAACCCAGGCGATCAGCCGCCACCCATCTGCCAGCTTCATCCGTGCGTACGCAGCCGCCAGTTGTGTCTTACCGACTCCCCGCATCCCGGTAACCGCATACACCACCGACACTCGTGGGCCGGCCGCATCGAGTTCCGTCAGCAGATCCGTCCGCGGCTGAAACCCCGGTGGCTCCTGCGGGACATCGCCCACTACTACTTGGCCACCCGCTGCCTCATGTGCCCCCGAGTTTCGGGCGTCGGCCTCCTCGCGGTGAATGATGGTTAGGTCACGCCCCGCGACGTAAGCATCCCGGCTGGCCTTAATATCCTGCCGCACCTGCGCATCGCGGTCAGCCTGATCACCGGACACGAACCGTCACCTGACTCACTCGCCAAGACCCCGAAAGTTGACAATCGCCTGATCGCGGCCCGCAGTGTAAGCGTCCCGGCCCGCACGCACCTGCTGAGTCACCCCTGTACCGGCCAGCATCGACCGCACGTCAGCCTCCAGCACCGGATCAGCAGCCAGTGCTTTACGGATCTCCAACCGACACGCCGCCATGGCATCACCATCATCCGGATCGGCCACCAGATACTCCAGAGGCGCGGGCAACGGTATTCCTACATCACGATGCCCGAAGATCTTCTGTAGCAACCGACGGCCTAGACCAACCGTCGCATCGGCCGCGTCATCTCGTACCTTTGCCAATACCGCCCCACCGTAGGCACCCACTGCAGCAGAGATATATGGAGTCATCTCCGCCGCCACTGACGCGACATCCCCGCCCATACAAGGTCTCCTAGCCAGTCGGCGCCTGTTACACCTTCATTATCACTCTGTCATCACGGCGACAGAGGCATGTCGTCGAGAGATCTATGCGACTACTCACAGTAGTCGCGAGGAGTGGAATATCCTAGCGAATCGGGCCACACCGCGCCTGCGGCGGTACTGACCCTCGGCAAAGTCAGCGGGATCTCCGATCATTGGCGGGTGCGGGCGCCGAGCTCTTCCTCGATGCCCTCGCCGAGGAAGTTGAACGCGACGACGGTGATGACGATCGCGGCCCCGGCCGGGTAGACGAGCCACCATGCGCCGGCAGTCAGGTAGTCGGAGCCGTCGCTGAGCATGCCGCCCCAGTTGGTAGCGGGCGGCGGCGGGCCGAGGCCGAGGAAGCTCAGCGACGCCAGCGCGAGGATGGCATCAGCGACCTGGAAGGTCGCGTTGACCACGATCGTGCCCAGGGCGTTCGGGACGATGTGCCGCACGACAATGCGCGCGCTGCCGGCACCCATCAGCCTGGCCGCCTGGACGTACTCACGCGTTTTCAGCGTCAGCGTCTCGCCGCGGACCAGCCGGGCTGGGCCCAGCCAGGCGAACAGCGCCAGGATGATGATGAGCACCGGGGTCGAGTTCGAGAAGATGACGGCCAGCAGCAGCAAGAGCAGCAGGCCAGGGATGGCGAGCATGGTGTCCACAATGCGCATCAGCAGTCCATCCCAGAAGCCGCCGAGATAGCCGGCGACGGCACCGTACAGGGCCCCGAAGACAGTCGCCAGGAACGCGGACGCCAAGCCGATCTCCAGGGCTGACTGGCCGCCCGCCATCAGTTCGCCGAGTTCGTCGAAGCCGTTGCCATCCGTGCCGAGAAGATGATGGCGGGACGGCGGCTTGATGATGAGCAACTGGTCCGGGTTGACCAGGTTGGTGTGGTAGACGAGCGGGCCCGCGAAGCAGAACAGCACGATGAGCACGATGGTCACAGTGCCGATCCGGCTCAGCCGCCCTCCCCAGATCATCTCGCGGAGGATCTCGCCGCGCCTCAGCCCGACGTCGCTCTCCTGGCCGTTGACGATCTTCTCCTGCCCCGGGCGACGCATTCCCTGCGATCCGGAATGGATGCTCATGAGTCCCTGCCTGGTTTCCGGCCGTGGTGCGCGGTCATGCGAGGCGCACCCGCGGGTCTGCATGGGCGTAGGCGATGTCGGCAACGAGGTTGCCCGCGATCGTCAGCGCCCCGAAGATGATCGTCGTGCCGAGCAGGATCGGGTAGTCCTTGACCAGCGCGGCATTGTAGGCTGCCAGGCCGATGCCCGGATAGTTGAAGACAACCTCTTCTATGATCGCTCCGCTGAGCAGCCCGGGGATTGACAGGCCGGCGAGCGTGATGATCGGGATGCTGGCGTTGCGGATCACGTGCTTGCGCAGTATCCGTCCGCGCTGCGCGCCCTTGGCCCGGGCGGTGCGGATGTAGTCCTGCGCCAGCGCGTCCAGCGCCGATGAGCGCATGTAGCGGCTGAACACGGCGATCGAGACCAGCGTGAGCGTCGCCCAGGGCAGGATCATGGCCTTGGCGTCCGTGAACGCCGCCGTCCAGCTGGTGCTCGACGGGGCGATGGGCGGCAGCCAGAACAGGCGCAGCGCGAAGATGTCGATGAGGATGAAGGCCAGCCAGAAGTCGGGCATGGCGTAGAGCACGTATCCCACGCCGGTGATCACGTGGTCATCGAGCTTGTCGCGGCGCTGTGATTGCCACAGTCCGAGCGGTACGCCGATGGCCAGCGACAAGATCGTCGGGGGACCGACCAGTGCGAGGCTCTTGGGCAGGTCCTGCGCGAGCACGGATCCCACGGTCTGGTTGAGCTGGTAGGAGTAGCCGAAATTCCCGTGGGCCAGATGGTCCAGATACAGCAGGTACTGCTGCAAGACGGACTTATTCAAGTCATTGGCCTGCTCGAAAGCCGCGATCTGACCCTCGGTGGCGCGCGGGCCGAGGATGCCTCGCGCCGGTCCGCCGGGAATGAGCTGCAGCAGCATGAAAGTCAGCAGCGTGACGCCGAGGAGAATCACGACGGACTGGGCAAAGCGCCGGGCGATGTAAGCGGTCATGGTCCTCCATTTGACTGTCTCTGACAGGGATAATGACATAGCGGTGAATGAAACGGGACCACGGTGTGTGCCGGGTGCATTTCTGTCGGAGGAGGGCCGATGGCGCTGCTGGAAATCGATGGCCTGACCACTCATCTTGTCCTCCCTCGCCGGACTGTGCGGGCCGTGGACGGTGTCTCGTTCCAGATCGAGGCGGGCGAGACCGTCGGCTTGGTCGGGGAATCCGGCAGTGGTAAGTCGATGACGGGCGCCTCGATTCTCCGCCTGCTGCCTGAGGGCGGCGGCATTGTCGGCGGTTCGGTCCGGCTGGCCGGCCGTGATCTTACGGCCCTGCCGGAGGCGGCGATGGCGCGCGTACGGGGCAGGGAAATCGGCATGGTGTTCCAGGATCCGATGACCGCGCTGAATCCGACGATGAACATCGGTGATCAGATCGCGGAGTCGTTGCTGATCCACCAGGTGACCGCGAAGGCCGAAGTGCGTGACCGCACCCTGAAACTCCTGGCCATGGTCGGCGTGCCGCGGCCGCCTGAGCGGATTTCCGCCTATCCGCATCAGTTGTCGGGCGGATTGAGGCAGCGGGTGTGCATCGCCATCGCGCTGGCCTGCCAGCCCAGGCTGCTGATCGCCGACGAGCCGACCACCGCGCTGGACGTGAGCATTCAGGATCAGATCCTGGGTCTAATCGAGCGGCTGAAGCGGGAGTTCGGCATGGCGGTCCTTCTGATCACCCACGATATGGGGGTTATCGCCGAGCATGCCGATCGGGTGCTGGTGATGTACGCCGGGCAGATCATCGAATCCGCGTCGCGGACCGCGCTGTTCACTCAGACCCGCCATCCGTACACCGAGGCTCTGCTGGCCGCGGTCCCCTCGGTCACCGCAGGCGAGCGGACGGTCCTCGCGACCATTCCCGGAGCACCCCCCGACTTGGCGAATCCCGCCGGCCACTGCCGCTTCGCCCCGCGTTGCGCCTATGCGACTCAGGAATGCGCCCGGCAGATGCCCGTCTTGTGCAGCGACGAGGACGGGCATGCCGTCGCATGCTTTCACCCCCGGTCGGCATATGGCATGCCCGACGGTGTCCCGGCGCAGATCACTGTACGGGACCAGGAACCGGCGCCTGGGCCGAGTGCTGAGCCGCTGCTCGTGCTCGACGCGGTGGTCAAGGAGTTCCCGGTGCGGGGCGGCCTGACCCGCCGGGCGGTCGGGTCGGTTAAGGCGGTGTCGGGCGTCTCGCTGACCGTCTACCCCGGTGAGACCTACGGGCTGGTGGGCGAGTCCGGATGCGGCAAGACGACGATCGGGCGCCTGATGGTGGGACTGGAGAAACCTGACTCCGGTACGGTCACGGTGCAGGGCCGGGAGATCAGCAGGCTGCAGGGCCGGAGCCGCCGGCGCGAGCGCCGTGACCTGCAGATGGTCTTCCAGGATCCGTATTCCTCGCTGGACCCGAGGATGCGCGTGCATTCCATTCTGGCCGAGCCTATGGTTGTGCAGCGAGGGTTTACGAAGGCCGAACGGAACGAGCGGGTCGCGCAACTGCTCCGTGAGGTGGGGCTGTCGGCCAGCTCCGGCCGGCAGCTGCCGCGCGAGTTTTCCGGCGGGCAGCGGCAGCGGATCGGCTTCGCGCGCGCTCTCGCGCTCGGCCCGCGGCTGATCGTCGCGGACGAGCCGGTCTCGGCGCTTGACGTGTCGATCCGCTCGCAGCTGCTCAACCTGATGGTGCGCCTGCAGGAGGAGCATGACCTGGCCCTGGTGATGGTGTCGCACGACCTGTCGGTGGTCCGGTATATCGCGGACCGGGTGGGGTCATGTACCTGGGGAAGCTGGTCGAGACCGGCCCGACCGCCAGCATCTACGAGGCGCCAGCGCATCCCTATACCGCTGCCCTGCTCGAGGCGGTTCCGGTCGCCGATCCGCAGGCGCGGGAGGGACGTGAGCGGGTCGCGATCCGTGGCGAGCTGCCTTCTCCCGTCGACCCGCCGTCAGGCTGCCGCTTCCGCACGCGCTGCCAACGGGCGGAGGACATCTGCGCGGCGGTCGAGCCGTCCCTGCTTCCCTTGGAAAGGCAGGCGTCCGGCGCCGTGCCCCACGAGACCGCCTGCACTTCCCGCTGCACCCGGTGGCCGTGCCGGCTCCTACTTCGTGAAGTACCAGTTCTCCGGGGTGATCGCGGTGAAGACGTTGAACGGCGTCACGCCGTGCAGCTTGGTCTTGTACTCGGTCAATCCGTAGGTGTCGCCTTCCCACAGGACCGGGATTTGCTGCACTAGGTAGTCCTGGTAGGCATCGAGCGCCTGCTGCGGTGGCTCGCTGCTCTTCAGGGTGGTCGCCTCGATGAGCTGATCGGCCTTCGGGTCGCTGTAGCTGCCATAGTTGGCCGTGGCGTCGGTCGCGAACAGGTCCTCGCCGCTGGGGTAGTAGTCCGGGGAGTAGACCCACGCGGCGTTATAGATGCCCCACGAGCAGGCCGCCTGCGACGACTTGCAGGGTGTCGCCGCCGCGGCGGCCTCGTTGCCCGGCAGGGGCTTGAGGTCCAGCTTGATGCCAGCCTGTTCGAAGTCCGAGGCGATCTGCACACGTGACTTCGGGAACGCGATGCCGCCGGTGACGTAGATGTAGGGGAATTCCAGCTTGTCCCCAGCGGCGATGCCGGCCCCGCATTGAGTCGGCCCGGTTCCCGGGGACTTGCAGGTGTCTATGCCGTTCTTCACGACGTTCCAGCCGTGCGCGGCCAGGGCCTGGGCGGCCCGGGCCGGGTTATACGAATAGGGACAGGACTTGGAGTAGGCGTCCGCGAAGCTGTTCGGCGGCTGCGGCGGCACCGGCCCGCAGACGGCATACCCCTCCCCGCCGAAGTAGTTCTTGTTGATGCCATTCTCGTCGATCAGCTCCTGCATCGCCTGCCGGACGTAGAGCTGCTTGAATATAGGCCCGAGCTTCGGGTTGTTAAAATTCAGCGCGTCATAGGATATCGAGAAAGCGTATTGGTGCGCCTGGGTGTACCCGAGGTGGTTGAGACGCGGTTGGGCGCTTTCCTTGATGTTGGACAAAAACTGACGTCGGGGCCAGATCCGCTGGCCAGGGCGTTGAACTCGGCATTGGTGTCGGTGAAGGACTGTTCCTTGAACTCCGACAGCGTCGGCTTGACCGGGCCGCTGTAGCCCGGGTTCGGCACCATGGTCAGGTCGCCGTTGGTGTCGAAGTGGGTCAGCTTCCACGGGCCGTCTACGGTCTGCCAGAGGGGATTGGACGCGTACGTGGACAACTGCTGGGCCTGGCTATTCAGGAACTTGTCGACAGCAAGGGCTCCCTGTTTGGTCAGGTCGTAGTCACCGACCGCCCCGGCCGCGCTCGTCTTGTCCCAGGCATGCTGCGGCAACGGCGTGAGGTTAGATAGCTCGTTGTATAGCAGCCACTGAGTGTTGTAGGCCTTGTCCATGGTGAACCGGATGGTCGTGGGATTCATCACCGTTGTCTTCACGATGTTGCCCGGGTAGCCACCGGGGACCGATGCCCCGTAGGCTTCGGGATTGGCCGCGACCAGGTTCTCGAAGAACTGCACGTCACGAGCTGTGACGGGACGGCCGTCTGACCACTTATACGGCTTCAGCGTGATCGTGACCGTCTTGCCGTCATGGGAATAGGTCGGAAGGTTTCCGAGGCTCAGCATTGTGTTAAGGCTGGGAGTGTCGCCCGTGCCGTACCAGTACAGCGGCCGCCACATCAGCCACTGGAAAGTCTGCGAGTTAGAGGTAGTGAAATCGGCAGGCGGCAGCACCGGAAAGATGTAGTTGGCCCCAGTTCCCGCGTTGAACGCGGAAGTCGCCGTCCCGCCCTTAATCTTCGTGCCGACCGGGGACGGCTTATTACTCTGGGGACTGCTACCTCCGCACGCAGCCACTGCTACGGTGGCGGCAATCACTGCGGCCATGGCCGCGATCCGGGTCCGGGATCCTCCCATGACGTAAAATCCCCCAACCATCACATGACAACGAAACGGCATTATCGATAGCATCCCACGCGGGCCGGACTCTGTCAGCAGCACAGCGCTACGAAATATATCGATTTGGTTACCCGCACTGCTGCCTCCACTGGAGAGCAGATCTACGCCATGAGGGACTCCTTGATAAGGAGCGAGCACAGCTGTCTCCCCCAGGTACCGCGGTTGCGCTCCTCTGCCGTTGCCTGTCGGCCGCTATCGCGTCCTGCATTGGACTATTTCGATATAAATTGTGCAGATATGGATCCTTTCGCGGGACTGAACCTGCAGCGTGCCGACGGTGCGCCGCTACGTCTGGCTAACACTGCTTCAGACACCATCGAGAGGCTTTACCACTAGTGTTATCGGATTTTGCGTATGACCGCCTGCAACTCGGCGACTATCTCGGGGGCCTGTGCCGAGCCGATTCGATGGAAGATCTTCTGTGCCTGCCGCAGGCTCACCTCTGCTTCGGCGGTTTGGCCGACCGCGAGGGCACATCGGCCGAGCCCGGCGAGTGCGGAGCCTTCTTCCCGGGCGTTGCTGATCTCGCGGGCGAGGTCCATGGCTCGCTGGTACCATGCTCTGGCCTGGTCGGGATTGCCCTGGACCCGCAGAAGCGTCCCCATCTCGTTCAGAGCCTCTGCTTCGCCACTACGCTCGCCGAGATCGCGGTAGGTCTCTATCGCTTTCTGGAGCGCATGGGACGCTCCAGTATAGTCGGCGGTTAGCCGCCGCACGACTCCCACGTAGGTAAGGGCGCCGGCCGCACCGAGCCGATCGCCGAGGTCGCCGCAGATGCTCAGCGCATCTTCTAGCGCCTGCGCTGCCCCCCGGTAGTCTCCGGTCAGCCGCCGAACGTCCCCCAGGTAGGTGAGGGCACTAGCCTCCGCGCCCTTATCGCCCATTGGGCGGCAGATGCCCAGTGCCTGTTCTAGGGCCTGCCTCGCGCTCGCATAGTTCCCGGTCAGCCGAAATAGGCCTCCCAGGTAGGTGAGGGTGCCCGCCTCACCGAGCCGGTAGCCAATCTGGCGGCAGATGCTCAGTGCCTCCTCAAGGTCCCGGGCAGCGCCTCGATAGTCCCCCGTCAGCCGCCGTACGTCACCGAGGTAGGTGAGGGCACCCGCTTCACCGAGCCGGTCGCCAAGCTCGCGGCAGATGCTCAGCGCATCCCCTAGGGCCTGGGTCGCTGGCGCATAGTGTCCGGTCAGCCGCCGCACGACTCCCAGGTAGGTGAGGGCGCCGGCTTCACCGAGCCGGTCGCCAAGGCCACGGCAGATGCTCAACGCCTCCTCCATGGCCCAAGCCATACCTGGATAGTCTTCGCCCACCAGTCGCATGAGCCCGAGCCCGATGAGGGCATTGGCCTGTCCGAGCCGGTCACCGAGTTCACGTGAAATGTCCAGCGCGTCCTGCAGGGCCTGAGCCGCACCCGGATGATTCCCGGTCTCACGCCGAACGGCGCCGAGGTTACTGAGGGCGCCGGCCTCGCCGAGCCGATCACCAAGATCACGATAGATGCTCAGCGCCTCCTCCAGGGCCGAGGCTGCGCCCGGATAGTCACCAGCTGCCAGCCGTCGTACGACGCCCAGGCCGTTGAGGGCGCCGGCCTCGCCGAGCCGATCACCAAGATCACGATAGATGCTCAGCGCCTCCTCCAGGGCCGAGGCTGCGCCCGGGAAGTCACCAGTCGCCATCCGCACATCCGCCAAGCCGGTCAGGGCGCTGGCCACGCCCGGCCGGTCGCCAAGGTCGCGGTAGATGCTCAGTGCGTCCCCTAGTGCCTGGCCCGCGCCCGGATAGTCCCCCGTCAGATGCCGCACGACCCCGAGATTGTTGAGAGCGCCGGCTTCGCCGGGCCGGTCATCGAGGTGGCGTGCGGCATGTGCGGCTCTGGCATGGCGGGTGATGGCATCAGTCCAGGGCCCGTCGCGGCGTAGGAGCGAGGCCATGGCGGCGGTGAGAGCAGTGACGCGCGCGTGCTGCTCGGTTTCGGTGACAAGGTCTAGGCAAGCGAGCAAGTTGGCGCGTTCTGCGCGCACCCAAGCTAGCGCCGAAGCGTTATCACCGACGTCAGGTACTGCGATCGGCGGTGCTTTGAGAGCAGATGGGGCGAGGCTGACCAGAGTCTGGCGGGCCAGGCGCTCCTCCGCAATGGCGGCGGTATGCTGGTAGTAGTCGAAAAGCCGTCCAAGGACGCTATCTTTACTCATCGGCGAAATCGTCCGCTGTCGCCAGGCTGCGGGCGTACTGGTGGATCAGGTTGTGCATTCGGTATCGCCGGGGCAAGGGTTCGGCGAGGAGGCCATCGCGGTGCAACTCATCGAGGATCTGGACAGTATTGTCGTAGGCCAAACCAGCGAGGGCGGCGGCAGCGTACGTATCGATATCCGGACCTGGATGCAGGCCCAGGTGGCGGAAAAAGCGCTGCTGCACTTTGTCTAGATACTGGTAGGACAGTTCAAACGCGGCAGCGACGGTGCGATTCTCAGCGCTGACGGTCAGCAGCTTCGTTCTGGTTTCTGCGATGAGATAGCTCATGTTCCAAGCGCGGTGCCGGTTGAACAGGCCGGCGAGTAGCTTGATCGCCAAGGGCAGGTAACCGCAGAGCTTCACCATCTCGGCTACCTGTCGTGGTTCTGTCTTCGCACGTGGAGCGAGCGTGACGAACATTCTCTTGGCGTCACGTGGCGGAAGGATATCTAGCGGAACTGAGATCAGCGTGGTAGGTACATCGCCAAGGTAGCGACGGCTTGTGACGAGCACCAGGCAGCCCGATGCCCCGGGTAGCAGCGGGGCGATCTGCTCGCTGCTAGCGGCATTATCGAGAATGAGCAGTACCCGCTTCTCAGCCATCCGCGCTCGCCAGAGCGCTGCCCTGTCGGCTAGGTCTGCGGGAAGGTAGTGGGGGTCTACGCCGTCCGCGCTAAGCAGGGCGGCGAGTGCGTCAGTCGGCTCGATTGGGCGTTGGCCGGGGGTGTGGGCGTGCAGGTCGATGAACAGCTGCCGGTCGGGGAACCTGGCGGCAACCATGTGCCCGAGGTGCACTGCGAGTGTGGTCTTGCCGACACCTGGCAGTCCGTTGATTGCGTGGATCGCGATTACCCGGCCCGCCTGCGCCGCAGCGGCGGCGGCCGCTGAGATTTCGCTCAATTGCTCGCGGCGCCCGGTGAATGCGGCAGTGTCAGCTGGCAACGTATTCGCCATCGGTGGCCCGACCGCGGCTGCCGTGTTTGGCGCTGCGATGGCCTGCTTCACGTCGGCGACTAGCTGGCCGATCATGCCCTGGAGGTGGCGGCCCTGAAGATGGGTTACATCATGATTCAGCTGGGCGGCCAGTGGCTCTAGCGGCCCGCCGCCTGCCCCGCGGATCACGATTTCCCGCATCAGCGCGCTGGTCAACATTTCCGTCAATGTCACGACTGGTATGCCGAGTACCTCGGCCGACGACTGTCCAGTGCCGGTCAAGCCGACGTCATCGAGGACAGCCAGCTGCTCAGCAATGCCTGCTTGCACCGTCTCTAGCAGCGTCCCCCGCGCCGACAGCGAGGCCGGTCGCGTGGGTCCGCTAAACACGTGGTCTACAACAAGCGCGATCTCCTCAGCGCGCTCGCTGCCTCTCGGCCGCAAGCTCTCGGCAACTTGCCGCACTGCAGCGGTGGCAGCCTGCCCTAGCGCGCGTTCCTGCTCGCTGCCGAGTATTAATGTGACGACCTTCCGGCGTCCGCTATCCGCGAGCAGTCCTACCAGCCAGGCCGCAAGGTCGTCAGCAATGAATGGCACATAGCTATCATGCCATTTCCGGAGCTGAGCGACAGCTTGAACGCTGAGGTGTGTCCCGTCGATGGACGGGCGGGTCCGGCGGAGGCCAGCCGGGACTCCTCAGTCGGCGCTGCAGCGGCTAGCGGCTTCGCGTGCGAGCTGGTCGGCGGGCCAGAGACAGTAGCGGAGGGAGAGCCGTCATCATAGAACGCGATTAAAGCCGTATGCTCCGAAAATGAAATTTCTTCTCGCATTACAGAGAATGGTTGAAGACAGTTTCGAATTCGACGGGAATTTCAATGCTCGCCGTTTCCTTCATGGCCATCAGCTCGGAATACCGCTGCCCGGGGATTCGGAAATCGCCTGCTGACTCTGCGATGAGATCCTCAAGCCAAACGCAAATCTCGTTCCGGAGCGCTTCCCATTGGCCGCCAAATCGATTTGGGTCGATTGCCAGCACCGTGGCGCTATTGTTAGCCGTGTAAGCACCAGGTTCGACGGCATTCACCAATCCCAACATTGCTCCAGCGATCAGTTGAGTCGCGAGACTCAACCCGAAGCCGCGTTCTCCCGCCATGGGTATTAGGTCCACAACCTCAGCGGCGTGGGCAGTCGTCTGATTGTTACTATCTATTCCTATGGGATAAGCGGGCGGCGTGCCGCCGGATTCCGCAAGCTTTCGGACCTTCCGAAAAGACATCGCAGTTAGGCTGGCATCATATAGAACGGCGAATGGTTCACTTGGTATCCCGATTGATAGCACATTCACGCCCAGTCTCGACCTACCCATAGCAGGGATTCTCGCAATTGCACTGTTTGTAAAAAGGAAAGCTATCGCGATGAGTCCTTCCCGGCATAGTGGGTAGGTCAGCGTGGCGCCTCTGGTGACAGTCGTCACATTAGTAATTCCTGTGGCATGCAGGCCCGTCTGCGATGTACCTTCACATAGAATCCTTGATATCTGCGGCAGGAGCGCCTGGGTAAAGTGGCCACCACCGTTAATCGTGGTCACGCTTCCGCTAGTAGAGATAGATACGGACGTCTTAGGTCTAAGGCTGTCATACGCTAGGAGGCGCGGCAGGTTCATAAGTCCGTAGTCAGGCTTGCCAAGGAGGTCGGACTCGATAAAGTCATCTAGGATGAATTCGGCTTCGTCAAGACTATAACCATTTTCCTGGATCACAGGAAGCAAGACAGATTTGATTTGCTGAACGGTGTAGTAAGCCAACGCTTGATCACCTCTGGTAGACGCTTATCCGGCGGAAGGCCTCATCGAGAACAGGCGGAGAATTAAGGCAAAGGAACCCAAGCTTCCCTCCCGAAGTTAGTTCCCTCTTGCCTATGATAGTCAGGTAGGCACGATTCTTCGCCTTGATAAGACAACCTTCGCCAACCCAAGGCTGAATAGCAGAATTCTGATATGTTTTTAGCGGAAGCCAGTCATTGAGATCAGAGTTAGGTCTGCGCAAGAGTATCGGCAGGTGGGATGGTTCGCGGAAAATATCGATATCGTTCAAGGCCTTCAGGTAAGCCATGTGAAGCTGGGCGGCATATTTGACCTCTATCTCACTGTCCCGTCCGGTATGCAGTCGGTTACGAGCCGATTTCTTCAGCTCTGCAGCCTTCACATCTTGGTGTTCTGCCAATTTCCAGGACAAGTGGACTTGAGCGAGGTATTCATTTATGGACGTCAGGAAACGATTTGTGTCGACCAGTTGCGACAAGCGTGCGATGCTGATGGAGACGTTGACGTCAGGTTCCGCCTGAAGAGCCTCAATCAGGTGTTCAAACGATATTGCATACTGGTAAACGGCGGCTGGGTCTGCCCCAGTAATTTCTGTCGTGAGTATGTCCAGCAATACATATCTCAAGTAAACTGGAAACGGATAAACGTTACTAACATCCTTAGCCAATGCAAGCATGTGCCGTATGTGTAGATACTCTGCCCAAGCGCATCGTGGCGCGCCTGCCAGCCCGGGAGGTTTGTAGCAGCCAATCCCGATTATTAGCGTAAGCGGATCCTGGTGGTCCAAATTGCTCGCTATGAATGAAAGGCATCTTTGCCGGGTGCTCGGTGATACGCAATTCCTCGCAAGCACATAGTGTTTCGACAAGAACACCGACAGCGTGTCTGCGAGAATGCTGCTATCTGAAGACTGCCTGCTGGAAACCCTGAGTTGTGGTAGTCCTAGGCTTCCCGGCAACAGTTGATCAATTGAAGGCCGGACATTTGGAACAAAACCTGCTCTATGCAGCGAGTAACCGATATCGACACACATATTTCCGCCAAGTTTGACCGTATTTTATATTAGTGTCGTTGAGAATCTTTGTGAGTGCCTGGGCGCTGGAGTGCCTTGCCGGGACCTGGAACTGATGACGCGGCGCTCCCCGTCAATCATGCCTTGGAGGTGTCCGGTAGTTGCTTTCATAATCGAGTAAACACAGCTGGCCGCTCCTCAGAGGGACGTCAGTCATAAACGTGCTACCACGACATTAAATTAGCTGGTACAGCACGTCTAGCCTCGATGATTCAGGGTGCCGGCGAGGTCTGTTACTGATCGTGTTGTGCCGGTTTTCGGCAGTGGTAGCTGGCTGGCGGGGTGGCGGTACTGCCCGATGTGCTCGGGGCGGCACCGGCTCCGACCGCGCCGGGCGGCCTCCCTTCCGGGTCGCGGGGACGGGGTGGCTGGTCAGTCTGGTGCGGGCAGGGCGCATAGCCGCCGCCAGCAGGCCAGGAAGGCGTCCTTCCAGGGCCAGGTCCGGGCTGATCTTCAGGATGCGGGCGCGGGCGTGGCGGACCAGCCGGGCGGGCAGGCTCAGCAGCCGGTAGCGCAGCGTGTCCGGTTCGGCGTCCTTGCAGGTCGTCGCAGTCGTACAGGCCGAGCAGGCGGCACCAGGCGGCCAGGTCGGCGGCGATGTTCGCAGCGAGCACCCAGCCGCAGTTCACCACCCAGGTCTTCGACGGAAGGTTACGCAGGCCCATGGATTTGCGCGGCGCCGACACCGCCGGTCCTCGACGACGGCGTGCTGACGGTGCAGCACGTCGATGAACTGCGGGTGGTGGCTGCCGGGCACGCCGCCGATGCCGCGCGCGGCGGGGATGTTGGTGACAGATGATGGAGTACCGCCAGCCGGTGGCGCTGCTCGAAGGCGGTCAGGTTCTTGGCATCTGCCGGCGGGAGGGTTTGGTGCGGCGCACGATCCACCGCAGGCCGTCCGGCCAGTTCGCCGGCCCGGCTCAGTCAGGTGGGTGATCTCCGCGACGTGCTTGTCTTGCTGTACCACCCCGTCCTGGTCCACCGCGGCCTGCCAGGCGGTGGCGGGCAGCAGCCGGATCGCCTGCTCATCGGTCTCGGTGATCGCCCAGCCGCAGGTGAACAGCACGGTGCGGCGCCGGGACGACAGCGACAGCAGGTGGCTGATGAGCTCGTGGCTGGCGCCGGCCCCGTCGACACGGACCAGCAGCCTGCGACCGCATCCGGGAGGGGATCTGCCGGATCGCCGCGGTCAGCACGGTCAGGTGATCGGCGAAGGTGTTGGACCCGGCGTTGCCCGGCCGCAGCAGCATCGCCAGCGCACTCGCGCGGTATTAGCGCACCAGGCCCCGAGCGGGTGGAAGCCGTACCCCTTCTTGAACGTGGGAGCAGCGCCTTGCTTCTCCGAGTGCGCGGTGATCAGCGTGCCGTCCAGGTCGATGACCAGCCAGCCTGCCAGCAGCCCTCCCCGTGACGGACAACCACGGGGAACCCGGCCGGCCTTGCCGCGGATCAGCTTCCAGACGTGCGCGCGGACCCGGGCCCTGGACCCTGGGCAATCTTGTCCAGAGTGCGCGGATCGGCCAGCTCCAGCGTCCGCCGCACCGTGGTATCCGACGGTGCCGGCCCCCAAGACCGGTTCCTGGTGCGCCAGCAGGGCAATATCGTTCATGCTGGTAGCCCCGAGCACGATCGCCACCGCCATGGAGACCAGAGCCATACCCCGGTCCACCAGCGGGAACTTCCCCGCCCGCGCCAGCGCCGATCCCAGCGCCGCGGTCAGCCCCACCTGATCGGCCAGCTTGCGCAGCAGCACGGCCCCGGCCTGCCCGACCAGCCCCTCGGCCTCAGCGAAGACCCTCAGCCCATGGTCCCACGGCGTATCCGCCGGGGTAGCCCCGGCCGGTTTCCCGGCCGGGGCCCCCGAGACCCGTGCGTGCCAGTTGGCCCGGCACACGCCTCAAGCAAGCCGCGAGGACGTCGCGGGCTGAAGCTGAGAATCCGGGTTCCTGCGCTGGCGGGCGTCGTGCCTGCGCTGGCAGGAGGCGTGCATGAGGCGGGTCTGGTCACCGTCCGGCGGGCCGGGTCTGCCGTGGTGGACGAGGTAGCTGGCGGCTATCGCCCTGCGGGTGACGTGCAGCCACCACCGTTCCCACTGCTCGGGAGACTGGGGTGGCTGCTCGGCGGACAGCAGGTGCCCCCCGCATAGCGGGCACAGCCCGGCCTGCCTGGACAGCAGGCGCAAGGTGTACCGGTCCAGCGGAGGCTTGACCTTCGTCCGCCGCCCGGCCCAAGTAGCTGGCCAGGGCGGGGTCATCGGGGGATGCCGTGCCCTTGACCGGCACATGCCGTTCGATGCCGGTCCAGGAGAACTTGACCAGCCAGCCGCCGCTATCGCGGTCCCCGAATACCCAGTGGTCGTCCCTGAACTTGTTGAACTTGCCGAAGTACCGGGCGACGACCCAGCGCCCCGGCTTGTTCTGGTGGCGCCATCTGGCCCACTTGTAGAGCAGCGTCCACACGTAGCTGTCCAGCGAGCTGAACACCTCTGATGGCACCACCGTCCGGTAATAGGCGGCCCAGCCCCGGATGATAGGGCTGAGCGTGGTGATGACCGCCACCGCGTTAGGCCGCGCAGCTTGCGCGTCTCGGCGGCGAGCCGTTCCCGAGCCTCCTGATGGCCGCCTTGGACGGCTTGATCAGCAGCTTGCGTGGTAGCGGCGGACGTTGAACCCAAGGAAGTCCAGGCCCTCGCTGAGGTGGACGATCTTCGTCTTGTCCTCGTTGAAGGCCAGGCCCCGGGGCGCCAGCCACTCCGCCAGCCGCGCCTTGACCTGTCCGGCCTGCTCCTGGCTGTGGCAGAGCGCGACCACGTCATCGGCGTACCTGACCGCGACCGGGGAACCCGCCATGGTCTCCCCGGCATGGATGCCGGATGTCACGTAGCAGACCCCGGCGGCCTCCTCCAGCCCGTGCATCGCGACGTTCAGCAGGCACGGTGAGATCGGACCGCCTTGGGGAGTCCCCTCCTCTGTCGGCGCGAACCCCTTGCCCGCCTCGAACACGCCCGCCTTCAGCCAGCCCCGGATCAGGTCCCTGGCCGGGAACGACCCGAGAGCGGCGAGAAGATGATCATGATCGATCTTGTCGAACGCCGCGGCCAAGTCGGCGTCCAGCGCCCACACCCGCTTGATCCTAGGACCCTTGCAGGTGTTGTAGATCGCCTCGACCGCGTCATGGCAGCCGCGGCCCGGCCGGAACCCGTAAGACCGGGGCTCGAACCGGGCCTCCCACTCCGGCTCCAGCGCGTGACGGACCCGCTGCTGGTGGCAGCGGTCCATCAGCACGGGAATCCCGAGCGGCCTCAGCTTCGCACGGTTTGATGCCTTCGGGATATACACGCGCCGGACCGCCCGGGGATGCCACGACCCGATGGACTGGTGCACCCGCACCGCCACCTGTGCCCTGGCCTCGGGAGTCAGCGCGACCTCCCCGTCGATCCCGGCGGTCTTGCGCCCGGCATTGCGCTGCGTCACCTGCCGCACGCTGACCAGCGTGCAGGCCCGGCTCCGCAGCATCAGCTTCTGCAGGCTCCTGACCTTGGGCCAGTCCTGCTCCTGCGCCGCCGTGAAGATCCGCTGCCGCAGCCGCCGTACCTGCTCCTCCTGCGCCCGCCAGTCGACCTGATCCCACTGGGAGGGTGCGTCGCGGGGCCGGTCCTCCGGTCCGTTCGCTTTGGGGGCCGCCACGACCCCGGCCACGGCGGGGACGACCCACTGGCCGCCCTCCCAGACCGGGGTGGAAAAGCTGTAACCCGTCATCGCGTCTAACTTGCCCTTCGGTTCCGGCGGTCTTGGCCGCATCGCTTCACCAGCTCACCTGCCTCATGTCAGCGCGCTTTCGCGCCCGGGCACCCGGCCCGGTATCCGGCCAGTTATGCCGCGCCCCCGGCGGGAGAGCCGGACATGACGGCGCGGGGTTCCTGCTGCCTTTCGGCCGCCGGCATTCGCTTCTTGGGCATCCTGTCCCGCCCGGGGATTCCGCCCCTCTTACGATCGGCCTACCGCGCCGCAGCCCGCGGACCCGAGCGGGTTTTCCATGTTCCGCACGCGTGAGACGCCGCCGGGGCCGGGCGCCCTCTGTACCCCGGGGATGGCGGTGCCTGCACGGCCACGTATGCATCCCGTGACCGCCGCCTGCCGCCTTGCAACGGCCGGTCCCTGTCACCCCGGTGCCGCAGCCCGTCCCGGGATGGTCTTTCACGAGGCATCAGCAAGGGTTCACTGGCGTTCGCCCCTCCCGGCCTTCCCCTCACCTGTGACCCCCGGACGGAACGGGGACCCTTGGGCTATACCCCGGGCTTCACACCCGGCTGAGCAGGACCCAGCCGCGCATGCCGGGGCGGGGGACGGGCCTCAGGCACTGGCCCGGGGTAACGTCGCCGCCAACATCAACGGCCTCCTTCCTCGACGCACCCACTCACTACGAGCGACATCACGTCGTCAATTCCATGACGAAGAGCGCTCCAGCCCGGGAAACGACATGGTGTGGTAACCGCGAATCTCCCCCGAACCGGGGCGCTCTTCGCCGGCAAAACCGGTCAGCCTTACCCGCCCCGAGTCGGCGTTCCCGGCCAACCACTGCGAAGCGCCCGCACCCATAAGGTGCGCGACGCCGCCGAACCCGTAACGGCACGAAACCCCAGCTCACAGCGCCGGGAAAGTTGGCAGGCCGCTCAACCGTCCATCAACGCTGAATAGCGGAGGCTAGCCTGATCTTTCGTGGCGCTGGGCTGGAAGAGCTGAGGCTTGCTGCGGCTAACGCGACCATGCATTCCAGGCCGGTCATCTGCCGTGGATGCGCGGGTACTCTAGCCTCGATGGATGGGTCCCAGCGGGCTCCTGCCGCCCGACCTGCAGTATCTGGCCGCGCCGCTCCATACTGCCATCTGCATTGACTAGCCAGGCCGGCGTTGCACCGGCACCTACCGGGGTCGAAGGTGGCGGAAAGGTGCGCGGTAGCAGGAGACTATCAACATGGTGTTCGTCGTCGACGATCTTGGCGGCTGGCTAGTCGGGCTGCTGGCTGATGCTGGCCGCAAGAAGCTGACCGCGCTGGTCCTGGGCAGCGACCAGGAGCGTGCACTCCGGCAGGCAGCCGCCGCCGCTGTCCAGGCCACCGCCGATGAGATGAGTCGATCGCGTGAGCAGGTCGGCCAGCTTGCCATGGTGATCAGCGAAGTCTTCCGCGAGGCGGTGCCAGATGCGCCGGGAGCCGGATCAGTCACGATGCTGGAAGGGCTGCAGGCAGGGATAGCGAGACAACTTGCCGTGCTGGATGATGTCGGCCGGACCGGCATAGGGCAATCCTCGGCGGAGCTTCTGGGAGTGCCAGGCGCCGTGCTGGCGGAGAAGCTGAACGGTCACCTGCTGCTGGAGATAATGGTCCGCGGATCTGGGGGCGGGCCGCTGGCGCCGCTGGCCGACCAGCTCAACCATGACCTGACTCACCTGCAGGGACGGCAGATCGAAGGCTTGCTCGTCCAGCTGACCCGCGAGGTCCGGCATGGCCTGCGCGAGCCGACCCCCGCCGCGGCAGCGGCGGCTACCAGGACACTGCCGCGCGACATCGTGTCGTTCACCGGACGGCAGCAGGAGCTGCGGGAGCTGGTGGATGCCGCGGCGGGCGCGGGCAGGGTGGTGGGCATCCACGCGATCGGGGGCATGGCCGGGATCGGCAAGACGGCGTTCGCCGTCCACGCCGCGCACCGGCTGGCACCGCGGTTCCCGGCTGGGCAGATCTTCCTCCAGCTGCATGGGCATACCCCGGGGCAGCAGCCGGTGGACCCGGGTGACGCGCTGGCCAGCTTGCTGCTGACGGCGGGGGTTGCACCTGCGCAGATCCCGCCCGGCGTCGAGGCGCGGATGGCGATGTGGCGGGACCGGCTGGCCGGCCGGCAGCTGCTGCTGGTGCTCGATGACGCGGTCAGCAGCGAGCAGGTCCAGCCGCTATTGCCCGGCAGCGGCGGCAGCGTCGTGCTGGTCACCAGCCGCCGCCACCTGTCCGCGCTGGAAGGCGCGACAGCGATAAGCCTGGAGACCCTGTCGGCGCAGGAGGCTGCCGGGCTGCTGGTCAGGCTGGCCGCCAGGTCAGGGCTGAGTCCGGCCGATCCGGCGGTACGGGAAATGACCCGGCTGTGCGGCTACCTGCCGCTGGCCATCGGGATGCTGGCCCGTCAGCTGCACCATCACCCGGCCTGGTCGGTGGCCGGGCGGGCCGCCGAGCTTGCGGCAGCCGTGGACCGGCTGGAGCTTATGGCCACCGAGAACGTGTCGGTCGCTGCCGCGTTCAACCTCTCCTATGAGGACCTCACTGCGGACCAGCAGCGGCTGTTCCGTCGGCTCGGGCTGCATCCGGGCACCGACGTCGACGCCTATGCCGCCGCTGCCCTGGACGGCACCGGCCTGGATCAGGCCCGCCGCGGCCTGGAAGCTCTATACGACCAGTACCTGCTCACCGAGCCGACCCACGGCCGGTACCGGATGCACGACCTGATCCGCGAGCACGCCGGCGCCCTGGCAGGCCAGCTTGACCAGGATGGTGACCGCGATCAGGCGACCGAGCGGCTGCTGGGTTACTACCAGTACGTCGGCGACCTCGTCCAGGCCCTCCTCGCCCGCCAGAGCCGCCTCATCCCCGCGGCGGGCACGACACCGGCGGCGGTTCCCGCCCTGGCCAGCCGGGAGCAGGCCCTGGCCTGGGCCCGTGCCGAACGGGCCAACCTATTCGCCTGCCTTGACCATGCCACGGGAACTGGCCAGCACGCTCGCATCATCGCCCTCACCGCCGACGTCGCCGCCCTGCTGCACGCGGACGGCCCGTGGGCCGAGGCCCTGACGCGCCATGCCGCCGCCATGCGCTCGGCGCGGTACCTCGGCGACTGGCCGAGCCTGGCTCACGCCCTCACCAACGTGGGGTGGGTGCGGTCGGCGACCGGGGACTATGCGGGCGCGGCCCAGGCCCAGGAAGAGGCGCTGGGTATCTACCGGGACCTCGGCGACCGGCTCGGCCAGGCCAACGCCCTGACCAACCTTGGGCTCGTGCGGGGGCTGACAGATGACTGTCCGGGCGAGGCCCGGGACATGAAGGAGGCATTGGGTATCTACCGGGACCTCGGCGACCGGCTCGGCCAGGCCAACGCCCTGACCAACCTCGGGTTCGGGCGGGCGATGACAGATGACTATCCTGGCGCGGCCCGGGACCTAGAGGAGGCGCTGGATATCTGGCTGGACCTCGGCGACCGACTCGGCCAGGCCAGAGCCCTCGCCTATCTGGGAGACGTGCGGCAGATGACCGGGGACTATCCGGGCGCAGCCTCCTACCTGGAGGAGGCGCTAGGCATCTACCGGGACCTCGGCGATCGGCTCGGCCAGGCCAGGGCCCTCGGCAACCTGGGAATCGTGCGGCAGGCGACCGGCGATTACCCGGACGCGGCCCGTGTTCTCGAGGAGGCACTGGGCATCCACCAGGACCTCGGCAACCGGGGCGGCCAGGCCCACGCCCTCAGCATCCTGGGGGACCTGCGGCGGGCGACGGGAGACCACCCTGGCGCGGCCCGGGCCCTGGAGGAGGCGTTGGGCATCTTCCACGACATCGGCGGCCGGAGCGGCCAGGCCCGCGCCCTTAGCAGCCTGGGCGCCCTTCTGCGGGTGACCGGGGACCACCCTGGCGCAGCCCGGGCCCTGGAAGAGGCGCTGGGCATCTTCCAGGACATCGGCGACCAGGGTGGTGAGGCCGAGGCCCTCAATGAGTTCGGGATGCTGCACAGGATCGGCGGGGACCTTCGCCAGGCCAGGTCCTGCCACCAACAGGCGCTCGACCTGGCCCGCCAGATCGGCAGCCCCTGGGATGAGGCTAACGCGCTGGCGGGCCTGGGCAGGTGCGCCCTTGCCGCAGGCCACACCGCTGAGGCACAAGATAGGCTGGGGCAGGCGCTGGAGATCTTTCAGCGGATTGGAGCGGCCGAGGCCGCCGGCCTAGGCGCCGAACTTGAAGCGACGCGAGCCGCAGCGCATCCAGCGCCGGAGGGGATCGGGGAGTAGGTCAGTCGCGTCGGCGGATCGCGGGCGCCCACGCAGACCTCAGACGGTCCCGCAGCCGAACGGAAGGTCCCGACGACCCTTGCTGATCGTGTGTTGCGTTAGACCGAACTCACGGCTTGTCCGGCAGCTGATTTCGGGTCTGGCTTGGAGTCATGCCGAGCTGGCCGGGTGACGTTGTGCCTACGTCAAGGTCAGCGGGATGGGGGTGCCGATCAGGGTAAGGCTTCGCGCTGGGTGCAGGTTGGCTCGGTGAGCATGTCGACGGTGACCCGGGTGCCGGTGAACGCATCTTCGGCTGGCTGGCCATCGCAGGCATGCTGCTGACGGTGCCGGGCGAGTTGGTGCTGATCCCCGTGGCCGGCTCGAACGCCGACGCCGCGTCCGCTTCGGCCGCCAGCACCCTGTACGGCGTCGCCGTGCTGCTCACCGACATCGTGTCCCGCTCGAAAATAGGATTCAGCTGGTGACCTGCAGGTCAGCACCGCCAGTAAGCCAGGCTGCTCTTTCGCGGTGTCTCCAGTCAGCTCAACCAGATGGCCGATAGCAGGATCGATCAGCGAAGATAGCGGCGCGGCGTGGTCCCTCTGCGGTGAACCTGGCTGGCGTAGGAACCGCAAGATCACCGCAAGGGCCGTGCCCGCGCTGCTATCCGCACATCACCGGCGTGTCGCGCTTTCCTCGGTCACCCTCACAAAGGACTTTGCCGACCCCCTGGTCGTGTGATGACCGGCAATGGATATTCCGCTACCTATCGGCTACGATGCTTGGGTGGATGCGCCTGATTGATCAACGATGAGATTGAAGCGAGCGTAGGGGTGGGCTGAGTTTAATATGCCAGGCGATAGTGATGTCCTTATTCAGGTCGTGTCTTTGCGTGATAATCGCGAGATAGGGTGGCGGGAAGACGTTGTAGAGTCCATCGGCAATCGATTGGATGAAATAAGAAAAGCGATAGCAGTTGGGACTAGCATAGCTAGTTCAAGCCTTAAAATCACAGAAGTCTCAGAACCATGGATTCAAGAAGAATTTAAGATCTCGTTTGGCGTCACGCTTGCAGCTGAAACCGGCGCGATCCTGGCTAAAGCCTCGGCCGAGGCGGTATTTGGAATAGAGGTCACATACAGACGTAAGCATCAGCCATGACTCACGGGCGTATCATAATAGATGGACGCTCTCGCGGTGCAGGCTTTTCTGTAAGCAAAGACAAGATAATTACTGCTGCACATGTAATCGGGAATGCCGGCGCCTCGACGATAAGATTCGTGTTCACAGATGCAAATTCTGGCCGGCAAGCAGAACGCTCTGTTGAAATTGAAGCGGTAGAGGTTGACGACTACCTTGATATAGCGGTGCTACAGCCGTCTACCGAAGTTCCATGCGCTTTTAGATTCCGACGTGGACGCGACGGCGAGGGCTGGAGAGTCAACACGCGAAGTCTCGGCAACGATCCTGTGCTCGAAGGCCATATAACCGTCGCAGATCATGAAATCCTCAATTCTGCCGACAATCCGATATCGGTGCTGCAGCTCAATAGCTATGGTTATTTGGGAGATTATGTCGGCTATTCAGGAGGTGCCGTTTCGCTAGCGGCTGCTCCGAACGTAGTAGTTGGCATGCTCATCGAACAAGTCCATCTGCGGATAGCTGCCATTTCGTCGCGACGATTTGCCAGCAATGTTCTATATGCTTTGCCGATCGAAAAAATTCTCGGTCGCATCGGTCTGGCAGGCAAGGTTGAGACCGTTGTCCTCCCTTTGGCACGCACTTTTAATTTGGACAGAACAAAGGCGGTTGGCCTATGGAACATACCCGCGCCAGTTGTCGGATTTAGTCACCGATCGGAAGAGCTGGCTAGAGTATCAGATCATTTCTCGTCTGACACGGCACCTCCACTATTTATATACGGATTTCCCGGAGTGGGGAAGTCGCAGATAGCTCAGGCGTTTGCTTGGTCTAGGAGATCTGACGCGACAGCAGGCTGGTGGATCGATTGCGCCACGTCGTTGTCTCTAACCTCAGGTCTTGAGCAGCTGGCGCAGAAACTTGGACTTTCAAATAGAGAGATTCGCGCTGGGGATGTTTCCCACCTTATTGCAGAAAATGTAGAGCTGAGCCGTGATTGGCTGATCATTCTCGATGATCTTAGAGATTGCGCTATTCTGCCTGATGTAATAGTTAATAGCAGTGCCATGGTTATCGTAACATGTAGAGAAATCAGTGGGCTCGCACGGGATGCTTTCGAGATATCATGTTTTGACGCAACAATCGGTGCACAGTACCTTCTCGAGAGAACAGGTGATGATGACTTTCTGTCGGCATCTCGGCTGTCTGCCGCGGTCGGCAACCTACCACTTGCGCTTGAACAGGTTGCTTCTTATTGCCGCGCGACTGCTTGTGGCCTTCGCGGGTTTCTGGAGCGCTATATTCGCGACCCACAAAGAATGCTTTCACAAGACGCTCCATCATCTCATCTGGAAGACGTGGCAACTGTATGGCGTCAGAGTGTAGAGCTCCTAGAGAGTGAACAGGCTGCCGCCAGAAAAATCCTGGATTCAATGGCTTTTCTTTCAAGCACAGTCCTCCCGGTCGAAGTATTGAGCTTCGCGACTCGGGCTCAAGAGCAGGTTGGCTCTGGAGAGGATGCAGAAATCACTGATTCCCTGATCGAATTCGATATGAATATCAGAGCCCTTCGGAAGCTATCGCTGATAAGTATCGAGCCACCAGCTGGTGTCAAGATTCACGCAACTACTCAGCAGCTAACGCTCCAAGCGATACTACGTGACGCGGAAGCTGAACACCAATCGGCTATGACCCGCCCGTCTGCTGAGTCGATGAAAGGTTCTACCCTGGCATTTTCGGCTGCGGCGGCGGGCTTGAACGATAGCTTTCCGCACAATGGTGATATGCCAGCTAGCTGGAATCGGTGCGCAGTACTTCTTCCCCACGCCGAGGCGCTGCTTGAGCACAGTGTGACCTCAGGGAAAGGAGCGATTATCGCTGCAGATTTTTACTCGTCCGTAGTCCGCTATCTTCGCAGTATCTCGCAATACCGGCAAGCTGAGCGATTCGCCAGGGCAGCTTTCGAGATCCGTAAGGATCTGATGGGAATTAACTCGAGGCTGGCGCTCACTAGTGGCAGCGACTTGGCCAATTTGCTATCGGATCTAGGGGATCGAAACGAAGCCCTAGATCTGCACTCGGTAGTTTTCGGAGCACGTGTCCGTGAGTTCGGCGAAACGGATTCCGATAGCATAGCATCGATGTTGAATCTGTCTTTGCTGCATTACGAACTAGGAAATCTCGCGGAAGCGGAGAGGTTGGCGAGAAAAGGTCTTGAAATAGAGCTTGCCCGCGACCAGGACCGGCGAAGAATTATCGCATTTACAAATAACTTGTGCGGCATTCTGCGTGACATGGGTAATATTGAAGAGGCCGCGTCTCTTATGGGAGATGTAGTTGCCTACCGTAATTCGCAGTTGGGCGAGAGTCATCCGGACAGCATAGCCGCAGCATGTAACTATGCGACGCTCTTGAGCGCGATTGGGAATCTAGGCGCGGCAGAAGATCTGATGACCGCCGTCGTCAGTACGGCTCAAAGTTCGCTGGGTGAGGAACACCACTACACTCTGATGGCGCGCAACATCTTTGTTGATGTGGTGCTAGAAAGTGGGCGCGCTGATGTGGCGGCTGCAGAGTATGCTGCACTTTATCCTAAAATGGCCGAAGTGCTTGGCCAAGATAATCTAGATACTCTTTTGCTGCTGGCCTCGCTGGCGAAAGCAAATTGCTACCTTAACAAATATGCACAGGCAATAGATCAGTTCACTTCGGCACTTACTGGCCTTAGCTTGGTACTACCTGAAGATCATCCAGACGTTTTGCAAGTACTGCTAGCCGCAGCATATTGTTTCCAGCGCGCCGGCGAGACCAAACAGGCAGAGGCGGCGGCCAGGCAGGTGATAAGTAAGAGCTCTAGAAGCCTAGGCCAAGACAACGAGCTCCGTCGTCAAGCGGAGGAGTTGCTGGAAAACCAATGACTTTATGCTTGTCCATTTGGTCTTGGTGTTTTGGGACGTGCGTAACCTCGCCTAGTGCCTGGACAATGGAGGCAAGCTCAGCGGTGATTTGCACTGCGGTGGCGTCGCATGAATATGCTTACGTCGGCCCCGGCGGTCAAGCGGATCTTCAGCGAGTTCATCGCTGGGCACGGGTTCTACGCCATTGCCGAAGACCTCACCCGCGACGGCATCCCCAGTCCGTCAGCGTACGACCCGAAGCGGCTATTATCGCGGGCCGTCTCGACGACACTCCGTGTTACCTGACTTTTATCAATTTAGCCATCTCACCTGGGGGATGGTCGCGCCACGTGAAAATTAGCCGGTGCCGGTCGCGGCGGGTTGGGGCGCTGCCGCGTCCGGGTCGGGGCTGGTGCTGGCGTGCGGGGTGGGGGACAGTAGGGGCGGGCTGTCCATGACGTCGACGCACTATGGGATACGAACCCGTAATTTAGCCTGGCGCTGGGGTCTTGACCTGAGAGTCCAGGACTCCTGATGCCATGAAGGAGCGGGGCCTCCCGCTCCCCGTAGCTGTCCCGAGAGTTCATGCTCGGGGTGTCTACGTCATCTACGACGATGGGAGGCCCCTTGTGGAAGCGTACGACGGCCCGCAGATCGTGGGCATGGACCTGCACCGCCGCCGGTCGGTGCTGGTCAGGATGACCGAGGATGGCCAGAAGCTCGGCACGGCGCGGATCACCAACAGCCCGGCGCGGCTGGCGGCGGAGATCGCGCAGGGCGGGCCTGCACCCCAAGGTGGTGCTGGAGGCCTGCTACGGCTGGTACTGGGCGGTCGAAAAGCCGCGTCCACCGACGCGGGGTTCGAGGTGGTGCTCGCGCATCCGCGGGGGGTCAAGTCGATGCAGACCACCGGCGGGCGAAGACCGACGCCCTGGACGCCCGCGAGCTCGCGGACCTGCTGCGTTTGGGCCGGCTCGCGCGGGCGTGGATCGCCCCGCCGGAGGTCCGGGAGCTGCGGGAGCTGGTCCGTTACCGGCACAAGTTGGTGCACGACCCGGGCGGCGGTGAGGGCCAGTGTCCACGCGGTGCTCGGGAAGTGTGGGGGTGATCCCGCAGATCGCGGACATCTTCGGTCCCGGTCGGGGCCACGATCCCTCGACGGCCTGGTGCTGCCCGAGCCGTATGCCAGCAGGGTCGCTTCGCAGCGGCGGATCCCTGGCGACGTTGTCCACCGAGATCGTCCGGCTCGAGGTCGAGACCGCGTTTGCCGGCTCAAAGACACCAAGGAGTACCGGGCGTTGCTCTCGATCAACGGGGTCGGTCCGGTGATCGGCGGCGATCTTCGTCGCCGAGATCGGCGACGTGCACCGCTTCGCCAGCGCGGACCAGCTCGCGTGCTTCCGGGCCGGGCTGACCCCGCGGCACTATGAGTCCGACACCAAGGTGATCCGCGGCCGGATCACCAAGCAGGGCTCGCGGCCGCTGCGCTGGGCGCTGATCGAGGCGGTCCAGCGCACCCCGGCCGGCACCCCGGTGCACGAGCTCAAGGACGCCATCATCGCCCGCCGCGGCATCCAGGCGCGCAACATCGCCAAGGTCGCCGCGGCCCGCAAGCTGCTCACCTGCGTCTTCTACGCGATGCGCGACGGGCACGTCAGGTCCCTGACCGCCCGCACCGCACAGCAGGAGGCAGGGTGAGCAGGCCCGGCCGCGGGCAGCGCGTGATCGCCCCCATGTCTGGCCCCCGCCCCGCGCGGCGCGGCCGTGCTCCTGATTGATCCCGCTGCCCGCGCGGACCAGCCCCATGCCCCGCGGCCGCGAGCCGCGGGCCACCCGGAGGGATGACCGCAGCCAGGCGCGCCAGCACCGGAGCTGCCCATGGGGCCCGCAGCCACCACAACCGCACACCCGTCCTGTTCCCCGCCGCCCGATTATCGGATCGCGGCCCTCCGCGTCAAGGGCGCCTGCGGTGCCGGCTGAACCGGCAAAGCCGCGAAGTTAAACGACCTGTGATCATGTCAAGGGCGATCGCCTGACGGCGTGCGGTGGCAGGAAGACGGGACCTCTGGTAGATCGGGGTTGATCCGTCACGATCGTCCCTGACACCGGAGGTCCCGTTGCGTACTCAGTCTGCCACCACCACGATCACGCGCGCCGTCACCGTCGCCGCGGGGATATTCGCCCCGGGCCACCTGGGCGAATTAACGCAGTACCTGCCGTTCGAGCTGGTCGATGACACCCTGGAGCAGACAAAGACGGTGCAGCGCCGGCTCCGCGATCTGCCGTCCCGGGTCGGGGTGTACTTCGTTCTGGCGCTGGGGATGTATCCCCGGCTGGGCTATGCGCGGGTCTGGGCCAAGCTGACCGCGGGGCTGGCGGGGATGGCCGTGCCGTGCCCGTCGGAGAAGGCGCTGCGTGACCTGCGCCGGCGGCTCGGCCCGGCGCCGCTGAAGGCCTTGTTCGAGGTGGTCGCCGGGCCGCTGGCCCAGCCTGGCACGCCGGGGGTGCGGTTCGGCGGGCTGCGCACGGTCGCCTTCGACGGCTGCAACTCGCTCAAGGTCCCCGACACCGGCCGTAATCGCTGCTGGCTGGGCCGGATCCGGTACCGGATGGGCTTTGCCGGGTATCCGACGCTGCGGCTGATGACCCTGGCCGAGACCGGCACCCGCGGCCTGCTCGGCGCCGCGCTCGGGTCGGCGGCGGACCGGGACGAGGCTACCGTGGCCCGGCGGCTGCTGCCGCTGCTGCGCGCGGGCATGCTCATCCTGCTGGACCGGGCCTTCGACGCCAACGCGTTCCTAGGCGAGGTCGCGGCCACCGGCGCGCTGCTGCTGGCGCGGGCCAAGTCCACCCGCCACCCGTACGTCCTGGGCCACCTGCCCGACGGCTCCTACCTGTCGTGCCTGGACGGGCTGAAGGTCCGGATCATCGAGGCCACCCTGACGATGACCGGCGCCGACGGCAGCCGGGTCCGCGACGGTTACCGGCTCATCACCACGCTGATGGACCACCGCCGGTTCCCGGCGGCCACCGTGGTCCGGCTTTATCACGAGCGCTGGGAGATCGAGTCCGCCTACTTCGCCCTGCGGCACACCCTGCTCGGCGGCCATGTGCTGCGCTCGGGCGACCGGCCCGGCCTGGAGCAGGAGACCTGGGCCCTGCTCACGCTGTACCAGCTGCTGCGCATGGCCATGGTCACCGCGGTGGAGACCTGCCCGGGCACCGACCCGGACCGGGCCAGCTTCACCACCGCGATGGAAGCCGCCAAAGACCAGCTCACCGCTGCCGCCGGGATCTGCCCGGACGGCCCGTCCGACCTGCCCGGCGTGATCGGCCGGGCCGTGCTGGCCACGCTGCTGCCCGCCCGCCGCCCCCGGTTCAGCGCCCGCAAGGTCAAATGCGCCACCTCCCGGTACCTGAACCGGGACGACGGACGGCCGGCCCACCCCGCCGCCATCACCGCGATCGACATCGCCATCTGCACCCCGCCCGTCGACCTCAAGCCCGGCAGGACCTACCGCGACCGCAGCACGCCCCGCCCGCCTCGCCCGCCCGGGCCGGCCACCCGCCGGGAGCGGATCACCGCCATCATCACAGGCCAGCCCCCGCGCGACTGGAGCGGCCATGAACTCGCCATCCTCCTGGGCGTCAAACCCCGGAACATGCTCACCCAGCTCGGCGAATGGACACGCCTGGGCTTCTTCACCCGCACCGGCTTCGGTACCTACAAACTCAACACGCCGCCAGCGAGCACCCCCTCGACAATCCCGCCCGACCCTTAACTTCGCGGCTTTGCTACGCGGGACGCTGCGCGCCCCTGTGACACGCCCGCCCGCTCGCAGAACCCGGCAGCTATCAGGGACAGGGAGCAGATTCAGCCATCCCCGACCAGGTCACCATGACCGCGGAAACCCCCCAAATCGGACCCTTGCGATCACAGGCAAATGCAGGTAAGGCGGTCATAGGTCCGGGCGGACCTGGTGGTCGATCTGCATGAGCTCCACCGGCGCCCCGCTGACCTCGATGAAGGCGACCATGACGCCCTTGCTGGGACTGTTCGGCTCGATGATGACGTGCTGGCCTTCGAGGGCGGCCGTCAGGTCATCGACCTCGAAGGCCACGTGCGGCACCGTCTTGACCAGGTCGGGATAGGGCGCGTCGTCCCAGTATCGCTGCCACTGGATGCCGAACGGATTGGCCTGATGATCGCTGACTGTCATCTTCAGATGCGGCAGCGGGATCTCGCCGCCGAAGGAGCCCGCGGTCGGGATCCCGATGTGGTTGAACTTCACCGGACCGCCTTTGATCGCCTGCCGCTCAGGCTAGCCGGGACGGACGCTGGTTTCCGCTACGTTTTTTCGCGGGTTCGGCTCAAGGCCGGCGGCGGGCCGCAGCTCGGGAGCCGCAGCTGGCTCGGGAGCCGCAGCTGGCTCGGGAGCCGGCCGGGTCAGGATGACCACGGCGCACGCTCCGACCACGCCGACCACCGCCAGAAGCAGCACCCGGTAGCTGAGGGAGATCTCCATCAACTGCTCCCCACCTCGCTGAGCTCGGCCGCCGTCATCCAGTGGGTCGCGCCAAACAGGTGACTGTCCTCGCGCCACTCGTCCGGCTCCTCACCGCGGCGGCGCCGGTCCTTGATCCGCGCGAGCTCGTGATCAAGGAACACCTCGGTCGCCGCCCGCGCCGCCAGCACGCCGGACTCATCATGGCCGCCCGGAGACAGGTCCTGACGCCGGCTGATCAGCCGCCATGGCTTCTCCCGGCCCGCCCGGCCAGGGATCGGCTCGATGTAGCCGTACTTAGCCAGGATGCCCAGGTGGTAACCGCAGCTGGCCACGCTCTCGCCCAGCACCTCGGCGCACCGGGTCGCCATCGCCGCCTGCTCGCTGTTCAGCAGGTCGAGCAGTTTCCAGCGGAGCGGATGGGCCAGCGCGCGCAACGCCAGCGGCTCACGGTTCTGCAACGGAGGCATACGCGCGGACGGCCCTCGCGCTGGGATCGCACCTACCTCATCCGCCCCAATCACCCCGCCGCTTTCGCGCAGGTATTCGGAGAATGTGACTCTCTGGCGGCTAGAGCGGTCTTTGATAAGTCCCACAGTGCGGGGGATCGCCGCCACGGGAGCAATCCCGGCAGGGCGCCCCGGTCTGACCCCACCCGGCACCGCCGGGCCGGCGACGCCGACCGCCCGGGCCTGGCGGCTCCGGACACCGCGGCGGCGTGGGCGGCGCTGGAGCAGGCTGTCATCGGCAAAACCACGATTCTTTTACTGCATTTCCACTAAGCCTTCTACCTGCAGAGATATCTGCTAATCCTGGCACAGTTAGGTCCGTTACCCTGATCTGCTGTCCGTCGGCAAGATCGTCAAGCCGATGCGTCGCGCAAGACCCCGCCGTGGCGGGCGTCTACGGATACCCGGATGCCAGGAACAAAGTGAACTGGCGTTCGATAGTCAGGAGAAGCAGCAAAATTACACGAATCCGCGGCGAGGAAGTCTCCACGGTTTGAGGGGAACCCCGGCCTCTCCGGCGTCAATGGTGCTTCGCATCGCGCGGCGCGCGATGCGAAACTTTCGGCGACCAGCAGTGAAGTCCTGGTGGCGCTTCGTGAGGCGCCGGCCGAGCTGCGGGGTTGTAACAAAGCGCAAAAACCAATAGCTTTAAGTTACAACAATTCGGGGAAACAATCCGTGCCCGCTGTGGCTTAAGCGCCTATAGCGGCCGATGGGACCATTACCAGACTTGCAAAGTTTACCCATCCTAGCTATGGTTCGAATCTCAGCCTGAGAAAATACTGGCTGAGACGGTCGGGCGATCTTGCGGGTCTGGCTCCCGACCTGGTCACGGGCGACCATAACCAGGCCCCGTCACCAGGAGAAGGAAGATCAGCAATTACCGGGATAATTGCCGGGGCCGGTCGGATAACCGTGCTCGGCTCGGAGATCAGCGGTGAGATAATTTCGGCTCGCGGCCTGCTCACGCAAAAAAATACTGGCCAGAAGCCGATGGGGTTCCTCGCGCGGGACAATCAGATGGGAGGCCTGAGTGAGGGCGATCTGATCGACGTCTGACCAGATACCTGAATAGTTACGAAGGAGCTAGCATATGAGTCTTTTTGCATTCCACCAGTCGGGCTTTTTCGCGCAGCTTTATTACACGGTCTACGATGACGCAAGGGGGTCCTGGCAGCCCGATACGCAGGTTCCGAACGTGGGAATAGCGGAATCACCCTCAGCAGTAGTCTGGAACGGTCGTCTTCATGTCTTCCACCAGGGATACGACAGCAACATGCTGAATCCTATCGGGGGGACCGGTGCGCTTTGGTTCTCGTACTTCGATGGCGCGAACTGGCAGCCCGATACGCAAGTTCCGAACGTAACAGTGACGGAATCACCCTCAGCAGTAGTCTACGGCGACGATCTCTACGTCTTCCACCAGGGAGGATCCCCCGGAGTTCCCAACGGGGAGCTTTGGTCTCGGTCTACCATCCCGGATCGGGGTGGCAGCCCGATACGCAGCTCTCGAACGTGGGAATGTCGAAATCACCCTCGGCCGTAGTCTACGGCACCGATCTCTACGTCTTCCACCAGGGAGGCTATGAAAACGGGGAGCTTTGGTACTCGGCCTACCTTTCCGGATTGGGGTGGCAGCCCGATACGCAGCTTCCGAACGCGGGACTGTCGGAATCACCCTCGTCCGTAGTCTACGGCACCGATCTCTACATCTTCCACCAGGATACTCTCAAGACGGGCTGCTTGATTACGCGGTCTACCGTCCCGGATTTGGGGTGGCAGGGAAGTACGATTGTCCAGGACGATCGCGACATGGCGAGACCCAACAACAGCATGGCGGGTTCACCGTCGGCAATAGCCCGGAACAGTGATCTTTTTGTCTTCTGCTCAAATGTCCCCATCGGGAGCGTCTTTCCGTTTGGGTTCTCCCGCTTGATGACGAAACTGGATCTCGATAACCCGGTTCCGAGCGTAGGTGGTATACAAGGCTCACCCACGGTGATCTCAACCGGGTGATGTCCGGCTCCCGGTCATTTTAATGCCGGCTGGAACCCCCCGGGTTGCAATGAGACCGGACCTGACCTCCGGTCGCTGTATCCCCTTAGATTTCTCCGAGACCTGTTCAAGGCCGCACCTGGTGGCGCGGGGTCGTGTACCGAGGCGAGTCGCCCAGATACCTGCCGGTGGAGGGCTCCGGACCCGGCATAGTGACGCCCCCGCGGTTAGTAGCGGCCCGCCCAGCCCACGATCCCGCGAGTGAAGGTCTACCACGAAGGCGGTGGACCTGCTGTCCGGCTCGGGCGGGCTGGCGTCGTTCCTGCGCCGCCGGCAGTCGGCGCCGGCTGGGCGGGCGAGCCTGCCGCTGGACATCGGGTAGCCCTAGTTTGCATTTTGTACCAGGATCTGGGTCACACGGTTCAAGGTGAAGGCCGAGCTACGACGTGAGCCCGTTGACCCTGGAGACCCATGGCCGACCCTACGCGGGGCCGGGCGGTTCGACGCAGCTCCGCGAGCGGCGGGAGTGTCAGTACGATTTCTGACGGTCCTCAGATCAGGCCGATGTCCGGCGCAGGCACGGACTGCGGTCACGATGACCTCCGCTACTTCCCTGGGTGGGAGATAGAGACAACCTGCGATCCCCTGTGATCTCGGTCGCCGTCGCGCCCATGCGCTGGAGCTGAAGCGGTGGACGCCGGGGTCGATACCCGGTGGGCAGTCCCGAGCGCCGCCCAGGCCGGACGGTGCGCCACGCCGGGGTCGGCGTGGCCTCGGCGAGCGCGACACCGGCGAGAGGGCGCTGGGAGATCGCGTAGGACGCGGCGTCATCGGCCGGGATGTCGGCGCAGAATGACTCGTGAAAGCCCGCAGGCGCGAGCGGGAAACTGGGTGCCGCCTCAGGCAGCTGGTGCTGCACGATGTAGGGGCGCGGACAGCTCGGCCGTTTCGGTCCAATACGCCGGACAGCACGGCGAGCGCGTGCTGGGTCTCAGTCGCCACGGCGGCCTGCTGAACCGTGCGTTCGGCGGTGATCCGGTCGTAACGCGCCAGCTCTGGCGCTGGCCGTGGGCCCGGACGGGTCGGCGAGCTTCGGCGAGACGGTGAACACGTAGGCAGTGTTGGTGTCGGTGCCACAGCTTAGGCCACGTAAGCGTGCTGGCGGTCCTCGGTCCGGCGATCACGGCCCGCCCGCCAGTCACGGTGCGGCCTTGGGCAACGTGGGTCGGTGACCGCATACCCCCAGTTCAGCATCGCTGAAATGTTGGTACAGGAAAGTGCGGTCGGTCCACTGCCGCTGCCCCGTGGCCGGGTCGGCGTCCAGGGCCTGGCGGACGATCAGCCCTGCGGCGGTGACCTGCTCGATGCGGAGCAGATCACCATTGGCCAGCGTGCGGCCTGGCTCCCTGGCATGGACCGTACGGTCGTTGCGGGTGCAGAGGATCAGGTCCCCGCGCTGGCCTGGGTGCCGTCGGCGATGCGCACCGCGGGCCCGGCCGCGACGACGCCGAGGCGGATCATGACCGATCTCGGTCAGGCCCGGCAGTTCGGCCAGACCATGACCTGGCTCCGCGAAGCTCGCCGCGTCCGCGCCGCGGCCCTGATCGCCGCTATGGCACGCTGCTCGGCCGGGGCGGCTGCATGTGTGGCGCCGACGGCTACCTGCTGGCTAAGCTGGTCAGCAAGCTATTCCTGCCCGCTGACAAGCGGGTCTTGGAGGCGTCCGTGGAGATGGCTGGAAGCTCGCGCTGGGTCGGCAGTCAGCTTGCGGGATCAACGCGGGTGCCCGCGAGGTGCGGTGTCCCTGCGTTGTCCAGCTGGCCGGGGCGCCATCGCCATGGATGCTGGGTAGTACCGGGCTGATGGGTGAAGATTCGCGCCGGGGGCGGGCGCGGCGGGCTGACGGACCGGCGCGGGGAACGCGGAGTTCTCGATCAGCTCATTGTTGTGGTACGGGCGGGCGGAAGCCGGGTGCTGGTGGTGCGCGGTGAGCCGGGGGTGGGCAAGTCCGCGTTGATGGACTACCTGGCCGGGCACGCGCCGGGGTGCCGGGTGGCACGAGCCACTGGGGTCCAGTCGGAGATGGAGCTGGCGTTCGCCGGGCTGCATCAGCTGCTGGCGCCGTTGCTGGACCGCATTGACCGGTTGCCGGGGCCGCAGCGAGAGGCGCTGCAGACCGCGTTCGGCCTCAGCGCGGGCCCAGCGCCGGACCGGTTCCTGGTGGGCCTGGCGGTGCTGGGGCTGGTGTCGGAGGTCGCCGGCGAGCGGCCGCTGATCTGCGTGGTCGATGACGAACAGTGGCTGGACCGGGCCTCGGTCAGGCGCTGGGGTTCGCGGCGCGGCGGCTGGCCGCCGATCCGGTCGGCCTGGTGTTCGCGGCCCGGGTGACGGGCGCGGAGCTGGCCGGGCTGCCGGAGCTGGCCGTGGAAGGGCTGGGCAAGGAGGACGCGCGGCGCTGCTGGACTCAGTGCTGACCGGGCCGGTGGATGCGCGGGTCCGGGACCTGATCGTGGCCGAGACGCGGGGTAATCCGTTGGCGTTGCTGGAGTTGCCGCGGGGGATGGCGCCGGCCGAGCTGGCGGGCGGCTTCGGGCTGCCCGAGGCGGGGCCACTGCCGGGCCGGATCGAGGACAGCTTCCGGCGGCAGCTGGCAGGCCCTGCCGGAGCAGACGCGGCGGCTGCTAGCGGTGGCGGCGGCGGATCCGTCTGGTGATCCGCTGCTGGTGTGGCGGGCTGCTGGACGGCTAGGGATCCCGGTCCAGGCGGGGGCGCCGGCGGTGGGGGCGGGGCTGGTGCAGTTCGGCGCGCGGGTGCGGTTCCGGCATCCGCTGGCGCGGTCGGCGGCCTACCGGTCGGTGCCGGTGCAGCAGAGGCAACAGGTGCATGCGGCGCTGGCGGAGGCCACCGACCCGGCCGCTGATCCCGATCGCCGGGCCTGGCACCGGGCCCAGGCCGCGCCGGGCCCGGATGAGGACGTCGCGGCCGAGCTGGAGCGCTCCGCGGGCCGGGCGCAGGACCGCGGCGGGCTGGCCGCGGCGGCCGCGTTCTTGGAGCGGGCGGCGCTGCTGACCCCCGACCCGGTGCGCCGGGCGCAGCGGCTGATCGCCGCGGCCCGGGCCAAACGGGACGCCGGCGCGCTGGATGCGGCGCTGGGCCTGCTGGTCGCGGCCGAGGCCGGCCCGCTGGACGCGCTGCAGGCCGCCAAGGTGGAGCGTCTGCGCGGGCAGATCGCCGACGACCAGGGTCGCGCCAGCGACGCGGCCCGGCTGCTGCTGTCCGGCGGCCCGGCTTCTCGAGCCGCTCGACCCCGCCCTGGCCCGCGAGACGCATCTGGAGGCGATCGCGGCTGCGATGTTTGCCGGCGATCTGGGCCGGCCCGGCGGCGTGCGGGAGGCGGCCGAGGCCGCGCGGGCCGCACCGCCCGGCCCCGACCCGCCGCGTGCGGTCGACGTGCTGCTCGACGCGCTCGCGCTGCGGCTGGCCGAGGGGCACGCGGCGGCCGCGGCGGCGCTGACCCGGGCACTGGAGCTGCTTGTCACCCTGGACGCCGACGCCGGCGATGCCCGGCGCTGGCTCTGGCTGGCCGGCGGGAGAGCCGAGGCACCCTCATCGCGATGGAGCTGTGGGACTTCGAATCCGGGCATGCCCTGGCCGTCCGCCAGGTTCAGATCGCCCGTGATATGGGCGCCCTCGTCCAGTTGCAGCTTGCCATCAACATCCTCGGCCTGATCCACCTGCTCGCCGGCGAGCTGGCCGCGGCGGAGCAGCTGATCGAAGAAAATCGCCTGATCGCGGAGGCGACCGGCAACCCGCCCCGCCGGATAACACGCTGCTGCTCGCGGCCTGGCAGGGACGCGAGCATGAGGCCTCCGAGTTGATCCAGGCCACCGCCCAGATGGCGACCAGACGCGGCCGGGGCGTGCTGACCAGCTTCGCGGCGTTCGCGACGGCGGTGCTGGACAACGGCCTGGGCCGCTACGACGCCGCGCGTGACGCCGCCTGGCAGGCCTTTGAGAGCGACGATATGGCGCTCGGCCTGGTCGTGGCCGAGCTGGCCGAGGCGGCGGCCAGGACCGGCGACGTAGAGCTGATCCAAGCCGCGCTGGACTGGCAGTCCGAACGCACCCGGGTGACCCCCACCGAATGGGCGCTAGGGATCGAGGCCCGCATCCGCGCCCTGCTCAGCGACGGCGAGGCCGCCGACGGGTTCTACCAGGAGTCGGTCGAGCGGCTGGGCCGGACCCGGCTCCGCGCCCAGCTGGCCCGGTCGCACCTGCTGTACGGGGAGTGGCTGCGCCGGCAGGGCCGCCGCATGGACGCGCGGGAGCAGCTGCGCACCGCGCACCGGATGCTGGACGCGATGGGCATGGCCGCGTTCGCCGAACGGGCCCGGCGCGAGCTGCGGGCCACCGGAGAGACTGTCCGCAAGCGCACCGTCCCGGCCGCCCGCCTCGCCGGGGCCGGTAAGGCGCTGACCACGCAGGAGGCGCAGGTCGCGCGGCTGGCCCGGGACGGGCTGTCCAACCCGGAGATCGGCGCCCGGCTGTTCATCAGCCCGCGGACGGCCGCGTATCACCTGAGCAACGTGTTCACCAAGCTCGGCATCGGCTCCCGGAGCCAGCTCGACCGCGTGCTGCCCGCCGGCCCGGACACCGCCGGGCCGCGCTAGCCGCTCCGCCAGCCTGGCCCGGACCCAGCATTCTGCCGGCGAATCCTGGTCAGTTGCACCTGTGCACTGACGGAGGCGAGCGCAGCCCTGCCCAGCCGACAATCGCAGCGACGCCACCACCCGATCACGACGACCGGCCAGGCAGTGACACACCCGGCACAGCAGCGAGAAATGAGCCTGCGATGAACCATCCGACCAGCTACACCTCGACAGTGAGCGTTCCCCTTCCCGACGATGACGCCATCCGTTCGGTCGTCGGCGACACCTACGATCCCGGCACCGCCCTGAACGTCATCAAGATGTTCGCCGGCACGGGGGACCTGTACCCGGCACTGATCGGCATGGTGAACGCCATCTTCGGGACCAAGGACATCGACGCCAAGCACCGCGAGATGATCATCCTGCGGGCCGCCAAAGTGCTCGACACACCCTACGAGTGGCAGGCGAACACGACGATGGCCGGCAACGCAGGGCTGAGCGACGCCGACATCTCCGCCGCCGCCTCAGACGGTTCGGTGACCGGAATCGACCCCGAATACGTGCTGATCTGCCGGGCTACCGACGAACTTTCCCAGGCCCACACTCTCACCGACGAGACGCTCACCGCGCTGCTGGACACCTTCGGCGCGGTCACCACCCGGAGATACGTAGCCATGATCGCCTGGTTCAACCTGCTCAGCCTCTTCCTCAACGGCACGAGGGTGCCGCTGGAGACCACCGACAAGATCGGCAACCGGACTTCTCCGATCTGACGAACGCCTGCCGGTCCCGGTCGACCCGGCGGCCGGCGCGACGCTGGGGACACCCGGACCACGCAACAGTCAGTCGCGAGTAAGCCATCTTCCTTGGCGGGCAGGCGCACGCCCGCGCCGGGTCGCTGCCCCTACACGGGGGGAAACCCGGCTGGGCGCGGCCCTCGCGAGTATCCGAGCCGCGCGGCAGTCCGACCGTCCTCGCTGCCCTCGGCTAAAGCGCAGCATGTACCCGTTGTTCCCGCAGCCGGGAGCAGTCAAAGGAGCTAAGCCATGTCAGCGATCGCTACCGGCGAGCATTCCGCGCTGGTCCTGATCGACCCGCAAAAGGGCATCGTGACCGTGCCCGCCCTCCTCGATCCGGCAGGTCCTCGATGAATGCGGTGGTCGGCGCGCTTCTGCCGCTTATCGTGACGTTGGCGCTCGGGTTTTTTGCCGGCTGGCGTCACGACTTCACTCCGGCGCAGGCATCGGTGCTGAACCGGATGGTCTTGCTGTACGCGCTGCCGCTGATGTTGTTCGCGGGCATGGTGACGATCAAGCGGGGCACGCTGACCAGCGATCTTGGTCTGGCTGCCGCGATCGCCGCGGGGATGCTCGGCACCTATGTGGTGACGTTCCTGATCGTCCGGTTCGCGTTGCGCCGGCCGGCTGGGGTGTCGGCGCTTACCGCGCTTGCTGTCGGCGCTCCGGCCATCCCGTTCGCGGGCGTCGTGGTGCTCGGTTACTTGTATGGGCCGTCCGTGACCGCAGTTCCGGTTGCCGTCGGGGCGCTGGTGCTGAACGTCATCGAGGTTCCCGTCACGCTCGTGGTGCTGTCCGCCGCTGCGGGATCGGCGGCGGCCAGCGCGACCGCGCCGCGAGTCGCCACGCCGGTCACACAGCAGCCGGGGCGTCGGCCGGCGCTGCCGCTGAGGCCCGCCTTCGCTGCCGGGGGCGCCGGGCAGACGGCCACCGCGATGCAGGCGCAGGCGGCACCCGCATCGGCAGCCGGCCGCCGCCGGCAGCACCCGCCGCCGCCTCCGGGAGCCTGGGGCAGCACGTCCGCTCGGCGATGACGGCACCCGTCGTGTGGGCGCCGGTCCTGGCGCTGGTGCTCGTCGTCGCCGGGGTCCCGCTCCCGGAGGTGCTCGTCAACGCGATGAAGCTGCTGGGGTCCGCGACCACCGGCGTCGCACTGTTCGCCAGCGGCATCGTGCTGTTCGCCCAGCGCATCACCGTGAGCCGCTTCGTGGCCGGCGCCGTCGCCGCGCGGAACGTCGTGGCGCCTGCGCTGCTGTGGGTCATCCTCGCGGCGATCGGCATAGCGCACACGGACCTGCGTCTAGCGGTCCTGGCCAATGCGCTCCCGGCGCCCGTGGCCGCCGTGATCTTCGCCGTCCAGTACCGGCAGGGGCAGCGCGAGATGGCCTCCGTGGTGCTCTTCAGCAGCGTCGGCTCGCTCCTGACCCTGGCCGCGTTCATCGCCCTGACCTGACACCCGCTTACCCAGCTGACAACCGGAGGTCTCTCATGACATCGACTCACCAGCAACCCAGCCCGGCGACGGCGTCCACGCCACGCGTCCACGCGGCCGGCCACCAGACGCAGGTGCAGGCGCTCGCGCGCTACGCGGCGCGGGCCACGTTCGGCGACCTTTCTGCCCAGTCGCGCCAGCAGCTTCCGGTCCATATCCTGGACTGCCTCGGGTGCTCCATCGCGGCCCTGGGAGCCGGCCCGGTCAGCGCGTGCCGCGACCAGGTCAGGGACTTCGGCGGTGGTCACGGGGTGACGCTGATCGGCGGCGGCGCGGCCAATCCCGTCTACGCCGCGTTCTGGCACACCGCGCTCGTCCGCTATGTGGACTTCATGGACAACTTCCTCGCGCCGACCGAGACGTGCCACACGGCGGACAACTTCGGCGTCGCGCTGACCGCCGCGGAGCTGGCCGGCGGCACCGGCCGTGACCTGATGCTCGGCGTGGCGCTCGGTTACACGGTCCAGTCGCGCCTGGTCGACCACGGCAACTTCATGACCCGCGGCTTCGATCACACCGCGCAGCTCGCCTTCTCGCACAACGCCGCGGCAGGGCGGCTGCTCGGCATGACCGAGGCGCAGATCGCGAACGCGATCGCGATGGCCGCCTCCAGCGACGCCTCCTTTGCGGTCATCCGCGCCAAGCCTCTGTCTCAGTGGAAGGGACTCGCGTCGGCGCAGTCAGCGCTCGGCGCGATGAACGCGCTGTTCCTAGCCCGCCGCGGGATCCAAGGGCCACTGCGCGTCGTCGAGGGACCCCTCGGCCTCGACCACCTGCTCGACAGGCCCCTGCGCGTCGACTGGGACGCCGAGGGCTACGAGGGCGTCGTCTCCAGCACGATCAAGAAGTACAACGCCCAGATCCACACGCAGTCGGCGGTCTACTGCATGATCGAGCTCGCGGCCGCGAACCATCCCCGCCTGGATACCGCCGCCGGGTTCGACCCCAGAACCATCGTCTCGATCGGCGCCGAGGTCCCGCAGATCACCTACGACTTCACCGGCGGCGGGCTGTACGGCACGGAGGCGGCCGTGACCTCGAAGGAACAAGCGGACCACGACCTGCGCTACCTGCTCGCCGTGGCGCTGCTGGACGGGAACGTCATGCCTGCTCAGTTCACCGACGACCGCATCAACCGCCCGGACGTCCAGTCCCTTCTGACGAAAGTGTCCGCACGGCCGAACGCCTCGTACACCGCGCAATACCCGCGCCGCATGCCGGCGAAGATCACCGTGCGGCTGAAGGACGGCACGACGCTCGAGCACGAGGTGCAGGACTATCCGGGGATGCCGTCGCGGCCGTTCACCTGGAACGACGCGGTCGAGAAGTTCGACCAGCTCACCGCCGATCGCATCGACAGCGACCTCGCGAGCCAGATCAAGGACGCGGTCCACTCACTCGAGCACATCAAGGTCACCGACCTGATGGCCCTGCTCGCCCGCATTCACGTCGACTGACAGCACAGGAGGAGCGATGAAAGCCTACGCCGCCATGGGCCTGCTGCACGCCGGGATCGCCGACGCGCTGCGCGCCGCAGGCGGTTTCACGCCGATGACATCGAGCTCATCGACATCGACAACGCCCAGACCGCTCCCGGCCATGGCGGCTGTGACCGGCGCGGTCATCGCGGTGGGCGCCGCGTACGTACTGCGCGGGCCCGCGAAGGTCGAGGAGGCCAGCGCCGCCGAGGGATAGCGGCTGTACCGGGTCACCCGACTGGGTATGTAGGGGCACCCTGATCGCCGTATTTCCCCCATGCACCAGCACCATATAGAAAGGAACACCAGATGGGCACCATCACTACCGCCGATGGCGCGGAGATCTTCTACAAGGACTGGGGAACCGGTCAGCCGATCGTGTTCAGCCACGGCTGGCCCCTGTCGGCCGATGACTGGGACACGCAGATGATGTTCTTCCTGCTGCACGGCTATCGCGTCATCGCCCACGACCGGCGCGGCCACGGGCGATCCACCCAGACCGGCGACGGCCACGATATGGATCACTACGCCGACGACCTGGCCGCCGTGACCAGCCATCTCGATCTTCACGACGCGATCCACGTCGGCCACTCGACCGGCGGCGGCGAGGTGGCCCACTACATCGGCCGGCACGGCGAGGACCGGGTGGCCCGGGCCGTGCTGATCAGCTCGGTGCCGCCGCTGATGCTCCAGACCGACGCCAACCCCGGCGGGCTGCCCAAGAGCGTCTTCGACGGGTGGCAGGAGCAAGTGGCGACTAACCGCACCGGGTTCTACCGCGACCTGCCGACCGGGCCGTTCTACGGGTACAACCGGCCCGGTGCCCAGCCGTCGGAGGCGATCATCGAGGCCTGGTGGCGGCAGGGCATGATGGGCGGCGCCAAGGCCCACTACGACGGGATCGTCGCGTTCTCCCAGACCGACTTCACCGACGACCTCAAGCAGATCACCGTGCCCGTGCTCGTCATGCACGGCGACGACGACCAGGTCGTGCCCTACGCCGACTCCGGCCCCCTGTCGGCCAAGCTGGTCAAGAACGGGACCCTGAAGACCTACCACGGCTACCCGCACGGCATGCCCACCACGCACGCCGACGTCATCAACGCCGACCTGCTGGCCTGGCTACAGCAGTAGCGAGTACCACGGCCTGTTCGGCAGAAATAATGCACTGATCCCAAACGAGCCGTGGCGCTACGGTCCGCATCCGGCAGGACTGTGCGAAGGCGCCTGATCGCGGCGATGAGCTGGATGACGTCAGCCGCTTGCTCTGGCTAGAATGTGAGTTCGAGAACCTGGTATGCTGTCGAGATGGGCGCATACATACCACCGGGGTGGCCGGCCGGGGTGCACCCGCCGGGCAGCGATGAGTTCGAGTCCACCGCGGTCGGCTGGCTGCTCGACGTGGTGCCGCCGGACTACCGCCTGCACGGGGTGCTTCGCCGGTACCCGGTCGCCCTGGCCACTATGGCCAGGTACCACTCGAAGGCGTGCGTCGAGGGCGCGCGGCAGGGATACCGCACGGCCAGGACCGACCTCGCGGGCGTATTGCCGCCGCATGCGATCGACACCGTCCTGGCCGCCTACCGCAAGGAGGGCGCCCGGCTCGCCGCCACGGCCCAGGCCGTCGACCTGATCGAGCGCGCGCTGCGCGGCGAGGTCTTCACGCCGAAGATGAGCTCGCCGCCGGCCGTACCGACGGCCGAGGAGGCAACGGCCGGGGAGACGAAGGCGGCGAAGGGAGCGGAAGCGAAGGCGGCGGAGGTTAAGGCGGCGGAGGCGAAGACGGCGGAGGCGAAGACTGCGGAGGCGAAGGGAGCGGAGAAGAAAGCGGCCAGGGTCAAGGCGACCGCGTCCGGGCAGAGCCGGGCGGGGGCGCGGCGGAATTCGGAAGACCGCGGGAGGAGCGACCTGGCCAGAACGTGAGACGATGGCACCAGGCAAGCCGGGGGCGGCGCTGCTAGATAAATGGGCAGCATGAGGATGGTGAGCCAGGTGTCACGGCAAGCCCGGATCCTACTGGTTGACGACCGGGTCGAGAACCTGATCGCACTGGACGCCATCCTGTCTCCGCTGAATCAGATCGTGGTGGCGGTCCAATCCGGCGAGCAGGCGCTGGAGGCGCTGCGCGCGGAGGAGTTCGCGGTCGTCCTGCTGGACATCGTCATGCCGGGGATGGGCGGCCTGGAGACCGCCACCCGGATCAAGAACGACACCAGGACCCGCGAGGTGCCGATCATCTTCCTGACCGCCGCGATCGCCCAGCCCGAGCAGACCTTCCTCAGCTACGCCGCGGGCGCGGTCGACTACCTGGCCAAGCCGTTCGACCCCGGGGTGCTCCAGGCCAAGGTGTCGGTCTTCATCGACCTCTACCTGAAGGCCAGCCAGCTTCGCGACCAGGCCGAACTGCTGGGCGGACGGGAGCTCACCGAACAGCTGTCCGGGCGGCTCGAGGAGGTCGAGGAGGCACTGGCCGCGCTGTGCTCGCTGCCCGCGGTAGGCCGGGACGCCGAGGCCACCCAGGTCGCCGCGCGGCTAGCCGGCCGGATCGACCGGCTGCGCGACGCCCTCGACGCGCTCCGCGCGGGCGGTGCCGGGCCCGGTCCAAGCTGAGGCCGACACGGGGGCGACCGGCTTGGGAAGCGGCAGCCAGCCGTCGCCGGGCACGTAGGACCTGACCACCCGGGCCGGGACGCCCGCCACCACGCACCGGTCCGGCACCGTGCCGCGCACCACCGAGCCGGCCGCGATGACCACGTTGCGGCCGATGCACGCGCCGGGCAGCACCACCGCGCCGGCCCCGAGCCAGCTGCCCGAGCCGATGCGGACGGAGTCGTTCTGCGGCATCTGCCTGCCGATGGGGACGTCCGGGTCGGCGTAGCCGTGGTTCTGGTCGGTGATGTAGACGTACGGGCCGGTGAACACGTCGTCCTCGATGACCAGCGAGTGGTGCGCGACGATGTGGCTGCCGCGGCCGATCACGCAGCGGTCCCCGATCCGCAGCACCGGCACCGGGCCTAGGTCCTGGCCGGGCACCATCCCGGCGGACAGGCTCACCTGGGCGGCGATCAGGGTGCCCTCGCCGATCATGATCCAGCGCTCGCCGAAGACCGAACCAGGCGGGAACGCCGCCATCGAGCCGCGGCCGAATGCGGCGAACTTCCGCCCGGCCGGGGTGTCCGCGGTCACCACTCCGGCCCGCTGCGTCGTCTGGAGGGCCCAGTGCACCGCCCGCCAGCGCAGCTCGCGGAGGCGGCTCATGTGCTGGCCGAGGCGCTGCTGGGCGAGGCGCTGCTGGCCGAGGTGGAGGCGGCCAGCTGGCCGCAGGCGCCGTCGATCTCGCGGCCCCGGGTGTCGCGGACCGTGACCGGGACGCCGTGGGCCTCCAGGCGGCGGACGAACTCGCGCTGCGCGGCGGGCCGCGACGCGGTCCACTTCGACCCGGGCGTCGGGTTGAGCGGGATCAGGTTGACGTGGGAGAGCCGCCCGGCCAGCAGCGAGCCCAGCAGGTCGGCCCGCCAGGCCTGGTCGTTGATGTCCCTGATCAGGGCGTACTCGATGGAGACGCGGCGGCCGGTGGCCGCGGCGTAGTCCCAGGCGGCGCCCAGCACCTCGGCCACCTTCCAGCGACGGTTGACGGGCACCAGCGTGTCCCGCAGCTCATCGTCCGGGGCGTGCAGGGACACGGCCAGCGTGACCGAGAGATGTTCGGCGGCCAGCCGGGCGATGGCCGGTACCAGGCCCACCGTGGAGACCGTGATCGAGCGCTGGGAGATGCCCATGCCCTCGGGCACCGGTTCGGTCAGCCGGCGCACCGCCGCCAGCACGCTGGCGTAGTTGGCCAGCGGCTCCCCCATGCCCATGAACACCACGTTGGACACCCGGCCGGGCCCGCCGGGAACCTGGCCGTCCGTTAGCAGCCGGGCGCCCGCCACGACCTGGGCGACGATCTCGGCGGTGGACAGGTTGCGGGTCAGGCCCGCCTGCCCGGTCGCGCAGAACGGGCAGGCCATCCCGCAGCCCGCCTGCGACGAGACGCACATCGTGACCCGGTCCGGGTAGCGCATCAGTACCGACTCGACCAGCGCACCGTCGAACGTGCGCCACAGCGTCTTGCGGGTGGTCCCGCCGTCGCACGCCAGCTCGCGCTCGGGGGTCAGCAGCCGGGGCAGCAGGGCCTGCGCCAGCGGGTCGCGGGCCGCCAGCGGCAGATCGCTCATCTCCTCCGGCCGGTCGGTGTACCGGCCGAAGAAGTGCCGGGACAGCTGGCTGGCCCGGAACGGCGGCTGGCCGAGCCCGGCGACCACGGCGCGGCGTTCGGCCAGCGGCAGGTCGGCCAGGTGGCGCGGCGGCCGCCCGCGACCGCCGGCCGGGCGGGGCCGGCCGGGCGAGGGCTGGCCAGGCGAGGGCTGGCCAGGACAAGCGGCACCGGCCCGGCGGTCTCTTGCGGACCGGTGGGCTCCGGCCCGGCGGTCTCTCGCGGACCGGCGGGCTCCGGCCCGGCGGACTCTCGCGGACCGGCGGGCTCCGGCGCCGTTGGGGAAGCAGACACCAAGCTCCGTTCGGAATTAAATGATTTTCCTGCCTCACCAGGATAGGGCGCGAGGCTAACCTCGCGCGTTTCGCTGCGCGAATGGCTTGTGCGGCGTGACGGAGTCAGTACATTTCCTGTCATGGGCACGTCGCACGCAGAAACCGCCGGGCCGGGCACGCCGGTCACGCTGCTGGAGAGTTCCAGCCCTTACGGGAGCCGCCGGGTGACCGTCGAGTACGACGGGCTGACCACGGCCGCCTACCTGCACGACGACACCTCGGTGATCTCGGCCACCTGGATCGCCAACCACCAGCCCGCGCCCGACTCCATGGACCAGGCCCGGCTGGACGCGGGCCGCGCGCCGCTGATGCCGGCCGACCTGATCAAGCACCCAGGTGGCCGCGCGACGCTGCGGGCGTCGGCGCTGAACGCGCTGTGGTTCGAGGAAGGCGACGGGGTCGCGATCCTGGAGAACGGCCAGCCGCTCGCGGTCATCGCGGGCTGGTCCGACGTGGACCGGGGCATGCCCGGCTACAGCCGCGACGTGGTCGGCCAGACACCGTTCGGCTGGTCCCTGGACGAGGCCATGGAGGGGCTCGCGCCCCGGCTGGAGCGGTCCCGGGCGTACTGGCGGTGGCGGCAGTCGGCCAGCGGATGGGATCAGTTCCAGCACGCCCTGCACGGCCACCTGCAGGCCAGGGTCGGACCGGGCGGGCACTACTGGGACGCGTCGGCCGGCCAGCAGCCGCTGACCGGAGTGACCGAACGGCCCCCGGAGCCGCACCGCCCGTACACGGTCCTGTCCACGGTGGGCATGAGCTGCCAGCGGATGCCCGTCGTCGAGCAGGTGCTCGACGATCCGAGCGGCTACGCCAGGATTGAGCTCGCGCTCGCCACCACGCTGCCGAGCGCGCAGGCGGCCCGGGTGTTCCTCTGGCTCGCGACGTACCCGTGGCGCGCGGTGACCTGGTTCGGTCCGGGGCACAGCGTCCGCTGGTACAACGAGCCCGCCACGTTCCCGCTGGGCGGCGACCAGGGCTACGGCGCGGTGCTGCTGCTCGACTCGCCCGGCTCGCTGTCCGGCCCCGAACCGCCCGACCTGTCCGGCTTCACCTTCGGCGGGGATCCCGTCCGGTGGCTGTGGGTCGTGCCGATCTTGGAACGGGACCGCCAGCTGGCCAAGGAACACGGATCGGCCAGCCTGGTCAGCAGGCTCGCCTCCCAGCAGCGGAGCTGGATCGCCGGGCAAAGCTAACGCGCGGGAATGAACAGGTAGAGCAGCAGCCAGACAACCGGGGCGACGACCAGGAGTGAGTCGAGGCGTTCCAGCAGGCCGCCGTGCCCCGGCAGCAGGGTGCCCATGTCCTTGATGTCGAGGTCTCGCTTGATCATGGATTCGGTCAGGTCGCCGAGGGTCGCCGCGAGCACCGCCGCGGCTCCGGTGAGCAGCCCCTGCCAGGCGTGGCCGTGCAGCATCAGCGTGAGGCAGAGCCATCCCGCGATGAGACAGGCGGCGGCCGAGCCGGCGAAGCCCTCCCACGTCTTCTTCGGGCTGATGACCGGGGCCATCAGGTGGCGGCCGCCGCGGCCGAGCGTGATCCCGGCGAAGTAGCCGCCGATGTCGCTGCAGATGGTCAGGATGATGAAGGTCAGCACCCGCCGCGGCCCGTCGGCCGGGGACAGCATGGCGGCCACGAACGAGGCGAGGAACGGCAGGTACAGCAGGGCGAACACGCCCGCCGTCACGTCCTTGACGTAACCGGAGGGGCCCTCGGGCATCCGCCAGGCGAAGATGACGACCACGGTCAGCGCGAGCGCGGCCAGCGCGGGCCTGGCCCCCAGCCAGTACATGCAGGTCAGTACGGCGGCACCGCCGGCCGCCACCGGGATCACCGGGATGTTGATGGCACGCTTGGCGAAGGCCCCGGCTAGTTCGGCCAGGGCGATGGCGATGGCCGCCCCCATGTAGATCAGGAACGTCGCCTTGACGGTGAGCAGGGTGAGGAACACCAGGCCGCCGAGGCCCGCGCCCACGCCGACCGCGACCGGGAGGTTGCGCCCGGTGCGCGAGGCCGGCCCGGGGGAATCGGGTTGCTGAGACGGTCCGGCTGGGTCGGTGGCCAACTAGACCTCGAGAAGCTCGGCTTCCTTGTGCTTGAGCAGCTCGTCCACCTGCGCCTCGTAGGTGTGGGTGAGATCGTCGAGCTCGCGCTCGGCCCGGCGCACGTCGTCCTCGCCCGCGTCCCCGTTCTTGATCATCTTGCTCAGGGTGTCCTTGGCGTGCCGGCGGATGTTCCTGATGGCGACGCGGCCGTCCTCGGCCTTGTGCCGCGCGGTCTTGATGTACTCGCGGCGGCGCTCCTCGGTCAGCTCGGGCAGCACGATCCTGATGATCACGCCGTCGTTGGCCGGGTTCACGCTCAGGTCGCTGTTCCTGATCGCCCGCTCGATGGCCGCCAGCGAGTTCTTGTCGAACGGCTGGATGACTACCATCCTCGGCTCGGGCACGTGGAACGAGGCCAGCTGGTTCACTGGAGTCTGCGTGCCGTAGTACTCGACCGTGATCTTGCTGAACATGCTCGGATGCGCGCGGCCGGTGCGGATGACGCTGAACTCTTCCTTGGCGACCGAGACCGCCTTGTCCATCTTCTCCTCGGCTTCGAGGAGGGTGTCATCGATCATTGTTCGGCTCCGTTGTGCTCGCCATGCTCTAGCGAGCTTAGCTGCCCGGCGGCCTTGGTCCGCGGGATCCTCGTGCTATTCGTCCTTTTCCTCACCGTCCAGGCGGCAGATCAGCGTGCCGACCTCCTCGCCGCGGATGGCGCGGACGACGTTCCCCTCGCCCATGAGCGCGAACACCACGACCGGCAGCCCGTTGTCCATGCACAGGGTGACCGCCGTGGTGTCCATCACCTTCAGCCCACGGCTGAGGTACTCACCGTAGTCCAGCCGCTTGAAGCGGACCGCGCTAGGGGTGGTGTGCGGATCCGCGTCGTAGACTCCGTCGACCTTGGTGCCCTTGAGTACCGCGTCGGCGCCGATCTCCAGCGCTCGCTGCGCGGCCGCTGTGTCGGTGGAGAAGAACGGGGCGCCCAGGCCGGCCCCGAAGATCACGACCCGGCCCTTCTCCAGGTGCCTGACGGCCCGGCGCGGGATGTAGGCCTCGGCCACCTGGCCCATCGTGATGGCCGTCTGCACCCGGGTCTCGACGCCGAGCTTCTCCAGCACGTCCTGCAGGGCCAGGCAGTTGATGACCGTGCTGAGCATGCCCATGTAGTCGGCGCGGGCCCGGTCGATGCCCCGTTCGGCCAGGGCCGCGCCGCGGAACATATTGCCGCCGCCGACCACCGCGGCGACCTGAACGCCGTCCTTCACCGCGGCGATGATCTCCGCCGCCAGGTGGGCCACCACGTCCGGCGAGATGCCCAGGGGCTCGGCGCCCGCGAACAGCCCGCCGGACAGCTTCAGCACCACCCGGTGCCAGCTCGGATGAAGCACCCCCGCTGGTCCGGATTCCGGCATCAGGCCCTTTCTGTCGGTGTCCTTGGCCTTGGTCTGGGCCTTGGCCTTGGTTTAGGCCTGGCCGACCTGGAACCGGGCGAAACCGGTGACGGCGACGCCGCTGCGCGCCAGGACCTGCTTGATCGCGGTCTTCTGGTCCTTCACGAACGCCTGCTCGGTGAGCACCACGTCCTTGAAGTAGGCGTTCAGCCTGCCGTCCACGATCTTGCCGATAGCCTGCTCCGGCTTGCCCTCGTCGCGGGTGATCTGCTCGGCGATCCGGCGCTCCTTCTCCACCACGTCGGCCGGGACGTCGTCCCGGGTGGTGTAGAGCGGACGCATCGCGGCGATCTGCTGGGCCAGGTCCGTGCCGACCTCTGCGTTCTCCTTGTCCAGCTGGACGAGCACGCCGAGGGTCGGCGGCAGGGCCGCGTCGCTGCGGTGCAGGTAGGACTTTACGTAGCCACCCTCGAGCCGGGCGAACCGGCCGAGCTCGAGCTTCTCCTTCAGGCTCGCGCTGGCCTCGTCGATCAGCTGCTCGACGGTCGTGCCGGGGCGGACCTCGGCGGTCAGCAGCGTCAGCCGGTCGGAGACCCTGGCCGCGATGGCGGCGTCCGCGATCTGCCTGGCGGTCTGCTGGAACAGGTCGGTCTTCGCGACGAAGTCGGTCTCGCAGTTCAGCTCGACCAGCACGCCGGCCTGGGTGCCGTCGAGTTCGGCCACGACCAGGCCGTTGGCCGCGGTGCGGGTAGCGCGCTTGTTCACGTCCTTGGCGCCCTTGAGCCTGAGCAGCTCGATCGCGGCCTCGATGTCGCCGTTGGCCTCACCGAGTGCGTTCTTGCAGTCCATCATGCCGGCGCCGGTCTGCTCACGAAGCCGCTTGACGTCAGCGGCGGTGAAATTCGCCATGTCCTCGTCTCTCGCTATGTCTTAAATCTCGCGTCTGGTTCGCCGTTTACTCGGCAGCGGCCTCGGCGGTCGGCTCGGCGATCTCCGCGGTCGGCTCGGCGGTCTCCGCGGTCGGCTCAGCGGTCTCGGCGGTCGCCTCAGCGGCCTCGGCGGTCGCCTCAGCGGCCTCGGCGGTCGCTCGGCGGCCTCGGCCGTTTCCGCGATGTCCGCCAGATCATCGGCCTCGTCGGCGGCCGCGGCCTCGTCGGTGGTGATCGCGGACTCGGCGTTGATCTCCGGGGTGGCCTCGGCCACGGCCGCGGCCACGGCCGGCGTGTCAGCCAGGGTGGCCTCCTCAGCCGTCTCGGCCGGGGCGGCCGCGGGGGCGGCTGGGGCGGCGGCCTGGGAACCCTGGAGCAGCTCGCGCTCCCACTCGGCCAGCGGCTCCGCGGCGGCCAGCTGGTCCCCGGCGGGCTTCTCGTCGCCGGAGGCCGCGCCCGCGCGGGCGATCAGGCCCTCGGCGACCGCGTCGGCCACCACCCTGGTCAGCAGCGCGACGCTGCGGATCGCGTCGTCATTGCCCGGGATCGGGTAGTTGACCTCGTCCGGGTCGCAGTTGGTATCGAGGATCGCCACCACCGGGATGCCCAGCTTGCGGGCCTCATTGACGGCGATGTGCTCCTTCTTGGTGTCCACCACCCAGATCGCGCTCGGCACCCGGGCCATGTCCCTGATCCCGCCCAGCGTCCGGTCGAGCTTGTCGTGCTCGCGGCGCAGCTGCAGGAGTTCCTTCTTGGTCATGCCGGAGGCGGCCACATCGCCGAAGTCGATCTCCTCGAGCTCCTTCAGCCGCTGCAGCCGCTTGTACACGGTGGAAAAGTTGGTGAGCATCCCGCCCAGCCAGCGCTGGTTCACGAACGGCATCCCGACCCGGCGCGCCTGCTCGGCGATCGCCTCCTGCGCCTGCTTCTTGGTGCCGACATACAGGATGGTCCCGCCGTGCGCGACGGTCTCCTTGATGAACTCGTACGCGCGGTCGATGTAGTCCAGCGACTGCTGCAGGTCGATGATGTAGATGCCGTTGCGCTCGGTGAAGATGTAACGCTTCATCTTCGGGTTCCAGCGCCTGGTCTGGTGACCGAAGTGGACGCCGCTCTCAAGAAGCTGCTTCATGCTTACGACCTGAGCCATGGGGGCACGGTCCCTTTCCTTCGTGCGCCGTGCGCCTGTGCGCCGCGACGCTGCTCGGTTAGTTCCTGGTGCCCGTGATATGACGCGCCTGCGGCCGGCCTGGCGGCCGGCGGACCGAGCGGCGCGTCCCGCCGGGATGCTGTGCTGTCCTCATCCCGGAGAGCAAGCGGGCACGCGATTTTGGCCGCCGGGCACGCTCCAACTTGGCGCGGCTTCGGCGACCATTGCTAAGAATACTTGACGCTGTCCGTCCGCCGCGCATTCCCGGGCCTCGCGGCCAGGAACTTGTCGGGCGCGGGAGCGGCGTCCTCGCCGGGCTCAGGCGCGGGGGTGGGCCTGGCGGTAGCTGGACTTGAGGCGGTCGATCGAGACGTGGGTGTAGATCTGCGTGGTGGCGGGCGAGGAGTGGCCGAGGATCTCCTGGACGCTGCGCAGGTCGGCGCCGCCCTCGATGAGGTGGGTCGCGGTGCTGTGGCGGATGCCGTGGGGACCGGCGTCCCGGGTCGTGCCCGCCTCGCGCAGCCGCTCGTGCACGATGCGGCGGGCCGTGCGCGGGTCCAGGCGGCCGCCTCGGACGCCGAGGAACAGGGCCGCCCCGCTAGCCGTCGTGGCAAGCGCCGGGCGGCCGGTCTCCAGCCAGCGGGTCACCGCGCGGAGCGCGGGCACGCCGACCGGCACGGTGCGTTCCTTGTCGCCCTTGCCCCTGACCCGGACGGTGCGGCGGCCCTGGTCGAGGTGGCCCGCGTTCAGCCCGCAGAGTTCGCTGACCCGGATCCCGGTCGCGTAGAGCAGCTCGAGCACGGCGGAGTCACGCAGGGCCACGGCGGCTTCGGCCTCGGCTGGCCCGGTCGCGGCGGCTGGGCCGGTTGCCCAGGCCCGTTCGGCTGTCTCGGTACGGAGGGTCGCCTCGGTGCGGCGCGCGGCCTGCTCCAGGCCGGTCAGCACGCCTGCCATCTCGTCCCTGGGCAGGACGTGCGGCAGGGTACGGCGGGTCTTGAGCGTGCCGAGCTGCGGGCCCGGGTCGGTGGCCAGCCAGCCGCGGCGGTGGGCGAAGGCGGTGAAGGCCCGGGCCGCGGCGCCGCGCCGGGCCAGCGTGGCGCGTGCCGCGCCCGACTCGTGCTGGCGCGCGAGCCAGCCGCGCAGTTCGGTCACGCCCAGGCGTTCCGGCGTGTCGATGCCCTGGAGGCTGACGTACTGCAGCAGCGAGGAGATGTCGCCGGCGTAGGCGCGGACGGTGTGCGGCGACAGCGAACGCTCGGACCGGAGATGACGCTCGAAGACGGCCAGGGCCGCGGCTAGCGCGGGCGGCAGGCCGGGCGAGTCCGCAGCTCCGGCGGAATCCTGCATAAGTTTCAGTGTGCACCCGTGGACCCCCCGGCAGGCGGGAAGGGGCAGGTGACACGCTAATCGCGAGTAATTTCGTATACGGACACGCCGGTCGAACTGAAGTTTGACACGAGGGAATCCTTGCGGCAGGGTGATCCATGCGTTCACACCGAGGTCTCCGGCATCGCCACGGCAATGCCACGAGGCCGCCGAACGCGCTCGCACCAGCGCCTTAGAGAGGGATCGAGCATGGGTCAGAAGACTGTCCGGTTCAGCGACCTGAGCGGCCAGCTCATCATGCATGACGACGCACTGGCACGCATCGTGGTCCACGAGCACCCCGAGCTCGGCGACGGCCCGGTCGAGATCGAGGCACTCACCGAGGAAGCCGAGGCCATGGAGGATGCCGCCTTGCAGGTGGCGGTCATCGACCTGTACCTGCCCGACGACATCGAGCCGCGCCGCATCGTCATGGAGGCCGACGCCTTCGACAAGCTGGCCACGCAGAGTTCCATGGCCGAGCTGCTCACCGCCGCCCGCCCGGTCAGGCGCGGCACGAGGCCGTCAGCTGGCGGTGCCTCGCGCGGAGACCGCCTCGACTACGCGACCCGCGAGCACGCGGGCAAGCCGCACAAGGGGAAGATCACCGACACCGAGAAGGAACTGGTCCGCGACCATCTCGACGAGATCAACGCCCGGCTTGCCGGGCAGGGCCTTCGGGTGATCAGCCTGACCGACCCGGAGCACGTCGAGCGGTACGGCCTGCAGGACCTGGCCAGGGAGCGCAACCTGGAACTCGGGTTCGCGCTCGGCGACGAGGCGGACGCCGAGGACCGGGTGGACGCCAAGGTCGCGTGACGACGTTGTCCGGATGCCTGCCGCCCCGGCCCGGGCCAGCCGGAGGCGGCCCGGGCCAGCCGCGGCGGTCCGCCGTCAGGGTTTGCGCAGCCGCCAGCCGCGATCGCAGCGTTCGATGAAGCCGTAGCCGGCCAGCCTGCCCAGGCAGCGCAGCACGGTGTCGAGGTCCACGCCCGCCTCGACCGCGATCGTCGAGGTGCCCGCGCCGCCGCGGGCGGGGAGCGCGTCGAGCACCCGGGCGCTGTCCGGGTCGAGGTCGTCGCGGGACGGCCCGCGGCTGGCGTCCGGATCCGGCCCTGACCGCCGGCCCGGGCCGCCGCCCGGCGCCAGCGCACCCAGCGCACCCGGCGCACTCAGACCGCCGCCGGGCGCCAGCGCATCAGGGACGCTGAGCGGCGAGAGCAGTTCGATGATGTCGGCGGCGCGGGTCACGCAGTTGGCGCCCCACTCCCTGATGATCCGGTGGCACCCGGCGGACTGCGCCGATGTCACCGGCCCGGGCACGGCCATCAGCGGCTTGCCCAGGTTAGCGGCGTGCCGCGCGGTGTTCAGCGCGCCGCTGCGCTCGCCCGCCTCCACGATCACGGTGCCGCAGCCGAGTGCGGCGATGACCCGGTTGCGGACCAGGAACCGCGTCCTGGCCGGGTGGCGCCCTGGCGGCCACTCGCTGATCACCAGGCCCTGTGCGGCGATCGCGGCGAACAGGTCCGCGTGCCCGGCCGGGTAGGGATAATCGACCCCGCACGCCAGCACCGCGACCGTGACCGCCTCCGCGGCCAGCGCCCCGCGATGCGCGGCGGCGTCAATGCCGTAGGCACCGCCCGAGATGACCGCCCAGCCCCGTTCGCCGAGGTCGGCGGCGAGCTCGCCGGCCACGTGCCCGCCGTAGCTCGTGGCGGCCCGCGATCCCACCATGGAGACCGATCGCGAGCAGGCAAAGCGCAGGTCCATGTGCCCGCGGAGCCACAGCCCGTAAGGGCGGCCCTGGCCGAGATGGTCGAGCGCGGCGGGCCAGTCGGCGTCGCCGGGGCAGGTCAGGCTGATGCCGTCGCGGCTTGTGTCCGCGATCCGCTCGTCGTCCGGCAGCCCGGGCAGGCGGGCGCGCCAGCGGCCGAGCGCACGGTCGAGCGCGGTCCGGCTGGCGGGCGTGTCGCCGCAGCCGGGGCCGGTGCCGGGCAGCATGTCCGCCTTGATCGCGGCCACCACCTCGGCCGGTGAGCAGATCGCGAGCAGGGCGCCGAGCGCGGGATCGCCGGGCTCGGCCAGGTAGGTGAGCGCGGCCCGGGCCAGCTTGTCCCGGCTGAGGGGCACGTGCGGCGAAGGGGTGCCGCTCACCGCCGCACCCCGAGCCACAGGCCCAGCGCCGCGTCGCAGTCGTCGCCCGTCGGGCGGGGCCGGCCCCCGAGGTCCGCGAGGGTCCAGGCGACGCGGACGATCTTGACGACGCCGCGGGCGGTGACCAGGCCCCGCTCCAGGGAACGCTCGAGCACGGCCAGCGAACCGGGAGCCGGCGGCCAGGTGCGGCGCAGCGCCGATCCGGGCACCTCGCCGTTGAGCTGCCACGGAGTGCCCCGCAGCCGGTGGGCGGCCCGCTCCCTGGCCTGGACCACCCGCCGCGCCACGGTCAGGCTCGATTCGGCGAAGCTCCGGTCGCTCAGCAACTCCTTGCGGCTCACCGGCTCGAGCTCGATCTTCACGTCGACCCGGTCGAGCAGCGGGCCCGAGATCCGCCCCAGATACCGGCGGCGCGTGGCCGGGCTGCAGCTGCAGCCCTCAGCCGGGCCGGCCACCCGGGCACACGGGCACGGGTTGGAGGCCAGGACCAGGGTGAACCTGGCCGGGAACCTGGCCGTGACACCCGAACGAGCCACCACCACCTCACCCGCTTCCAGCGGCTGGCGCAGCGCGTCCAGGACGTCCCTGGCGAACTCGGGCGCCTCGTCGAGGAACAGCACACCCCGGTGCGCCAGCGAGGCCGATCCGGGGCGGATCACTCCGCTGCCGCCGCCTACGATGGCCGCCTTGGTCGCAGTATGGTGCGGTGCGAGAAAGGGCGGGTCTTCCAGCAGCGGGACCTGCGCGGGCAGGTTTCCGGCCACCGAATGGATGGCCGTGACCTCGAACGCCGCGGCCCGGTCGAGCCTGGGCAAGATGGTGGGAATCCGTTCGGCCAGCATGGTCTTGCCCGCTCCGGGCGGCCCGAGCAGCGACAGGTGGTGACCGCCGGCGGCGCAGACCTCGGCGGCCCGCCGTGCCATCGACTGGCCGAGCAGCTCGGCGAGATCGGGCTTCATCGCGGCGTCCGGGCCTGCCGCCCTGGCGTCCCCGTCGGGGGCGGGTCCGCCGCCGGGCCCGCGGTGACCGGGCAGGTCCTGGCCGCCCCGGTACTCGACCGCGGCGGGACGGCCATCGCGGCCCGGCCGGCCGCGAAGCCAGTCCGCCGCCATGGTCAGGCTGTCGGCCGCGATCACGCGCACGCCGGGCACCAGGGCGGCTTCCGCCGCGTTCTGCTCGGCCACCATGACCTTGCCGAACCCTTTCTCCACCGCGCTGGCCACCGCGGGCAGCACGCCGCAGACCGGCCGCAGCCGGCCGTCGAGGCCCAGTTCGCCGAAGAACATGACCCCGGCGGCCGCCGCCTTTGGCACCTTGCCCGCCGCGGCGAGGATCCCGATCGCGATGGCCAGGTCGAACCAGCTGCCCCGCTTGGGCAGGCTGGCCGGGGACAGCCCGACCGTGATCTTCCGCTGCGGCCACTGCTCGCCGCTGTTGGCGATCGCGGCCCTGATCCGGTCCCGCGCTTCCCGTAGTGCGGTGTCGGGCAAGCCGACCAGGATCATCCCGACCAGCCCGTTGGCGATGTCGGCTTCGATCTCGACCACGTGCCCCGTCACCCCGATCACGGCGACCGAGTAGGTACGGGCCAGCGGCACGGCTAGCCCACTCCCCGGATGTGCTCGACGGAGAACCCGCCGGTGCCGTCGTAGACCAGGCCGACGACGTCGATGCGGACCTGATCGAACCGGACGCCGTGGGCGTTGAGCCATTGCACAGCTAGCCGGCGGAGCCGGGCCCGCTTGGCCCGGCTGACGGCTTCGAGCGGGCTGCCGTACCGCAGCCCGGTCCTGGCCTTGACCTCGACGACCACCAGCGCATGCCGGTCGACGGCCACGATGTCGATCTCGCCGGCGGCGCAGCGCCAGTTGCGGTCCAGGATCCGCAGGCCGCATGACTCCAGGTACTCCGCCGCCGCTTGCTCACCGGACCTGCCGAGCACGTCCTTGGCGTGCATCGCCATCACCTCCGGCTCCGAGATTCGCCGGAACCTCCGGTGCCCCGCGCGGCGGCATCGGCGGCTGTGGAATGGCCGGCGACGTGGGGCGTGATGGTGGAAAGGCAGCCCGGAAATGTCGGTGCCTGGTGGTCTAATCCGCCCGGGGCCTTGTCGGGCTCCGGCGCGGACAGCTCAGGTGCTGGCGCGGCTGTAGGGGGAACGGCCGGGCGGCTGCTCGGGCCGCGGGCCGGCGGTCACCTGCGGGATCTCCCGTTCCGCGGTCTTGGTCCCCAGCTGGAATTCTTTGCCGTGGTGCACGACGGGCAGCGGCTCGCCGTCGAGCAGCTCGTACTTGGCGCGGCGGGAGGTGATCGTCACGCGCAGCCTGCGGCCCCGGTAGCGCAGCCGGAACCTCAGCTCCGCGATGCCGCCGGGCAGCCGCGGGCTGAAAGTCAGCGACCCGGCGCCCGCTCGCATGCCGCCGAACCCGGCCACCAGCGCCATCCACGCCCCGGCCAGCGACGCCATGTGCACGCCGTCGGAGGTGTTGTGCTCGACGTCCCTCAGGTCCATCAGCGCGGCCTCGGCCAGGTAGTCGTGGGCGAGATCGAGCTGGCCGACCTCGGCGGCCACCACCGCCTGCGTGCATGCCGACAGGGAGGAGTCGCGCACGGTGAGCGGCTCGTAGTAGGCGAAGTTCCTGGCCTTCTCCTCGGGAGTGAACGCGTCCGGGCGCAGGTACATGGCCAGCACCAGGTCCGCCTGCTTGACGACCTGCTTGCGGTAGAGCTGGAAATAGGGGTAGTGCAGCAGCAGCGGGTAGTGGTCCTCGGGGGTGTTCTTGAAGTCCCACCGGGCGTAGTCGGTGAACCCCTCGTGCTGCGGGTGCACGTTGAGGCGCTCGTCGAACGGGATGTACATCGCCGCCGCGGCGTCACGCCAGGACGCTGCCTCCTCGGTCGTCACCCCCAGCTTCTCGGCCGCGTCGGGCAGCTTCACCACCAGGTCGGCGGCGCAGGCCAGGTTCCGCTGCGCCATCAGGTTGGTGTAGATGTTGTTGTCCTTGACCGCGCTGTACTCGTCCGGCCCGGTCACGCCGTCGATCCTGAACCGGCCGGTGGCGTCGTGCTGGCCGAGCGACCGCCACAGGCGCGCGGTCTCGACCAGCAGCTCGAGGCCGACCTCCTGCTCGAAGTCGGCGTCCTCGGTGGCGTCCATGTAGCGGATGGCCGCGTCGGCGATGTCGGCGTTGATGTGGAACGCCGCGGTCCCCGCGGGCCAGTAGCCGGAGCACTCCTGGCCTCGGATCGTCCGCCACGGGAATACGGCCCCCGCCAGGCCGAGGTCGGCCGCGTGCCGCCTGGCCTCGTCCAGGACCAGGTGCCGCCAGCGCAGCGCGTCGGCCGCGGCGGACGGCTGCGTGTACATGAGCACCGGCAGCACGAAGGATTCGGTGTCCCAGAACGTGTGCCCGTCGTAGCCGGTCCCGGTCAGCCCCTTCGCGGCGATCGGCCGGTACTCGGCCCGCGCCCCGGCCTGCAGGATGTGGAACAGCCCGAAACGCACCGCCTGCTGGATCTCGGCGTCGCCGTCAAGCTCGACGTCGGCGCCCTCCCAGAACTCGTCCAGGTAGGCGCGCTGCTCGGCCAGCAGGCCGTCCCAGCCGGTCAGATGGGCCGCCGCGAGCGCCCCGACCACCTGGTCGATGAGGGCGGGCCGGGACCGCTCGCTCGACCAGCCGTAGCCGATGAACTTGACGATCTGCACCTTCTCGCCGGGGGCAACCTCGGTCGCGACGGTGAACCGGGCCAGGTCGGGATAGGACTCGACCCGGTTCGCCATCTTCGCCGGACCGGTGACCGCGTGGGACATCCCGGCCGCGATCCGCAGCCCGCTGGCACGCGTCCTGTGCACCAGCAGCGCCCGGGCGGGCCCGGTGTCGTTGGAGCACTGGGATTCCTCGCCGATCAGCGGGTTCTCCAGGACGGCGGACAGCCGGGGATCCTTGCCCCGCCTGGGCAGTTCCTCGTTCGCGACCAACTCGGACTGCAGCACCAGCCGCAGCTTCGCGTCCACCGGCTCGACCGTGTAGCTGATCGCGGCGATGGCGCGCTGGGTCAGCGACACGATCCGCTGCGACGTGACCTTGATCCTGGCCCCGGCCGGGGACGACCAGTCCACCTCGCGGGTCAGCGTGCCCGCCCGCAGGTCCAGGATGCGCTGGTGCGAGTGCAGCGTGCCGTACCTGATGTCGAACGGCTCGTCGTCCACGAGCAGCCGGATGATCTTGCCGTTGGTGACGTTGATGACGGTCTGCCCGTCGTCGGGGAAGCCGTACCCCGCCTCGGCGTAGGGCAGCGGCCGGACCTCGTACACCGAATTCAGGTAGCTGCCTGGGAGCCCGTGCGGATCCCCCTCGTCGAGGTTGCCGCGCAGCCCGATGTGCCCGTTGGACAGGGCGAAGATCGACTCGCTCTGGGCCAGCAGGTCGAGGTCGAGTTCCTTCTCGACCAGCCGCCAGGGCTCAGTCCCGTAGGCCGACTGCTTGATCATCTGGCGTCCTTGCCGAGGAGTTCCGCGACGTCCTTGACCACGATGTCGGCCCCGTGCTTGGCGAGCCCGTCGGCCTGGCCGACCCGGTCCACGCCCACTACGAGCGCGAAGTGACCGGCCCGGCCCGCCTCGACTCCGGCCAGCGCGTCCTCGAACACGGCCGCCTGGCTGGCCGTCAGGCGGAGTTCGGTCGCCGCGGCCAGGAACGTGTCGGGGGCCGGCTTGCCGCGCAGCCCGCGCTCGGTCGCGGTCAGGCCGTCCACCCGCACGTCGAACAGATCGGCCAGCCCGGCGGAATCAAGGATCTGCCTGGTGTTGGCGCTGGAGGACACGATCGCCGTCGCGATCCCCTTTTCCCTTACCGAACGGATGTAGGTGACGGTTCCCTCGTAGACCTGAACGCCTCCCTGGGACAGCTTCGCCAGCACCAGGTCGTTCTTGCGGTTGCTCAGGCCGTAGATGGTCGGCGTTCCCGGCGGGTCGTCCGGCTTGCCCTCAGGCAGTTCGATGCCCCGGGATTCGAGGAAGGACCTGGTGCCGTCCAGCCGCGGCTTGCCGTCGACATAGGCGTCGTACTCGGCGTGGGCGTCGAACGGGACAAACTCGGTCCTGTTGCTCTCGGCGCGGGCGCGGAGGAACTCGTCGAACATCTCTTTCCACGCCGCCGCGTGCACGACCGCTGTCTGGGTGACCACGCCATCCATGTCGAATAGGCATGCCTTAACCCCGTCGGGAAGCCCGAACATCGCCCCTCCGCCCACGCAAGCTACGCCGGGAAGTCCGGCTTTTCCTCTGGCACCTCAAGGTCGGCCTTGGCCAGTTCCTCGATGTTGACGTCCTTGAAGGTGACCACGCGCACGTTCTTGACGAACCTTGCCGGGCGGTACATGTCCCAGACCCAGGCATCCCGCATCGTAACCTCGAAGAAGACCTCACCGTTGTCACTTGACCGTACGTTTAGCTCCACGTCATTCGTGAGATAGAACCGGCGCTCGGTCTCGACCACGTGCGTGAACAACCCGACGACGTTGCGGTACTCGCGGTAGAGCTGGAGCTCCATCTCCGCCTCGTACTTCTCGAGGTCCTCCGCGCTCATGAGTCCATTCTCCTCTCGTTCTCCCCCGGCGCAGCCGCCGGGCCCAACCCCGCAGCCACCAGCGCCCCGAGCGGGCCGGCGACGACGGGATCGGCGTCGCCGGGCAGCTCAGCGGGGTCCAGCAGTTCCGCCGGGTCCGCGGGCGCCACCGGGGCCGCCACGCCCGCCGCACGGGTCACGTTCACGAACGAGTACCGGTGTACCGGGCTCGGCCCGTGCTCAGTCAGGGCGGCGACGTGCTCATCGGTGACGTATCCCTTGTGCCGGTCGAAGCCGTATAGGGGATAACGTTCGTGCAGGTCCCGCATCATCCTGTCCCGGCTGACCTTGGCCACCACGGAGGCCGCCGCGACCGAGGCGGTGACCCGGTCGCCCTTCCAGACCGCGAGCCCGGGGACGCCGAGGCCGCGGACCGGGAAGCCGTCGGTAAGGACGAACCCGGGCTTGCTGCGCAGGCCCGCGAAGGCGCGGCGCATGCCGGAGACGTTGCACACGTGCAGCCCGGTGGCGTCGATCTGGTCGGCGCCGATGACCACGACATGCCAGTCGATGGCGCGGCGGAGCACCTCGGCGTAGGCCTCCTCCCTGGCCTGGGGGGTGAGCAGCTTGGAGTCGGCCAGCCCGGGCATCCGCCTGATGCTGGCCGGATCGAGCACCACGGCCGCCACCACGAGCGGTCCCGCGCATGCTCCCCGGCCGGCCTCGTCGATGCCGGCGACGGGCGCGAACCCGGCCCGGCCGAGCACGGTTTCGTACGCGCCGAGCCCGCCGTCCCGCCGGGGCGTATAGCCCGGATACCTGGGGTACAGGTTGCGGAACGAGACCGGCGGGTCTGAAGGGGCCAGAGGGGGTTCGGCGGCCCGCGAGGGCCGGTTGCTGGCGGGCGGCACCCCAGGATGGCGGGTCATGACACTGGGAAGGGTACGCCAGATGCCGGGGTCACGCGGACAAGCAGCCCATGACAACCAGGCCAGGCTGGTGTCCCGCTGCCCTGCCGAATGAGGTCAATGTGCCGTCGGTCCTGTTCTAGCCGGACCGATGAGTCATCGACCCACCTGGGAGGGACCACGGCGTGGGGTTACGCGGAGGGCGGACGGCGGCCAGTACGGCGGCCAGCGCGGCGGCGGGCGAACCGCAGCCGGGCCCGGCGTTGCAGCCAGGTGACCGGGACGGCCGCGGCGAAGCCGAGGGCCAGCGGCAGAGCCGGGCTGGAGGGCTCGAGCCGGGCCGACAGCAGGCCGGCGGTGTCCCGGGTCGCCGGAGGGGTCGAAGGGTCGGCGGCGCTCAGCTTGGGCTGCTCGAAGGTGGCGGGAATCGGCAGGATCCGCCACCGGCTGGGCGGCCAGATGATGACGAAGGCCCGGCCGACCACGGCGCTTTCCGGGACCGTACCGCCGCCAGGATTGCCGAGGTGGCTCCGGGAGTCGTCGGAGATGAGCCTGTGGTCGCCCATGACCCACAGCCGGCCGGGCGGGACGACGATGTTGAACCTGATCTCGGAGGGGGTATCGCCGGGGTACAGGTAGGACCCCTCGATGAGCGGGACGCCGTTGACCGTGACCCGGCCCTGCGCGTCGCAGCAGGCCACCTTGTCGCCGGGCAGTCCGATGACCCGCTTGATGAGGATGTCTCCGGGGTGCCCGAAGCCGAACATGCTGGCAAATCCCTGGGCGAACTTCACCACGAAGTTGGTGTCCGTGGGCACCGTGCCCGGGTCCCACGAGCCGTCCCCGTTGAAGACCACGATGTCGCCGCGGTGAATGCCGCGGACGTCGTAGACGAGCTTGTTGACCAGCACCCGGTCGTTGATCTCGAGCGTGTTCTCCATCGACCCGGACGGGATGAAGAAGGCCTGGATCGCGTAGGTCTTGATGACGACCGCGAGCAGCAGGGCGATGACGACCAGGATCGGGAACTCACGCCAGAACGACCGCTTCCTGCGCCCGCGGCGGGCGGCCGGCTTCGGCCCGCCGGAGCCGGCCTCGCCGGCCGGCGGCGCAGTGTTGCCGTCCGGGTTGCCGTCCGGGTTGCCGTCTGGGTTGCCGTCTGGCGCCGTGCCGTCGCCATCCTCCGCTGGACCGCTCGACTCAGCCTTGGACTCGGCCTTTGATTCGGCCTTGGCCTGCCCGGGCGCCTCGGCTCCGTTGTCCGCGCTGGACGACCGGGCCTGCTCGGGCTCGGGTGACGCGGCGCTCTCGCCCTGGCCGGCCTCTGGCTCGGCCCCCGGCGTCACGCCACGGCCAGCGCCGCTCATCTGCGCCCCTTCCGTTCGCGCACCGCTTGGCTGGGCCGCGACCTCGGCAGGCCGACCCTCGCGGGCACCGGATCCAGACGGCTCACGCAAACCCGCGCCCCTCGTCGGGGTTCACCGTCATTGAATCGAGCTTAGCGCCAAAACCCGGCCGCCGGATCGCCAGGCCCGGGCCACCGCGGCGCGTAGGATAAGCCGGGCAATTGCCCGGCTTATCCGCATTTCCGCATGCTAGAGGGCTAGCGCCGACGGCGTCGGCGGAGCAGGAGCACGGGGGCCGCGAGGATACCGGCCGCTCCCGCCACCGGGGCGGCGGCCAGCGCGGATTCACCGGTGTTGAGCACGGCGGCGCCCGCGGCGCCCGCGTGCAGCGCGGCCTGGCCGAAGGTCGTCGGGATGGGCAGGTCGCGGAGCTGCGATGGCGGCCAGACGATCAGGAACGCCCGCCCGACGACCTGGTTCTCCGGGATCGTGCCGTTGCCGGGATCACCGGAGTGGTAGCGCGAGTCGTCGGAGTCGCCGCGGTGGTCGCCCATGACCCATAGGTGCCCGGGCGGGACGACATCGCTGAACTTGAAGGCAGAGGGCGCGTCACCGGCGAACAGGTACTGACCCTCGGTCAGCGGGACCCCGTTGACCGTGACCTTCCCGTCGGTGCAGCAGGCCACGTGGTCGCCGGGCAGGCCGATGACCCGCTTGATGTAGAAGGTCTGGTCGCTGTGCAGCCCGAGTCCGGACAGCGCGTCGTCGAAGACCCTGACCACCGGGTTGCTGGACGGCGGCGGGGCGTCGGGGCCCCACGAGTCCTGCCCGCTGAACACGACGATGTCGCCGCGGGCGATGCCGCGGAAGTGATAGACGACCTTGTTCACCAGGACCCGGTCGCCGACCTCGAGGGTGTTCTCCATCGACGCCGACGGGATCCGGTACACCTGGATGATGAACGCCTTCACCAGCAGGGTGAGGATGGCGGCCGCCACGACGATGGTCAGCAGCTCGCGGCCGAAGCTTTTCTGCTTCTTGGCCTTCTTGGCCTTCTTGGCGGCGGGAGCGTCCTCGTCCGGCTCCGCTTCACTGGAGTCGGCATCCGGCTCGGAGGCGGGAGACGGGGCGAGAGTGCCAGGATCTTGCTGGTCATCCATCGCCTGGCGTCAGCTGCCGGTCTGGTCGCGACGCTCCTTGATGCGGGCCGCCTTGCCGCGCAGATCCCTCAGGTAGTACAGCTTGGCCCGGCGCACCCGGCCCCGGGTGACCGGCTCGATCTTGTCGATCGAGGGGCTGTGTACCGGGAAGGTCCGCTCGACGCCCACGCCGTAGCTGACCTTGCGGACGGTGAACGTCTCCCGGGACCCGCTGCCCTGGCGCCGGATCACCACGCCCTGGAACACCTGGATCCGCGAGCGGTTCCCCTCGGTGACCCGGACGTGAACCTTGAGCGTGTCCCCCGGCCGGAAGTCCGGGATGTCGGACCGGGTCTGGGCCTGCTCGATTTCGGCAATCGCGGTATGCATGACAGCGGTTTCCTCGGTGGTGGTCGTTGCGGCACCCGCAACCGGCTTACGCCAGCGGGACCTCTCGGAGGTCCCGGGGCCCGGTGCCTGAAAAGACAGCGGACTTCAGTGTGCCATATCTTCGGCACTAACCGGAAAGCCAGCCTCGGCCAGCACCTCCCGGTCGCGGCGATCCAGGTCGCTCAGGGCCCCGATGAGGTCGGGCCGGTGCGCGGCGGTCCTGCGCAGGGCCATGTCCCGGCGCCAGCGGGCGATCGCGGCGTGGTTGCCGGACAGCAGCACCTCGGGCACCTCGCGCTCCCGCCAGGCCCGTGGCCTGGTGTAGACCGGGCCTTCGAGCAGCCCGCGCATGGCACCCTCCGGATCCGCGTCGCCGCCGAACGAGTCGTCACCGGCCGAGGACGCGTTGCCCAGGACGCCCGGCAGCAGCCGTCCCACCGCCTCGATCATGACCAGGGCGGCGGCCTCCCCGCCGGCCAGCACGTAGTCGCCGATGCTCACCTCGTCCACCGGAATCCGGTCACGCATCGCCTCGACGACCCGGCCGTCCATGCCCTCGTAACGCCCGCAGGCGAACACCAGCCGCGGTTCGGCCGAGTACCTGGCCGCGATGTCCTGAGAGAACGGCACCCCGCTAGGCGTCGGGACGACCAGCCGCGCGTCCCCGCCGCCAGCGGGGACGATCTCGTCGAGCGCGTCGCCCCAGACGTCCGGCTTCATCACCATGCCGGGGCCGCCGCCGAACGGGACGTCGTCCACGGTGTGGTGGACATCCCTGGCCCAGCGGCGCAGGTCGTGCACGCGGAAGTCGATGTCGCCCCGGCTCGCCGCCTTCCCGATCAGCGACACCCCGAGCGGGCTGCCGAAGTACTCAGGGAAGATCGTGACGATGTTGATGCGCAGCCCCACGCCCTCTCCTTATTCCTGCGCCTGGGCGGGGTCGAGCAGCCCGGGGGGCGGGTCGATGACCACGACGCCGGCCGACAGGTCGACCTCGGGCACCATCGCCTTCACGAACGGCACGAGGCACTCGCCGCCAGGGACGTCCTCGCGCCGCACCACCAGCAGGTCCTGGCCGTAGTGCAGCACGTCGGTGACCACGCCCACCTGGTCGCCGGCGCACGTCCGCACGGACAGGCCGATCAGCTCGTAGTCGCGGAACTCGTCCGGGTCGCCGGTGTCCGGCAGCTGGCTGGAATCCACGCTCAGCCAGCTGCCGGTCAGCTCGGCGGCCGCGGTCCGGTCGGTGATCCCGTCGAACGCGACCAGCAGCTGTCCCGAGTGCCAGCGCGCCGAGGCGACCGTCAGCCGCCCGCCGCCGGTGCCGTCATCATCGGGGCCGTCGCCGGTAGAACTCCGGACGTCCACGCTGGCGCCCACGGCGAAGCGGAGGTCAGGCTCGTCCGTCCTGACCCCGATCACCACCTCGCCGCGGATCCCGTGCGGACGGCCAGCCCGGCCGACGTTTACCCGCATCGGGGTCAGCGGACCTCGTTGGCGTCCAGCAGGTCGATCCGGACGTAACGACCCGCCGCCAGGGCACCGATCACGGTGCGCAGCGCGCGAGCGGTGCGCCCGCCCCTGCCGATGACCTTGCCGAGATCGTCGGGATGCACCCGCACCTCGAGGACGCTGCCCCGGCGCAGCATCCTGCTGGCGACCTGGACGTCGTCCGGGTACTGGACTATGCCCCGGACCAGGTGCTCGAGGGCTTCCTCAAGCACGTCAGGCTCCGCTCCCCGAGTCGCCCTCGGCGGCCTTGGCGTCAGCCTTTGCCTCGGGCTTCGCGTCGTCAGCCTTTGCCTCGGGCTTCGCGTCGTCAGCCTTTGCCTCGGGCTTCGCGTCGTCAGCCTTTGCCTCGGGCTTCGCGTCGTCAGCCTTTGCCTCGGGCTTCGCGTCGTCAGCCTTTGCCTCGGGCTTCGCGTCCGCGGGCTTCGCGTCGGCGGGCTTGGCGTCCTCGGGCTTCGCGTCCGCGGGCTTCGCGTCGGCAGCCTTTGCCTCGGGCTTCGCGTCCGCCGGCTTGGCGTCGGCGGCAGCCTCGCTCGCGGCGTCCGCGGCGCGGCGACGGCTTCGGCGGCCGGGGCCCTGTCCTTGGCAGCACTGTCCTTGGCAGCACTGCTCCTGGCGGGCTTGGACGCCTTGCTCGCGGCCTTGCTCTCCTTGGCGCCTTCCTTGGCTTCCTTGCTGGCCAGGCTCTCCTTGGCCGCGGCCGTGAAGCGCTCCTTCTTGTCCGCGCGCGGCTCGGCCGTGCGCAGAGTGCCCTCGGCCCCAGGCTCCCCGGTGAACTTCTGCCAGTCTCCGGTGATCTTGAGCAGGACGCGGACCGGGTTGGTGGGCTGCGCGCCCACCGAGAGCCAGTGCTGCACCCGCTCGGAGTTCACTTCGATGAACGAGGGCTCGGCCTTCGGGTGGTACTTGCCGATCTCCTCGATAGCGCGCCCGTCGCGCTTGGTGCGTGCGTCCGCTACGACGATCCGGTAGTAGGGCTCCCGGATTTTACCCAGGCGCTTCAGCTTGATCTTGACAGCCACGGCTGTGGTCTTCTCCCAGCGTTTAGATGCGATGCGGCGGAACCGCGCCGACCGGGGAACAGCCGACAGGACCGCACAGATGAGCCAGGCCCTGCGAACGAGGAGAGGGCGTCGCGTGGCCTAGCGGTCAGCCTCACATTGTGCCAGACAACCGGCCGTGCTTAGTAATCATCGGTCAGGGACCCAGGTTCATGGGCCTTCTCCGCCGGGAATCCTGGGAACAGAAGAGACAAACCAGGCATCTGATGCCCGGGGTGCCCACGTGGTGTAGGTGATATGCGGGAACACAGGGCGCGGGCGCGCCGGCCGGGATCGGCCGGACAGGAGGGTGGGGGCGGATGAGGCGCACAGCGCGATACGGATGAGGCGTCTACCAGGCGGCCGGAGGTGCCCCGACCTCGGAATCTCACAGATTGAAACAGTTACATAACGTAAGTTGACTCGCGCCAAACGGGCATCCTAGCGTTGCCATACTGTTCTTTATCTGTACGTTCGTTCGCAGAGCGCACGAATCCATCGGCGCAGCGGGCGGGCGCACTCTCACGAAGTGATAGGAGCCCGCATATTAGGCATCCCGCACCGAGGCCCCCTGAACCCGATGAGGCCGAGCGCACTCCGCTTTCACCCGCAGCGCTCTCTTATTGGGATTTAGGTGATGTTAGCCTCATGACGCCGCAGCACCCTGGGTCCATCCGCAGGGGTCGCCGGTGTCACCTCAGACGCGGTCCCGCGCCGTCGGCGCGACCTCAAAGGGAGATCGATTGCACATGAGTGACCAGACTGCGCAGCCCGATAGCACGTCAGAGGGGCCTGGGGGGACGACATCCTCACGAGCGTGGGGGCGTCTAGGGGGATCGATCAGCCGGCGCGGCGTGCTGCGCACGGCCGGTGCCAGCGCGGCCATCGTGGGAGGCGGCGGACTGCTCGAGGCCTGCTCAAGCATCAAGGGCGCCAGCGGCGGTTCCACCTCCAGCACGGGAGGCGGCGGCACCAAGGACATCGTGATCGGCTTCATCCACCCGCTCACCGGGGCGCTGGCCGGCTTCGGCTCGCCGGACAACTGGATCATGACCAAGATCGCCCAGACGCCGCAGTACAAGAACGGGTTCAAGATCGGCGGCAAGACCTACAAGGTCACGGTCAAGTCCTACGACACCCAGTCCGATCCGAACCGGGCCGGCGACCTGGCCAGCCAGGCCATCTTGTCGGACAAGGTGGACCTGCTGCTGACCTCCTCGACGCCCGAGACGGTCAACCCGGTCGCGACCAAGGCTGAAGCCCTGGGCACGCCGGTGATCTGCGGCAACGTGCCCTGGCAATCGTGGTATGCCAACCTGGGCGGCAACCCGACCCCGGGCAAGAGCACGTTCAAGCCCAAGTGGGCCACGGTGTACTTCCTCGGCGTCAACGACCTGTGCGAAGCCTTCATCGCCATGATGAACAGGATCCACAAGCAGCTGAGCACCAATAAGAACATCGGCTGCGCGTTCCCGAACGACTCGGACGGCAACGCCTTCCGGGCCGCGTGGCCGATCTTCGCCCACCCGGCCGGCTACACCCTGATCGACCCGCCGGCCTACACCGACGGGCTGACCAACTACTCCTCGATGATCAATCAGTTCAAGGCGCACAACTGCGACTTCTTCACCAACGTGCCGCTGCCACCCGACTTCAACGTGATGTGGAAGCAGGCCGCCCAGCAGGGCTACAAGCCAAAGCTGGCCACGGTGGCCAAGGTGCTGCTGTTCCCGTCGGACGTCAAGGCGCTCGGCAGCCTGGTCAACAACGTCGCCACCGATGCCTGGTGGACGCCCAACATGCCGTGGAAGTCCTCGCTCACCGGGGAGACCTGCCAGCAGATCGCCGACCAGTACGAGGCGGCCACCGGCCAGCAGTGGGTGCAGGCGCTGTCCAACTACAGCCTCTTCGAGACCGCCTACGCCGCGCTGGTCGCGTCGGGCGACCCGCACGACAAGGCCGCGGTGGCCGACGCCATGTTCAAGGTGAACATCGAGGCCC